>JAGZMM010000002.1 GCA_018364155.1 Clostridiales bacterium
TCGGTTTCGATCTTGTCCTATATTCCTCAATAGCTCAGTTGGTAGAGCATGCGGCTGTTAACCGCAGGGTCGTTGGTTCGAGTCCAACTTGAGGAGCCAGAAAAAGCACTAAGGCAATCCTTGGTGCTTTTTTGTTTACGTATATTCTCGAATGCGTTTCGTTATTTAATGTCTGGTGCTTATTTAACAGAGAATAGACACCTTTTGAAAAAACAAAAGGTGTCTATTTTGTTTTTGGAAGAGAAATTCTTATGGCTGCGCCTATCCCGCCGAATTGGACAATGCAGTTGACTTACTGTCTGCTAGAGAATGGGGTATACCATGCTCCTCTTTTTCGCTCGAATTCAGCATCATCAAAGAAAAAGGTCAAATTTTGCGCAGTTTTTTCGGCTGGGTGGGACAGGTTTGTGTAACGCATAATGAGGAACGGATGACAGAAGACTTTTATCGGCAGCTATATATAAAGAAAGTTGTTGTGAAGGGTATCCATCTGATGTAGTAGGCCCTATTTTAATACAATACCCCCTATATCCGGCCCAATGCCCTATGATGCAATCTTAAAACTGATTGGGAACAGCCATGCAACGATGTTGGAAATATAGGCAAAGGCGCTTTTATTCCAAATGAACCCAAATGCAACCCGCTCCATGTTCGTTTATAAAAGAACCCCTGCCCCGGCTTTTAGATGGACCGGGGCAGGGGTTTTGTTTGTACGTTACTTCAATCGTTATCTTTTTACAAGAATCCCGACGGTCTGGGTGGACTTCGTAAAGACCCGGTCCGCGGAAGCAACGCCTACCTGGAAGTCACGTGCGCCTGCGGAGCCAACACTGACCACATAAGACCAAATGCGCATATCGCCTTCGTCCTCATAGGTGCAGCTGATCGGCGCAAGCCCCATGCCGTTTTCGTTGAAGAGACGGACGTATTCGGTGTATTGGTTGGTCTTAAAGGTAACGGTGAAGGGCTCGTTTACCTTGGCAGAGCCAGGAAGTGAAACGCCGAACAGCTTCGCTTGTCCAGTCGGCGCGTTGTTGATTTTGAAATCAACCGTTAAGCCGGTGTCATACCCGTCCACAAATACCTTCAGGCTACGGTCACCCTTCGTGGCCAGAGAGAAGGTCAGCGTCCAGGTAATGGTGCCGTCCGGGTTTTCCGTCTTGCTGCGGGTGGTAGCAAGGCCATAACCGGCTTCACTGACCAAATAGGGCTTTTCGATGCCGGCGTTCGTGTGGATGGTTACGGTAATAGTTCCGTTCGGTTCATACGTAACCTTGTCACTCGAGGCGGTAACCGCTAGATCCAGGTTATCGATGGCCTGCTGCAAGGCTGCGATCAAGGGAGCCACATCGACTTGCAACGCATCGGGATCTTCCAAGGCGTCCATAAGGGCAGTCAGAGCGTTTACAACGGCTCCGGCAGATTCCGGGGTGAACATTTCGGGAATGATGGAGTCAAGCTGGCTGTAGACTTCTTCTGCCTTGTCCCGGTTGGCCAGAACCTTGTCGGAGAAGCCTTCCAGACCCAAGTCTGCAAAGCCGTCGGCTACCATGCGAGCGAAGAAGGAAGAACCCTTACCTTCGAAGGGATGCACGCCGTCTGCCGTAATGACGTTCTCCAGCAGCCAGGTTACGCCCTTTTCTTGATATAACTGATAGGTTTCCTCATTGAAGTCGTAGCAGGGGATGCCCATTTCCGCCGCTACCTCCCGTGTTGCCTGGGCGTATTCCGGGAAGGAACGCGGAATTTCTTCTTCGGGCAAGAAGGGGCGCAGGGGATAGCTTTTATCGTTAGGGTCGCTCTCATTAAAGTTGCGGATATGAGACATCACGGTGATCAAAATCGGGGTCGCACCGCGGTCCAGAGCACCCTGCGCTGCCGTGCGAAGGAACTCCTTGAACTGAGGAACAGTGGAGTACCGGCCCGCGTTGGTGGCATTTTTATCGTTGTGGCCGAACTGGATAGCCAGATAATCGCCGGGCTTGATGGTGGTCAGCAGGGGATCCATCACGTTGTCTGCTTCAAAGAAGCCGCGGATACCCCGTCCCGCGATGGCACGGTTATCCACATGGATGCCGGTCAGGTAATCGGCGATGTGACCGCCCCAGCCCTGATACCGCTGGTTGTCGATGCCTACCGCGCCGGATTTGCTGGTAACAGTGGAGTCACCAATGATGTACAGGGTAGGCGTATCGCCTGCCGTACGCTTTTCCATGGGGGTAATTTCGATGGCGTTGACCTTGGCGTTGTTTCCTAAGAAGCTGATTTCCAGCACGCCGTTGACAATGGCTACCGGATAAGAAGCGGTGTTAAAAGAACCGGCGTTGACGTTTCCGGCCTTCTTCTTGGCGGCATTGTTCATGGTGTAGCCCACATTGGAGGCTTCCTGCGCGTCGCCAGCAGTTACCTTAACCGTGTAGTCGCCTGCGGGCAGCTTTACCGAGAACTTAGCGCCGGTGACGGTGACAAAGTCGGACGTGAGCGCGTCCTCGGTGCCGCGGTCCACGTCGGCCACTGTGGACTCCACAGAGAAGCCGTAAGCCGCGTCGCCGGTGAACTTATCCGCTGCAGTTACCTTGGTGTAGCCGTCGGCCACAGCACCAGACCCAAAGTCAAACTTATAGGTATTGATAGCCGAAACCAGGTTTTGAATGGCGTTTTCAATGGCGGTCTTGGCCGCGTCCGCATCGCTGCGGGTCTTGGTCAGCGCATTATCCACCACATCCTGTCCCTGTGCCAGGGCGGCGGTCAGGTCAGAGTAAGACTCCGCCGTCCAGTCGTTGGGGTCAAGGGCAGCACCCTTTGCCATGGCAGCCTCCAGGGTACGGGTGGAAATGGGCTTTGCAGTGACGCCCTCGGTCAGTGTCCCGGTGGCATAGGCAGCAAGACCGGTATCCGACTTGGAGAGCAGATAGGAAAGCTGGCTTGCGGCCAGGGTAGCCGCCGCACCGTCTTTAAAGTGAGTGCAGTCGCTGGAAACCTCGGCGAGATAGCGGGCCCAGCCGATGTGGTTATAATATTCGATGGTGTAGTAGTTGAACTCCACCAGCTCCACGTCCTGCTCGGCGGCCAGCTCACGCTGGGCGTCGGTCCAGGCCTGGAAGGAATTGAGGAAGGTGTTCCCTTCCACCTTGTTGCCGTTTTCGGTAAAGCCGCGGTTGGGGGGCGTTACCAGAATCGGGGTGGCGCCGAACGCACGGACAGCGTCCACATACTTCGCAAGCCACTCCTTGAACTCCGCCGGATTGGAGTACCGGTTGGGACGAATAGGCGTGCAGTCGTTATGGCCGAACTGAATCAGCACATAGTCGCCGGGCTTTAGGTTCAGAAGAACGCTGTCGTTGAAGAGCCCATCGGCCAGATAATCACGGGCCGACTTGCCGCCCATGGCGGTATTGTTGACGAGGACCGCATCGGTCATAAATTCGGCCAGATGGTTGCCCCAGCCGGTTTCCGGCTTATTGGTGGCAGAACCATAGGCGGTGGAATCGCTGCACACATAGACCGTGGGTTTGATACCCGGGGTCCCCTCGGATGCAGAGGAAACCTTGGTGACTTCCACCGCATTGAGGCGGGAATTGGTGCCGGTCAGTTGAATGGTCAGCTGTCCGTCGTAAACCGCCACTTGTTTGGTGGTCTCGCGGAATTCGCCTGCCTTTGTGGTGCGCGCGCCCTTCGGAATCGAGCTCTCATTGGGCAGAGAGACGTAATAAGGTGCGAAGGAACGCATGTCCTCAACGATGGCACCGGAAACCGTGTCTTCGTTGAAGTCGCCCTGGATAGTCTTAACGGTGTAAATGCCGTTTGGAACGTCTAGGACAAAAGTCGGATAAGAGAAATGAATGTAGTTTCCGTCCTCGGCGTTTGTGGGTGCGGTGATGTCTGAGCCGTCCTGAACGGTGTTGCCGGAAACCCAGTCGGACTTCAAGGCGTCCGCATTGGCCCGGTCGCCGGCGGTCACGGTAATGCGCTCATCGTTGAGCCAGCCATAACCGGTCGCCTCGTCGTAAAGGGTTTGCGGAGTGACCTTCGTGTAGCCGGCCGCTACCGCGCTGTCAGCCGTGCCAAAGTCGAACTTCGCCTCGGTGAAGTTCTCGTCGGCCGCCAGGGCGCCCATTGTGGGAACCAGGCTGAGCAGCAGGGAAAGGACCAGCGCGAGTGCCAGAGATTTTCTTGCTTTCATCTTCCTTTGCAACTCCTTCTTCATCTGGTTTGTCACACCAAGTGATACTATTATCATAATAAAAATTTTGAGTAGAGTCAATGAAAAAACGGAAAAATCGCACAATAGATTCCAAAATTTATAAGAAAGATACATCTGTTTTCCTGAAAAGCAGTCAAAAGTATGTTCATACAAGTAATTTGGCAAAAAAGCGCCCCCGGCACTGGCGGAAAGCCAATACCGGGGGCAAAGAAAGAAGAAGAAACAAAAACGTTATCGGCGCACTTGGATGGAAACCGTCTGACGAGACTGGGTAAAGACGCGGTCCGCAGAAGCAACGCCTGCATGGAATTCACGGATGCCCACGGAACCAACGCTGGTCACATAAGTCCACACGCGAACACCGTCCACATCCTCATAGGTGCAGCTGATGGGAGCCAGACCCATACCGTTTTCATTGAAAAGACGGACATATTCTGTATGCGTGTTCGTCTCGAAGGTGACGGTAAAGGGTTCGTTGACCTTTGCCGTCTCGGGAACGCTCACAGAATAGAGCTTCGCTTTGCCAGTGGCAACGTTGTCAATCTTAAAGTTGACGGCCACGCCGGTGTCTTCGCCATCGGCATAGACCTTCAAGGTGCGGTTGCCCTTGGTGGCCAGGGAGAAGGTGAGGATCCAGGTCTTGGTGCCATCCTCGTTGTCAATCACTTCGCGGCTGGTAGCCAGGCCGTTGCCGGACTCGCTGACCAAATACGCTTTTTCCACCGTGTCGGGGGTGTTGATGGTGACGGTGATGGTTTCGTTGGGCTCATACTGCTCCTTGTCCGCAGAAGCGGTGGTCTCGGGCAGCACAGCGTTGAGGCTGTAGATCTCCACGCCGTTTAACTTCATCAGGAAGCCCGGGAACTCCAGGTTCAGCTGGCCGTCGGCCACTTCCACCAGGAAGTAGTTCTCGCTGTAGCTGCCGCCAACGCAGTTGAAGGAAGTGTTGAGGTTGATGCCCTCGGCGTACACACCGCCGCTGGACGCATCAGAGGCGTCGCCCTGGATGGTGTGTACCAGGTACTTGCCGTTGGGCAGGTCTACCTTAAATTCCGGATAGATGCTGCCGTCTCTGGTAACCTGGAAGGCGCCCTCGGCAAAGTCGCTGTACAGCGCATCGGAAGTGGCACGGTCGCTGTCGGTGACCGCAACAGAATCCGACCAGCCGTAGCCAAGTTCCGGCGTATAGAGGGTGTCGGCAGTCACGCCGGTGTAGCCGCTTGCAACGGCGCCGGAGCCGAAGTCAAAGAAATAGGTGGCGTCCACAATGGATCTGGCGCGTTCGCCTGCCTTTTCCAGAGTAGTGTAGGCTGCATTGTAATCGTCCGCCGTGGCATTGGAATTTGCCAGAACTGCTGTAGCAGCCTTCAGGGCATTTTCCATTCTCGCAACGTCGGCTGCGTCGAGCGTCTCGACCCGCATACCTCTCCACTCTTCAAATGCAGCCTTTGCCTCGGTAACCAGATTGAGAAGCTTGGTGTACTCGGCAGAAGCCGTCTTGGGCAGGGTCAGAGTGCTGGAAGCAACCGACACGCCCGCATCGTTGTAAGCGAGGATGGAGAAATCGTAGCTTTCGCCGGCAGTCAGACCGGTAACGGTAGCCTGGGGATACACGACGCCCGCGTATTCCTTCCAATCGGAAGCAGAGGACGCCTTATAGCGCACCACATAGTAATCCGCATCGTCCTGGTCGTCCCAAGTGATGGTGGCGCTGGTGCCGGCGGATTCCTTGGCATAAAGGCCGGAGGGCTGTGCCGGGGCCTGGGTGGCGACCGCCTTGGGCGTATAGCCTGCGGCCAGCTTGTCGTCCAGCTTCGCCATTTCGGAAGCGATGTAAGACGCGACCACATCTGCGCCGTAGCTCTGCAGATGGACGCCGTCACCGTTGCCCAGGTTACCGGATTCCAGCGTGCTGCCGGTAAAGATACCCGGCATTACGAACAGGTGTATTGCTTGGCTGCGGATGGCGCCCATGGAGGCTTCCAGATCGTTGGTATACTGGAAGTTGTCGATAAAGGCAACGCCCTTTTCTTCCGCAACTGCCTTGAGGGCATTTCGCATATTATCGAGGGCTTTATAGTCCGAGGATGCCGTTCCTACACCGCCGCGCATGGAGGAAGTGGAGGAAACCAAAATCGGAGTGGCGCCGCGCTGCATCGCGCCGTCCACGTACTGGCGCACCAAGTCTTTCCAGGCATCGGTGCTGCCAGTGGTCTTTTCATTGAAGCCGAAGTTGTACACCAGGTAATCGCCCGGCTGGATCTGCTCTAAGACCATTTCCAGACGGCCTTCCTTGATGTTGCGGTCGGCGGTGCGAGCGCCGATGGCCCAGTTTTCCACATTGATCTTTTCCCGATCAAAGTAGTTGGCCAGCATCTGGCCCCAGCCGCGCTGCGGGTCGTTGAACTGGGCATAGCTGTCGGCAACCGAGTCGCCCACCACATAGACAGTGGGGATGTCGCCGGCGTTGCGCGTAAACTGCTTGGTAATTTCAATGCCGTTGATCTTGGCACCGGAGCTGGGGAAGGTAATGGTCATCTGGCCGTCGTAAACGGAGACGGTAAAGGTTTCGTCATAGTATTCGCCGGCCGGCACGTTGAGAACGTTGGTGGCCACATTGTTCCAGCCGCGGCGCACCTGGCGCGGCACATTCTCAATGGAGTACTGCACGGCGGTGGCGGCAGAGGCGTCGCCAGAGAGAATGCGCACGTCGTACTCGCCGTTCTCCAGATCAATGACAAAGGTTTGGTTTTTCGCAGTGGTCTGTACAAAGTCCGATTTGAGCGCATCGTCGCCGCTGCCCGCCACGGCGTTTATGCCGGTGGTGGTCCAGCCGTAGCCCTTGGCCGCGTCGTACGCGTCGTTGGTAACCGGAGTGTAGCCGCTGGCGGTGGCGCCGGAGCCGAAGTCAAACTTCTCGGCAACACCCGGGCCCATTTTGCCGGTGGCATAGGGAGCCAGGCCGGTATCCGATTTGGAGATCAAATAGGAAAGCTGGCTTGCGGCACGGTCGGCAGCAGGGCCGTCCTTAAAGTGGGTGCCGTCGGTGGAGACCGACGCATAGAACTCGTCGCAGCCGATGTAGTTATAATACTCAATGGTATAATAGTTGAATTCGATCAGATCCACGTCTTTTTCGGCGGCCAGCTCACGCTGGGCGTCGGTCCAAGCCTGGAAGGAGTTTAGAAAGGTGGTGCCGGGGGTCGTATACTTACCGCCGGTAATCATGTTGCCGTTTTCCGTATAGCCGCGGTTGGGGGGCGTAACGAGAATCGGAGTGGCGCCGAAGGCGCGCACGGCGTCCACATACTTCGCAAGCCATTCCTTAAACTCAGCGGGATTGGAATAGCGGTTGGGACGCACAGGGGTGCAGTCGTTGTGACCAAACTGGATCAGCACGTAGTCGCCGGGCTTAATCTTGGTCATAACGTTGTCGTTGAAAAGGCTGTCAGCCAGATAGTCACGGGCCGACTTGCCGCCCATGGCGGTGTTATTGACGATCACATCGTCGGTCATATAGTCGGCGATATGGTTGCCCCAGCCGGTTTCCGGCTTATTGGTGGCAGAACCATATGCAGTGGAGTCGCTGCAGATGTAAACCGTGGGCTTAGCGCCGGCAGTGGCTTCCGATACAAAGGAAACCTTGCTGATCTCCACCGCGTTAAGGCGGGAGTTGGTGCCGGTGAGCTCGATGGTCAGCTGTCCGTCATAGACGGCCACCTGCTTGGTGGTCTCCTTGAAGGAGCCCGCAGCGGTGGTGTTGACGCTGGTGGGAATCGAGCTTTCGTTGGGCAAAGACTTATAGTAGGGCGCGAAAGCACGCATGTCTTCGACGATGGCGCCGGTGACGGTAGACGTGTTATAATCGCCCTGGATGGTCTTTACCGTATAGATGCCGTTGGGCAGGTCCACCACAAAGGTCGGATAAACAAAGTGGATGTAGTCGCCGTCCTCAGCGTTGGCCGGGGCGGTGATGTCCGCGCCATCCTGTACGGTGTTGCCGGTGACCCAGTCAGACTTCAGGGCGTTTGCGTTGCCGCTGTCGCCTGCCGTCACCGTAATGCGCTCATCATTGAGCCAGCCGTAACCGACCGCCGGGTCGTAGGCCGTTTGCGGGGTGACCTTCGTATAGCCGTTTTCCACTGCACTGTCAGCCGTACCAAAGTCAAACTTCGCTTGGGTGAAGGTCTCATCATAAGCGAATACGCCCATGGTGGGGACCAGGCTGAGCAGCAAGGAAAGGACCAGCACGAGAGCCAGGGATTTTCTTGCTTTCATCGTTGTTTGCATCTCCTTATTTGTTTTTTCCCGATTCTACCAAATGGGGAATATCATGCGGCCTTGCACAAAGAGACCGCCGGTGTGGCAGGACTGCACATCCCTCCTTTCGGCAATCTATACAGAACCAGGTACGCAGAACAAAAGAAAATAATCGGTTCTTTTCTAATATTAACCGCCTTGTCGCATAAAATCAAGCAAATTCAACAAATTTACATATGATAAATGTACTTACAATTATTTTTTACACATAAGCCGTCACATTTCCGCTCATTGACATAGACGGAAAGAAAAGATGCAAAAAAATGAGAAGGAGAAGAGCAGGGCCTTGATTTTAAGAGGCAATCGTGGTAAATTGGAAAAGCTTCGAACGTAAGTTTGAAAATCTATGATTTTGATTGCATGTAAGGAGTAGAACCATGGAATACAGCAAAGAGCAATGCTGCTGCTTTACCGGCCACCGCCGTGTGCCGGAGGAGCAGATCATCGAGATCAAACGCCGGCTGGAGGACATTATGGAGGACCTGATCGGCCGGGGAGTGGAGTATTTTTGGTTCGGCGGCGCTTTGGGGTTTGATACCGCCGCAGCGCTGACTGCGCTGACCCTGCGGGAGCAATATTCCTTTATCAAAGTGATCCTGGTACTCCCCTGCCGTAACCAGTCCAGCGTCTGGCGGCAGCCGGATGTGGATGTGTACAACTGGATCATCTCCCAAGCGGACGAGATCATTTACACAGCGGACGACTATGACCCTGGTTGTATGCACAGGCGCAACCATTACCTGGTGGACCACTGCACGTTTTGTGTCTATTACCTCACCCAGCAGCGGGGCGGGACCTTTGCCACCGTCAAATACGCCCGCAGCCGAGGTCTGACCTTGATTCCGGTGGCCGACGGTTTCTGATGCGCCCGGGGCCAAAATATGATATCCTAGAACGCAAAAGGCGCCGCCTGGCTGCGACGGCGAAAGGGATGCTCCATCCCCGCCCTATCCAGCGGGGATGGAGCATCCATGGAAATAAGGAGGGCGACGGATGAAGGAAGCCGTATGGATTGCAGCGGGCGTGCTGGTTCTTTGCGCGCTCGTTTTCTTCTTCTGGTATCAGAACAATGGCCTGTCGGTGACTCGGTACCGATTAAAGGGAATGCGGGTGGCACGGCCGATGAAGATTGTGCACCTGTCCGACCTGCATTCCAAGCGTTTTGGCAGGGACAATGCGAAGCTTTTTGCCCTGGTGGCCAGTTGCAGCCCCGACCTGGTCGCCATCACCGGCGACCTGATCGACGACAGCGACCGGGACTTTTGCCGCACCGCCCAAATCATCGGACGGCTTTGCAGGCTGGCGCCGGTGGTCTATATCCCCGGCAACCATGAGCACCGTTCTCAGGACTATTGTTCCATTTTGGAAACCGTCCGCCAGGAAGGGGCGGTGCTGCTGCAAAACGAGCAGGTATCCCTGACGGTAGCCGGCACCCCGGTAACCGTGCTGGGTTTAGAGGAACGGCAGGGGACCTACCGCTCCTACCGGAAAATGCGCCAGGGCAAGTACCGCTACCGGGACTATTCGGAACAGTTTCACGCCCTGTCCCAAAGGCCGGGGCTGCGCTTGGTTCTCTGCCACTATCCGGAGAACTTCGCCATCACCGGGAACAAGGCCTATTGCCGGTACGATTTTGATTTGCAGCTCTCCGGCCATGCCCATGGCGGCCAGTGGCGCCTCCCGTTTGTGGGCGGGCTTTATGCTCCCGGGCAGGGCCTTTTCCCCAAGTATGTAACCGGCGTGTTCGGCGGCCATCCCAAAATGGTGGTCAGCCGGGGCCTGGGGCCCAGTTCTTTTCCCCTGCGCCTTTTTAACCGCCCGGAGGTGGTGGAAATTACCTTAACCAATGACCCGGAGGAAGCCGGAAGCTAGGCAGGGATACCGGTGAAGAGAGCCAGCAAGGCAGTGCAGCGGATTCTCGGACGGTTTTTAGAAAACCGATGGACGCAGAAAAGCAAAACAGGGAGGAGAAATCAAATCAATTTCTCCTCCCTGTTATTAAAACCGGTTCAGGCAGGTCAAATACGGCCACTCAGAACAGCGCCGCAGGAAATCTTCCCTGATTTCATCGCCTCCCAAACCAGCCAGACAATAACCCAATATAAAAAAGCGCCCGGGGTTTTTCTTCCCCGGGCGCCTGCATTTTATTGCGCTCCGTGATGATGGCCGCAGCCGCCGGTACCGCAGGTGTGTTCCCCGCCTTCGTGATGGTGGTTGCACTGGCCCGCCGGGTTATCGGCAAGCTCTCCGGCCAGGTATGCCTGCACCGCGTCGTCGGTGGAACCGCTTGCCCCGGCCACCAGTTCAATGCGGTTAGCAGCCAGCGCCTGCCGGGCGCCCGCGCCGATGCCGCCGCAGATGAGCACCGTGACGCCGTTTGCCGCTAAGAGGCCCGCCAGCGCCCCGTGGCCGTTTTCC
The DNA here is from genome assembly GCA_018364155.1 of Clostridiales bacterium. Classification (GTDB taxonomy): domain Bacteria; phylum Bacillota; class Clostridia; order Oscillospirales; family Acutalibacteraceae; genus Solibaculum_A. The sequence continues at coordinate 10,943 of JAGZMM010000002.1, forward strand.
CCCGCGTCCAGCACCTGCTTACGCACCACCTGCCCGTTCTCCGCCTCATAGAGGGCGAACTGCTTGGTTTTCCCAAAATGCCCAAAGATTTGGCCGTTCTCAGCCGTTACCGCGATTTTCAATTTCTTGTCCGCTTCCTTTCCTTATTTGCGCGCCTCAATGGCGTCAGCTGCTCCGTTTAACCATTCCCCTTGGAAGGACTCGATGTCCCCCGCGTCGCAGAGCTTGGCAATGTCGGGATTCAAAGGCAGCCGGCCCAGTACTGTAAGCCCGTTCTTCGCCGCCGCCTCGTCCAGATGGCTTTCCCCGAACACAAAGAGCTTTCTGCCGCAGTCGGGACATTCCACATAGCTCATGTTCTCCACCACGCCCACAATCGGGATGTTCATGGTCTTGGCCATGTTGACCGCCTTTTCCACGATCATGCCCACCAGCTCCTGGGGCGAGGTGACAATCACAATCCCGTCGAGCGGGATGGACTGGAACACCGTCAGCGGCACGTCGCCGGTTCCCGGAGGCATGTCCACAAACATGTAGTCCACATCCTCCCAGATCACGTCCGTCCAGAACTGCTTGACCGCCCCCGCGATGATCGGGCCCCGCCAGACCACCGGCTCGGTCTCGTTGTTCAGCAGGAGGTTAATGGACATAATGTCCACCCCGGTCTTGGTGCGGGAGGGAAGCATCCCCGCCGGAATGGCCTTCGCCCGCTCCTTGATGCCGAACACCTTCGGAATGGACGGGCCGGTAATGTCTGCGTCCAGCACCGCCGTGTGGTACCCTTTGCGGTTTAAAAGCACCGCCAGCATGGAGGTGACCAGGGACTTGCCCACGCCCCCCTTGCCGCTGACTACCCCGATGACCTTTTTGATCCGGCTCATCTCATGGGGCTTTTCTAAGAAATCCTTCGGGTCCGCCTGCCTGGAGGGGCAAGCCTCCCCGCAGCTGGAACAATCGTGGGTGCAGTTTTGTTCGCTCATTTGTCTGACAACTCCTTTTGTGTTTCCTCGTGAAACCGGCACTGCTTGCATCGAAAGACGCACGCGCATCCGGTTTTGGCCACCTCATAGTGGCCGCCCTCGATCACAAGGGTGTCCCCCTCGCATAGGGCCTTGGCCGTGTGAAACCGGGCGGCGTAAAGAATGCGCTGGAAGGTGCCGCGGGACACGTTCATCCGTTTGGCGGCGCTGTCCTGTTCGAGCCCTTCCAGGTCGCACAGCCGCAGCGCTTCCAGTTCCTCCACCGAAAGGGCGACTCTGCCCCCGCTTTTCGGCTCCGGCGTGAACACCCGCGCCCTCGGCTCGGCGCACACCCGCCGGCATTTGCTGGTTCTGGGCATATCGGCTCCTTTCTATTGGTAATGGCATAACCAAAGAGAAACAAAAAATAACGTGCATATGCTCATTAATAGTATAATGAGCATATGCACGTTTGTCAAGAGAAAAGGGAAATTACCGACTCTTATTATAAAGGTATCCGCATGCGATGGTCAGCTGCTCATCCATACAGGTGATGATTTGATGCAAAATTGCGTAATCTTCCGAAGAAAGCTTTCCGCGCAGGCGGGCCGGCAAGGTCATTTTCGTCTGCTCAAGCCGGATAAAGCTTACATCCTTGCGGACATCTTCTTCTAGTATTTTATAAATGCAGTCAATAGAATTATCGGGTTGCGTGTAATACATATAACCCACCTCATTGGTTATTATAGCTTATATATAAGCGATATTCAAGCACTTTGTCCTACGATACAATACAAAGTATCGTGAGGTGGGAAGATGATTGTTTACACGCCATTTTGGGATACGCTTAAAAGAAAAAAGGTTACTGGCTACGCCCTAATGAAACAGCATAACGTGGGCAATGGAACTCTTTATCGCATGCGTCATAATAAACCGCTTTCCACGAACACCATCAACGACTTATGTAAGATTTTAGACTGTAAAGTAGAGGATGTTCTTCTTTATTTACCGGATAGTGAAAATGAGAATGAATAGCCAGAGCTGTAATAGGCGCTGGCTGTTTTATTTTCTAAAGGGGGATGACCATGGATTATCGTGACCGGTTTCGTCGGCTGAGGATTGAGCACGACTTAGACCAGAAGGATATTGCTGGAATCTGCAAGGTATCCCCTCAACTTGTCAGCCATTGGGAAACGTATAAAAGGCATATGACCGTTGATACCATTATCGCTTTGTGCCGATACTTCAAGGTTTCCGCTAATTATATCCTTGGTATTCCTGATTATCCCTATCCGAAGGATGAGAGATAGAACAAAAAGTAGCCAGCGTCTTTGTCGACGCTGGCTATCCTTATATATCCTGTAGATCTCAGCCGCTCACCTTGCCGCCGCCGGTTCCTTCTCTGCCGGGGCCGCCGCGGGCTTCTCCTGGGCGCTTTCTTTCAGCCGCTCCTGAAGCTCCTCCTTGGCTACCGACAGCATCAGCTTGATGCGGTTTTCCTGGTTTACCTTGGTGGCCGAAGGATCGTAGTCGATGGGCACGATGTTCGCGTCCTCGTGCAGGCTTTTGATTTTGCGGATCATTCCCTTGCCGCAGATGTGGTTGGGCAGGCAGCCGAAGGGCTGGGTGCACACAATGTTCGGATACCCGGACTCGATGAGCTCCAGCATTTCGCCGGTCAGAAGCCAGCCTTCGCCCATCTTGTTGCCGTACCCGATGACGCCCTTCACCAGCTCCTTGACATGCAGGTATGAGCCGGGCGGGGTGAACTGGGGATACGGCTTGACCGCGTCGATGAGAATCTGTTCGGTTTTGAGCAGGTAGTTCATCAGGAAGTTGACTAAGGCGTATTTCGCCTTGCTCCCGCCGTACAGCTTGATGTCCTCAAGCCGGTTGTCGCACTTAAAGAGCATGAACCCCATCAGCCCCGGCACGTTTACCTCGCAGTCCTGCGAAGCCAGGAACGCTTCTAAGTTGTTGTTCCCAAGCCGGGAGTACTTGATGTAGATTTCGCCCACCACGCCCACCTTCACCTTGGGCACACGGTTGACCAAAACCTCCGAAAAATCCTTGACAATGGCTTCCACATTGGCCTTGAGCTCTTTGATGGACTTGCCTTCTCCCGCGCTAATCTGGCCGGACAGGGTTTTCACCCACCGGTCCACCAGCGCCTGGCTTTCCCCAGGGTTGACCTCGTAGGGCCTCACCTGGTTTTGCAAAAGCATCAGCGCATCGCCGTAGATCAGGCACGCCAGCAGCTTGCGGATTAACGGCAGCGTCAGCTTGAAGCCGGGGTTTTTCTCCAGCCCCGACGGGTTTAAGGAAATCACCGGGATGTCCCCGTACCCCGCCTTGCGCAAAGCCTTGCGCAGCAGGTGGATGTAGTTGGAGGCCCGGCAGCCGCCGCCGGTCTGGGTGATGATCAGGGCAGTGCGGTCTAAGTCGTACTTGCCGGAATTCAGCGCGTCGATAAACTGGCCGATCACCAGCAGCGCCGGATAGCACGTGTCGTTGTGGACGTATTTAAGCCCCTCCTGCACGATGTTCGGCCCGTCGGACGTGAGCAGAACCATGTGGTACCCTTCGTGGTTGAACACGTTCTTGAGAAGCTCGAAGTGGATGGGCAGCATCATCGGAATCAGGACGGTGTAAGTTTGTTTCATTTCCTTGGTAAAAGGAATGCGCTTTGGGATGGGCATTGGCAAACAGCTCCTTTCAGGAGACGAACGTCTATCGGTCCTTGAGGGCGGCGAACAGGCTGCGAAGCCGGATCTTGACCGCGCCCAGGTTGGTGATTTCGTCGATCTTGATCTGGGTGTAGATTTTCCCCTCGTCCTCGAGGATTTCCCGCACCTCGTCGGTGGTGATGGCGTCCACGCCGCAGCCGAAGGAAACCAGCTGCACTAGGTTCATGTCCGGCTTGTCCGCGATGTAGCGGGCCGCCGCGTACATGCGCGAGTGGTAGGTCCACTGGTTTAGCACCCCCGTGGGGAACTTCTCTACCTGATCGCTCACCGCGTCCTCGGTGACAATGGCCGCGCCGAAGGAGGCGATCAGCTTGTCGATGCCGTGGTTGGTCTCCGGGTCTAAGTGGTAAGGCCGCCCGGCCAGCACGATGATCTGCCGGCCTTCCCCACGAGCCTTCTCGATGATCTCCCGCCCCTTTTTACGCACCTTTTGCAGATACGCGTCGTGCTCCGCGTACGCGAGCTTGCACGCAGCCTTGACTTCCTTTAAGGTCAGGCCCTCAAAGTGCCGGGAGAGTACCTCCAAAAGCTTCCCTGGGAACTCCTTTCTGCGGTGGATGCCCAGGTAGTCGTCAATAAAGGTGACCTTTTTCAGTTCCCCCATATTGGCCCCGATGACCTCCGGGTAGTAGGCCACCACCGGGCAGTTATAATGATTGTCCCCCAAGTGCTCGTCCAAGTTATACGTTAGGCACGGATAGAAGATGGTCCCAACCCCTTCGTCCAGCAGCGCCTGTACATGGCCGTGGATCAGCTTTGCCGGGAAGCAAACGGTGTCTGACGGGATGGTGTGCTGCCCTTTTAAGTACAGCGCCCGGTTGGAGGCCGGGGAGGTCACCACCTCAAAGCCCAGCGTGGTGAACAGCTTGTGCCAGAAGGGAAGAAGCTCATACATGTTCAGCCCCATGGGGATGCCGATCTTGCCCCTGGGGCCCTTAACCGGCTGGTATTCGTCTAAAAGCTGGCGCTTGTATTCGTAAAGGTTGAGTCCCTCGTCGGCTTTCTTTTTGGTCACCGGCTTTTCACACCGGTTGCCGCCGATGAACTTGCGCCCGCCTGCAAAGGTATTGACCGTCAGGCGGCAGTGGTTGGAGCACAGGCCGCAGGAAACTACGCTGACCTTGTGGGTAAAGCCCTTGAGTTCCTCAAGGGAAAGCAGGCTGCTCTTGCCGGTGGACTGTTTTTTCGCGTACAGCGCCGCCCCGTAAGCGCCCATCAGCCCGGAAATGGCAGGGCGCACCACCTGCACCCCCAGCTCTAACTCAAAGGACCGCAGCACCGCGTCGTTTAGGAAGGTGCCGCCCTGGACCACAATGTGCTTCCCCAACTCCTGAGGAGTGGTGGCCCGGATGACCTTATACAGCGCGTTTTTCACCACACTCACCGAAAGGCCCGCCGAAATGTCCTCAATGGTAGCCCCGTCCTTCTGTGCCTGCTTGACCGAGGAGTTCATAAATACCGTGCACCGGGAGCCTAAGTTCACCGGATGCTTGGCGAACAGCCCCTTCTTTGCAAAATCCGCAATGGAGTAGCCCAGGGCGTTTGCAAAGGTCTGCAAAAAGGAGCCGCAGCCGGAGGAACAAGCCTCGTTTAAGAAAATGTTGTCGATGGCGCCGTTTCGGATTTTGAAGCACTTGATGTCCTGCCCGCCGATGTCGATGACAAAGTCCACATCCGGCATAAAGCGTTTGGCCGCGGTAAAATGGGCCACTGTTTCCACAATGCCGTTATCCACCCGGAAGGCGTTTTGAATCAGGTCCTCGCCGTAGCCGGTGACCGCACTCGACGCGATCCGAATGCCCGGATGCTTTTCGTAAAGCCGAAGCAGAAACTCCCGCACCAGCGGCACGGGATTGCTGGAATTGGGCTGGTAGCTGGAATCGAGCAGCTCCCCGTCCTCGCCCAGAACTACGGTTTTTAGCGTCGTGGAGCCTGCGTCGATGCCAATGTATACCGGCTTTTGATAGGTGCTAAGATCGGCCGTTTTCACCGTCGCCTTCTCATGCCGGGCGACGAACTCCTCATATTCCGCCTCATTGGTAAACAAAGGCGGGTTCGCCGCAAAGTTCCCCGAACCCGTGTAATGGGCCACCGCCTCCACCGCGTCCGGAAGGTCAATTTCCTCTTCGGCGCTCAAAGCCGCGCCCAGCGCCACATAGTAAAGGGAATTCTCCGGGCAGATGCCCTGTAGCCCTAGGGTATTATCGAAGCTTTTTCGCAGCTCGGACAAAAAGGTGAGAGGCCCGCCCAGATAAAGAACCTTGCCTTTGATGTCCCGCCCCTGGGCCAGGCCCGCGATGGTCTGGTTGACCACGGCGGAAAAGATGCTCGCGGAAATGTCGTTTCGCTGGGCCCCCTGGTTTAAAAGAGGCTGAATGTCCGACTTGGCAAACACCCCGCAGCGGGAAGCGATGGTGTAGATTTTGTCGTAGGACTTGGCCGCCTCGTTCATTTCGTCCAAAGAAATGTTCAAAAGGGTGGCCATCTGGTCGATGAAAGCGCCCGTGCCTCCCGCGCACGAACCGTTCATGCGCACTTCCGTGCCGCCGGTGAGGAAAAGAATCTTCGCGTCCTCTCCGCCCAGCTCCACAATCACATCCGCGTCAGGTATGTAGGTCTTCGCCGCGATGCGGGTGGCGAAGACCTCCTGAATAAAGGGAAGCTTCGCGCTCTCCGCCACGCCCATGCCCGCCGAGCCGGACACGGCCACCATGGCTTTTCTCCCGCGCACCACCTGTTCCCCCAGGGACTTTAGAATGTCCGCCGCCTTTTCGACGATCTGGGAATAATGGCGTTCATAGGAATGATAGACGATTTTATTTTCTTCGTCGAGCACCACGCACTTGATGGTGGTCGACCCAATGTCCAATCCGATTTTCAAAAGGAACCCTCCGTTATCCTGCGAGTCTCCTCTGCCGCATCTTCCTCCCCGTCGCTTGTCAGAGCCAGGCGGGTGCGGTGGAATAGGTCGTTGAGCTTCGTCAGTCCGTCAATGATGATCTGCTTGTCCTGGGTAGAAACAAAGTTTGCCAGCTCCTGCTGCTTTTTGAGCATCCGCTCCTCTGCGGCCGTGGTCAGGGATACGCCTGCGTCGGTCAGCTCAATGTGAACCCGGCGCTGGTCTTCGCTATCCCGTATTCGCCGTACCAGACCGCTTTTTTCCAGCCGGTTGCAGATGGTGGAAATGTTGCTCGCCGGCATCTCCATCTGCTCGCTCAAACGGCACACCCGGGTAGGCCCCCGCCGAAACAGCTCAATGAGCACCAGCGCCTGGCTGGTGGAGAGCCCCAGAGGCTGAAAATTCTGGTTCATGACATGCGCCATTTCCAGATTGATGCTGCGCATCAAGGTGCGTATGGTGTTGTTAAAAAGAATGGTATCCAATGGCTGTAACCCTCTTTGGCAATGATGGCAAAATAGTTCTCGCGGAAATAATTATTGGAATAACAATTTTACCCCTTTTTCTGCAAAAGTCAATACGATTCGCGCCTTTGGCAGCAATTCACAGAGATTTTACCGTCTTCCAACAAGACTGGTTGCGCCCCACCGGGCAGCAACGCCAAAGAAGACGCCGCCGGCTTTAAACCCGCGGCGCCTTCTTCTTTTTCGCGTTGTGTTTGCCTATTCCCCAGTGTGCAGGTATTTGCGCTTGGTGGCCATACCGCCGCGGATGTGCCGCTGGGCCTTGTTGGTTTCCAGTACCTGCTTGACTTCCTTGTAAAGTATGGGATTCAATTTCTTGAGCCGGTCGGATACGTCTTTATGTATGGCTGTGGGGATTGGGAACGGTTTGGGCGGCAAAAGAGGAGAGCAGCACCATTACCTGCCCGTCCGGCTCCACCGTAATGGCCTCCACGGTTTCTCTGAGCAGGGTATTGGTCAGGTTTTCCGCCCGAAGGAGCAAGGCCGGTGCGAAGGCGGAAAGGGGAGGAAGCTGCTCTTCTTGGTCAAACGCCTGCAGACGGTGCTTGACGTTTGTAAGCGCTTTTTGGACCGAGTCGAGCTTTTCTCTTAGCTCCTGCATGTCGATTAGATTGTTTTCGTATAGGGTCAGGAGCCTTTCTCGGCTGCGCGCCAGCCGCTTTGCCTCTCGTTGTTCCGCTTCCCGGTCCGCAGCTGCTCCTCCGCTTGCGCAAAGGTGCACAAACTCCTGCCGGATGCGCTGTGCCGCGCCCGGAACGGCTTGCACAAAGGAAAGAAGGTAGCTCGCAATCCCCCGCAAGAGCGCCTCTTCGTCCACTGCCGTGGTGTTCGGGCAGCTGCTCGCCCCATCGGCGTTTCGCTTGGCGCACACCCAGCGCACATAGGTGTTCTGATAGGTGCGGCTTAAGCGGCGGAAGGACCTGCCGCACACCCCGCAGGTGAGCATAGCGCTCAAAGGATGGGCACTGCTTTGCCGCCGCCCCTCCTCAAGCTGCCTCGCCCGCCGATCGGCCGCCGCCTTCTGTGCCAAGAGAAAAACCTCGTCCTCCACAATGCGAAGCTTCGGACGCTCAGCCACCAGCCACTCGGCCGGATCCCGTTCTTGCCGCCGGCCGGTGAGAAAATCAGCCACTTCCTCCTTGCCGTTGAGCACCCGCCCGGTATATAAGGGGTTCTTCAGAATCCGGGACACGGCCGTTTGGCTGAAGGCGCAGCCCCGCTTGGTGCGGGCTCCCTGGGCGTTGAGCAAAGCCGCAATCCTTCCCGCGCCGTATCCTTCCTGGGTGTACAGAGAAAAAATGCGCCGTACCACCGCGGCCTCGGCCGGGTTGACTGCCAGATCAAAATACTCTCCGTTTTTCTTGTCGTAGCCGTAAACCAGGTTCGGCACCCGTCCTTTCTCAGCGTTGAGCCGCTTGCCGAACTTGACACGCTTGGAGGTGTTCGCACTTTCCTCCTGGGCCAGCGCCCCGAACACCGTCAGAACAAACTCGGAGTTGCCCAGTACCGTCTGGCTGGAGGTCAGGAAAAACGTGTCGATTCCCATAGCCTTGAGGGCCCGTGTGCTTTGCAGCAGGTCCACCGTGTTGCGGGCAAAGCGGCTGATGTCCTTGACCGCCACCAGATCGAAGGCCCCCGTCTTCGCATCCTGCAGCAGACGTAAAAACGCCCGCCGGTTTTTGGTTTTCGTACCTGAAATTCCTTCGTCCGCATAGATGTCCACTAGGGTATGTCCATTTTTGCGGGCGAATTCTTCAAAAAACGCCTTCTGCGCCTGCAGGCTGTTGAGCTGGTCCTCCTTGTCGGTGGAAACCCGGCAGTAAGCGGCCACGCGCATGTTGTTCCTCTCCCTTCGCTGGAGTCAGCAAGTCTCTGGGACATGCCTATGCGCGGCTAGGCCCGGTTATGTAGGACAGGAGAAATCCCTGCGAAAGAGCGGCCGCCGGCAGACAAAGAAAAAGGGGAAGAATCCCTGGAAATGCCAGGAAGGAATGGCCGAGTTAGCGTTGACTTATTCGGCAGAAAAATCTATAATAAAAAAGAATATAGTCAAAAAAACCGATGAAAACCGGTATAGATAAGAGGAATGGTATGAGCAAGCGAATTTATTTATCTTCTCCCACTATGCACGGAGAGGAACAACGTTATATCAAAGAGGCGTTTGACACCAATTGGGTGGCGCCGCTGGGCACCAATGTAAACGAATTCGAAAAGGAACTGGCGTCCTATGTGGGAGTAGGCCATGCGGCCGCGCTAAGCGCGGGAACTGCTGCGCTCCACCTGGCTATGAAGCTGGCGGGCGTCACCGAAGGGGACGTGGTTTTTTGCTCAGATTTGACCTTTGCCGCCACGGTAAACCCGGTTTCCTATGAAAAAGGCGTGCAGGTCTTTGTCGACAGTGAGGAAGAAAGCTGGAATATGGACCCGAAGGCCCTTCAAAAAGCATTTGAAAAATACCCGAACCCCAAGGCGGTCGTGCTGGTCAACTTATATGGGACCCCTGCTAAGCTGGACGAGATCAAAGACATTTGCAGCGCCCACCAGGTTCCCTTGATTGAAGACGCGGCCGAGAGTCTGGGAGCCCTTTACCACGGCAAGCAGACCGGAACCTTCGGAACGTTCGGCGTTTTTTCGTTTAACGGCAATAAGATCATCACCACCTCCGGCGGCGGAATGCTGGTGTCTGACGATGGGGCGGCCATCGAAAAGGCGCGGTTTTGGGCGACCCAGTCGAGAGATCCGGCCCGCCATTACCAGCACAGCGAGATCGGCTATAATTACCGCATGTCCAACATTGTCGCGGGCATCGGCCGTGGGCAGCTCAAAGCGCTCGACCTGCACATCCAGAAGAAGAAGGCCATTTACGAGACGTATCAAAAAGAGCTGGCCTGCATCCCGGAAATCCGCATGAATCCCTATCTTCCCGGTTCGGCGCCCAACTTCTGGCTTTCCTGCATGACCATCGACCCCGCCTCTAAGGTGACTCCCTTAGATGTGATGGTGGCACTGGAACAGGAGAACATCGAATCTCGTCCCATCTGGAAGCCGATGCATATGCAGCCGGTGTTTGCAGGGAATGACTTTATTCAGGTGCGGGATGGGGCATCTGTCGGCGAAATGATTTTTGAAAAAGGGCTTTGCCTGCCGTCGGATGTAAAGAATACAAAAGAGGACATGATGAAAATCATTTCCATCATTAAGGGCCTTTTTACCAGAAGATAAAACCAGTTGCGCGACCCTGGAGAAAAGAAACGCGGCTTTTCTCCAAATTTGATCACGTTTAGGAGCGTGTCCATGAAAAAACTCTGCATTATTACCACGGTATCCATGACGCTGGAATCCTTTGTACTTGACGGCGTCAAGGCGCTGCACGAAATCCACCCGGACTGGGAGATTACCTTTGTCTGCAGCCATAACGAGCGGTTTGCGGCATCCCTTCCGTCCTATATCCGGTTTTTTCCCATCAAAATGGAACGGGGTGTGAACCTGTCGGGCCTGGCTGCGGTTTCCCAAATGAAAAAGCTTTTTCGTAGGGAACGGTTCGATTTGGTCCAGTACGCCACTCCCAATGCCTCTTTGTACGCCTCCATTGCGGCCAAGCAAAAAAAGATCCCGGTGCGGCTTTACTGCCAGTGGGGTATTCGGTATGTGGGGTTTGAAGGATTCGGTCGCCGGGTATTCAAGAGACTGGAAAAGATCGTCTGCCGCAATTCTACTCACATCCGGGCGGTTAGCTTTTTAAACAAACGCTTTGCGGTGGAGGAGGGCCTCTACCCGGAGAAAAAGGCGGTGGTGCTGGGTCAGGGCGGTACCATCGGCGTGGATTTGGAGGAATATATTCTTGCACCGAAAAAGGAATGGCGGACGAAAATCCGTAGCGCATGCCGTCTGGGAGACGGCGTTGTGTTCGGCTTTGTCGGCCGTATATCCAGGGACAAGGGGAGCGAAGAGCTTTTACAGGCATTTCGCGCCATTCATGAGCTCGATCCCACCACAAAACTGCTGATGGTGGGAACCTTTGAGGCAGACGAGAGCATGGACCGAGAACTGCTCGACTGGGCGCAAACCAGCCCAGACGTGGTGTTTACCGGTCCGGTGGACAAGCATGACCTGCGCGAGTATTACGCGGCCATGGACATATATGTGCACCCCTCCTACCGGGAAGGCTTCGGTATGGTGCTGCAGGAGGCGGCCGCCATGGAATGCGCCATTGTCACCACTGACATTCCCGGTGCATCAGAAGTAATGGAGGAAGGAATATCCTGCCTGCTGGCAAAACCCAGAGACAGCGAAAGCTTGCAAAGCCAAATGACGGCTTTTTTAAAGGATTCCCGCCTGCGCAGCCGGTTTGGAAAGCAGGCCCGGCTTCGGGTGGAAACCTATTTTGACCGCAGGCGTATGATTGCGCAACAGTGCAGGGAATACGAAAGATTGCTGGAGGAAACGACATGATGAAATTGATGCTGCTGACGGCGGACCCCGTGTTCGCTGTGCAGGCGCAGGACGCCGGGGTAGACCGGATTTTTCTCGACTTGGAATACATCAATAAGATTGAGCGGCAGATGGGGCGCAACACGGTCATTTCCCACAACTCGGTGGAGGATGTGGCGAAGCTGCGCCGAGTGCTTGACCGGTCCGACCTGCTGGTGCGGGTCAACCCCATCAACCCCAGTCTGAAGGCGGAAGTGGACCGGGTGATTGCTGACGGGGCGGACATCGTCATGCTCCCCATGGTTATCGACGCGGACGATGCCCAGCGGTTTGTGGAAATGGTGGGCGGCCGAGCCAAGGTTTGCCTGCTGCTGGAAACTTCCCAGGCGCTCGTGCGTATGGATGATTTCCTGGAAATGGGGGGGGTGGATGAGATTTACATAGGTCTCAATGACCTGCACATTAGCCTGGGGCTCAAATTCATGTTTGAGACCTTGAGCGGCGGAATTGTGGAATATATGGCAAATAAGGCGAAGGCCAAAAGCATTCCCTTCGGTTTCGGCGGCATCGCCAAGATTGGGGAAGGAATGCTTCCCGCCGACTATATCTTAGGCGAGCATTACCGCATCGGCTCCACCAGCGCCATCTTGTCGCGGACCTTCCGCAACGAAATCGGAGGCGTCCACGGCCCTCTCGACCTGAAAACGGAAATCGAAAAGATCCGCAGCCGGGAACGGGAAGTGGCAGCCTGGACGCCGGAGCAGTTTGAGGAGAACCGGCTTTTTGTGCGTGATTGTGTGAATAAAATTGTGAACGGGTGACAAGCATGTTCGTTTTAAGTGAGATTGATCTGCCGGGGGCGGGGCCGGAGCTTACCATAGAAAAGATTACCCGCAAGGAATTGGCGTCCTATGGCCGAAAGACCCGGGTGGAAGCCATTGTGGGCAGCCGGGCCATGGCCATCGATGCGGCGTCCATGGAGCTGCCGGCGTTAAAATTCGTGCAGCTGACCAGCGCCGGGTTCGACGGGGTGCCGCTCAAAGAGTACGCGGCTAAAAAGGTCCTGGTGGCCAACGCCGGCACCGTATACAGCGTGCCCATCGCGGAAACGGTAGTGTACGGCATGCTTCAGATGGCAAAGCGGTACCGCAAAAACCCCAACTCCCACCGGCTGCGCCTGACCCGGGGCTACCGGTATCTCACCGAGCTTGCGGGCAAGACGGCGGTGATTCTGGGTGCTGGCAGCATCGGCACCGAGGTTGCAAAGCGCCTTTCGGGCTTTGGGATGACTATCTGGGGATATGACCCCTATTGCCCCGAAAAGCCGGAATACGAGACTCTGTTTCGGGACCTTTCCTCTCTCAAAAAGGCCCTGTTCCAGGTAGATTTCGTCATATCCACCCTGCCGGACAATGAGGAGACGCGGGGCATGATTGACAAAGCCTTTTTGGATGGTCTTGAGCCGAAGGCGGTTTTGGTCAACGTGGGGCGCAAGGCGGTCATCCGTCAGGAGGACCTGTATGCGGCGCTGAAAGGCGGACGGCTGAGCGGCGCGGTGCTCGACATGTTCGAGATGGTTCCGAACCCGATTACCAACCGGTTTCGCCGGTTAAAAAATACCATTGTCCTGCCGGGGGTGGCCGCCATCTCCCAGGAATCTCAGCAGAGAAGAAACGATCACATTCTCAGGAACCTGGCCTTGGCCGAGCGGGGAGAAGAACCCGCCTATCTCATCAACAAGGAGAAGTGACCGATGTTTTTCAGTGTGATCATTCCGGTCTATAACGCTCAGAGCTATCTTCCCACCTGTGTAGACAGTGTGCTTCATCAGGAGTTCACGGACTTTGAGGTGATTTTGGTAGACGACGGTTCCACCGACCAGAGCGGCGCCCTTTGCGACCAGTACGCAGGGAAAGATGGGCGCGTAACCGTGCTACACAAGGAAAACGGTGGCCAATCCACCGCCCGCAACCTGGGGCTTCGTGCAGCAAAAGGGGACTATGTGGTTTTTCTCGACAGCGACGATTTTATCACCACGCCCCGGTTTTTCACCGACCTTCATGAGAAGGCGAAAAAGGACCCGGACCTGATTTTGTATAAATACCAGAAATATGTTGAGGGCAAAGGCCTTTTGAATTGTGCATTTTCCTTTGCCGGCATCCCGGACCTTCAAAAGCAGGAGGATACCATCCTCGAGCTGGTCAAACGGGACGCCTTCTTCTGCTCCGCCTGGAGCAAAAGCGTCAAGCGCAGCCTCTTGCAGGAGAACCGGTTCTATTTCGATGAGACCCTTTCCTGCGAGGATATGGACTGGTATTACCAGGTCCTGTCTCAAGCAACGCGTATCGTCCTGCTGGACCAATCTTATATTGCCTACCGCCAGCGGCCGGGTTCGGTGACGGCGGTGGTAAAGGAAGAAACCATCGCGGATTTTATCCGGGTGCTGAAAAACTGGTCAGGAAGGTTTCAAAAGGAGCTGACGGGAGAACGCCGGTGCATCATGCTCCAGTCCTTGACCAAGCTCTACTGCAACCTGTTGGTGGCCTTTGTGCGCTACCAGGGGGAGAATCGGAAGGAATACCGGGAAAAAATCAAGGTGTTGGCCTTTCTATTTCAGTATGAAGAAAATGCCCGCGCTAAGAAGTTTGCGAAAATCTACCGGTTGGCCGGCTTCGGCGGCCTGCTGCAGTTTTTGAAGCTTGCCGACCGCGTGAGAGGATAGAGAAAACATGACAAACCCATTATTGCCAAAGGTACTGGTTGCCTCTACGAACGCATGGAGGGACAATACGGGGATCAGCACGCTCATCGAGTTGTTCAAGGTCTGGGACCCGGACCGTCTCGCCCAGGTGTATACCCGTTCGGCCCTTCCAAAAACGGCCATATGCCGCCGCTTTTTTCAGATTTCGGAAAACGCGGTGGTGCGCAGCCTTCTGCGCCGGGGTATTGTCACTGGAAAACAGGTGGAAAACAAGACCGGGGAGGTAAACGAACAAGCGAAAAAAGAGCAGGCCGCTGAACAGCGTCTGTACGGAAAAGCCCGCAAGAAGCAGTCCTGGTTTCTCAGCTGTTGCCGGGAGCTGGTATGGAAGTTTGGAAAATGGAAAACCCCGCAGCTGGATGCATTTGTAAAGGATTTTTCGCCGGACGTGCTGTTTTTGCCCATTTATCCTACCGTTTACATGGGCCGGCTGCAAAATCATCTTTTGAAAACAACGGGAAAGCCCGCCGTCTGTTATTTAGCCGACGATAACTATACCTATAAACCCTGCGGGAAGAACGTGTTTGCCTGTGTACACCGGTTTTTCCTGCGCCGGCAGGTCAAGCGGGTGGTGCAGCGGTGCGAAAAGATGTTCGTCATCGCGCCCAAGCAGAAAGAGGAATATGACCGCATTTTCGGGGTGGACAGCATTGTGCTGACCAAGGGGATCGATTTTACCAAGGTGAAATTCGAGCCCCATAAGTTGTCCGACCCCATCCGTATGGTTTATACCGGTAAGCTGATCATCGGCCGGTGGCGGTCGCTGGCGGCCATTGCCGAGGCGCTGGGGGAGGTCAACCAAGACAAAACCCGCATGACTCTGGACATTTACACTACCGATTTGCTCACTCCGGAGCAGGAGCAGGCGCTCAACCGAAACGGCTGTGCCGTGCGGGGCGCGTTGCCCTTAAGCCAGGTTATGGAGGTGCAGCGCCAGGCGGATATTCTCGTTTTCGTGGAAAGCCTCAGCCCAAAGGAGTGCATGAGCGCCCGGCTTTCCTTTTCCACGAAGATCACCGATTATCTCAAAAGTGGGAAATGTATTTTCGCCGTGGGCGTTCCCGAAATTGCGCCCATTGATTACTTTTTGCGAGAAGGCTCGGCCTGCGTTGCCTCCAGCAAAGAGGAAATTAGCCAGAAGCTGCAGGCTTTGTGCCGGGACCCCCGGCGTATTCTCGAATACGGCCGCTTGGCGTTCCAGTGCGGGGAACGAAACCACGCCCAGGAAAAAGTGGCTCAAACACTCACCGAGACGATTACAGAGGTAAGCCGCCATGCAAACCATTACTAGAAACGTCTACCATTCTCTAGACGTGGCGAAATTCGTCTGTGCACTGCTCATCATCGCCGCGCATTTCGCTAGCGAACAGGGCCATTTCCCCACCCTTATCGACTACGGCTTTTCTATCTATATCATCGCCGTTCCTTTTTTCTTCTGCTGCAGCGGCTTTTTGTTTTTTGACAAGCTGTCCCGGCTTGTGGAGGCGGCGGACCAGAAAGCCTACTTCGTCAAGTATGTCAAGCGCATCCTGCTTATGTACCTGGTGTGGAGCGCCGTTTATTTCGTTTTTGTGGCTACTGGCTGGATCATCAAAGGCGTGAGCGCGCAGGAGGTGCTCAGCTACCTACATACCTCTTTACTTTTTTCCACCTACGCGACCATCTGGTTTCTGCCTGCCCTAGCGGTGGGAGTTACCATGGTGTATTTTTTGTATAAAGTCCTGTCCATCGAATGGATTTTTGTGATTTCCCTTCTCTTTTACGTCATCGGCGCCTTCGGCTATTCCTATGCGCCCGCTCTGGATGGGGTTCCCGCCCTGCGTGAGGCCTACCAGGTCTATGACGCTATTTTCATCTCCAGCCGAAACGGGGTGTTTCATGGCTTTCCGCTGATCGCCATGGGAGCGCTTGTCGCCAAGCGGCGAAACGCCGCTCCGAAAAAGAAAAAAAGAGGGGCTTTTTATTTGGCCGGCGTCCTGATTTTTGGCGTGGGCGTGGTGGGGGAAGCCTTCTGGGTCAAACAGCAGTTCAATCCCATCGGAATGGATACCATCTTTCTACTGTTGCCTTTCACCTATTTTTTGATACAATGGTTGCTGACGGTTTCGTTAAAGGACCGTAAGGTTTACACTCTGATGCGAAACACAAGCCTGCTGATGTTCGTCAGCCAGCGGCTTTTTCTGTCTGCGCTGCCTTCGGTGTTCCCGGCAGTGTTCCAGGCGCTGTGGAGCAACTCTTATGCGGGCCTTATTTTGACGCTGGCGCTGGTGATGGGCTTCTCGGTGCTGATCGTCAAGCTGACCCCGCGGCTGAAATTTTTAAAGGTGCTGTGGTAAACTATGAAGAACAACGTTTTATTTGTCACCGGCTGCTATCCAAAGGACACCGACGAGTTTGTGGTTGATTCCAAGGTCATGCCCCAGAACGCCGCGAACGTGCTGTCCTGGCGCTTAATCGAAGGGTTTGACGCGAATATCCCCGGCTGCCTGACGGTGCTGACCTGCCCGTTCATCGGCTATTATCCCAACATGTACAAAAAGCTTTGCATCCGCAGCCGCAAATGGGCCCACGACGGCGAGCATCCCACCGACACCCTGCTGGGCTTTCTCAATCTCAAGGGCCTGGAAACTTACATCAAAAGCGTGCGCATCTACCGGTTTGCAAAGAGATGGTACGGGCAGGCGCAGGAGAACCGCAACCTGCTCTTTTACAGCCACTATGCCGGGTTCATGCGGGCAGCGGGAAAGCTCAAGAAAAAGCTACCTGACCTTACTTTAACCTGCCTGGTCACCGACATGAACGAGCTCGACGAGCGCAAGGACCTGCAGGGATTCAAGGGCAAGCTGAAAGGCCTGCCCCGCAAGCTCATGATCGACACCACCTATAAAAACCTCAAATACATTGATTCCTTTGTGCTGCTGGCGGACAAGATGAAGGAGCCGCTTCAGGTGGGAGACCGTCCCTATGTGGTGGTGGAGGGAATTGCCAACACCCAGCTTGCGCGGGAAGGGTCCGTCCCTGCCGGAGAGGACCGCTTCCCCAAAGAGGAAAACGAATTTCGTGTGGTCTATACCGGTACTCTGCACAAGCGGTACGGCTCGGTGATGCTCACTGAGGCCTTTTCCCGGATCACCGACAAAGCCATCCACCTGTATCTGTGCGGCGACGGGGACGGGCGGGAGGAGGTCAAGGCCAACGCGCAGAAGAACCCTAACGTCCATTACTTGGGGGTCTTAAAGCATGAGGATGCCATTCGCCTGCAGGCGAGCGCCGATCTACTTGTGAACTCCATGCCGGAGTTCGGCATCCACACCGCCCTTTCCTTCCCGTCGAAAACGATGGAATATATGATCTTGGGCAAACCGGTGGCCTGCTTCAAGGTGCGGGGAATCCCCAACGAGTACGACGGCTATCTGGACTATTTTGAAGAAGAAACGCCGCAGGCCATGGCTGAAAAAATCGTACAGCTCAAGGGAAAAGGCCGGGAGGCTCTCGCGCAGATAGGGAGAAAAAACCAGGAATTCGTCCTTGCCCATAAGAATCCCAAAACTCAGGTAGAGAAAATTCTGGATCTGTGGGGTGTTTTTCACGACCAATGAATGCGTTAGCCCTCAAAGGGTCAATAGAGAGGGGGCTATCAGAGAGGAAACCGCAATGAAAGATATTTTGATCGTTTATTCCAAGATGGTGGTGGGAGGTAGCACTACAAGCCTGCTTTCGCTCTTAAATGGGATCGATTACAGCCAATACCGGGTTGACCTTCTGCTTTATGACAATGGCGGCGACCTGCAGTCCTTTATAAATCCCAACGTCAATGTGCTGTCCCAGGCGAAGAATAGCACCCGTCCCCTTGTAAAGCTCTGCAACCCCTCCTTCTGGATCCATCTTCAGAAGGCAAGGCGGCTGAGCCATAAATACAAGAATAAGCTCATAAATGCCCAGATCATGTCCAAGTACGAGGCGCTCGCCTGCGAGCGGCCCCGCAAGGAATACGACGTGGGGATCAGCTTCCTGGAATTTTGGCCCACCGAGTACCTTTGCCGCCGGGTCAGGGCGAAGCGGAAAATCGGCTGGATTCACATTGACATTAAGGAGGCCGGGCTAAAAAAAGAACTCAGCCGGTCCGTCTTTTCCCTTCTGGACCAGGTGGTTCTTGTTTCCGATCCCTGCTTGCAGAACTTTGTGAGCCTTTACCCGGAATTTCGTCAGAAAGCGGTTTACATGGAAAACATCCTAAGCCAGAAAACCATCCGGGAGATGGCGGCCCGACCGCTGGCGGAACCGCTTCCCCTGGATCCAAACGACTGCAACTTGGTCACCGTCTGCCGGGTGGCCTTCGTGTCCAAAGGGCTCGACCGTGGGGTCGATGCTTTCCTGCGCCTCAAGAAAGAAGGCCGGCTTACGGGTCTACGCTGGTTTGTCATCGGAGATGGTCCGGACCTGCCGAGACTCAAGGAGATGATCCGGGACAATGGGCTCGAGCAGGAGATTATCCTTTTGGGCCAACAGATCAATCCCTATCGTATTGAAAAGAGCATGGATATCTTTTTTCTTCCATCTCGGTATGAAGGGAAGCCTATGGCCGTTACCGAGGCGCAGATGCTGGGCCTCGTGCCGGTGGTCAGCAATTATTCCTCTGCCAAAAGCCAAGTCAGCCATGGAGTGGATGGGGTAATCATGGAGAACAGCGACGATGCCCCTTACCATACCCTGCGTGCGCTTTTGGACGGGAAATTTGATCTGGCTGGAATGAAGGAAAACGTACAGAAAAAAGACTATTCGAACATCGAAGAAATCAAACGATTTTATGAGATGGTAGAGCCGGATGCTGGTTTGCGCCTATAACACAAAGGAGGTAAGGGAACGACGTGCCAAAACGCAGTAAGCTTGTACTGGATTTTCCGCTGTTTTTTCAGCTGATTATTACCTTGTTTTCCGTGTATGTTCTTTTTGATACAGGGAAATCCTTCAACGGGGTTGTTGCGCTTATTTTGGGAAACGTAGCGGTGTCACTTCTCCTGATCGTGCTCAGGCAGCGGCGGGTTTTCACCCTTTATTTCTGCTTTATGCTGTTTCTGGCGCTGTTCCACTTTGGGCAGCTGGTGCTGTATGTCTTCGGCGCCCGCGTGGACACCTCCTTTGCCTACGATCTCATAAACCTATACAGCAGCTACGATCTGCAAAGGACGCTCCTGTTCTGTCTGGTGGCATTCAATGTGATGAACCTGGCCGGAATGCTGCTGCTGCCGCGCGGAAGAAAAGCCCCGCCCCCGGCTGCCGCGAAAAAAGAGGCCCAGGGTCTTAACGACCAAAGAGGGCAGATGGTCTATCGGTTCGGCCTTGTCTTGTTTGTGATTCTGTTCCTCCCAGTCCTGATCTACGACGTGCAGATGATTACCTCCGCGTCGCAGGTCGGTTACCTGGCCAAGTATACCACCGATACCGGCGTCTTTGGTGATCTGGAGGTTTACTTTTCCGCGGCGGTTCTCTGTATGCTGGTGACGGCCAAACATCAGAATCGCCCCTGGAAGGGAATCTATTATTATGCGTTGCTCCGGGCCCTTGTCCTGATGCTGCTGGTCGGCAACCGTGGCAATATGCTCATTACCGCCATTTTGTATATTTACGCAAAGCACTGGTTTATCAAGCCCTATACCAGGAAGAACTGGCTTTCGGTTGGAGCCATCTGTATCGGCGTAGTGGTTTTGATGCCCTTTATCGCCTTTATTCGCGGAAAGACCAGCGAACTTGGCTTCTGGGAATATTTAAGCACCAATAACCCTGTAACCCAGTTCCTTTCCGAATTCGGCTCCACGTTGGTCACCCCTGTTTTATCCTTTCAGTATGTGGATTCCTTTGGCTTTTTGGGAGGAAAATCGTTTTTGGGCGCCTTGGCGGTCCTGGTTCCCTTCTCCAATGCGCTTTTTGGCGGGATCAAGCAGTACATGTCCGTCATTGCCCTTTTGAATCCGTATGCGCCGGCGGTGGGAGCGCTTGGCGGTTCCATTTTTGCGGAATTTTATATCAACTTCGGTTGGTTTTCACTGTTCCTGACGGCCTTGTTCGGGCTGGGGATCGCAAAAATGTCCCAGCTGCTGGAAAAGGGCGCCGAAGGCGGCCATCCGTTGAGGTCGAGCATGCTGTTGTATATCTCCTACGGCGTACTGCTGTATGTGCGGGCCGATTTCCTGGATGTGGTGCTCGCGGGAAAACGGGTACTCTATTTATGCATCCTGTATTACCTGTTCCAGAGCCTGATGCGCCGGAGAGACCGGCGCCGTACGTCCGGGGAGGACTTTGGGGAAGACCTGCTGCCGGCGGCGGACCTTGAGGATGAGGGCGGATACCCTTTGTCACAACCGATGGAAACCGACTAGACAGAAGAAGCCCCATGTGACGACTGGTAGGGTAGACGCAGATTCCACAAAGTCCGAGATTATATTTTAAAAAGGAAATCAGGGTGGAAAACCAGAGATGCTCGTAGTACAGGGGGAGTAGGAATGAAAAGATGAATAAAACGAAAAAATTTGCATTAAACGCCACCTTCAGTGCTATACAGCAAGTGGTGGTCATGATTGTCGGCCTCATTTCGCCGCGTATCATGCTGCAATTTTACGGCTCCGAAATCAATGGGCTGGTGGCATCGATTACCCAGTTTATCGCATACATATCCTTGATTGAGGCGGGTCTCTCCGGCGCCGCTGTCTATTCCCTGTATAAGCCGCTCGCGGAGCACGATGTCAAAGGCATCAATGGCATTGTGTCGGCGGCCAAGCGGACTTATACCAGGCTTGGATATGCGTTTACCGGCCTGACCCTGGTGCTCGCCGCCATTTACGCGAGCATTGTAACGGTACAAGGTCTGTCCATGCAGGAAATCTTTTTCCTCATTCTGGTGATGGGCGTGTCCGGCGCCATGGAGTTTTTCACCATGGCCAAATATCGGGTGCTGTTCACCGCCGACCAAAAGCAATATATCCTTTCCATCTGCACCATGGTGGGTGTGGTTCTCAACATGGTATTGATCGTACTGTGTGCGGTTTTGCACTTAAGCATCGTCTGGCTGAAGGTAATCGCCACTTTGTCGGTGTTTGTGCGGTCGGCGATTCTGGCGGGATACATGCGAAAGCGGTATAAATACGTTAACTTTAAGGAAAAGCCCAATATGCGGGCGCTGGACAAGCGGTGGGACGCGCTTTACATGCAGATTCTTTGGAACCTGCAATCGGGCGCTCCGGTGGTACTGGCGACGGTCTTTACCAATATGGTCCAGGTCAGTATCTACTCGGTTTACAACATGGTAATCTACGGTATCAACAATGTGGCTTCTATCTTCATGTCAGGGTCCGGCATGCACGCCGCCTTCGGCGAGATCATCGTAAAAGGAGACCAGCAGCAGCTGAAAAAGGTATACGGCCAGTTTTTGTTTGCATTTTATTCCATTTTAACGGTATTGTACGCGGTTACAGGCGTGATGTACATGCCGTTCATTCAAAATTACGTGGCGAACCTTTCCGATTCCCAGCTCTATATTTTGCCGGCTTTGGCGTTTCTGTTCTTCATCAATGGCCTTTTGTGCGCCATTCAGACGCCCCAAGGCATGATGACCATCGCCGCCGGCCTATACCGGGAAACCCGTATTCAAAACAGCATCCAGGCGGGAATCCTGGTTATCGGCGGTGTTGTGTTGACCCCCCTGCTCGGGCTCAACGGCATTCTGTTTGCCGCCATTGCCTCTAATCTATACCGGCTGTTTGATTATGTCATTTTTATCTCGAGAAGATTCAAGGAAATCCGTATCCGGGAAACTGTAATTCACATGGTCCGTATGGTGGTGCAGGTGGGAGTGGTGTACGCGATCTTCTGGTTTGTTCCCCTGCCCAATAACGGGTATCTGGAATGGGCGCTGAGCGCTCTGATCGTACTGGTGGTTGCCGCCTCCATTGTCCTTCTCAGTGCCGCGATTTTTAACCGCAAGGATTTAAAGGACCTGTTTACCCGGCTTAAGTTGCTCGTCAAGCGAGGGTAAGGAGAAGTTGCTTTGTTTTTATTTTGAACCGGGCGAAAAAGCTCAGGCATCATAGAAAGACCGGACGCATTTGCGTCTTTTGAAAAACAAGGAGGGTAATATGAATCAAAACTCTATTTTTAAAGACCGCACCCTGCTGATTACGGGCGGTACCGGTTCCTTCGGCAATGCGGTACTCAACCGGTTTTTAACCACCGACATCGGAGAAATCCGCATTTTCTCCCGGGACGAGAAGAAGCAGGACGATATGCGTCATACCTACCAGTCCAAGTATCCCCAGTATTCCGACAAAATTAAGTTCTATATCGGCGATGTGCGCGATATCCAAAGCGTGAAAAACGCCATGCACGGGGTGGATTTTATTTTCCACGCCGCCGCTCTCAAGCAGGTGCCGTCCTGTGAATTTTTCCCCATTGAAGCGGTGAAAACCAACGTGTTCGGCACCGAAAACGTGCTGACCGCCGCCATTGAGGCGGGGGTGCGCAAGGTCATCTGCCTGTCCACCGATAAGGCCGCCTATCCGGTTAACGCCATGGGAACCTCCAAGGCGATGATGGAAAAGGTGTACATTGCAAAGTCCAGGACCATTCCCCAGGAAAAGACCCTGATCTGCGGGACCCGGTACGGAAACGTCATGTGTTCACGGGGCTCGGTCATTCCCCTTTTCATCGAGCAAATCAAAAAAGGGTTGCCCCTTACCGTGACCGACCCTGCCATGACCCGCTATATTATGAGCCTGGAGGAAGCGGTGGAGCTGGTTTTGTATGCGTTCGAGCATGCCAACAGCGGGGACATTATGGTGCAAAAGGCCCCGGCCTGCACCATCGGGGACCTGGCCCAGGCGGTCAAGGAATTGTTCCATGCCGACAATGAGATTAAAGTCATTGGCATCCGCCACGGCGAAAAGATGTACGAAGCGCTCCTGACCAAGGAAGAGTGCGCCAACGCCGTGGACCTGGGGGATTTCTTCAAGGTGCCGGCGGACAAGCGGGACCTGAACTACGACAAGTATTTCAACGAGGGTATCCACGGAAGCGGCATGAAGTATGAGGAATACACCTCCAGCAACACCAATCAGCTGAATGTAGAGCAGATCAAGGATAAGCTGCGGAGTTTGAGCTATATCCAGAAGGAGCTGGCGGAATGGGAAGCGCGGTAACCGGCTGCTGTGCGCAAAAAGGTGCCATCCCGGCAAGGAAGAGAGGAACAAAGGGAAAATGAAGGTATTGATTACGGGCGCAAACGGCTTTATCGGGAAAAATCTGATCGCCGAGCTCGAAAACATCCAAAGCGGAAAGAGCAGGCAAAGCAGCCTGTCTTCCCTCACTCTTTATGCATACGACATGGACACCGATCCCAAACGGCTTGACGGATTCTGCGCGGACTGCGACTTTGTTTTTCACCTGGCTGGCGTCAACCGTCCCAAAGAGCAAAGCGAGTTCATGCAGGGGAATTTCGGGTTTACCTCCACCCTGCTCGAGACTCTCAAGCGCCACAAAAATGCCTGTCCGGTGATGCTTGCATCCTCCACCCAGGCCGCGCTTGACAATCCCTACGGCCACTCGAAGAAGGCCGGGGAGGATTTGCTGTTTGCCTACGGAAGGGAAACCGGCGCAAAGACACTGGTGTACCGGTTCCCAAACGTGTTCGGCAAATGGTGCCGGCCCAATTATAACAGTGCCGTGGCTACCTTCTGCCATAACATTGCCCGCGGGCTACCCATCACCGTCAACGACCCCACTGTTTCGATGACCCTGGTGTATATCGACGATGTGGTTTCGGAACTCGTTCACGCCCTGGAAGGAAAGGAAACCCGGGATGGGGATTTTTGCAAAGTGCCGGTGGAGCATGGTGTGAAGCTGGGAGAAATTGTGGATCTGATTTATTCCTTCAAGGAGAGCCGGGAGACCAAGAGCGTCCCCAATATGGAAAATCCATTCGAAAAGAAACTCTATTCCACCTATTTGAGCTATCTGCCGGAAGACCGGTTCAGTTATCCGCTGAAGATGAACGTAGATGACCGGGGCTCTTTTACCGAAATCCTGCGCACGCCCGACCGGGGCCAGTTTTCCGTGAATATCTCCAAGCCTGGCATCACCAAGGGCAACCATTGGCATCATACGAAGAATGAGAAGTTTGTGGTAGTCAAAGGGGAGGGCCTGATCCGGTTTCGGAAAATCGGCAGCGAGGAGATCGTGGAATACCGGGTGTCGGGGGACAAAATCGAAGTGGTGGACATCCCCACCGGCTACACCCACAGCATCGTCAACGTGGGGGACACCGACCTGGTCACCTTCATGTGGTGCAACGAATGCTTCGATCCGGAGAAGCCGGATACATATTTTCTGGAGGTATAGGGCATGTCCAAATTGAAGCTGATGACCATCATGGGGACCCGGCCGGAAATCATCCGGCTGAGCGCGGTGCTCAAATGTGCCGATCGGTACTTTGACCATATTATGGTGCATACCGGGCAGAACTGGGATTACACCCTCAACGAGATTTTCTTTCAGGATTTGGGGTTGCGCAAGCCGGACTATTATCTGGACAGCGTGGGCAAGGATCTGGGCGAAACCATGGGAAATATCATCGCCAAGTCCTATGACGTGCTCAAAAAGGAACAGCCGGACGCGCTGCTGGTACTAGGGGACACCAATTCCGCCCTGTCTGCCATCAGTGCCAAGCGGCTGAAAATTCCGATTTTTCACATGGAGGCGGGCAACCGCTGCTGGGACTGGAATGTGCCTGAAATGGTCAACCGCACCATCGTCGACCACATTTCCGACATAAACCTTCCCTATACCGAACACAGCCGCCGCTATCTTCTAAGCGAAGGGGTGGACGGCAAAACCATCTTTGTCACCGGCAGCCCCATGAGCGAAGTGCTACGGGACCATGCGGCTAAGATTGCCCAGAGCGATGTGCTCGACCGGCTGGGGCTTACCCCCAAAGGCTATCTTCTTCTTTCTGCCCACCGGGAGGAGAACATCGACAACGAAGCGCATTTCATCAGCCTGATGACCTCCATCAACCACATTGCCCAAACGTATCAGATGCCGGTCATCTATTCCACCCATCCCCGCAGCCGCAATATCATTGAAAAGCGGGGCTTTCAGTTCCATCCGCTGGTGCAGAGCATGCAGCCCTTCGGCTTTTTGGACTACAACAAGCTCCAGCAGAATGCCTACTGCGTGCTGTCCGACAGCGGGACCCTCAGCGAGGAAAGCGCCCTGCTGCATTTCCCCGCCGTGCTCATCCGCACTTCCACCGAACGTCCGGAAGTGCTCGACAAGGGCACCATCGTGGTCGGGGGAATTCAGGGAGAGGATGTGGAGCAGGCCATGAACCTGGCGGTTTCCATGTTCGAAAACGGCGAGGAGACGGTTTTGGCGGAGGACTACGCGGACACGAACGTGTCGGTAAAGGTGATCAAGATCATCCAAAGCTATGCGAAAATCGTCAATCTCACCACTTGGAGAAAAGAATAAGGCGGACTTTCGTCCGCCCTAGTTCGCGCCGGCCGGCCCGCCGTTTTGAGGGGGGCGGCCGGTTTCCCGGTTTTGGGCCAGCCTTGCGCACAGGTGAAGGAGAAACCGCACGGTGTCCTTTTCTGTGTTCGGGTTTTCGAAATGGATGGACAGGGGTTGTTTTTTCATAAAGCTCCCCTCCTTTGTCCCATATCTATTCGGACAAGCCTGCAAAATATGCAGCGCCATAAGCTGACGATAGGAAAACGCCACGCTAAGAACCGGTGATCGAAAGGAAAATGCACCTTGGCGCAAAGAAAGGTTGCGCTGGGATTTTCTGCTGTTTTTCAAAGGAAGCGGGATTTTATTGACGAGGGACCTCTCCTTGCCGTACAATGAAGTGTATGACATCTTATGCAATGGAAGGCGGATGATTGGATGAACCAGGTTCTCATTCTCGGCGCCGGGGGCCATGCTAAAGTGGTGGCCGACCTTGTGGAGCTGGCCGGATACACAGTCGCCGGGTTTCTGGATGACCATCCGGCTGGTCCCGACGTTTTCGGCAAGCCGGTGCTCGGGCCCATTGCCGATTGTCTGCATTATCCGCAGCACGCGTTTGTCATCGGCATCGGCAGCAACCGGGTCCGCCTGGAGCTGGCCGCGCGCTACCCCCTTCGCTGGCTGACTGCCGTGCACCCAAAGGCCGTGGTGGCCCGGGACGCAGTGCTGGGCCCGGGTACGGTGGTGATGGCAAACGCCGTCATCAATCCCGCAGCAGCGGTGGGCGCACACGTGATCATCAATACCGGCGCCATTGTGGAACACGACAACGTCATTGGGGATTTTACCCATCTTTCGCCGGGCTGCGCATTGGGCGGCACGGTCACGGTAGGGGCAGGCACCCATGTGGGCATCGGCGCTTGTGTACGAAATAACATCCGTATCGCACCGGACTGCGTGGTAGGTGCGGGGGCTGTGGTGGTAACGGATCTCAAGCAGCCGGGAACCTATGTGGGCTGTCCGGCGAAACTGCTGAAAAAATAAAGGAAAGAGGCGCACGTGTGGGACGCAGTAAGTATCAGTACCTGGTTAAGAATATTGGCCTGTTTACCTTGAGCAGCTTTGCGACGAAGATTTTGTCCGCCCTGCTGCTGCCTCTGTACACCACCTTTTTGGTGGACGAGCAGTTTGGCAGCATTGACATGATCCATACCACGGTGATATTGCTGATCCCCATTTTGACTCTGAGCATCCACGACGGGGTGCTGCGTTTCGCCATGGACCAGTGCGAGGACAAAAAGAAGGTCTTTTCCCTGGGGATGGAGGTCACGGTGGCCGGCTGTGTGCTGCTTGCTTTGCTGCTGCCGGTCTACGGGCAGATATCGTTTCTCGCCGATTATAAGTTTCATTTCCTGGCGCTTTACATCGTTTCCGCGTTCAATTCCATCTTTGCCAACTTTGCCCGCACGGTGGATCAGGTGAAGCTTATCACCATCAGCTCCATCGCCACCTCTGCCGTCACCATGGGCCTCAATGTATTTCTCATTGCCGGGCCGCCACATATGGGGGTAAACGGCTATTTGTTTTCCATGATTGCCGGCAGCCTTGTGGGCTGTGTGATTTACTTCTTTTTCGGGCGCATGCACCGGTATCTGTCTTTTCGCGGGTTTGACCGGGCCCTTCTCAAGCGGATGATTCTTTACAGCATCCCTCTCATCCCCAACTATCTTTTCTGGTGGATCAATTCCAGCCTGGACCGGTACTGTCTGACGGCCATCACCGGGCTTGCGGCCACCGGCCTTTACGCCCTGGCCAGCAAAATCCCCACCCTTCTCAACACACTGACGTCGATTTTTCAGCAGGCCTGGAGCATTTCCGCCATCAAAGAGTACCAGACCGAGGAGGGAGAACGGTTCTTCTCCAGCATCCACCGGATTTTCAGTTACGTGATGCTCCTGAGCACGTCCCTTTTGGTGGCGCTCTGCCAATACCTGGCCATGTTCTTTTTCCAGGGGGAAAACTATCAGGCCTGGTCTTTGATCCCTCTTTTGGCCCTGGCCTTCTATTACAGCTCTCTCAATTCCTTTCTGGGCTCGATCTATACCGCCACCAAACGGACCAAGTCCCTCTTTGTCACCACTGCCGCCGGCGCCGGGGTCAATGTGGCCTTCAACCTCCTGCTTATTCCCTTCTTCGGTCCCTACGGGGCGGCGGTTGCCACCTGCCTGAGCCACTTTGCGGTGTGGCTGGCGCGCTCGGTTGCCTCCCAGAAAATCATTCGCATTCAGGTCGATTACAAACGGATGATTCCCTCTCAGGCCCTGCTGGTTTTGCAAGTAGGGCTGATGACCGCCCAAACCGGCATCCTCTGGTCTGCCGGCATCTTCGTGGTTATTTTCCTAATAAATTTTTCCACCTTCAAGCAAGCCAAGGATTTTCTTTGGTCCCGCCTGAAAAAGCGTGCCCGGTAGAGGGAACTCTTGCCTGCAACCGCATAAAAAAACGCGCCTCCTGGCTCATTCCAGGAAGCGCGTTTTTTATAACCTTTTTTCATCGGAAATTATTTTTG
Source organism: Clostridiales bacterium (assembly GCA_018364155.1). Classification (GTDB taxonomy): domain Bacteria; phylum Bacillota; class Clostridia; order Oscillospirales; family Acutalibacteraceae; genus Solibaculum_A. Next base: position 39,329 of record JAGZMM010000002.1, read on the forward strand.
CGAAACTGCCTGCGGGTTTTGCTGTACTTGATCTGCTGGCGGACGGTACGGAAAAAATCCCCGCCGAAGAACAAGAGTACGTTCAAAAGGGACATAAGGATGGATACCCGCAGCGGCCAAGTTCCCACAATCAAAACCACCACAAAGTACACCGCGTCCAGAATGGCCAGGTACTTGACTTTGATGGGAATCAGGAAAAACAGCATCACCTGGAAATCCGGATATACCGCCGCAAAGGCTAGGAACAAAGAAAGGTTTAAAAAGGAGTTGGTAGCCGTGCCGGTAAACAGCGCGCCGAGAATGGTACCCAATACCCCTACCAGATAGAAAAAGGTAAACTTGAAAGTGCCCCATTCCCGTTCCAGCAGGTTGCCGATCAGGCAGTAGAAATAAAGGCTGAAAAGAATCCAGATGGGCGAGCTGCTTGGCGGCAAAATTAGAAAGGAGAGAAGCCGCCAGACCTGCCCCTGGGCTACCAGTCCCATGTCCAGGTACAGATACGAAGAGATCCTCAGGTCGGGCCGGACAAATTCCACCAGAAACACCGCCAGCATCAGGGCGGAAAGAATGTACATCAGATAGGGAATGCCGATGCGTCCGCATTTTCGTTCCAGCTTGTTGAGCCAGTTCATTTCGTCACGTCCTTTCGGTCAAAAACACCACTCAGTCGGAGAACAAAGGGGTGCTGAAATACCGTTCTCCCGTGTCCGGCAGTATGGTGACCACCGTTTTCCCTTTCCCAAGCTTTTTTGCCAGCTTCAAGGCCGCCGCAATGTTCGAACCGCTGGAAATGCCGCAGAGGATCCCCTCCTCGCTTGCCAGCCGCTTGGCCGCACCCAGCGCTTCCTCATCGGTGACGATGCACACCTGGTCGTAAATGGAGGTATTTAGGTTCTCCGGGATCAATCCGTCCCCAATGCCCATTTGCAGATGGGTCCCGATGCTGCCGCCGGAAAGAATGGCGGCGTTCTGGGGCTCCACCGCCCAAATTTCGATGCCCGGGTATTTCGCTTTCAGCGTTTCCCCGATGCCCGTGATGGTGCCGCCGGTCCCCACCCCGGAGCAGAAGCCGTCAATGGTGACCCCGGCGTCCTCGATGATTTCCAGGGCCGTGTGCTCCCGGTGAACCTGGGGATTGTCGGGGTTTGTAAACTGCTGGGGGATAAATACCCGCGCATCCTCCCTAGCCATGCGAAGGGCCGTCTGCATGCATTCCTCGATGCACTTGCCGATGTCCCCCTCGTCGTGGATAAGGATAACCTTGGCGCCGTATTGGTGTACCAGCTTGCGCCGTTCTTCACTGACCGAGTCGGGCATGATAATCCTTACCTCATAGCCCAGCACTGCGCCCACCAGAGCCACGCCGATGCCTTGGTTGCCGCTGGTGGGCTCCACCAGAATGGTATCCGGCCCGATAAGACCCTTCTCTCGGGCCTTGGTAATCATGTTATAGGCAGTGCGGGTCTTGATGGAACCGCCGATGTTGACCGCCTCGTATTTCACCAGCACCTGCGCGTCCTGGGGCCCGGTCATTTTTTGAAGCCGGATGAGGGGAGTGCGGCCGATGGCCTGCAATATGTTCTCGTAAATCAAGATCCGATTCCTCCTTTGGCAGATAACCTCTTTATTCTAACGGAAATACGCCCAAACTGCAAGGAGAAACCTCACCTTGAGCATGGGATGTTTGAAGTGGTCTTATACCCGGCCGGGGCGTATTTCTCCATTGTATGCAAACATCCGCAAAAAGGACCGTTCAGGCCGCCTTTTCTTTAGAAACTTCGCTCACTCTCAAATGCCGGGCGGTGTCTGTCCAATCGTGGCATTTAGCGGGGATATATGCTATATTTTGTTTATGCTACAAAAGGGAGAACTCGGATGCGAAGGGAGAGAGCAAAATGATTATATTGATCACAGGGGCTTCTCACACGGGGAAAACGCTGCTGGCGCAAAAGCTTCTAGAAAAGTACCGATACCCCTACTTGTCCATTGACCTTTTGAAAATGGGGTTAATCCGAAGCAAGAACACAACCTTAACGCCTTATGATGACAAGGAATTGGAAGACTATTTGTGGCCGATTGTCCGTGAAATAATAAAGACGGCCATTGAGAATAGGCAAAATCTCATTGTAGAGGGCTGTTATATTCCGCTTCGTTGGAAAGAGGATTTTTCCAACGCATATCGCAATGAAATTTGCTGTTATTGTCTTGTGATGAGTCAAAACTATATTCAAACCCATTTTTCCGACATAAAGAAGTATGCGAATGAAATCGAGCAACGCATAGATGACACATGGTGTACCATGGACTTTGTGATTGAGGAGAACGAACGTTACCTGAGAATGTGTCAAGAGCATAACGGTAACATGATTTTGATAGAGGATTGCTATCAGATCGAAATAGACGGGTAGGTAAAGCTACAGCAAAAGAAAAAAGCAAGGCCGGTGAAAATACGGCCTTGCTTTTTCTTTGTGCGTTCCCAAAAGCCTTAGCAGCCCAGCGCCGCCAGCTGCTTGGCGATTTCGGCCTTGACCGCTTTTACCGTCTCGGTAAAATCACGGTCGTCGCCGTACACAAGATCGGTGCGGAAGGTTTTGGTCCGGTCGGCGAACTCCACGGCGTTGCGCCCGCAGGTCTTAGGACTGACCACCAGGCGCAGCGGGCAGCCCAAAAGGTCCGCATCCGAGAACATGGACCCGGCGCTTACCGCCCGGTCGTCATACAAAACCTCCACGCCGGCAGCCGTCAGCTGCCGGTACAGCTCGTCGGCCACCGCCTGCACATCGCCCTTGGAGGCGTTAAGCGCGCACAGCTCCACCTGCCAAGGCGCGATAGACATGGGCCAGATGGGGCCGTAATCGTCGTGATGGGCTTCGCATACCGACGCGGCCAGACGGCCCACGCCGATGCCATAACAGCCCATAATGGGGTGCTGAAGGGCGCCCTTTTCGTCCAAATACTGCATGTTCATCGCCTTGGTGTACTTGGTGCCCAGCTGGAAGATGTTGCCCACCTCGATGCCGCGGCTGATGGTGAGGTGCGGCTTGCCGCAGGCCGGGCAGATGCCGCCGGTGTAGGCCTTCGCTACATCGACAAACTCCACGTCCTTTAAGTCCCGTTTGATGGAAAGGCCGCTGTAATGGTATCCGTCCTCATTAGCGCCGCAGTAAAGCATGTTGCAGCCTTCCAGGGACCGGTCTACCACCACCGTCACGTTCTCCGGTAGACCGATGGCGCCGATGGAGCCGGGGACCAGGCCGGATTCGGCGGGAATGTCCTGCGCCGGATGGACCTCACAGCCCAGGTAATTGCGCAGCTTGGTGACGTTGACCTCCAAATCACCCCGCACGAAGATCACCACATACGTATCGTCCTGGTTCTTCTGGTAGACCACCGCCTTGGCCGTCTGGGTAGGCTTAATGTGGGCGAATTCGCACAGGTCCTCAATGGTCTTGACTCCCGGCGTTTCGAACTTGGTTAGAGGCGCTTCCTCCACCGTTTCGTTTTCCACAATGCATTCCGCCGCTTCCATGTTGGCCCGGTAGCCGCAGTCGCCGCACAGCACGATGCTGTCTTCCCCGATGGCGGTCAGCAGCATAAACTCGTGGGATACGCTGCCTCCCATCATGCCGGAGTCCGACTTGACCGCCACCACCTCCGGCACCCCCGCCCTAGCGAAGATACGGTTGTAGGCGTCCAGGCACTTGTCGTAATATGCCTGCAGATCCTCCTGGGAGGTGTGGAACGAGTAGGCGTCCTTCATGGTGAACTCCCGCACCCGCACCAGACCGCCTCGGCAGCGAGGTTCGTCGCGGAATTTCGTCTGAATCTGGTAAATCATGAACGGATAGTTCTGATAGCTGGTAGCCACGTCTCTGGCCAGATGGACCGCCGCCTCTTCATGGGTCATGCCCAGCACGTTTTTCGCACCGCTGCGGTCGGTAAACCGTGCCATTTCACTGCCGATGCTGTCATACCGTCCCGACTCCTGCCAAAGGCTGGCGGGCATGACCACCGGGAACAGTACCTCCTGCCCGTCCAGCTTGTCCATTTCGTCCCGGATGATGGCTTCCACCTTTTTGGTGACGCGCCGCATGGGCATAAATAGGGAAAAGACGCCGCTGGAAACCTGTTTGATATACCCGCCACGAATCATCAAAATGTGGTTGGCGGTTTGGCAGTCTGCCGGCGTTTCCTTGAAACGCATGCCGAGCAGCTGGCTCATTTTCATCTGTATCCACTCCTCCGAATTTGACCCAGCTGTGGCCGGGCGACATTTGCCCTCATTATAGCACAATCTTCTCCAAAGCAAAAGAGGAAAGCGAAAGGGAGGCCGCAGGGCGAAGAAAAAGGCAGCCCGCCGCTCCCGAAAACAAGCAGGCGTACTGCCTTTTGAAAAGATAACAAAGACGCGTTACGACCTTGCGCCGTTCTAGTTCGGTACATCCATATGTACAGTTGATTTTGAAATATCAAATTCCTTGGCGGCGGCGCGCACGGTCGCCTTATTTTCGAGGATATACACTCCCAGTTCCACTGCACGCTCTTCTAAAACGCCCTTCATGTAAAAAGCCTCCCTCGTAAAACTCGATGGTACTATCCGATATATATGCGTGATGGGAGGGCAATTAGAAGAAAGCCGAAAAAGGCGGGAAGAATTTCTCTTCCCGCCTTTTCTCACTGCCTGCTTAAAATTTCCTTCGCCTCGTCGTAATACGAGTTGAGAACCCAGAAATCAGGACCGCAGGTATCCATTACCGTGTAATTTTCTTTGATAAACCGATCTACGCTGGGAGCAAATTCCTCATATACATAATCCCAAACTGTACCCTTGGGATCGTAAATGATGACCTTTGGCTGGTTGCTGGAAAGATCCGCAACCACTTTGTCTTCAAATAGCTCGGCAAACCAGGGAACCATGTTGTACATGCGGCTGGCAGGGAACCGGTCTGCATTGATATAAAAGGTATTGTTTAGCGTATTTGCGTAGATCGTGTCTTCCGGTCCGGTTAGTCTCTGAATATAATCTTCATAACTGTTTGTCACAGGGACATTCTGCGTAACAGCAGCCAGGGTTTCACGTGTGGGCAAAATGTTGGTAAACGTGGTCATATACGGTGTTACGATCAAGAAAACGGCACTGCAGATACAGGCGGCTTGCTTGATCGAATACGACTTCCATTGCGGGTGTGCCTTGATCCAGCGTGCAGCCATGATCAGCCCCATCATGATGCAGACCGCCCAGTAGGGAATGGAGTGGAAGGCCGTGAACCCTCTTACGCCCGTCAAAATGATAAAGGCAGCCATGATCACGCCGTATGACTTGCGCCATTTGAATAAACCAATGACGAAAACGATGTTCACCACGTAATTGAGCAGAACGCGCAGATTACCAAAGGGATTTGTAAAGAGCGCATTCAGAGAGGACAACAGCTGGGAGAAATAATTCTGCAGCGGCGATACAATGGTGTTTAGAATATTTCCGCCGAATCCGCCAGTATACTTTGCATAAACTTTGGTATTGAGCAGATACGCTTGGTCATATACGTTGCGAATCAGCCCGAATGCGGCGAAGTAGACAAATGCCGCAACAAAGGGAATGGCGATAATAAGAAGAGCACGCCAATATTTTTTCCAAATCCGTGCAATGGTAGCGCCTACGCCGATTTTGCCAATCACGGAATCGGAGATTTCGATGTAAAGCACACCCACAAAAACAACCGCAATGGGAAGCAGTGCCATGAAGGCAACGCCGAAGCCGGCGGCGATCGCAATCGAAATCAGAATGGAGTTGGAAAGTTTCAGTTCTTTGTTTTGAAAGAACAAGAGGAGCTCAATCATCAGCACGACCATTGCCTGGGACTGAATTTGTTCGGATAGAACCATGTGTCCCAACCCGTCGAAATTGCACATGGTAACCACATAAACAACGGGATAAAGCGCCATGGCGAATTTGCCAACAGAATTCTTATAGCGCAGATACATGAGCACCCAAATGAGCGAAAGCGTCAAGTAAAAGAACAGCCGGTACTGAAAAATAGAGGATGCGCCCAGCAGGCGGAAGATCGCGCAGAGATAATACATGACGGGCGTATGCTGCGAATAAAAGTCCCGGTAAACTACGCCGCCATCGGCGACTACCATACCGCCGACCATGTTGTCCACCTCATCACAGAATACCCCTTGATTGAGATAGGCAGAGCATAAAATAAAATACAAAAGAAACAGGCCGATACCGGTCAGAATACTTTTTCCGACTGGCTCTCTATTCCTCAGTGCCAGTTGTTTTGTCATTCCTTCTTTCCTCCTTGGTTGTCTCCTCAAAATTTAACCGCTTTTCCTCAATCACCAACGGCCGCTTCATAATCCGGGTATTCATGTTGAGAATGTATTCACCCAAAAAGCCGATAAAGAAAATCTGCACCGAGCCCATCAAAAACACCCCGATCAGGATGGGCGCGGTTCCAGCCGGGAAGGTATCCCAAAAAATCAGCTTTAGAATCAGATAGACCAGCGCAATGAGAAAGCTGATGGCGGAAAAAATAAAACCGATGATCGTCGCCAGCCGCAGCACCACTTTGGTGTAAGAGGTGATGCTCAGCATGGCGGCATCGTAGAGCTTATAGAAATTATTGCTGGTTTTTCCGGCTCGGCGGCGTGGTTGCTCGTAAGGAATCTCTTTGCGTTTATAGCCAAGCTCCGCCACGATTCCGCGCAGGAAAGGAGTCGGATCGTCCAAATTCCGCAGCACCTCGATAAAGCTCTTGTCGTAAAGGCCAAAACCGGTAAAATGCTCGATTTGTTCCACGTTGGAAAGCCGCTTGATCAGCTTATAGTAACACGAGCGCAGGAAATACATGATCTTGTTTTCCTTGCTGGTGGTTTTGATGCCGATGACGATTTTATATCCGGCTTCCCACTCCTTGACGAACTTCGGAATCATTTCCACTGGGTCCTGAAAATCCGCCGCCAGCAGCACCGTACAGTCTCCCGTCGTCTGGAGCATGCCGTAATAGGGAGAATTAAACTGCCCGAAGTTTTTCGCATTGAAGATCGCTTTGATGTCCGGGTCGCCGGCACACAGGCCGGCCAGCTTTTCCTGGGTATGGTCGGTGGAACAATTGTCGATAAAGATAAGCTCGTACCGGTAGGAGGGCAACTCCTCCCGGAAGGTCTTGCGGATGGCGTCACTGAGAGGAACGACATTTTCCTCTTCGTTATAACAGGGGACTAAAATACTAATCGTTTTCTGCATGTCAGGGGAAACCGGCAGATTGACTTTTTCCTGGCTCATCTTCCACACTCCTTTTTGCACCATTCCACCGTCTTTTTGATTCCTTCTTCAAAGGAGAACTGTGGAACGAAGCCAGTGTCTTTGGTTAAGCTGGCAATGTCGGCGCACAGGTACATCACCTGGTTTTGCGCATAGGGGAGCGCCCCGATACCCACGGGAAGGGACGGGTCCACCGCGTCTCGCAGCGCCTCGATGTATTCCCGCAGCGGCCTTGCCTGTCCGCTGCCTAGGCAATAAACAGCCCCGTCAAGCCCCTTTTGCGCCATAAGATACAGGCCGTTGGCAGCGTCTTCGGAAAAAAGATAATCCCACATTTGTTCGCTCCCCGTAAATAAGGGACGTTCGCCCCTAAGGAGCGTTCGAATGCTGGACATCACCATGGTGTTTGGCCCTTCAAAGGTACCGTACACGCTTAAAATGCGGGCCCAGACATGCCGGATTCCCTGCTGCCTGCAGGCAATGCGGCTCATCTGCCCGGCACAGAGCTTGGCGATGCCGTATCCGTTTTCCGGAAACGCCGGCGTATGAGCGGACAAAGAGCCCGTCACCCGGCCGTACTCCGCTTGAGAACCGGCTCCTACAAACACCTGGCAGCCGAGCTGTTTTGCTAACTCCACCGCGTCCAGCGTATAGCGGATGTTCTGGGTTTGCAGCGCCATATCGTTGCGGCTGTCTCCAAAGGTGCCGTCCCAGCCTAGGTGAAAAAAGGCGTCGTATTGGTCTACAATCCGTCCGGCCGCCTTCGACAGGTCACACAGGCCGCATTCGAGCACCGACAGCCCTTCCTGCTTTGGAAGGCGTGCGGCGTTGGATGAGTGAGGCCGCACCAGGGCCAGCACCCGTACCCCCTCTTCCAGCAGGCGGTTGATTAAGTTGATCCCGATCATACCGGTGGCACCGGTGATGACGGCGCTTGTCAGCTTCATATACGGCTCTCCTTATTCCTTGACCGGCTCAATGATCATGTTCTTTAAAAATTCTTCCCGGTCTAAAAACGGGGCCAGATCCTCCAGCGGTGCGGAAACCAGAGTGCCGTCCGCAAGGCGCTTAGTGGCGGATTTGGGTTCAAACTTTTGGTCCAGCGAAACGAATATCTCGCAGATGGCCGGGCCCTTTTGCGCCAAAGTTTCCTCGATGGCTTTACTAAGCTCCTCGTTGCTCTTTGCGCAGGTGTAGGGATAGCCGTAGGCTGGGGCGAGCTTGGACATGTCCGGAAAGCTCAGATCCCCGCTATCCACGCCGATGCCCACCAGCGGCTCCCCGAAGAAGTTCTTCTGGGTCTGGCGGATGGAATGATAGCCCCCGTTGTTGATGAGGAAAATTTTTATAGGCATTTGGTGATGGATGATGGTCTGCAGCTCCTGAATGTTCATCTGGATGCTGCCGTCGCCGGTGACGCAGATCAGGTCCTGACTGTGGTCGGCCACGCAGGCGCCGATGACGGCGGGCAGATCGTACCCCATGGAGGCGATGGCGGAATTGATGATGAACCGCTGCCCCTTCTTGATTTCATAGCCGTGGCTGCCCACCACGCAGGCGGAGCCGTTGCCCACCACCGTGATCTGATTTTCCTTTAAGCGGCGGCTGAGTTCTTTGATTAGACAGTAGACGTTGGCAAGGCCCTCTTGCTCATAGTGCTTTTTCTGCACCACCGGATAGTCCCGCTTCCAGCCCTGGCAGCGGGAAATCCAGTCGGGCCCATGAAACAGGGGTTCTCCCCCGGGAAGGGCCGCGTCCAGCTTTTCGAGCAGGTCCTTGGCGTCGGCGTGAATCGGAAGGTCCACATGCAGCGTGGGCTTTTTGAGTTCCTCGGCGTCCACGTCCTCCATAATCACATAGGCTTCTCTGGCCCAGGTCTGGTAGTTATACCCCACCTGGCGGATGCTTAGACGGCTGCCGATGGAGAGAACCAGGTCGCTGTTCTGTACAGCGAAGTTGCCCGCACGGTCCCCCATAATGCCGCCCCGGCCTACATAGAGGGGATGGTCGTCGTACATGGCGTCAATGCTGTTCCACCCAGTGACCACCGGGATGCCCAGCTTTTCCACCACCCGGCAGAAGGCGTCGAACCCGCCGGAAATGCGAATGCCGTTGCCCGCGTAGAAGACCGGACGTTGGGATTGCTTTACCTTTTGCAGGATGGCCGCAACCGTCTCCTTGCTCACCGGAGGAGGAAGCTCCGTTTCATATTCCTTGGGGTCGTACCCTTCCAAATCGTCCGTTTCGATGTATCCGCCCTGGATGTTGAGCGGGATGTCCAGCCAGCAGGGGCCAGGACGGCCGTGCTGGGCGATGAACAGCGCCTTTTCCAGGCAGTAGCGGATGCGCTTGGCATCCACCACCATTTCACTGTACTTGGTCATGCAGCCGATGGCCTTGACAATGTCGAACTCCTGATCCCCCATCGCCCGGATTGAAAGCCCCGTGCTGCGGGCGGTGGTATCGTACCGCACCTGGCCGGAGAGAATGAGCATGGGGATGGAATCCAGATATCCGCCCAGCACTCCCGTGATGGCATTGGAACCGCCCGGACCGGTGGTCACGCATACGGCCGCGATTTTATTGTGGATGCGCGCATAGCTTTCCGCCGCGATGGCGCAGGCCTGCTCGTGGTGGTTATAGATGCAGGTGAGCCCTTCCTGGTGGCCCAAAGCGTCGTTTAAATGCATGGCGCCGCCGCCGGTGACGGTAAAGACGTGGGAAATCCCATGGCGCACCAGAAAATCGGAAATGTAGTTGGATACTTTGATTCTCATAAAAAACCGCCGTTTCTCCAGCGACTGAAGGGATAAGGAAACCGACTGTCCCCGAGCCGCTGGGAAGGGACGGCGGTTTTTTTGCGCATAAGGACAGGTCGCGCAGCGGATGTGTCTGCGCATGAAAGGAGCCTTCGAAGAAGGCTTGACGCCATTTCTTTGACGTTTTGCGCCTGAAAACCCGGCTGGTTTGCCGCAAAATGCGACAAATCAAACGGGGCCAAGACAAGCAGAGTGCCGAAAGGCTCGAAAAAGAGGCCTTTCGGCAGAGAAAACGGTTATTTGAACGCCCAGAATTTGTTGAGCAGAAAATTCAGCGGAATGGTCAAAAGCAGGTTGATAATCGGCGCGATCATCTCGGACACATTCCAGTAATGCACCAGCACGAAAAGAAACCCGGTTCCCAGCAGGAAGGTGCTCCCGTAGGAAACGAATACCTTAACAAAAGATTTGCCGTGCTTGCGGTCCTTCTTCTGAAAGACAAATTTGCTGTTCCAGATATAGGCGTTGATGACGCTGATGACAAAGCCTAGGGTGTTGGCCAGAATGTAGTGCTCCACCCCAAGAAGCAGCACCACCGCGTAATAGACCGCCAGGCTGATGAGCGTGTTAGACACGCCCACCAGGCCGAACTTTACAAACTGCCAAACAAATTTCCAGAAATCTTCCTTGCTGTGAATATTGAATTTGTCCAAGAGCCGCTTTATCATGCCGTTACCGCTTCCTTGATGGTTTTGGCCATGTAGTCGATCATCTCATCGGTCATGCCCGGATAAACCCCCACCCAGAAAGTGTCGTTCATGATCCGGTCGGTTTCCTTCAAGTCCCCGACGATGCGATAGCCTCTGCCGGTTTTGCGCATCTCGTCAAAGCAGGGATGTTTGGTTAGATTGCCGGCGAAGAGCATCCGCGTCTGCACACCCTTGCTTTCCACATACTGCACCACCTGGTTGCGGTCCACCCCGTCCTTGCAGGTCAGAAGGAACCCGAACCAGCTGGGACGGGAATGCGCGCAGGCATCGGGCAGAATCAGCTTGTCCGAAACGTCCTGCAACGCCGCCTTAAGCCGGTCGAAATTGTGCCGGCGCTTTTCCACAAAGGAGGGGAACTTCTTTAACTGGGCCACTCCCACGGCCGCCTGCATGTCGGTGGCTTTGAGGTTATAGCCGAAATGGGAGTAGACGTACTTGTGGTCATATCCCAGCGGCAACTCGCCGTACTGCTTATCAAAGCGGTGCTGGCAGAGGTTATCCCGGCCGGAGGGACAGATGCAGTCTCTTCCCCAGTCCCGGAAGGAACGGATGAGCTTGTGAAGCAGCGGGTCGTCGGTATACACCGCGCCGCCTTCGCCCATGGTCATGTGGTGCGGGGGATAGAAGCTGGAGGTGCCAATGTCCCCAATGGTACCGGTGAACTTTTCCACCCCGTCGATGGTGTACTTGGAGCCCAGGGCGTCGCAGTTATCTTCGATAAGCCAGAGGCCGTGCTTTAAGCAGAACGCCTTCACCGCATTCAGATCAAAGGGGTTGCCCAGGGTATGGGCCGCCATGACCGCCTTGGTCTTGCCGGACAAGGCTTTTTCCAGCATGGACACGTCCAGGTTGTACTGGGGGATGGTCATGTCGATAAAGACCGGGACGGCGCCGTACTGAATTACCGGAGCCACCGTGGTGGGAAAGCCCGCCGCCACCGTGATCACCTCGTCACCCGGACGGATGGCCCGTTCGCCAAGAAGAGGGGAGGTGAGCGCCATGAAGGCAATCAGGTTTGCCGAAGAGCCGGAGTTGACCAGGGAGCAATACTTGACGCCCAGGTACTCGGCAAACTGCGCCTCGAACTGGTCGGTATACCGCCCGGCGGTCAGCCAAAATTCCAGGGCGCTGTCCACCAGGTTGACCATTTCCTCCTGGTCGTATACCCTGGAAGCATAGGGAATCCGCTGGCCCTCCTCAAAGGGCTTCTTCTGGTTGTGAAACCGGTCGCAGTACGCGGCCACCATCTCTAAAATCTGTTCCTTTGCCTGTCCTTCGGTCTTATTTTCAAACATAGCTTACTCCTGTTCTCCATAAAATTCCGCAATCTGCTTTTGCATACAGGCGGACACGTCGCCGCCTGCCAGATAGACCTTGGTCCACTCCACCGTTTTCTCCACCGCCCTCGCCACATGCCAGCGGGGCTTCCAGCCGAAGACGGCCTTGAGCTTGGAGCAGTCGAGTTTTAGAAAATTGGCCTCGTGGGGACCGCCCACCGACTGGTTGATCCATTTGACCCCGTCTCCCCACTTCTCGCAGAAAAGGGAAACCAGCTCGCCGGTGGTGACGCAGTCGCATTCGTCGGGACCTACGTTATAGTATCCCGCAAATTTTTCCTTTTCATACTGGCGCTGCGCAATCATCAAATAAGCGCACAACGGCTCGAGCACGTGCTGATAGGGACGGGTGGAATGGGGGTTTCGCACCACAATGTCCTCACCCTTCTGAGCCGCGCGTACGCAGTCGGGGATAATGCGGTCGTTGGCAAAGTCCCCGCCGCCGATGACATTGCCGGCCCGTGCGGTGGAGATGGCCACCCGCCCGTCGGCAAAGAAGGAGTTCTTATAGCTGTGAGTCACCAGCTCCGAGCAGGACTTGGAGTTGGAATACGGGTCGAAGCCGTCGAGCGGTTCGGTTTCCCGGTAGCCCCATTCCCACTCGTTGTTGTGATAGACCTTGTCGGTGGTCACGTTGAGGAAAGAAACCACGCTGTCGCTTTCCCGCACGCACTCGAGGACGTTCACCGTGCCCATCACGTTGGTTTCATAGGTATAAACCGGTTCCTTATAGGAATCGCGCACAATGGGCTGGGCCGCCAGATGCAGCACGATCTCCGGCCGCGCCATGGCGAACACCTCCCGCAGCCGGGGCAGGTCCCGGATGTCCCCAATGATGGAGACCATATCGTCCGCGATGCCCGACAGGTCGAAAAGGTTGGGCTCGGTGGGGGGGACCAGGGAGTACCCCGTCACCCACGCACCCGCGTCGATGAGCATTTTGCACAGCCACGTTCCCTTAAACCCAGTGTGCCCGGTGACCAGCACCTTTTTGTCCTTATAAAAAGAGGGATCAAACATCAATCGTTCCACACCTTCCACGGGGCGTGCCCGGACGCCCACATTTCTTCCAGCCGCATCTTATCCCGCTGGGTATCCATGCAGTGCCAGAATCCGTCGTGCTTGTAGGCCATCAGCTGACCCATGTTTGCTACCGTTTCCAGCGGCTCTTTTTCAAAAACCGTAGCGTCTCCCGCGATATACTGGAAAATCTCCGGGTTTAACACCATAAAGCCGCCGTTAATCAGGCTGCCGTCATCCTTGGACTTTTCTCGGAAGGCGTGGATGGTATTGTCCCCGCCTACTTCCAACACGCCGAACCGCTGCCCAGCGTTGATGGCGGTCATAGTGGCGATTTTGCCGTGGCTTTTGTGAAACGCCACTAATTTGTTGATGTCCACGTCGGAAACCCCGTCACCGTAGGTGAGCATAAAAGGCTCATCGCCCACATACTCCTGGATGCGCTTGACCCGTCCGCCGGTCATGGTGTTGAGCCCCGTGTCCACCAGCGTCACCTTCCAGGGCTCGGAGAAATTGTTGTGCACCGTCATCTTGTTGTTGGCAAGATCAAAGGTAATGTCCGACGTGTGCAGAAAATAGTCGGAAAAATATTCCTTGATCACATAGGCCTTGTAGCCTAAGCAGATGACAAAGTCATGAAACCCGTAATGGGAATACTGCTTCATGATGTGCCACAAAATCGGCTGCTCGCCGATTTCGATCATGGGCTTGGGCTTTAAATGGCTTTCTTCCGAAATGCGCGTGCCGAACCCACCGGCCAAAATGACAACTTTCATCGGTTACATCCTCTCAATCCATTGTCCGGCGGGCCTGCCGCTAGACCAGGTTTTTTGCCGTCGTTTTATAGATAGGCGCAACAATACTCTACATTATACCATACCGTGCAACTGGTGTTAAGTGGAAAGGCAGAAACCGTCCCCTGTTTCCCAGGGAAAACACCGCCGTCTGCCTGCGAAAACCCCGAAAGTTTTGGGAAAACGGCACGAGGTTTTGCAGACGGGTTTTGCTTTTCTTAGAAAGAAGCACAAAAAGAACGGGGCGGTGAAAAATCAGAATATTTACAAAATATTTTCAAATGGAACCACCGTCAGCCGGAAATCGGGGAAATCCTGGGCAGTGGCCGCTGTGAGCACCACGCCGGGCTGGGGCAGAAGACTTTGCAGGCGCAGGCTGGTGTGCCGGTACCGGGCCGCGGCCGGACGCAGATGCCGGTGCTCCACCGAGACGGCGGCAAGGCCGCCCGCAAGCCCGTCTCCCGCCCACTTGAGCACGCTTTCCTTCGCGGTCCACAAGGCGGTAAAGAACAAGTCCCGTTCCCGCCCTGCGAGGCTTTGCAGATAGGTGTACTCCTCGGCAGCAAAGGTCCGTCTGGCTACTGAGAGCCGGGCGGGCCCCACTTCCTCCAGGTCCACCCCGACCGGGCTTTTATCCATAGCACAGGCCGCCCAGTTCCCTGAGTGGGACAGAGAAAAGTGAATCCCCGGATGGCCGGCCAGATAGGGCTTGCCATGGGCGCCGGCGGCAAAGGCGGCTTGCTCGGCCGCGACGCCCGCGCCCTTTAACGCATGGCGCAGCAAAAGCCCGGCCCCGGCGCTACGGGCCCGGTCGTCGGGCTTAAAAAGGCGGCCGAGGGCTTCTCTTCGGCCCGGGGACAGGAAGGGCAGCGTAGAAGCGAGGGTCTCCTGCTGCAGGAGCGGAGAAACCTCCATCAGATAGACGTCCATGGGCAACGCGCCTTCCTTTCCTTTTTCTTTGTATTATAGCGGTCGAGGCCCATTCCCGTCAACAAAAAGGGCCCTTTTTCCCTGCAAAAAACAAAGGGAAATTTGCTTTTTCCCGCAGAAAATCGGGAATTTCTCCCCAACCCCCAAAAAATCCGCAGCAGAAGCTGTTCTGCCGGGGAAAAATGTCCCCATGGGCTGGTAATTTACACGCGGCTGTGATAAAATATACTAATTTCGCAGAGAAACCTTTTACTATCGGAGGAACTATGATTACCGTATCCAATGTCAGCTTAAATTTCAGCGGAACCAGCCTGTTTAAGGACGTGAATTTGAAGTTCACCCCGGAAAACTGCTATGGCATCATCGGCGCCAACGGCGCAGGAAAGTCCACCTTTCTGAAAATCCTGTGCGGCGAATTGGAGCCGTCCACCGGCGAGGTGATCATCCCGCCTACTGTGCGCATGTCCGTCTTAAAGCAGGACCATTTCGCTTACGACGACTATTCCGTGCTCGACACGGTGATTCTCGGAAACCCCAAGCTTTACGAGATTAGGAAGGAAAAGGACGCCCTCTATGAAAAGCCGGATTTCAGCGATGAGGACGGCATCCGCGCGTCCGAGCTGGAAACCGAGTTTGCCGAATTAAACGGCTGGGAGGCCGAGTCGGACGCGTCCAAGCTCATCCAGGGGCTGGGGCTGCCGGAATCGCTTTTGTACGCCCAGATGGAGGGCCTGACGGGAAAGGAAAAAGTCAAGGTGCTTTTGGCCCAGTGCCTTTTCGGAAACCCCGACATCATCCTCATGGACGAGCCCACCAACGGCCTGGACATCGACGCCATCGACTGGCTGGAGAACTTTTTGATCGACTATCCCGGCACGGTGATCGTGGTTTCCCATGACCGGCATTTTCTCAATAACGTCTGCACCCACACGGTGGACATTGATTATACCAAGATCAAGATGTACGTGGGCAACTACGATTTCTGGTACCAGTCCAGCCAGCTCATCCAGCGTATGATCAAGCAGCAGAACAAGAAGAACGAGGAAAAAGCCAAGGAGCTGCAAAGCTTTATTGAGCGGTTCTCGGCCAACAAGTCCAAATCCAAGCAGGCCACTGCCCGCAAGAAGCTTTTAGATAAGCTGACCATTGAGGAGATGCCCGCTTCCTCCCGCCGCTATCCCTTTATCGGCTTTGCCATGGACCGGGAGGCCGGCAAGGACATCCTGGCGGTGGACGGTATTTCCAAAACCATCGACGGGGTGAAGGTGCTCGATTCCATCACCTTCCGGCTGAACAAAGGGGATAAGGTGGCCTTTGTGGCGGAGAACGAAATCGCCATGACCACCCTGTTTAAAATCCTCATGGAGGAGCTGGAGCCGGACGAGGGCAGCTTCAAGTGGGGCGTGAGCACCACCCAGTCCTACTTCCCGCAGGACAATTCCAGGTTCTTCGACGGGTGCGACCTGTCCATTGTGGACTGGATGCGCCAGTACGCCAAGGACCAGACGGAGACCTATCTGCGGGGTTTCCTCGGCCGGATGCTTTTCTCCGGAGATGATATCTTTAAGCCTGTGAAGGTCCTCTCCGGCGGAGAAAAGGTGCGGTGTATGTTTTCCAGGATGATGCTCTTCGGCTCCAATGTGCTGGTGCTCGACCAGCCCACCAACCACCTGGACCTGGAATCCATCACCGCGGTCAACAACGGCCTTTGCGATTTCAAGGGCAACATCCTCTTCGCGTCTCACGACCATGAGTTCATGCAGACGGTGGCCAACCGCATCATTGAGCTGGATGGGGAGAAAATCGACCGGGCGTGCACGTACGATGAATACCTGGAGTATAAAAAGGAACGAAATCAATAATCTGGATTGTTTTTGAGGCGCCGTTTTATACGGCGCCTCTTTTCTATTTGTCTGGACATTAGATGCTGTCGTATGAATAGCCAAATATGGCTATTGAAAATTATGATATATTTATGTATTATTTATAAATGATGTTACGAAACTAAGGTGAGTAAGAAAGGGGAAGCTAGAGTTTATATGGTGCGCTTGCGGGCAAAAGAGCTATTGGAGGAGCAGAGAAAATCAAAGTATTGGCTTTTCAAGCAGCTTGGAATGAGTTATCAAAGTGTAAGCCGGATGCTTAACAACGAAACACAGTCCATCCGATTTGCATGTATGGATACACTTTGTCAAATCTTTCACTGTTCGCCCCAAGATCTTTTCGAATATTCTGACGAAGAAGAACAAATATAAAAGTCTCCATCTTCATTGGATGAGAGCTTCGATGGTGGTTCTTATTTGAAGGCTTCTATCCCTAATCGGAGGTGTGAGACACTTCGTGAGCCACATGGTTTCCTGGCTTTCCGGGATAGCTCTCGTATACCTTTTGGATGGCGGGATAATCGTGAGATTTATGCAGGGTATAATTCGCTTCTCGTCATAAAGTGCCTCGTTTCGCTTGGTCTTTTCCAAAGGGCTTGCTCCGTTTTTCAGGCCCAAAGACGCGAAGCCCTACGTGCCGGAGAAGAAGGCGGAATGATTTTTCTATGATGCCTTTTCGTCGGCCCCTTCCGTTTGGTTTCAACCTGATTTCGTGTTCATTTCTTTCGCGTCGCCGAAAGAAACGAACCAAAGAAAGGGCGACTTAAGGGAGAAAAACGGCGTAAAAATCGGGGGCAAGGTTTTTCTCCAAAGCTTGTTTTCTTTCCTCCTGCCCTCCTCCGGTGAGAGGGGGATTTTCAAGGGGGAAAAATGAGTGTCCCCGTTCCTAGCGTCTTTTTCCCCCTTGAACTGCCTTTTCTTTGGTTCGTTTCTTTTGGCAGCGCAAAAGAAATGAACAGCAAAAGAGCTTTGGAAAGGTAGAGTTTCAGAAGAAAAAATCGGATCTATTCTTACTGTTTCCCCTTCCCACCGCCTTTTCTTTTGGCGGCGCAAAAGAAAGGGGCAGGTAAAAGTATGAAAAAAGCGAATTGTAGGAGAAAAAGAGACCGTTTTTTGTCCTAAAACAACACCTTTCGAGCACAAATCAGGAATAGCGCCCGCCCGCCTGCAAATCCTAGCAGCGGGAGGGCGTTTTCATGATGTACCACGATTTGCAGGAGCTGATTCAGAACAGCCGGAGCAGCCGGGAATATTTCCTGTCTCTGCCGGTGAAAACCCAGTGCAGGCTGCACGACTATCACGAGCATGTGCATTCGGCACAGGAGCTGCACCGGGCGGCCCGGGCGGTAGAGGACGTAGACCGGCTGGACCGTTTGGGCGGCTGGGACCAGGGGCGCTGAACAACGTCCCTTTTTTCTTTGCAAACGCGAAAACCCCCGGCGGAGATTTTACTCCGCCGGGGGTCGTTGCTTTTCCGGAAAGGACGCTTATTTGTAGCCTTTCTGCTCCTGATAGGAGGTGTGCAGCACTTCGTGAGCCACATGGCTTCCGGGCTTTCCGAGGAAGTCCTCATACACCTTCTGGATGGCCGGATTGTCGTGAGACTTGCGCAGGGCAAGACCCGCGTCCTCGTCATAAAGGGCCTTGGCGCGCAGGGCACGCAGGTCCACATTGTTGCGCACCACCGCCGGCTGGATGGGCTGGCCGCCGCCGTTGACGCAGCCGCCCGGGCAGCACATGACTTCGATAAACTGATAGTCCGCCTCGCCGCGCTTGATCTTTTCCAAAAGCTCGGCCGCGTTTTTCAGGCCCGATGCCGCCGCAACCTTGATGTTCAGGTCGCCCACCTGGTAGGCGGCTTCCTTGATGCCTGCCGTACCGCGCACTTCCTTGAACTCCACCGGAGCGCCGGGATCGCCGGTGATCCACTCCGCCGCCGTACGCAGGGCCGCTTCCATCACGCCGCCGGTGGCGCCGAAGATGACGCCAGCACCCGTAGCTTCGCCCAGGGGGCTGTCAAACGCTTCGTCGGGGAGATTTGCAAAGTTGATCTTCGCCTTTTTGATCATCCGGGCGAGCTCCCGGGTGGTCAGAGCGATATCCACATCCGGTACGCCCGCCGCCGACTGGTCGGCGCGGCCCACCTCGAACTTTTTCGCCGTACAGGGCATGATGGAAACCACCACCATGTTCTTCGGGTCAATGCCTTCCCGCTTGGCGTACCAGGTCTTCGCAATCGCACCGAACATCTGCTGCGGGCTCTTGCAGGAGGACAGGTGGGGAAGGAGCTCGGGATAGTAAAGCTCGCAGTAGTTGACCCAGCCGGGAGAGCAGGAGGTAATCATGGGCAGGGTGCCGCCCTCTTTGATGCGCTCCACCAGCTCGTTGGCCTCTTCCATAATGGTCAGGTCCGCAGCAAAGTCGGTGTCAAACACCTTGTCGAACCCGAGGCGGCGCAAAGCCGCCGCCATTTTGCCCTCCACATTGGTGCCGATGGGCATGCCGAAGGCTTCGCCCAGAGTGGCGCGGATGGAGGGGGCTGCCTGCACAATCACGGTTTTCTCCGGATCGCTGAGGACTTCCCAGACCTCGTCGGTCTGGTCCTTCTCAGTCAAAGCGCCGGTGGGGCAGGCCACAATACACTGGCCGCAGGAGACGCAGGAGGTGTTCGCCAGCGGCATCTCGAAGGCACAGCCGATATGAGAGTCAAAGCCGCGGGCGTTGGTGCCGATGACGCCGATGCCCTGCTCGGCACAGGCCGCCACGCACCGCCGGCACAGGACGCACTTGCTGTTGTCCCGCACCAGGTGGGCACAGGATGCGTCGATGGCGGTTTCGGGGTTTTCCCCGTCAAAGTAGGATTCGTCCTCTACTCCTAAATCGTAGCAAAGCTGCTGCAATTCACAGTTCTGATTGCGCTCGCAGGACAGGCAGCGGCGCTTGTGGTTGGAAAGAATCAGCTCCAGCGTCAGCCGGCGGGACTTCTGAACCTTCGGGGTGTTGGTGAAAACCTCCATCCCTTCGCTGACCGGGTAGACGCAGGACGCCACCAGGGAGCGGGCTCCCTTGACCTCCACCACGCAGATGCGGCAGGCGCCGATCTCGTTGATTTCCCGCAGATAGCAGAGCGTGGGGATGTCGATGCCGGCCTCGCGGGCCGCCTGCAGAATCGTATAATTCTTCGGCACGCTCATGGGCATGCCGTTGATTTTGATGTTTACCATATCCATCTCGTCTGACACGCTCCTTTCTTATTTCTTTTCAATGGCGCCGAAGCGGCATTTCTCAATGCAGGCGCCGCACTTGATGCACTTGGCCGTGTCGATCACATGGGCGTTCTTCACCGTGCCGGAAATGGCGCCCACCGGGCAGACACGGGCGCACAGGGTGCAGCCCTTACATTTATCCGGATCGATCACGTAAGAAAGGAGCTTTTTGCACACGCCGGCGGGACATTTCTTGTCCACCACGTGGGCCTCGTACTCCTCGCGGAAGTATTTGAGGGTGGAAAGCACGGGGTTGGGCGCCGTCTGGCCCAGACCGCACAGAGAGTTGGACTTGATGTGGTAGCACAGCTCCTCCATTTTGTCCAGATCCTCCAGAGTGCCTTCGCCCCGGGTGATCTTGTCGAGCATTTCGTAAAGGCGCTTGGTGCCGATGCGGCAGGGGGTGCATTTGCCGCAGGACTCGTCCACCGTGAATTCCAGGAAGAACTTCGCAATGTCCACCATACAGGTGTCCTCGTCCATGACGATCAGGCCGCCCGAACCCATCATGGAGCCGATGGCGATCAGGTTGTCGTAGTCGATCGGTACGTCAAAGTGTTCGGCCGGGATGCAGCCGCCGGAGGGGCCGCCGGTCTGGGCCGCTTTGAACTTTTTGCCGTTCGGGATACCGCCGCCGATTTCCTCGACGATTTCCCGCAGCGTAGTACCCATAGGTACTTCCACAAGGCCGGTATTGTGAATTTTGCCGCCCAGAGCAAATACCTTCGTGCCCTTGGACTTTTCCGTGCCCATGGCTTTGAACCAATCTGAGCCCTTCAAGATAATCTGGGGAATGTTCGCATAGGTTTCCACGTTGTTGAGGATGGTGGGCTTGCCGAACAGGCCCTTCTGCGCCGGGAAAGGAGGACGGGGCCTCGGTTCGCCGCGATGGCCTTCGATGGAGGTCATCAGCGCCGTTTCCTCGCCGCAGACGAATGCGCCCGCGCCTAAGCGGATATCCAGATCGAAATCAAAGCCGGTGCCGAAAATATCCGTGCCCAAAAGGCCGTATTCCCTGGCCTGGTCAATGGCGATCTGCAGCCGCTTGACCGCAATGGGGTACTCGGCCCGGATGTAGATGTAGCCCTGCGTCGCACCGATGGCATAGCCGGCGATGGCCATGGCCTCGATGATGGCATGGGGATCGCCCTCCAGCAAAGAGCGGTCCATAAACGCGCCGGGGTCGCCCTCGTCGGCGTTGCAGCAGACGTACTTCTGGTCGGCTTGGTTGGCCGCCGCCAGGCTCCACTTGACGCCGGTGGGGAAACCGCCGCCGCCGCGCCCGCGAAGGCCGGAATCCTTGATCACGTCGATGACTTGCTGAGGCGTCATCTCGGTGAGCGCCTTGCCAAGGGCCGCATAGCCGTCCATGGCGATGTACTCGTCGATGATCTCCGGATTGATCACGCCGCAGTTGCGCAGCGCAATGCGGTGCTGCTTTTTATAGAAATCGGTTTCGTTCAAGGATTTGATGGTATCCTCGTCCACCGTCTCCTGATACAGAAGGCGGGTAACGATGCGGCCCTTTAATAGGTGCTCGCTGACGATTTCCGGAATGTCCTCAGGTTTTACCATGGAATAAAAGGCGCCTTCCGGGTAGATGACCATAATCGGGCCCAGCGCACAAAGGCCGAAGCAGCCGGTGCGCACCACGTTTACTTCTTTCTCCAGGCCCGCCTTCTGGATCTCTTTCTTGAGGACCTGGATGATGTATTCGCTGTTTGAGGAGGTACAGCCGGTACCGCCGCAAACCAATACGTTTGACCGATACATTGTATGCGTTCCTCCTTACTTCGTCGCCGCGCCGATGGTGTACTCCGTCACCACATTGCCGTTGACAATGTGATCGTTCACCACGCGGACTGCCTTTTCCGGCGTCATTTTCACATACGTGACCTTTTCCTTGCCGGGCGTGTACACTTCCACCACCGGCTCGTACTGGCAGATGCCGATGCAGCCGGTCTGGGTGACCATCACGTCAGAAAGCTGCCGCTTGGCAACCTCTTCGACGAAGGAACTGAGCACCGGCCTGGCGCCCGCGGCGATGCCGCAGGTGGCCATGCCCACCACAATGCGGGTGCTGGCCTCGCCCTCGCGCATTTCCACGTTGGCGCGGACCTTGTTCTTTATCGCCTGAAGCTCTGCTAAGCTTTTCATTTCATTACACCTCCGAGAGTATTGGATGAAGAGGGCCGGACCCCGTCCGGCCAGAAGGGTTCGTTTACGTGGATGCGCCGGACGGCGAACCGCCCGTAAGCTCCGCTTCGTTTTCCTCTAGAAATTCCCGCAGCCACTGCACCGTCTCTGGCGCGCTGAGCGGGACATCGGGACCGAGAATCTGCCGCATTTCCCGCGTGTCCAGCGAAAAGGTGAGACCGTCCCTCGCCCGGTTGTAGACAAAGTCAATGGTGGGGTTGAACGGAATCAGAGACAGCAGGGTCGCGTTTATGTCCCCTAGGGGGGGACGGTCAATGTGGGACAACTGGAACCATGCGGTTACCACCGTCCCCTTATGTAGAGTGGAATCAATGGAAAAGTCCCCTCCCGCCATTTGGGCCGCCATTTTGAAGAATGGGACGCCCAACCCCACCCGGCGGGTGGTGCGGGTGGTATAAAAGGGGTTGACAACCTTTTGCACCTGCTCCTCGCTCATACCGCAGCCGTTGTCCGAAATGCGGATGGTGAGCCGGTCCAGGTCCGTGTTTTCCAGAATGTCAATTCCTATGAGGGTAGCCCCTGCCTTAATGGAGTTTTGCGCAATGTCCAAGACGTTGAGCGACAATTCGCGCATGGCCTTACTCCATGTATTTGGCTAAAATGGTGTCCACATCCTCCGGCTGAAGCTTGCCGTACACTTCGTCGTTGATGGTGATGACCGGCGCCAAGCCGCACGCGCCGATGCAGCGGCAAGCCTCCAAAGAGAACTTCCCGTCCGGGGTGCAGTCGTCCGCGCCGATACCCAGCTTTTCCGACAGCCGGTCAAAAATTTTGCCCGACCCCTTTACGTAGCAGGCCGTGCCAAGACATACGGAAATCTTGTACTGGCCCTTGGGGGTAAGGGCAAACTGAGAGTAAAAGGTGGCCACACCGAAGATTTCCTCCATGGGGATGCCCATATCCTGCGAGATGATCTGCTGCACCTCAATGGGAAGATAGCCGTAGATTTCCTGGGCTTCCTGCAGAACCGGCATGAGCGCGCCTTTTTCGTCCTTATGCCGGGCGATGGCTTCCCGCAGCTGCGCTTCCTGCTCGGGCGTGCCGGTAAACGGCAAAGAACCAATTCGCTTTTGCATTCCTGTTCCTCCTGTTAACAATCGATTGGCATATTTGTTAAAAACGTAACAAACACGCCGCGCTAAATCGTATTATATCAGATTATTCGACAAAAATCTATACGAAATATGTGCCATCCCGGAAAAATTGCAGAAAAACCGCCGGACGATACTTTGAAAAGTTGGTAAGTGTGCACAAGCGATAAAAAATCCCGCATTTCTTGTGCAATGCTTCTAAAATTTGATGCAAAAAAGAAGCAAAAGCCGGGAAAATGGGTACAGCGGCGTGGCGAAGGCTGGCGGTGATTTCTGGGATTGGAGAGCGCTTCCATACAGGAAGCATGAAAAATCCCCGCACTACCAACATAAGCGCGGGGATGAAAAAATATGCCGGTTAAAGGGCATCTACATTGCCCGTTTCCCGGAAGGACCGCCAGACGTTTTCGAAAAAATCCTCCCGCTGCGGGATGGGATGGCGGGGGCGAACAAGGGCGCAGGGTCCGTCTTTGGTAAGGCGGACCTCCTGAATCGTTTCGCCGCCTTTCTCGGCCAGGGAATGCCGGAATTCCTCCGAAAGCCCGTTGGGCAGAGTGCCCAGAGGATCGCGGTACAGAGCAGACCCTCGGCTTTTGCCCCCGTTTCTCAGATAGGAGAGCATGGCGAACAGGTACGCCTGCTGGGAAAGAAGCAGGTCCCGGTAGCGAAAGGAAAGGGAGAGTTCGCCGGGCAAAACCGGGGAACGGCCCCATTGGGCTAGCTCCGCCTGGGCTTCCTTTAGAGCGGCAGCCAGTTCCGTTTCTCTGCGGAAAGGGCCGCCTGCTTTGCTCATGCGCCGCTGGGCGGCGGTAACCTGTCTCTGGATGCTTTGGGCGGCTTGGTCCACCGGTGTAGTGAGCAACGCTTCCGCCTGGGAAGAAACCGCATTTAGAAACGTTGCCGCAGACATGGGCGGCAGGGTTCGTTTTGCGGCGATGTACCGGGCGGCCCGCAGGGACCCCACCTGCCCGGCATTGAGGGCGCTGCCGCCCGGGCGGGTGACGCCGTGGGTCCCGGCCGCTTCGCCCACGGCAAACAGGCCGGGCAGGGTGGTTTCCCACCAACCGTTTACCTTTAGGCCGCCGTTGTTATGCTGAGCGCACAAAGCAATTTCCAAGGGTTCCTTTGTCAGGTCTACCCCGCGGCTTCGGTAAAAGTCCACCGCCGGGCGGTTCATTTGAAGAAGCCGGTCGATGGGCCTCCCGAAGCAGGCTCCCGCCGCCGTCAGGTACTCTTTCGCCTGGGGCTCCAGCGCGGCCGCATCCAGCTCTCTGCCGCCGGGATTCTCCAAAAAGTCAAGCACCACCCGCCGGCCCTTGCCCTTGGTTTCCAGAAACACCAGCACGTCCAGAATGGAAGAACCAGAGCACACCTTTGCCGCGTCGAAGGGCCATTCGTAGCCCTTTCGGAAAATGTGATTGCACATGGAAGCCAGGTCCCCGAAATAGTCGAGCAGGAATTCTTTGGGGTCCGACCCGTCCGAAGCGGTGGACAAAAATCGAGGCAGCGCCTGCATATAGGTGCCGGACACATTCCAACGGGGCCTTACCGACGCAAGGCCGAACTGCCATTCGGTCAGGTTTTGTCCGGCAGCTCCCGCCTCCAGCGCAGCGCCCGTGCTCCCCCAGTGCCCCGCGGGGTACACCGAGTCCAGATACATCCCAGCCGGGCCGCCGGTGGCCCAGATGAGGCTGCGGCAGTTGACCAGCAGCCAGCGGCTCTTTGTGGACTGCGGATTTTTGCAATTAAGACACAAAAGGCCCGCCGCTTCCCCGTCGATGGTGAGAATGCGAACCGCCTGGTATCCGTCCAGAATAGGGACGCCCAGCTCGCGCACCTCCCGCTCCAGCGCCTGGGTCATCAATTTGGAGGTAAGCGGCCCCGCCGAGGTGGCCCGGCGGCGTAAGTCGTGGTCGGTGCGGTAGCCCACGTATTCGCCGTAAGGCCCGTCGGGGAAGGGGACGCCCAGCTCCACTAAGCGCAGAAAACACCGGACGGAACCGGCCGCCTCTGCCAGGGCATGTTCCCCGTCCACACAGCCGCCGGAAAAAAGCGTTTCGGCCATGGCCTGTACACTATCCATCTCCCCGCCCGCTAAAGTCAGCTTATAATAGGTCTGTTTGTCCGAGCCTGTGTTGCGGGAGGTGCCGCAACCCATTCCTTCGGTAACGAGGACCACGTCCCGCTGGCCGAAGGCAAACAGCCGCGAAGCGGCGTTGAGTCCGGCTGCCCCGGATCCCACCACCGCCGTCTGCACCGTAACCACCTGCACCGTCTGCCCGGCAAGCTGTACCATTTCTTCCTTCATGGCTTATAACCTCCGGACGTGATAGCCGCCGTCCACATTGAGAACGTCGCCGGTGGAATAACGCAGTTTGTCGCTGATGAGCAGAGAGACCGCTCCCGCTACGTCCTCGGGCGTGCCCCACCGAGCGATGGGAACCTGGCCGCTCTCGGCAAAAAAACGGTCGTATTTCTCCGTGACCGCGGCGGTCATGTCGGTGGCGATGATGCCCGGGCGCACCTCAAAGACCCCGATGCCTTCCTCGGCCAGCCGGTCGGCAAACAGGGCGGTGACCATGGAAACCCCCGCCTTGGAGATGCAGTATTCCCCGCGGCTGACCGAGGAAACGTAAGCTGACATGGAGGAAACGTTGACAATCACGCCCCGCCGGCCCTCCGACGGCTCCTGTCCCACCATCTGCCGGGCTACCGCCTGGGTGAGAAACAGCATGCCCTTTAAGTTGATGTCCAGCACCTGGGTGAAGCTTTCCTCGGTCATGCGCAGAAGGTCCGTGCGCACCTTGGGAGCCACCCCGGCGTTGTTTATAAGAATGTCGATACGGCCGAAGGCCTCCACCGACCCGGCCACATACCGGTCCCGGTCGGCCCGGTCGGCAAGGCTGCCGGAGAAATAGAGAACCGGGCTTTGCCCCGCCCGCAAGTCCTCTAGAACCGGGGCGACCTTTTCTTCGGGCGAGGTGCCCAGGATGCTCACCCCGATCCCTTCCTTTAAAAGCTGCCGGGTGATGGCAAGCCCGATTCCCCGGGCCCCGCCGGTGACCAGCGCATAGCGTTTCATATACACGTCCCTCCAAACGAACAGCGGCGCAAAAGCCGCCTGATACCTTTAGGATAAGCGTTTCACACCGGTCCGTCAATGTCCCATTCCGTGCCCGGTGAAGAAAAAACGCAGAAAAATCCCCGAAAGACCGTACAAGAATGCAAAAATATAGTATAATGGCTTGCGAGAAGAAAAAGCGGGGGTTCCCCGCAAATTTACGAGTATGCAGGAGGATGTTCTATGCAGCGTATGATCGGAACCCAGGCGCGGGGAATTCGCGCGCCGATTATCCGGGAAGGGGACGACCTGGCGGCCATTGTGGTGGAGTCGGTTTGCAGCGCGGCCCAGGCGGAGGGCTTTTCCCTTCGGGACCGGGACGTGGTGGGGATTACCGAGGCGGTCGTCGCCCGGGCCCAGGGCAACTACGCATCGGTGGACGCCATTGCCGCCGACGTGAAAGCAAAGTTCCCGGGCGGGGAAATCGGCGTGATTTTCCCCATCCTTAGCCGCAACCGGTTTGCTATCTGCCTGCGGGGCATCGCCAGAGGGGCGAAAAAGATCATCCTTCAGCTGAGCTACCCGGCCGACGAGGTGGGCAACCATCTCATCAGCGAGGACGACCTGGACCGTTGCGGCGTAGACCCGTTTCAGGACGTGCTCGATGAGAAAGCCTATCGGGAGCATTTCGGTTACCAGCTCCATCCCTTTACCGGAGTGGACTATGTGGAGTATTACACCTCCCTTATCCGGGAGGAAGGGGCGGACGTGCAGGTGATTTTTGCCAATTCCCCCTGTGCCGTCCTTTCCTATGCCAAAGACGTGCTGGCCTGCGACATTCACACCCGTGCCCGCACCAAGCGGCTTTTGAAGGCGGCGGGAGCCAACAGCGTCTATGCCCTGGACGACCTGATGACCGCGCCGGTGAACGGCAGCGGATTTAACGAGGAATACGGCCTCTTAGGGTCCAACAAGGCCACCGAGCAGAGCGTCAAGCTGTTCCCGCGGGACTGCCAGGCGTTTGTTCATGCTGTGCAGGATGGGTTTCTTAAGGAAACCGGTAAGCACATGGAAGTGATGGTGTACGGCGACGGAGCGTTCAAGGACCCGGTGGGGAAGATTTGGGAGCTGGCGGACCCGGTGGTTTCCCCGGCCTATACCGCCGGCCTTTCCGGCACTCCCAACGAGCTCAAGCTCAAGTACCTGGCGGACAACCAGTTTGCCCATTTAAAGGGCGAGGAACTGCGGGAAGCCATCGCCGCCTCCATCCGCCAGAAGGACAAGGATTTAAAGGGACGCATGGAAACCCAGGGGACCACTCCCCGCAGGCTTACCGACCTGCTGGGCTCTTTGTGCGACTTAACTTCCGGCAGCGGGGACAAGGGGACTCCCATCGTGCTGGTGCAGGGGTATTTCGACAGCTACGCCGATGGATGTTGATTTCATAATCTAGATAAAACGCGCGCCGGTTTTTCCGGCGCGCGTTTTTAGGATGCACAATCGGATACGGATGAATAAAAGAGAGAAGAGAAAAGGCAGGGCAACCGCGAGCATGGTTCCCCTGCCTTTTAGGGTGCATACCGGGCGGCAATCCAGCCTGCCACCGCGTTTTCGTCGCAGTCTTCGATGTGATAGGTGGCCGCCGCCTTTACCGATGCGCACGCATTTTGCACGGCAACGCTTTCGTCGGCAGCGTCGAACAAAGATAGGTCGTTGCGGTTGTCCCCAAAGCAGATCAGCCGCTTCGCCCCGGTGTATTCCCGCAAAAGAGTCGCCCTCTGCCCCTTGCCCGCGCCCGCCGGCATTACCTCCAGCCAGAATTCCTCCCGGCGGTATACATCCCGCTGGAAGTTGACCGCATACCGCCGGTCGGCAGCAAAGGCGTCCGCCAGGCTCCCTAGCTCCGTAAGGCTTCCGATGGCGGTAAAGTAAAACGCGCCGCCGGCAAACAGATCCTCCATCCCTGTTGCCGGGCGAAGGCGTGGATCGTTTTTCCGGGAGGCAAGGTAGGCCTGTATACCGGGGGACGCACGGGAACAAGGCAGAAAGGAAACCGTTTCCAAACCGCCCCGCATGGCGTAGACAAGGGGCTGCACTCCGGCGTGCTCAAACCGGGAGCGGGCTTCGTCCACCACCTGGGGCGCGAAGACGGAGGCGGCCAGCAGCCTCTTGGTTTGCGGGTCCACCAGAAAAGCGCCGTTGTAGGTGATGACCGGCAGCGTAAGCATGAGCTTGGAGAGGAGCGGACCGGCCGAGTTCCAGGAGCGGGCGGTGGCCACGGTGAAAAGCAGTCCCCGTTCGATACAGCCGTTTAGCAATGCCGCCGACTGGGCGGACAACGTCCCGTCCCGCCCAAGCAGGGTGCCGTCCAAATCGGACACGTATAAAATTCCGTCGTGGATGGCCGAAGGCATAAGGCGTCCCCTCCTTTTTTGGATGGCTATCTTCCCAGCTCCACCCGCTTGGTGGCCACATGTTCGGCAAACACGGCGTCATGCTCCACAAAGAGGATGGTGGGCTTGCAGGCGAGCAGCAGCTCTTCGAGCTGAACGCGGGAAAGAATGTCGATAAAGTTGAGCGGTTCGTCCCACAGGTAAAGATGGGCGGGATTGGAAAGACTGGCGGCCAGCAGCACCTTTTTCTTCTGCCCCTCGCTCAGTTCCTCCAAGCGCTTTTCAAACTGGGTGCGGGAAAAGTCCAGCTTTCGCAGAATCGCTTTGAAAAGGGGCTCGTCGAGAGAGCGGGCGAGAAGGAATTCCCGTAAAGAGCCCGACAAAAACGAGGTGTCCTGAGGGACATACGAGAGAGTCAGCCCGCTTGCAAGGCGGCAGGTCCCCTCACAGGGGAGCGGCTCTCCCAGTAGAAGCTTTAATAGGCTGGATTTCCCGCAGCCGTTGGGTCCGATAAGTGCCACCCGGTCCCCCTCCTCGATGGTGAAGCTGAGATGGTCGAACACGGTATGACCGTCAAAGCGCAGCGATAGGCCGTTTGCTTCCAATAGCCGGGGCTTCGGCGGTTTTAAGGTGACGATTTTAAGCGCTTCGTTCGTCTCCAAGTCCTTGAGCAGGGCGGACTTTTCTTCGGCTGCTTTGGTAAGCCGCTGCTCGGCCGCTTTGGCCCGCTTCATCAGTTTCGCCGATTTGTGCCCCAAATATCCCCGATCAGGACGCAAGCCAGAATTTCGCGAGCCGAGTTTTTCCTTCTCCACCCGGTCCGACCAGTCCGCGCTGCGGGCCGCCGCCTGATTTAACCGGCGGATGTCCTTTTGCAGCCGCTGGCTCTGGGCCGCTTCAAACTGGTCGAGCCGGGTGCGGTTTTCTTCCCACACGTCGTAGTTCCCCTTTTGCAGGGTGACGGTGGCCCGGTTTAGAGACAGGATATGGTCCACCGCTTCGTTTAAGACCGCCCGGTCGTGAGAAACCAGAAGAAAGCCGGATTTTGCATGCAGGTATTGCGCCACCGCCCGGCGGCCCTGGGTGTCCAGATGGTTGGTAGGCTCGTCGATGAGCAAAAACCGGTTTTTGCGCAAAAACAGAGCGGCCAGCAAAAGCTTGGTCCGCTCCCCGAAGCTCAGGGTATCGAAGGGGCGGGCGAGAGCGCCCGGAGAAATCTGCAGCTTATTTGCCTCCCGCTTCAAACGTTCGTCGATGCCGTATCCGTCGAAGGCCTCGTACTGCTCGAGCACCTCGCCGTACCGGTTGAGCGCGTCCAAAGAGCCGTCTGCCAAAAGCGCCTCCATCTGCGCTTCCCATCGAGCGAAGGGAGCCACCGCCTCCCGCGCCACCTGCAAAGCGGGCCGGCCCGGGTCCTCTACCGCAAAGGGAAAATAATCAAAAGAGACCGCAGACGAAATGAGCCCTCGATAGGGGTATTTTCCCATCAAAAGCTTGAGAAAGGTAGTTTTTCCCCGGCCGTTTCGACCGATGAGCCCCAGCCGCCAGTCGGTGCTCAGCTGCAGGGAGAGGTGAGAAAAGATGTCTTCGCCGTTTGTGTCGTAAGAAAAGGTAAGGTCTTCTATGGTGATGATCGCCATGGGGCGTTCCCTCCCGTACAAACAAAATAGCCGCAGGAAAGAAACCTTTCCCGCGGCCGGATAACCATACGAAAGAGAACGCGGCCGGGTTTACACCGATGGACGCGCAGCAAAATCGATAAAGAGAGGGCAATCGAACGCATAAGGGCATCTTTCCTGCTTATGGCGCCAAAAACCACACTGCCTTTGAGGCAGCGAAGCGTTTGACTTTCTCCAAACTAGCAAGAAAAATGACGCAAGCCCGATCTTCCCCTTTCTATAAAAACTGGGGCCAGTATAGCACGCCCGGCCTTTCCCTGTCAACCGCGAAAAGCCGGGATTTTTTTGCCGGTGTCCTTGCCGCCCGAGACTGGCGGCCCGCTTATATGTGCTCTGCCACCTGTCTGGAGCTTATGGGAGGCTTTCCTTCCCGCCCGGCCCGGTAGATGGGCAGGTAAACCTCCTTGTCGCGAATAACGCAGCCGGAGGTCCCCCCGTCGCGCATAAGCTCGGTGCATTTGCTGCAGGCGATGCAGCACTTTTCCCGTTTCATGCCTCCCTGCTCCAGCAAATCCGCCGCAAAGTCCGGATAGGCGAGGGCCTGTCGGCCAAACCCAGCCAGGTCAAACCAGCCGTCCTTCACGCCGCCGGCTGCCGCCAGCGAGCCAAATTCCCGCAGCCAGCTCAGCGCGCTGCACAAGAAGGCCGTATCCGGGCAGGATTCCTTTAATTCCTTCACCGCCCCGAGCATCTTGCCCACGTAAACGAGGGGATGCACCGGCGGGCGGTAAAACCCAATGTCGTACGGGCGGTTGACGTGAGGGTTATAGTAGGGGTTTCCGGCGGTGACGTCGATAAGCTCCACACCCAGGGCGCGCAGCCGCCTCACCAGCTCCTTGGTTTCGGCCAAGTCGGGGGTGCGGAAGTCCTCTTTTTTCACACCGAAGCCGTAAGGAACCGGGATTTCATCAAAGGCGTTGAGGCGCACCGTGACCGGGATTCCCGCTTCCTCCTTGACCCGGCGCACCGTGGTCAGCAGCATCCGGCTGCGCCCCTCAAAGTCCCCGCCGTACTTGCCTGGCCGGGTTTTTGCCCCCATCAGCTCAGCAAACAGATATCCGTGGCAGCATTTCACATCTACCGCGTCAAACCCTGCCTCCTTCGCCTGCCTGGCCCCTTCCACAAAGGTATCCTGCAAGGCGTCCAGCTCCTCGTCGGTAATGACCTTATAAGTCTGCCCCGGCCGGTCCAAATAAGGGTTTTGGGCTGCAATGATGGGCTGTGGCTTGGAATACCGTCCCGAATGGGTCAGCTGCAGCACGGTGAAAGGAACCGGATGCCCCGCTTCTCTGGCCGTGTCTGCAATCTGCGCCTGTAAAGCGGCCATAGCCTCAACCGTGTCCCGGTTAATGCAGAGCTGGCGGGGATTCGCCCGCCCGTTCGGGTCCACCGCCGCCGCTTCCAGCCAGATAAGGCCCGCGCCTCCCGCTGCGAACCGGCGGTACCGGCGCAGGGTCAGCTCGCCCGGACGGCCGTCCGCCGTGCCGTCGCAGCCCTCCATGGGCTGGATGCATAGACGGTTGGGGATCTCCTTGCCATAAATAGACAGCGGCGCCTTGAGAGAAGACAGGTCCTTAGAAAAAGGAAGCGTTACCCCGCAGGCCTTGCAGGCGGCGGTCAGCTCCTCTAACGTGTGATAGGAAAAAGGTTGGTGCTCCATAGTGAAAACCTCCTGGGTTGTGTGTTACAAGACGTCAGACCTTCTTGCGCTTGCAGGCAAAGCAGAGCCAGCCCCCGTCCTCCATCCGGTCTGTCACCACAAAACCGTTTTCCTCGAACGCGGCGAGCACGTCCGGCTCCCGCGTGTCGATGATGCCCGAGGTGATCCACACGCCGCCGTCCGCCAGGTGCCCAGCGATGGAGGAGGACAGGGAGATGATCGCATCGGCCACGATGTTGGAGGCGACCACGGCGAACCTCCCCTGCACCTGGGTCACCAAGTCTCCCGCCAGCGCCGTGAAGGCGGGGGGCTCCATGCCGTTTATCCGCCCATTCTCCGCCGCCGTTTTCACCGCTAAGGGATCGATGTCCACCCCCACGGCCCTCGACGCGCCCAGCAGCAGCCCCGCGATGGATAAAATCCCGCTGCCGCAGCCCACGTCGAGCAGTTCACAGCCGGGAGTAATCACCCGCTCGAGCATGGCAAGGCAGAGACGGGTGGTGTTGTGCCCGCCGGTGCCGAAGGCGGCGCCCGGGTCGATGCGCAGCACCTTGCGGCCGTTTGCGTCGGGCACGTCCTCCCAGAGCGGGCAGATGAGCAGCCGTTCTCCCACCGTCAAAGGCTTGAAATACTGCTTCCAGTTGTTGGCCCAGTCCTCCTCCCGGATGGCCGTAGTGTTGAGCGTGTGTGGGATTTTCTCGGCCGTGTACCGTTCGGTGAGGAATGAGAGGGCTTCGGCGGGATTCGCCTCTGGGGATAGGTAGATGTGTACAATCGAATGGGTCCGGTCCTTTCGGAGCAGGTCCTCGTCGATGAGATCGATGTGGGCGATTTCCCGGGCTCCTTCCTCTAAGTCGGAATAATCCTCCAGGTAAAGCCCGTAGGGCACCGTCATCTGCGCAATGTCCGCCGCCGCGTCGGTGTACCTAGTGGGGACTGTAATGGTGACTTCCGTCCATTCCATAAAAACGACTCCTTTTCTTACGGCTGCAGGCCGTAACGCCAAAATTCCTCTTCGGTGCCGCAAAACACGTTGAGGTCAATGCATTTCTCTTTTCCTTGGTAACCGGAAAGACGGCCCTTGTCCGAATACTGCCAGAAGGCGTAGGCCCGCCCGTCCGGCAGGGACGGGGTGAAAAACACGTCCCGGATCCAAATGTCGTAGTCCTCATAGCCGCCGGATAGGTACTGCTTGTAAGCCGTCCCGGTGGAATAGAGGATGGGTTTGACTCCATAGTGTTCGGTAAGCCGGGCGAGCAAGGGAACCAGCTGGGCCTCCACTTCCTCTCGGGACGGCGGGTTTTGCTCCTTGTCCCCGTAGAACTCTACGTCCACCACCGGCGGCAGGTCGCCCTCCCGCTTGGGAACGGTTTCTATGAAATGGGCCGCCTGGGCTTCCCCGGAGCTGTCAAAGCTGAAAAAGTGATAAGCCCCTACCCGCAGGCCGCATAAACGGGCTTGCTCCCAGTTCTCTTTAAAGCGCGCATCGATAAAGGAGCTGCCCTCAGTGGCCTTCACAAAGGCGAAGGAAAGGTCCTGCCCAGCAAGAACCGGCCAGTCGATTTCCCCCTGATGGGCGGACACGTCCACTCCCTGCACGGGAAACTGCTCTTTGGACGGGCGGTTTGGGATCAAAAGTCCCTCCTGCCATAGAAAAAAGCAGACCGCCCCCGCCGCCAGCAAGACGGCCGCGCTTACGGCGGCGATGAAGAAACCCTTTCGCATCCGTTTTCATCCTCTCGGCTCCCCGCTGCGTAGGGGATTCGCTGCACCTATCATACCATTTTGCACCGGGTTTCTCAACCATGTCCTTTTCGCGAAATTCGCCCTTCTTTTCGTCTGATTGCCCTTTGCGGCGCATACCCTTAAGTGGAGCAGTTTTTTCACCGCTGCGAATCCAAAGAAGGGGCGACTGCCATGCAATCGATTGTGACCAATCATCCGCCGGTTCATCAAACCGTACGCAACTACATCAACACCCTCCACGCCGCCTATCCGTTTCTTGAGGAGCTGCCCTCCGGCCGCAGCGTCTTAGGCCGGGAAATCTTCTGCCTGACTATGGGCAAAGCAAAGGACAAGGTGCTCTATGTGGCCGGTACCCACGGCAGCGAATGGCTCACCTGCATGGTGCTGCTGCGTTTTCTCGACCGGCTGTGCGCAGCCTACCAGGACGGGGGCACCATCGCCGGGGTGGATGTGCGCACCGCCCTGCTGGGCCGAGGCCTGGCCTTTGTGCCGTGTTTAAACCCGGACGGAGTGGAAATCGCGCTGCGCGGGTACGACGGGGCGCTGCGCAATTCCTCTTTGGTGCGCAAGCTAAGCGGCGGAGATACCCGCTGCTGGCAGGCAAACGCCAGGGGAGTAGACTTAAATCACAATTTCGACGCCGGCTGGAAGGAGCTGCGAAAGCTGGAACGGGAACAGGGCATCTTTGGCCCTGCCAGCCGTCAGTTTGGCGGCAGCTGCCCGGAAAGCGAACCGGAAACCTGGTGGCTTACAAAGCTCTGCCGGGCCCAGCGCTTCCGCCATGCCCTGACGCTGCACAGCCAAGGAGAGGTCATCTACTGGCGGTACGGGGAGCGTACCCCCCAGCGTGCCCGCACGATGGCAAACATACTCGCCTCGGCCAGCGGCTACACCCTCGACGATCCGGACGGTCTGGCCTCCTACGGAGGCTTTAAGGATTGGTTCATCGACGAATTCGGCCGCCCGGCCTTTACCATCGAACTGGGGTACGGGGAAAACCCGCTGCCGGTCTCCGATTTCGAGCCGGTGTACAGCCGTGTGGAGGAAATGCTGCTTCTGGCGGCGATGATGTAAGGGAAAGCTTTTCACGTCTTTGGATATCATCTGCCTGTTTTAGATGGTATTGCCAAAAAAGGCGAAAAGAACACGCGGGTTTTGCGTAAGAGGGAACAATCGTTACAAAACTGTAACTTGCACATAGGGGGAATCGCGGTAAAATAAAGAAAGTATTTTACCCAAGACAGGAAGCGGAATGGTTGCCGCGTTCCTATGGAGAGGAAAACTGCCGGGAGGTTTCAGATGAAGGGATTTTCCAAAGCAATTGCGTTGCTTTTATGTGTGATCGTGGTGCTGGCGGGCCTGTCCGCCTGCAGCAAACCGGAGCCGGGCGTTTCCTCTGGGCCGTCGGAAGAATCGTCTCTGCCGGGTACCTCTGCGCTGACGGTGAGCAACACCGGCGCCGGCGAAGAGGTTCCCTCTCCGCCCACCACCGAAACGGCGGGCGCTTTGATGGAGCAGGACCAGGATCTGCTTGACGACATACAGAGCTTTGTCAATTCCACCTATATTGCAGGGAGCAGCTTTGAGAACGATACGCTGCCCGACTCGCGCATGGCTCTTTCGGCCATGTTTTTGTGCCGGGATTTGAAAGAGCTTTCCTATACCGAAGACGGGCTTGTGAGCATCGACGCAGTATATTTCGATAAGGCGGTGCTCGACTACTTCGGCCAGCCCATCCGCGATGCCTCTACGCTGACCGACTTTATGCCTACCTACCGGGACGGAAAATATTACTGGTACCCCACGGGGATGGATTCCTTCTATCAGTTCACTGCCCAGCGCGCCTATGACCTATCCGGCGGCTACATCCGGGTGGAAGGCAAGGCGCAGCAGATGAAGATGGGGGAAAGCGAACCGGCAGACGAAATGGAATGCGTCGTCATCGTGCTGCAAAAGCCGGAATCTCCCTATGGGTACAATATGATTGCGGAAAAATGCAAATAAGGAAACCGAAAATGCCCGCCAAACAGCAATTGTGCTGTCCGGCGGGCATTTTTTCATAAGCGGCGGAAGAAACGGCAAAGGGGTATCAGGCAGGCCGGATAGGACGAATACCGTGCAGTACGCCAAAAGAAACGTCCGTGTTTTTTCGCGCTGTGAATGGATCGCCCGGCCCTCATACCGGATGCTTGCTTTGAGAACGCGGCGCGATTCGTTTGGCGGAGTGCCTCACAGGCATAAAGCGCCGAGCGGCTTGGGGCGGAAAAGAAAAAGGGCCGGACGCTCAAAGCGTCCGGCCCTTGTCTCGTCTGAATCGGGGAGCGCACGTGCTCTTAATTAAGAACAAAGATGAGCACGTCGCGTTTGCCGAAGCTGTAAATGTCGCTCATGTTGGAGAAATACAGGTCGGCCACAATGTTGGTAGAGTGAACAAAGCCGCCGGTATCCGCCGCGATGCAGTAGCCGTAGACGAACTTGCCGTCCGCGGACACGATATACAACTCCGTACCGTAGGGGATTTCTCTGGGGTCCACCGCCACATGGCCCTGCATAGCAGGACGTCCCGAAGCGGTACCCTTACCGGGCGCGGCCGTATAAGCCGTGCCGGGACCGGTGATGACCCGGCTGTAGTGGACCGGATAGCCGTTTGCGTCCAGCTCGATGGGAGAAGAGGGGGTGAGCAGAGAGAAACACGGCACGTCTGCCGAGGTCATCACGGCGCCGCCCGAACCGGTCAGCTGGCTGACCAGACTCGGATTGCGGGCCACATAGGTGCCCATCTGTACCACTTCATCCACCGGTTCGCTGACTACTTCCTCGCCAAGCTTTACCGATTTGACGATTTTACCGTTTACCATAGTCTGCTCGTAACGGGCCACGCTCACGCCGGCCACGCCCGCGCTCTTCACACGGACCTCGCCTGCGTTTAATAGGCTCGTTTCCTGCGTCACGGTGCCATAGGGGATCGCGGATTCAATTTCCACCGTCACCGTTTCCGGTGTGGCGGATTCCTGGGTGTACTGGGCAAGCGTTCCGTAATAGGAAACGCTGACCGCGCTGCTTTGGGTGAGGGAGGAGAGGTCGAAGGCGCCGTCGCGGATGTAGGTGATCTCCAGATTGCCGTCTGCGTTGTGGCGGGCATCCACCAGATCACTTTCGCCCGGCAGGATGCCGGCCTTCCCCAGGATGATATTCGGCTGCGCCGAGGAGGTGTACACCGTAGTGTCGGTGACGCCGTCGTAGACGCGAACCGGTTTGAGCTCAAGAAATCCCCAGACGAGAGCTATGACGCATGTGACCCCTAAAAGGGTCACCGGAAAGAGGCGCGAAGTACACAAGCGGGATAAGAGCTTGCGCACTCGTTGCATTTCGGTCATACGAATGCTCCTTACTCTGTATTTGCGAAGCCGCCGGTTTTGGGCGCTTCGCAGAAAGAAAAAATAACGCATTTTGACTTCTGCTTTTTTCGAACGAGTTTGATTATAGCCTCGCAAACCCAGGTCTGTCAAACGATTGCGGGTGCTTGGATTTGTTCAAACCTGCCAAAGTTTTTGACGTTTTCCTACATAAGGGAACGGCGGAAAGGAAAAGTAACGCCGCTGTTTTTCCTTTTTTTC
The DNA here is from genome assembly GCA_018364155.1 of Clostridiales bacterium. Taxonomy (GTDB): domain Bacteria; phylum Bacillota; class Clostridia; order Oscillospirales; family Acutalibacteraceae; genus Solibaculum_A. The sequence goes on from JAGZMM010000002.1 coordinate 76,822, forward strand.
ATTTGGGAAAATCGACGGCGTTTTTTTAAATTCGACCATTTTTCGGCGAAAAAAACCAAAGGTCACGTTTCCTTTCTGTGCATTGTTACAATTTTGTAACAGAAATGACAGGGTTGTAATTTTTATTTGGAAGAAAATAGCAAACTAGTGAAAGCAACAAAATTTGAATTGGTATTTGTGCAAATTTTCAAGTGCTTCGTCAATTTGCACTAATCTGAAAGGCTAGAGATGGGTCTGCCTATCATTCCCGCTAAATGGGTGGAATAAGCGCGGTTTTTCTTGCATAGCAGCGAAAAAGGAAAGGGACAGACCCCAAGAAACATCAGGAAACCAGTGCTAAGATATCGTCGGGGCTGAGAGTGGGCTGCAAGGCGGTGTTGACGGCCAGGGAACACAAAAATGCCGCCCGGTCGATGAGCATGTCGATCTCCCTGGGGGTGACCATCATGGCCCGGCCATCCGGCTGCACCTTCGTGAGAAGCCGGTGGGCGTCCTCCTCACCCAAAAGGTCGGCGGCCAGGGTCATGGCGTCCACCACCGTAGGAACCCCCATGGCGATGACCGGCACTCCCAGGGTTTCCCGGCTGAGCTCCTTGCGCTTGTTGCCCACACCAGAGCCCGGGGAAATACCGGTGTCCGCCAGCTGTACGGTGCAGCCCAGGCGGGAGAGGCTGCGGGAGGCCAGCGCGTCGATGGCGATGACGGCGGCAGGCTTGATGTGCTCCACCGCCGCGGCCAGCAGTTCGCCGGTCTCAATGCCCGTCTGCCCCAAAACCCCCGGCGCCAGCACCGCTACCGGGCGAAGCCCTTCTAGGCCCGCGGCCCGGGCGATTTCCCCGCGGATGTGGCGGGTGGCCAGGATGGAGGAGCATGCGTCGGGACCCAAAGCGTCGGGGGTGGTTTCGGCGTTTCCGATGCCCGCCACCAGAACAGGGCCCTTTGGAGGCAGAAGCTCCTTGAGACAGTCGGCCACGGCGGAAAGCTTCTCGTCGATTTCCTCCGACATTTCCGAGAAAGGCGGCAGTTCAATGGTCACATAGTTGCCTACCGGCTTGCCGATGGCGTTGGCGCCCTCTTCGTTTACCACACGGATGCGGGTGATTTTCGCGTCGCCGCGCATTTCCTCACTGGACTCCACTCCAGGCGGTGTTTTCGTCCCTGCAAGCTCGGCGGCCTCAATGGCCAGGTCGGTCCGATATATCATAGACATTGGCTCCTTTCGTAAAGACCGGGTTTCCTTTACCGGACAAAAAAGCGCCCGGTTTGCGGTATTAGTGTGGGACAAGCACGGAAGGAATATGCAAAGAATTCGTCCTGAAAACGGAAGGAGCATCCGATTTTTCTAATTTATGAATCATTTGCGTCGTTTTTGCGAAAAAACACTTGCATTTTCTGGACATATGCTATATAATAATCTTCGTCGCAAAAACGACAGGTTCTATTTGGACGCTTAGCTCAGCTGGTAGAGCTTCCGCTTGACGTGCGGAAGGTCAGCGGTTCAAGTCCGTTAGCGTCCACCAGAAAGGGCTGTCCCTGCAATAGTGGGGGCGGCCTTATTTTTTTGTTTTTTGCAGCCCCGGGAAGGAAAAAAGAACCTTTCCGGGGATTTTCTATTATAATAAGGTATATGCGTGCTTTTTTGTGCAGAACCGGCGGGTGATATGGTGCATTTGTGCCCGCAGCCCGGCTCAGGGGAAAAAGACGGTAGGCGCGTTGAATTTTTCCTGGAAACCACATATAATAAAGTATTAGTACCAAGCGGCAGCCCGCCACGGTGTCCGACGGTTTCTGGGAAACGAACCGGCTGGAATCAAAGGCAGGCCGGATGGGCTGCGCTTACATTTCATCCCCCTCTTCCCGCGCAGAGAGAGGGATGCTTGCTGCTTTGCAAGCCCGTGCGCGGAGAAACGGAGCAAAGAGCGTATGCATCAGTCAGCCGAAACGTTTTTTCAAAGCCTTACGGGGAAAAAGGTGGCCGTGTGCGGCATCGGGGTAAGCAACCGTCCTCTCATCGAGCTGCTCTGCCGGTACGGGGCAAAGGTCACCGCCTGCGACAAGCGGGAGCCGGAGGCCCTAGGAGAGACGGCGGGCCATCTGCAAAAGCTGGGCGCCGTGCTCAAGACCGGTCCGGACTATCTGGAGAACCTGGACGCCGACATCATCTTCCGTACCCCCGGCATGCCCTACACGCTGCCGCAGCTGGCCGAGTACCGGGCAAATGGGGTGACGGTCACCTCGGAGATGGAGGTCTTTTTCGACCTGTGTCCGGCGAAGCTCATCGGGGTCACCGGCTCGGACGGAAAGACCACCACCACCACCCTGATCGCCGAGATGCTCAAGGCCCAGGGCCATACCGTCCATGTGGGCGGGAACATCGGCGCGCCGCTGCTGCCCAAGGTGATGGACATGAAGGAGGAGGACTACGCGGTGGTAGAGCTTTCCTCCTTTCAACTCATTTCCATGCGCCAGAGTCCCCAGGTGGCGGTGGTGACCAACGTAGCCCCCAACCACCTGGACATCCATAAGGATATGCAGGAGTATATCGACGCCAAGCGCAACCTGTTTTTGCATCAGACCGGCTTTTCCCGCACGGTACTTAATGTGGACAACGCCATTACCGCCTCCTTTGCCATGGAAACCAGAGGGGACACCCTTCTTTTTTCCCGCACAAGGCCGGTGCGTACCGGTGCGTATCTGGGAGAGGACGGCTTTCTCTATTTCTCCCGCAACGGGAAGGCCCAGCGCCTGTTTGAGCGGGCCGCCATCAAGCTGCCCGGCGACCACAATGTGGAAAACTACCTGGCCGCTATCTGTGCCGTGTGGGGGGATGTGGACTTGACTGCCATGCGCACCACGGCGGAAACCTTCGGCGGGGTGGAGCACCGCATCGAGCTGGTGGTGGAAAAGGACGGGGTGCGCTGGTACAACGATTCCATCGCCTCCAGCCCTACCCGCACCATTGCGGGGCTCAAGGCCTTTCCCGAGAAGGTCATCCTCATCGCCGGCGGGTACGATAAGCACATCCCCTTTGACACTTTAGGCCCGGCGGTGGCCAAATACGTCAAGCGGCTGATTTTAATGGGGGCCACGGCGGACAAAATCGAGCAAGCGGTACGCGCCTGCCCGGACTTTGACGAGAAGAAGACTCCCATCCTGCGGGTGCGGGATATGAAAGAGGCGGTGAGCGCGGCGAAGGCCCAGGCAAAGCCCGGTGACGTGGTGACCTTGTCCCCCGCCTGCGCCAGCTTCGACTTATACCCGAACTTTGCTGCCAGAGGCGATCATTTCAAAGAACTGGTCCGCACGCTGGTATAAAAGTGCCGGACATTATAAATAAGGAGAGGAACAAAACCATGGATACAAGGCAGGTTCTCTTTTCCCTGTGCGCGGCCGTCGGCCCCGCCGGGGCGGAGGGAAAAGCGGCGGATTTGGCCGCAAAGGAGCTGGGAAAATATGCCCAGGTGCGCACCGATGCGCTGGGTAACGTGATTGGGGAGATTGTTCCAAACGGATATACCCGCCATGTGCTGCTCGACGCACACATCGACGAGATCGGCATGATCGTCACCCATCTGGAGGACGGCTTTGTCCGGGTGGACAAAACCGGCGGGGTGGACCTGCGGACTTTACCCGACCGGGAGGTTACCATCTGGGGAAAAGAACCGGTGGCCGGAATCTTCTGCGCGGTGCCCCCGCATCTGAGCAAGGCCGAGGAGCGCAAAAAGGTTTTGGCCCTGGCGGACGCCTGGATTGACACGGGCCTTTCCGGGGAAGCCCTTAAAAAGCTGGTAAGGCCGGGCGACCGGGTGACGGTGCAAAGCGACCCTGAGCAGCTGGCCGGCGGCCGGGTGACCTCTAAGGCGCTGGACGACCGGGCCTGCGTCACCGCCATTCTCCGGGCGCTGTCCCTGCTGCCAAAGGACCATAAAACCCGCATCACTGTGCAGTTTTCCGTCCAGGAGGAGACCGGGCAGGCAGGGGCCCAGGTGGGGGCCTTCCAGTCTCAAGCAACCGAGGCCATCGCGTTAGACGTAAGCTTTGCCTATACGCCGGACTCGCCCAAGCACAAGTGCGGCCAGTTGTCAAAGGGCCCCATGATCGGCTACGCGCCGGTGCTTTCCTACCCAATTTTTACCCGCCTGTGCACCCTTGCCAAGGAAGCGGGCATTCCCTACCAGACGGAAATCATGGGGGCGGACTCCGGCACCAACGCAGACTGCATTGCCGTAGCCAAGGAGGGCTGCCCCACCGGACTTATTTCCATCCCCCAGCGGTACATGCATACGCCGGTTGAGGTGGTTGACCTGGAGGATTTGGAAAACACCGCCCGGCTTTTGGCCCTTTATCTGACAAAGGAGGAACAAGAGAATGCTTGACACCCTTAAAGCCCTCTGTGAACTGCCCGGTGTTTCTGGCCGGGAGGAAGCGGTGCGCGATTTCCTTCTCTCTAGGCTTGACGGGGTGGCCCGCTGCCGGGTGGACGGCCTTGGAAACCTGATTGCAGAAAAACAGGGCAGATGCCGGGCCAAGAAAAAGGTCATGGTGTCCGCTCATATGGACGAGGTGGGCTTTCTCATTACGCACATCGAAGAAAACGGACTTTTGCGGTTTTCGACGGTAGGCGGCATCGACCCGCGGGTTTTATTCGGCCGCCGGGTGCTCATCGGAGAACAAAGGGTTCCCGGCGTGGTGGCCGGCGCCCCGGTCCATCTCTTAGACAGCGAGGAACGTGTAAAAGCGCCCGACTTGGACAAGCTCTTTTTCGACATCGGCGCCGATACCCGGGAAGAGGCCCAGCGCCTGGTCACGATCCCGGACTTTGCCGTGTGGGACACGGCGTTTTCCCGGTTTGGGGAAGGGTGCATCAAGGCAAAAGCCTTGGACGACCGGGCGGGCTGCGCGGTGCTTTTGGCGCTGCTCAAGGAGGACCTTCCCTATGACCTGACCGCCGTGTTCACCGTGCAGGAGGAAGTGGGCCTGCGGGGCGCAGGCGCGGCCGCCTATGGGGTTGCGCCGGATGCGGCCATCGTGGTGGAAGCCACCACAGCGGCGGACATTGCCGGAGTGCAACCCAAAGATCAGGTCTGCCAGCTCAAAAAAGGCGTGGCCGTTTCCTTTATGGACGGGCACACCATTTACGATAAACAGATGTACGACCTGGCGTTTGCCCTCGCCAAGGCCCACAACATTCCTTGCCAGCCCAAGGCCGCGGTCACCGGCGGCAACGACGCGGGCGCCATCCACAAAAGCCGTGCCGGCGTGCCTACCGCCGCTCTGTCGGTGCCCTGCCGGTACCTGCACGCGCCCGCCGGCGTCATCGCCCAAAGCGACCTGGAAAGTACGCTGTCCCTGCTGCGGGCCTTGGCGATGGAACTGGCAAAGGGATGATCCGTCATATCGAGGATGCTGAGAGCTTAGAGACCCTGGCTTTTTTGCAGGAGGACCCGCTTTTCCCCCGCCTGGCGGTCAACGCCGCCGCTTACGGGCTTTCATCCCCGTTTTTCGATCTGTGGGTGCAGCACACGGAGAAAGAACCCGTCGCGGTAATGGGGCGGCTGGACGGACAAATGACGCTGGTGGCCAGAGATGGGTTCGACGCCGGGGAACTGGCCCTCTTTTTGCAGGCGGCGGGGTTTGAAACCCTGCTGTGCAAGTGTGCAGCGGCGCGGCGACTGCCCTTTTTCAAAGCGCAGACCGCCGTCCTGCTCCGTCGGAAAAAGCAGGTTTTTTCCGACGAAACCGGGCTTGTCCTAGACTGGTCCCCGTCCCCACGCACGCTGTACGCTTTACTTAAAACCTGTGTGGGCGCGAGCATCCGCCTGCCTCCCTTTGACAGCTGGTATGTGGACGTGTCCCACAAGCTGCGCCGGGGCCTTATCCGGGCGGTGATTGCCTGTGAAGGGGAAAAACCGGTGGGCTGCGCTATGACCGCAGGAGAAGGCAAGGGGCAGGCGCTTCTTTCTGCGGTGGCGGTGGCGCCGGAGCATCGGGGTCATGGATCTGGACGAGCTTTGGTAGACGCCATGAGCGAAACCCTGCAAAAAGCGGGCAAGCAGGTATTCCTGCTGCGCGATGCAAACGAGAACGAAGCCTTTTACCGGTCGCTGGGGTTTGACCCCTTGGAAGAATATGCCTTTCTGCGGCCGGCCGGGAAGGGAGAAGCCAATGGACAGCAAACAGCTTTTTAGCGGAAGGGCGGACCAATATGCCAGATGGAGGCCGTCCTATCCCGGGCCTCTGGTGGACGCTCTTCTGCGCCTGGTGTATGCGAAAGAAGGCCCAGTGATTGCCGACATCGGCGCGGGAACCGGCATTTTCAGCGCGCTTCTTTTGTCCAGAGGGGCTACCGTGTACGCCGTGGAGCCAAACCCTGACATGCGGGAAACGGCCAAGCGGGAGCTACAGGGATTCGAGCGGTTTTACCCGGTAGCCGGTTCGGCGGAACATACGGGACTGAAAGACCACAGCATGGACGGCGTTTCGGTTGCCCAAGCCTTTCATTGGTTTGACCCGGTAAAGTTTCGGGAAGAATGCCGGCGGATTTTAAAGCCTGGCGGCCGGGTGGCACTTGTTTGGAATTTTTTGGATGACCATGCGCCGGTAGTGCAGGAAAATAACCGACTGTGCAGGGAGATTTGCCAAAAGAACGTGGAAACCCTGGCCGGAAGCGACATGCTACAGGAAATGTGCCTGTGCTTTTTTCAGGACGGCCGGTATACCTTTATCCGCCATCCCAACGACTTTTGCTGTGATCGGGAAGGGTTTCTCGGCCTGAGCCTATCCTCTTCCTATGCGCCAAAGCCGGGCGAGGAGAACTACGACCGATTTGTACAAGAGCTGGGCCGCCTGTTCGACCGGTATGAAACCGGCGGGGCGCTCCATTTGCCAAACTTTGTCCACGGTTACATAGGCCGGGTGGAGGCGTAAGCATCCGGGCTGCCTTTTATGCCTTTGGTATCGACAAAATTCGACCGTTCTTCCCCGTAAGGGCCAAACCTGAGCCCGCCATACAAAATTTAAGAAAAACCCGCCTCGCTCCTCTTCCCAGGGAAAAAAGGAGTAGCGGGACACATGGAGGAACCTATGCTGCAAAAACCGTATTTTCACATCGCCCCTCAGGTGTTGGAGGCGTCCGAACGGGCGCTTCGCGCCTGCGCTCCTGCATTTGACCGGATTGACCGGCAGACCGAGCACAACCAGCAGAAGGTGCTGTGCGCCTTTATTGAAAACCGGGTCAGTGAATCCCACTTTGTCCCTTCTACCGGCTACGGCTACGGAGACCGGGGCCGGGAGGTGCTCGACCGGGTGTTCGCCGACGCTATGGACGCCGAGGACGCCCTGGTGCGCCATTCCTTTCTGTCTGGCACCCATACCCTGTCGGTGGCCCTCTTCGGCGTGCTGCGTCCGGGAGATAAAATGCTTTCCGTCACTGGCATCCCCTATGACACCATCCATTCGGTCATCGGCCTGCGGGGCAGCGGTCAGGGCTCTTTGAAGGACTTTGGCATCGCCTTTGATTCGGTGGCCCTCAAAGAGGATGGGGAGCCGGATTACGACAAGATCGAGCAGGCACTGGACGACACGGTAAAGATGGTGTATGTTCAGCGCTCCCGGGGCTATACCCTTCGAAAGAGCCTGTCGGCCAAAACCATCGGGGAAATCGCCCGTTTCGTCAAGAAAAAGAAGCCGGGCGTGGTGGTGATGGTGGACAATTGCTACGGCGAGTTTGTGGACGAGGCGGAACCCACCGCCTACGGCGCCGATCTGATGGCAGGTTCCCTCATCAAAAATCCGGGCGGCGGCGTAGCCCCTACCGGCGGCTATATTGCCGGCCGGTCGGATCTGATCGAGCTGTGTGCCTGCCGGCACACCACCGCCGGGGTGGGCCGGGAAATCGGCGCCACGCTCGGGCACACCAGGGAGCTGTTTATGGGCCTGTTTCACGCCCCTCACGTTACCGGAGAAGCGCTGAAAACCGCTGTGTTCGCCGCTGGGCTTATGAAGGAGCTGGGCTTCGCAGTCACCCCCGAGCCTTTGGAAGAACGGCACGATATCATTCAGGCCATTAAGCTCGAGACCCCGGAAAACCTCATTGCCTTCTGCCAGGGCATGCAGGCGGGGGCGCCTGTGGACGCCTTTGTCACCCCCGAGCCTTGGGACATGCCCGGCTACGACAGCCAGGTCATCATGGCGGCAGGCGCCTTTACCATGGGCGCGTCCATTGAACTGTCCGCCGACGCGCCGCTCAGAGAACCCTATGCCGTCTGGATGCAGGGAGGGCTTAATTTCCATTCGGGCAAGGCCGGGGTGCAGCTGGCGGCCACGCATTTATCACAATTGTTAAAAAAGTAAAAAATCTTCCCCTTTTTTCTACATGCACCTTGAAAATTTCACCTTGACCAGCGCGGATTGGACTGTTATAATCTACACTGTAAATGTACGAACAACCGTATGGACAAATTGCTATTTCTTTGTCCATCTTGTAAGGCTAGACAGAACAACTAAATGGAAAATGAGCGAATATTCCATATAAATGTAATGCAAGTCTAGGATTTGCCGTCCAGATCGGATGGGCGGCGTCCCAGTTGTAAGGAAGAAGGAAAAATTTCATGAGCTGGATTCAAAAGCAAAAGGCCGCCGTTGTGGCCAAGCTGCGCGGGGAGACGCCGCTTGCGGTGCTTGTCCAGCGGGGCTTGACGGTAGGAAAGAATTTTCAGCCCCAAAAGGGCTGCATTCTCGACCCGTCCCACTGCTGGCTGATTACCATCGGCGACGACGTGACGCTGGCGCCCCGGGTGCACATTCTGGCCCATGACGCCAGTACGAAGATGTTTCTGGGGTATACGAAGATCGGCTTGGTCACCATTGGAAACCAGGTGTTTATCGGGGCCAACAGTACGATTCTTCCCAATTGCAGGATTGGGGACCGGGTGATCGTGGGAGCCAACAGCGTGGTGACCAAGGACCTGCCTTCCGGCGGCGTTTACGCCGGAAACCCGGCCAAGCTGGTTTGTTCTCTGGACGATTATCTGGAGAAGATGAAGAGGGCCATGCAGCCGGACAATACCTTTGGTGCGGAGTATACCATCTCCAAAGGGGTCACGCGGGAGCAAAAGGAAAACATGAAGCAGATCCTTAAGAAGGGGATGGGCTTTGTCGAATAGCCAAACCGTTTGGATCGGGTGAAAAAAGGGTTGCATTGAAAAAGGCGCCGGATCTGCGGAGGAGCGGATTCGGCGCCTTTTTCAAATCTCCTTTAAAATAGAACCATGTATGTGAGAGGAAGAGACGATATGAAATACACCATTGGGGTGGATTTTGGGACGTTGTCCGCAAGAGCGGTGCTCGTGGAGGTACCCAGCGGACGGGAAGTTGCCGCTGCCGTATACGAGTATCCCCACGGGGTGATGGACAAGCAGCTACCCAGTGGCCGTAGACTGCCTTCGGACTGGGCGCTTCAGGATCCGGCGGATTATCTGCAGGCGCTGGGGCATACCATCCCGGCGGTACTCCGGGAGGCGGGCGTCTCGCCTGACGATGTGATCGGCGTCGGGACGGATTTCACCGCCTGTACGGTCCTGCCGGTGAAAGCGGACGGCACGCCCCTTTGCTTCCTGCCCCAGTGGAAAGACGAGCCTCATGCCTATGTAAAGCTCTGGAAGCATCACGCGGCGCAGGATAAGGCCAATCGTCTCAACGCCATCGCCGAAGAACGGGGAGAAGCCTTTCTGGCCCGGTATGGGGGCAAGATTTCGTCTGAGTGGGCCATCCCGAAGCTGTGGCAGATTCTCGACGAGGCCCCTGAGGTGTACGAAGCCATGGACCGGTTCATCGAGGCGGCGGACTGGATTGTCTGGCAACTGACCGGGGTGGAAACCCGCAATTCCTGCACCGCCGGGTATAAGGAAATCTGGTCCAAACGCGATGGATACCCGCCGGAGGACTTTTTTGCCGCATTGGACGAGCGGCTTCGCCATGTGGTGGATGAAAAGCTGTCCAGAACCATCACCCCTTTGGGGAAAAAGGCCGGAGAAATCACCCAAAAGGCCGCCGGGCTCACCGGGTTAAACCCGGGGACGGCGGTAGCCGTGGGCAACGTGGACGCCCATGTATGCGTGCCGGCGGTGGGCATCGACGGGCCGGGTAAGCTCCTTGCCATTATAGGCACCTCTACCTGCCACATCCTCATGGGCGAGGAGGAACGTAAGGTTCCGGGCATGTGCGGCGTGGTGGCCGACGGGGTCATGCCGGGCTACTTCGGTTATGAGGCGGGCCAGTCCTGCGTGGGGGATCATTTTGCCTGGTTTGTGGACAATTGCCTGCCCGCAGCCTACCAGGAGGACGCCAAGGCAAAGGGAGTCAACATTCATACTTATCTTCGTCAAAAGGCCCAGCAGCGAAAGCCAGGAGAGAGCGGCCTTCTGGCGCTGGACTGGTTCAACGGCAACCGGTCGGTGCTGGTGGATGTGGACCTGACCGGCCTGATTCTGGGGATGACCTTGCAGACAAAGCCGGAGGACATCTATCGCGCCCTCATCGAAGCCACCGCTTACGGTACCCGTATGATCGTGGAAACCTTCCGGGAAAACGGGGTGCCGGTGGACGCATTTTACGCCTCGGGCGGCATCAGCCAGAAGGACCCTATGGCTATGCAGATTTACGCGGATGTGCTGCGCATGCCGGTGCGCATTGCAGGCTCTGAGCAGGGCCCGGCGCTGGGCAGCGCCATCTTCGCCGCGGTTGCTGCCGGAAAGGATGCGGGCGGCTTTGCCGACGTGTTCGACGCGGCGCGTAAGATGGGCAAGGTAAAAGAAGCGGCGTATGAGCCGGTGGCCGAGCACGCGCAGGTGTACGACCGGCTTTACGCAGAATACAAAAGCCTCCACGACTATTTCGGCCGCGGGGAAAACGATGTGATGAAGCGGCTCAAGGCCATCAAAAAGCAGGCGAATTGACCGCTTAGGATAGAACATCCGTCTTTATGGGGATGGGTTTCAACGGTTTATAAGGAAAAGGGGAATTCATTATGGAGCAGCAATACACCTTTTGGTTCATCGCCGGTACCCAGGATTTGTATGGGGCCGAGGTGGTGCGCCAGGTAAACGACCATGCCAGAATCATTGCCAAGGCTCTCGACGAGGACCCGTCGGTTCCCGGCAGGGTGGTGTGTATGCCGGCGGTGCGAAATGCCAGCGAGATTACCGACGTGATGACCAAAGCCAGCGCCGACGAGTCCTGTGTGGGTGTCATCACCTGGATGCATACCTTCTCGCCGTCGAAAATGTGGATCGGAGGACTGACGAGGCTTACGAAGCCCTGGCTGCATCTGCACACCCAGTTTAACCGGGACATTCCCTTTGACGAGATCGACATGGATTACATGAATCTCAACCAGTCCGCCCACGGGGACCGGGAACACGGCTTTATCGGCGCTAGGCTTCGCCTGCCCCGCAAGGTCATCGCCGGGTACTGGGGGGACGAAGCCACCCGTGCCCGGGTGGGGCGCTGGATGCGCGCGGCCATCGGCGCGTATGAGAGCCGCCGGCTGAAGGTGTGCCGGTTCGGGGACAATATGCGCGAGGTAGCCGTCACCGAAGGGGACAAGGTGGAAGCCCAGATTAAGCTGGGCTGGTCGGTCAATTCCTGGGGCGTGGGAGACTTAGTCAGCATTGTCGACCGGGTGACCGAGGCCCAGATCGACGCCAAAATGAAGGAATACCGGGAACGGTATGACCTTCACACCGACGATGTGGATGCGGTGCGCTACCAGGCGAAGCTGGAAGTGGCTCTGCGCAAGTTCCTGGAGGTAGGCGGCTTCGGCGCGTTTACCGACAACTTCCAGGACCTGCAGCAGCTTCGGCAGTTGGGCGGCCTTGCGGTGCAAAACCTGATGGCTGACGGCTACGGCTTCGGCGGGGAAGGGGACTGGAAAATCGCCGCCCTTCACCGCATCGTCAAGCTTATGAGCACCGGCCTTTCCGGCGGCACTGCTTTTATGGAAGACTATACCTATCATATGGACCCGCAAAATCCGGGCATTTTGGGCGCCCATATGCTGGAGGTGGACCCGGACATCGCGGTGACCAAGCCCTGCATCGAGGTCCATCCCCTGGGCATTGGAGACCGGGAACCCCCGGCCCGCCTGACCTTCAAGACCGGGGAAGGGGACGCCGTTGTCATCAGCCTTGTGGATATGGGCGGCCGGATGCGCATGATTGTCAACGACGTACATGCCACCGCTCCCTTTGAGGAGATGCCAAAGCTCCCGGTGGCCCAGGTTATGTGGAAGCCGTTGCCGGACCTGACGACTTCGGCGGAAGGCTGGATACTGGCGGGCGGCGCCCACCATACCGTCTTAAGCTACGGGCTGGACGCGGAAATCCTGCGGGATTTCGCCCGGATTATGGACATCGAATTTGTTCACATCGGCAAGGATACCAAGCTCGAGGAGCTGGAGAAGGAACTGATGTGGAACGATCTCTATTGGAAACTCAAATCCTGAGAAAGCGGAGGAACGAGACATGCTGGAAGCACTCAAAGAGGAGGTCTTTGCCGCCAATTTGCAGCTGCCGGCCCACGGCCTGGTGGTCTTTACCTGGGGCAACGTCTCCGGCATCGACCGGGCATCGGGCCTGGTGGTCATCAAGCCCTCCGGCGTCTCCTATGAGGAGATGACAGCTAAGGACATGGTGGTGGTCAGTTTGGAGGGCGACGTGGTGGAAGGGTCCCTCAATCCTTCCTCCGATACCCCTACCCACCTGGAGCTTTACCGAAGGTTTCCGTCTCTTGGCGGCATCGTCCATACCCATTCCCGCTGGGCTACCATCTGGGCCCAGGCCGGGCGGGATATTCCCGCCTACGGCACTACCCACGCCGACGCGTTCTACGGCCCGGTTCCCTGTACCAGGGCCCTCACCGAGGAGGAAATCCATGGGGAATACGAATGGGAAACCGGCCGGGTGATGGTGGAAACCTTTCAAAAGAAACGCATCGATCCCCAGCAGATCCCTGCGGTTCTCGTGAAAGCCCACGGGCCTTTCACTTGGGGAAGCACCCCTAAGGATGCGGTGCACAATGCCGTGGTCCTCGAAGAGGTGGCCATGATGGCCTGGCACACGGAGGTGCTGCCCCAGACGGCCGCGCGCCCGTCCATGCAGCAGGCGCTGCTTGACAAGCACTTTCTTCGCAAGCACGGCCCCGGCGCTTATTACGGACAAACGAAATAGAAATCGGCCCGCTTCTCGGAACCCTTCCGGAAAGCGGGCCGGTCCTTGTGTTGGGAGGAAATATAGATGAAGGAAATTTTACAAACCAGGCGGCTGCGGCTGCGGGAGATGACCAAAGCCGATTTTCACAACCTCTGCACGGTTTTGCAGGATGAAAAGGTCATGTACGCCTATGAGCATGCCTTTTCCGATGAGGAGGTAGAAGACTGGCTCGAACGCCAGTTGGAGCGGTACCGGCGCGACGGCTTCGGGTTGTGGGCGGTGGAACGCAGGGATACCGGCGAGTTCCTCGGCCAGACTGGGCTTACTTGGCAGGAGACGGGCCGCGGGCAGGAAATCGAAATTGGGTACCTGTTTCGACGCAGCGTCTGGCACCGCGGGTATGCCACCGAGGCGGCCCAGGGCTGTAAGCGGTATGCCTTTGAGCAACTGGGCGCCAGCCGGGTGGTGGCCATCATCCGAGAGAATAACCACGCGTCCCAGAAGGTGGCACGCCGACTGGGAATGAAACCTATTGATAAAATTGTGAAGCATTATTACCATATGGATATGCCGCATCTGGTGTTTGCCCTGGAAAGGGAGGAAGCGGGCGGTGTATCCGAGTTGTAAAAAAACGAGAAATCAAGCAAATTCCGCGCAAATTCCATCTATTTTGAGAAAAAAAGACTTGTAATTTTCTTTGGATAATTGCATAATAGAAAAATATGAGGAAGGGTGAACTGGGAAGAAAGGCCCGGTTTTCATAGAGGGGGACGGTTTTTCGGCGAGATTTTGCATGCGGATACATATCGCCGTCCAAAAGAGAAATACTGTGAAAAAAGGAGCCGTTATGAAAAAGAAAAACGATGAAGTGGATCTTAACGAGCTGGGCAATGAAAAAAAGTCCGGAAAAAAGGTTGCGAAATATACGACCCTGGGATGTCTGGGGTTGATTGTCCTGGCGATCATTGCAGTGGTTGTTGCCGTATGGGTGATCGTAGGCAGGACCGGTTCGGAGGTGCCTACGCCTTCCTGGCCGTCGGTGCCGCTCAATTCTGACCAGTCTATGCCGGACCTGGCGGTGATCGACGAGGACGTATATAACGTCTTGCTCATCGGCGTGGATTCCCGCACCGAGAGCCTGTCAGGCAACACCGACAGCATGATCATCGTCTCGCTGGACAACACCCATCAAAAGCTGAAAATGATTTCTCTGATGCGCGACAGCTGGGTGACCATTCCCGGGTACTACGACATGAAGCTCAACCATGCCTATACTCTGGGCGGGCCAGACCTATTGATGGATACCATCGAGTACAATTACAATTTTAAGATTGATAAGTACGCCATTGTGAACTTCGAGATGTTCGAGCAGGTGGTCAATACCCTGGGCGGTGTGGAAATCGAACTGACCGAGGCGGAAGTCGAGCATCTGGACAGAGAATATTACGGGACCTTGGGCGATCTGCACGAGGGTGTGAACCTGCTCGACGGCAATGCGGCCTTGTCCTACGCCCGTATCCGCAAAATGGCGGGCGACGACTTCCAGCGCACCCAGCGCCAGCGCAACGTCATTCAGGCGGTGGTAAAGAGCGCGAAGAATATGGATGTGTTCAAGATTGTAGGCCTGGCAAACTCGGTTTTGCCTCATGTAAAGACCAACATCCCTACAAACGAGGTTCTTTCGCTTGCCTATAATTCCATGACTTATCTGCAATACCCGGTGGAGGAGTTCCGTTTACCGGTGGACGATACCTGGAAATACGGTTCCCATGAATTTAGCGGCCAAATGCTCTCCACGGTGGACTATGATACCAAGGAAAACGGCCTGCTGATGCACGAGTTTATTTATGAGGACGGCACCGTTCCTTCCGAGCCGGAAACGTCTTCTTCCTCGTCGGCCTCCAAGGCGTCGGCCTCTTCTAGGAAGAAATAAACCAGCAGCAAACCGAGGGGGTGACCTCGATGGTCGATATCCACACGCATATTCTTCCCAAGATGGACGATGGGGCTTCTTCTCTGGAAGAGTCCCTCGAAATGTGCGCCGCAGCTGCGGAGAGTGGAGTGAAAACCATCGTGGCCACCCCTCATTTTTATGACGTGGAGGCTACCGACGCATTTCTGGAAAAGCGGGAAGAGCGCCTTGCACTTTTGAAAAACGGTCTGGCGGAGAGCGGGCAGTCCCTCGAGATTCGGGTGGGAGCCGAGGTGGCCATGCGCCCGGAGTTGTATTCCCGCCGGGACCAGTTGAAAAGGCTTTCTTTGGGCGATACTCGGTATCTGTTGGCGGAAATGCCCTTTTCCCCTATTCCCATGCAGGAGGTATTTGATTACGTCGAGTTGATTTTCGATCAGGGTTTGATTCCTGTAATCGCTCATCCGGAGCGATATGCTTATTTTCAGGAGAATTACGACATTCCCAATCTCCTTTTGGAAAAGGGAGCGGTGCTGCAGGTGACAGCCCAAAGCCTGGTGGGTGCCTTCGGTCCTAAGCCGATGAAGCTGGCACAGGCGATGCTGCGGGCGGACGCTATTGACTGCCTTGCATCCGATGCCCATGAGGCGTACGGCAGGCGGGGGGCGGACCTGCTTGCCATCCGGGATTTGCTTTTTGCCCAGGGAATTCCGGAAAGTCTGCTTTCCCGGATGATGGAGGAAACGCCGGGCCAGATCATGGCGGACGTGGACATTTTCGACCGGCGGATCGGGTATATTTTGCCGCCCAAACGGTTTGGGCGCTAGGGTACAAAGGAGGAACCGATGAGGGAACACCGCATTTCCGACTTTTTATGGAGAACGAGAAAGGGAAACGCGTGGATATGCGGCGGGAGTGCCGCATTGTACATAGGAGCGGCTTTGTGGTTTTTATGCACGCCGGCCAAACTGGTGGGAATTTTCCCACCATGTTTTTTTTATCGCGTGACGGGATTTCGCTGCGTGGGCTGCGGAGGGACCAGGGCAATCGAATCTCTTCTCCATGGCCAGATCGGGCAGGCGGTCTATTATAACCCGTTGGTGGTTCTGATGGCGGCAGTCCTTTTAAGCATGTGGATCTGGCTGTTGGTCGGATGCCTTCGCCGGGAATACCGGCCGCCGCATATTCGCCATGCGGGCGCGTATGCGCTGATTTTCACCGGCTTGGTGGTGGTTTTCCTGGTGGTGCGAAACCTGCCCTTTTATCCGTTTATGCGCTGAATGCAGCCAAGTAGAGACCGTGCCCGATGCAGTTTTGGGACCGGATGATCAGGAGAATCTCATGAAAGAGAACAAATACGACGAGAAAACGTTTTTCCAACAGTATAGCCGGATGTCCCGTTCGGTACAGGGATTGGAAGGCGCACGGCTCATTTTCTTAGGCGAGGACGTGGTTAAGTACCACAGAACCCTAACTACCTACCTAAACAGCCTTCTGCACGCGGGCTTTTCGATTTCCTCCGTTGTAGAGCCGATGCCTGCGCCGGATTTGCTTGCCGCTGTTCCCGACATGAAAGAGGAGCTTCGCCGGCCGATGATGCTGCTCGTAGCGGCAAAGAAGCTGAACAAAGAATAAAAAATAGGCATAAAGCAGAGAGGCAGAGCTTATTTAGCTCTGCCTCTCTGCTTTTCGTCCACAAAAGATCTTTGCCGGCTTCGTTGTGTTAAGGCGCCGGCGGGATTCTCTTTTGAATTTCCAATATGGCTTGGTTTCGGTTTGCCATTGCCGTGACCGCATAGGTTTTGTCCTGCGTCTGGAGAAACAGGCGATGGTTCGTGACACGGATGGTTTGAATCGCGGAAAAGGGCAATTGAAACTTGGTCCCTTTGAATACAGTGCATCCCTCCACACAGGTTTCATATACCGCTACATAAGACGATTGGCTCTTCCAAACCGTCAAAATAGCGACAACGGGAAAGGCAATCAGCAGGGTGCCAAAGAGATAGGAAAGCGATTCGTAGCAAGTGCAGCTTACCGGGCGAAAGGCCGCCGGATTGTTCAAGCAATAGATTCCGAGGAAATAGAAAAAGGGAAAGCTGACAGCGAGGATGGCCAAACGCACAATCTGCACTTTTTTTGTCGTGACAATCAGATTGCCTTTGTGCATAGCCTTGTACCCCTCAGATTGGTTTTGTAGAAATTGCCCTCGACGAAAAACCGACTTTTAATCATCTTTTTTATAATTGTATCTAACGTTCGTGGTATTGTCAAGAATAAATATGGAAAAGATGATTAGCGGTGGGGTGACTATGCGGCTTTACACACTTGGCGATCGGTGCAATATTTCAGGCGAACGCATCAAAGAGGCACGCAAGCAAGCGAAGATGTCTCAGGAAATTCTGGCGGCACGGCTTCAGCTGCGGGGCTTGCAGATGGGGCAAATGGCAGTCAGCCGGATTGAGACGGGGAAAAGACTTGTGCCGGATTTTGAATTGCCCATTATTGCGGATGCGTTGGGCGTTACCACGGACTGGCTTTTAGGCGTTGATTCGAAAACAAAATAAAGGCGGCATGACCGAAACGTCATGCCGCCTTTATTTTGTTTTCGACGAAACTGCTTTTATCTCTGCTTTTTGGTCCAGAGATACAGAAAAAACAATACAAAAAGAACGAGCACAAAACAAGCCAGCAAAAAGCCGCCCCAAAAGAAACTGGCGGAAGAAAACAATTCCCAGTCCCACAGATAGAATATAGCCGCTGTCAAAAGGACAAGACAGGCCATTGCTGCCAGAATAGAACAAAACGGCAAGACTTTACTGAAATTCTGATTCTTTTTTTCGCTTTTGTTGTCCTGCGCCCTTTTTGTATACATTCGATGGTGCCTGCCATTCCCATCCGATTTTTCTGAGCTACCAGAATGGTTTTTATTTTACTGCACATTCTAAAATAAGTCAACTATATTTAGTAATAAGATATGCCAATGGTTGACTTTGTATGAGTACACTTATTGTGTAAGGCAGGTGTAACGGATGGTTGACTTAGGGGATCGACTCAAAACACTTAGAACAGGTAAGCACATGACCCAGCGACAGCTAGCACAGTTGATTGGCGTAACAAAATCCATGGTCAGCGCCTACGAAACCGGAATACGATACCCGTCCTATGACATACTCATCCGGCTGGCAAGCGTGTTTGGCGTATCGACGGATTATTTGCTGGGGCTGGAGAACTGCCGCCGCCTCAATGCAGAGGGGCTGACGGAACGGCAGATTCAGGTTATCAATGAACTGATCAGCGAATTAAGGAACCCGGAATAAGAAAAGCGCCGTGTGCAATTCTTTGCACACGGCGCTTTTCGTTGTGTTGAAAGCGTTACCGCGGGAAAATCATCATAAGGTCACGGTAATAGTAATAATAGAGGTCGTCCAAATCGCCGCTCTCTATCGCATAGATAATCTGAGCCAGGGACCCGTCTGCAATCAGCATAATCAGAGCCACCACCGCCAAGGCAACACCAATGATGTTGAGCACCAGGCCGGCAACCGCCATCCCGCCTTTATTGCCCTTCGAAAAGCAGATGATGGCGAGAATCAGGCCGATGACGCCGGGCAAGATGCCGAAGAAACCGGCGCAGCAGCAAACGATGGATAGAATACCAAGCACCAAGGACGCGATTGCCATACCGTTGGCAGGCTTCGGCTGGGGCACGGTATAAACCGGCTGCTGGGGATAAGGATTGTTTGCATTGCCGTAGGAATTGGTCTGCTGAGGCGCCTGATAAGGAGGCGGGTAAGCAGAAGGCGGGGGAGTGGTCGGATCACTGGGTGCCTGGTAAGGAGGCGGATAAGCGGAAGGCGGAGGGGTGGGCTGACTTACAGGCGCCTGATAGGGAGCACCGGGCTCCTGGTAAGCGTTTGTGCCTTCGTTTTGCGAAGAAGCCTGCGGTGCAGGATTGGCGGACGGCTCTGTGGGCACAACAGGCTGAGTATTGTCTATGCCCTCGTTTGGATTGAAAGGATCGTTACTCATAAAGCGACCTCCTGATTTCATTTGTATAGATTTATGATAGCAAGTTTCCGCTTGTTTTGCAAGGTCTAGAAAAATTTTTTCCGCACGGTTCTCTTACAAAATAGAGGGTGGAGAAAGGGTTCTTTTATGGATACGCGGGCGGCTAGAAGTTTATGCAGCTTTGCGGCGAACATCAGAATGGAATTAGCCTGGTACCTGTCCGGGAAGCGTTTCATATACTGCTATCGGATATGCAGCGTATCCAGTAAGCGAAAGGAGCATTGACATGAACAAAGATTTTGATTTGTTTGCTGACTATACCTGCGCACAAACCAAATTCCCTGCCCAGACGCCGGTTGCCATGGCATATGTGCCGCTTCAGTTTCTGGAATCGATTTATGAGCCGGAACAGGGGTTTCACGCGGGAACCATATTCCCCGAATTGGATAAGCCGTTTTTAGGCGGAAAGAGAGGGTGCATTTAATGGAGTCGACCAACGAACGCGAGGCCATGCTTCGCAGGCTGTCCGCCCTTTCCTTTGCCATGTGGGAACTGCACATTTTCCTGGATACCCACAACTGCGACAAGGAAGCCATGCGTAAGCTGGAAGCGTACGACATCAAGTATAAGGCGCTGCTCAAGGAATACGAGAGCAAGTTCGGCCCGCTGATTTTGAATATCAGTGACGCCAACAACAATACCGACTGCAACAACCGCTGGGCCTGGACCCAGGGCCCATGGCCGTGGGAAGATGGAAAGGAGTGCTAGCTGAATGTGGAGTTATGAGAAAAAACTGCAATACCCGGTAAAAATCGCAAACCCCAATCCCGCCCTTGCAAAAATTATCATCACCCAGTACGGCGGCCCGGACGGCGAGTTGAGCGCATCCCTTCGCTATCTGAGCCAGCGCTATACCATGCCCTATCCGGAGCTCAAAGGCCTGCTGACCGATATCGGCACCGAGGAACTGGCGCATTTTGAAATGATCGCCGCCATCGTCTATCAGCTGACCAAGAACCTGACGCCGGAAGAAATCAAGAAGAGCGGCTTCGACACCTATTTTGTGGACCACACCACCGGCATCTATCCGGTTGCCGCCAGTGGTGCGCCGTTTACGTCTGCGTATTTTCAGGTCAAGGGCGATACCATTACCGACCTGCACGAGGACCTGGCTGCCGAACAAAAGGCGCGCACCACCTATGACAACATCCTTCGTATGTGCGACGATCCCGATGTGCGCGACCCCATCAAGTTCCTCCGGCAGCGCGAAGTGGTTCATTACCAGCGGTTCGGCGAAGGGCTGCGCCTGGCAACCGATAAGCTGGATTATAAGAACTTCTACGCTTTTAACCCGGAATTTGACTGCAAAAAGCCCTGCAAATAAAAAGGAAATCCCATCCATAGAAAAAGGGACGGGGGAAAACTCCCGTCCCTTGATGGGGAATCCCCCATTTTTGTGCACATTTGCGTCCAGTTCTCTCCCCCCATCTACTACGAAAGGGGATAAGAGGCAACCGTGCGGCCTTCCAGTACATAAGCCGTTTTCTCTCTGAGGGCCACCTGGGAACCGCTGGCGGAAACCTGTGCCGATGCCACCGCAGCGCCGTCGGCGGAATACGCGGTGACTGCGCTGGATGCAAGCACCGCCGTCAGCCCCCCGCTGCACGACAAGGCCCGCACTTCCCCTGCCGCAACGCTTGCGGTCTGGGAGAGAGCGGCGTCCAAGAAGGTTACGCTGCATTCCCGCCGGTCCTCATAAGGAGAGAGGGCGACGGCGAGCCGGCCGTTTTCCTCCAGGTCCCAGGCGGCTAAGTACGCGTCGCCATAAGAGAATTCCTGCATGTCGCTGCCGTCCGGTTTGACGCTGACAATCCGGTCGTCCCCAATGCCGATGACCCGGCCGCCGCAGTAGCGTACCGCGAAAAAGAGGGTGTCGTTGAAGTTGAGATAGGTGGGCGTATCGCTTGCAAAGTCCAGAAGAGTTAAGCTGGAACCGAGTCCCCCGTCCTTAGCGAAAACAGTGGCTGCCGCTGCACTTTTGCCGTCGGGCGCAGCGGCTACGTCCACCACCATGTTGGACGCGGAGGACCATTTGAACCGGACCGTTTTCAGGTCGCTGCCCAGTACCGTTAGCTCGGATACATATCCACCCGTTCCCTCCGTCACCAGCACCAAATCGCCGCTTTGGCTGATGTCCGCGGCCAGGAGGTTATACTCGGTCTTGCCGGTTATCACCGTGCGTTTGCGGTTTTCCACCCGGTAGCCGGTAGAGCCCCGGTCATATAGCAGCGCCCGGGTATCGGTTTTGCGCAGCACAGGTGTCTGAAACTTGTGCTGGCGGGAGTAGATTTCCTTGGCTGTGTCGTTAAAAAGCTGGAGGGAGGAATCGGACAACAGCGCCACGTCCGGGCCGATGACGGCAAGGTCGGATACCTCGCTGCCCGCCGCCGTTACAGGAAAGCCGTCTCCCGTTCCATAGTTGCCGAAGGCCTGGTCGAACCATTCCTCGATGCGCACCCCGGAAAACAAGTCCCGGTTGGCAACGCCCCATACCGCCGTGCCGGCTACCAGCACCAGCACGCACAGCCAAAGGAACAGCTTCAGACCCCGGCGCCGTTTGGGCCGCTCTTTTACCAGCTTGAGCTTGGGCTCTTCCTCTTTGGGCGTATCCTGCGCCGGTTCGTCCGGACGGCGCAACCGTCCGCTTTTGTGGCGGAACATGGCCCGTCACCTCCTATTCTTCGATGAAGTCCCGTTCGTCATAGAAAACCTGCTTTAAAATCAGCCCGCAGGCGGGCGCCGTCGGCCCTGCCGCCGTGCGCAGGCCGCTTTCGAGGCTGGCCTTGATAGAGGCCTTGGACCGTTTTCCCTGGGCCACCTCCAGCAAGGTACCCACCATAATCCGCACCATATTGTAAAGAAATCCGTCCCCTTCCACCGAGAAGGTGATGAGATCTCCATCCCGCTCCACCTTTGCCGCCCAAACGGTGCGTACCGTGTCCTCCACGTCGCTTTTGGACGAGCAGAAAGCGGCAAAGTCATGCCGGCCCACAAACGCCTGGGCCGCCTCATGCAAAAGCTGCGCGTCCAAAGGATGCCGGTAATGAAGGGCCCGGTCCTGCCAGAAAGGGTTGCGGACCGGGGCGTTATACATCCGGTAACAGTACCGCTTTCCCTTGCAGGAATACCGGGCGTGAAAGGAAAGAGGAACCTCCCGGCAGCCGTATACGGCAATGTCAAAAGGCAGGCGTACGTTGAGGGCTGGGATGATGCGCTCGCAGGGAATCCGGCTGTCTGTCTGAAAGCTGACACAGAACATGTCCGCATGGACGCCCGCATCCGTGCGGCTGCATCCCTTTACGTCCGGACGGGTGCCCAGAAGCCCTTCCATGGCGTTTTGCAGCACCGCCTGCACCGACTGGGCGTTTTGCTGGACCTGCCAGCCATGGTACCGGCTGCCGTCATAGCGCAGGGTCAAAAGTATGTTTCGCATCCCGATTCCCTTTCCTTAGTAAACCTTCGGCAGCAGGATGGAGGCGGCGATGATGCCGCCGAAAACCAAAATAGTCACCCCAAAGGCCCAATAATCCCCCGCGTGCATCTGCAGTTTCTTCATCCGGGTACGCCCTTCTCCGCCATGGTAGCACCGGCATTCCATGGCGGTAGCCAGGTCAAAAGCCCGGCGGAAGGAGGAGACAAAAAGGGGAATGAGAATGGGGACCAGCGCCTTCACCCGCTTTAGCAGCCCGCCCGATTCCAAATCCGCCCCTCTGGCCTTCTGGGCCGACATGATCTTGTCCGTCTCCTCAATGAGGGTGGGAATAAAGCGCAGGGCAATGGTCATCATCAAAGCAAACTCGTGAACCGGCAGCTTGAAAATTTTCAGCGGGGACAAAAGCCGCTCCAGCCCATCGGTCAGGTCGGTGGGGGAGGTGGTGTAGGTAAGCAAAGAGCTTCCCATAACTACCAGTATAATACGCACTGCCATAAACAACGCGGTGAATACTCCTCGGTCATAAATGTGGATAAATCCCCATTCGAACAGGAGAACCTCGCCTTGGATATAGAAGATGTTTAAAATCGCCGTAAAGGCGATGACAAACCAGATCGGCCGGATGGAACGCAAAATCATCTTCACGGGAACCCTGGACAACGCCGTGACTAAAATGAGAAAAGCGGCGGCCAGCCCTAGGCAGAAGAAGTTGTTGCCGATGAAGACCATGACGATGTACGCCACCACTAGGACCAGCTTCGTGCGGGGGTCTAAAGCGTGGATGGGCGATTTGGCCGGAAAGAACTGGCCGAAGGTAATGTCCCGAATCATGTAGCTGCCCCTCCCTTCGCCTTAGAAAGAAGCCGCAGAATCTCGTCGCGCCCCTGCCGGGCGGTATAGACGCAGGTGTTCACATCGTAGCCCCGGGCCTTGAGCCCGAGGAAAATCCGGGTGACCTGGGGGATATTCAGCCCCATCCCGGCAAGCTCGGATGCCCGTGTGAACACTTCGTCCACCGTGCCGTACATGGCGCATTTCGATTCGTTCATCACCAGCACCTTGGAGGAAACCCGGGCCACGTCCTCCATGGAGTGGGACACCAGCAGCACCGTGGAGCCCCGCTCCTTCTGGTACTCGCGGATCTGCCCTAAAATCACGTCCCGACCTTTGGGATCCAGGCCGGCGGTGGGCTCGTCGAGAATCAGCACCTTCGGCTCCATGGCCAGCACCCCTGCGATGGCCGCCCGGCGCTTTTCCCCGCCGGACAGGTCGAAAGGGGACTTCTCTAAAAGCTCCGGCTTTAAGGAGACGAACTGAGCCGCGCTTTTGACCCGGCTGTTCACCTCGTCTTCACTAAGGCCCATGTTCTGCGGGCCGAAGGCAATGTCCTTATACACCGTTTCCGCGAAAAGCTGGTATTCCGGGTACTGAAAGCAAAGCCCCACCTCAAAGCGTACCGACCGGATTTTTTTCGGCTCAGCCCAAATGTCCCGCCCGTCCACCAGTACGGTGCCGGAGGTGGGCTTAATCAGCCCGTTTAGATGCTGCACCAGGGTGGACTTGCCCGAACCCGTGTGCCCAATGACGCCCACGAATTCCCCCTCGTCGATGGCGATGGAAACCGAATCCACCGCCCTTTTCTCAAATGGGGTCCCCTGGCCGTAGACATAGCTTAATTCCTTGGTTTCGAGGATGGGCATCCGTTCACCTCCAGCAGATTTGACAGCACTTCGATGCACTCGTCGTCGGTGAGCACTCCCGCCGGCAGCCCCTTCACCCCGGCCTTTTGCAGCCGGTAGATGAGTCGGGTAGCCTGGGGTACGTCCAGCTCCACCGCCTTGAGCCGGGAAACCTGGGAGAAAACCTCCCTGGGCATACCAGACAGTAAAATCCGCCCGTCGTCCATCACCACCACCCGGTCAGCGTCCACCGTTTCGTCCATGTAGTGGGTGATGAGGACAATGGTGATCCCCATTTCGCTGCACAGCCGGTGAATGGTGGAAATGACCTCCTCCCGGCCTCTGGGGTCGAGCATGGCGGTGGGCTCGTCCAAAACAATGCAGGCGGGCTGCATGGCGATGATGCCCGCAATAGCAATGCGCTGCTTTTGTCCGCCGGACAGCTTGTGAGGCGCGTGGCGGCGGTACTCGTACATCCCTACTGCTTTCAAAGCCTCATCCACCCGCTTGCGGATTTCCTCAGGAGGCACTCCCATATTTTCCGGGCCGAAAGCCACATCCTCCTCGACGATGGTGGCCACCAGCTGGTTATCAGGGTTTTGCAGCACCATTCCCACCGTCTGGCGGATGTCAAACCGCTTTTCCTCGTCAGCCGTATCCATCCCTGCCACAAAGCATTTTCCGCCCGAAGGCAGGAGCATGGCGTTAAAGTGCTTGGCAAGAGTGGACTTTCCCGACCCGTTGTGCCCCAGCACCGCCACAAACTCGCCCTTGCGGATGGATAGGTCCACCCCGTTTAGCACCACCCGCGCCCCCTCCTCCTCGGAGGTGTATTCAAACCGCAGGTCTTCTGTTTCAATGATGTTTGTCATCCTGTTCCCTCTTTGGACCTTCGCGTTTTATTTTCCGTGAAAAATGGCCGTCCCCCCGCAGGGAAGGACCAGGCCGTTCTGCTTGACCGGCAGGCCGATTTCATCCGAGCTGGTCCTTCCGCCGAACTGCGGCAGGAGCACGCTCGCCAACATATATTCCATCACCGACGGGGAAAGCCCCGTGGTGTAGGAGTTTAAAAGCAGAAAGAGCGGGCGTTCACTGAGCACCTTGGCGCACAGTTCGACAAGCGGGTATACCTGCTCCTCCAACTTCCAGATTTCGCCCCCAGGCCCCCGGCCGTAGGAGGGCGGATCCATCACAATGGCGTCGTACCGGTTCCCGCGCCGGATTTCCCGGTTTAAGAATTTGACACAGTCGTCCACCAGCCAGCGCACCGGCTTGTCCGAAAGCTTGGAAGCCGCCGCGTTTTCCCGGCCCCAGGCAACCATTCCTTTCGACGCGTCCACATGGCACACCGCCGCCCCCGCCGCCGCGCAGGCGAGGGTCGCCCCGCCGGTGTAGGCGAAGAGATTGAGCACCTTAATGGGACGCCCGGCTTTCTGGATGCGCTCGCGCATCCAGTCCCAGTTGACCGCCTGCTCAGGAAACAGCCCCGTGTGCTTAAAGCCCATGGGCTTGACCTGGAAGGTTAGCTCCCCGTAGCGGATGGGCCAGGAGGGAGGAAGAGGCCTTCGCTGCTCCCATTTGCCGCCGCCTGTGTTCGAGCGCAGGTAACGGGCGTGGGCCTGCTTCCAGCCGGGATGGGTTTTGGGGGTATCCCACAAAATCTGCGGGTCCGGGCGGATGAGGAGCACCTCTCCCCACCGCTCCAGCCGCTCGCCGCCGGAAGCGTCCAGCAGCTCATAGTCCTTCCAATGTTGTGCTACCCTCATTGCAGACGTTCCTTAATCACGTCGGACAGGTCCACCGCGATGCGGTTGATGGTGTCAAAGTCCTTCCCTTCCACCATCACCCGGATCAGGTGCTCCGTCCCGGAGATGCGCACCAGCACCCGGCCGTCCCGGCCAAGCTGCTTGCACGCTTCGTCGATGCGCTCTTTGATGACCGTGTCCTCCGGGAACTTGGCCTTGCCTTTCGCGTCGGTGCGCACGTTCACGAGCACCTGGGGGAACCGCTCCATCAGCGAGGAGAGCTTACTAAGCCGCTCGCTGTGCTTTCGCAGGACGTAAAGAAGTTGCGCGCCGGTCAGCTGGCCGTCGCCGGTGGTGGAATGGTCCAGGAAAATAATGTGGCCGGACTGTTCGCCCCCGATTTTATAGCCGTTTTTGAGCATCTCTTCCAGCACATACCGGTCCCCTACCTTGGTGGCGCAGGTTTTAATGCCCCTGGATTCACAGAACCGGAAAAAGCCAAGATTGGTCATAACGGTGACCACCGCCGTGTCGTTTTTCAAAGTGCCTTCCTTCATCATCTCGTCGGCGAAAATGGCGATGAGCCGGTCCCCGTCCACTAAGTTTCCCTGTTCGTCCACCGCCAGACACCGGTCTGCATCCCCGTCAAAGGCCAGGCCCGCCTGGCAGCGGTACCGCTTGACGGTTTCGATTAAGTCGTCCATATGGGTCGAACCGCAGTGGTCGTTGATGTTGATTCCGTTTGGCTCGTCATGAATGGTGATCACGTCCGCGCCCAGGGAGGTAAAGAGCTTTTTGGCGGTGACGCTTGCCGAGCCGTTGGCGCAGTCCAGCGCTACCTTCAGCCCGGAAAGAGAACAAGGAACGGTGGAGGCGATGTGGTGGATATAATCGTCCACCGCGCAGTCCGCCCGGCTGACCCGGCCCAGATCCCCGCCCACGGGGCTGGGGAGCTGGGTCTTGCGGTCGAGAACGATCGCTTCGATCTGCTCCTCAATCTGGTCGGACAGCTTGAAGCCTTCGCCGTTAAAAAGCTTGATGCCGTTGTATTCGCAGGGGTTGTGGGAAGCGGAGATCATGATGCCCGCGTCCGCCCCGTATTTTTTCACCAGATACGCCACCGCTGGAGTGGGGATCACGCCCAAAAGCTTTACGTCCGCACCCACCGAGGTAAGCCCCGCCACCATAGCTGCCTCCAGCATTTCCGAAGAAACGCGGGTATCCATTCCAATGAGAAACAGGGGCCGGTGATGGGTGGCTTCGGTGAGCACGCAGGCGGCCGCCCGGCCGATCTGCATGGCAAGCTCACAGGTGAGCTCGGTGTTGGCGATGCCACGGGCACCGTCGGTTCCAAAAAGTCTTCCCATAGCGAAAAAACACTCCTCTACACATGGTCTACATAGTCAATTGTCCGTTATACTCTAGGCCCAGATGGGCATAAGCGGGCGGCAGAACCACCCGGCCTTGTTTGGTGCGGCTTAAAAACCCGATCTGCATCAGATAGGGTTCGTACACATCCTCAAGCGTCACCGATTCTTCCCCGATGGCGGCGGCAATGGTATCTAACCCCACCGGGCCTCCGTGATAGAGGTTGATGATGGTCAGAAGCATCCGCCGGTCGTTAGCGTCGAGCCCCAGTTCGTCGATTTCCATCCGGTCCAGGGCCTTCCTAGCCGTTTCGCAGGTGATGACGCCGTTCCCCGTCACCTGGGCGAAGTCCCGCACCCGCTTTAACAGCCGGTTTGCGATGCGGGGGGTTCCCCGTGAGCGGGAGGCAAGCTCCAAAGCGCCCTCCGGATCGGTTTCGATCCCCAAAATCGAAGCGCTTCTCGACACGATGTTGGCAAGCTCCTGGGGAGTGTACAGCTCCAGGCGCAGATGAATCCCGAACCGGTCCCGCAAGGGAGCGGCCAGCTGCCCGGAACGGGTGGTGGCCCCCACTAAGGTGAACTTCGCTAAGTCAATGCGGATGGAACGGGCGGAAGGACCTTTGCCAATGATAATGTCCAACGAAAAGTCTTCCATGGCCGGGTAGAGGATCTCCTCCACCGTGCGGGGAAGCCGGTGAATTTCGTCGATAAAGAGCACATCTCCCGGCGACAGATTTGTAAGCAGAGCCGCCAGGTCCCCGGGCTTTTCAATGGCAGGGCCGGAGGTCACCCGCAGGTGCACGTTCATTTCGTTGGCGATGATGCCTGCCAACGTGGTTTTTCCAAGGCCCGGCGGGCCGAAGAGCAGCACATGGTCCAGCGCTTCCTGCCGGCCGCGGGCTGCTTCGATGTAGATGGACAGGTTTTCCTTCGCCTTTTCCTGCCCGATGTAATCGGCAAGGGTTTTCGGGCGCAGGGGATTCTCGGTATCCACGTCCTCGGGCGTATACTCCGGGGCCACGATCCGGTTTTCAAAGTCCATTTCAATATCGTCCGGCATTAGGTCCTATCCCCTTTCCCAGTCGCAAGGTATTCTTCGTCATACGCTGCCCAAAGAGCGCAGCGCCAGGCGTATGAGCTCCTCCACCGGCAAGGCGCTATCGAGCTTCGCCACTGCGGCGGAAGCCTGGGGCGCGGAAAAACCCAGCACCGTCAAAGCCGCCACCGCCTCGGAAGCATTGCCACAAGCGTCCGCCGCGGGCGCCGGGGCGAACTCGTCCTCCCCGGCGGTTAGATTGGCGGAAAGCTTATCCTTGAGCTCGAGCACAATGCGCTGGGCGGTCTTGTTGCCCACCCCCTGGGCCCGGGTGATGGACTTGCTGTCCCCCGCGGCCACGCACAGGGCAAACCGCGACGGGGAGAGCTCGGAGAGAATGGCCAGAGCCGCCTTGGGCCCTACACCGGTGACCGATATCAGAAGCTTAAAGCAGTGAAGCTCTTCCTGATCCCCGAACCCGAAGAGAACGAGCGCATCCTCCCGGACGTTTAGATAAGTGTAGAGAGTAGCCGTTTTCCCAACCGGCGGAAGCTTGGAAAGGGTGTAGGTGGTGGTCATGCACTGAAAACCAACCCCGCCGCAGTCGATCACGGCAAAATTCGGCTCGGTGTGCCGCAGCACGCCGGTTACGCTGTAAAACATGGATGTATCTCCTTTTGTATCGTTACCAGAAAATCCGCGACCCGGCGCAGTGGGCGTGGCAGATGGCTACCGCCAAGGCGTCGGCGGTGTCGTCGGGCTTAGGAACCTTCTCCAAATGGAGAATCTGGCGGGTCATCTCCATCACTTGGGACTTGATAGCCTTGCCGTACCCCACCACCGACTGCTTGACCTGCAAAGGCGTATACTCGAAAAACGGGATTTCGTATTTGCGTACCGCCAGCATAATGACCCCTCTGGCCTCCGCCACCTTGATGGCCGTTTTCTGGTTGGTGGTAAAGAAAAGCTGCTCCACGGAAACCGCGTCCGGCTGGTATTTTGCGCAGATGGCGCACATCCGGTCATAAATATGTTCGAGACGGCGGGAAAAGTCCATGTCCGCGTCGGTGAGGATGGCGCCGTAGGCGATGGTGGAAAACCGGCTGCCCTCGTAGCGCAGCACGCCCCAGCCCACAATGGCGTACCCTGGGTCGATCCCCAAAACGATCATGCTTTCCCGTCCTTTCCACAGGTGTATAATATAATATCATACCATAGAATCCCTCCTTCCACAAGAAAGAACGGGGCGGATTTTGGGAAAAGACTTCGCCTGAAACCATCGGCTTTTGACGGGGTTGCGCTTCGCTTTCTATGCAAAAAGGACGGATGCAACAGATGCATCCGTCCTGCAATCGGCCGGTTTCTATTTGGGAAGCTTTTTGAGCAGCCGCTCGATCCGGTCGGACGGGTCGAGCAGGGGGCTGATGGTAATATCGTGATTGAGGGAATCAATGATATAGGCCAGGTATTTGGACATATCCACCTCGCAGTACCATTCCCGGGAAAGCAGCTCCGGAGAACGATAGATTAAGTCAGTGGTGAACACCTTTTCAATGATGCCCTTCTCATAGGCTTCGTCGAACCGTTCGAGTCCCTCGCAGAAAAGGCCGAAGGACGTGCAGACAAACACCCGGTTCGCACCCATTCCCTTGACCCGCTCGGCAATTTCCAGAACCGAATCACCCGACGAAATCATATCGTCCACAATGACCAGGTCCTTGCCTTCCACCGGCGCGCCCAGATACTGATGGTCGACGATGGGGTTGCGGCCGTTGACGATGCGGGAATAATCCCGCCGCTTATAGAACATGCCCAAGTTGATACCCAGCACCGACGCATAGTAAATGCAGCGGTTCATACCGCCTTCATCGGGGGAGATGATCATCATGCTGTCCTTGTCAATTCGCAGGTCCGGCACACACCGGGTGAGGGCCTTGATCATCTGGTAGGTGGTCTTTACGTCCTCGAAGCCGCCGGTAGGGATGGCGTTCTGCACCCGCGCGTCGTGGGCGTCAAAGGTGATGATGTTGGCGACACCTGCATTAATCAGCTCCTGTAGCGCCACCGCGCAGTCCAACG
This sequence comes from Clostridiales bacterium, assembly GCA_018364155.1. GTDB lineage: Bacteria > Bacillota > Clostridia > Oscillospirales > Acutalibacteraceae > Solibaculum_A. The sequence continues at coordinate 107,352 of JAGZMM010000002.1, forward strand.
ATTCCCGGGAGGAGCGTTTGTGCTGCCGTCCCTCGTAAAGCATGGGCATAATGACGTTTACCCGTCTCGCCTTGCCGCTGACCGCCGCAATAACTCGCTTCAGGTCTTGATAATGATCGTCCGGGCTCATGGGAACCTCTTGGCCATACATCTTATAGGTGCAGCCGTAATTGTAGCAGTCGGTCAGGATAAACAAGTCCAACCCCCGCACCGATTCCTTGATCATTCCCTTGGCTTCGCCCGTTCCGAAACGGGGGCATTGGGTTTTGATCAGATAGGTATCCCGTTGGTAGCCGGCAAAAGCGATGGTGGTTTTGTGCTCGCTTTCCCGCTGCTGGCGCCAGGATACCAGGTAGTCGTTGATGCTGTCCACCAGGTCCTCGCAGCCGCGCATGGCGATGATGCCCAGTCTGCCTACCGGGATGGTCTGAAAATCGCTGATCAAATCTGGCATGGCATTTGCCCCTTGCCGCTGCCGCTGCGGCGAAAAGAAAAAAGCGTCCGTTTTGCGGCGGGATTCAAACGGATGCCATCAGTTCCAGCAATGCAGGTATAGAAACGAACAAAGCCGAACGGCGCAACACGCGCCACTCGAACCATTTCCTATTTTAAACGATTTTGTCCCATTTTGAAAGCGGCAAACCGGCCCATATTCGTATAAAATTCCTTCCTTTTTCCCAACAAATCCGTAGAAACGCACAAAAGGAATCCTGAATTTGGATATAAAGAAAGAAACAAGAAGGAAAAGTGCCCTATGGACGTTTTTTCTTTCCGGCCAGGCTGCAAAAATAGAGAGGACAAAAAACCGGCGGGAACCGAAAGGCTCCCGCCGGGATCGCTTGCTGTTATTGGTTGCTCAAGGAGAAGGCAATGTTGGTGGCATGGTCGGCCACCCGTTCCAGATCGCCCAGTATGTCTAAGAAGACGACGCCCTGCTCGGGGGTACATTTGTGTTTGGTCAACCGGCGGATGTGGTTGTTGCGGAATTCCTCCGTACATTGGTCCACTTCTTCTTCCGACCGGTTGATGGCCGTCGCTAGCTCCTCGTCGTACACTCGGGTGCGGAACATGTGCAGCGCTTCGTCCAGCAGCACCTCCACCCGCAGCGACATTTCCTTCATCTCACCTACTGCGTTTTCCGATAGCGACAATTTCCCTTCCTGCATGGCCTGGCCCGCTTCGATGATGTTCTCCGCGTGGTCGCCGATGCGCTGGAAGTCGTTGATGGTGTGGAATAGGGCGCCCACCGCCTTGCTGTCACTGGCGGGAAGCTCTAGGGCGCTGATTTTGATTAGATAGGAGGTAATCTCCTTATTGAGGTAATCGAGCACCTGCTTGTTGGCTGTGACCTTTTCCAGAAGCTCGCTGTTGGGTTTAAAGAAATACTCGATGGAATCGTGGAACTCCTGCCGCGCCAGTACCGCCATGCGCTCGCTTTCCTTGATGACCTGAGCCACCGCAATGGGCGGCGTGGCCAGAATGCGCTGGTCGAGATACTGCAGCTGCATGGGCTCGAAGGCTTTGTCCTTGCCGGGGATGAGGAAGTTGGCCGCCTTTACCAGCAGCGGCGCGGCCGGCAGCAGCACGGCTGTGCTGACCAAGTTGAAGACAATATGGGTGTTGGCGATTTGCTGAGGAATGTTGTCGGTAATGGCCTGCATCCAGTCCACAAAGGGGAGGAACATGGCGATGGGGATAAAGATGGCGGTGCCCACTACGTTGAAAAGCAGATGAACAATGGCCGCTCTCTTGGCAGTTTTGTTGGTGCCGATGGAAGAAAGCAGAGCGGTGACACAGGTGCCAATGTTCTGCCCGAACAGGACGAAGATGGCTCCATCCAGCCCGATCAGGCCCTGCATGGCCAGCGCCTGAAGAATACCCACCGAGGCCGAAGAGCTTTGGATGATAGCCGTGAACAAGGCGCCCACCAGAATGCCGATGAAGGGATTTTGAAACTGGGTGAGCAGGTTTACGAATTCAGGTACCTGCTGCAGCGGTTCCATAGCGGAACTCATAGTATCCATGCCCATAAACAGGATACCGAAACCGGCTACCACCTGGCCCACGTGCTTGATGGTGGGCTTTTTACAGAACATAATGAAGCCCACGCCGATGCCCACTGCAATGGGAGCTAGGTCGGTCAGGGTAAAATCGCCTATTTTGAAAGCGATGAGCTGGGAAGTGACGGTGGTGCCGATGTTCGCACCCATAATGACGCCCACCGCTTGCGCCAGGTTCATCAGTCCTGCGTTTACAAAGCCGATGATCATCACCGTTGTGGCCGATGAGCTTTGGATTACCGCCGTGACCGCGATCCCGACCAGAACCGCCAGCAGACGGTTGGAAGTGAGCACTGCCAAAAGTTTTTTCAGCCGGGAACCGGCCACCAGCTCCAGGCCTTCTCCCATCATTTTCATGCCGTACAGGAAAAGTCCCAAGCCGCCGATCAGCATCAGAATATCGCCAAAACCGAATGCCATATTGTCTGCCCCCCAAGATGGTAGAAAAATCGGTACCGCGGTATCAGTCACACAAAAAGACAAATCTTTACAAAAATATGCAGGATCTCTTTCAAATATCGAAAAACGACCCTATTGAAAAGTTTACACTATCTTGACACGTGAGACAAGACCCAACCTGCATTTTAGAAGGTTTCATGAATTTTTATGCCGATTTTTGAGAGCATTGAACAGAATCCTGCAAAAACAGTAACAAAATCTGGAATTTAACGTTCGATCCATTGGATCTGCTTTCGAAAACAGAAGAACGCGTCGCGCTGGTTCGACGGGAATCTCGCTTGACTTGCAGGGAGAAACCGGGTACAATACAGACAGATATATCCTTATGCATTTTTTACGCAATTTTCCAGTGCTTTCGATGGATTTTTAGGCTCTTTTTGCGAAAGTGCTGCGGCCGTTTTCCAGCGGTTTCAACGGCTGCCGAGGACTTTAGTTTGACCGCTGGAGAAATGGCGGAGGGGCAACATGACCGAATTTTCCTATGTCGTATCAACCGATTCCACAGCGGACCTACCGTGGAGCTTTTATCAGGAACACGAGGTTCCGTTTATCCCCATGCTTTTCACGGTGGACGGGAAGGAGTACCGGGACTGCGGCGAGTGTCCTCTTTCCAACCATGCGTTCTATGACTTGGTGCGCAGCGGGCAGATGCCTTCCACCGCCCAGGTGACGGCGATGGAGTTTGAGGAATTTGCCGAGCCCTTTTTGCAGGCGGGCAAGGATGTGCTGCACATCAATTTTTCCAGCGGCCTGTCCGGTTCCTTTCATTCCTGCTTAAACGGTGCGGCCGCTTTGCGGGAGAAGTATCCCGACCGGAAAATTCTGGTGCTCGATTCCCTGGCAGCTTCCATGGGAGAGGGCCTGCTTGTTTACCACACGGTGAAAAACCGGGAAGCGGGCATGACCATTGAGGAAAACGCCAAATGGTTTGAGGACAATAAGCTCCATTTGTGCCACTGGTTTACGGTGGACGACCTGCATCACCTGCACCGGGGCGGCCGGGTATCCAAGGCATCGGCCATCATGGGGTCCCTTTTGGGCGTAAAGCCCGTGCTGCACGTGGACGACGAGGGGCATCTGATTTTAGTGGAAAAGGTGCGCGGCCGGGCTGCTTCCCTGGATAAGATGGCCGAACACATGGAGAAGACTGCCATAGACCCGGCGCAGCAGACGGTGTTCATCAGCCATGGGGACTGCCTCAAGGACGCGCAGGCTCTCGCGCAGAAGGTGCGTGAACGGCTGGGAGTCAAGGAAGTTCTTTTAAATCCCATCGGTCCGGTTATCGGCGCGCATTCAGGACCGGGAACGGTGGCCCTCTTCTTTCTGGGAACCAAGCGGTAACGGCAGATTTCGAAGCAGGCGCAGGATGAGGGCCGGTTGTTATCGCCCTGCTTCAAGCATATGCGATCATACGCCCGGTAACGAACCTTCGTTATCGGGCGTTTGTGCAAACGATGGAGAAAAAAGGAGAGAATGCCGGTGAAACAGCGAAAACGGGTCAAACGGTGGATGAAGCTGGACAATTCCGCCATGATTTACCCAGCCATCCGCAACGCTCGGTTTTCCACCATGTTTCGCGTGTCGGTGACCCTCACCGAGGAAGTGGACCCGAAGGTACTCCAAACAGCGCTGGAGGACACGGTCAAGCGCATCCCCTTTTTCGGCATGCGTCTGCGCACCGGGCTCTTCTGGCGTTACCTAGAGCAAAACGACGGAACCCCGCAGGTGGAGGCAGATGTGGCCAATCCCTGCAAGCCCATCGGCAAGGGGGAGAACGGCGGCTTTCTTTTCCGGGTGCGGGTGGACGGCTGCCGCATCGCGCTGGAGCCTTTCCATGTGCTGACCGACGGGAACGGCGCGATGGTGTTTTTAAAGACCCTGGCCGCCCGGTACCTGACCCTGATGGGCAAACAAATTCCGTTCACCGACGGCGTGCTCGATACGAGCGCGCGGCCAAAGAAGGGGGAGCTGGAGGACGCCTTTTCCAAATATGCCGCCTTTCGAAAGAGAGCTCCCCGCCGGGAGTCCAAGGCCTATCATTTCAAAGGGACCTTAGAGCCCTTTCCCACGCTGCACATCATCAGCGCCACCATTCCGCTCGGGCCGCTGTTAGAGAAGGCGCGGGCAGCCAAGGCAACCCTCACCGAGTTTCTCGCGGCCAACTACATCCTGGCTCTTCACCGGCTGCAGACGGCGGAACGGCATCTGAGAGAGAAGGACGTAAAGCTCTGCGTGCCGGTGAACCTGCGCAAATTTTTTCCCAGCGACACGCTGCGCAATTTCGTTTTGTACCTGACGCCCGGCATCGATCCGAGCTATGGGGATTATACCTTGGAGGAAATCGTCGAACAGGTCCACTGCCAGATGCGCATGCGCCTCAACCGCAAATACATTGCCGCCCAGATTTGCACCAACGTCTCCGACGAGCGCAATCCCTTTATCCGCATGGTGCCCCTGCTTTTCAAAGACTGGGCCATGTCCATGGCGTTCCGGGTAGTGGGGGAGTCCTGCTTCAGCGCCACCCTTTCGAACTTAGGGGAGACAAAGGTTCCCGACGAGATGCGCCCCTATGTAAAACGGTTCGACTTTTTGCTAGGAGCCAGCAAAATCAACCGTGGCAACCTGACCGCCGTCAGCTATGGCGGCAGCCTGGTGCTCAATTTTACCCGCACCACCAAGGAAACCTTTATTGAGCGGGAGTTTTTCACCCAGCTTGTGAAGCTGGGGATTCCGGTGAAAATCGAAAGCAACGACCAATAGACCCATAGCCTTAGAAAGGGAGGAACGGTATGTCCTACTGTGTCAACTGCGGGGTGGAGCTCGGAAAAGCCGAGCAGCGCTGCCCCTTGTGCGGGACCGAGGTGGTTAATCCAAAGGAGCCTTATGACCCTAAGGCAAAGCGGCTTTACCCCAGGCAGCTGGATTCCCCGCTGGTATCTCTGCAAGGGCGGCGGATCGCGGCGCTGGTGATGACCCTGCTGTTCTTTTTTGCCGGCGGGATGTGCATTTTCCTCAATGCGGTGTATGCGGGGGAGGTAACCTGGGCCTATTATCCGGCTGGAGCCCTTTGTATGCTGTGGGTGTTTTTGTTCCCGCCGCTGATGCTGCGGATAAAACCGGCCGTCACCTTTCTGCTCAGCGCCTTGCTGGACGCGCTGGCTCTAGGCGGATTTTTGTGGATGTGCGAGACGCTCACCGACGGCGCGTGGTTTGTGCCCTTTGCCCTGCCCGTAACCGGAATGGTGCTGGGTTTTCTCATTTTAAACGCGGCGCTGATTCTTACGCGGATGGTAAAAGGCGCATACATCGGGGTGCCGGTGATGCTGACGGTGGCTCTGCTGCTCGTGGGCCTGGAATGCATCGTGGACGCCTACCTGTCCGGGACGGTTAGCCTTACTTGGTCCTTGTACGCCTTGGTACCCTGCCTGATTCTGGCGGGCTTCTTCCTGTTTGTGGGCCGGTATCGGACGGTCAAGGAAGAGCTGCGCCGGCGGCTTCATATGTAAGCGAAGCGCTTTGTTAAAAACGGCCCGCCATCCTGGCGGTTATCGTATGTAGGAAGAAAGACAGAAAGGAGCGGTATGCAATGCAGTATCGCAACGTTGGAAAATCCGGGCTGAAGGTAAGCGAAATTTCGATCGGCACATGGCTGACCGATTTAAGCAGTGCCGAAAAAGTAAGCTTGGCCAGAGAAACCATCCAATTGGCGTTTGAAAAGGGGATCAATTTCTTCGACTGCGCGGACGCCTATGGAAACGGGACCGCAGAGCGGTTCTTGGGCGAGGTGCTCGCGGCTTTCCCCAGAAGTCAGCTGGTGGTTTCCAGCAAGGTGTATTTCCCCACCGGGGAAGGGGTAAACGAGCGGGGCCTTTCCAGAAAGCACATTTTTGAGAACGTGGACCGGTCGCTGAAAAACCTGAAGATGGACTATCTCGACCTGTATTACTGCCACCGCTTTGACTCGGAAACACCGGTGGAGGAAACCCTGCAGGCCCTCGACGACCTGGTAGCCCAGGGGAAAATCCTCTACTACGGCGTGAGCGAAGGCTGGACGGCAGCGCGGCTGGAAGAGGCCCATGGAATCATAAAAACGCGCGGCCTGCGGCCCATGACGGTCATACAGCCCCAGTATCACATGTTGGACCGGTACATTGAAGACGAAATCATGGATGTGTGCGAAAAGTACGGCATGGGAATCACCCCCTTTTCCCCGCTGGCGCAGGGCCTTCTGACGGGGAAATACAAAAAGGGCCGGCCCCTTCCTGAAGGGTCCCGGGCCACCCATCAGAAGGACAAGCAGGTCAACCGCCTCTTGACGGAGGAAAACCTTTCAAAGGTGGAAAAGCTCTCTCAAATCGCCGGGGACCTGCATACCACGCCTTCCGTTCTGGCCCTTGCCTGGATTTTGCGCAAAAAGGGGATCAGCAGCGTGATCACCGGGGCCAGCCGGCCGGAACAGCTGGCGCAGAACATCGAGGCCAGCGGCCTGCAGCTATCCCAACCGGTGCTTGAGGAAATCGAAACGGTGCTCGACTACCACCCGTTTTCCCGCCGCATCGGGTAAGAGGGCGGTTTTTTATCCAAAGCGGGAGGACAAAACCGGTCCAAAAAGAGCCAGGCCTTTCGCAGGCGCCTTTTGAGCGCACGGAAAAAATCCGCCTGTACGACTGTACTCTATGGCATACGTTCAGGTACAGCCGTTTTTTCGGGCCCTTGCGCTTGGTTTCCCGCCCAACGGGGGCTAGGGCATGACAAAAAGGCGTCCTGGTGCAACACACAGTTGCGCCAGGACGCCTTTTGTTTTCCCATGTAATTTAATTGGAGCTTCGAAGCAGAGACGGAATCAGCGACGCCAAGAGCCAGAAAATCTGAAACAGCAGCGCCGTGGCGCCGTTTAAGTTATAAAGCCCGCCGTAGAAGGCCAGAAACGCCGACAGCAGAAATCCAAGCAGCACCCCGATCACCTGCAGCACCGACGAAAGTTTCACAATGGTGCCGAGCCTTATGGAAGAAGAGAGAATGTCCATCAGCCCGTCGATTTTCCCGTCGTAGGCCACGCTTGCTCGGGCTGTCTCCTGAGGGACGCTTAACTGATCGAATTCGCTGGTGGCCGCGGCGGACAAAATCAGTACATCGCTTTGTGAAATATCAAACCCATCGCACAGAAGCTCGGTGGTTACATTGGGGTCGCAGGTGCGCACCATCAGGCCGATGCCGTTGCGGGCGAACCGGTCGAGCTCTTGGCGGATATAAGGAGAAAAGCGGTAGGTTACCACAAACATGGCGCACAGTTCCCCAGCCGAGCACAGATACACCAGCTTGCGCCTGGCGCGCAGGTAGCGGTTCTCATAGTCGAGAGAAGGGGGAACGATGCCGTGGTTTTGCAACAGTTCCCGGTTGCCCGCTAGCACCCGCCGGCCGTCCACCCAGCCCGAAATGCCCATTCCCTGCTCGTACACCAGAGATTCTACCATGGGCAGAATCTTGTCGTCCCCCTGGATCACCTGATCGAATACCGGGGTCAGCGGTCCGCCCGCCGCGTGCACCAGGGCCGCCGCGTCCAGAATCGCCTGGTCGATGCGCCCGCCGCTAAAGGTTTTGATGCCGTTGAGGGTCACCGACCCGGCGGGGAACAGGTCGCTCGCGTCCACCGTCAAACTGTTTGTCAAAAAATAATCGTCTACCGCGGAAAATCCGGAAAGCATGGCACCGCGCTTTAGAAGACGGCGGGAAGCGGTTTTCATGGGTAGGTTGCCGCACAAAAGGGATGCAATCGGCGCCGCCAAGCAGCACACGGCGGCAAAGGCCGTGATAGCGAGAGCCCCGTCCTTTGTCACAATCAGGCACGCGACTGCCGTCACCAAAGAGCCGAGCAGCACACAAGGAGACAAAAAGCCGCCCAGAGTGGCGCAGGAATCGTCCGCATAGGAGTCGTCCAGAAACCCGGTTAGGAAGGAAGCCTTCACCGGCATAACGATATAGGGATCGCCTAAGATATTGCGGCACAGGTCCCGGGTGGTGTTGTCGTTTAAAAGCATCCGGGCACCGTGCTTCACGCCTTTTTGCGAAAGAAAGGCAAAATTCTCTTTGATCCGGGAGAGCTTAAGGAGCTTTCCTCCCGTGTTTGCGCACAAAAGGAGCATTGCCGGCGCGGTGTATAGGGGCACGGTCATGTCCGCGATGCGCTCGGGGAAGAAGAGCATGGAAAGAGTGTGTACAAACACGGCGAACACCGCGATGGCGGTGGGCATGTCTGGGGCGGTGTGCAGCTTAAATGCACTGCGCAAAGAGGAAGCAAAGATGGCGGAGTTGACCGAAGCCGCCAGCATGAGCACCGCCGCGTTGATGGAAACAAACAAAAGCGGACTGGTGACGGGAAAGTCATACAACGGGAGCTTTGCTCCTGTGTAAAGGAAAAGGGCGGGCGCCACGGTCAGCCAGCCGGTGATGAGAAGGCCCAGTACGCTTAAGCCCAAGCGCGTAAGCAGCCCGGAAAACTGGGAACTCAAATGCGCTTCAATAACCGGTGCGTCCTCATAGGAGGTGAAATCGTCGATCTGCTTTTCGGCGTCGCTGCCGTCGTCGTAGAGCTCCTGCGGATCGGTGTCCTCCTCTGTGCCGGAAAGGACGAACTTCTCCGCCCGCTCCCGCCGCTTCTCGTAGAGAACCCGTTCGTTTACCGGCTCGGGCTCCTCTGCGTCATCGTCGAACAGCTTGAGCTGTCCTTCCAGTTCATCGCCCTCCACCGGCTGCTTTTTCTGGAAAGCCTGGATGGGCATGGGCTGGGTTTCCTGGTCGGGGAGGAACGAGGGGGCCTTTCTGTTTTCATCCTCCATCGGCTCGCGGATGTTTTTCGCCGAGAACTCTAGCAAGATTTCCTCGGTTTTCGATGTGTCGATGGGGTCGTTTCCCTTATGGCGGTGCTTCGCCTCTTTGATGATATCGTCTAGAGAGTATTTATTCGCCAAAGCAAACGGCTCCTTTTGACCGGACCGAAATGGATCTTTTTCATTGGGCATGCTGTCGTCACCTCCAAAAACCTGCTTACCTGCCGATTTACTGCCCCGCTTTCACGCAGGAAAGGCCTGTGCGCTGGCGCGCAGCCTCATAGAGAACAATTCCCGCCGCCACCGAAGCATTAAGGGAATCGATCTGCCCGCGCATGGGGAGGGATACGGTAAAGTCGCATTTTTCCTTGACGAGCCGGCCTACCCCCTGGCCTTCCGAGCCGATGACCAGAGCGGTAGGGCCGGTAAAGTCGGTCTGGCACCAGGGCGTGCCGTCCATATCCAGCGCGTAAATCCACACGCCGCGTTTTTTTAAGTCTTCCATGGCGGCCGCTAGATTGGAAACCCTGGCTACCGGAACGTATTCAAGCGCCCCAGCCGCTGCTTTGAGCACCGCCGGTGTCAAACCCGCCGTGCGCCGCTTGGGAACCACAATCCCGTGAGCGCCCGCTCCTTCGGCCGTTCGTACGATAGCACCCAGGTTATGCGGGTCGGACAGCTCGTCGGCAATAATGAGGAGCGGCGCTTCCCCTCGTTCCTCGGCCAGAGCAAAGATATCGTCCACCGTGGCGTATTCTTTTACGGCCGCCAGCAGCGCCACCCCCTGATGGGTGTCCCCGCCGCATAAGGCCGTCAGCTTGCGGGGGTCCACCTCTTTGACCGGGATCCCCCGGTCCCGGCAGCGGGCGACGATGGCCTGCACCACCCCAGTGCGTTCTCCCCTGGCCAGCAGAAGCCGGTCGGCAGGCCGGCCGGATTTGAGTGCTTCCATGACGCTGTTGCGTCCGGCGATGACCTCGCTGTTTGGTTGCTTTGCGGGATCGGTCATGATAAAAAACCCCTTTGAAACGACACATAATATAATATTATCTCATTATACCAACATTCTTTCCTCAATACAAACCCTTTGCCGCATTTTTTCACGCGGATTTGTCTGGAAATCAGGTAGAATACCGCCTTTTCGGCTCAAAAAACGGTTGACAGCACAAAAGCCTTTGCCGTATAATGACAATCGTGTTTATCCTGCCCTTTGCTTTGCGCAAAGAAAAGGAAAAGAGAAATCGGATTTCCGGGTGTGGCGCAGTTGGTAGCGCGGGTGGTTTGGGACCATCAGGCCGCAGGTTCGAACCCTGTCACTCGGACCATGTCGTCGCGGACGTCGTTTCGTTCGCGACGACTTTTTTGTGAGAGGTTTGCCCTATTGGAAATGCCTGTGCCCCTTTTTTACGTATAAATTTTTCGAGTTTCGATAACCGGTCGAAGATGCCGAAATTGTGTGAAAATCTTCTCATTCATTCGATAAAATTTGGATATGGACCCTGCAATTGGTTATGAATATCTTGACTTTTTCGATGTTATATAGTAAAATGTAAAAAAATTATGTATTTTGTATGAAGATTCTACAGATAAAATGGTTTAATTTTTACAAATTAGAGAGGTATGGGTATGGGGATGGATCATATTGCAGTACTGATTCCTTGTTATAATGAAAGTAAAACCATAGAGAAGGTCATTCGTGACTGGAAAAAGGAACTTCCTTCTGCCGTTATTTACGTATACGATAACAATTCGACCGATGACACGGCTGCCATCGCCCAAAAGGCCGGAGCCGTTGTCCGCAAGGAAAACCAGCAGGGCAAAGGCAACGTAATTCGGCGCATGTTTCGTGAGATTGATGCCAGATGCTACATCATGGTCGATGGAGACGATACCTATCCGGCGGACTATGCAAATGAGTTTGTAAACGCAGTCCTGACAAATAATGCGGATATGGTTGTGGGAGACCGGTTGTCTTCCACCTATTTTGAAGAAAATAAGAGGCCGTTTCATAACTTTGGCAATAGTTTGGTGCGCGCCTCGATTAATCACTTGTTTAAGAGCAATATCAGAGACATTATGACTGGCTATCGGGCATTTAGCTATCAATTTGTAAAAACATTTCCGGTGCTGTCAAGAGGGTTTGAAATTGAAACGGAAATGAGCATCCATGCCATTGATAAGAAGATGAATGTTCAAAATGTGATTATTGAATACCGTGACCGTCCGGATGGAAGCGAATCCAAGTTAAATACATATTCAGACGGATTCAAAGTAATTCGGACGATTTTCCGCTTATACCGTAACTATATGCCTATGCGCTTTTTTGGAATTTTAGGGCTTGTCCTATTTGTGATTGCCTTTGCGTTTTTCCTTCCGATTCTAATCACGTACGCGCAAATCAAATTGGTCCCGAATTTTCCCACTTTAATTGTGTCCGGGTTCATCGGCCTGGCGGGACTTTTATCCATCTTTACAGGGCTGATTCTTTTGTGTATTTCTGAGAAGGATCATCGGGAATTTGAATTTAGGCTGCAGCTGATGGATTACCATTATAAGAATTTAGTGAACCAGGAAAGCGATGAAAAGGAAATGAAACGCCAATAATAGGACCCAGGTGGGGCATATATCATCGAATTCTAAGTTTTGCAGAGAGCGTTTTGTGCCCAGAAGGTTGCATGAAAGGTGAAACGCATGCAGCAGCTTTTGAGCAGATCGATCAGAGATTACGGGAGGAAAAGGGAAATGAACGTAAAAAGGAGCATACTTATCTGCATCTTAGAGCTGATGATCGTAGGAATTGTAGGAAAGGTTTTGCTGTTTTCCTCTTCGGCTGAAATGTCCAGCGTCATGTATGCGTCACTGCTGCCGTTGCTTGGGGCGGCTGTGTTATTGCCTTTTTATGAAAAACTAAGCGTTCTCACCCCGAAAATGTATGTGGCAAGCGGAATCCTAACGGTCATTTATTTTTTGATGTTATCCATATTCCAGCTATTTGCTACGAACCGGTTTCAAAGTATGTCTACGGTGGGGCAATGTGCTTACACGGCCGTATTGATCGTCTGTATGTATTATTGTATGCTGCATATCGTTGGAATGAGCGTGCAGGAAAAAGCCGATGATACGGATTTTGGCAAACAAAAGCGAACCTTCTGGTTCTGTTTTGCTGCCGTTGCATTTGTAACCATCCTCTGTGTCATTGCAACCGATCAAGGTGTTTGGATCTCGGACGATGTGGGAACGGTAGATATAGCCGTCACCAACGAAGCGTGGAACGATTGGCACACAGTCGGATATCTGATGCTGGTTTCGCTTTGTTATAAAATCGTTCCGAATCCTGGAAGCGTCGTATTTTTGAATGGACTTCTTTGGATTGTACTGAATTATTTTATTTTATTGTACTTTTATAAAATGAAAAGCAGCAATAAAATGATGATTTTTTATACCATAGCCAGTATTGCGGTTTTCACGCCGTTTTATTACACGCAGGTCATGTATAAAGATGTTATTTTCTCAATGGGTTTGGTTGGAGAATCGCTGTTTCTTCTATATGTAATCCAGGCGGAAAAGCTAAAATGGAGATATTTGATTCCCGGTATCATTGCCATATTCTTTACCATGACCTTCCGCCATATGGGTATGGTTCCTGCTCTTCTGGGGATGCTGGTGGCTCTTGTGTACCTGGTTGGGAAAAAGAAATATAAAAAGCTGTTGCTGGGCTCGGTTGTCACGCTTTGCGCGCTTCTATTGAATACAACGGTATCGTACGTTGGAGAAAATGTACTCAAGGCCGAACCGAATCCGGCATATGTAACGTATGGCAGTCCGCTTTACATGATCAGCGCTGCGGTTCATGACGGCATCGAATTGGATAAGGATGATGTCGCGCTGTTGGAACAGGTCATGCCGTTGGACGAATGGGGCAATGTTTATAATAAGTACTGGATTGATGATGCAAGTAGAACATGGGGGAAAATTGGCGCGGAGCGTATTGCAAAAGTCAATGATTTGATAGAAAACGAAGGTTTTGGCAAACAGCTGATTCGGATGAATGCGGAGATTTTTATTCATCACCCGATCTTCTATGTTTCGCGCCTGTTGGATCCAAGCTCGATCCTGTGGCAGATTGCGCAGCCGAACGATGGATATAATTGGGCACTTGTCAATGTAGCGCCCAATGAAGGGATTACGTATAAGGGCGCGTATCCGCTTGTTCAGAACTACGGAATGTTTACGTTCCAATCTCCGATTCTTCAGGCATTATGCTGGAGAGGCGGATATTGTTTGTTCTTTTTGATCATCAGTATCGCAGTATTGCTGTTAAAGCGGCGTAGGGCGGATTTGATTGCACTGATTCCCATCGCGATTTTTGATGCGCTCATGATCATTACAACGCCGTCACAAGATCCCAGATTTGTAATCGAGACAATCGAAATGGCTCTGCTGGTGGTGCCATATGCAATTTTTGTAAAATCCAAAACAGGCCGCACGAAGAAAAAGAAACAGGAACATGAGAAAAGGAAACTTGAAATTGAACGAGAATCATAAGAAAATGCAGATCGAAAGTTTGAAAAAATTATTTGCACAAATCGTAAAATTCTCTGGAGTCGGCGTGCTGTGTTTCGTGATTGACTACGGAATCATGCTGGCACTAAAGGAATTATTCAATGTGCAGTATCTTCTTGCTGCCGCGATTTCTTTTACGGTTTCTGTGGTTGTCAATTATATCTTAAGCGTTCGTTTCGTTTTTGATGCGAATAAAAACCATGGAAAGATGCGTAATTTTATTTTATTTATCGTGTTCAGCGTGATTGGACTGTTGTTGACCGAATTGTTGATGTGGGTTGGAGTCGATTGTATACATTGGAGCTATAAGTTGGTCAAAATTATAGCAACGGCGATTGTCATGGTCTTTAACTTTATAACACGAAAATTGTTTTTGGAACGATGAAAGGAATTTGATACAGAGGCTATTATTGAATGTCAAAAAGGATTTGTAATTATTATAATTTGAATCTTATTCCGTATCTGAACAAAAGACTGTCGATAAAGCGACAGTCTTTTGTTTTTTTCTATGTGGAGCTGCACGTGAGACACGCCTATTATATTCAATTAACTAGATTGGATGACAAAAAGCAAATATTTTGGTATTATATTATAAAAATAGACAGGGATGTGACGGCAGATGGGACGATTAATTCGAACATTTCTGGTAAACGATAATCCAGATGGATTAAAAACGCTGGAAATTTCCAATATGACCATAAAGGCGACCGTGTTTCCTCGTCCCTTGTTAAAGGACTTTTTGGAAAGAGAGGAATCAAGACGGCCGGGGGTCTATATGTTATATGGGAACTCCATAGACGAATATTCTAAGCCGATCCTTTATATTGGAGAAGGTGACCCGGTATCGGAACGGATAAAAAGTCATGGTATCAACAAAGAGTTTTGGACAAATGCATTTGTATTTACATCAAAAGATGAGTATTTAACGAAAACTCAAATAAAATACTTAGAATCAAAATTAATCGATATAGCAAAAGAAGTAAAACGCGTAAATTTAGATAATATCAATATCTCGTCGGAGCCAACAATCTCAGAGGTGGATAAAGCGGAGGTACAGCAATTCTTAGAGGCAATACGGTTATTGGTTAATGTTTTAAATTTGTCTTTCTTTGAGCCGTTGTCTTATAACTCCGAATTGCCGAAAGAAAATGAAATAATATATGAATATCGAGTAAAAAGTTATCTTGGCAAGATGGCGATTCGAGATGGAAAGTATGTATTGCTGGCTGGATCTACCGCTTCGAAAAGTTTTCGTAAATCTGCCAGCCAAAGCATCCGAGACCTTCGCACCACATTGGAACATGATGGTGCAATTGTGGAAAGCCAAAATGAAAATGAACTAATTGTAGTTAGAGATATTCCTTGCAATAGCCCAAGTAGGGCAGCGGTCATCATAAGCGGCGGAAATACTGCTGGTCCCCGGATGTGGAAATATAATGGGAAAACGTTAAAAGAATTGGAAAAAACATAAAAGTGATGACATTGATTATGTATTCTCACCACCCAGCATGCGTAACGTGTACGTAAATTATTTCGAATCGCGTTCCCTTTGTGTCTACCATTGCGATACACGATTTTTCCAAAGCTGCACAAATCAAAGAAGATTGACGATAAAAACAGCTTCCTTTTGAGAAGGTTTCTGTTTAGCGGCGCCTATGATATCCAAGGATAACAATGGATGTTTTCAGGAGAGCCGGCGAACACGGGAAAAGCTTGCCCATAGAAGCGCTGCTATGCGGCTCAATCCATATCTGATTTTCAGATTCTTGTTCCTCTTTGTTTCCTATGGTATAATCCAGAAAGAATCCTCCATGGCCGTCGTCCGGTTTTGGTACTCGGACAGGCTTCGGCCTTCCAGGACGCAAAGTTTCGAAGGGAGAGATGCATGCATGTATTGCACAAGAAAAGTCACGCAGACCGTTTTTTGGGTAGGCGGCTGCGACCGCCGTCTAGCGCTCTTTGAAAACCTGTTTCCCATTCCCCGGGGGATCACGTATAATTCCTATCTGATTTTGGATCAGAAAACGGCGTTGATCGACACGGTGGATTCCTCCATTTCCCGGCAGTTTTTTGAAAATGTCCTGCATACGCTGGACGGCCGGACGCTTGATTATTTGATTGTGAATCACATGGAGCCGGACCACTGCGCCAATATAGAGGAGCTGATGCTGCGGTTTCCGTCCATGAAGGTGGTGGGCAACGCGAAAACCATCGGCTTAATCCAACAGTTTTATGCGTTTGACCTGGAAGGACGTACGGTCATTGTGAAGGAATCGGATACGCTGTCTCTGGGTGAACACACGCTGCGTTTTTATTTTACGCCGATGGTACACTGGCCGGAGGTCATGATGACCTACGAGGAGAGCGAACATCTGCTGTTTTCCGCAGACGCCTTCGGCAGCTTCGGCGCATTAAGCGGCAACCTGTTTAACGACGAAGTGCGGTTTGAACAGGATTGGCTGGCGGACGCCCGGCGCTATTATGGAAATATCGTCGGCAAGTACGGCCCTCAGGTGCAAAATGCGCTGAAAAAGCTTTCCGGGCTGGACATCCGTGTGATCTGCCCCCTTCACGGCGTGGTGTGGCGCAGCGATTTGGCCTGGCTGCTGGATAAGTACGACCGCTGGAGCCGGTACGAGCCGGAAGAAAAGGCAGTGGCATTGTTGTACGCCTCCATGTATGGGGATACGGAGAACGCAGTCGACATTTTAGCTGGCGCTCTGGCGGAAGGCGGTGTAACCAGCATCGCTGTGTACGACGTTTCCAGTACGCACGTTTCTACCCTCATCTCTGAAGTGTTCCGGTGTAGCCACTTGGTGCTGGCGACGCCTACCTACAACAATGGCATTTATCCGGCTATGCTCAATTTCCTGCACGATATGAAGGCCCTCAACCTGCAAAACCGGACGGTAGGGCTGATTGAAAACGGTTCCTGGGCGCCGGCTGCCGGCAAACAGACGATGAATTTGCTGTCCGAATTGAGAGACGTCCGGATTTTAGAGCCGGTGGTAACGATCAAGTCGTCCCTCAAGGACGAGGGGCTGGCCGTTTTGATGCAGCTCAAAGACAGCATCCTGGCTTCCTTGTCTCAAAACGGCTGAGGAAAGCGGCATAAGCCGAACCGGGTGGCTTCAAAGGGACCATTTTTTCGCTATTTTTACAGCCGGAGTTTCGCGGTTTACTCGCTTGCTCCGGCTTTTTTCGTCAAATGAAGGATAGGCGGCAGGAAGCTCGTCTGCGTATTCGTAGATTTTTGGAAACCAAGCGGTTTTGAGGATCGGTCAAATGCAACTCGGCTTCTTTTCTGCCGGTTCATATTGAAGAAAGCTTCTACACTTCTTTGTGGTCCGGTAGTGTTACGCCAGCTCGATTTTATACCGTTCCAGCCAGCAATTTCTCCAGAATGGGATTTCTTTCGAAGTGCTACGAGCGTAGGACCGCGCCGGTTGATGGATTCCCCGTAACATTCAGCTTACCGTTTGCAGATAGGCTGAAGATAGGGCTTTTCTTTTGAGAAGCAGGTTGTCCGGTTTTTACAATACAATGAGTTCGGCCTCATGTATACTGAACCTGCACAAAAAAACGATAGGAGGAATTCAGATGCAACTCAATTGTCCGCTTCTGGTTACAGAAAATATGGCAGCAACCCGTCGGTTTTATGAAGAGGTATTGGGCCTCAATGTGATTTTTGATTTCGGGGCGAATATCACCTTTGAACGGGGCTTTTCGCTGCAGACCAAAGAGTCTTGGGCCGAGTTTATCGAGCGGCCCCAAACAGAGATCCACTGCCGTGGAAACGATTTCGAGCTTTATTTCGAAGAAGACCAGTTGGATTCGTTTTTGGAAAAGCTGGAGCACAAGCAAGACGTTGTTTATGTCCATAAACTCAAGGAATTTCCCTGGGGGCAACGGGTTATCCGTTTTTATGACCCGGACGGGCATATCATCGAGGTAGCCGATAGCATGCGCGCGGTAGTCCTGCGTTTTTTGGGCCAGGGCCTTTCGCCGGAGGAGACCGCCAAGCGTACCCAGCATCCGATCGAATTTGTCCGTATGTGTATGCAGGAGAATACGCCCGAAGAGGCGCGTTAAATGCACAAAACACAAGAAAAAGAGCCGCCTGACTAGGCGGCTCTTTTTTTGTTTTTTGTTCTAAGTAACGTCAGGGAAAGCAAGTGGACACTTTCGAAAAAGGCCGAAAAACCACGTGACGCCAAGTTAGTGGATTTCTAGAAAGTTCATCGGTGCGGTTTTGCGGAAAAAGGATGGCGCCAACCCACAGGACTGCAACAGGCTCGTTTGTCCCGCTCGTCTTAGCCCGAAGATAAGCGTACCTTTGTCGACAAGGAACGTTGGATGCCTATTTTTCACGACGAGCGATCGCATCTGTTTTTGTCGCGTATCTTGCGAACAAGCACATCACCGAGAATGCAGAAGTGAGCAATTCCCGATAGGTAAACCAATGATGGACATACGAGTGATTGCTTGCACCAACAAACCATAAAATCGGCAGCAAAGCGATGCCAATATAGAGCGTCCATGAAAAATCCGATCGTTTTTCCTTAGGGTTATGCTTCCAAAAACAGATCCCCATTACAATCACATAAACCGCAGCGAACCCGAAAGCAGGCGTTATAATATGATACAACTGTGCTTTTAAGACGCTGAACAAAGAGAACGACTGACCAGATACATCCAACGTGGAGGACCGGAGAAAAATAGACGAAATGGCATCCATAATAATGTTTTCGTTTCCAAGCAGTGTTCCAAGAATCCATTTTCCCGCCCACATTCCGGCATATCCGATGAACCAGCAAACCAAAATCAGCAACAAAATTTTAGCGGTTTTCTTCAAGGGCTTTTTTGTAGAACAGAGAAAAAGGATTGCCGGTACGCCGAATGTTACGAGCGGGTATGTCAGAAAATCAAAATAACTCGTCGCACAGCCGATCACAACAAAAAACAGCGCCAGCCGCTCTACAGACGCTTCGAGCCAATCCTGCTTCAGAAGAAGCACAATGGAAGCGATGGTATATATGTAATAAATGGTTGTAAATTGCATGGATTGAGAAATTGCAAACGGATCGATGAGCAGCAGAGCGATCACATAGGGAAGGATGTACCTCGCCATTTTCTTGTAATACATGACAGCGATGAACAGCAATGCAAGAACGGCGACGAGGACCGCGTTAAGGATTCGGATTTGATCATAGGAAAAAACACAAAGAAGTGGCTTTAGAAACACAAGATACCCGTGCCAATACCTTGGGTAAGAGAGAATCTGGGTCTGTGCCCCCTGTGTATAATAGGATACGAGCACTTGCGCTGGGTTTTCCCCTTCGATGGTTGGCCTGTATACGCTGATTGCCCGGTCGAGGAGACCGGTATCGTTGCAATAAGACGCCTGAAGCAGCATAATCGCATCGGTCCAGTTGTCCAACGTGCTGTGTGTGCCAAGGATATTGAATTCCGGATAAGCGCCTTCCTCTTCAAAAACCGCAGCAGAGGCGAGGACATGTTCTTCCATCCGATCGGTAGGAATGGCGAACACGGCAATTAATAGCAATAATCCGACCATCGTGCATGAAAGGACAAGCAAGATGGATTTTCCAAGTGTTTTTGACAAGAATTTCATATGATATCCCGCCTTTTTTCATTAAGATAGTCCGGGGTTCCTAAAATTTTTCCTTACGGTATCCTTTTCGGTGATAATCACCGAGGAAGAACAGGGAACCAGTACAGGGGGTATCCATTGCATCCATCCCTTGTTTCATGTTTTGCATAACAGCGGCATTCTGCTTGGAAAGCAAGCGCTTTTGAGCGTGTATTTTTGATGGGGACGTTCGATGCGGTCCTATGAGGAGCCGCCCACCCGGTCTTCTCTTTTGTCTCAAAAAGAAGGCCCTCACAGTGAATAGGAAAAACTGAGACTGGGGCACAAGTTAGACGGCAGTTCAAAGCGGCGCACCGAAGACAGAGGCCATCCGGACGGGATTCGTCAACCCTACAACAGGCTCGTCTGCCCCGCTATGTTCACCGTGTCGGGCACCATCTTATCCGCCGAAGGGGCGTGGCCGGTAATCCGGCGGTAGGCCCGGTAGAAGTTGGAATAGTCCCCAAACCCGGCTTTTTCCGCCGCTTCGGTAGAGGTATGCCCCTCTTGCATCAGCTGCTGGGTGAGCATGACCCGCTTGCGGATAACGTATTCCATCACCGTGGTGCCGGTGGCGGCCCGGAACACCTTGTTGAGATGGTGCTTGGAAATGAAAAACTTGGCCGACAGCTCGTCGAGGGTGACCGGTTTTGAGATGTCCTCATTCAGGTGCCAGAGCACGTCGTTGACCACTCCGCTGACCACAGCGGGAACATCAAAATGGCGGCTTTTGCTCATATGCACCAGGCACGCCAGCAGCGTCTGCACGGCAAACCGGGAGCAGAGCATCCGTTCCGCATCCGGGAACCCTGCACAGATGGAGAGCGTTTCGAAAACCGAGGAAAAGCCACAGGCGTCCACATCGGTGTAATAACAGCCGTTTCCCTCCTGGTTATGAAAGGGAGCCAGAAGCCGGTCCCGGTCCGCTTCTTCCAGAAGAAAAGGAGAAAAATGGACCGCACAGCGCTCATAGGTGCCGCCTTCGTGCTTGCGGCCGTGGAACACGCCCGGACGCATGAGCAGCACGCTGCCCGGAGCGGGATGGTACTGGCGGCCTTCCACCAGATAGCTGACCGAACCGTTTATCATATAAAAAAGCTCATAGGTGGTGTGACAATGCAGGTCATATTCGCTGCTTTTCTCGGTTTCGTCCACGCTATAATGGTAGAACAGCTGATCGGTGCGGATGGCAGATCGTTCCGGCATACAAAAATTCCCTCCCATTCAAAATTGCTCTATGGATATTTTACAGCCAAACCGCTATATTTGCAATGTTATTGGCGTAAAATGCAATCGTAAATTTTCACGGATGTGATAAGATGAAGACATGCAAAAAAGTCGTTGGATCCGTCCGGACCGGACGGAAAAAGGAGGCGGAGGATATGAAACTGGGCGCGCAGATGTTCACGGTGCGCGAGCAGTGTAAAACCCCGGAAGAGATTGAAACCGCGCTTAAAAAGATCGCGCAGATCGGGTACCGGGCAGTGCAGGTTTCGGGGCTGGGGCCCATTGATCCCAAGCGCCTGAAGGACTGCTGCGACCGGCTGGGGCTCACTATTGCGGTGACCCACGTCCCGCCGGGACGGCTTCGCAATGAGCTCGACGATGTGCTGGCGGAACATGCGCTTTACGGCTGCAAAAACATCGGCCTTGGCATGCTGCCGGAGGAATACCGGGGAAGCATGGAAGGAGTGGAGCGGTTTTGCCGGGATTTTCTTCCGGTGGCCCGGAAAATCCGGGATGCAGGCTGCCAGTTTCACTACCACAACCACAATCTGGAGTTCGAACGGTTCGGCGGACAGCGCGTGATCGACCGCCTTGCAGATATGTTCGCGCCGGAAGAAATGCACTTCATCCTGGATACCTACTGGGTTCAGGCGGGAGGTTGCGACCCGGTGGACTGGATCAAAAAGCTGTCCGGGCGGCTTCGCTGCGTGCATCTCAAGGATATGGCGGTGCACGGGATGACCCAGGTGATGGCCCCGGTAGGGGAGGGAAACTTGAATTTCCCCGCCATTTTGGATGCCTGCGAGAAGGCCCAAACCGAATGGCTCTTAGTGGAGCAGGACACCTGCGAAGGAGATCCCTTCGCATCGCTCGACGCCAGCTATCAATATTTGAGAAAACTAGGATACCGATAGGAGGAACGGACCATGGCACGTTTTGTACTGACTGGATTTACCGACGAATATGCGCCCGCCCTTGCCGAGCAGATCGAATGCTGCAAAAAGCTGGGGCTTGCCGGCATGGATCTGCGGGGTGTAAACGGCAAGAACTGCACCGAGCTAACCGATGAGGAAGCGAAGGCGCTCAAATCTGCTTTGGACCAGGAAGGCCTGCGGGTGACCTGCATGGGCTCGCCTTTGGGCAAGATTTCTATTACCGATCCCTTTGAGCCCCATTTGGAGCTCTTCAAGCGAACGCTGGAGCTCTGCAAGCTTCTGGACGTTGGGCGCCTGCGTCTTTTCAGCTTCTACATCCCCAAGGGGGAAGACCCGGAAAAGTACCGCGATGAGGTTATGAAGCGGTTGCGTGCTTTTGTGGATGCGGCTCAGGGCAGCGGCGTCGCCCTTCTGCACGAGAATGAAAAGGGCATTTACGGCGATACAGCCGAGAGGTGCCTGGATATCCTCACCGAGATGGATGGGGGTATGCAGGCCATCTTCGACCCGGCAAACTTCGTTCAGTGCGGCGAAAACGTGCGCACGGCATGGGATAAGCTGGAGTACTTTGTGGAAAGCGTGCATGTCAAGGACGCCACCAATGTAGGCTTTGTGGTCCCGGCCGGCTACGGCGTAGGCGAAGTGGACAAGATCATTCGCAAGTTCTCCGCCAAGGAGGGGTTGCGTTACCTGACCTGCGAGCCGCACCTGACGCTGTTCGAGGGGATGAAGAACCTGGAGCAGGGCGAGGTACAGGCGGGCGGCCGGTTTGTGTACCCGAGCGCCAAGGACGCCTATGGAGCGGCGGTGGACGCGTTGAAGGAAATCCTGATCAAATGCAGTTTTGAAGAAGCGAAAGGGGAACAGGGAACATGGATAAGGTAAGAGTGGGCGTTATCGGCATCGGTAACATGGGTTCCGGCCATGTGCGCATGATCCGCGACCACGAGTGCGGAGACGATCTGGTGCTCACCGCTGTGGCGGACATCAATCCTCAGCGTCTCGAATGGGCCAAAACCCAGGTGGGCGAGGGGGTAGCGCTTTTTGACAACGCCACCGCCCTGATGGAAAGCGGGCTGGTGGACGCGGTGACCATCGCCGTGCCCCACTATTCCCATCCTCCTCTGGTCATTGAGGCGCTAAGGCACCATCTGCATGTGCTGTGTGAAAAGCCTGCAGGCGTATATACAAAGCAGGTGCGGGAAATGAACGAGGTAGCCGCCAAGAGCGACCGGGTGTTTGCTTTGATGTTCAACCAGCGCACCAACCACATCTACCGCAAGATGCACGAGCTGGTGCACAGCGGTGAGCTGGGTGAGATCAAGCGGGTCAACTGGATTGTGACCAACTGGTACCGCTCTCAGTTTTATTACGACTCCGGCTCCTGGCGGGCCACCTGGAAGGGCGAGGGCGGCGGCGTGCTCTTAAACCAGTGCCCCCACAATCTGGACCTGCTCCAGTGGATTTGCGGCATGCCGGTGAGAATGCGTGCCTTCTGCCACAACGGCCTGTGGCGCGACATTGAGGTGGAGGACGACGTGACCGCCTATTTTGAATACGCAAACGGCGCGTCTGGCGTGTTTGTCACCAGCGTGTCCGACGCGCCGGGCACCAACCGGTTTGAAATCACCTGTGACGGCGGCAAGCTGGTGTGCGAGGATGAGAAGCTCAAGCTGTGGAAGATCACGCCTGGCCAGAAGGAGTTTAACGCCACCAATCGCTCGGACGTGTTCGGCCAGCCGGCGGTGGAGGTTGTGGACGTGCAGACCGACGGCTTGTCCCCCCAGCACCAGGGCGTGCTGCGCGCCTTCGGCGGCGCCATCCTGCGGGGCGAGCCGCTGGTGGCCAGAGGCGAGGAGGGCATCAACGGCCTGACTCTTTCCAACGCCATGCATCTGTCCTCCTGGCTGGACAAGACCGTAGACATCCCCTTCGACGAGGACCTGTTCTACAGCGAGCTGCAAAAGCGGGTGGCCACCTCGGTGGTGAAGAACACCCAAGCGGTCTTTGCGGATACCTCCGGTTCTTATAACGTGCAGAAAAAATAGGAAGGACCGATTTGATCGAGTTCTTCCGGCTGCAAGGAAGGGCCCAGAGGACGGCTATGTTGACAACGATTAGGAATATTTAAAATAAAAATTACGTATTGGAATACAGCAGAGGAGGAACGCCGTTTTGAAAATGACCTTTCGGTGGTACGGGCCGGACGATCCGGTAACGCTCGACCACATCCGCCAAATTCCTTGTATGACCGGCGTGGTCACCGCAGTGTATACCGTGCCGGTAGGCGAGGTTTGGCCCCAGGAGGACATTGACGCGCTCAAGCGGCAGGCTGAGGAAAAGGGCCTTGCGTTTGAGGTCATTGAGAGCGTGCCAGTCCATGAGGACATCAAGCTGGGCGCGCCCGGCTGCGAGAAATACATCGAAAACTACTGCGAAAACATCCGCCGTCTGGGCAAGGCGGGAGTCAAGTGTATCTGCTACAATTTTATGCCGGTGTTCGACTGGACGCGAAGCGAGCTGAAAAGACCGCTGCCGGATGGCTCCAACGCCCTGGCCTATGACGATGAAACCGTGTGTTCCATCGACCCGGTCAAAAGCGAACTGAGCCTGCCCGGGTGGGACGAAAGCTACACGAGGGACGAGCTGAGAACGCTCATGGAGCGGTACGCAAAGGTGAGCGAAGAGGATTTGTGGCGTAATCTGGGCCGGTTTTTGGACGCGGTCATCCCGGTTTGCGAGGAATACGGGGTGAACATGGCCATCCATCCAGACGATCCTCCCTGGCCCATCTTCGGTCTGCCCCGGATCATCACCGGGGCGGACAGCTACCAGCGGCTTTTTGCACTCAATCAAAGCAAATGCAACGGCGTTACCCTCTGCTTCGGTTCGCTGGGCGCCGATCCGGACAATGACCTGGAAGGGATCATCCGCCGGTTTGGCCCCGAGCACCGCTTCCATTTTGTTCATGCCCGCAACATCAAGAATACCGGCGGGCGTTCCTTTGAAGAAGCGGCCCATCCCTCTGCCTGCGGGTCTTTGGATATGGCGGCGCTGCTCACCGCCCTGTACGAGACCGGCTTCGACGGATATATGCGCCCCGACCACGGGCGGATGATCTGGGGCGAGGAAGGGCGGCCGGGCTACGGCCTTTACGACCGGGCGCTGGGCGCGTGCTATCTCACAGGATTGTGGGAAGCCATCCGCAAGAAAAAATAACCTAAGGATCGAAACAAAAAGGAGACAGCAATATGGCAAAGCTTCCGTTTGACATTGATTTAAAGGGCAAGGTTGCGGTGGTCACGGGCGGGGGAGGAGTCCTTTGCTCGGCTTTTGCCAAGACCATAGCCCAGTGCGGCGGGAAGGTGGCGGTTTTGGACTTGAATCAGGACGCGGCCCAAAAGGTGGCCGACGAGATTGCCCAAGAGGGCGGCGAGGCGATTGCGGTGGCGGCCGACTGCTTAGATGTGCAAAGCCTTCGGAAGGCGGCCGAGGAAGTGGAGAAGCGCCTTGGCACCCCGGACATCCTCATCAACGGCGCGGGCGGCAACCATCCCCGCGGCACCACCGACGACGAGCAGCTGGATCCGGCTGCCATCGGCCAGGTAAAGACTTTTTTTGATTTGGATCCTTCCGGCGTGCAGTTTGTGCTCAACCTCAACTACATGGCCGCCCTTCTGACCACCCAGGCCTTCGCCAAAAACATGGCGGGCCGGGGCGGTAACATCATCAACATTTCCTCCATGAACGCCTTGCGCCCGTTGACCAAAATCCCGGCTTATTCGGGTGCAAAGGCGGCAGTTTCTAACCTGACTCAGTGGATGGCGGTCTATTTTGCTAAGGCGGGCGTGCGGGTCAACGCCATTGCCCCGGGCTTCTTTGTGACCAATCAGAACCGGGCGCTGCTGTTTGATGAGAGCGGCAGGCCTACCGCGCGCACCGATAAGATTCTCCGGGCCACCCCCATGGGCCGCTTCGGGGAAGCAGACGAGCTGACCGGCACGTTGCTGTGGCTTTTGTGCGACGCGGCCTCCGGCTTTGTCACCGGCACGGTCATCCCCGTAGACGGCGGCTTCTCCGCTTACTCGGGCGTATAAGAAAACAAACAACCATGTTCTCAACGGAAAGGATGCGATAACCATGCGATTCGGCCTTTGCTTTGGCGACTTTGAACATGCCGCCGAGAAACTCCCCCTTGCGAAAACCCGGCTTGGTTACGATTATGTGGAAGTGGCGCTGTGCAAGCTGGCAGATATGACCGATGCACAGCTCAAAGAGTTTGGCGCTGCCTGTGAGGCGGCGGGCCTCAAGACCGAGGCGACCAATATTTTCTTCTCCGGTTCGGCGCCGCTGACCGGCCCGAACGTGGATGTAAAAGGCCTGCTTGCGTATACCGACAGGGCCCTGTATAAGGCGGCGTCCCTGGGGGTCAAAACTTCGGTGCTGGGTTCGGGCGCGGCCCGCAAGGTGCCGGAGGGCTTCTCTAAGGAGGACGCCTTCCAGCAGATGGCGGAGCTTACCTATCAGTTGGGCGACGTGGCGAAAAAGTACGGCATTACTATCGTCATCGAACCACTCAACCATACGGAGACAAATCTCATCAATTCCGGCGCCGAAGGCCTTGCGCTGATGCGCCAGGTGGACCATCCCAGCGTGGGCATTCTGCTTGACTACTATCACATGTGCGTGGACCATGAGGATGTGTCCATTGTGGCCCAGGCGGCCAAGTCCGGAAGGCTTTTGCACACGCATATTTCCGCGCCTACCCGGTATTTCCCCCGGGGTGAGGAGCTGGAGGAATGCATACCGTTCTTCGCGGCGCTGAAGGCCGCCGGGTACGACGGGAGGATGTCCTCCGAGTGCATCGGCGACCCGCTGGAAAACGACTGGGACAGCAAAATTATCCGGGAAGCTCTGGCAAGAGCTTGACAAGCCTCTCTTCTTCCTTCACAATAAACAAATGACGTGTCCGTTTGCGCTGGCGGGTCCTGTAGCGAACGGGCGAAAATCCCGCGGCGGGTGGATTTCGTCGCGGGATTTTCTTATTTTGGTTCAAAAAAGGCAAAGCGGCATACAATAGAAGAAGTGCCGCGGAACATCCACGGCTGGCATTGGCAAAAAGAACAAAGGAGAAAACCAAGGAGGGAGTTTTGTGCAAACACCGGTGAAATCCCCCTGCCCGTGCCGGAGGAAACGTTGTCCCCGGTATGGGCGGTGCGAGGAATGCCGCTCCCACCATGCACAGTCGGGCAGGCCGGTGGCCTGCGAACCACGCAGCAAAGGAAAGGGGCGTTCCAAAATGGACTCCATTGGGAAGATGAGGCTTGAGCAAAAGGACGGGGTAGGATTTCTGACCTTTCCGGCCCTTTCGGAGGAACCGGGGTTCCGCCACGCCTTTTCCACTCGGTTGGGCGGGGTGAGCGAAGGGGAATTCGCAGCGCTCAACCTGAGCTTTGGCCGGGGAGACCCGGACGAGAATGTGCGAGAAAACTACCGGCGCATTTCTCTGGCCGCCGGGTTTGACCCGCAAAGTTTGGTCTTTTCCGCCCAGGACCACCATACGGTGATCCGCCGGGTGACGGAAGAGGACCGGGGAAAGGGAATCTGGCGGGAGAAGGATTACCAGAGTGTGGACGGGCTGATTACCGACGTGCCGGGCCTTACCCTGGTTACCCATTATGCCGACTGCGTCCCCCTGTTCTTTCTCGACCCGGTGCACAAAGCCATCGGCCTAACTCATGCGGGCTGGCGGGGAACGGTATCGTCCATCGGTCCCATCACTGTAAAACGGATGCGGGAGGAATTCGGCACCGACCCTAGAGATCTCAAGGCGGCCGTAGGTCCTTCCATCGGGAAGTGCTGTTATGAGGTGGACGACGCGGTGGCCGACCGGGTGCGGGCACTTTCGGGGATTCACCTTGAGCAGGTGCTTTTCCCCAAGGAAAACGGCCGCTACCAGCTGGATTTGTGGGAGCTAAACCGGCAGCTGCTCGTTGGCGCCGGAATTCCACAAAAGCAGATCATGGTCGGGGCGGTCTGCACCTGCTGCCACAGCGACCTGCTCTTTTCCCACCGGGCCACTGGCGGCAGGCGGGGTGGCTTGGCGGCGTTTCTAACGATTTTGCCGGAATAAGGGCCGCAGAGGTGCCCTTTCTTGGAAGCCCAATGGGGGGAAAATCGCAAACGCCGGCGTTTCCCCGTGAAGGGGAAAACGAACGGGAAAAAACGGAGGAAACCATGCAAAGCAAAAAAAGCGCGGCGATGCTGGGGCTTTTGCGCAGCGTAAAGCCGGTGATCTGCAATCTGAACCTGGACTTAAAACGAGCCGGGTCAGACTTTTTAGGAAAGCTCAAAAAGATGCCGGCCAGCCTGCGGATGACGCCGGCGCCTGGCCCTCGGCCGGCGGAATGGATTGTTCCGGCGAAGGAAAAGGGGGATCTGGTGATCCTCTATTCCCACGGCGGCGCCTACGAAGGCGGATCGTTGACTTCCAGCAGGGCACTGGCGTCGGTCCTTGCCCAGGATACGGGGCGGCGCGTCCTTTCCTACGACTATCGGCTGGCACCCGAGCATCCGTTCCCTGCGGCTTTGGACGATGCGCTGGCCGTCTTTCGGCATCTGTGCAGGGAAGGAATCGAACCGGGCCGGATTGTCCTGGCCGGAGACTCGGCGGGCGGCGGCCTTTCGCTGGCGCTGGCTTTGCGCCTCAAAGACATGGGCGAACCGCTGCCGGGCGGAATGGTCTGCCTTTCTCCCTGGACTGATCTGACCGGGTCGGTTCCTTCCCATTGCACCCGCGCCCAGGACGACCCCATCATCGAAAGCGAGGGGCTGCACCTGTCCGCCCTGCACTACGCGGCGGGAACGCCGCTTGACACCCCTTACCTGTCGCCGGTGTATGGGGATCTGACCGGTTTTCCTCCGGTCCTCATCCAGGTAGGCACCAACGAGGTGCTGCTGGGAGACTCGCTGCTTTTAAAGAAAAAGCTCACGGAATGCGGCGTGCCGGTGACCCTGTCGGTGTTCGATGGCATGTGGCATGTGTTCCATGTGTTCGATCTGCCGGAGACCAACCAGGCGATGGAACAAATCCGGGATTTCCTCGATCATTTACTCGCAGTATAAATTGTATAAAAAGATTAAAGTTTGACATATCGTATTGACAGGGTTCGAGCGTGTTTTTATAATAGGGATGACAAGAATTCCTCTTGTTACATTCTTCTTTTTGCTTACATCTTTACCCTTTTCTCCCTGTCTCCGCTCCCGCCATCTCGCTTCCTAATTGGTACCCCATCTCTTCTCTACTTGTTTTTTGCGGGAGCCGGAGACCATGGGCCAAACCGGCAGGCTGCACGTCATGAAAAGACGCGCGGCTTTTTTCGTTTTACAAGCAAATTCTTTACAAATCCATCCGGATGTATTACTATTAAACTGCAGTAAACTGGAGAAAATCTGCGCGAACGGGCGGTTGCCCCTTCGCGGCAACGGATTCTTATCAAATTCGCAAGGAGGCGTCCTATTTTGAACGATATCTATCAAAGCCCCCTGTCCTCGCGGTATGCCAGCCGAGAAATGCTCTACCTTTTTTCGCCGGACAAGAAGTTTCGCACCTGGCGCAGGCTGTGGATCGCGCTGGCCCAGGCGGAGCATGAGCTTGGCCTGCCGGTGACCGAGGAGCAGATCGAGGAAATGAAGCAGCACGCCGACGACATCAACTACGACGTGGCCGAAAAGCGGGAGCGGGAATGCCGTCACGACGTGATGGCCCATGTTTACGCGTACGGCCAGCAGTGCCCCAAGGCCCGCCCCATCATCCATCTGGGCGCCACCTCCTGTTATGTGGGCGACAATACCGATTTGATTCTGATGCACGAAGGGTTGACCCTCATCCGCGACAAACTGGTGACGTTGATTGGGCATCTGGCCAAGTTTGCCGACGAGCAAAAAGACCAACCCACTCTGGCTTTTACCCATTTCCAGCCTGCCCAGCCCACCACGGTGGGAAAACGGGCGGCGCTGTGGCTCAATGACATTCTGCTGGATTTAGAGGATGTGGAGCATCAGCTTTCCAAAGCGAAGCTGTTGGGCTCCAAGGGAACCACCGGCACCCAGGCAAGCTTTCTGGAGCTGTTTGAGGGGGACCAGGAAAAGGTGCGTACCCTCGACGGTCTGATTGCGGAGATTATGGGGTATCCGGGTGTGTTTGCGGTTTCCGGGCAGACCTATTCGAGAAAGGTGGACAGCCAGTATCTCAACGTGTTGTCCGGTATCGCCCAGTCGGCGGCCAAGTTCTCGAATGATATCCGCCTTTTGCAGCATCTCAAGGAGATTGAGGAGCCTTTTGAAAAGCAGCAGATCGGTTCCTCCGCCATGGCCTATAAGCGAAACCCCATGCGCACCGAGCGCATTGCGTCTCTGGCGCGCTACGTGATCGCCGACGCGGTCAACCCCGCCCTCACCGCTTCCACCCAGTGGTTCGAGCGGACGCTGGACGACTCGGCCAACAAGCGCATCAGCGTGCCGGAGGCTTTCTTAGCAGTGGACGCGATTTTGAGTCTGTATATCAACGTGGTGGACGGCTTAGTGGTATACCCCAAGGTTATCGAGCAGCGGCTTTTGAAGGAGCTGCCCTTTATGGCCACGGAAAACATTATGATGGACGCAGTCAAGCGGGGCGGCGACCGGCAGGAGCTGCACGAACGCATCCGGGTTCACTCCATGGAGGCGGGACGCGTCATTAAGCAGGAGGGCGGCGAAAACGATCTGCTCGAGCGGATTGCAAAGGATCCGGCCTTCGGTGTGACGTTGGAAGAACTCAAAGCCCTCATCCGTCCGGAGAATTATGTGGGCCGGGCGCCGCAGCAGGTGACGGAGTTTTTGGAGCATGACGTCAAGGAAGTCCTGGACCGGTATCAAGGCGTCGGTCAGGTGGAGGTAGAAATCAAGGTCTAAGGGAAAAGAAGCGTTTCGCGGCAAGGAAGCGGTGAAACGAAAACCCGGCCGAAAGCACGCCGCAGGGGGAAGATCTCCCTGCGGCCAACCGATTGTTAGGAGTGATACCACATGGTAAAGGCGATTGTAGGCGCAAACTGGGGCGACGAAGGCAAGGGGAAAATTACCGATATGTTCGCCGCGAAATCGGACATTGTGGTGCGTTTTCAGGGCGGCGCCAACGCGGGACACACCATCATCAACCCCTATGGGCGCTTCGCGCTGCACATGATGCCCTCCGGCGCGTTCTATTCCCATATTATGAACGTCATTGGCAATGGGGTGGCGCTCAACATTCCCCAGCTGATGAAGGAGCTCAAGCAGATTAAGGACGGCGGCGTGCCGGCTCCCCGCCTTTTGATAAGTGAGCGGGCCCAGATTGTCATGCCCTATCATGTCCTGTTCGACCAGTATGAGGAGGAGCGGCTTTCCTCGAAAAGCTTCGGCTCGACAAAGTCGGGCATCGCCCCCTTCTATGCGGACAAGGTGTCCAAGGTGGGGTTCCAGGTGTGCGAGCTGTTCCGGGAGAAGGAGCTTCTTGAGAAGATTGAACGGGTCATCGAGACCAAGAACGTGCTGCTCGAGCACTTATATCACAAACCTCTCCTGGATGCAAAGAAACTTTATGCCACCATGCTGGAATATCGCGAGCAAGTAAGGCCATATGTTGGAAATGTGCACGCGTTTATGCAGGAGGCCGTCAAGGAAGGGAAGAACATCCTGTTGGAGGGCCAGCTGGGCGCTTTGAAGGATTTGGACTGGGGCATTTACCCCATGGTCACCTCGTCGAACACCATCGCCGGCTACGGGCCGGTGGGAGCGGGTCTTCCCGCCCACTCGGTGGAGAGCGTGGTCACGGTGGTCAAGGCCTATTCCAGCGCTGTAGGCGCAGGCGCTTTTGTCAGCGAGATCTTCGGGGAAGAGGCGGAGGAGCTTCGCCGCCATGGGGGTGACAAGGGCGAATACGGCGCCACCACCGGCCGCCCGCGCCGCATGGGCTGGTTTGACTGCATCGCTACCCGATACGGCTGCAAGGTGCAGGGTGCCACGGAGGCGGTGGTAACGGTGCTTGACGCGCTTTCGTATCTGGATAACATTCCGGTCTGTGTGGGTTACGAGCTCGACGGCGAAATTTCCGACAATTTCCCGGTGACCCCCGACCTGGAACGGGCAAAGCCCGTGCTCAAGGTGCTCGATGGCTGGAAGCAAGATATCCGGGGCATCCGCAAGTTTGAGGAGCTTCCCAAGGCGGCACAGGAATACGTTAATTTCATCGAACGTGCCATTGACACACCTGTTACAATGGTTTCGAACGGACCCGGCCGCGAGGATATTATTTTCCGGCAGCCGCGTCTGTAAGAGAAAAGGGCAAAGGTAAATTCGCTGGGAGGACAGACGGCGTTTTTAACCGTATCATTCTATGTAAATAAGGGGGCACAGTTTCTATGTGCGGAATCGTAGGTTATGTGGGCAGCCAGCAGGTAGCGCCTATTCTGCTCGACGGTCTTTCCAAGCTCGAATACCGGGGGTATGACTCGGCGGGCGTAGCGGTATACACTGGGGAACAGCTGGAAGTGGTCAAGGCCAAGGGAAGGCTGGAGATCCTTCGCAACATGCTCGACGGCGGCCACAACCTCAAGGGCACCATCGGCATTGGGCATACCCGCTGGGCTACGCACGGGCAGCCTTCTGACGTCAATTCTCACCCGCATATCAGTTCTTCCGGCCGGTTTGCCATTGTTCACAACGGCATTATCGAAAACTATATGCAGCTGAAAAACCGCCTGATGGAAAAGGGCGTTGTCTTTGCGTCCGAGACGGACAGCGAGGTCATCGCGCATCTGATTGAATATTATTATAACGGCGACATTCTTGACACCGTGGTCATGCTGCAAAATTCCCTGGAGGGATCCTATGCCCTGGGTATCTTGTGCCTGGACCATCCGGACGAGATCATCGCCATGCGCAAGGACAGCCCTCTCATCGTGGGGCTCGGGGAGGGTGAGAACTTCATCGCCTCCGATATTCCTGCCATTCTTTCCTACACGAGAGACATCTATCATCTCGAGGAAAAGGAAATCGTGGTGATGCGCGCAGATGAAGTAAAGGTGTACGACACCAGCAAGGAGCTTGTGAACAAAGAAGTGTTCCATGTGGATTGGGACGTGTCCGCAGCGGAAAAGGGCGGCTATGAGCACTTTATGATCAAGGAGATCATGGAGCAGCCCAAGGCTCTCACCGATACCATCAAGCCCCGCATTCAGAACGGCGAGGTGGTGCTTGACGACATTACGCTCACCAAGGATCAGCTCGAGCAGGTGGATAAGATTCTCATTGTGGCCTGTGGCTCGGCTTACCATACTGGCATCGTGGCCAAGTACGTCATCGAAGGCCTCACCCGTAAGCCGGTGGAGGTGGATTTGGCGTCGGAATTCCGGTACCGGGATCCGATCCTGACCAAAAACACCTTAGTGGTTATCATCAGCCAGTCGGGTGAAACGGCGGATACTCTGGCAGCTCTTCGCTATGCGAAGCAGCAGGGAGCCAGGACTCTGGCCATCGTCAATGTGGTGGGCAGCTCCATTGCCAAGGAATCGGACGACGTGATCTATACCTGGGCGGGCCCGGAAATCGCCGTGGCCACCACCAAGGCCTATTCCTGTCAGCTGGCGGTCCTTTACCTGCTGGGAGTGTACGTGGGGCGGCAGCTGGGGAAAATCTCCGACGAAGA
Organism: Clostridiales bacterium; assembly: GCA_018364155.1. Lineage (GTDB taxonomy): Bacteria > Bacillota > Clostridia > Oscillospirales > Acutalibacteraceae > Solibaculum_A. The sequence goes on from JAGZMM010000002.1 coordinate 140,798, forward strand.
GAATTTAGGGATGATCCGCGAGCTGCTGGCGCTGCCTGAAAAGGTGGCGACGGTGCTCGAGAAGAAGGAAGACATTCAGTATTTTGCCTCCCGCCACTATGCGGACAAGGACGTGTTCTTCCTGGGACGCAATCTGGATTATGCGGTTTGCATGGAAGGATCGTTGAAGCTCAAGGAAATCTCCTACATTCATTCCGAGGCGTATGCCGCAGGCGAGCTCAAACACGGGACCATTTCCCTGATCGAGGAAGGCACCCTGGTGGTGGCAGTCGCCACCCAGGACCGGCTGTTTGACAAAACCATGAGCAATGTCAAGGAAGTAAAAGCCCGGGGCGCGGAAGTGCTGGGGCTTACCACCGAGCACAACACCCGTATCAACGAGACCACCGACTTCCAGTTCTACATTCCGGAGACACTGGACATTTTCCTGCCTTCGCTAGCCATTGTTCCTTTGCAGCTGTTCGGCTATTATATGGCCTCTATGAAAGGGTGCGACATCGACAAGCCCCGCAATTTGGCAAAGAGCGTGACGGTGGAGTAAAGAAACCGGAAAAAGCGCGGCGCCGCTTGGAAAAGGCCCGGCAACGAGACAATCGTTGCCGGGCCTTTTGTGCCAAAAAACACGTATTTACAGAAAAAACAGGCCGGATGGCAGACGCAAGGAGGCGTGCCTGCGTCCCCAAAAACATCTCAAAATGGAATCTCATTGGCGTTTTGGGCTGGCGATACCAAGGAAAGGCGGCCTGTTTGGTATGTTTTTCCCGAATTGCGAAACACTATGGAACAAGGAACCCGGATTTCAAACGTCAAACCTGGGCGTACCGTTCCCCAAAGGAGAGAGCCCCATGAAGAAAAACCGGATGAAGGAATACGCTCTGGACGCGGCTGCATTTGTGGGCGGCAGCGTACTGTTCGCCGTGGCCATCGACACCTTTTCGTCCCCCAATGCTATCGCGCCCGGCGGCGCTACCGGCCTTGCCACCATCGTCAACTACCTGACCACCCTGCCCATCGGTACTACCATCCTATTGATCAACCTGCCTTTGTTTTTGCTGGGCTGGAAATTGCTGGGCTGGCGGTTTTTGGCCCGCACCGTGGTGGCCACCATCGTTTCTTCCGCCTTGATCGACGGGCTGGCGCCTTTTTTGCCCCAATACCAGGGAGACACGTTACTGGCGGCTCTTTACGGCGGCTTTTTGTCCGGCTTAGGCCTGGGTCTTATTTATCTGCGGGGTGCCACCACCGGCGGCAGCGACTTGGGGGCGAAGCTCCTTTCCCGGAAATTCCCCCATATTCCCATGGGAAAACTGATTATGGCGGTAGATTTGGTTATTGTTCTGGCGGCGACATTGGTGTACGGTACCATGGAAAGCGGTCTTTATGCGCTCATCATGATCTTCATCAGCAGCCGCCTGATTGACGGGGTGCTTTACGGAGCGGACACGGGGAAGATGATGCTCATTGTGTCCGACCAAAACGATGCCATCGCCAAACGCATCCTGGAAGACATCCAGCGCGGGGTCACGGTGCTCAAGGCGCAGGGGGCGTATACCGGGGAGGATAAGGAAGTGCTGTTGTGTGTGGTGCGCCGGCAGGAAGTGTTCCAGATCCGTGCTGTCATCAAACAGACCGACCCCGATGCGTTTATCGTAGTGTCCGACGTAGGGGAGATCATTGGGGAAGGCTTTAAGCATATCGATAAGCAATAAGGGATGTATCTGCTTTGGCCGGATGAAGGGCGACGTTTCCTTGTTCCCTTTTGTATAAGAAAGAGGCTGGTTACCGTTTTGTTATCTTTCACATCCCAGGCGGTATGGGTCTGATTCGCAGAGGCTCGGAACATACGTCCTTCTTGGATCCGTTGCGAAGGGACAGGAAAGAGAGCAATCAAAGGAAACCCCCCGCTGTTTTGATGACAGAAAACGGGTCATCGAAACAGCGGGGGTTGCTTTATCGTGGGATTTGGAATCAGTCATGCTGGACCAGGGATTTGTACAGCCGGATGTATTCGTTGGCCGACCTGCCCCAGCTGTTGTCACACTGCATGGCGCGCTTGACCAGGACCTGCCAGCTTTCCCGGTCGTAATACCCGTGAATGGCGCGGCGGATGGCGCCGAGCATGTCGTGGGCGTTGTAGCTCTTAAAGGTAAAACCGTTGCCCTGCATATCGCCTGAGTCGTGGATGCTGTCGCGTAGGCCGCCGGTTTCCCGCACGATGGGAATAGTGCCGTAGCGCAGGGAAATCATCTGGGAAAGGCCACACGGCTCGCTCTTTGACGGCATCAAAAACAGGTCGGACCCAGCGTAAATCTTCCGAGACAGCTCCGGGATAAAGCCGATGGCTACCGACAGCTTGCCCGGATACTTCTGCTGCATCTCTTTGAAGAAGCTTTCATAGGTCCAGTCTCCCGAGCCGAGCACCACCATCTGAATATCCTCCGCGGCCAACAGCTCGTCTAGAATATATTTCACCAGGTCGAGCCCCTTGTGGGCAACCAGGCGGGTAACCATACTGAGAATCGGAATGTCCGGATTGGTGGGAAGACCCATCCGCTCCTGAAGCATACGCTTGTTTTCCGCCTTGCCGGACAGATCGTCGGCAGTAAAGTTGGCATAGATTTGGTTGTCAGTGGCGGGGTTATAGTTGTCTACGTCGATGCCGTTTAGGATACCGGACAGCTTGAAGGAATTTTTGGCCAGGATGGGGTCGAGCCCATGGGAGAACCAGGGATCGAGGATTTCCTGGGCATAAGAGGGGCTCACGGTGGTAACCGCGTCGGCCATTTCAATGGCGCCCTTCATAAAGTTGACGCACTTGTCGTATTCCACAATATGCGCCGCATTCTTCGGCAGACCGCACACGTCCTCCAACAGCTCCATGCCGTACTTGCCTTGGTACTGGATGTTGTGAATGGTAAAGACGGTTTTGATCCCGGCAAACTCGGGACGGTCCTGATAAAACAGTTTATAGTAAATAGGCGTCAGCGCCGTCTGCCAGTCATTGGCGTGAATCACGTCCGGCTTAAAGTCAATGGCCGGGATGATCTCAATGGCGGCACGGGACAAAAATGCGAACCGCTCCGCGTCGTCGTAATGCCCATATAGTCCCTGACGTTTAAAATAGTACTGATTATCCAAAAGGTAATAGATGACACCGCCGTACTTGGCTTCAAAAATGCCGCAGTACTGCCGCCGCCAGGCCACCGGCACCGAGATGCTGGTCAAAAACTTCATGTTATCCCTGAGGTGCTGGGGGATTTCTTCGTATAGCGGCATAACGATCCGGCATCCCACCAGCCGGGCGCGTATGGCCTGGGGCAGGGAACCCGCCACGTCGCCCAGGCCCCCTGATGCTGCAAAGGGCAGCGCTTCGCTTGTCACAAACAACACTTTCATTTCAGATTCGGCTCCCTTCCTACTTGACGTTTGCCGCTGTGCGGCCCGGTCATACTACGGCCTCCTTGCCGATGAACACCGGATAGGTCTCAAATCCCATCAGAGTGCGTCCTCCCTTGAGGATGACGTCCTTATCGGTGATGACATAGGCGATCTGGGAATTGATCCCCAAGACCGAGTTCTGCCCGATGATGCAGTTTTTCACCTTGCAGCCTTTGCCCACATGTACGCCGCGGAACAAAATGGAGTTCTCCACTTCTCCCTCGATGACGCAGCCGTCGGCAATCAGGCTGTTTTTCACCGACGAACCCAGGCCGTACCGGGTGGGCATATCGTCGCGGACCTTGGTATAAATCGGCCGGCTACGCTCGAAGAGCTCGGCGCGCACCTCCGGCTTGAGCAGGTCCATGTTAGCAGAAAAGTAGCTGGCGATGGAATCCACAATGTCGGCGTGCTCCTTTACCCGGTAGCCGTATATGCGGTTTTTGAGCACTCGGGATTGAATCACGTCCCGCACAAAGCTGGTAGCGCTTTTGCTGCGGGCGGAGGATATGGCCATCTTGAGAAAATCCCGGCGCATCAGGTAAATGTTCAGCCCGAAGCAGCACTCTTCCGTGCGCTGGGGATCGATTTCAATGTTGGTAACCCGGTCGGTCTCGTCCAGGTCCATCACGATCACGTCATTGCGCCGCTCCGGCTTGATGCCGTATTTATAGGCAATGGTAATGTCCGCCCCGGACTCCGTATGGGCTTCCATCATGGCATCGATATCGAAATTGAGAACCAGGTCGCAGTCGGAAAGGAGCACATATTCCTCATTGGAATGGTTGAGAAACGGCATGATGCCTTCCAACGCCTGAATCCGGTCGCTGTAAATGTCGTTGCCCTGGCCGAAGGGCGGGAGTATGTAAAGCCCCTGGCGTTTTCTCGAAAGGTCCCACGCCTTGCCGGAGCCCAGGTGGTCCATCAGCGACTGGTAGTTTGACTTGGTGATGACGCCCACCTTGGTAATGCCGGAGTTTACCATGTTCGACAGGGCAAAGTCAATCAGCCGGTACCGCCCGCCGAAGGGAATGGACCCGAGAGTGCGCACTGCAGTCAGTTCCTTGAGATATTCGTCGTGCATGTTGGAAAACACGATTCCTAACACATTGTTTCCTCTCATTTCGCCGCCCCCTTCACGTCTTTTTCCACCATGGCCTTGGCCGGCACCCTGGCGCCCGCACCGATGACCAGGTCCGCCCCGGCAACCGCCACGCCCCAGGCGTCCAGGTTTTCCGCTTCCTCCGGCCGCTCGCCGAAGACCGCGTTTTCCTCCACCACCGTGTCTTCCCCGATGATGGCATACTGGACTACCGCGCCTTTTTTGATCTTTGCGCCCGGCATAATAATCGAGTCGCGTACCACCGCGCCCTCTTCAATCACCGTATCTGCGAACAAAACCGAAAAGTCCACCGTGCCCAGCACGTTGGCACCCTCAGTAATGAGGGAATTCTGCACCACGGCATTTTCCCCGATGTAATGGGGCGGCAGCACCGGCGTGCGCGCATAAATGCGCCAGGCGGGGTCGCCCAGGTCCAGATCCACCTTGGGATTCAAAAGGTCCATGTTGGCCTCCCAGAGGCTGTCGATGGTACCCACGTCCTTCCAGTAGCCCTCAAACCGGTATGCAAACATCCGCTGCCCGTCCGCCAGCATGGCCGGCAGCACGTTTTTACCGAAGTCGTTGGAGGATTTCTTATCCGCTTCGTCTTCCTCCAGATACCGGCGCAGCTTGCTCCAGTTAAAGACATAGATGCCCATGGAAGCAAGGTTGCTTTTGGGAACCTTGGGTTTCTCGTCAAACTCGTAGATGGAGTTGTCAGGGTTGGTATTGAGAATGCCGAAGCGGGAAGCCTCCTCCATGGGAACTTCCAGCACCGCAATGGTGCAGTCGGCATTGTTTTTCTGATGCTCGGCGATCATCTTCGAATAGTCCATTTTATAGATGTGGTCGCCGGACAGGACCAGCACGTAATCGGGATCGTACCGCTCGATAAAGGGAATGTTCTGATAAATGGCGTTGGCCGTGCCCTTGTACCAGTCGGCGCCCCGGCTGCGCTGGTAGGGAGGCAGCACATGCACGCCGCCGTGCATGGTGTCCAGGTCCCAGGGCTGGCCGGTTCCGATATATTCGTTGAGCACCATGGGCTGGTACTGCGTGAGCACCCCCACCGTCTCAATCCCGGAATTGACGCAGTTGGATAGAGGAAAGTCGATGATCCGGTATTTGCCGCCGTAGGGCACCGCAGGCTTTGCCAAATTCTTGGTCAGAACGCCCAGACGGCTGCCCTGCCCGCCCGCCAGCAGCATTGCCACACATTCCTGCTTGCGAAACATAGGATTAATCCTCCTTTATGGCCTTTTTTACAAGAGTAGGAACAGCCGCCTTCTTGGGAAGGACCGCCTGTTTGACCGGTTTGACCGGCTTTTTGAGCTTGCGGGTGCAGCGCAGGTACACCGCCGACATCGGCGGCAGCACCAGCTTGATGGACTGCTCAAAGCCGTGCATGGGAGTTTCCAGGTCCGCCTTGATGACGGCCGGGTTGTGCATCCCGGAGCCTCCGAACTTCTTATCGTCGGAATTGAATACCTCGGCGTATTCCCCGTAGTAAGGGGCGCCGATGCGATAATTGTCGTGCGCGATGTTAAGGAAGTTACACACCACGATCAGCTCGCCGCCGTCCTTGTCCATCCGGCGAAAGCTGATGACGGAATTGCGGCTGTCGTCGTTGGAAATCCAGGAGAACCCTTCCCAGGAATAATCAATCTGCCAAAGCGGAGGATGGGCCCGGTAAAATTCGTTGAGAGTCTTGGAATAGGTTTGCAGCTGCTTATGTGCCGGATAGTCGAGCAGCATCCAGTCCAGCCCCGTTTGGTAATTCCATTCGTTAAACTGGCCGAACTCCTGCCCCATGAACAAAAGCTTTTTGCCCGGATGGGCCATCATAAAAGCCAGAAACGCCCGCACGCCTGCAAACTTTTGCTCGTATTCCCCCGGCATCTTCCCGATGAGGGAGCATTTGCCGTGAACCACCTCGTCGTGAGAGACGGGCAGCACATAATTTTCCGAGAACGCATAGAAAAAGGAGAAGGTCAGCGCGTCGTGGTTATGCCGGCGGAAATACGGGTCGGTGGACATGTAGCGCAACATGTCGTTCATCCAGCCCATGTTCCACTTGAAGTTGAACCCCAGGCCCCCCATATAGGTGGGCTTGGAAACCAGCGGCCAGGCCGTCGATTCCTCCGCGATCATCATCACGTCTGGGAATTGGGCGAATACCGCTTCGTTTAGGTGCTTTAAGAAATCCACCGCCTCCAGGTTTTCCTTGCCGCCGTATTTGTTGGCAATCCATTCCCCGTCCCGGCGGTTATAATCCAGATAGAGCATGGAGGCCACGGCATCCACCCGGATGCCGTCGATGTGATACTTGTCCAGCCAAAACATGGCCGAAGAGGTCAAAAAGGAAACAACCTCGTTTCGCCCATAGTCGAACACGCAGGTTCCCCACTCCTTGTGCTCGCCCTTTCGCGGGTCGGCGTATTCGTAGCAGTGGGTGCCGTCAAACCGGAACAGGCCGTGCCCGTCTCTTGGAAAATGGGCTGGGACCCAGTCCATAATGACCCCAATGCCCGCCTGGTGGAACCGGTCGATGAGTTTCATCAAATCCTTGGGTGTACCGTAGCGGGAGGTAGGGGCAAAATACCCGGTCACCTGATAGCCCCAGGAACCGTCGTAGGGATACTCGGTCAAAGGCAGCAGCTCGATGTGGGTATATCCCATTTCCAGCACATATTCGATGAGCTCGTCGGCCAGCTTTTCGTAAGAAAAGGGCTTTCCGTCCGGGTACTGCTTCCAGGAGCCTGCATGCACCTCATAGATGTTGACCGGGCTTTCGTAAATGTTGGTTTTCGCTTTTTTGGCCAGCCACGCCTCGTCCTTCCACTGGTACCCTTCCAGATCGTAGAGGCGGGAAGCGTTGTCCGGCGCTGTTTCCGTGTGAAACCCATACGGGTCGGTTTTCAAAACCACCTCTTCGTCTTGGGTTTCCACTGCGTACTTATAAATATCAAATTGCTTGACTCCGGTGATGACCGTTTCCCACACCCCGCCGTCGGAAATGCGGCGCATGGGATTGGCTCTCACATCCCAATCGTTAAAGGTGCCCACCACGCTGAGCGAAACCGCATTGGGTGCCCAGGTGCGAAACACCGCTTTCGTCTCTTTTCCATCCAAAAACAGATGCGCGCCTAAAAATTCATAGGCTTTCGTATTTTTTCCCTGGTGGAACAAGGCTAAGGGCGCCGAACAATCGAGTAATTGGTTCTCTGGCATGACATATCCCTCCATTTCCATGTACCATGCATTTATTTTACCAACTTTTTTTCCAGTTTTCAAGGGGTTTATGGTAATATTCGCATAACTCATGTGAAAAATCACGGAAAAGTTTTGTACGATATATATAAATAAGCGGGAAAAGACCGGTGCAATTGGCGGTTTTCGTAATTGGTAAAAATTAGCACAGAACACAATTATAGCATAAAATTGCATCCGCGCAATGCTTTTTTGCGTTTGATTTCGGAATTTTTTCGACCGGATAAAAAATCAAAAAGCGGCTTATACCCCCGAAACTTTCTTTCGGACAGTACAAGCCGCCAAACGTCTTTATTTGGACGATGTTTTTTTGTGGTATCCCATGCGGTTTTCCGCATTCTGAATCAGGTTCATGAGGGAAGAGGCGAACAAAGGATAATCCTTGAGCAGCTGCTCGGGTGTCATGGCAAGCAGAGCGGGGTCGGAAAGACCTTCTAAACCGCAAAGATTGAGCCCTTCTGCAATGCACTTGGCATTTGCCTCCGCCAGCTGCATCTGCGCCGACGCCGAACTGCGGGCAAGCTGGGGCGGGACGGCAAAGGTGGACTGTGGGTTTTTGGGATTGGCCCCATAGAGCACCCGGAGCATCCGGTACACCGACAGCATGAAGAAGGCGGATACCTCCGTGGTCAGCCCCTTGTTGTTGCAGGTTTGCAGCTTGTCGTACACGATGTTCAGCGAGTTGGCGATCAGCTTCTTGTTGAGCGTGGGAAGGACGCTGCCGCGGAATACGTTTTCCTTTCCCGCCGCATCCGGTTCCGGAATGTCCTCCACCGTGATCTGCGCCCCGTTGCGGTCCGGCGTGCGTCCCAGCAAATAGTCGCATGATACCTGGTAATAATCCGCTGCCCGGACCAGAAAATCCAGCCCGCATTCGCGGATTCCCTTTTCGTAGTGCGAAAGCAAAGCCTGGGAAATTCCCAGCCCCTGCGAGGCGGCCTTCTGGCTGATGCCGCGTTCCTTACGAAGCAAGGTCATGATCCTGGGAAAGCTGCTATTCATTTGCAAACCCCCATCGTAGGCACAACGAACCCATTGCCGCCTGTGTTTTCGAAAAGTAGCTCCTAAAGATACATCCTACATTATAAAGGGTGCAGCGGGTTTTGTAAAGCAGAATGGGGCCGGATTTTGTTGTAATTTCTCACAATTCCGGGTTTTCTACCAAACGAGGAGGATTATTTTTGTGAAATAGTATGAATGCGACATAGGCAATAGATTGAAAGACCAGCGAGAATCTTTCAAAAAAATCGCCGCAAGCGGAAGCCCGCTTGCGGCGATGTGGCTGCGGAAGAAGGATTCGAACCCTCACAAACAGAGTCAGAGTCTGCCGTGCTACCATTACACAATTCCGCATCGATTTTAAAGACAGCATGGATAATTATAGACATCTTCCGGCCGTTTGTCAAGGGATTTGTTGCATTTTTTCCGGGTTTTCGGAAAATACTTGTGGTGTTGATTGCGGCGGGATGGAAAGCCTGCTATAATAACAAAGGAAAGCCTGTGGAAAAAACAGACAGGCAGAAGGGATGCGAGCACCATGATTCTTTCGTATCAAGAGAAAGCGCCCGAAATTTCTCCGGACGCTTATATTGCAGAGACTGCCCAGATCATCGGCGATGTGGTCATCGGGCAGGACGCGTATATCGGGCACAATTGTGTTATCCGGGGCGACTGCCGGCGCATTGTGGTGGGAAGCCGCACCAATTTACAAGACGGCTGTATCCTTCACTGCGGCCATGAGGAGGACCTGGTGATCGGCGATGGAGTCACGGTTGGCCACGGTGCCATTCTTCACTCCTGCACCATCAAGGACGGGGCTCTCATTGGAATGGGCAGCATTGTATTGGACGGGGCGGTCATCGGAAAAGAGGCCATGGTCGGCGCGGGCGCATTGGTGACCGGGCACAAGCAGATCCCGGACGGCTTTGTGGCGCTGGGAAGCCCAGCCCAGCCGGTACGGGCTCTGACCGAGGAGGAAAAGCAGGGAATGCGGGCAAACGCCGAGGAATATGTGCGCTTTGCAGACGAATACAAGGTCATGCAGCAGATGGACCTGTAAGGAAGATTTTTAACAAAATATGGACAAAAGGAGGCGGCTGGACTGCGCCAAGCGCAAACTAGGAATGCTGCGGCGTTGGAAAAGCGGCGTTTGGACGCCTCCTTTGCGAAAACACAGCAAAAAGGCGGGATCGGTTTGGTATACGCGGGAATCCTGGCGGGTGGCCGGGGAGAACGGATGGGGCACACCCAGCGCCCCAAGCAGTTTCTTCCCATCGGCGGCCGGCCCATTCTGATTCACACGGTGGAGCGGTTTTTGCATGCCGGCTGCATTGACCAGGTGTTGGTGGCGGTGCCTGCCAAATGGATGGATTATACGAAGGTGCTGCTGGAAAAGTACCTGCCCGAAGCCGCCGCTGCGGTGGTGGAAGGGGGAGAGGACCGCAACGACTCGCTTCTGCGGGTTTGCGGCTACATAGAGAAGACGTATGGCATTAAGGAGGAGGACATTCTCGTTTCCCACGATGCGGTGCGCCCCTTTGTTAGCACGCGAATTTTGGAGGAAAACGTGCGCTTTGCCAGAGAGGTGGGGGCGGCCAACACCATGCTCCCCGCCATCGACACCATCGCTACAGGAGAAGGGGAGTTTCTCGATACCATTCCGCCTAGGGAACTTATGTACCAGGTGCAGACGCCCCAGAGCTTTCGCATGGCGGATTTTATCAAGGTGTGCCGCTCTTTGACTGAGCGGGAAGCGAAAACCCTCACCGACGCGTCTAAGATTTACCGGCTCAAGGGACTGCCGGTGAAAATCGTCGTGGGCGAGCAGCGAAACTTTAAGATTACCACCCCGTATGACCTGGCGGTAGCAGATTTCCTGTGCAAGACCCAACCGGCCCACGGCGAAGGATAAGCCGGTTTTGCCGGGGTAGATCGCGCGTATAACATTCCCATCACCCGCATAATCATGTATGGGTGATGGGAATGTTTTTGATTGTCAAGCGAAAATGGATTGCCATCGTGGTGGTGACGGTTTTGCTGGGGGTCATTTGCGTGGCGGGGTCCATTGCCGCCGCTTCCCGGGAGGAACTTTACCAGACGGTGGCCCAGGAAAACGGCGACACCCAGAAATACATCAAATGGGTGGACTTTAACCTGACGGCCTCCATTATGAGCAAAGCCTTGTCCTACGACCTGGACAGCTTCGGAAAGGAGCCCCATCTCAACTGGATTGAGCTTTTGGCTTATACGTCGGCGAAAAACTATGGCAATCTCCCCAAATCCGCCTCTAAGGACCTGGATGCGGTGGCACAACGTTTACTAAATGGAGAAAAGATCGAAGATATTACAAATGGGATGCAGTACTATCCCTATTATTTAGAGACGTACACGGCTATTTTGGACGGGTTTGTAGGGGAATACAGCATCGAAATCGACGACCCGCAGCAGGAGGAACAGAAAATGGTGGTGCAGCGGTACGGCCTGAAGGCCTATTCTCCCATTGCCGGCGGCTACTATTTCTCCCATTATAACGATTTCGGGGCTTCCCGGTCCTATGGATATAAGCGCAAACATTTGGGCAACGATTTAATGGGCAGTGTGGGGACGCCTATCATAGCGGTGGAAAGCGGCGTGGTGGAGGCGCTGGGGTGGAACCAATACGGCGGCTGGCGGATAGGCATCCGTTCTTTGGACGGGAAGCGGTACTATTATTACGCGCATCTGCGCCGGGACCATCCGTTTCATTATACCATCGGGGAAGGGGACCGGGTGAATGCCGGGGATGTGATCGGATACCTGGGGATGACCGGCTATAGCTCGAAGGAAAACGTCAACAACATCAACACCCCTCATCTGCATTTCGGCCTCCAGCTTATTTTTGACGAGAGCCAGAAAGACGGAGACAACCAGATTTGGATCGACGTCTATGAACTTATCGAGCTGCTGCAGAAAAACAAGAGCGCCGTCCAGTATAACGAAGAGACCAAGGATTACGATCGGGTATACGATTTGATGGAGCCGGATTAAACCTTCCAAGTTTTTTGAAGAATTTGTGGTTTTCCTTTCTTGATCTTGGATAAAAATTTACCTATACTAATGCTTGTATCCGGGGATGACTGGAGGGTGTGGAAGTGAAACGGTTTTATTATGGGATCTTGGGCTGGGGTGTCTTTTTGACAATTGCTTCCATAGGCGGGCTGCTGCTTGCGCGTCCGTCCCTTCTCAACGGCCTTGTAAATCCCTGGGTGGTGTCGGCGGTTATGCTGGCGGTAGGGCTTTTCATGGTGCTGGACTTTTTTCTTTTCCGTTTTTTGAAAAAAGAGCGGTTTCGTTTGACTTTGCTGACCCTCCTTGCCAATTTTGCATATTATCTGTGTTCGGCGATTGTTGCGGCCGGGACGGGGTTTGACAGTATATATACGGCGGTGCGGTTTGGGCTGGGAATCCTTCTGTCTGCCGTCTTCGGATGGGCGACCTGGTACTTTTGCCGATACAAAAGCCGTCATACGGCGATACAGGAATAACAAAACCGGGCGCAGCGTTTTGGCGTTGCGCCCGGTTTTCGATGGAAAAACAGGAGAAAAAAACGTCCTACGTAAATGTGCTAGATTTCCGCGGGAAAACTGGCTGTTTTTTTGGCATCGTAAGGAACGGGAATTCGGTTGACTTTTGGGGAAATCAGTGTAAAATTTAAAGTTATATAGTGCCGCCTAATGGAAACGGAAATACGGGTTTTTCCGCCAGAATGTCCCCTCCAATTAGGCGGCTCCTTTTCAACCGAATTCGGACGTGAAACCCACGAGACGTGCACAGGAGGAGAGCAGATATGGCGTATTATTTCAGCGAACCGTCCCACACCTTCAGCGAATACCTGCTGGTACCCGGGTATTCTTCCCACGAATGCGTGCCCCAGAATGTGAGCCTGAAGACCCCGCTTGCCAAGTTTTCCAGAGGAGAGGAGCCGGCGCTGACCTTGAACATCCCGCTGGTGTCTGCAATCATGCAGTCGGTTTCCGATGATAAGATGGGGGTGGCCCTGGCTACGGAGGGCGGCCTGTCCTTTATCTACTCTTCCCAGTCCATTGAGAGCCAGGCGGCTATGGTCAGCCGCGTCAAGAGCTACAAGGCGGGCTTTGTGGAGAGCGATTCCAACATCCGCCCCGACCAGACGCTGCAGGATGTGCTGGACTTAAAGGAACGCACCGGCCATTCCACCATTGCGGTTACCGACGACGGCACCGCTCACGGTAAGCTGCTGGGTATTGTCACCAGCCGCGATTACCGGGTCAGCCGCATGACTACCGACCAGCAGGTCAGTGAGTTCATGACGCCGTTTGCTTCCCTTATTTACGCCCAGGAGGGCACCACCCTCAAGGAAGCCAACGACATTATTTGGGAGAATAAGCTCAATACCCTTCCCATCATTGACAAGGATCAACATCTGCTTTATCTGGTTTTCCGTAAGGACTATGCGTCTCATAAGGAAAATCCCGAAGAAATGCTCGACGAAAAGAAGCGGTATATGGTGGGCGCGGGCATCAACACCCGCGATTACGCCACTCGAGTCCCGGCTTTGGTGGAAGCGGGCGCAGATGTACTGTGCATCGACTCGTCGGAAGGCTTCACGGAGTGGCAGAAAATCACCATTGACTTTATCCGGGAAAAGTACGGCGACACGGTGAAGGTGGGCGCCGGAAACGTGGTGGATAAGGAAGGGTTCTTGTATCTGGCCAAGGCCGGGGCGGACTTTGTCAAGGTCGGTATCGGCGGCGGCTCCATCTGCATCACGAGAGAGCAAAAGGGCATTGGCCGCGGCCAGGCCACCGCTCTCATTGAAGTGGCCAAGGCGCGGGACGAGTATTTCGAGGCCACCGGCATTTACGTGCCCATCTGCTCGGACGGTGGCATCGTCTACGATTACCACATTACCCTGGCGCTGGCCATGGGGGCGGACTTTATCATGCTGGGCCGGTATTTCGCCCGGTTTGACGAAAGCCCCACCAATAAGCTCAACATCAACGGCAACTATGTCAAGGAATACTGGGGCGAGGGTTCCAACCGCGCGCGCAACTGGCAGCGGTACGATCTGGGCGGCGCCCAGAAGCTTTCCTTTGAGGAGGGCGTGGATTCCTATGTGCCTTACGCGGGTTCTTTGCGGGACAATGTGCGGGTGACGCTTGGAAAGGTCAAGTCCACCATGTGCAACTGCGGCGCCATTACCATCCCGCAGCTGCAAAAGAATGCGAAGATTACGCTGGTGTCCGCCACTTCCATTGTGGAGGGCGGCGCTCATGACGTCATTGTTAAGGAAAACAGCGGAATGAAATAAGCCCGGCTTTTGCCGGAGAAGAAGAGGCCCGGTCCCACAAGGAACCGGACCTCTTTTGGTTTATGCCAACAACGCGGGCGCCTGGAGAAAAAACGCGGTATAGGGGCAGCGTTGGCGCAAAGGACATCCAACCCCGCGAAGGGACCAGCGGGAAAGGTACTTTATGGGCGCCTGCCAGTGACTGGACCGCGTTCTTTCCAACCAGTGGGGAAGAGACAAAAAACGGAATGAAAAAGCCCGGCAACGAAAACAACGTCGTTGCCGGGCTTTTTGTGCGTTAAGCGAGGCTGGGGATGGACACATCCACTGCCACGTCCGCGTTGTAGTCCACACCGGGCAGATGGAAGCCGAACATGCGGTAGAAATCCTCCCAGTAGCCGTCGATGTCCGCAAGCTGCTCCACGTTCTCGGTGGCGACGGATTCCCACAGGCGGCTTACTTCCTGCTGCACATCGTCGCGCATCTCCCAGTCGTCCAGCCGCAACATGCCTTCCCCGTCCACTTGAGGCGCATCCTTGTGAAGCTTTTCGCGAAAGAGCCGGGTCATCTGCTCGATACAGCCTTCATGGAGCCCCTTTTCCTTCATCACTTTGTAAAGAAGGGAAATATAAAGCGGGACAATCGGAATCGCCGCGCTCGACTGGGTGACCAGCGCCTTGTTGACGGAAATATACCCGGTGACGCCGGGGAACTCCTGCGTGATTTCCTTTGCGGTTTTTGCCAGATGCCGTTTTGCCATGCCGATGGAGCCGTCCAAGTACATCGGATGGGTCAGTGCCGGGCCAATGTAGGAATAGGCCACTGTGACAGCATTTGGAGCCAGCACATCCGCCGCCTGCAAGGCGGAAATCCAGTCCTTCCAGTCCTCCCCGCCCATGACCTTGACGGTGGCGGTGATCTCCTCTTTTGTGGCGGGCTCGATGGTCACGTCGGAAACTGCCCGGGTCTTCAGGTCAATGGTTTTATTGGTGTAGGGTGCGCCGGTGGTTTTGAGCACCGAGGACCATACCTTCCCATCCCCGTCAGTGCGGCGGGGCGCGGCCAGGCTGTACACCACCATGTCCACCTGTCCCAGGTCCTGCTTGATCAGGCCGATGACCTGGTTCTTGACTTCCTTGGAGAACGCGTCCCCGTTGACCGACTTGGCGTAAAGCCCGTCCTTTTGAGCGAATTCCTCAAAGGCAGCGGTGTTATACCAGCCAGCGGTGGCGGTCCGGGTGCCGGACGCCGGCTTTTCAAAAAGCACGCCCAGCGTGGCAGCGCCGGAGGAAAAGGCCAGCGCAATCCGGGAAGAAAGGCCATAGCCGGTGGATGCCCCGATGACCAGCACCTTCTTCGGGCCGTCGGTCTTGGGCTGGCGTTTGACATATTCGATCTGTTCCTTCACGTTTTCCCTGCATCCGGCCGGGTGAGCGGTGGTGCAGATAAAGCCGCGAACCTTAGGTGTTACCATCATCGCAATTGTCCTTTCTCTGCCGTCTTTCCGACGGGATTTTGCGGGACTGTGCCCGCAGTTTCCTCCTTAGTATACCAGAAGGAAGAAGCCGCCGCAAATCTTTTGCAAATTTACGGAAACCTTCTCTGGAATCGTGTTGACTTTTTGTGATATCGATGTTAGAATTATTTTCAAAGCTGTGAAATATCACAATTCATTGTTATTTTGTGAGGAGTAACGGATCGGAGGCTGCTATGAACACGGCGAGAATACAAGCGCTCAACGAATACATCCAGGAGCGCGGGGAAGTAAAGCTCGCGGAGCTGTTCGCCTTTTTTCCGCAGGTGTCCTCCATGACCATCCGCAGGGACCTGGAATTTATGGAAAAGCAGGGCCTCATCCGTCGCATGCGGGGCAGCGTGCGGGCCGGGTCGGACATTTCGGTGTTCAAGGAGGCCATCTATTCCCAGCGTGCCCAGGAGAACACCGAGGCGAAGCTCTCCATTGCCAAAAAGGCGCTGGATTTTATGCGCCGGGGCTGCTCGGTCTTTATTGACGCGGGTTCCACCACCATGGCGTTTGCGAGGCTCTTGCCGGAGGGAAACTATTTCATCCTGACAAACGCGCCCAACATGGCGCTCGAACTGATTACCAAGCCCAACGCCACCGTCATGCTTACCGGCGGCACCCTCAACCACGATAACCTGACCCTTTCCGGGGCCAAGGCGGTGGACTTTGTAAGCTCCATCAATGTGGACATCGCCTTTATGGCCACTTCCGGGTATTCGCTGTCGGGGCAGTTCACCTCCGGCAATTTCGATGAGGCGGAACTCAAAAAGCTGGTCATCAAAAAGGCGCACACGGTGGTCATGCTGATGGACGGCTCCAAGCTCGACCGCAACATGCCCTTTACCTTCGCCACCATGTCGGACATCGACGTGCTCATCTCCGAAGGGGAGCTTCCCGAGGAGGTGCAAGCGGAGGCTCAGCGGTGTCAGACCAAAATCGTATAATACATCACCTTTTATCTTAACACAATGGAGGAAAACAGATGATTACAAAAGCTGTCAGACTTTATGGGAAGAACGACCTCAGGCTGGAAAGCTTTGAGCTGCCGCCCATCCGCGAGGACGAAATCCTCGCCCGCGTTGTTTCCGATTCGCTGTGCATGAGCAGCTACAAGGCTACCTCCCAGGGGGCCGATCACAAGCGTGTGCACAACGATGTCGCCGAAAATCCCATCATCATCGGCCATGAGTTCTGCGGCGAAATCGTCGAGGTGGGTGAGAAGTGGAAGAGCGAATTCAAGCCCGGCCAGAAGTTCTCCATCCAGCCCGCTCTCAACTACAACGGCAGCCTGGACGCTCCCGGCTATTCCTATCCCTACATCGGCGGCGACGCCACCTACATCGTCATCCCCCACGAGGTGATGGAGCTGGGATGCCTGCTGCCCTATGACGGCGAGGCTTTCTTCTATGGTTCGCTTGCTGAGCCTATGTCCTGCATTGTGGGCGGGTTCCATGCCAACTATCATACCACCGGCGGCTCCTATGTCCATGAGATGGGCATCAAAGAGGGCGGCTGCATGGCGATTTTAGCGGGCGCGGGTCCCATGGGCCTGGGCGCCATTGACTACGCGGTACATAACGAGCTGCGTCCCCGCCTTTTGGTGGTCACCGATATCGACGACGCGCGTCTTGCCAGAGCTAAAGAGCTCTTCACTCCCGAGCAGGCAGCTCAATGCGGCGTGGAGCTTATTTACCTCAACACCGCCGCCACGCCTGACCCGGTTGCCGCGCTCAAGGAGCTGACCGGCGGCGAAGGGTACAACGACGTGTTTGTGTTCGCGCCGGTGCGCCCGGTGGTGGAGCAGGGCGACGCGATTTTAGCCCACGACGGCTGCCTGAACTTCTTTGCCGGCCCGACCAATCCGGAATTCAAGGCCGAGTTTAATTTCTATAACGTTCACTATGCCGCTACCCACATTGTGGGCACCAGCGGCGGCAACACCGACGACATGATCGAATCCCTCCAGATGATGGAGAAGGGGCTTATCAACCCCGCCGCCATGATTACCCATGTGGGTGGCCTCAACGCGGTGATCGAAACCACGTTAAACCTGCCCAAGATCCCCGGCGGCAAGAAGCTGATCTACACCGGCATTGAGATGCCGCTGACCGCCATTGCCGATTTTGCGAAGCTTGGCGAGACGGACCCCTTCTTTAAGGGCCTGGCGGAAATTTGCGGGCGCAACAAGGGCCTGTGGAGCGCTGAGGCGGAGAAATACCTGCTGGAGAACAAGGCCCAGTAAGGGAAGCTTAAAATAGTGAAATTTGGAGGCGTTTGTTTATGAATAAAGAATTTGCCGTAGCCGTGGCGCCTGCCGTGCGCGTGCTCCTTTCCAAAAACGATCCCGCTGATCTTGTCAAGCTCTCTGAGCCGGGTCCTGCTGACCTGACGGTATCCGGTGTGGACGCCGAGGCGGTCAACACCCTGCTGGCGGCGGAAATCCCTGCCTACATCCAGAAAAACGGTGCCGCGCCCAAGAGCGTGTGCGTAGAAAACGTGGCCACCTTCACATCGGTAAAGCCGGAAGGGACCGGCCGTCTGGCGGGCAAGGTGTGTATCGTCACCGGTTCTGCCCAGGGCTTTGGGCTGGAGCTTGCCACCGCCATGGTGCGGGAAGGCGCCTATGTGGTGATTGCGGACTTAAACTATGACCTGGCTAAAAAGGTTAGCGACGAAATGAATCAGACCGCTCCTCGGACCCTGGCCGTCAAGGTGGACGTGGGCAACGAGGAATCGGTCAAGAACATGATGGACGAGACGGTGGCGGCCTTCGGCGGACTGGATGTGTTCGTCAACAACGCCGGCGTTCTCAAAGCGGGCAGCCTGGAAGAGATGGACGCCAAGTCTTTCGAGTTCGTCACCAAAATCAATTACGAAGCTTACTTTATCTGCGCCAAGTATGCCTCCCGTGTCATGAAGATCCAGCACCGGTACAACAAGGACTACATGACCGATATCATTCAGATCAACTCCAAGTCCGGCCTGGAAGGCAGCAACAAGAACTTCGCCTATGCAGGCGGCAAGTTCGGCGGCATTGGCCTGACCCAGAGCTTTGCGCTGGAGCTGGTGGAGTATAACATCAAGGTAAACTCCATTTGCCCCGGCAACTTCCTGGACGGCCCCCTGTGGTCTGACCCCGATCGCGGCCTCTTTGTGCAGTATCTGCACGCGGGCAAGGTTCCGGGCGCTAAAACGGTGCAGGACGTGAAGAATTACTATGAGTCCAAGGTTCCCATGAAGCGGGGCTGCTACGGTGAAGACGTGGCCCGCGCCCTGTTCTACGTGGTGGAACAGAAATACGAAACCGGCCAAGCGGTGCCCGTCACCGGCGGCCAGGTCATGCTCAGCTAACTTCTATCCTTATCCAGAGAAGGCCTCCTTCCGATTCTATCGGAAGGAGGCCTTCTTGCTGCCAAGAAAACCGCCGCCATAGTTTCCCGGCTACGTCTGCTTCGAGAACATCAAACAGAGGGAGCAGCAGCCAAGCGCAAGGCCGGAACATAACGCCGTAGTTTGGCAGGCAGTAAAGCGGTTTTCGTACGATTAAGACGCTTATGACAGTAAGACGCAATCAGGGCGCCGGCTTTGTCTGGTTTTTCTAGCAGAGCATCCTTTCCTTTCAGCTCGAACCATATCCGGAAAAAGAAAAAACGGCCCCATCCGTCCAGGTTTGGAAGGAATGGGGCCGGAGAAATCTACGCATTATTCCAAGAAAAAGACCTGCTTGAGCATGGGCTGGGCGCCGGTTTGAGGGTCCATTTCCATAATCATCACGTCCTTCATAAACTCGTTCCATTTGTCCACCACCGGGCTCTTCGCCTGGGTATCGGCGGCAAACTGCACACCCTTCTCGCACTCGTAGTACCCGAACAGCTCATTGCCTACGTTCCAGATGGTGTAGTTCTTGATTCCAGCCGCCTTGAGCACCTCTACCAGCTCCGGCCAGATCTCATTGTGCCGCTTGACGTATTCGTCAATCTTTCCTTCCTTGACAATGGCTTTCCATGCATAACGTTCCATCTTACCATTCCTCTCTTTCTAATGTGGGTGGATTTCATAGCTATGCGCAGCAAAGCTATGAAAAACAGTTATCCAGGCCGTCCCGGCCTGGGGCCAATCAGAATCATTGTGCAAAGAGCTATTTTTTCAGTACGGTCAGCCGCCCGCCTTCATCGCTGACAGGGAGCAGTTTCATCCGCTCGCTATGATCCGAGTTCGGGGTGTGCAGCGCCAGGGTCAGTTGCCCGTCCAGGGTGCAAAAGAGCATGCCGTGCCCGCCGTCCTCGGCATAAAGCGGCTCCTCTGCGGCGGTCCAGGGCCCTTTGACCTTGCCGGTCAGCGAACGGGAATAGCCCTGCACATAGCCCGTCTCTCCAAAGGAGGACCAGAGCATCAGAAGGGAGCCGTCCTTCGTGCGGTGAAGAAAAGGGCCGTCAGTCACGTAAGCGGTAACCTCGTGCCCGTCCTGCTGGGGAAAGCGGGGACGGGCCCAGGGAGCATTGGAAGCAGTAAAGAGCAAAATGGGGTCTCCAGCCCGGTTTAACGATTCGTCCAAAGGCATGGCGTACATCTCGCCGTCCCCGGTCTGCACCCATTCCCGGCAGAAGACTAGATAAAGCTGCCCGTCCTCCTCGTAAAGAGTGCCGTCCAGGCATTCCCACTCGCCGGGCGTGACCGGCTTGTCGGAAACCGGGACAAAGGGGCCTTTCGGATGCTCCGCCGTCAGCACCTGGGTGCCGCGGCACCGATCTGCGCTTTTAAAAGAAGCGAGCATGTAGTACCGCCCCCGGTAAACGTGTACCTCCGGTGCCCAAAAGTGCCGGTCGGCCCAGAAGCCGGGTGCTCGACGAAAGGCAGGGAAGGGACCCTCTGCGTGCTCAAAGTCCGTAGTGACGTAAGCGTCGAATCCGACGCCGGGACCGTTCCAGGTGTCCGGGTCGGTACTCCCGTACAGGTAATAGCACTGCTCTTGGGGACAAGGAAGCACAAAAACATCGCGGATGCGAAGATCACGTAAAAGCATGATTTTATTCCTCCAGCCGATTGCTTCAGACAAAGAAAAGCAGAATCACAAATCCATGTGATCCTGCTTTTCATCATAGCATATTTTGCCGCGCTCGTAAAGCGGACACTTACAAATCGTCTGCATCCTGCTCCGGACGTTCTCCCGTAGCCGACTGGCCGGTATAGCTGCCGGTCACATCGGAGGGAATGGAGCCTCTGCCTTGCTTTTTGAGCGTTTCGGCCACGTTTTCGACCGATGGCTTTTGTTTTTGCCTGTGCGGCAAACGGTTAGTCATCGTAGCTGTTGTTCTGGCTGTTGGAGTTGGAGTAGCTGTTGTTCTGCTTCTGATTGTTTTTGCTGTTGGAATTGGAGTAGCTGTTGTTCTGCTTCTGGTTGTTTTTGCTGTTGGAATTCTGGTTGTTGGAATTGGAGTAGCTGTTGTTCTGCTTCTGATTCTTGCTCATAAAAGAAGACTCCTTTTTCAAGTTGATGTTGTAAGGCGCCCGATGGCGTCTACATTCGTAGTATGTCCGTGCAAAAAGAATTTAAAACGCGATTTTAGAGAACGGCTTTTCTTTTTTGGAAAGAATCCGCCGGTGCGTTTTTATAACAACAACCGAAAAAGAAAGAAAATCAATATTTCCAAAAATATGTGCAATCCCTTTTCGTCTGCAGCCGGGAAGAATAAAACAAAACGCACCTCACTTTTGTGAGGTGCGTTTTGTTTGGCAGCGACTGCCGCTGGCTGGGATGGGTGGGGTCGAACCACCGAGATGACGGAGTCAAAGTCCGTTGCCTTACCGCTTGGCTACATCCCAAGATGAGACAAAGGGCCCAAGGCCTGAAAGCGTTTCGACCTAAGACCCTTTGTGCATGGGGTGGATAATCGGATTCGAACCGACGGCCTCCAGAGCCACAATCTGGCGCTCTAACCAACTGAGCTATATCCACCATATCTGGCGCGCTTGAAGGGACTCGAACCCCTGACCCACTGCTTAGAAGGCAGTTGCTCTATCCACCTGAGCTACAAGCGCATACATGAAAACATGTGGAGCGGGTGATGGGAATCGAACCCACGCGACCAGCTTGGAAGGCTGGAGTTCTACCATTGAACTACACCCGCATTTCCAAGACGCATTTTATAATACCATAGTTTGTCTGGAAAAGCAAGAGTAAAATTGTCATTTTGCAGAGGGATTTTCCTTAGCCTTCATGAGGAAGAAACCGGCCCGGACTTTTTTCACAGTCCGAGCCGGGCAGAATAAACAACTTGGAACAAGCAGTGGCCTTAGTTGGAGGCCACGGTGCTGGAGGTGCTGTCCACTAGGAAGGAGCGTGGGCTATATTTCTTTAAAACGGTGTTATTCAGCGAATAATTGGTTTTGTTGATACGGTCGGTAATCATAGTCTCGTATTCATCCTGAGCGATGGCATACCGCAGAGAAAACTGATAGTCCTCTACATGTTTGTCCGTTTCCGCGCTTTTGATGGGCATTTTCTGAGCCAGAACGTAATAATAGCTGCTAAAGTCAAAGGCGGTGGCTTCTCCTTCGGCGAGAGAAGCAATGGTGGAGGAAACCAGATCGTCCTCGCTGACGTCGTCTTTGCTCAGATAACCGGCACTGTCCTCAGTGGTGCTGGCCACGCTGGGAGTGAGCGTGGCTTCCTTTTCCCGGATGGACGCAAAGGTAGCACCCTGCTCGTTGATTTCCTTGGCATAGCCGTTCAACCGGTCTCTAATCGCCTGCTGTTCCTCTTCCGAAAGGGAGCCGCCGGTGGAGGTTTTCAGCGGGACATAGAAAATTTCCACTCGATAGTTGTTCTCATAAAAATCATCTTTGAGCTGCTGAAGGGAAATTCCCTTTTCGCCGCCTTCCCCGAAGAAGTGGTTAAAGAGGGTGCGGAAAGCAGCATTGTCTTTGTAATAGGCGATAATATCGTCCTTGGTTAAGCCGATTTGAGTGAGATAATCGGCGTTGGGCTCATAGGAATCTTCTGCGGTCTGATTGGCGCTGTCAAGCTCCTCCTGGGGAATTTCCAGGCCCAGCTCCCGCAGCCACTGGGTGACGGCGATGGATTCCTTGGCGGAGTCTCGTGCGGCGTCCATGATATACTGTTCCATAGTGGAATTGTTCGGCTTTTCGTTAAAGAAATTGGAGACATCGTTGCCCATATTATAATAATTGTTATAGAGATTATTGAAGGTATAAAACAGATAAGAAAGATATAAGCCGGTGGGAATGGTGTCGTCGCCGGACTTTACGGCCCAGGTCGTGCTGCTGCACGAGGTCATGCTGAGTGTCAAACCCAGTGCCAGCACGAAGGTGGTGATGCGTTTTGCGAGCTTCATAGAAAGTTTCCTCCTAAAATGTTACAGATATTCTTGTAAAAAGCCTTGCGTTTTTGCGCAAAGAAACCAATTTAGTCTATTGTAACATTCTTGAAGAGATTTGTCCATGAAAAAGATGCATTCTGGGAAAATGCGGTTTTGCACCCAGGACGCTTACAACCAACCGGTCATGGCAGACGGCTGCGGCGGGGATAGGGAGTCGGGTTGCCGGTTAATCCCAAGATGTAGTCGGTGGAGGTTTCAAAGACAAGGGCGAGGCGGATCAGAACATCCAGAGGCATGTTGCCGTAAGCGTTTTCATAGCGGCGGTAGTTGGGCGTGGACAGGCCAAGCTTTTTGGCTAACGCGTCCTGTGTCAGTCCGCGGTCTTGCCGCAGTTCTTTGAGAATATCCGAATACATCTCCATAAAAATGGGTCCTTTCAAAGTAATATTTTTGTTGCCCCTTTCTTTTGCGCTGCCAAAAGAAACGAATATGCTCATCGTAACACTTAAGAATCTAGAAATGGACATTCATAAAAGGTCAATCACAAAAATTTTATTTCCGACATAGAAAAAACGCCGGGCTTTCCATTTGGAAAGCCCGGCGTTCTTCGTAACCGGATGAATTATTCGTAAAGCTTCGAGAGCTTGAGCAGGTGCTCGTAACGATCGGCTGCGACCTTCTCGGCTTCGCCGAACAGCTTCTCCGCGCGCTCCGGGAAGGAACGGGTCAGAGAGTTGTAACGGACTTCGCCCATGATGAAGTCACGATAGCTGGCGGTGGGAGCCTTGCTGTCGAGGGTGAAGGGGTTCTTGCCCTCGTCCGCGAGACGCGGGTCAAAGCGGAAGAGGTTCCAGTAACCAGCGGCCACTGCCTTCTTCTCTTCGGCCTGGCTGATGCCCATGCCGCCCTTAATGCCGTGGTTGATACACGGAGCGTAGGCGATGATGATGGACGGGCCGTGATAGCTCTCGGCCTCGTTGAAGGCCTTGATGCACTGGTTGTAATCGGCGCCCATGGCCACATGTGCCACATAAACGTAGCCGTAGCTCATGGCAATACCGGCCAGATCCTTCTTCTTGATCGCCTTACCGGCTGCCGCAAACTGAGCAACCGAGCCGATCGGGGTGGACTTGGAAGCCTGTCCGCCGGTGTTGGAGTAGACCTCGGTATCGAAGACCAGGATGTTCACATCTTCGCCGGAAGCGATGACATGATCCAGGCCGCCGAAGCCGATGTCGTACGCCCAGCCGTCGCCACCGAAGATCCAGGTGGACTTCTTCGCCAGGTAGTCGGCGTCCGCCAGAACCTTGGCGGTCAGCTGGCCGACCTCGCCGTCGTCCTTGACTTGAGCCAGAGCCGCGCGCAACTTATCAGCCGCCGGGCCGTTTAACGCAGTGTCGGCATAGGTGTCCAGCCATTCCTTGGCCGCCGCCTGCACGTCGCCGAAGGAGATCTCCGCGATGCGGGTCACATACTGGGCCAGACGGTTGCGGATGGCACCCTGGGCCACTGCCATGCCGTAGCCGAACTCAGCGTTGTCTTCAAACAGAGAGTTCTGCCATGCAGGACCAAAGCCCTTGTAGTTGGTGGTGTACGGGGTGGACGGATAGGAACCGCCCCAGATGGAAGAACAGCCGGTGGCGTTGGCGATGTACATCTTGTCGCCGTAGAGCTGGGTAGCGAGCTTCGCGTACGGAGTCTCGCCGCAGCCCGCGCAGGCGCCGGAGAATTCCAGCAGCGGCTGCTTGAACTGGCTGCCCTTGACGGTGTTGGGCTTGAACTTCTCGAAGACCTCGGCTTTCGGAGCCAGCTCTCTGCCGTAATCAAAGGACTTCTGGCCTTCACGCTGGGTGTCGATGGGCTGCATGGTCAGAGCCTTTTCGCCCTTGCGGCCCGGGCAGACGGATGCGCAGGAGCCGCAGCCGGTGCAGTCGAGCGTAGAGACGGTCATGGCGAACTTCATGCCCGGCATACCGGTCATGTCCACCATCTTGGATTTGAGAAGCTCCGGAGCGTTGGCCGCCTCTTCCTCGTTCATCACGACCGGGCGGATGACCGCATGGGGGCACACATAGGAGCAGAAATTACACTGGATGCAGTTCGCCGGATTCCATTCCGGAACATCCACCGCAATGCCGCGCTTTTCGTAAGCCGCGGAGCCCTGCGGGATTTCGCCGTTGACTTCGTCGGAGAAGGCGGAAACCGGCAGCTTGTCACCCTGCTGCTTGTTGACCGGATGGAGAATGGTGTCGACAAACTTGGAAAGCTTCGGGTTGCTGGAGGTGGTAGCGCTCGCTTCCACCGCAGCGTCCTCGGCCTTAGCCCATTCTGCGGGAACCTTGACCTTCTTTGCGCCGTCAATGCCGCGCTCGATGGCCGCATGGTTGAGTGCAACCACCTTCTCGCCCTTCTTGCCGTAGGATCTGGTGGCCGCGTCCTTCATCAGAGTGACGGCCGTGTCCGCCGGAATGATCTTGGCGAGCTTAAAGAAGGCTGCCTGCAGGATGGTGTTGATGCGGCCGCCCAGGCCAAGCTCCTTGGCGATGTGGGTCGCGTCGATGGTGTAGAACTTGATGTCGTTCTTGGCAATGTAACGCTTCATCTTGGCCGGCAGGCGCTCGGAAAGCTCCTCGCCCTCCCAGTCGCAGTTGAGCAGGAAGGTTCCGCCGGGCTTGAGGTCCTCGACCATGTCGTACTTGTCCACATAGGACGGGTTGTGGCAAGCCACAAAGTCCGCCTTGCTGATGTAGTAGGTAGACTTGATCTTCTTCTTGCCGAAACGCAGATGGCTGATGGTGACGCCGCCCGACTTCTTGGAGTCATAGGCGAAGTAGCCCTGCGCATACATATCGGTATTGTCGCCGATAATCTTGATGGAGTTCTTGTTGGCGCCGACGGTGCCGTCAGAGCCCAAGCCCCAGAACTTGCAAGAATGGGTACCGCGGGGCGTAGTGTCCGGGTTCTCCTTGATCTTCAGAGAGAGCTTGGTCACATCGTCCTCAATGCCGATGGTGAAGCGCTTCTTCGGACGGGCGGCCTCCAGGTTGCGGTAAACGGCGATGATCTGGGCCGGAGTGGTGTCCTTGGAACCCAGGCCGTAACGGCCGGTGAGGATGGTGCAGTCGGCAAACTCAGTGCCGCGCACCGCGGCGCACACGTCCAGATACAGCGGCTCGCCGATGGAGCCCGGCTCCTTAGTGCGGTCGAGCACGGCGATCTTCTTGACGCTGGAGGGCAGCGCGGAGATCAGGTGCTTGGCGGAGAACGGACGGTACAGGCGGACCTTTACCAGGCCGACCTTGTCGCCGTTGGCATTTAAGTAATCCACGGTCTCCTCAATGGTGTCGCACACGGAACCCATGGCGATGATGACGCGCTCGGCGTCGCGGGGACCATAGTAGTTGAAGGGCTTATATTTGGTGCCGATCTTGGCATTTACCTTGTTCATGTACTCCTCAACCACATCTACGATCTTGTCGTAGTAGGGGTTGCAGGCCTCGCGGGCCTGGAAGAACACGTCCGGGTTCTGCGCAGAGCCGCGCAGCGCCGGATGCTCCGGGTTGAGAGAGCCGCGGCGGAATTCGTCAACCGCATCCCAGTCGAGCATCTCCGCTAAGTCCTCATAGTCCCAAGCTTCGATCTTCTGAATCTCGTGAGAGGTGCGGAAGCCGTCGAAGAAGTGCAAAAACGGAACGCGGCCTTTGATGGCGGCCAGATGAGCGACAGCGCCCAGGTCCATAACCTCCTGCACGCTGGAAGAACATAGCATGGCATAACCGGTCTGGCGGCAGGCGTACACGTCGGAATGGTCGCCGAAGATGGAAAGGGCGTGAGAAGCAAGGGCACGCGCGGAAACGTGGATGACAGAGGGAAGCAGCTCGCCAGCCATCTTATACATGTTCGGGATCATCAGGAGAAGACCCTGCGAAGCGGTATAGGTGGTGGTCAGAGCGCCCGCGGCGAGAGAGCCGTGCACCGCACCGGCAGCGCCGGCCTCGGACTGCATTTCCACGACCTTGACCTCCTGGCCAAAGACGTTCTTGCGTCCGCCAGCGGCCCACTTATCGGTCTCTTCCGCCATAACGGATGACGGCGTGATCGGATAAATGGCGGCTACGTCGGTAAACGCATAGGATACATGCGCGGCGGCATTGTTGCCGTCCATGGTTTTCATTTTTCTTGCCATTTTTATTTTTTTCCTCCCTTTTCAAGGTCTTTTCAAAACCTTTGTCGGCGATTTCGATTACGCGAAGCTGTCCTTATGCCGCTGTTCCGCGACCGGGCAAAACGGCAAATTCGGTAATCGGAAGGGGCGGAAAAAGACGAAATATGTCCTTTTCCTCGACCTTAAAAAGTGTAGCATTTTTACAGATACCTGTAAAGCCTAAATATCGTTAAATTTATGAATTTTCAGGGGTTCTTTTTTTAACAATGTAACGGAACGAAAAAACAAGCAAAAAGAATCTGGTTTTCGAAAACACCGCCGTCTTCGATAAACCGGCTGAATACGCGGTTTTGCGCCTCTTGACAGGGGCGTGTGGTTCCATTATTATGATAGGGAAACGCTGCGCAGGAACCGTTGCCTTTTTCGCCGGTTTTGGCGGGTAAGGCAGGGCCGCAAAGCGAATAAAACAGAAAACGGACCAATTTGGAAAGGGGACTTATCATGGATCCTGACGGCAGTCGAATACTGCTCACCGCTTCCGTCGCCTCCGCGCAAAC
This sequence comes from Clostridiales bacterium, assembly GCA_018364155.1. Classification (GTDB taxonomy): domain Bacteria; phylum Bacillota; class Clostridia; order Oscillospirales; family Acutalibacteraceae; genus Solibaculum_A. The sequence continues at coordinate 168,502 of JAGZMM010000002.1, forward strand.
GGGCGACTGGGGAAGCACACTGCTCCAGCTGCTTATTCTGGTGCTTTTGATCTTCTTTAACGCCTTTTTTGCGGCGTCGGAGATCGCCATCATCACCCTCAACGACAACAAGCTCAAGAAGGATGCAGAGGAGGGCAACAAAAAGGCGGGCATCCTCATGCGGATGACTTCCAACCCCTCCAACTTTCTTGCCACCATCCAGGTAGGCGTGACCCTCTCTGGGTTTCTGGCCTCCGCCGTGGCGGCCACCTCCTTTGCCGAGAAGATCACTGCGGCGCTCGACGGCGTTGTGCCGATCCCGGCCAGCGTCATCTCCGGCATCGCCACCGTGGTCATTACCTTGCTGCTGTCCTTCCTGACGCTGGTGTTCGGCGAGCTGGTCCCGAAGCGCATCGCCATGCAGCGGGCGGAGGGCATCTCCTACAAGGTGGCGGGTATCCTGCGGGGCATTGCGGTGGTGACCAAGCCTTTTATCTGGCTTTTGTCCAAGACCACCAACGGCGTGCTCCGGCTGCTGGGCTTTAACCCCAATGCTGAGGACGAGAGCGTGACCGAGGAGGAAATCCTCATGATGGTGGACGAGGGCGAGGAACGGGGCGTCATCGAGGAAGCCACCAGTGAAATGATTTCCAACGTCTTTGAGTTTGACGACATTACCGCCGGCGAGATCATGACCCACCGCACCGAGATTTCGGCGGTGGACGAGGAGGACTCCATCGGAGATGTGCTCCAGATCGCCATAGAGGAAGGATATTCCCGCATCCCGGTCTACCGGGAGGGGCTGGATAACATCGTGGGCGTGTGCTACGTCAAGGACCTGCTTAAGTATGTAGGCAAGAACCTGCCGGAAAAGCTGCCGCTGACCTCGGTGATGCGCCAGACCCTCTACATCCCGGAAGCGAAAAAGTGCGGGGAGCTTTTGCAGGATTTGCAGCGGTGCAAGGTGCAGATGGCCGTGGTGGTGGACGAATATGGCGGCACGGCGGGCATCGTGACCATGGAGGACCTGCTCGAATCCATTGTGGGCAACATTCAGGACGAATTCGACAACGAGGAAGAGGATGTAGTTAAACTGTCCGACACCACCTTCACCGTGGACGGTACCACCGACATTGACGAGCTGTCCGAGCAGCTTGATGTGGAGTTGCCCGAAGGGGATTACGACACGGTGGGCGGCATGCTGCTCGAAAGCCTCGGCCATATCCCCAAGGAGAACGAGCATCCGGTGGTGCAGATTGCCGGGTATTCCTTTACGGTGGAGCAAATCGAGGAACGGCGCATTGCCAAGGTCCGGGTAGAGAAGCTGCCCGAGCCCAAGGCAGAGGAACCGCCGCCCCAAGAGGAGAAGCAGGACCGCAAGGGACGAAAAACCGAAGAGTAAATAGAAAGAGCCGCGAAGCATCTGCTTTGCGGCTCTTTGTTTCGTTTGAAGGCCGGCAAGAAAAGGAGATTTAAATTTTCTTGCCGGTCTCTTTATCCGTAAATACAACGTCATACTCGTAATTTAAGACCTCGGCTATTTTTTTTAGGTCTTTTTCGGTAAAATTATCGCGCCTCATTTTATCGCTCATCGTTGACAAGTGCTTGTCTAATAATTTTGATAAATCGGTGAGCGTCATATCCCGTTCAACCAAGAGGATTTTTATTTTCTTAGCCGCAGACAAAAAACCACCTCATTTCCATGTCATTATACGTTTTTTTTCGAAGGCAATCAAATAAAAAGCGTATAATATTTGAGAAAAAGCGAATTTGTCTATTGGCATTATACGTTGATAAACGTATAATGTTTGAACAAACAAATATTTTTTTTGGATATTTACGTATAAACAAAAAAAGATGTGAATTTTTTGTGAATAATAGTAAAGGAAGTTGAGGTGTGAAAGCAAATGACATTTCGATTACTTCAAGCAAGGAAAGAGGCGGGATTCAGCCAAGAAGAGGTGGCAAAGGCCATCGGCGTAACGTTGCAGACCTACCGGCGCTATGAGGAAAAAGGGGCTGATTCCATGCGGCTGCCTGTACTCGTGAAGCTTGTGGATTTGTATGGGTGCACGGTGGATTGGATGACCGGACGCACCGAGAAACGAGAGCTTCGATGACTCCAAGGCTGCCCCTTTCTTTTGCTCCGCCAAAAGAAATAGGCGAAAGAAAAGGCAGTTCAAGGGGGAAAAAGACGCTAGAAAAGGGGACACATGTTTTTCCCCCTTGAAAATCCCCCTCGCATCGGAGGAGGGCAAGGGCAAGAAAACAAGATTTGGTGACATACAGTCACAGAATCCAGGCAAACCTGCACTATCCATAGAAAAGCCGGGAGCGCAGGCATTGTGCCTTACGCTCCCGGCTTTCTTTTGGCTTTTCGCACCGGATTTGGTACCGGATCCGGTTATAGGCTCCGCCGGGAAAATACAGTATCCTGCTTTCGGAAGGCTTCCAAAACATCCTGAAAGGAGAGATCCCTTTGCACGAAAGAATCCGGCAGCTTCGGGAAGAAAAAGGCTTTAGCCAAAGCCAGGTGGCCGGGCGAATTTTGATAGGAGTTCGCACCTATGTGCGCTACGAATCCGGAGAAGGAAAAATCCCCTTGCGGGTGGTGGTGCGCTTAGCGGAGCTTTATGGCGTGAGCGTGGATTACCTGGCGGGATTGACGCAGGAACGTCAGCCGCATCCAAGAAAATAAAAACATATAGTAGTATCCGCTACAGAATCTCCCCATTGGATTCGATGATCTTCCGGTAATACGCCCCGGAGTCCTTTAAAATCCGTTCCTGGGTGTCGAAATTCACATACGCAAGGCCGAACCGTTTGCCGTAGCCCTGGGCCCATTCAAAATTGTCCATCAGCGCCCAGTGGAAATACCCCAGCACCGCAACCCCTTCGTCCGCCGCTTGGCGCAGAGCCTTTAGATAGGAGGAAAGCTGCTCGATGCGGTAGGCGTCATGGACCTTCCCGTCCGCGCTGACAAGGTCACTGCCGGAGTAGCCGTTTTCCGTCACCAGAATGGGCAGGCCGTACCGCTCGTACATGAACTTGGCCGCGTAATAGAAGGCTCTGGGCTGTAAGGGCCAGTCGTAGGTGTTGCGAGGCGTATTGTCGGAAAAGACCGGGTCGCCCTGGGTCCCGTCCGGCGCCACGGGGATGCCGGCGTAATGGTTCATGCCAAAGAAGTCCAGCGGCTGGGAGATGAGGGCCATGTCGTTTTGGCCGATGACCGGCATGTCGGGTCCTGCGGCCGCCACGGCCGAGGCGGGATACCGGCCCAGGTACACCGCCTCCGTCCACCAGGGAAAGGGGATGACGGTGGGCTCGTTGAGCTCAAAGCACTGCTTGCGGGCCAGTTCCACGTTCTCCGGGTCGTCGGTGATGGGGTACTTGAGCCAATTGGTGGCCGCAAAGCCGCAGGCTGCCCCCGGGCAGTTGGCCCGGACGGCCTGCACCGCCTTGCCGTGGCCCAACAGGGCGTTGTGTGCCATTTGCAGATAGTCCCGCCGATGGACCCGGTAAAACGGGGCTAGATCTCCCGATTCAAACGCACCCACAAAGCATTCCGGCTCGTTGATGGTGATAAAATGCTTAACTCGGTCGCCATAGCGGCGGGTGATACGGTCGGCATAAGCGGCGAACCAGTCGGACGAGTCCGGGTTCATCCATCCGCCCCGCTGGTAGAGGGCGTAAGGATAGTCCCAGTGGAACAGGGTCAGGTAAGGTTCGATCCCCGCCTCCAGGAGGGCGTCCAGCAGCCGATCGTAAAAGTCCAGGCCCTTTTGGTTGACTTCCCCCGTCCCCTGGGGGATGACCCGAGGCCAGGAGATGGAATAGCGGTAAGCATTGAGCCCCATGCGCTTCATCAGTGCCACGTCTTCTTGAAAACGGTGGTAGTGGTCGCAGGCGATATCGGCGTTCTGGCCCCGATAGACAGCGCCGGGATAACGGGCATATACGTCCCAGAGAGACGGGGCCTTTCCGTCCTCATAGGCGGCCCCTTCGATCTGGATAGCGGCGCTGGCCGCGCCCCAGACAAAATCCTTGCAAAAACCCATAGCAATACGCTCCTTTTACCCTGCCGGAATCGGCAGGCTTCGGTATAAAAGTAGGGAGTTATGGTATGTGTTTAGTATAAGCGCACCAAGATGCAGTTGCAAGGGGAAAGCGGGGAAAAACGAGGAAGACGGCGCGCAGAACCTATGCTTTGCGCGCCGCCTTCGATAGGAGAGAAGAGGAGAAATGCGAGATCGGAATGCTTATTGCATACCGGATAGGAGGTTTGTAATTTTGTCAATGAGGGCTTTGAGCTTGTTTTCCGCGGCTTCCCGTGCCGTCTTTTCCGACTGGTACAGAGCTTGGTAGTCGGTGTCCCCTTCGTCGGGGGCATCCTCCGTCTTTACCGCATAGGCGGTGGCCACCTGGGCCGTGCCGCCGGGGACCTTGAGCACCTGCCCGGCGTAGATGATATAGGGCGGGGCGATGGAATTGGCCACGGCAAGCTCGCTCCAGCTCACACCCAGCCGGTTGCCGATGCTATAGAGCGAGTCGCCCTTTTGCACGGTGTAGGTGTCGGGCGTCTGGGAGGCGTCGGGTGTGTCGTCCGCGCCGCCCGGGAGTTTGAGCACCTGGCCGGTGTAAATGATATAGGGGGAAGAAATACCGTTTAAAGCGGCGATATCCCGCCAGTTGAGCCCCAGCTTCGCGCCGATTTTTGACAGGCTGTCGCCGGTTTGCACGGTATAGGTGGAGTCGGACGGAGTGGGGGCAGGCGTGGGCGTACCGCCGGAGGAAGAGCCCGGTAGCTTGAGCACCTGGCCGGTATAGATGACATAGGGAGAGGTAATGCCGTTTAAGGCGGCAATTTCCCGCCAGTCAAGCCCCAGCTTCGCGCCGATGGCGGAGAGGCTGTCACCGGTCTCAACGGTATAGGTGTCCCCCGAAGGGGTGGGGTTGGGCGCAGGGACTTCCCCGCCGGAGGAAGAGCCCGGCAGCTTGAGCACCTGGCCGGTATAGATGACATAGGGGGAGGTAATGCCGTTTAAAGCGGCGATTTCCCGCCAGTCAAGCCCCAGCTTCGCGCCGATGGCGGAGAGGCTGTCACCGGTCTCAACGGTATAGGTGTCCCCGGAAGGGGTGGGGTCGGGCGCAGGGACTTCCCCGCCGGAGGAGCCAAGCCCATAGTACCGGGCGAGTACCTCCACTTCCGCCTTGGCCATTTTGCGCAGATCGTCGTCGTTAATCAAAAAGGCGCTGTCAAGCTCATTGGTGTGAAACCCGTGTTCGACAATGATGGCCGCCTTACAGGAGGTGGCCACTGCCGAACGAATCACACCGTAGTAATCGAGCATCCCGGGCTGTGGTTCGGAGTAAGTGCGCCCGGTCTGGTAGTCCCGGTAGAAGGTACCGCGGAAGTTGTTGCCCATGGCGGCGGCAATGGCCGCACCCAGCTGGTTGCACAAAGCCTCCGCCGGCTTACGGTTGCTGCCGTAGATGTCCACCCCTCTGGCGGCACTCCAGTTGCCAGAGCTGTCCGCAGCATTGGAATGGTCGGAATAAAACAGGTCGCACCCTGCCGCCATTTTTCCCCGTGCGTCCAGCGACGGGTCGTCGGTGATGGTTTTGCGGGTGAGGATCACTTCCACGTCCGAATATTTTTCCAATTCCTCCTTTTGGTACTGGGCGAGCTTATACATCTGCGTCCCTTCATAGTAACCAGGGCGCTGGGGATAGGGATTGCCGAACTCGCCGTGACCAGGGTCGATGCAGATTCGAAACATAGATTTGTCCTCCTAGATTCGCTTGTTATTGGACGGTCAGATGTTCGCAGCCGGCTTCCACCAGAATCTGCCGGACCGCGTCTTTAAGTGTGTCCGGCACGTCTGCGAAGGTCTTGACCCCCTTGATAATGAGGGTGGCGTAAATCATACTCATATTCTTATTCATCCTTTCCTTCTCTTATTTCAAATCATCTCATAAAGCTCAGTCAGAGCCAGCATGGTGTTGATGCTTTCCGTCTCCAATGCGCTCACCCGTTCCTCGATGCGCTTGGGCTCCCGGTAATCCGGGTCAGCACTCGTCTGCGCCAAAGCAGTGAGGGTTTCCAGTTCCTCATCGCTTAGAAGGTTTTGTACCCACAGAACATGGAGTTTTTCGAGCATCTGCGGCAGGATATACTGGCCTCGTGAGACTACTTGGGTCAAAATTTTGACAAATGCGTCCGTCATGATGCATCTCCTTATACAGTTTTTGAAAGAATCTTTCCGACGTTTTTGCCCCTTACCATTGTGCGCTCACCACCTGCTCCTCCAACGCTTCGATTCGGCTGAGCAGAGCGGCAATCGTTTTGTTGGCATCCTTGTGATAGGAAAGGGAAAGCACCGGGTGAGGCGCTGCAGCGGTGGACAAAACCGTGTCGGTTCCCTTCGGCGCGATGGAGAGAAGCAGAGCCCTCGTCTCGTCGTCCACCTGTTCGATCTGCGGTTTGGCGAGAGGATAGTAAAGGGTAAGCGGCGTTCCGGCTGCGGCTTTTGCACGAAACCACGTTCTGAATTTCTCCAGGTAAGCGCTTCTCTCCTCGCCGGCTACAATTCCGGTTTCGCTGTTGAGCAGGGTGACGGCGATCACCGTGGACGTCCAGCAGTAGCTCAGGGCGGTGTCGTATCCGTTGGAACGCCAAGGGAGAAGATTGCATAGCAGTCGGCCGTTTGCCGCCAGATTTTCTGCAGTCATATACACATAATTGGATTCGTCCCTGGCGCTATCCAAATCTGCGGCAATGGCTTCCTCTCCGCTCATCACGACCCGCCCTACCCGGCGCCGCACAAAAACAGTATTCTGTACATAGTCGACCACCAACTCATCCTGCGCCGCAAAACCTCCTGTGCCGTCGGGAATGCCGTAAAGAGACAGGGGGATTTCCCGCGTTTGCCCATCCACAAGCAGGGAAATCGGCCCGCCGTCCCCGGCAAAAAGTATGCCTCCGGGAACGGAATCCTGCTGGCAGATCCCAAACAGCGTCAGGGAAGAAAACCGGGCGCCGCTCTGCAAATCGTTCACCGAAAGCTCCGTACCCTCGGCAAGGCCAAGAAGGGCATTTGCGTAGCGGTCGGCAGCATCCTCCTTTGCAAGAGCAACGGTTTGGTCTAAGGTGCGCAGATGGTGAAACGAAACTTGCACAGAGGAAAGGCCAGTCTCTTCGAGTACCGGCATACCCGTCAGGGCAATGCGGTTTGCCGCATTTGGAGCGATGGGAAGAGAGACGCTTTCCAAGTCCGACGTTACCGGTGTGTGAAACCCGTAAACAATACGCACGTTATTTTGCTGCAAGGCGGCGATGAAATTGGCGCTGGTTACCTGTGCCACCGTTTCCACGCCGATAAAGGAAAGCGGGACCCGTACTCGGATCTTCTTTGCCTTCTCAATGCAGATCCCGTTTTTGCGCACGCCGCTGGGATAAATCACATACCGGGTGGCATAAGAGTCAAAATGAGAGCAGAGAATGCGAAGGGCCTGTTCGTTGACCGTTTCCTGTCCCCAGGAAAGCCCCGGGGGGAGCCAAGGGTCGGAAAGCGGAGTGGACAGTTCCATGCACACACCGTTTTCCGCAGAGGAATAGTTGCCTAGTATCGACCATGTCCCAGGCATCGCCGCCAGAGATAGGATTTCCGAGGTGCCGCAGTAGAGCGTGCCGTCCGCAATCCGGTCCCATTCTCCCAGAGCGGGAAGCAAAACGGACGTTTCCCCTACTGTCAGGGAAGGCTGGGCGTGGCTGAGCAGATGGCTGGACGGGTCACATAAGGTGCTTCCCACCGCCTGCACGATCGAAGCGCGCTGCACCGTCTTTTCCGTCACATAGTCGTATCCTACCGGTAAATAACAGGTTTCCTCGCTTAGGACCTTCGAGAAATCCCCCGCCCGTATTTTTTCCTCCAACGCGTCGTTGGTCACATAGCCGTCCAACGTGGGAATGACCGATGGGGAAATGGTACCATCTCCCCGAAGCAGGGGAGCGCTTCCCGCGGAATCCAGGCTGCCATAGGTGACCAGCCGGTCAAAGGGAAGAACTGCGTCCGGAAGCTTTCCGTCCGCGTTGAGCTTTGGCGGGTTGCCCGGCGTTCCCAGCGCGCTGCGGGAGAGATAGTCGTTTTCCGGCAGCAGGTCGCTGGAAAGCTTCCCATCCGCTCCCAAAGCCGGAGGACTGCCCGGTTTGTTGACGTCGGCCTTTTTCACGTACCCGGAAAGAGGGAGCACCGCTTCGGAAAGCAACCCATTGGAACCAAGAGCAGGCGGGTTGCCCGGCGTTCCCAGCGCCGCGTAGGAAAGATACCCTTCCAGAGGAAGGACGGAAAGAGAAAGCAGACCGTTTTGCTGCAAGGAGGGGGGGTTCCCCGCTGTGTCCAGCTCTGCTTTTTTGAGATATCCGGAGAGGGGAAGCACCGACTCGGAAAGCATTCCGTCCTCGTCAAGCGCAGGCGGATTGCCCGGTTGGTTGAGATGGTCGGCGCGAAGGTATCCAGTTAGCTCCTGTGCGCCAGTAATAGCTAGGTCCACATTTCCGTTTTCATCCGGGCCGTGCGGTTCCCCGCCGTTGACGCTCATGGTGAAAATCTGCGCGTTATACTGCTGGGCCCGCGCGAGGGCTTCGAGCATGGCGGGAAACTCGTCCTGGCTTTCGATGGCCGCGTCGTCCCGCAAAAGGGGAAGCACCGCAATGCGCATAGGATTGGTAGAGAGCACTGTGTCGTCCGGCCCAGTTAAAGTCAGCTCACACTCGCAGATTCCTGCCACCGCAAGAAGGCTCGAGGAGAGAACCACCTGTGCCTCACCTGCGGCGGCGTCGGAAATGGAGACCGACGCAAATTCCTTTGTCTTGTCCGGCTTTACCGCATATAACGTGATCAAATGATCGGTGAGGTCGATGGGCTTGTCGTCCCGGCCGCGAAAACACAAGCGCAGGAGCCTGGAACCGGCGTCTCCCTGTTTTACGGCGACGTCAGGCAGTGCGGCCCCAATCTGGATCGGAATCACAATGATGTCCTTTGCCATGGATCGTCCTCCTGAACTAAAATTTCAAACATAAGTTCGTATTCATTATAGTCTCTGGGGGACGTATGCGGGTGCATGTTCTGTGCATTCTTTGGTTGCATTGGACAGGATATGCAGGTATCATAGAATTGGTACCACATCTTATGGATTTGGGCGAAAAAATATGCCTGTCCAAAAACGGACAGGCATCGTAGTCAGGAGAGAGACGGATGAAACAGGTGGTCGTGCTGTGCGGCTTCATGGGCTGTGGCAAAACCACGGTAGGGCGGGCTTTGTCCCGGTTTACCGGCTTTGCATACCGGGATTTGGATGAGTGGATTGAAATGAGAGCGGGAAAAACCGTGGCGAACATTTTTAATGAAGACGGGGAAGCGCATTTTCGGGCATTGGAGCGGGAAGCGGTCCGGGCCTGCGCAGAGGAATCTGCCTTGATTGCGGCAGCGGGAGGCGGAGCCCTGACCTTTGACGAGAACGTCCAGGTACTCCAAAAGGCCGGCTGCCCCATTGTTTTGCTGGATGTGCCGCTTGAGGAAATCGCCCGGAGACTTGAGGGGGATAAAACCCGCCCTCTTCTCAACCGTCCGGATAAAGCAGCAGCCATGCGAGAGCTGTATGAGGCCCGCTTTCCTCTCTACCGCAAAGCGGCAGACTTCATAGTGGACGCGAACCAGCCTGCGAAACAGGTAGCCCGGGAGATCGCCGTGCAGTTGGGCCTGCCTTTTGCGCCGAAGGAGTCATGAAGTTCGAGTATCGGGCAGTGTGAACGCTGCACGCCGCCCTTTTCTCATAGGAAGAAAGACCGATCATCTGGTTGTCCTTCTTAGAAGCGGATGCGAGGTAGGGAAGAGAACCGGTAGGCAGCAAGGCGTTGAGGGAGGCCATTCCTTGCGGGCGCTGCAGCCGGTATGAGAACCAGGCAGACGATAAAGCAAACGACATTTGGATAAAAGCGAGAAAAAGAGGCGGCTCGGATTCCGAGCCGCCTTTTTTTGCGATACCATAGAATTGTCATTCGGTCGATTGATCGGCCGGGTTAGAAACCGTAGTCCCAAGCCCTACCGCTTGACAAAGCCGATGCGCTTTTGCACCTTGAGCAGAGTCCGCTCCGCCAGGTAAGACGCCTGCTTCGCGCCTTCCTTCCAGCAATCCTCCAAATAGGCCTTGTCCGCCATCAGCTGGTCGAACTTTTCCCGAACCGGGCGCAGCTCTTCCACCACCGCTTCGCCCACGGCCGTCTTGAAGTCGCCGTAGCCCTTGCCGTCAAACTCGGATTCAATGGCCCCGTAGTCCTTACCGGTCACCGCCGCGTAAATGCCCATCAGGTTATTGATGCCGTCCTTGCCCTCGGCGTAGCGGACCTGGGCCTCAGAATCGGTCACCGCCCGCTTAAACTTGCGCAGGATATCTTCAGGCTTATCGAGAATCGCCACATAAGCGTTCACATTTTCATCCGACTTGGACATTTTCCGAGTCGGCTCCTGCAAAGACATGACTCTCGCCCCGATTTTCGGAATATAGGGCTCCGGTACCGTGAAGGTATCCCCATAAAGCCCGTTAAAACGAGCCGCAATGTCTCTGGAAAGCTCCAGATGCTGTTTCTGGTCGGCTCCTACCGGCACCACATCCGCCTGGTAAAGCAGAATGTCCGCCGCCATCAGAACCGGATAGGTGAACAGCCCCGCGTTTACATTGTCCGCATGCCTTGCGGACTTGTCCTTAAACTGGGTCATGCGGGAAAGCTCGCCAAACTGGGTATAGCAGCTGAGAAGCCACGAAAGCTCCGCGTGGGCGGGCACCTGGCTTTGGATAAACAGCAGGCTCTTCTGCGGGTCAATGCCGCACGCGAGCAAAATGGCATAGGTGCGGATAATCTGCTGGCGGAACTTCGCCGGGTCCTGCCGTACGGTGATGGCATGCAGGTCCACCACCGAGTAAATCCCCCGGTATTCGTCCTGCAGCGCCACCCAATTTTTCAGCGCTCCCAGGTAATTTCCAAGCGTCAGGCTGCCGCTTGGCTGGATGCCGGAAAACAAAATCGGTTTCTTTTGTGTCGTCGGTTCCATAACGCAATCTCCCTCTCGTCTTACGGTTTGCCTTACGCCTCAAAGTCCGCAAAGCACTTGCCCAAAAGCTCCATTCCCTTGACCATCTGCTCGTCAGTGGGGGTGGAGAAGTTCAGCCGCACCGCGTTGCACGGCTGGCTTTCGTCGGTCAAAAAGGTGTTGCCGGGCACCACCGCCACCTTGTACTGCGCCACCGCCCGCTTTGCAAAGGCAGGCATGTCGATGCAGTCGGGCAGCTGGCACCATAAGAACAAGCCGCCCTGGGGACGCACGAAGCGGATCGAGTCGGGCAGATGCCGTTCCATCAGCTCGATCATCAGGTTGCACTTTCCACGGTAAATGCCCCGGTTTCGCTCCAGATGGGCCTCGAACCCGCCGCCCGTCATAAACCGGTCGATCACCATCTGGGCCCAGATGGTGGTATGCACGTCGGACACCTGCTTGCACACGATGATCTTCTGCATGACCTGGGTAGGCGCAATGGCGTAGCCTACTCGCATGCCCGAGGAAACCACCTTCGAAAAGCTGCCCGCATAAATGACGATCCCCTCTTCGTCCATCGACTTAATGTTGGGAAGCGGCTCGCCCGCGAACCGGACTTCCCCGTAAGGATTGTCCTCCAGGATCATTACGCCGTACTGCTTGGCAAGCGCGTACACCGCCTTGCGCTTTTCCAAAGACATGGTTACCCCTGAGGGATTCTGGAAGTTTGGAATCACATAAAGGAATTTGGCCTTTTTCTCTTCCTTGAGGGCCGTTTCCAGCGCTTCCAGGTTGATGCCGTCGTTGTCCACCGGGATGCCCCGCAGGTTTACCCCATAGGAACGGAAGGCGTTGAGGGAACCGATGAAGCTGGGCGCCTCGCAGAGAATGGTGTCCCCTTCGTTGCACAAGGACTTGGTGGTCAGCTCCATCACCTGCTGAGCGCCGGTGGTGATGATCAGCTCGTCAAAATCCTTCACGCTGTCGTACTTTTCCGACATGTACTTCTTCAGCGTATTACGCAGCGGCGTATACCCTTCCGTAATGCTGTACTGAAGGGCTTCGATGGGATGATGCTCAAAAATATCGGCGGAAATGGTCCGGATGGCTTCCACCGGGAAGGCCTCCGGCGCGGGATTTCCGGCCGCGAAGGAAATCACCTCTGGATCGGAGGTGAACTTGAGGATTTCACGGATGGCCGACGGCTGTAGCGCCATCACCCGGTCAGCAAAGGAATACGTCATAATGATTCGCCTCTCCTATCAATTTGTTCCTTATTTTATCACAACTGCCTGCCAAAGCAAAGCGTTTTTCGCGCCCGCTTCCCCTTTTCGAGAAAAGAATGTTATAATAAAACGAGAGCGCCCCGCGCCGGGCCGCTTTTTTAACCAAAACCCCAGAAAAAAGGACGGGCTGCCTCTTATGGAAAACCTCATCGTATCCGCGAGCGTCGTGCTGCCGCTCTTTTTCATGATTGCGCTGGGCTATTTTGTCAAACGCATCCGCATGGTGGACGACCCTTCCCTACAGGTGATGAATAACCTTACCTTTCGTGTGTTTCTCCCGGTCCTGCTCTTTTATAACATCTATAAGACCGACGTAGGCACCGCTCTAAACAATACGCTCATGGCCTTTGCCGCCGTCAGTGTGACGGTGTCCTTCTTCGTCCTTCTCCTCCTCATCCCCCGCATCGAGAAGGCAAACCCCCGCCGGGGCGTGCTCATCCAGGGTATCTTCCGCAGCAACTTCATCATCTTCGGCCTGCCGGTCACCGAGTCCCTCTTCGGGCCCGGCGCCGCAGGGACTGCATCTCTCCTCATCGCCGTCATCATCCCTTTGTTCAATGCCCTCTCGGTGGTGGCGCTGGAGCTCTTCCGCGGCGGCAAAATGAACCCCAAGAAGATTCTCAAGGGCATTGTGACAAACCCCTTGATTCTTGCCTCCGCCCTGGGAGTGCTCGCCATGGTCACCGGCTTTCGCTTCCCCGCGGTGCTCGAGGAAGTGGTGGCAGACGTGGGCGGCATCGCCACCCCTCTGGCCCTGATTATTCTGGGCGCGTCCTTCTCCTTTTCCGCCGTCAAAGGCCATGGAAAACAGCTTTTGCTGGGCCTGGGCGGCCGGTTGGTGCTGATTCCCGCCATCTTTCTGCCCATCGGCATCGCTCTGGGCTTTCGCGGGCCGGAGCTGGCGGTGCTCATCGCCCTGTTCGCTTCGCCCACCGCCGTTTCCTCCTTTACCATGGCCCAGCAGATGGACGGGGACGCCCAGCTGGCCGGGCAACTGGTGGTGTTCGGCTCGCTTTTCTCCATCTTGACCATCTTTTTGTGGGTGTTTTCGTTTAAGCAGCTTGGCCTTTTGTAAATACGCTTTGACAAGTTAGGTCGAATGGGATAGAATAGAGGAACAAATAAGGAAAACCGGGGAGCGTATCGCTGAGATTGGAGCAATCCTAAACCCGTTAAACCTGATACGGATAATGCCGTCGTAGGGAGTTGCTAAAGCCATACCAAAGCGTATGCGGCCGTATCCATAACAGGGTACGGCCGCTTTTGTTTTCCGGCCAAAAAGAATACCCCGCCCAAAGCGGGAAGGCAACTAGGAGGAGCCAAATGAACTATACCACGCAAATGGACGCGGCCCGCAAAGGAATCGTTACGAAGGAGCTGCAGGCGGTGGCCGAAAAGGAGCATATGGCAGTCGAGAAGCTCATGGAGCTGGTAGCCGGCGGCAAGGTCGCCATCCCGGCCAATAAGAACCATACCTGCCTTGACCCCAACGGCATCGGCAACGCCCTGAAAACCAAAATCAACGTAAACCTGGGCACCTCGAAGGACTGCCTGAACATGGATGCAGAGCTTGAGAAGGTCCACGCCGCTGAGGCCATGGGCGCCGAAGCCATTATGGACCTAAGCTCCTTCGGGGATACCCGTACCTTCCGCCGTAAGCTCACCGCCGAGTGCAAGGCCACCCTGGGCACTGTGCCCATCTACGACGCCATTGTCTACTACAATAAGCCGTTAAACGAAATCACTTCCCAGGAATGGCTGGATGTGGCCCGCATGCACGCCGAGGACGGGGTGGACTTCATGACCATCCACTGCGGCATCAACAAAAGCACCGCCGCGCGCTTTCAGAAAGCCGGCCGCTTGACCAACATCGTCTCCCGCGGCGGTTCCCTCATCTTCTCCTGGATGGCTATGACCGGCAATGAAAACCCCTTCTACGAGCATTTTGATGAGCTTTTGGACATCTGCCGTGAGCACGATGTAACCCTGAGCCTGGGCGACGCCTGCCGTCCCGGCTGCATCGAGGACGCAAGCGACATCTGCCAGCTCGAGGAGCTGATGGTCCTGGGCGAGCTGACCCAGCGCGCCTGGGATAAGGACGTGCAGGTCATCATCGAAGGCCCGGGTCACATGCCCCTTGACCAGATTGAAGCAAACGTACGCATTCAGCAGAGCGTCTGCAAGGGCGCGCCCTTCTATGTGCTCGGCCCGTTGGTAACCGACGTGGCCCCGGGTTATGACCATATTACCTCGGCCATCGGCGGCGCCATCGCCGCTACCTACGGCGTGTCGTTTTTGTGCTACGTCACTCCCGCCGAGCACCTGCGCCTGCCTACCCTGGAGGACATGAAGGAGGGCATCATCGCCGCGAAGATCGCCGCCCACGCGGCGGACATCGCCAAAGGCATCCCCGGCGCGAAGGACTGGGACAAGGCCATGAGCACCGCAAGAAAGGAGCTCGACTGGGAGAAGATGTTCCAGCTTGCCATCGACCCCGAAAAGGCCCGCCGCTACCGGGAGGAATCCACCCCCGAACATGCGGACACCTGCACCATGTGCGGCAAGATGTGCGCCGTGCGCAATATGAATAAGATTTTGAACGGCGAGTTTGTAGACGTGATTTAAAGGAATGGAAAAGAAGGCGGCGGGGGAAGCTTCCCCCGCCGCCTTCTTTGCGCAAAGACCGGCAAACAGGATGGCCGGCGCCGTATTTCAATCCGCGCCCCTCTCGCGAGGAGCGACTCCGTCCACGCTTTTCAAACTGGGTGATTCCCTTTATTTCAATCCACGCCTCATGTGGGGCGACGTTGGAGCGAATGCACAATCCGCCCGATACTGGTTTAACCCACGCTTCCCATAGGGAAAGCGGCTCGCCGTAATCAAACCGTCGCCGGTCAGCGCCTTGTTTCAACCCGCGCGCCCGGTATCCGGGCGCGGCAGAACCTCCGGCCTTACGCTTGGGTTTATAGACTGTCTTGCCCCGGGACTGCCAGCCTGTGAAATATTATCACGCGCTGGCAACCCCTTTCGCCCAGTAAAGGAGGCTGAGCCCCGTGCGGCGGGGAAAAGCAGCCCGATCGCGTCCGTGACCAACGCCTTCTTACCAACCCATATGTAAGACAAACGTAACACATACAAAGATGGAAATCTTTATTACAATTGTATCATATCTGTACAACAGGGTGATACCATGAAACGCTTCCAAATTCCCTCTATACCAGCCACCACTAGCAAAAGCATCCGCTTCCCCAACGACCTGGTCGAGCAGGTGGAGCAGGCCATCCAGGGGAAGGACTGCACCTTTTCCGCTTTCGTGGTGGAAGCCGTCCGCGCCGCCCTCCAGGTGGAGGATACCCGCCAGGAGGAAAGCCATGCCCTATAAAACCTGCTGTTTCACCGGCCACCGCCGCCTGCCGTCCGAGGAAATCCCCGCCCTGCGCAAGCGGCTTGAGGAGGAAATCCGCCGCCTTTACCGCGAGGGTTTCCACTATTTTGCCGCCGGCGGCGCCCTGGGCTTCGATACCCTGGCCGCCCTCGCCGTCCTTTCCCTGCGAAAGGAACTGCCCGGCCTTCGCCTGATTCTCGTCCTCCCCTGCCTGGACCAGACCCGCGGCTGGCCCCCGCAGGACGTGGACCTCTACGACTTCATCAAACGCCGGGCCGACAAGGTGGTCTATACCGGCCAAGGATATACCCCCGGCTGTATGCACCGGCGCAACCGCACCCTGGTGGAAGGGAGCGACTGCTGTCTGAGTTACCTTACCCGCCGCTCCGGCGGCACCTTTTATACCGTCGAATACTGCCGCAAACAGGGTGTTCCCGTCATCAATTTGGGAGCGGGGCTATGAACTTGATTCATAGCCCCGCTTCTTTCTGCAAAAAAGCCGTTGTAAATGGTGAAAAACACGACATAATAGCCAAAAAGTATTTACAAGTATAGGCAAAGTGAATATAATTCACTTACCGAAGCTCAAACCACATACCACACCCGATTTCCCGGGAAATATCGCCGCAGGAGGGAAACCATCGTCTTGCCCGCTTCCTCCCGCACCGTGGTCTGGTACGCGTATTTTCCCTTGCCCCGCCCAGTCATGAGCGCTGGGTCGAACAGGTCCGGAGCGTTCGGGAAGGCTTCCTGGTTGATGGCCCGGTGAACATAGCTGTAGGTCATGAAGATGACCTCAAAAAAGGCGGTTTTCTTCACCTCATCGCTTAAGGTGTCCGCCAATTGTTTGAACATTTCCTGATACAAAGCCTCCCAGCCTTCCACCAGCATCACCGGCGCCACCAGAATCCCCACCGGGTATCCCGCCGCCTTGAGCTTGTTTAAGGCTGCGGCCCGGCCCAAGAGGGGAGAGGTCCCCAGCTCCACCCGGCGGATGAGGGCGGAAGGGTTCACGCTCATGCGAACCGTCACCCGTCCCCCGTGGTTGAGCCCCAAAATGCCGTCCACCATGTCGAACTTGGTCGGAAAGGTCAGAAATCCCTGTCGGGCTTTCTGGAACCCCTCGATGGTAAAGGGCAGGTTGCCGGTTATGGTGTTTTCCAAAATCAGGTCGGAATTGCTGCCGATTTCGAAGGTCAGAGGCCGGTCGGCCCGGTCGGCGGTTTTGATAAGCCGGTCGAGCATCTGCTCGCGGTTGACGAATACTCGCAAATAAGCGCATTTATTGTAATGGCACACCAGATAACAGTACAAACACATGGCCGTGCACCCCGACGAGGTGTAGGGCACCAGATAATCGGAAGTCTTGTGGTTTTCCACATACCGGTGGGTTTTGCGGATACCGAGAATGAGCGCTCGTTTCATCTTTGGAAAGGCAGCGTTGGGCTGCCGGCGCATTTCGGGAATGTTGTTGTGGTTCTCGATGGGGATGCAGGGCACACCCGCTTTCCCGTAACGGTCAAAAAGCTCCCGGCCCAGCGGGTAGGACAGGGCCGCTTCTTCATAATAAACGGCGTTGGGGGAAAACATGTTAGCCATCCTCCTTGTCCGCAGCGGGCAGAGACTTGCCCCTGGCCTGTTGCAAGCCGATGCCGGCCGCCAGAGCCAGCGCCACCGCCAGCCACCCGCCGATGATCAGATATTGGTAATCAAAGCCCATATAGGGCGTTACGATATTGGAAATGACAAAGGAAATCCCGATGAGGATAAAGATGGCCGGGCAGAAATAGCGGATCGTCACGTCCCACCACCGGCCGAATTTTGGCCTTGCGTGAAGGTTCAAGTGCTCGCGGATGGGCGCCGTGCCGAACATCCACCCCACTGCGATGCATTCGGCGATGCCGATGAGCAGAAGCAGGAAGTTGTTGATGTGATGGTCAATGATGTCCAGCCAGTAAAGGCCCGCACCGCTGGTGAAGAAAAGGGAAATGGTTCCCCCCGCCAGGCATACGCCAATCAGGGTACGCTTGGGGCTCAAGCCGAACTTGTCCGTCAGCGAATGGGTCACCGTTTCCACCATGCTAAAGGCCGAGTCGATGCCCAAAGTCAGCAGCATCAGGAAAAAGCACAGCGAGAACAAGACCGTCACCACCTGTCCGCCCGGAAAAGCGGCGATGGCCTGTGGATAGGTCACAAAGACCAGCATGATTCCCTGGTATTCCATGTCCCCGATGGGCGTGCCGGTGATGGTGGAAAGGTAGCCCAGGGTGGTAAAGATTACGAATCCGGAGAAAAAACTGATGGCCGCGTCGCCGCCGCCGATGATGAGTGCGTCGCCGATGAGGTTGCTTTTCTTCCCCAAAAAGCTTCCATATACGATCATGACCGACATGAGGATGCTCATACTTACAAACACTTGCCCGTAGGCGGCCGCCCAGAGATTCACGTCCCAGAGCTTGTTCCAGTCGGGGGTAATGTAGTAGCGAATGCCGTCCATGGCGCCCGGCAGGGTCAGGCCGTGGACAAGAAGGGCCGCCAGCAAAATCAGCGGCGTAATAACCGTGATTTTCGCGATCAGCCCCACCGTCTTAATTCCCTTGCGCAGGCAGAACCATACGATCACCCACAGCACCGCTACCAGCAGGCAGAGCAGAGGATTAAAGGATCCCAGTTCGCCAGGAGAGGCGGTCTGCTGCAAAACGTTGTTTTTGAAGTAATCCACGTCTCCCAGCCATTTCAGGGAGAAGGAATGAACGAAAAAGTCAGACGCCCAGCCCAGAATGACCATATAGTAGGTCACCACGATAAAGCTTGCGATCACGCCCAGCCAGCCGATCCATTCAAAGCGTTTGTTCATCCGGCCCATGGCCGAGGGCGCCGCTGCCTGAAACTTACGGCCGATGGCCAGTTCCAGGGTCAGCAGGGGAATGCCTGCCGTGAGAATGGCCACCAGGTAGGCCACCAGAAAGGTGCCGCCGCCGTTTTGAAACGCCTGGCCGGGAAAGCGCCAGAGATTTCCAAGCCCCACCGCTGAACCGATGGCGGCAAAAATAAAGGAACTGCGTGAGTTCCAGTGTTCCCGATGGTTGTTTTTCATGCCAGTTCCCCCGCCCTTTTCAAATGGTTTCGATGTTAAGAATTCCCCGAACGAATCGTTTTATCCGAAGCAGGGCGGTACAGCCGCCGCGGGCAGGAGAAGAAGTACGGACAGCCGCCTCCAACGAGAAAACCCAGCGGCCTCAAAGGGAGAAAAATGCTTCCGACCAGCGCCGCACCCTTCTGACAAAGGGATCAAGCCGGTTATACTGGCTTTTTCTGTCGCATTCCCGCAGCGTTGGGCGTACGTTGCCCACCGTTTGCCAATGTCAGGAAAGAGGTGTTGTCCGATGATCAGTTACCAACCTTTTTACCAAACGCTCAAAGAAAAGAACCTGACGGAGTATTATCTGATTTTCAAGCAGGGCTTTTCCTCCAACACGCTATACCGGATGAAACACGGCGGAACCATTACTACGAAAACGCTGGACACGCTGTGTTTTATTTTGGACTGCGACGTAGACGCGATCATCTCTTACGAACGCGACCCAGGATAAAAGCCGCCCGGTGCAAATGAAAACGGAAAAGAAGGCGGCATCAAAAAAGACCGGCCGAGGATTTAAAAAATCCTGGCCGGTCTTTTGCCTATGTATTTACTTGATTTTTACCGCCGTGCCATATGCCATGACCTCCGCTGCGCCCTGCATGATCGCAGAAGACGCGTAGCGGATGTTGAGCACCGCGTCGGCCCCCAGGGACTGAGCCTCCTCCGCCATACGCTGGGTGGCGATGGACCGGGCCTCGTTCATCATTTCCGAATAAGCCTTGATCTCGCCGCCTACGATGGTCTTGAATCCGCTGAGCATATCCCGTCCAATGTTCTTGGACTGAACAATGCTTCCCTTTACCATGCCCAGCACCTCGAATTCCTTGCCCGGCAGGTAATCAATATTTAGTAATATCATCCTCTTGCCCCCTCTTTAATTCAATAAATCGTTCAATCAGCACCGCCACCAGCGCAGCGCTGGCGCCGGTGGGCAGTAGGATCCCTGCTACCCGTACCCAGAAAGGCAGCACCGGATCCGGTGAAAAAAGAAACCAGCCGCCGATGGTAAGCAGGTAGGCCACCAGCAGAATCACAATGACCACCGGTGCGATCAGCTTTTTCCACATGTCCATGCCCTCTTTTCGATTGGTATGCTGTCAGCATAGCACCAGATGCCTGCAAAAGCAATTTGTCGCTGCAAAACTTTATACTTTCTTTAAACTGGCAGGTTATTGAGCCGGCGTGCTGGCGGTGTCATCCCCAGGCAGGGTGAAGAGAAAATCACCGCCGCCATAGTAAGTGGGCATTTTACCGTCCCACTTCTGAATATACTCTAAATAAATCAGGTCCCTGGTGACTTCCTTGCTCTTTAACCGCAGGGCTTCTGCCTCCGCCTGTGCCTGGGTAATCTGCTGCTCCGCCTCGGTCTTGATGCGCTCTAAGTCGTACTTAGCCTTCAAAGCGTTTTGCTCGGCAATCTGCTTTTCTTCGATGGCTTTGTTAAACTGATCCGAGAAGCCGAAATCAATGATATTGAAGCTGTCCACCAGGATGTATTTATCCTTTAGCTTGGTGGCCAGATCGTCCTTCATCTGGGCGGAAACCGCGGTGCGCTTGGTGATGAGCTCTTCCGCGGTATACTGGGAAGTAACCGCCTTGACGCACTCGGCAATGGCGGGGCTAATGATGGTGCTTTCGTAGGCAGTTCCCACGTTTTTGATCAGCTGGTCGGCCGCCCCTGCGTCGATGCGGTAGTTGACCGCAATGGTGCTGGAGATTTCCTGCAAGTCCTTGCTGGCAGAACTGGCATCGGTCTCCATCTTGCGTACCCGAACGTCCACATTCTGCACGTTCTGTACAAAGGGGATCTTAAAATTGACCCCTTCCTGCAAGGTGCCCGTCTGGATGGCGCCGAAGGTGGTCAGAACGCCGCGATGCCCCACCGGCACCACCGTAAAGCTGGACAGGATGACAAGAAGAACCGCCAGTACGGCGACGACAATCAGCACGATCTTGGCAATCTTCTTTCCGGATAAAGTTGTGTTCATGGTATGTACCCCTTTCCTTGTACCGCTGCACGCACGGTACGGACAGTGTAACCGGGCGGCTACTCCTGTGCATGAATTTCGACAGCCCCTTTAGTCCCGGTTTTCGATGAAATAAGCGGCCGCTGCCTGTTGCCCTAACGCCGGTTTGGCAAGGGAAAAGGCAACAAAAAGGAAATTAAATTTACCTTTATGTTTAATATTATATACATTACCGCCGGAATGTCAACGGATTCGTTGCAAATTTCGAATTTTTGTATCTTTTTTCTGAATCATCCGGCAGAAAACCGGTAATTTCACAATTTTTTTGTCTTTTTGAAAAATTTAATTGTAAATATCTACTCACGATGTTATAATCTAAAGTACTATCCCTTGTTTCAAAATCCGCAGATGGTGGGAAGATTGGACAGCTCCCGCTGCTTCTGCGGGGAAACAAATACTTGCTCAGAAAGGCATGTGAATCGTATGCATTCCTTACAGGAAACCTATCAGGCACAAATCGAAGAGCTGGTGCGCGCCAGCAACCGGCTGGCTCAAATCGGGTTTGTCACCAGCCAGGGCGGCAACCTTTCCTACCGGGTGGCCGAGGATGTCATCCTCATCACGCCGACCAAGGTAGCCAAGGGCTCGATCCAGTTTGACGATATCTGCGCGGTCAACCTCAAGGGTGAGGTCCTTTATGCGTCCGAGGGGCGCCGCCCCACCGGCGAGTGGCCGTTCCACACCCGCATTTTTGCCCACCGTCCCGACATCAAGGGCATTGTGCATGCCCATCCGCCCATCCTGACCGGCTTTGCCATTGCCGGGGGGGACTGGATGGCGAAGCCCTTCCTGCCCGAGCCCGCCATTGAGGTAGGCCCGATGATTATGGTTCCCTACGCCGAACCTCTCAGCGAGGAGTTGGCCCAGAAGTTTGACGCGGTCATTGAAAAGTCCAACGGTTTCTTAATGGAGAACCACGGCGCGCTGATGTGCAGCTGTGAAGGCGTGTATCGGGCGCTGGAGTTCTTGGAGATGATGGAAGCCATGGGCAAGTCCATTTTGGTGGCGAAGGTCCTTGGAAATCCCAAGGTCATCCCCATGGCGGACGTGATGAACCTGGAGCGGGTCATCAAAATCCGCGAGATGCCCATGCCGGGCCTCAAAGGCGTGGTCAATTCCCTGTCCGACTGCTTCGTGACCGAGGAATAAGCCAAGCTTACCTGCATAAAAATGCCAGGCGCAAGTTGCACTTGACCATTCATCCGATCGCGGCGGCCGGTTTCGGCCCGGCCGCCGCGGACGGATATGGAACATAACCTCTGGATTCCATCATTCAGAGGCATTCTTTCTGTTAAAGGGGTTGCAAATGTTATGGATCTCATGTTCCTGACGCCGGTGGGAGCGGTGCTGGCGATCCTGTTTGCCGTTATGATGGCGGCACGGGTGCTCAAGTTCTCCGAAGGCTCGGACAAAATGGCGGGCATTGCGATGAACATTCGCAAGGGCGCCAACGCGTACTTAAAGCGGCAGTATATGATCGTCGGTATCTTTTTTGCCGCCATGTTCCTGATTCTCCTGGTTCTCGGCTTTTCTACCGACTTTATTACGCCGTTTGTTCCCTTCGCCTTTATCACCGGCGGTTTCTTCTCCGGCCTTTCCGGCTTTATCGGAATGAAGATCGCCACGGCGGCCAACGCCCGTACTGCCAACGCGGCCAAGGAAGGCCTCAACCGCGGCCTGCGGGTTGCGTTCTCGGCCGGTTCGGTCATGGGCTTCATCGTGGTGGGCCTGGGCCTTCTCGACCTGTCCATCTGGTACTATCTGCTCAAATACGGCTTCTCGCTTCCCATTGAGCAGGTGACCTCCGCCATGCTGACCTTCGGCATGGGTGCTTCCAGCATGGCCCTCTTCGCCCGTGTGGGCGGCGGTATCTTTACGAAGGCCGCCGACGTGGGTGCGGACCTGGTCGGTAAAGTGGAAGCGGGCATCCCGGAAGATGACCCGAGAAACCCCGCCGTCATCGCCGACAACGTGGGCGACAACGTGGGCGACGTGGCCGGCATGGGTGCCGACCTGTACGAGTCCTATGTGGGCTCCATCATTTCCGCGTCTGCTCTGGGCGTCTCTGCCTTCTCGCACATTGAGGCGGTTTCCGGTGACCAGGCGGTCACCATTCCCATGGCCATGGCCGCCATCGGCGTCATCGCCTCTATTATTGGCTCCTTCTTTGTAAAAACCAAAGAAAACGCCAGCCAAAAATCGCTTTTGTCGGCTCTGCGCCGGGGCACCAATCTGGCGGCCATCTTGATCGCCATCATTGCCTTCCCGCTGGTGTGGTTCATGCTCGGGCAGGACTATATCGGCATTTACGGCGCGGTGGTTTCCGGTCTCCTCGCGGGTGTGGGCATCGGTTTCTTCACCGAGTACTTTACCTCCGACAGCTATAAGCCCACCAAGGATCTGGCCGAAACCTCTAAGACCGGTTCGGCTACCATCATCATCGGCGGCCTGTCTCTGGGTATGAAGTCCACCTTTGTCCCGGTCGTCATCGTAGGCGCATCGGTTCTGGTTTCCTACTTCATTTCCGGCGGCGCCAATGACCCGGGCCTGGGCCTCTACGGCATCGCAATTTCCGCCGTAGGCATGCTTTCCACCCTGGGTATCACCCTAGCTACCGACGCTTACGGCCCGGTTGCGGACAACGCAGGCGGCATTGCGGAAATGGCCGGCTTGGATCCGGAGGTCCGCCGCCGCACCGATGCTCTCGACTCTCTTGGAAACACCACCGCGGCGACCGGCAAGGGCTTTGCCATCGGTTCTGCAGCATTGACGGCGCTGGCCCTTATCGTGGCCTACACCGATCATATCGCAGAAATCGATCCCAACTTTGTTTTTGACTTGAGCATCAAGAATCCGGCCGTACTCATCGGCCTGTTCATCGGCGGTATGCTTCCCTTCCTGTTCGCCGCTCTTACCATGAAGTCGGTAGGCCGTGCGGCTCAGTCCATCGTCATGGAAGTGCGTCGTCAGTTTAAGGAAATCAAGGGCCTGATGGAAGGTAAGGCGGAAGCCGATTACGCCACCTGCGTCGACCTGTGCACCAAGTCCTCCCTGCGTGAGATGATCGCTCCTGCCCTCATCGCCATCATCGCCCCCATCGTGGTGGGCCTGGTTTTGGGCGTCAACGGCGTGGTCGGTATGCTGGCAGGCGCTACGGTCTGCGGCTTCCTGCTGGCCATCATGATGGCCAATTCCGGCGGCGCTTGGGACAATGCGAAGAAGTACATCGAAAGCGGTAAGCTGGGCGGTAAAGGCTCCGACTGCCACAAGGCGGCGGTTGTGGGCGATACCGTGGGCGATCCCTTTAAGGATACCTCCGGCCCGTCCATCAACATTTTGATTAAGCTGCTTTCCATGGTGTCCATCGTTTTCGCGGGTGTCGTGGTAGCGTTCTCGATTCTGTAATTGCTTCTGCAAAGAACCCGGTGCGGCATTTTGCTGCACCGGGTTCTCTTTTTATTAAGAGATGGAAGTCCCACGCGTTAATAAGAAGAGACGGCTCGAAGGGGATGCTGGAAACTGGGGGAGTCTTGCGCAGATTTCCGCCAGCGGTTCGAACCGCTCTCGTCACAAGCGCCCAAATGCGCCGTGAGCCCAACCTTTTTGTTTCTGTTCCGCGCATCAGAAAAGATAAGCTTTTGGGAAATGTCTGCTGTTTGTAATCCTTTCGGAAATATGCTATACTTTTTTCAATTTCTGCGAAGGGAGTGCATGAGGTGAAACGGTTTTTTCTGGATGGGGCCTTCGGCACCTATTACCGCCAGGTCGGCGGCCGCTGCGAACGGTGCGAGGAGGCAAACCTCTTTGATCCCGAAACGGTTTTGCGCATTCACCGGGAGTATTTGCAGTCCGGGGCCGACGGGATCAAAACCAATACCTTCGCTGTGCGCCCCTCCTTTTCGGAGAACTGGCGGCAGGTACTGCGTGCAGGCTATCGTCTGGCCGAAGAAGCCGCCGGGGGAGAAGCCGCTGTGTTCGCCGACATTGGTTCCATTCAGTCAGAGGAGAGGGCAGGAGAGGAATACCTGGAGGTAGCGCGGGAATTTTGCGCCTGCGGGGCAAAAAACTTTCTCTTTGAAACCCTGGCTCAGCTGGATGATCTTCTGCCTGCCGTGGCACTCATCCGGCAGGAGGTCCCAGGTGCGCGGATCTTTGTTTCCTTCGCCGCCTTTTCCGACGGGTATACCCAGAAGGGCTGCGATTACAAGGATCTTCTGCGCCGGGCAGCTCAGGTGGAAGGAATCGAAGCGGTAGGGTTAAACTGCGTGTGCGGCCCGTCCCACGTCTATCGCCTTTTGTCCCAGATGGACCGGACCGGCCTTCGTCTGCTGGCCATGCCCAATGCCGGCTACCCCGCCAATGTGGGCGGGCGTACCGTGTATGAGGACAATCCCGCCTATTTCGCCGCCAAGCTTTGTGACATTGCAGGTCTCGACGTGCCGATTTTAGGCGGCTGCTGCGGAACCACGCCCGCTCACATCGCCATGGCGGTGCAAGCGGTGGAGGGAAAGCCCTCCCAAGAGGTAGCGGTGCCCGCGCCGCCTTTGCAGCGAGCGCAGAGGCAGGGACAAAGCCCCTTTTTGACAGAGATGCAGGCCGGACGCAAGGCCGTGGCGGTGGAGATCGATCCCCCGGAGGACTTGGATATCCACCGGGTGCTGTCCTTCTCGAAGGCTGCGAAGGAAGCCGGAGCCGACGTGATTACCGTGGCCGACTCCCCTCTTGCCCGCACTCGGGCGGACAGTTTTCTGGTCGCCGCCCGCATCAAGCGGGAGGTAGGGATCGACGTGTTGCCCCATCTTTCCTGCCGGGACCGCAATCATATCGCCGTCAAAGGCACCCTGCTTGGCGGCGCTATGGAGGGAATCCGCAATGTCCTCGCCATCACAGGAGACCCCATCATTTCGTTGGAACACGGCGTAAGCAAGGGTGTCTTTGCCTTCAATTCCTATCGTCTGATCTCTTATATCAAAAGCCTGTCGGCGGATGTGTTGGCCGCCTCTCCCTATGCGGTGGGAGGTGCTCTTAACGTCAATGCAGAACGGTTCGACGCGGAACTCAAGCGGGCGGTCAAGAAGGTGGAATGCGGCGCCCAGTTTTTGCTGACCCAGCCGATCTTTACCCGGCAGGCGGAGGAAAACCTAAGGAAAGCGAGGAACACCCTTTCCTGTAAGCTGCTGGCCGGTATCATGCCGGTGGCGGGGTACAAAAACGCATTGTTTCTCAATAATGAGGTATCCGGCATTTCCGTGCCCGAGGACCTGCTCGCCGCTTTGCAGGGAAAAAGCAGGGAAGAGGCGGCGGACATATCCGTGCGTTTTGGTATGGAGGTCATCCGCCGCGTATTTGATTGCTGCGACGGCTTCTATCTCATGACTCCGTTAAAGCGGATTGACTTGACCACACGCCTGGCCCAAGAAATCCGGAATTTTGAAACAGGGAGGAAAGAAACCCTATGATTCGTATTGGAGAAAAGCTCAACAGTTCCATCCCCGCCACTCAGAAGATGTTCGACGAGCGTGACCGGGATGCGGTGGTTGCCTTGATTGAAAAGCAGGAGGAAGCCGGAGCCGACTATCTGGACATCAATACCGCCCTGTGCGCGGAGAAAGAACTGGAAACCATGCTCTGGGTCATCGGCCTGGCCATGGAACACAGCGCCTGCGGCATCATGATCGACTCTCCTTCCACCACCGTGATGAAAGAAGCCATGACCGCCTGTAAGGGCCGCAAGCTCATTGTCAACTCCGTCACCATTACCGACCGTATAGAAGAAATCGCCCCCCTCATCGCCGAATCGGGCGCCGGCGTGGTGGGAATGCCCGTGGGTGGCGACGGGGACCGGGCCAGCCTGGACGGGAGAATGCACAACATCGGCCTTTTGGTGGAAAAGCTTCGTTCCTTCGGCATGAAGGATGAGCAGATTTATGTGGATATCATGATGGAAGCCGCCGCTTTCGACAGCGAAAGCCCGGCTCTGGCTTTGCGGGTCATCGGAGAGCTTAAGAACCGGTTCCCGGCGGTCAAAAGCGTATGCGGCCTTTCAAACGTTTCCTTCGGTCTGCCCGGCCGGGTGAATATTAACATGGCCGCTTTGTCCGCCGGTGTGTTTTTAGGGCTTGACAGCGCCATTCTGGACGTCACCTCTCCCAAGACCCGGCTTGCATTGCTTTCGGCCGACGTGGTCGCGGGCAACGACGAGTACTGCATGGAGTACATCTCCTATCTGCGCGAGCAGGAGGAGTGACGAGCACGACAGGCTTATAGTCTTGGGAAAAACGGCACTGCAATGTCGTTGGACTCATAGCTTCATCCGGTTTTCAGGGAAGAGGCAGAGTGTTTCGCCGTTACGGCCCAAAGCTGAAAGAGTCCCGTTTTCCCCAAAGGCAAGCGGGACAGCCGGCTTTTTGCCAGCGCCAAAGGAGATGGCGCCTGGGATTCCTTTGCATCAAAAACCGGTAG
The DNA here is from genome assembly GCA_018364155.1 of Clostridiales bacterium. Taxonomy (GTDB): domain Bacteria; phylum Bacillota; class Clostridia; order Oscillospirales; family Acutalibacteraceae; genus Solibaculum_A. The sequence continues at coordinate 195,876 of JAGZMM010000002.1, forward strand.
CTTACCCATCGAGGAGTCTTCGCGCTTTTTCATTAGACGAAGCAAGCAACAAGGCCCGGCAAACCCAATTGGGTTTGCCGGGCCTTTGACAAAGGAAACCAGTAGAATCATTCCCCGGTCAGACAGGGAACCGAATCACCGATGACGCCTTGCAGCCGCGTCCAGGCGCGCTTGCAGAACTCCCAGTCCGCGTTATTGATGAAAATGTCCGGTTTCGTGGAAGCCAGCGCGTACTTGCCCACCGGAATCACTCGGTACCGGTCGGAGGTTTTGGTATCCTCCCGGATGTAGGTCATCAAAGGGGTGTAGGCCGCGTCGGCGATCTTAACCCCGTCCTCTGTTTTGCGGATGGTCACCGAAACCATCTGGCTGGTACGAGTCTTGTCCACCTGCACGGAGGATTGGTCGGCAATGAAGTTCCCCATTGAATAGACGATCAGCCGGTTGGCGGTACCGTTTAAGGTTTCCACCTGGTGCAGCTCAGTGGGCTGGGCGGCGTGGGCGTGGTTGCCCAGCACAATATCCGGGCCGTCGGGCGTGTTGATTAGGGCCTTAGCCAGCGCTTTTTGCGTGGCGTTGGGCGCGTCCTGATATTCGGCGCCCCAGTGAAGAGAGAGAATGACGAAGTCCGCCCCCGCATCCCGGCATTTGCGCACATCGCCCAGCAACCGGTCCAAATCCTCGGTGCTGTCGTGGTTGAATTCCCGCATGGCGTAGGGCCGGTGTTCCTCGGGAATGGTGACGATCATGCCGTTATCTCCATACGAATAGGTGACGATGCCGATTTCAATGCCGCCGTAGTTAAGGATACAGGGTGTGTCGCACTGCTCCTGGGTTTCATAGGTCCCGTCAAACTCTGCTCCGGCCGCCTGAAGAGCGGCGCGGGTGGCCAAAAGACCGCTCCAGCGCATGTCGAAAGCATGGTTGTTCGCGGTCAGAAAGAAGTTAAAGCCCGCTCCCATGGCGTCGCGGATGATCTCGGAAGGATAGTTGAAGCACGGGTAGCTGGAAGGCTCCCTGGAGTCGTCCACTGCGCCTTCCAGGTTGACGATTTTCAAGTCCGCCGTCAGCAGCTTGGACACCTCCGAAAAATACGGCGAAAAGTCATAGCTGCCGTCCGCCAGCAGGGCAGACTGAACCGGCTGGTAATGAAGCAAAATGTCCCCGCAGAACTGGATGGATACCTCGTCCTCCTTCTTGGTCGGATGTAGGGGGTAAGGGGAAGGCTCCTCCTCCGGTTCGGAGGAAACCGGCAGGGTGCTTTGCTCGGACGGGAGGCTTTGCACCTGGGAAGAAGCCTCGCTCTGGGAGGAGGCGCCGCCGTCCGTGCAGCTTACAAAGGTGAGCACTACCATCAGCGCCAGCAAAAGACAGGAAACCCTCGTGCGTATCTTCATCTTTCATTCTCCTTTTTTCTTTACCAGCCGTCGATTCCCGCGCGCTGCATCGCGCCCACAATTTTGATGCGCAGCCGGTCGTAGTCTTTTTCCAGATGCCAGAGCAGGTCTTTGATCTCCTGGCGTTTGGTATCCCCGTCCACAGGGCACTTGCTTTTGACGATAGGAAGCGCCTCCCGCTTGGCGGCGGACCGTATCAATCGCTCTTCCACAAAGATCATGGGCCGGATTAGGAAAAGCTCCTTGCGGTCGAGCCAGGTCACCGGGGAAAAACAGCCGATTTTTCCGCCGCACAGCAGGTTCATCACAAAGGTTTCCGCTGCGTCGTCGAAATGATGCCCCAATGCCAGCCGGTTGCACCCGGCTTCTTTGGCCATGTTGTGCAAAATCCCCCGGCGCAGCTTGGCGCATAAAGAGCAAGGATTTTGCTCCTTTCGTTCTTCGAACACGATCGGTCCAAGCTTTGTGCGCTTTAAAATATATTCCACCCCAAGCTCCCCGCACAGCCGGGCAATGGGGGTATAGTCGGTGCACTCCCCGCCAAAGCAGGGGTCCATGGTCAGCGCCACCAGATCAAACCGCTGGGGGAGATAGTTTCGCAGCCGCGCCAGAGACGTCAGCAGCACAACCGAATCCTTCCCACCGGATACGCCTACAGCCACTCGATCGCCCTCGGCGATCATCTGATACCGATCAATGGCGCTGCGCATAAGCCCGTCGATGCGCTGCATAACACCCACCCCCTTTTTCCATGTTTGTTCCATTATACCAGAAAGCAAGGTGTGATGCAACGAACGGGCGCAAGGGATCCGGCTTGAATACGCGTCCACCTCCGAAACACTTTTGGAATATTGGATCGCGGTCGGCTGATCAAATACCAAGAAAGAAAAAAGGAGCCTTAACAGAGGAAAAGTGATAAAAATAGCAGTTGAGATTGAGAGCGTTACAGAGAGAAAACAGGAGATTTTGAGAGATTGTGCGGATGTAAATTGATGCTATCGAAAATTCCTCTTGACACCGGGAGATTCCTATGATAGTATCATGTTTGCGTCCGGCTGCATACCAGCCGGTTTTTGAGAACATTCGCCTGCCTGCCTCATCCGGGTAAAGCAGCTTGGTCCATACGACGAGAATGAAAAGCCTTTCATTGCGAAGCGAGAACATTTTTAAGTAGGAGGTACCCTTATGTCGACCTATATGCCAAAAGCGGGCGAAATTACCCGTAAATGGTATGTGCTTGACGCTGCCGGCAAGCCTCTTGGCCGCACCGCCGCCAAGGCCGCCGTTCTTCTGCGCGGAAAGCACAAGCCCACCTTTGCTCCCCATGTGGACTGCGGCGATCATGTTATCGTGATCAACTGTGCCAAAGCGGTTCTTACCGGCGACAAGCTCAACCAGAAGTATTACCGCCGTCATTCCGGCTGGATCGGCGGCCTGCGGGAGATTAAGTATGCCACTCTGATGGCGACCCGTCCTGAGTTCGCTATGGAGCTTGCGATCAAGGGCATGATTCCGGACACCACGATCGGCCGCGCTGCCTGCGCCCGTCTGCGTGCTTACAGCGGCGCAGAGCATAAGCATGCCGCGCAGAAGCCCGAAACGTTAGAATTTTGAGGAAGGAGGCAATCGGAATGTACGATACGAAGACCTATTTTTACGGCACTGGCAGAAGAAAGAGCTCGGTTGCCCGTGTAAGAGTCTATCCCGGTTCTGGTAACATCACCATCAACGACCGCGATATCGACGATTATTTTGGCCTGGAAACCTTAAAGCTGATTGTCCGCCAGCCTCTCGCGCTGACTGGGAACACCGATAAGTTCGACATCGTCTGCCGCGTAGCCGGCGGCGGTGTAACTGGTCAGGCCGGCGCCATCCGTCACGGCTTGGCCCGCGCTCTGCTGCAGGTGAACTCCGAGGAGCTGCGCCCGATTCTCAAGAAGGCAGGCCTTTTGACCCGCGATCCTCGCATGAAGGAGCGCAAGAAGTACGGCCTCAAAGGTGCCCGCCGTGCGCCGCAGTTCTCCAAGAGATAATTGCCGCACAAGGTTTGGGGACAGAGAGAAAGGGCTTTCCCCTCATGCTGTTCCAAAACAAAGCGAGTATTCATCCGAATGCCTCTGTAACACAGAGGCATTCTTTTTTACATAGGAACGGACTTTCCGGCAAACGCAGACCGGTGTTTTTCAAAGGCACTTGTGCAAAAAGAGGATCTGACGGCATCGCCGTCAGATCCTCTTTTTGATTTCTGTCGGGAAAGACTCTTCATCCAGTTACTTCGTAAAGAATCCCGTTGTCAAAACGAAGCGTTTTTCCGCCCACCTCCACCGTTCCCGTATAGCCGGTATGCCCGGCCGGGGTTTGCAAAGCATTGGTGGACAAATGAAGCCGGCTGGCCTCAATCACAAGGGAATTAAAATCGTCGGCGTAGAGGTAGCCTGCGTCGTTTTCCCCCACCGAAAAGGTGATGGTTGGTCCAAAAATCGGGTTTTTATTGACGGATACCTTGCGTTCTCCGCTTTGCGCGTTCAGATATCCTGCCACCAAAAGATTCCCTTCTCCATCCAACGACAGCTTTCCGTTGTCAAAAGAGAAGGCGCCCGACTGCATGTCGATCCAGGAAGAACCGTTGACCGATTCCAGCCGCCCGGTTTTAATCAGCCCCGCGTCGAGAACCCCGGTAATCAGCTCGCTGGCCGTAAAGCCCGCTCCCGTGCCGAAGGTGCGCCACTCCCAGTCGATGCCGTTTTTGCGGTTGGCAATGGCCAAAAGACCGGGTCCCAGATAAATGGCCCCGTAGTCCGGGCTGTCCGCCTGGTTGTTTTCCAAGAGAATTCCCCCGCCATTGGTAACGGTAGCGCTTTCATAGGCGCCGGAAGCGATGATTTTGTTCTGCAGCGCGTCGATGGCGCCTTCCAGCCGGGAGGTGTCGATCGGACTGTCCGGCCCGACGTTCTGGGTAGTGTTGTCCCAAGCGGCTTCCTTTTCCAAAAGCCGGTCCTTTTCTGCTTCCATTTTCGCTAGAAGACTTCCCAAAGCGGGGGCCGCATCTCCAATGGTCAGCTCGGTGTCCGCCGGATTGAGATAATCCCGCCGAAGCCCGGTCACCCGCGCCGTCAGCTCCAAGGGCGGATCGAACCCGTCGTCAATGACCGTTACCTGATCGTTGAGCCGCACCGCCTCATGAGAAAGACCCGCCAGCGCTTCCAAATCCACCGCTTTCATGGTATAGCGCATCGTAGGGATACATCGTTTTTGCAGTTCGTCATACGTGGCCTTTAAAAGGGCTTGCGGATCATCGAGATCGGAAAACACCACCACGCCGAAAAGGTGCTGCTTTGTCCCGCTGCCATACCCCCACCGTGCCAGTGCCTGTGGATCGCCCACCCATTCCTGTCCGGCAGGCTTGTCCACCGGCTGGTCCGGCGTCGTCCAAACCGCGTCTGCAAACGTGCGTCTAGCACCTCTGGCTGCTTGGCTGGGGGATTCTTTGATGCCGATGGTTTTTCCCCGGCCATATAGGGCGGTGACCAGATTGGTGGTATCCGCCTGCCGGGTAATCTGCAAAAGATCCCGGCTCCAGGTAAAGCGCTTCCCCGTCTGTCTTGGTGTGTCCGCAATAACCGAAACGGTCCGGGCGGTAATTTGATTGCCGTCGAGAGTCAGATGAAAAACCAGTCGTGCCTTACACTGCTCCTGTAACCGGTACAGGCAGGCGAGTGCGCTCTCGTAATAAAAGGAGATGGAAGAAAGAAGCAGGTTGTCGCAGTTGCCGCACTGCCACCGAGTGGATGCCAGAATGGCCTGAGCCGCCTTTTGCGCCGAGGTGTCGGATAGGGTCAGATCGTTTACCACCGTTGCCAGCAGCTCATAAAACACATGCTCGCCGTAAAGCTCACACAGGATTGTGCCCTCCTGGTGCCGCTCCTGCACCCGCTTGATCTCAAAAAGCTGGAATTGTCCATCCAAATCGGTAAACCCCATATAATCGCCTTGTCCGGCGGTCTGCGCCGCAGCAGACGCCAACGTGACTGTCAGCGTCTGCTTCGCTTCGTCGTGGACCGCCGAAAGAAGAGCGCCGCCAGCCCCGTTTTGCATCAGACCTGTCAGCTTTTCTGTCCGGTCAAAAAAATACAGGATGAATTCCATCAGTACCACCTCGGCCGGTAGGCGTAAACGCCCTCCGGGTAAGCAGAAAGATCCCCGTTTTTGCACAGCAGGTGCAAAAACGTAGTGTCCACCGGAACCTCAAAAAAGCGGCTTCCGACTTGCACAAGCTCGTTTTGAACCTGTCCGTTTCGCCATACCGCCCCCGTTTGTGTGTTGATGACAAAGGCATCCCCCTCTAGAAAGCTGCCCCGCAGCGTCACGTTTCCCGCCGTGCAGGCGAGGACAATCAAATTAGCATCCGAGGACAGGGAAAAGGAAAATGCGCCCCTGGAGGGCGCGGTACCCTCAAAGGAAACCGACTGATTAATCTCCACCGTTGTTTCGCTTCCCATCGCATAGGGCGCGCAGCGCAAAGTCACCTGGAATTCGCCCCACTTCTCAAAGCTTTCGAAGCTGGAGACCGAAAGAACGCAGGCGCTTCTCGTCTGCTGCGGTGCATCCCAGAAGACGAGTTCGCCGCTGCCGAACAGCCAAGCCGCCAGCTCGTGGGCTGCCGTCTGCAAGTCGGCGTCGCTGTCGCTGAGCACCGCACAGCGCAAGGTCATGGTAATGTCCTCCCGTGCCTGTGGTATCGTCAGAGAACCGTCCAGCCCAGGAATGGAAAGAAACTGACTGCGGGTTTTTCCACATAGGTCCCATTTGCGCTCCAGTAAAAGCACTCCCATGGTGCTGCTGTCGATCCCCCGAAAGGAAAACCAACTCACAAGCATCCACCTCCCATCAAGCGCCGTTCGTCCGTCCATAGCTGTGCCTGCAGCTCATCGAGCCGCCGGGACATTTCTTTTAAAGCCGCATCCTCCTGTGCCTGCTTCTGGAGAGCCAGCGCTCCCATGGAGAGAAATTCGTCGTCATGATTTGTCATGCTTGGTCGTCTCCTTTCTTAGGCGATCCCAAAGGGCAGCGAGGCAAGCCGGGTTATGCTCATCGAAGTCTGTGCGCCGAAAGGACGGCTTTGTATGGTGTATGCCGTCAGAAAAAACTCGCCTTGGGAAAGGGAGAAGGAGGCTGGACAACCGGTGCACGCAGAGAAAGACAGCTGCAAATATCCCGCATCACTGCCATTTTCGTCCTTTTGTGCAGCAAAAAGCTGCAAATGAAACGGAGTGCGCGCAGGATTGTTTCCCGCTTCCGGCGCCAAATAGGAGGAAAAAACATGCTCAGCAAGGGTAACCTCTCCGCCGTCCGCCGCTGCAAAAGCCCGGGGATTGAGGCAGGTATCGGTCAGAACGATGTCGTACCCCAGCAGGATGTCGGGCGTCTGCTTCACCGCCGCAACCATAGTATCCTCCCGCAGTTCCCGGTACCTACCCTTGGATACCACCGGTGTAATCTGCGCACGTTTGGAATAGGCCAGAAATGAGGTTTCTCCTTCCAGCGTGAACTGTACCGCGATGAGCGAGCCCACCGCTACGGCTTCCAGCCGGCAGGTGTCCAGATCCATCCGTCACAGCCTCCTTTGTGCTTCGTATTCTAAAATGGCCCGATGCATCTGATAATCCGCTTCAATCCCCTGTCCGTAGACCCGTCCAGTGGGACGAATGTGATACAAAGGTTTCATGGCCTGCTTGATCAACCCGATCAGGCTTAACAGACCGGAATAATTGTGGATTGGCGCGTAAGCAAACAGTTCGAAGGTCGTCGTGCCGGTCAAATCCCCGCTGTTTGGTTTGGTTTCCCCTTCCTGGATGACAACATAAGGCATCATGCCTATCCCGTTGTGCTGACCGGGAAAAAAGACGGGAATACCCGCCTGCCTCAACGTCTCATATATTTGTTTGAGTGGCGTCATCTATGGTCACTTCCTCTACCACCAGAGTCAGATAAAGTTCATTGTCCTGTTGTACCGCCCGGACCACGTATCTGGCCGCGTCTATTTTGCACAAGTCTCCAGGCACAATCGTTGGAAAATCCGCCGCCGCACCTTCTGGTCCCCGCCCCTGCGCAGCCGCAGGATAGGGGAGCAGGACGCGTTGAGTCCGTTCCCTGGCAATGCGTCCGGGAATGGATAAATGTGAGGTAATGCGTTCGAATTTGTAAAATCGATAGCCAAGACCCCGATACACAAAAGAAAGAGTCTCATAATCCGGTTCCCCCACTTCGCTTAACGCCGGGCGGTAAACCAAAATAGTGCGAAGTAGCGGCCGTATGGCCCGCACAAAAGAAAACCGGTGCCGCCATCCCTTTATCATCGCCGTTCACCTCGCCTCTTCGTCAGCTCGCTGCAGACATCGGTTCGTACAGGGACGGTACTGCTTGGCAAGGGATAGCCAGTATCCTCTGGCATCGGCGGTTTTTGTGCCGTCGGGAAGGGAAACGCCGTCCGCCTGGGCTTTTTTTAGAAGTCCCTCATAGGATGCGGCCCTTACATCTTCCTTGTTCTGCATCAGCAGTGTCAGCAGCTCGTTGTCCGAAAAGAACCGCACCTCATCCTGCGTTTCACATAAGTTTGCTCGAAGCTGTTCGAGTGGGGTCATATCCTCCTCCATTTCTGCGCGCGAAAAAATGCCGTGCGGCTGGCCAGGCCGTGCGCGGACCCGGCCGCCGCTTTTATGAGAAAACAGGAATGAAAACCCGTCCTCTCAAAAGACAGAGAAACCCTTTAGATTTCTTCACAGGAGGTCGCAAGATTCGTCACAAAATAGACCGGGGAACCCGCCGCCGTCCCGCCGGACTTAAGCTCGAACCAGGAAGAACCGAGGCCATCCGCATAAATGATGTTGGTGATATAATCCACGCCCGCGATAATTGCCTGACGAGTGGGAACAAAGCCGCCGCCCAGCTTAATCACATCGCCGCGGCGGAAGACAGAGGCGTCGCTTACCTTGAGCTGGCGAACCGCAATCAGTTCTTCCACCGTCACATTGGTGCCGGAGACGTCAGAAGGATTGGACGCCGAGGGAATGCCCATCACAAAATTGGACGTGCAGCGGTACCGTTTGCTGTTGTAGTCAAAGATGTCGCCCTTATTAAAGTGGGTGATGCCGTCCCAGATCAAAACGCTGTTGGTAGGAGCCAGACCATAGTCATAGCGGTCGTCCGGTTCCGGCATATCCAGCGACTGCTCCGGATAGAGCCCGCTGACCACATTACCTTTGACCGTGATCTTGACAGCGCTGTCCTGGACATCGTCACAGTAGGCGAAGATGGGCCGCAGGCAGGTATCGGCGTTTTTATCAAAATCAAAGAAGTTTCTTGCAATTTCGCCCGTTTCTACCCCGTCGATCAGACTGATTGCACCGAAGTAGTAGTACTTGGTGTTATATCCGCAGTTGTAGGCTAGATTATCGTAAATACGAATGTTGCGATACTTGCGCATAAGCCCTGTCACCGTGCCGCTTTCCATGCTGGTTACCAGCACAGCGCTTTCCGGGAAATTGGAAATGGTGTTGTCGCAGATGACTACATTTTTAATGACCGTTGCCCCCAACAGCTTGACGCCGTTCTTGCCATGCACCTTGAATTCATATTGGCTCGCAATATTGCTCTCCTCATTGCCCACATAAGTGATGGAATTGTTGGCGATCATCAAACCGTCGATGATGCTGTCGTTATCGATGTACTTGTTAAGAATGCCGCAGTAATCGGTTTCAATGGTATTGTTGAGGATGCGGATGTTGGTAATGTTCTTTTCAGACAAAGGCCAAATACAGATGCCGGTGCCATTTCCGGTGCCGGGATTGGCGCAAATCATCTCGTTGCCTTGTACCACAATGTCATCCGCATGAACATCGGCGTAAGCGCCGGCTTCACTGGAAGTCGGGCAGGCGATGAGAAGAGAGCCCTGGTATCCGGTGCAGCGGTTGCGCAGGAAACGCACCTTGGTGGCATGGGATTCCACCGCCGTCTGAGGTACCTTTGTTTCCATCAGATTTTTGAAGATACAATCCTGGATTGTAATATGTTCGCCAACCAGATAAAGGGTACTGACGTCATACCAGCTGATGTTCTCCTTGGTACGGAAAGAAAAGCTGCAGCTGTCGATGGTCAAACCGGAGAGTTTACCCTGGACGCACCAGATGCCGCCGGTGTAGAAGTGACAGTTGTGCAGCTCGGCATTGGTCACGCTTTCATAATGAATCAACATCTGGCGTTTCTGATTGTCGCCCGTTACCGGATATCCCGTATTGCTGAGGATATTATCGTCAAAATGCAGCCGGTCGATTGCTACATTTTCGCTGGTATCGATGTACAGAAGCGACTGGAAATCGCCCGAGTCCGCCCGCACCTGCAAGGTGGAGTCGTTGCCGAGAATTGTGACGTTGGAGGCGCCCAGCCGCAGATAATCTATGTTAGAATTGATCTTAACGGAAAAGGTTTCTCCGTGAGGGAAAACCAAAGTACCGCCGCCGTTTTGTGCCAGCCACTGAAAGGCCGCGTTGATATAGGCCACGTTGTCAAAAGAGGTGTCGTTCGCCTTTGCGCCGAACTGCTTGACGTGGATGGTATCTCCTTCAATGACGAGCTGCGCCTTTTTGCCGTTGTTAAGCGCAATGACGGAACCGTTGTCGGCCGCCGTTGTGGAACTAGTCACTACATAAACACCGCTGCCCCCGTCGCCGGCGGCATAATAGCCGCGGGTCATGACGCAGTCGCCATCTGTGAGGGCCGCCGCCTTCATCAAAGCAACCGTGTTAAAAACTTGGTTTGTCGTACTCATAAGTGGTACTCCTTTCAAAATAAAGACCTCTTTTACGCGATTTTGATTTTACGGAAGACACCGGCTGCCGCCGTGTTCTTCAGAGCGATGGCCGCCACCATTTCCACTTCGCCCTTCTTTACGGCACCCGCCGTAGTAAAATCGGGAACCCATACCTTAATGGGGGATTCTCCGTGCATGCATACGCCGTGCAGCCCGTCAAGCCCCAGGCGCACCGCGTACAGCTCGGTAACACCCGATGTGGTGGCGATCACGTCGGTAGCCCCGTCCTCGCCCGCCATCTGGCCTGCATCCACCAGCGGAATCCCGTCATAGGTGGGAATATCGCCGCCTTCTAAGGACGCAGCTTTGTATTCGATGCCGCAGCGGCGCACACAGGCGCGGATTTTGGCAATCAAGCCGGCATTGGCCAGAAGCGCAGTGGGCCGCTGGTCGAGAGACAGAATGAATTCGTCGAGCTTATCCAGGAAAGTTTTGTAGTTGCTGTCGATGTTCGAAGCAGACAGATCCACATTTGCCGAACCGGACTGAGCGTTATACTCGGTGGATTTGCCGGTCAGCGCCTTGCTCAGGCCGTCGAAGGCCGCCGCGTTGCTTGTGGTGTTGCCATTGATGACAGTGGCGTTGAACAAGGTCTGAGCCGCCCGGATCATCTGCCGGGTCTGCACGTCTACCTCATCCACAAATCCGCCGGCCGCCGCCAGCACCCGGTCGATGGTGTAGCTGCCGCCAAAGGCCTTGAGCTCTACCGAAACCTTTTCCTTCACCGCATTGCTGGCAGTATATTCGCTGTTTATCGTCCGGAAGGCCGCGGTAGGCTGGGTTACAATGCGGTAATAGCTGTAGGTTGGGGAAGAACCGTTGCCCATGGGCAAAAGCGTGTCGTCAAAGGGCATGTTCGCCAGCAGAAAGTTTGAACGGCGAAATTCATCGACCACGCTTGCCACCAGCTTGTCCGTGGTGTTCAGTTTGATATCGTTTAGCGTAATAGCCATAGCATCCAAGTCCTTTCTTTTCCTTAATCGAGATATCTGTGATAATGCTCCGCCAGCGCGTCGCTTAAAGAGCGCACCGGCGTCGACGGATGAGACCGGATGAAGTTTCCCTTGCTCCCAGTGGTGACCGGGGAATGAAACAGGTACCGATCGTGTTCCTTCAGGGCCGTGACCTGTTCTTTCAACCCTTCCACCTGTCCGTCCTCTGAAATCTCCAGGTTATCCAGATGAAGAAGCGCCAGCACCGTTTCCGGCTCAATGGCCTTTTCCCGGTAGAGTGTGAGCAAAGCCTGGTCTTTGCACCGCTGCGCTTTGAGCGCCTCGATTTTGCTGTTTGCCGCTTCCTGGGCGGCAATCGCCTGTGCCTGCCGTTTGGCGTCTTGTTCTTCCAGGGCTTCTTCCTGGCGCGCCGCCTGCTCGGCGGCGAGAGAAGCGACCTTCTCATCCACCATTTCCTGTAAGGCAAGAGACAGGGTTTCTCTGGTTTCCTCGTCCATCTCCAACCCCAGTTCGCTCAAAATTTCCTGTAAGCTTTCCATAGCGGTTCCTCCTGTCATTCGGTTTGCGCTTCGCCGCCGATTTTTTCCAGCTCACCCTGAGGATCGGCTGCGATCTTCCATTTTTCCATGTAGGAGCGCCGGCTGCGCACTTGGGCCTCCACTTCCTTGAGATCGTTTAACCGTTCGGTTTCCTCGTCGTCGGGAAGAGGATACCCGTGCTCAATGTGCAGCTCCCATTCAATGGGAGGGAAGGCCGCGATCCCCGTCGCCCTAGCCAGGTGAAACACACCGTAGGCCATCCAACGCAGCGCCGCTTCCCAACCCGTCCACTTTTCCTCACACCGGCATAACAGCTCCCAGTACATGGCGCGGATGGACTGACCCGAGCTCAGCGTCCCCTTTAACTGTTCGGTGGAAAGATCGGGGACCGACAGCAGCTCATACATGTCCGACTTGATGCGGGCGAGCGTATGCTCGAGCCGGTCGTCGTATCCGAACTTGGGCTCCAGCATCTCCATAGACGCCTGTTTTCCATCCATCATCGTCGGATCGGTCTGCAAGTCGATCAGCGCGCCTGGCGCAATCACCAGCTTTTCCAAAGAGGAAACACTCGCGTCGGTAGCCACCCGTTGGGGGAAGAGATTGAAGCGCAGCGCGTCGATGTCGTCGGAGGTCAGACGGTTGTAAGCGTTTTGGTTTTCGATCAACTCCGCTACGTCGCTTTCCCCGCTCAAATCTCCGCACAGTCCGTCGTTTAAAATGACGTACGCCGGGATGAAGGAAAGCCCCGTATCGAAGCTTTCATACCGGCTCTCCAAAAGCCGCCCGTCCCCGTCATATACGCCTTCATCCAAGATGCAGCGTCCTTCTACCATCTCAAACTTCTGCTTCCAAATCCGCTGCTTGCGGTGAGAACTCTCCGTGTTAAGCTGATAAAAGAAAATGATTTTCTTGATCCGATCCGCGTCGTCCTCTCTGGGCTCGAACAGAAACTCCAAGGACGGGCGAAACCCAATGGAAATGTCCTCCTCGTCGGTCCACAGCCGCAGCGCTACCCGCTTACCGATGAAACAGTCTCTGGCCGCCCGAACCAGCCGGTCGCCGAAGTGGTTGTTACGCAGCAGGCGGTTTAAAAACAAGGTCATTTCCCGTGCCACCCCGTCGTCCTCCTGCCGGATCGCGCGCACGGAAAATTCCGGCGTGCGTCCGAAGAGAAAACGGGCCTCCGCCTTAATGAGTTTTTTGATAAAATTGGTGCGTTTTACAGTGGGCAGATAGTCCAGCTGTCCGTTTTTCGGCCAAAGCTGTCCCTTGCCTTCGTAAAAGTCGTACAGCCGGATGATCTCGCCAAATTCCTCTAGCACCCGGCTTCCATAAAGGCCGCCGAGTTCCTCGTAGAAAGCGGTCGCGTTCAAATCGAAACCTCCCTTTGCCGGGAACCCCCGGCTCATTGTTTGTTTTTGCCCGAGTAGCTTTCTCGCCGCCTGCTCTGCATGCGCAGATCGGTCAGAATGCCGTAGCGCAGCATATCCATGCAGTGGTCGTTTTCCTTCACCGGCGTATCTCGTTCACTCTTTTCGTTCCAACAGTAGCAGTCGAATTCCCGCAGCGTATGTACGCAGCCCGGATCAATGGTCAGCCGTCCTTCGCTCAAAAGGGCGCTTACCTGCCGGATCCCCTCGAGCACCGCATTTTTTCCTGGGATTACCTGCCAGCCGGATTTGCGCAGCAGCGCAATCAGTGAAGAAGCGGAAGGATCGATCACCACGCAGCGCGCTTTGTTTTGGGCGAAAGCCAGCAGGTCGCTTGCGTATTCCTCGTCGGTTTTCTGCCCCTGCACCCTTCCGTCGTGGTAATATTCCCGCGCCAAATGATAGTGCCCCTCCTCCTCAGTCAGCAGGCCGAACACACAGGGATTGTGAACCCCGTAATCGCAGGAAAGAAACGTTCGGGCCCTTGGCCCCGGCACGCGCACGCAGACATGCGCCTCTCGTTCGAACCGGTCGTATACCGCCCCCTGGGCCGCGCACCACTCTCCGTCCACAAACCGCCGCTTCCACATACCGGTGTATTCCGCTGCCAGCGCCGCTTTGTAGCGTTCGGGCAAATTCGGGTTGTCTGTTAGGGAGAAGTGCCAGCGCAGCAGATCGAGCCCCGGCTTTTGCAGATAGTCGGTGTAAAGCCAGTGGCGGCTGCTGTCGGGGTTTGTGGTGCCGTAAAACCGAGCACCTTCGATGGACAGACGCGACAAAAGCATCTGGAAAAAAGACCGGGGCCAAAGGGTCAGTTCATCGCCGTATGCCCCCGCCAGGGTCATTCCCCGCAGCTTGCCCTCCGCCCGCGCGTCGGATGCGCCCGCCAGATAAACCTTGCGTCCAAACAGGACGGCCTCTCTGGCGGACAGATGCACCTTAAAATCCCGTTCCCCCAGCATGTCGGATAAGGTGTCCAGGATGTTTCGTTTGAGGGTGGTCACCGTTTTTCCCGCCATCAAAAGCGGGCCGGGCGGCGCATTGGTGACAAAATAGAGCCAGGCGAGTAAGGAAGAAACCGTTTTTCCAGACCGGACAGCGCCGTCCCAGATATTCAGACGCGCGTCACTTAAAGCAATGGAGCGCACGGCGTAATCGCTGAACCGGCCCCATTGGAAGCTCATTTAAGAAAGCCTCCTGGCCAGCGCGCCGATGGCCTCGGAAATCGCCTTTGCGCCGTCTTCCTGCATTGCCATGGAATCCTGGCATCCTTTCTGGATGCGTTCGAGCGCGCAGGCGAGCTCGTAGATGTTGCGAGGGGAGATTTGATTTGCCCACTCGCTGTTTGCGTCCGTAATGGCCTCCAGCGCTTCCAGAAGATTGTTCCAGGCGTTTTGCAGCTGAACCGGTCCATTTGGACGCACCACATTATGGGGCTTTCGTCCCCGCTTGCTCTTTACAAAACCGGGACGGCGTTTTGCCTCTCGCAGGAGGCTCGGATAGCTGATGGATTTCTCCTCAGCAAAAGCGCGCAGACTTCGATAACCGCCCTTGACGTAATCCGCCTCTAGGCTGTTCCAGTCGTATTGTGCCATGCATTCACCTCCCATGCCATTTGACAAACATCTCCCCGCCAAAAAGCGGCGGGGAAGGACGCGGGCGGCAGCTTCGCATGGTGTGGAAACAAAAAGGTGAGTGAGCCAACCTGACGAGCTGCCGCCGTTGCCAAACTTATGTTTGCAAATCGATTATAGCACATATGTTCGTATGAAGCGTGCAAAGAGCGTGCAGCATTTGCCCGTAAAACCCGTGCTCTTTGCCTCAATTCGTGGTATACTATGCCTATCTTCCGCAGCTCTCTCGGTACGTTGTACGAGTAGCTCCCGCGGTAAAATGAGGAGCACCCGATTCGAAACAGAAAGGAATGGTACCCGTATGAAATCCTATCGAAAAGAATTGTTTTTTCGCATTCCCAGCCGCCGTGCCTTTGTCAACATTACGCCTCAAGTGGAGCAGTGCTTGCAGGAAAGCGGCATCAAAGAAGGCCTTCTTTTGTGCAACGCCATGAACATCACTGCCAGCGTGTTCATCAACGACGATGAATCCGGCCTCCATGCGGACTTTGAGCGTTTTCTGGAACGCTTGGCGCCTGAAAAGCCCTACGACCAGTACCAGCACAACGGCTATGAAGACAATGCGGATGCGCATATCAAGCGTACCATTATGGGCCGGGAAGCGGTGGTGGCCGTCACCAATGGCCGGCTGGACTTTGGAACCTGGGAGCAGATTTTCTACGGAGAGTTTGACGGAAAGCGGGAAAAACGGGTCCTTGTCAAAATCATCGGAGAATAAAGAGCCGCAGGAAATAAACCGCTTACGGTTCCTTCATAAATATTTCATCACTTGGCCCGGATGCTTGTTATAATGGTCTTATGGACAATTGATTCCGCAAGACCATAGAAATGCGGCGAGTATAAAGGCAAGAGGCGCAAAAGGGAGGACTTTTCATGGCGAATACAAAAATTTTAATTGTGGACGACGATACCAATATCTGTGAGCTTCTGCGGCTTTACGTGGAAAAAGAAGGCTACGACGTGGCGCTGGCGTATGATGGAGGAAAGGCGTTGGAGGCGTTTGAGAAGGAGCAGCCTGATTTGGTGCTGCTGGACATCATGCTTCCCGTGCTTGACGGCTGGCAGGTTTGCCGGGAAATCCGCAAAAAGGCGTCGACCCCCATCATCATGCTCACCGCCAAAGGGGAAACCTTTGATAAGATTTTGGGCCTGGAATTGGGGGCGGACGACTATGTGGTCAAGCCCTTTGAGGCAAAGGAAGTGGTAGCCCGCATCAAGGCCGTGCTGCGCCGCGCCGCGCCCGCGGAAACCACCAGCGACAGCAAGGAGGTCCATTTCGACAAGCTTTCCATCAACATGACCAACTATGAGCTGAAGGTGGACGGCAAGCAGATTGACGTTCCGCCCAAGGAAATGGAACTGATCTATCATTTGGCCAGCAACCCCAACCGGGTCTATACCCGCGACCAGCTTCTCGACGAGGTTTGGGGGTTTGACTATTACGGCGACTCCAGAACGGTGGACGTACACGTCAAGCGCCTGCGTGAGAAGCTAGAAGGCGTGTCGGACAAATGGAGTCTGAAAACCGTCTGGGGCGTCGGATATAAATTCGAGGTCCGCGAATAATGCGAAAGAGTATTTTTGTCCGGTATTTCACCGTCATCACCTCCATCATCCTGATTTGCCTGACCATTCTAGGCACTCTGCTCATTTCCTTTGCCGCGCAGTACTGGGTCAACGACAAGCAGGAGATGCTCACCCGCAACGCCAAAGACATGGCAGATATCCTGGGGGAGCTGGCGCTGAAAAACCAGGCTCAGATTCAATGGAACCCCCAGACGAAGCGGTATTCCCTATTTTTTGAGGAAGGCTTCATTCCCGAATCCATGAATGCCGCCATTCTTGTGATGGCCTCCGCCTCCAATTCGGATGTGCGCATCATCAGCCCGGCAGGGCAGGTTCTCCTGTTCGCTACCGCAAATGACAAAATGGATCCAGATGAGATGCTTTACAAAGCAATCCCCGCCGACGTGGCTCAGAAGTCCCTTTCCGGTTCCTCCTACACCGTGGGTCGCCTGGGGGACAACTATACGGAGACCTACTATACCGCCGGAGAACCCATCAAAGCCGGGGAAGTGGGAGTCATCGGGGCAGTGCTTCTATCCACCCCTACCGGAGACCTGTCCGGTTACATTGGGGATAACCTGCGCATGTTTCTGCTGGCCGCTGTGCTGGTGCTGATTCTTTCCTTCCTTGCCACCTATGCGCTCACCTATCAGATGGCGAAACCGCTGCGCCAGATGGTGCAGGCCGCACGCAAGTTCGGGGAAGGGGACTTTTCCACGAAAATCCCTGTCAACAACCAGGATGAGGTCGCGGAGCTGGCCGTCGCGCTCAACAATATGGCCTCCTCGCTTGCCTCGGTGGAGGGAATGCGCCGTTCCTTCGTAGCGAACGTCTCTCATGAGCTGCGCACCCCCATGACCACCATCGGCGGCTTTATCGACGGCATTCTTGACGGCACGATCCCCGAGGAAAAGCAGGAGCAGTACCTGCGCACCGTTTCCGACGAAATCAAGCGCCTGTCGCGCTTAGTTCGTTCCATGCTGGACATTTCCCGCATGGAAGCGGGTGAGCTGAAAATCAACCCTTCTCTTTTCAGCCTGTCGGATATGGTCATGCGCGTCTTTTTCTCCTGCGAAAAGCTCATCAATGACAAAAGCATTGAGGTGCGCGGCCTGGAAGACCTGCCGGAAATCCGTGTGAAAGCGGATCCTGACCGGATTCATCAGATCATCTTCAATTTGGTGGACAATGCCATTAAATTTACCAACCAAGGCGGCTATATCGCCATCTCCATCCGGGAAGAAAATGGCTGGGTGTACTTTACCATCCGCAACAGCGGTCAGGGAATCGCCCGGGCTGACCTGGGGAAAATCTTCGAGCGGTTTTATAAAACGGATAAATCCCGTGGCCTTGATAAAAAAGGCGTGGGCCTGGGGTTGTTCATCGTGCGTATGCTTATGCAGCTGCACGGAGGCGACATTACCGCCCGCAGCGTGGAAGGCGAATACGCAGAATTTGAGTTCTGGCTTCCGGCCATAAAGCAAGAGATGGAAAAACCGGAAAAGCCGGCCAAAATCGAGCGCACCGGCAAAGGGGAAAAGCCTCCGAAGGATGCCCAGTAAATTTCATTTGGTTGCAAATGCGGCAAAAAACTGGACATAACAATAGTAGCGTTTTTCGCAGGTGCGTCGTTTCCCTTGTGGGGCGAAATCGGAGAGGAGCAGGTACATGAAGGACATATACGATGTTTTAAAAGAATTTGAGGAAAAGGAAAAACAGGAAAGCGCTCGGTCGGGGCAGATCAAGGCCGATACCGCGCCGCTGGAAGCGGTGAAGGAAGAGCTGCAGAAGGTGGCATCCACCGAGCCGGTAGACCCGCCGGCCACCCAGGAACCGCCCCACTCGGCGGCGCAGATGGACGAGGTGTCTCCTTCTTCCTCACCGCAGGGCGCCGATGAAATCCCGGAAGGATTTGCCGCGCTCGGGGAAGAGCCGCAGCAGCCAGCTTCTCCTGCAGGGCAGCAGCCGGAATCTCCCCCGCAGTCCCCGCCAGTCTATGGGCAATCCCCTGCCGGGTATGGGCAGCCGTCCCCGCCGCCTTACGGATTCGATCCGCCCGCCTACCGGCCGCCTGTTTCGGGGATGCCTCCCTATTCGAATGCGGCAAGCCCTTGGCAGCCTGGCGCACCCGGACAAAATCCGCCTCCTCCGCCCTATCCGCCCCGTTCTCCCATGGGCTTTCAGCCGGAACCGCCTGTGAAAAAGAAAAACAGGCCCTTCAAGGTACTCGCCATCATCGTCTGCTGCATTTTCGGCGCATCGGTGCTGGGCTTTGGGGGCCTCGGCATCTATAACCTGGTCACCGGCAAGGATCCCTTCGCTGGATTTTCCTCCAGCAGCTCGGCTCCTAGTCAACCGAGCAACAACGACAACCACGGTGTTCAGGGCGGCGCCACCAGCGCCCCGCCGTTTCAGATCGGCGATACCCCCGTCACCTCTCAGCCGATTTCCGAAGACGGTGTTCTGACCCCCACTCAAATCTATGAGAAGGTTTCTCCTTCCGTGGTGGCCATTACCGCCATCGTACCCCAAAGCGGGACCTTTGAGGAAAGCTCCAACAGTTACGGTTCCGGCATTATCATGAATGCGGAAGGCTATATTCTCACCAATGCCCATGTGCTCGGCAGCGCCAGCAACACCTTCCAGGTGAAGCTCGCCAACGGAGAAGAGTATATGGCCAGCTTCATCGCCGCCGATACCAAAACCGACCTAGGTATCATCCGCATCGACGCGCAGGGCCTTGTTCCTGCCAACTTCGGGGATTCGGACAGCATCGTCATCGGAGACGATGCCTATGCCATCGGAAACCCGGGCGGCCCCAACCTGCAAAGCTCCCTGAGCGTGGGGCATATCTCCGGGATCAACCGTGAGGTCATCGTCAACGGCAATTCGGAGATTCCCTATATTCAGACCGACGCCGCCATCAATCCCGGCAATTCCGGCGGCGCCTTAATCAATCAGTACGGCCAGGTCATCGGAATCAACACCGTGAAGATTTCCGGCAGTTCCTATGAAGGCCTCGGTTTTGCCATTCCCATTACCCAGGCTCAGCCCTATATTGACCAGCTCTTGGTCAACGGCAGAATTCTGGGCCGGGTGCGCATCGGCGCCTCCTTCCAGGTGATCGACGCCGCCCGTGCCGTGGCCAACAATCTGCCTGAGGGCCTGTATGTCTATTCCATCCAGTCGGACAGCGATCTTATAAATGCCGGCGTGCAGACCGGGGACGTCATCACTCAGTGCAATGGGCACAAGCTCACGGACGTGTCGGTGTTTAAAGAGCTGATTAAAGACAAAAAGCCCGGCGAACAAGTGGAGCTTACAGTATTCCGCCGCCGTTCCGGAAATACGCCGGAACGGGAGTTTACGGTAAACGTAAAGGTTCTGGAGGACGTGGATACCGCCTTTCAGATGGCAGCGCCTTAAAATAGAAGAAACGGGAGGGCGAAGGCCCTCCCGTTCTTGTGCCAGGAGAAAAGAAATCCCTCTTCTCTAAAATCGACAGACGTAGCCCCTTACACTGTGATAGGCTAGAGATAGGCCTTGTTCTTTTCCAATAAAAACCGAACTGTTGTGATTTCAACATAATATTTGAAATATATGATTGTTTTTTCTGTATAATTGCGCTATAATATAGCCATTGACTAAGGCAATCGCGGGAGGCGGAACATATGAAAGGCAATGTCATCGTCGGGCAGTCGGGAGGGCCGACCGCCGTAATCAATTCCAGCCTGGTGGGCGTTTATAAAACAGCGAAGGACCGGGGTGCGAAAAAAATATACGGCATGCTGCACGGGGTGCAGGGGCTTTTGGAAGAAAAGGTGGTGGACCTGTCGGAGCATATCCGCAACGACCTGGACATCGAGCTTTTAAAGCGCACACCTTCTTCTTATTTGGGCTCCTGCCGGTATAAGCTGCCCAACATTGCAGAGGACGAAGAAACCTATAAGAAAATTTTTGCTATCCTCAAAAAGCTGCAAATCGAGTATTTCTTTTACATCGGCGGCAACGACTCGATGGACACCATCAAGAAGCTGTCTGATTACGCCATGATCCGCGGGATTGACATCCGCTTCATTGGTGTTCCCAAAACCATTGACAACGACCTGGCCGCTACCGACCATACCCCCGGCTACGGCAGCGCCGCCAAATACATCAGCTCCATCCTCAAGGAGGTCATCCGCGACGGCTTGGTGTACGATCAGAAGAACGTCACCATCGTGGAGATCATGGGCCGCAACGCCGGCTGGCTTGCGGGTGCCGCGGCGCTTGCCCGCTGTGAGGACTGCGAAGGCCCCGACATGATTTTCCTTCCGGAGATCAACTTTGATATCGACTGCTTCATCGACCGGGTGGATCAAATCCAAAGGAAGAAAGAGTCGGTGGTCATCGCCGTGTCGGAGGGTATTAAGCTGCCGGACGGCCGCTATGTCTGCGAGCTGACCGATTACGCCCAGTATGTGGACGCCTTTGGCCATAAGCTTCTGGCCGGCACCGCCCGCTTCCTTGCCAACAAAGCGGCCAAGGAAATCGGCTGCAAAACCCGCGCCATTGAATTTAGCACCCTCCAGCGGTGCGCGTCCCATATCGTTTCCCGAGTGGACATCACCGAGGCCTTCCAGGTAGGCGGTGCGGCGGTCAAAGCCGCCTTTGAAGGGGAAAGCGGGAAAATGATTACCCTCAAGCGCCTTTCCAACGACCCCTATCAATGCACCACCGACATCTATGACGTGCACAAAATCGCCAATGTGGAAAAGCTGGTTCCGCGGGAGTGGATCAATGAGGAGGGCACCTATGTCACGCCTGACTTTGTCAATTACGTGCGCCCCCTTATTCAAGCAGAGCTGACCCCCATTATGGTGGACGGTCTGCCCCGGCATTTATATTATAAGGATAAAATTTGATAGAGTGGTGAGGCGAAAAGCCCCGCGGCCAAAGGAGGATTTCCCAAGGCTGCGGGGCTTTTCCTGTAGTTATTCAGCCGGTTTTTCGGTCACCGTACCGTTTTTGTAGCAAATCCGCTTTCCTTTTATCGTCACTTGTGCTTCGAACTCTTCCCAGCCGTCCGGCAGCCGGGGAGAGAACTCCACCTTGTCCCCGCGGATACGAATCCCCAGCAGCTCTTCGACGAGGATTTTGTAATACCAGGCTGCCGCTCCTGTGTACTGGCTCCAGCCTCCCCGTCCTTGGGCGCCCTCATGAGCGTACACATCCGCTGCCATGGCATAGGGCTCGGTTTTGTAAGCCTTGGCCCGCTCTTCATCCAGGTACTTGTTGACTGGGTTTAAAATTGTAAGCAGCCGGTATCCATCCTCCACCCGGCCTTCCCTGAGCATGGCCATGGTCAGCCAGCACGCTCCGTGGGTATACTGCCCGCCGTTTTCCCGCAGTCCCGCCGGATATGCCTTGACATAGCCCGGATTCTTGACCGACTTGTCAAAAGGCGGGTAAAACAGGCGGATATACCCGCCCTGCTCGTCCACCAGCAGCCGCAGGCAGGCGTCCAGCGCCCGGTTGCGCCGTTCCTTGTCCGGCATCCCGCACAGCACCGCAAAGGACTGGGACAAGCTGTCAAGCCTGCACTCGTCCGACTGCCGGCTTCCCATAGGCGTGCCGTCGTCGTAAAAGGCCCGCAGGTACCACTCGCCGTCCCATGCGGTTTCGTCCACTGCTTTTTTCAGCCGCTTTGCTTCCCCGCGGTAGCGGTCCGCCCGGTCGGTTTCTCCCCTGCCTTCGCATACCGGAGCAAACCGTTCGAGCACCATCGCTAAGAACATGGCAAGCCAGACGCTTTCGCCCTGTCCCTTTGCTCCCACCAGGTTGTACCCGTCGTTCCAGTCGCCGCCGCCCATTTTGGGAAGCCCGTGGCTGCCCCACTGCATGGCCCGTTCGATGGCGCTGACCGCGTGGTTATACATGTCCCCGCTCACCAGGGACTGGGCCGGTTCAAAATACCGCTCTTGTTCGTCCTCATTAAGCTCCGCCCCCGCCAAATACGGCACCTGTACCGTCAGAATACGTTCGTCTTCCGTTATCAGCAGGTATTCACACAGCACATAGGGCAGCCAAAGCAAGTCGTCGGAATACCGGGTGCGCACCCCGTGCATCCGCCCGCCGGTTTTCGGCAGCTGATGCCACCAGTGGAGCACGTCCCCTTCCTCAAACTGATGCGCCGCCGCCCGGATTAGATGCACCCGTGCCAGGTCCGGCCGGTTGAGCATAACCGCCAGGCAATCCTGCAATTGGTCCCGGAAGCCCCACGCGCCGCCGCACTGGTAAAAGCCGGTGCGCCCCAAAAAGCGGGAGGACAGCACCTGATGCGGCAGCCACCGGTTGATAAGCTGGTTGATGGCTTCGTTTGGCGTTTTCACCTGAATGCGTATCTTGGAGGGGGAAAACCGCAGCTTTGTCGAAAGGATTTCCTTAGCCGCTTCCTCGTCCGCGCCCCAGGAAAGGATGAACTTGACCGCCTCCCGCCGCTTGGGCGGCAGCTTTTTCTGTATGATTACCACCCCGCAGGGATCGGGGACAGGGGCCAGCACTCGTTCGTTCCACCGGCCCGCCAAAAACGCGCCCCGGTCGCAGGTGCATTCCTCCGCTCCGCCCTCGCAGGTCAGGCACATGGCGCCGGGTACGGCGCTGTTAAAGGGGTTTCGCAAGGTGAGCACCCCTTTTTCCCATTTTGCCGCTAGCTGCCGTGCCGTGGTCCGATTGACGCCTAAGACCGGCTCGGTATAATACGCTGCCTGTACCTGGATTTCCTCCGCGCTGGTGTTTTCCATTTCCAGCGTCACCTCCTTTGTGCAGCCCTTCTGGGGGACCCGTACCGTCACCGTCGTGTAAACCCTTCCCGCCGTTCCCGTATAAACCGCCTCGCTTGGGGAAAAATGCGCCCGGCTTTGGTCCACGCAGTCGTAGATGTGCCCGTCCATGCGCAGCAGCACCATTTCGCCCCGGTTGTCGGAACGGGTGTCGTTGTACCAGGGGGTGAGCTTATTCTCCCGGGCATTTACCGCCCAGCTAAAACCCAGCGCCCGATCGGACAGGCAGGTGCCGAACGCTTGGTTTGCCAGGATGAGCACCCAGGGAAGGGCCGGCGGCGTTTCCACCGTGAACCCTTTCTCCGTAAATACCCCGCCTTCTACCGAAAGCAACGCCTTCTCTGCCTCTAAGCGCGGCTCGGCGGACGAAAAGACCGCCGGAACGAAATTGGGAACCGGCGCATCCTCCCGAATCATGGATTTTGGCGCAATGTGGCAGGCCGCCGCTTTGAGTAACGTAATCAGCTCCTCGCCGTAGCGCATCCGGTCCACCGGATGCACCCCGCCGTTGGCGTGCAAAAGAGGCTCGGCCTCCTCGGCTTTGACCGCGTCCTTGATGGCCCTCAGGACCGGCTGAGCATAGTCGCCTCCTTCTTCGAAAAGGACCGCCAAATCCATGGGGATTGCTGCCCGATGCAGGCAGGAAAGCAGCCGGATGTAGGGCTGTAAACGGGCCGCGTCCGCTGCCGTATCCAGCTCCACTAAAACAATGGGATTGTCCCCAGAAATGCCCGCCCCCCACAAAGCGGGAATTCCCAGCCGGTTGTGGCGCTGGGCTTCGAGGATCTCCGGGCTGTCCCGCAAGGGGAAAAAAAGCTTGGGGAGAATGGTTTGTCCTAAGCGTGCTTCCATGCCGCTGCCGGAAAGGGGAGAGACTGCCGCCTTTTGGGGCTGGAGCGGCCCCTCCTGCCGCACCGCGGCGAACCGCTCCAGCGCCTCTTCGTTGCTTCCTGCCGCGCACAGGCACAAAGTCACCGCCTTCTGTCCCTTGGCAGGCAGCTCCAGCCGGCACTTGAGGCACAGTGCCGGGTCCGGCACGCCCTGCCCCTTTTTGAGTCCCTTTTCAAACGCCTTCGGCAAAGAGAAAATTCCTCCCGGCCTCGACAGAATCCGTTCCCGGCTGCAGTCGAACGTGAAGGGAACGTCCTCTAAAATTCCCGCCGCCAGCGCCACGCCCGATTGGCCTCCCCGCTTCTTGCGGGAAAACAGAACGACCCCGCTTCCCTCGTCGTACTCGGTTTGCACGAAAATCCGGGAAAAGGCGGGATGGGCCAAATCGTCCGCGTCCTTTGCCAAGCACGGCTCCAGATACACCAGCAGCTCTACACTCTTGCGGGCATTCCCGTGGTTTTTGATTTGGAACAAACGCTGTTCGCACGCCATGCGTGGATGCAAAGCCGCCATCATCCCTGCCTCGACCTCTCCTTTTTTCGCATAGAAGGCCGTGTAGGAGGGGGCGAATTCCACCCGGTGGGAAGCCTTGCCCCGGTAAAGGGGCGCTTTGGTCACCGAGAACGTCTCGTCGCCCGCTTTGATGAAGGCAAAAATCCCCAGCGGGCGGCGAAGAAGATCGAAAGACCGCCTCGTTAAATCCAGTCCCCGGTATTTGGAAACCGATACGCCCGTGTCGGTGATCGCCAGCGTCCATTCCCCGTTTTGCAGCAGCTGCATCCGGGGAGAGGCCGGGTTTAGCTGCTGAAATTCCTCCGTTGTTCCGGTAACCCTTCCCGGCTTCTGAGGCACCTCCCGGCGGTCGATGTCCTCAAACACCACCGCTCCCGACGGAATCTTTTCTTCCAACAACTCTCTTGCCGCGTCCATCTGGTGATCTTTGAGAAACCTCCTCTGAAAAATGTCGTTCTTGAGCAGATTGGCCACCGCTACCAGGCTCATGCCCACGTGGTGCGCCATGTAGCTGCGCACAATGGCGAAGGGCGCGTGCTCCACCCGCTTCTTGGTAAAGTCTACCGCCTCGTAGAACCCACACCGTCCCCGAATTCCTAACCGGGACAGGCGCTTGAGGTTCGCCATGGACGCCACCGGCTCAAAGGGCAGGGTTAAAAAGGCGGAGTACGGGGAAATGACCAGCTCCGCATCCAGCCCCCGCTTGAGCCCCAGCTTTTGCACCCCGTGGGCCTTGTATTGGTAATTGAGCTGCGCGTCGAAGGCGTAAAACCCGCTCTCAGAGATGCCCCAGGGCACATCCTTTCCCCGCACGCACCGCCGCTGGCAGTACACGCAAAACCGCAGCGCCTCGAACCCCAAAGACCCTTCCGGCGACGGCAGCAGCAGATGCGGCATAAAGTATTCGAACATGGTTCCCGTCCAGCTGACCGGCCCCGTGTACCCGCCGCTGCGGGCCAGCGTCCGCCCCAGAGCGCCCCAGTGCTTCTTGGGCACCTGCCTAGATGCCACCGCAAAGTAGCTGGTCATGCGCGCTTCGCTCATCAAAAGGTCGTAATAAGAGGAGGTCAGCTCTCCCGCCTGCAAATCGTACCCGATGTGAAAAAGCTTGCGCCGCGGGTTGTACATGGGAGACAGATCGGTTTCTTCAATGATTTTGTGAAGCCGCCCGGCGATTTCGGCAATCCGCCCGTCCTCACCCTTGTATTCCAGCAGCCCTTCCCGCGCCGCCACCGCGCAGCAGGCAAAGTTCCCCGAATCCACCGTGGACACATACCGCGGCGCCATAGCCCGCAGGGTCTTCGTGTCGTACCAGTTGAGCAGGTTCCCGTGCCATTTTTCCAGCCGCTCAATGGAGGAAATGATCCGCTCCATCCGGTTTGCCAGCTCCTCGCCTTCGATGAACCCGAAATCCCGTGCCGCCACCGTGCACAGAAGCAGAAACCCGATGTTCGTCGGAGACGTGCGGTGGGCGACGGCTGCCACCGGCGCCTCTTGGCAGTTGTCAGGGGGCAGGTAATTGTCCTCCGGGCCGCACAGCTCGTCGTAATACCGCCACATGGCCGCCGCCCAGGAATGGAGCTTTTCCCGATCCTTGAAGGAAAGAGGACTGCCCACCGGCTTTGCCCCCCTGGAGGTAGCAAGGCACAAGGGCAGCAAAAATAAAAACGCAAGTCCCGCCAGCTTCGTCAACCCTTCGGCCGCGAACAGCAAAAGTCCCAGCCCGATGAGTTCACACAGCCATGTCTGCCGTATGGCGCTTCCCAAGTCGTTTCCATGCTCCGCGTCCGCCGCCGTTACCCAGTCGAGCAGCCCCTTCTTGGACACGAACAGCCGCCACAAAGCCCGGCTGATGGCGGACAGGGATAAAAGCGCATTTTTAGGCAGCATAATGAGCTGAAACACTGCCTGGGCCAGCGCGTGCATGGCCTGAGGCATGGCCTTCGAATAATATTTGCGCGACAGCATGGATAACCCACCGTGAATGAGCCCGGAAACCAGGCCGAACAGCCCGCCTCCCACGCAGGATAGAAGCCCTGCCCCCGCCAGGACCGCCGCCACGTCCCCCGAAAAGAAAGCTGATGTGATCACACAACCCAAAGCGATCACCGGGGTGGCGCTGCGCCTTAGGTTGTCAAAGAGCTTGTAGCGGGAAAGCCCGTCCAAGGGATTTTTCTTTCCGTCTGCCGTTTGATAGCCCTTCGAGAGCCACAGCATGTTCTGCCAGTCTCCCCGGATCCACCGGCCCAACCGCGCCATCCACGGCAGCATGGCTGACGGGCATCCGTCGGTCATCTCTATGTCGGACAAAAAGGCCGTGCGCAGAAACCCGCTTTCCAAAATGTCGTGGCTGAGTACTTGGTTTTCCGGAATGGCGGTGTTTAACAGGGTGTAAAACGCCTTCGCGTCAATGAGTCCCTTGCCGGCGAAAATCCCTTCGCCGAACAGGTCCTGGTACAAATCCCCCACCGCCGTGTTGTAGGCGGTTACACCCCCGAGCCCCGCCATAATCCGGGAAAACGGGGTCTTTGCGGAGGACTGCAGGTCAGTCTCCATCCGGGGCGCCAGAATGCCGTACCCCGCCGTCACCCGTCCGCCGTTTTGTCCGTAAACCGGCCGGTTAAGCGGATGCAGCGCACACGCCACCAACTCGGATACCGTGTTCATCAGCGGCTCGGTGTCCGCGTCCAGCGCCAGAAGGTAGCGCACCGAAAGAAGTTGCCCCAAATCCCCTTCGCTTTCCAAAAGCTTCTGCCGCTCTCCCGCCACCATCCGGCAAAGCTGGGTGATGGCGCCGCGCTTTCTCTCCCAGCCGCTGTAAGCCCGTTGGGTCTTGCTGTATACCCGCGGCCGCACCAGCAGCAAAAACCGGTTTCCGTATTGCCGGTTTAAATCCCGGACAATCCGCTTCGCCGCCGCAATGGCCGACCCATCCTCCGGCAGCGTGGGCGTGTCCGCTTGCTTTAAGTCGGCCAGGATACAGTAGAGGATGTTCTCTCCGCTGTTTGTAAAGCAAAGCCGCGTCAGCCGCTGCCGCAGAGGCTGGGCCTTTTCCGCCGTGGAGAGTAGGGTAGAGATGACCACTGCCGTTTTTCCCTCCTCCGGGATGCCTCTGCAAAGGTCCATCCGCGGCAGAATGGTGGGAGGGATTCCCTTTAAGGCAAAGTAGTCCACCGCCGGCTTGATCGCCTCCCAGAGGGGGAAGAACAAAAGAGGAATGCTCCAATACGCCCCGCACAAAGCTCCCGCCAGTACAGCGATGGCCGCCGCCAGTACCACATTGACGGTAAGAGCCGTCACGCCCCGCCGCCTGCGCTTGTGGAGAAACTCGCGTTCCTCCAAAATCCAGTAGCCAATGTGCCGCTGCCGCTCCTCAGAAGCCGCCTGTGCGTTCGTAAGCGCTTCTTGTGCCACCTTGATTTCGGAAACCCGCCGCCGAATGGCCAGATCGCTGATTTTGCCCCGGTAAAGGGCTCTCGATTCCTCCGCCATCTTCGGATAGGTCCCCGTAGGGTCTTTGCGCAGAAGTTCTTCCACCGGGCTAAACGGCTCGGTGATAAGCCCAAAGTCCAAGTTCGGGATTTCCTGGATGGACCCTACCGCCGCACCCATGCGCAAAGCCGCCGCGTCCCGTTTTCCTTGGCAGCATTTGGCCGCCTGGTGTAAAAGCGCCGCCTTGAGCATCGGCTCGATGAAATCCAGCTCGCACCCCTCCAGCGGCCGTACCTTCCCCGCTGCTTTTAGGGTCTCGACCAGTGTCTCCTCCGTGAATCCGCCCGTTTTCGCGCACAGCAGCTCGCACAGCCGGTACACTGCCCACATCCGGTCCTCCCGCCGGGCAGGCAGCGGCCGCGCCGTCTTCATTACCCGCAAAAGAGCGCGTCCCTCCCGTTCCAGCAGATAGAAGTTGTCGCACAGCCATTCGGCCACTCCGTGCCGGTCGTCGTTTTGCAGCTCTTCGCGGTAATGCCGCCGCAGTATATGCAGGTCGTTCTCCACCTGCCGCTTGATCGCCGGCGCCTTGCGGAAAACCAGTTCTTCCGGCGCCCCGATCTGCGCGGCAAGGCCGAGACCCTGACGGTTTTTCTGTGTTGCAGCCATGAAACGTACCATCCTTACCCTTGAAAGTACCGGACGCGGTGATTTTGCGCCCGCAGTTCACAGGATATTGTTTCCATGGACGGCGAAAAAATACCCGGCTGCTTTTCTTATTCACAAGACTTCGGCCGTTCCCGGTGGGAAAAGACCACGTCCGGTCTCGCTTCCTTCCGGTCGCTCCGGCCGCATAGATAATCTGCGCTGACCCGATAAAGATCGCAAAGCTCCACCATATCGCCAATCCGAATCCGCGCCGTGCCTTCTTCCATTGCCCGGTATCGCTTTTTCGAGGTCCCCATGTACGCGGCAACCTGCTCCTGGGAAATCCCCACCTCCAGGCGCAGTTGCTTGATTCGCTCGATGGTCATAAAACCGCCTCCTTTTTTGCAAGGATACTCCGTTCTCCGGTAAAAAAACAGGGCCTGATACTACTAATAGGAAGTATAGTAAAGGTTTTGATACAAAAATTTGGCCCCCTGGTTTCCCAGAGGGCCAAAGCTCGCCTTATAGATCGCCCTTCTTGTGGGCCAGCCGCAGGAAAATTTTGCGCAATAGGTCCGCCGGCACCACCAGGAAGGAGAGCCACAGCACCGTTTGAAGCTCCTTTGTGGTAAGCCCCGCCGTGCGGAAAAGGCTCCCGCCAAAGTAGATGAGCAGCAGCTGCACCGCCACCACCGCCAGCATAATCACGAGGAAGGACTTGTTTCTCGAAATGTGGGACAGCAGGTTGAGCCGGTGGGTCCTAGCGTTGAAGCTGTTGAACACCCCGCAGAAAATAAACAGCGCGAAAAACGCCGTCATCAGGTAAATGGAGTCCTCGGAAGGCCGGAAAAGCCCGGCAATGGCCGGCAGCTTTAAAAACGCCACGCATACGCATATGGTGAACAGCCCCATGCACACAATTTGGTTGAGCATATAGCGGTTGAGCACCGGTTCGTCCCGCCGCTTGGGCGCCTCCTTCATGTAATCCTTTAGCGGCGGTTCTCCCGCGAAGGCAAGCCCCGCCAGCGTATCCATAATGATGTTGATCCACAGCATCTGGATCACCGTCACCGGCGTGTCGATGCCGATGAACGGCCCGATGATGGACACGCCCACCGCGCATAGGTTCATCGTTAGCTGGAACACAATGAATTTCCGTATGCTCTTGAAAATGGTCCGCCCATATAGGATTGCCTTGACGATGGAGGCAAAATGATTGTCCAGTATGACAATGTCTCCCGCTTCCTTGGCCACCTCCGTGCCTGCTCCCATAGCAAACCCTACGTCCGCCTTTTTGAGAGCCGGCGCGTCATTGATGCCGTCTCCCGTCATCCCTGCTACCAGCCCCATCTCTTGGGACAGGCGCACCAGCCGGCTTTTGTCGGTTGGCAGCGCTCTTGCCACCACCCGGATGTTTCTAAGAACCCCTTTGAGCTGCCCATCGTCCATAGCCGCCATCTCGCTGCTTGTGAGCACCGCTCCCTGGCTGTGCGTGCCAATTAGGCCGCATTCCCTGGCAATGGCCGTAGCCGTCTCCTTGTTGTCCCCGGTGATCATCACCACCTGGACTCCGGCTCCCTGTACCGACTGGATGGCTCCCTTCGCCTCCGGGCGGATTTCGTCGCGAATGCCGACGAGCCCGATCAGGCACAGGTTCTTAAATTCCCCTTTTTGGGTTACCGGCGTGTCGGATACCGCCAGCGCCAGCACCCGCACCGCGTTCTGGGTCATCTCGTTCCACTTGCGGCGCACCGGACTTTTGTCCAAAAGCGGCCGCGCCCGCCCCTTCTCGTCGTAATACCGCGTGCAGGCGGACACGATTCGTTCCGGCGCTCCCTTTATCAGGATCAGGTCCTGCTTGCCCTTGATGTGAGCGGCGGAGAATTTATGCGCACTGTCAAAGGGCACCGTCTCCAGCTTTGTGTACCCTTGTGTGTTCTTGGAAAGCGGGAGCACAAAGTTCAAAAGCGCCCGGTCGGTGGCGTTGCCGCCCAGCGCCTTCCCGTCGGACACTGCGCTCCCCGAATTATAGACGCAGTTGAGCTCTAACAGTTCGTAAAGCCCCTTGCAGCTCTTGATTGCGCCCGCATTCCTCGGCTCTTTCCCGTCTCCGAACACAAACTGGCTCACCGCCAGTTTTCCCTTGGTCAGCGTTCCGGTCTTGTCGGTAAAGAGGATGTTGAGGCTTCCGGAGGTCTCGATGCCCACCAGCTTTCGCACCAGCACCTGGTCTTTGAGCATCCGCCGCATGTTGGAGGACAGCACCACCGTAATCATCATCGGCAGCCCTTCCGGAACTGCCACCACCACCACTGTGATTGCCAGCGTCAGCGCGTGCAAAAGATGGCTTAGTACCGCAGGCCAGTCGGAAAACATCGTCGCCATCCGAACGACGTCAAAGCCATTATCCATCACAAAGGAGTGAAACAGGTCTGCAAACGCCACCAGCGCCGCCGCGCAGTATCCCAGCCGGCTGATGATTTTCGCAAGCCCCGCCAGCCGTACCTTCAGTGGGCTTTCCCTGGTTTCCTCCTGCATCTCCCTGGCCATGTCCCCGTAGAAGGTGGCGTCGCCCACCCGGCGAATCTGCACCACTCCTTCGCCCGCACATACAATGCTCCCTCGGAACACCTGGTTGCGGGACATCAGGTCGAAGTCCTCCGGCAGATCGAACCCAGGCTTTTTGGTAATCTCCTTGCTTTCTCCATTTAAGGCCGATTGGTCGATATGTAGCTCCCCGGAGACCACCACTCCGTCCGCCGGAACCCGTTCGCCCGCCTGCAAAAGAACCAAGTCACCCACCACGATTTCCCCCATGGGCACCGAATGGATGCCACCCAGGCGTTTGACCCGGCATTGGATTTTCTGCGCGTCCTCCTGTAGCTTGATAAACGCCGATTCGCTTCCGTATTCCGATAGGGTCGAGACGAAGGTGGCCAAAAAAATCGCCACCGCAATGCCCGCTGTTTCGTACCAGTTGAAATCCCGGAACAAAAAGATCACATTGATGGCCAGCGCCGCCAGTAAAATTTTAATGATGGGGTCGCCGAAGCTCGCAAGGAACTGCTTTAAAAACCCGTTTCGTTTCTTCTGCGTCAGTTCGTTGGAACCATGTGTTTTCCGGGATTTTTCCACCTCCTGCGGACTAAGCCCCCGTATGGCCACCGGCCTTGCCGGCGTTTTCTTTCCAATCACGCTCGGATCACTCCTCCAATCCCATGCCGCATCCATCGTGCGCGAATGCTATATTGTATGGGGGAATGTCCGTTGTTATGACCCGCCGCCCGCTTCGGCCTGTCCCTTCCATAAATGCAGCAAAACGGGCCTGGATGCCGTTTCCAGGCCCGTTTTGCTTTCATCGTCTTTTTAAAAGAACATCAGCTTCATAATCAGCGCTGTAATGGCCGCGCCGATGAGAGCGCAGCAGACCATACGGGAGATCATCACCAACCGGCCCGCCCGTTTGAGGCTTCCGCCTGGCTGCCCCATACCGATGAGCAGCTTGGTCGCCCGGCGGCGCAGCTCGGCGTCGTTTAAATGCAGCATATCGGGCCGCACAAAAAGAATCGCCCGCTCAAAATACTCGTTTTCCGTTTCCGAAACCTCAATAATATGTTTATTTACCCCTCGAATCATGCAAAACCACCTCGTCATTCTTGTATTTTTCCTAGGGTTTCCACAAATTCCACAGACTTTTCAACAAGTTTTCACATGACCTGTGGAAAGGAAATTCTTGTGTTTTCCATCTGCTGGTATTTTTGTCTGTATATCCAGTGAATATTCAAAGAAATCCCGGAAAAAAGCCTGGTACACCGGGAAAAAAGCGATGCATATACACGGGGTATAGGAGGGTTAACATAAAAGTTGTGGAAAACTCCGTGGAAAAGGTGGAAAAGTCAGCGGAAATCAGAAAGGAATGGTGGATAACCTGTTTGCTTTCCTCCACAGGAAAAGAGAAGGCTGAAATTTATGTAAACTTATGTCGATACCCAGAGTTAAACGTTGTCTGGTCAGCCCCGTGCTTTCCTGTGAAAACCGGCTTGTGGAAAACGAGAGGAACATCTGGAAGGGCTGGTTTTGATTTCATCCCAGCCGCCCGAGCCTGCCAGACAAAGAACGCCATAAATTGGAAAGCAATGGGGATTAAAAAAGCAGGCAGCAATGTTTGCTGCCTGCTATGCCGATCAGATGGTTTTTGCCGCTTCTTCTTTTGAGAGCAAAAGCTCCGCCAGTGCCTTGGGCGTGTCCACCTCGTACTGCACCTCGAACTCCTCTAGATTTGCGCCCGCATCTAAGCCCCACCGGACGAACACAACGTCCGCCCCGCACCGGTTGCAGGCCTTCACGTCCCGGATTTCGTCCCCGATGTACAACAAATCGGATACCGTTACCCCGTGGTCCTTGGCAAACTCCTTAATGGTCTTGTGCTTGCCGAACAGCCCGTTGGAAGAGACAATTTCCAGCTCAAAGGGAAGGGGATACCGCTCAAAAAAGGCGCGGATGTTCTCCACCGCGTTGGAGGAGAGCACCGCAATCCGATAGCCTCTTTTGCAGCAGGCGAGGAGCAGCTCCAGCATCCCGTCGAACAAGTGGATTTTCTCCAGATTCTCGCCATAGAGCGCGATGAACTCCGGCCGTATTTTCATCATAAAGGAAAGCATCCGCATCTTCTGGGTCACCGGCAGGTTGTCCCGGTCCCGAAAGTGCTCCGGTTCCACCTTGGTAATACCGTGACGCCTGAGCAGGGTGTGGGTGATTGCCAGCACCATTCCATAGGAATCGGCCAGCGTTCCGTCAAAATCGAACAACAGATAGGAATAGTTCATGTTTGCTCCTTTGTTTTCCGCCGTCAGCGGGAATCCTTGACCGACCGGGCCACCAGATACTGTATGGTTCTCTCCACCGCGTCCCGGGAATTGCCCCAGTCCTCGTTGTTGCCCGCGTTGCGATAGTCGTACATTTTGCAGTAATGGGAAACATCCTCCTTGAGCGCTTCCAGGTACCGCCCGGAAACGTTGGCCGCCGCTTCGCAGAAAGCCGCCCGGTCCCGTTTCTTGAGTTTCCCCGCCGCGTTGACAAGCCGCTGGTAGTGGGGCAGGCACAAAAAGGGCTGCTCGTCGAACAAAGTGCGAAATTCCGCTTCCTGCACCCAAAGCCGGCATACCGTGTCCAGCATCCGCTCCATGCCCCACTCGATTTTGTCGCACACAAAACAGCCCGCCTCCTCGGTGAGAAAGGAGAGCTTTTTTTTGTCAAATACCTGCTCCTTGATTTCGATCAGCCTGCTTTCCAGCATGAGCGCCAAAGACAGCCGGTTCTTTTGCCCGAGCATCTTGCGGAAATGGACCTCGCAAAAGCCTTTGCGGTTGGTTTCCATCCGCACGTCCGGCTCCATCATGGCCGCGCCCATAATGTATTCCACCATCCGCGTCTCCACCGTATCCCGCATCCGGCAGATGGGGCAGCCGTCCTTTGGTTCGAACACCTCGCTGACGGGAATGGTGCAAATATCCTCTCTCATGGATGTATCACGTCCTATGGATAAATTTGTTTGCTGCATAACGTTACAATTATACCACAAAGCTGCTATAATAACGGTTACAAACCTGTGAATGAAAGTAGGAAAATACCATGCCCATTTCTGCAGCGCAACTGGATGGTACCATTGTCTTAAAGGCGCCTGACCTGGACCTTAGGACAACGCTTTTGTGCGGCCAGTGCTTTCGCTGGGAGGAACAGGGAACCGGCTTTTTCGGCGTAGTGTCCGACCGGGCGGCGTATGTCTCCTGTCGGGATGGAACCCTGTTTATCGACCCGGCTACTCCGCCAAAGGAAGACGAGGCCGCTTTCTGGCGGGACTATTTCGATCTGGACCGGGACTATGAAGCCCTGCGCCGGCAGATGGCCTCCCATCCGGTGTTGCGCCAGGCCTGCGCCTTCGCTCCCGGTATCCACATTCTTCGCCAGCCCTTCTTCGAAACCCTCTGCTCCTTTATTTTGTCTGCCAACAACAACATTCCCCGCATCAAGGGCATCATCGAGCGCCTGTGTGCCTGCTTTGGCCCCGCTTTGGAGGACGGGCATTTCGGATTTCCCACTCCGGAAACTCTCGCCGTTTTGGAAAAAGAGGACCTAGCACCTCTTCGCTGCGGCTATCGGGCTTCCTACCTGCTAGACGCTGCCAGACGCATGGCGGCCTCAGAGTTCAACGAAACGGCGCTCAAAGCCTGTCCCATGCCCGAAGCCAGGGCCGCTGTGCAAACCGTCCTGGGGGTAGGCCCCAAGGTGGCCGAATGCGTGCTCCTCTACGGCCTGGGACGAATGGAAGCCTTCCCCGTGGATGTTTGGATGCGCCGGGCCCTTCTTGAGTATTTTCCCCAGGGCTTCCCGGAGGAATACCGCTCTTGCGCGGGAATTGCCCAGCAGGTCCTTTATCACTGGGTGCGCCGTAACGGAAGAAGCGGGGAAAAAGCATAATTTTGAGCAAAAAATCCCTTTCTTTTTTGTCTTTCTTAGAGTATAATGAAGGGTACATAAGGCGGACGGCTCCGCCAAAGGCCCGGCAGCAATCCGCTGCCAGAAAAGAAATAGGAGTGATGGATGAATGCCTCTCGTAAATACCAGAGAAATGTTCCAGAAAGCGTACGATGGCGGTTATGCGATCGGTGCGTTTAACGTCAATAACATGGAGATCATTCAGGGAATCACCGAGGCTGCTAAGGAACTGAACGCCCCGTTGATTCTGCAGGTTTCCGCCGGTGCCCGCAAATATGCGAGCCATACCTATCTGATCAAGCTGGTGGAGGCCGCCTTGATCGAAACCGATCTGCCCATCGCTCTGCATTTGGACCATGGCGATAGCTTTGAGCTGTGCAAAAGCTGCATTGACGGTGGTTTTTCCTCTGTCATGATCGACGGCTCTCATTACGATTACGAAGAAAACGTAGCGCTGACCCGCAAGGTGGTGGAATACGCCCATGAGCGCAACGTCACCGTGGAAGGCGAGCTTGGCCGTCTGGCCGGCATTGAGGACGCGGTGAACGTTTCCGCCGAGGACGCTTCTTATACCAATCCCGCCCAGGTGCAGGACTTTGTGGAGCGTACCGGCGTAGACTCGCTGGCCATCGCCATCGGTACCAGCCATGGCGCGTATAAGTTTAAGCCCGGCCAGAAGCCCCAGCTGCGTTTTGATATTCTTGAAGAAGTCTCCAAGCGCCTGCCCGGTTTCCCCATCGTGTTGCACGGTGCCAGCTCCGTCATTCCGGAGTTTGTCGAGAAGATCAATAAGTTCGGCGGTGCCATGCCCGACGCCATCGGCATCCCCGAGGAAATGCTCCGCCAGGCCGCCAAGATGGCCGTGTGCAAGATCAACATTGACTCTGACCTGCGTCTGGCGATGACCGCCTCCATCCGCGAGCATTTTGCCGAGCATCCGGATCATTTTGACCCGCGGCAGTACTTAAAGCCTGCTCGTGCCGCCATCAAGGACATGGTTGCTCATAAGATCAACACGGTTCTCGGCTGCGCTGGCAAAGCATAAGCAGAAGAATAAAAAGGCCCGGAAACCCATGGGTTTCCGGGCCTTTTTTGTGTGCCGATAGGCCATCGGCATCTTACCATTAGGAAAACGCTGCCGTCCATTTACAGGCAGTGGACAAAGGGACAGACAAGCCGTATGTCACGCCTGCAATATCTCATGCTGCGGGCATTGACTTGCCCGGGATGTTTGGAACGATGCGGCGAGAGCTCATAGAAGCAACCATACGCATCCGCCTACCGCTTCAGGCGTTTGATGGCCGCCTTGGTCTCCAGAGACACCCGATAGGATTCGGTGATCTTTTGAAGCGCCTTGTTGAAAGTCCAGTCATCCAAAGGGCAGTCCTGCAAAAAGGGCCCGGTTTCGTGCGGAAACTTTATGTAGCACACGCTAATCAGCCAGGCATTTGCCATGCGCACATAATAGTGTTCGCTTTTTATCCTTCCGCTTGCCTTTAAAATCCGCGTTACCGTGTCTGCGGCTAGGCACTGGCTTAAAAGCAGCACCAGCCCCATCCGGACGGCCCAAGGGTTCTCCGAGCACAAAAGCTCGCCTAAAAACGGCCCCCATTCCTCTCGGTGCTTTGCCACGGTCTTGAGTCCCATGCAGGTGCTATCGCAAACCGCCCAGTTGTCGATCCTGGGGACAAAGGCGCGTACCTGCTCCATCACGACCTCGGTCGGTTCCTTTAAAAACCCCAGCACCAACCCGTAGAGCAGGATTTCTTCGTAATACCGCGGGCTTTGCGCTGCGGAAAGATACCCGTTCCAGTCCCCCTTGGCAATCTGCTTTGCCAGGGCCTTCAGCGCCGGGGCCCGCACCCCCAGCATGGGCGCCGCCGTGTCGGGGACGATGCGGGCGTTAAACGCCCGGTACCCCTCCTCCGCCATGGCCTCCAGCTGTGTTACCAGTTCATCATAATCCGCCCGCGTGAACGGAACTCTCGTAAACTCCGCCATCGCTTAATATCGGTTGTCAAAAATACGGGTGGACTTTTTCTCACTGCGCGGTAGCTCCCCAATGGATACCGCTCTTGGCACAATGGTAATGCCGATCTTCGTCTTAAAATGCTGGCGTACATTGGTTTCCAGCGGCTCCCGGTCGTCCGTTACCTCGGTTTCAAAGAACAAAGTCATAATATCCTTGCCGTTTAAATGGTCGATCATCACCTGGTATTCGCTGCTGGCACCCTCGATGTCCCGCAAAAGCTCATCGATCTGGCCGGGGAAGATATTGACCCCCTTGACCTTCACCATGTCGTCGGTGCGGCCGATGAGGGTATCGATGCGGGGATAGGCCCGCCCGCAGGCGCATTCGCCCGGCAAGAACCGGGTCAGGTCATGGGTGCGGTAGCGAATGAGGGGCGCCCCCTCCTTGCGAAGGGTAGTGATGACCAGCTCGCCGATTTCCCCGTCCTTCACCTGCTCCAGGGTGTGGGGGTTGATGATTTCACAGTAGACGTAGTCATCCCAGTAATGCATGCCGCATGCCTCGTCGCAGCTCATAGCGATGCCCGGCCCGTAGATTTCCGTCAGCCCGTAAATGTCGTAAAGCTGTACGCCCAGCTCATTTGCGATGCGCTTGCGCATTTTTTCGCCCCACCGCTCGGAACCGATGATGCCCTTCTTTAAATGAATCTGGTCCTTAACGCCCCGTCGGGTGATCTCCTCCGCCAACAGCAGCGCATAGGAGGAGGTGGCTCCCAGCACGGTGGACTTTAAGTCGATCATCATCTGAATCTGCTTGTCGGTGTTGCCCGGACCCATGGGGATGGCCATAGCGCCTAGCCGCTCTACCCCTGCCTGGAATCCGATGCCCGCCGTCCACAGGCCGTAGCCGGGGGTAATTTGTACCCGGTCGCGCTTGGTAAGCCCCGCCGTGCGGTAGCACCGCTCGAACATCACTGCCCAGTCCTCCACGTCCTGCTTGGTATAGGGGATGATGATGGGGGTGCCCGTGGTCCCGGAGGAGGAGTGAATGCGTACGATTTCTTCATCCGGCACCGCCTGCAAGCCCAGCGGATACACCTCGCGCAGCTCGTCCTTATTGGTAAAGGGGAGCTTCTCGAAATCCTCCTGGCTTTGGATGGATGTTACGTCAAACTCCTGAAACTTTTTCTGATAGAACCCGCCGTCCATGGCCGTAAGGTGGATCAATTGCTTTTTAATGCGATCAAATTGCTCTTGCTTCATGTTCATTGCTTCTTTCCCCCAGTCACCGCTTCGGCCCCTGCCGCAAGCGCCTTCAGATTCATAGAAAGGAACCGCTCGGGCAGCTTTTCCCGGATGGTGTCCTCGATTTGCTTGAGCGTCACGGGAAGGACGCCTGCTTTCGCCGCCGCACCAAGCAGCGCCACGTTTAGCACCTTCGCCGATCCGCACTGGCGGCAGACCTCTTCGCCATCCACCAAAATGAGCCGATTTACCCGTTCCTTTAAGAAGGCAAGCATCCCATCCGCATCGTAGGAACACCCGGAAAGAGACGCTGTCACCGGCTGCACCGCCTTGGTGCTCACCACCATTGCGCCGTCTTCTTTCAGATAAGGCAGGCACCGTACCGCTTCCGCCGGCTCAAACCCGATGACCACATCCGCCGTTCCCTTGGGAATCAGCGGCGAAAAAGCGTCCTCTCCGATGCGAACATGGCTGACCACGCAGCCGCCCCGCTGGGCCATACCGATGGTTTCCGCCGTGTGGGCCGAAAGCCCTTCCTTCATAGCGGCCTGGGCGATGATCTTGGAGGCGAGGACGGTTCCCTGCCCGCCAACGCCCGCCAGCATGCAGTTTTTCATTTTGCTTCCCCTCCAATCGCCCCGAAAGGACAAACCTGGGCGCATACGCTGCACCCGTAGCACATGGACGGCTCGATTTTCACCTTGTTGTTTTCCAGCACCATCGCCGGGCATCCCAGCTCCCGGATACACCGCTTGCAGCCGGTGCATGTTTCAGCATCCACCGCATAGGTGGGTCCCGGCTTTGTCACCGCAATGCAAGGAGACTCGAAGATAACCGCCGACACGCCTTTGACTGCCGCTGCTTCCTTGACCGCTGCCACTGCCGCTTTCAGGTCCAAAGGGTCGGCCTTGGCCACATGCCCGACGCCGATCGCCTTCAGCACTCCTGCAATGTCCACCTTCTGGGAAATTTCGCCCATCATGGTCTTGCCGGTGCCCGGATGGGGCTGATGCCCAGTCATGGCGGTGGTGGCGTTATCCAGCACAATCAGAACAATGTCAGTTTCGTTATAAACGGCGTTAATCACGCCGGGAATCCCCGTGTGAAAGAAGGTGGAGTCTCCGATAAAGGCGAAGTTCACCGCGTCCGGTTCGATTCGGTGAAGCCCCTGGGCCACCGTCACCCCCGCCCCCATACAAAGGCAAGTGTCTACCATGTCGAGAGGGCTGGCGTTTCCCAAGGTGTAGCAGCCGATGTCCCCGGAAAAGACCGCCTTTTTCCCCTTCATCGCTACCTTCACCGCGTAGAAGGACGCCCGGTGGGGACATCCCGCACAGAGAACCGGCGGACGAACCGGCAGAGAGGGAAGAGGCGCTTGCTTTGATTCCTCCTGTGGTAGCCCCAGGAAGGAACGAATGGCTGCGTTTGCGGCTTCGGTAGAATTTTCCCCGGCATTTTGGGTATGCCCGGTGAGCTTGCCCATAATTTTTACCGGCAGATGGTGCTTGCCGCACAGATAGACAAGCTCCCGTTCGATCACCGGGTCGAGCTCTTCGAGTACGAGCACTTCATCGAGCCCCTCCAGGAAGGAGAGGGCCAGTCGTTCCGGAAAGGGATGGGGAGTCGCAACTTTAAAGAATTTTGGACATTCGCCCACCTGCGCCAGAGCTTCCTTCGCATAAGCTACGCTCACACCGCCCGCAGCGATGCCCTTTTTGCCGCCGCCGGTCACTTCGTTGAACCGGTAAGAAGAAAAGTCTTCCCCCAGCACCGGCTGACGCGCCTCTACCTTTTTGTGGTTTTGATAGGTAAGCCGCGGGAAGATGACCCACTTGGAATCCTTGACAAACCCTTCCGGCGTGATTTTTTTGCGGCTTTCGTCCATCTCAATGGACGCACACCCGTGACACACCCGGGTGGTGGGACGCAGCAGCACCGGGGTCTGGTATTTTTCCGAGTAATCGAAAGCGTCCCCAATCATTTCAAACGCTTCCTCCGGAGAAGCAGGATCAAAGACCGGGAGCTTGGAAAACCGGGCGAAATGCCGGGTATCCTGCTCGGTTTGAGAAGAGATGGGCCCCGGATCGTCGGCCACCACGATGACCATGCCGCCCTTAACGCCGATGTAGGCAAGGCTCATCAGCGGGTCGGAGGCCACGTTGAGCCCCACCTGCTTCATCGTCACCAACGCCCTGGCGCCTGCATATGCCGCCCCTGCCGCTGCTTCCATCGCCGCCTTTTCGTTGACCGACCATTCCACATACACGTCGCCCGGGTTGTGCTTGGCCACCGTTTCCAGAATCTCGGTGGACGGGGTTCCCGGATATCCGCATACAAACCCCACACCGGCGCGCAGCGCGCCCAGGCCAATGGCCTCATTGCCCATTACCAGCTGTTTCGCCACTCAAAAGACCTCCCTTTTCGTAAGAAAAAGCGCCTGCCCTTGTAAGCCAAAAGCCCAAGGACAGGCGCGAAACCTGTAAAAATGCCACCTTGCTATGCCTTCCCCAACGGGAAAGACCATGCTTAAAAGCGGGATGCCAGCACATCCCTCATCCATAACGCCGATGCTGCGTCGCCGGTTACTGGCCGCGAAACGGCCCTGTTCGCCGCGCCCTCCGGAGCCCATTTGTCTGCCTCGTATCCGCCGGCATCCCAGCCCCGCCGGCTCTCTGTGCGACCGTTTTGCAGTTTTACCTCTCCATCCCAGGTTTGTTCTTACAAAGTATAACACTCTTCGCCCAAATTTGCAACCGGCACAAACCGTCAAAAACGCAGAAAACGGACGCCATAGAACGGCAGTGCGGGATTCGATAGCGGAAGGTAACGATCTGGTCATTCGCTTTCTGCGGCCATGCTAGATAATCAGAATAAAGAACAAATAAAGAACAAAGCGGAAAAAGATGAAAAAACAGCACCCCGGAAAACCTTGATTTTACAAGGCTTTCCGGGGTGCTGTCTGGGTTTATGCTATAAAAAGGATATCCAGCCCCAAACGTGAGCACAAAAAGCAAAAGAAAAAGCTGAACCCAGAACGCAATACGCGTCCAGGCTCAGCCTGGTGGTCGGAGTGGAATTATAGGATTTGGAGAAACCCAGTCATATCAATGGTTTAGAGGCAATCAGCAAGTTATATTTACAATATTGAAAACACTAAATTGATACTTTACATCTAAAACGATGCTCTTTTATAGATTCTTTATCTGGAAGAATTCCAGCAAAGTCTATTTTTTCGTACTCGAATGGTTTTATATACTCCATAAAAACATCGCTAGCTTGTATTTCCATTTTATGGCTGATGATTATACGCAACTCATCATCTAACGAAAAATACCCATTTTCAAAAGCTTTGTCATGTAGTACACAAAGACAAAGACCATTTGAGATGCTACCACGTTTATCAGGATTATCAACCCAACGTGCAATATGTGACCCAACTAAAAACTTAGGATCGTTAACCTTACAGCCAGGAAAGCAGCATTTAAAATGATAGTTCTTTTTGACTGCATCTGAAAATTGGGTTTGTCCTACTCTTTGTTTAACTTTTCTCCATATTTCAGATGTTGAAATATGGCTAGACACAACAGCTAAGTTATTTTCAGCTTCTCTACATAAGATCAAAGATAGCAGTTCTTCGTCACATTTTGAAAGGTAGGCCCCATTTAAACATTGCAGACGATTGGATTGAAGTACAAAAAAACGGTTGGTAGGAGGTGTCTGAAATTTATGCAAATATGCAATCAGTGCTTCTTTATGAACAGTAAAAAAGTCATGTAGATTTATTGGAGCATCAAATTCTTGGTAATCTTTTAGTAAAACTCGAAAAAAACTGGTTGCATAGCCCCACATGCCAGCCTGTGGCGGTCGCTCTAGCGTTTCGTGTCCATCTGTTGCAGCAATTGAATAGCCAACAAAAGTAGCCTTATGCCCTTTACCTCGCAAATGAATTACTACATCTTCTTTTTGAACCCGCAAAATGTTGTTCCAAAAAAGCCATGAACCGTTTCGCTTTCCTTGCTTGTATGCAGGAGACCATAAACATTTTGCAAATCCCCATTCGCCACCGCCATGTATATCATCCCGGCTCATCTCAATCCATATCAAGACTACACCTTCTTAAATATTATTTACTCAATTATACCAGTAAAATTTGGTCCTGTCACTCGATTTTGCTTTCGGGTGTAGCTATAGGACTTTACTATTTGAATGCCCCTTAGATCCGCATAAGTACAGACATAGCAAAAGGCCGCCGACAAAAGTCGACGGCTTTCTACAATGGTGCGAGAGACGGGACTTGAACCCGTACGCCATAAGACACACGCCCCTCAAACGTGCCTGTCTGCCAGTTCCAGCACTCTCGCAGGTCAACAGACGTTATTATAGCGTAATCCCCAACCGTTGTCAACCGGTTTTTTTCGTTTTATTTCGCGCAGCTACGACCGGTTTCCCGCAGGATTTACAAACCTCTTTGAGCACGCAGGCCTCGCAGTTCGGATGGCGCGCATCACACACCGCCCGCCCATGCAGCACAAGTCTGTGACAAAACCGGGTGGATTCTTCCGGCGGCAAAAGGGCACGCAGCTCCTTTTCCACCTTGGCCGGGTCCTTGGTGTCGCAAAGGCCGATGCGGTTGGACAGCCGGATGCAGTGGGTGTCCGCAATGACGGCGGGCTTGCCGAACACCTCGCCCACCACCAGATTGGCGGTTTTCCGTCCCACGCCCGGAAGCTTTACGAGCTCTTCCACCGTGTCCGGAATTACGCCTCCATACTCGCTTTGCAACTTCTTGCACATGGCAACGATGTCCCTGGCCTTGGTCTTATAAAGGCCGCAGGGATGCACGATTTCCTCCACCTTGGAAAGGTCCGCGTTTGCAAAGGCCTCCAGGGTGGGATACTGGGTGAAGAGCACTGGCGTAACCAGGTTGACCCTGGCATCGGTACATTGGGCGGATAACCGCGTGGCAATCAGAAGCTCCAGGGGATTCTTAACCGTAAGGGAACACAGCGCGTCGGGATATTCCTGCTTGAGCAGGTCCACCGCCGCGAGTGCCCGTTGCTTTTTTGTCATAGACGATCACCTCACCCGCATTTTAGCACGCTTTTTGGCCAAAAGAAAGAGGAAAATCGAAAAATGGAGGAAATTAGTATAACTTGCCGAAAAGTTTTTCAGGTGTTGCCCTGCCTGGCGCAATTTGTTATAATAAACAGACATTCGATTCTCATATAACCGCGCGAGACAATGCGCAGGAGGTCCTTCTTATGCCCCAGGTAAAACCAAAGGTTACCCTGATTTCTCACACCCCCGACCCGGAACGCACGGTGGCGGCCGCCGCGCGCCTTTGCTACTCGCCCGCCCATCTCGACCAGGTGTTTGACGATATGACGCCCGAAAAGGCAGCCGGGTTTGTGGACATGCTCTCAGAGATCGGGCATCAGTCTCCCATTGAGCACGCTTCCTTTACCTTTGGCAT
Organism: Clostridiales bacterium; assembly: GCA_018364155.1. Lineage (GTDB taxonomy): Bacteria > Bacillota > Clostridia > Oscillospirales > Acutalibacteraceae > Solibaculum_A. Next base: position 239,753 of record JAGZMM010000002.1, read on the forward strand.
CGAGGGCGTATCCCGCGCGCTGCTCGCCCAGATTACCCGCCACCGCATCGCCTCTTTCAGCGTGCAGAGCCAGCGGTACGTGGTGGAGGATGGGTTTGATTATGTAATCCCTCCAGAAATTGAGAAAGAGGAGCAGGCCAAGACTCTTTTTATAGAGGCGATGGACCGGGCCCAAGAGGCTTACAGCACCCTGCAAGAGCAGCTGGCACACGTGCACGAGGCGGCGATGATTGCCGATGGAGCCGACCCAAAAAAAGCGAGAGCCGCCGCTCAGAAAAAAGCAGCTGAGGACGCACGCTTTGTCCTACCCAACGCCTGCGACACCAAGATGGTGGTGACCATGAACGCCAGAAGCCTCTATAACTTCTTTTCCCTGCGCTGCTGCAACCGGGCCCAGTGGGAAATCCGAGAGGTAGCCGGGCAGATGCTGGCGCTTGCGCGCAAAGCGGCGCCCCATCTTTTTGCAAAAGCCGGGCCGCCCTGCGTGGCGGGTCCCTGTACGGAAGGCAAAATGACCTGCGGAAAGGCCGAAGAAGTGCGCAAACGGTTTGCGTCAATGGGAGGCGACGCAACATGAGAGGACTGCTGGTGCTGGAAGGCTTAGATGGCAGTGGGAAATCCACCCAGTTTGCATGTTTGCTCGAACGGCTGCGTTTGCAGGGGTATACTAGCAAAGGAATTTCCTTTCCCGACTATAAGGAGGAATCGTCGGCGCTGGTGCGCATGTATTTGGACGGGGAATTTGGTTCGGATGCAGACAGCGTCAATGCCTATGCGGCCTCCAGCTTTTATGCGGTGGACCGGTACGCCAGCTTTAAAAGGCACTGGCAGGCGGATTACGAGGCGGGAACGCTGATTGTCGCCGCCCGGTATGTCACCTCCAACGCTATCTATCAGATGGCGAAGCTCCCAAAAGAAGAATGGGAAGAGTATCTTTCCTGGCTTTTTGATTATGAATACAACCGCCTAGGGCTCCCCCGGCCGGACTGCGTGGTGTTTTTGGACATGCCGCCGCAGGTTTCCCAGAAGCTGCTTTTAAAGCGCTACGGCGGCGATGAAAGCCGCAAGGACGTCCACGAGCGGGACGAAGCCTACCTGCTGCGCTGCCGAGAGGCAGCGCTGTTCGCGGCCAACGCGCTTTCCTGGACGGTGATTTCCTGCGCGAAGGACGAGCAGCCCAGGCCGGTGGCGCAGATTCATGAAGATATCTTTCAAGTATTTCGCGAACGATTGGAATCGAGGGAATAACACATTGATGCAACAAGTATTGCTGGATTTTAAAGAACCGACCATTTCCGACCGGGACTGGGTGACCGAACTCACGTCCTATGCGAACTTCAACAATTCCGAGTACAGCTTCGGCAGCACCTATATGTGGCGCCGGTACATTAATAAACGGATCACCCGATATAAGGACTTTTTTCTGGCCAGGGCCTGCCTGCGGCAATGCGCCTATCTCTTCCCTGCAGGAAAGGGAGACGTGCGGGAGGCCATCGAGCTATTGCGGGCGGACGCGGAGGAAAACGACCAGCCTTTGCGGTTTTATTCGGTAACGCCCGAAATCCGCCGTCAGCTGGACGAATTGTATCCGGGCCAGTTTGAATACGAGGACTGCCGGTACGCCTACGACTACGTGTACGAAAGCAGCGACCTGATTTCTCTTTCCGGGCGCAAGTACCACGGCAAACGCAACCACATCTCCCGGTTCGACCAGGATAACCCCAATTGGACCTATGAGGACATCGACCATCACAACCTGTGTGACTGCTGGGATATGTTTGAGGAATGGCTGCAGGAGGACAAAAAAGGGTCTTCCAGCTACGACGACGAGATGCTTGCCCTGCGGGACACCTTGGATTATTTTGACGAGTTGGGAATGCAGGGCGGCCTTCTGCGGGTGGACGGCAAGGTGATTGCCTTCACCATCGGCGAACCGCTGACCGACGACTGCTTTGATCTGCATTTTGAAAAAGCCTTTTCCGCCATCCAGGGAGCGTATCCCAAAATCAACCAGGTGTTCGCCCAAAAGCGCCTGTCCGGGTACCGGTACATCAACCGGGAGGAGGACATGGGCATCGAAGGGCTCCGACGGGCAAAGCTTTCCTACCAGCCAGCCTTTTTGGTGGAAAAATCTTATGCCGTGTGGAAGGACGAGGAATGAGAACGCGGATTGACAAGGAGAACGCTCCCAAGCTGCAAGCGCTGTGGGAGCAGGTCTTTGGGGACAAGGCGGAAGCAATCGCCTTGTTTTTGAATGGCTGCAAGGCTTTGGCGGACGTTTACGTCTATGAGCAAGGCGGTGAGATCGCGTCGGCCCTTTACGTGCTGCCCGCTTCTATGGCCCTTGGCGGGACGTGGACCCGTGCTGGATACATCTATGCGGCGGCGACCCTGCCTCCGTTTCGGGGGCAGGGAATCATGTCTCGCTTGTTAAAAGAAGCGGCCGACGGGGCCGCCGAGGATGGGCTTTCTTTTTTGACGCTTCGCCCGGCAAACTCTCCTTTATTTGACTATTACGCAAAACATGGGTATGATACCATATATAAAGCAGTTTCCTGCACCTTTTCCAAGGAAGCGCTTGAAGCGATTGCCCTTCCAGGCGGCAGAGCGACCCAGGCAACGCCGACCTTTGTAAGCGAGGCGCTCAAAGACGCGTTTGCAGACAGGCCCGGGTCCCTCCTGTGGGAAGCGGACATGCTTTCCTACCAGCTTGCCGTTCACGCCTATTACGGCGGCAAGACGGTGGCGGCGGATACCCCCGCCGGGAAAACAGCGGCCCTTTATTTCGAAGAGCAGGACCAGATTACCTGTCTCGACCCCATTGCAAGCAGAGAAAGCTTTCCTTATCTGTGCGAAGTTTTAGGACGGGAAACGGGCGGCAAACTCGTCCGGATGCGCTTGCCGACGGGGCTTTTGAATGAAGAAACGGGGACAGCGCTAAAACCGGTGGGAATGGCTTGTCCCATCACCGGGTCGCTTTCGCAGATGAAGGATGCGGTTTTGCCCCTGACCATGGAATAAACAGGCATTTGTGTGTAAGAAACGGAGGTTTCGAAATGGTATATGTATTTTTAGCCAACGGGTTTGAGGAAATGGAAGCCATCGCTCCCATTGATTTGCTGCGCCGGGCCGGCGTAGATGTGACCACCGTGGGTGTAGGTGCTACGGCGGTGCGGGGTTCCCACGGCATTGTGCTGGCGGCGGACACGCTGGATTCGTCGGCTATGCCCGACGACCTGGAGGCGGTGGTGCTTCCGGGAGGAATGCCGGGCACGCTGAACCTGGAACATTCCCCGGTGGTACAGAAATTCATTGACCATGCGGTGGAAAAGGGCGCGATTGTGGCGGCAATCTGTGCGGCACCCTCCATTCTTGGACACAAGGGCCTGTTAAAGGGCAGAAAAGCCGTTTGCTATGAAGGATTCGAAGGGGAACTGGAAGGCGCCAGCGTGGGATCTGAACCGGTGGCGGTGGACGGGCCATTCATCACTTCAAGAGGTGCAGGAACGGCGACTCAGTTTGCGCTTGCCTTGCTTGCAGCGCTGAGGGGAGAAGGAGCCGCAGACAAGGTGCGCGGTTCCATTCTGTGCCCGTAACCGATATCCGGGTGTTTAAGACGGAGCTTCGCCGCCGGTTTCGGGAGCTTCGCACGGACATGCCGGAGGACGAGAAAAAAACCAGGGACGCACGCATCCGAAAGCGGGTGCAGGCGCTTTATCAGTATAAACGGGAGAAGGTCCTCCTTCTTTATATCTCCACCGCCATTGAGGTGGACACCATTGGCATCCTAAAGGAAGCCCTGGCTGCCGGCAAACGAGTGGCGGCGCCTCGGTGCGTGCCGGGGACGAGAGAGATGGACTTCTATTTTATCCGTTCTCTGTCCGATTTGGAGCCGGGTACCTTTGGCGTGCTTGAACCGATTGTGGACCGGTGTGAGAAAATGACCGATTTTTCCCGGGGCCTTTGCATTGTGCCGGGGCTTGGGTTTGACCATACCGGCTTTCGACTGGGCTATGGAAAAGGCTATTACGACCGGTTTCTTTCCCGGTTTCAGGGGACCACGGTGGGTATCTGCTACCGCAGCTGCGTGCAGCGGCGGCTGCCCCACGGTCGGTATGACAAATGGGTGGACATACTTGTGACCGAGGATTACACCAGGCGTACCCACGTACCTGTGCAATAAAAGGAAAGAGGGCGTTTCCCCTGTGAGGGAAACACCCCCTGTCCGTTTTCCTTATGTTACCCGCGTCGGCAGCCGCAACCGCAGCACAGTAGCACGAGCAGCAGAATCCAAATCCAACAGCAGTTGTTGGCTCCGCCGTTGCAGCACATACTTGTCACCTCACTTTTGCTCCCCTGTTTGGCAGCCGGGGATTCTATTTCAGTATACGCATTCCCTTTTCGAGAAGTGACGGCTCCACCCGCGCGCCGAAAGCCGGCGGGCGTTTTCGATAAAGCAAGCCTTTCATGAAACCTATTTGGCGGCGATGCCCGACGGCTCCGCCACAACAGGAGGAACGTACATGAACGAAAATCCGAACTATCCTGCAGACGACAAGGATATCCCCGTCGATCTGCCCAAGGATCCCGAAATCCCCGCCGAGCCGCTCTTTGAGCCGATGGATCAACCGCCGGAATTCAAGGTGAACATAAAAGAGGATGCCGGCGACGAGATGACCGACCTGTTCGAGCTGGCAAACGAGGACGACGAGGGGGAGACGCCCGACGTGAATACGGCAAACGGCCCGGCAAAGAAGAAGCTCGACGGCAATAAGAAGAAAAAGGAAAATAAGGTGCTGTACGGCGGCTGCGCCAAATCGCTGATTTACGCGGTGGTCATCATCGGCGTTTCCTTGCTTCTTTCTTTTGTTTTGCTTTTGGGGATCAACGACATGGTGGGCCTTGTAAAGCCAGACGCTGAAGTAACCATTACCATTCCGGAAGGGGCGACCACCGACCAGGTGGTGCAGATCGTCAAAGATAGCGGCGCAGTCAGCCAGCCGCTCTTTTTCAAGCTGTACATGAGCCTGACGAAATCCACGGAAAAAATCGAGCCGGGCGAGTATACCATCAACACCAACTACGACTATATGCGCATTATTTCCAGCTTGAAGGGAGCCGGGGCCACCTATGAAACGGTGGAACTGAATTTCCCTGAAGGCTTTACCCTGGAGCAGATTGTGGACCGGCTAGTGGAAAACGGCGTCAACACCCGGGAAGCATTGATGAATTCGTTGCAGAATACCGAATTTGAATACGATTTGGTCAAGGATATCCCCACCGACGATCCAGACCGGCTGACCAAGCTGGAAGGCTATCTTTTCCCGGACACGTATGAGTTCTACAAGGGCGAAGCACCCGACAGCGTGATCGGCAAGTTTTTGGCCAACACCGAGAAGAAAATCACAGCGGAAATGCGTGAACAGGCAAAGGCGTCCGGTATGACCGTTGATGAGCTTCTCACCCTGGCGTCGGTCATTCAGGAAGAATCGGGCGAATACGAGCAGATGCTCAAAATTTCCTCTGTGTTTCACAACCGGCTCAACAGCCGGGAATTCCCCCGCCTGGAGTCCGATCCCACCACCGAATACGCCCAGGCCCACAATGCCGCCGCATACGACACCTATCAGGTGGCGGGTCTGATGCCCGGCCCCATTTGCAATCCTGGCATTGAAGCCATTCTGGCGGCGCTGTCGCCGGACCAAACCAACTATCTCTTCTTTGTTACCGACCTGAAGGGCAATTATTACTACGCCACCACCTATAACGCCCATCTGAAAAATATACAGACGGCGGAAGCCATCGACAATGAGGTTAAGGCATCCAGTGGACAGTAAAAACGTATTTCATCCAATCCCATGCGGCGGGGCAGAGCTACTCTGCCCCGCCGGAGACATTTCGCGCCTGAAAGCCAGCGTGGACTTCGGGGCGGACGCCGTGTACCTGGCGGGACAGGAATTCGGCATGCGCACTTCGTCGAAGAACTTCGCCGAGGAGCTTCCCGAAGCGGTAGCCTACGCCCATGAACGCGGCGTCAAGGTTTATCTTACCTGCAACACCCTGCCGCGAAATGAAGAGCTTCCCCGTTTGCCCGATGCCCTGCGTTTTGCCGCCCAAAGCGGAGTGGACGCGTTTATTATCAGCGACGTAGGGGTTCTTGCCCTGGCAAAGCGGGTGGCGCCCCAGGTGCCCCTCCATGTTTCCACCCAGGCAGGAGTGGTCAACCATCTGACCGCCCGAGCCTTTTATGAGCTGGGCGCGTCCAGAGTGGTGTTGGCGAGGGAGCTTTCCTTGACGGAAATCCAGGAGATCCGGGCAAATACCCCTCAGGAGCTGGAGATGGAAGCCTTTGTGCACGGAGCCATGTGCATGTCGGTATCCGGGCGGTGCCTCTTGTCCAACTACCTGACCGGCCGGGACGCCAACCGGGGGGACTGCGCTCAGCCCTGCCGTTGGCGCTATGCGCTTATGGAGGAGAAGCGCCCTGGGCAGTACTTCCCGGTGGAGGAACAAGGAAGCGGCTCTTATATCCTCAACGCTCGGGATCTTTGTCTGATCGACCATCTGCCCGCCCTGTCAAAGGCGGGTGTCACCAGCTTTAAAATCGAGGGCCGAGCCAAGTCCGCCTACTATGCGGCGGTCACCGCCTATGCCTACCGGCAGGCCATTGATTTTTACGCCGCCCATCCTAACGGCGAGCCGCTGCCCGACTGGATTCGGCAAGAGGTACATAAGGTCAGCCACCGGGAATACAGCACCGGGTTTCTTTTTGGTACGCCCGGCCAGGAGCTGGAAACCGGCGGCTATGTGCGGGACTATGAGGTGATTGCCGTGGCGATAGGCTGGGAGAATGGCCGGGTGCTGCTTGAACAGCGCAACCGTTTTTTTGAAGGGGACGAGGCGGACTGCCTTTTCCCTTCCGAGCGGCCCTATCTGCTCCGGCTTACCGAGCTGCGGGACTTGGACGGCAATCCGATAGAAGTTGCGCCTCATCCGAAGATGCGCCTGACGGTTGCCTGCGCGCGCCCGGTGGCCGCAGGGACCCTGCTTCGCAAACGGACAAAAGAATAAGGAAAAGGACGGCTGCTTGCCAGCCGTCCTTTTTTCAGAGAAGCCGGACAAAGTGGAATACAGCAAGCTTTCATTGCATAGGGTTAATAGCAAAGGCCCTGTTTTTGGCGAAATCGGATTGACTTTGTCAAAGGTCAGGCCTATACTAAAATTAGATTCGCAAACCAAATTCTTGAGGGGGTAACTGTAACATGCGAAAAGGAAAGTTTAACATTGTCCTGCCGTTTTACGCCATTGTCGCCTTTGTGCTGGCGATTTTGGGTCAGGTGTTGCTGTGTGGCCTGCTGCTGGGCTTCGTGATCGCGGCAGAGCGGGACGAATGGGCGGTCCGGCAATGTATGCAGGCGTTTTTCCTGTCCATCGTCAGCGGGATTGCCGGCGTGGTACAGAGCATCATGGGCGTGTTCAACGTCGTTCCGGTGCTCAACTGGCTGACTAGCGGCATCACCAGCTTTGTTGTCGGCGTAATCTACCTGGTGGTCCTGATCTTTGCGATCATCGGCCTGGTGCATGTGTGCAAGGGCCAGGATGCGCGGGTGCCGTGGCTGACGACGCTGGCAGGCAAGGCCTACGGCGCCATTGCCCAACATACGGGGAATCCGGGCGGACCTTCCGGCCCGGCGGTATAAGGCCCAATTATCCGGATATCGAAGCAATGAAAAGGGCAGCCAATTTGGCTGTCCTTTTTGCATTGCTTGTTACAATTGAGTTCGTAGTTCCATTCGCTGGCTTTCTCTTTTTATTCCAAAGGAGCGGCCCTCCTGTACCTAAATAGTACAGGAGGGCCGCTTTGCGCATGAGAGCAAATGTACCGGTGAAAACCAAAACCGTCGGTTATCGCTGCAGGGTCATTTTCACCGTTTTACCCGAGTCAAGCCAGATACCCTGCGCACCCTGGCATTTTACCGTCAGCGTACGTGCGCCGGCGGAACCAAAGGAGAGCGTCAAGGTCCAGGTGCGGACGTTTCCATTGTCCACATAGCTGGAAGAGGATACAAGGCCTGCGCCGCTTTCATTGAAGAGAGCAACCTTGGTCACATCGGTGTTGGTCTTAATCTGGAAGGTAATGGGAGCGTTCACTTTCATCGAGCCGGATGCGATTCCAGCGGAAAGAACCTGCGGGTTATTCCCGGCAGGAGGAGCAATGGGGGTATTGCTGACCGTAAAGGAAAGCTTTGTGCCGGTGGAACCCAGCTTTCCGTCATCCCCGGCCGTGTGTACGATCAGGCTGCGCTCCCCAACCGTACCAAGCGCAAAGGTAAGCTGGAAGGTCTTGGTGTTGTCCCCGTTGTCCACGCCGTCGTAAGTGCCGTCTACCGCCAAGTAGCTGCCGCCTTCGTTTTGCAGCACCACTCTGGAGACGGACGCATCCGTATTCACCGTTACCGTAATGGTTTCATTGACCGCATAGACCTTTTTATCCGTACTGGCCGTAACATCGTTGAGAGGATTGGAGGGAACATAAATATCCGTTCTCTGCTGAGGCAGCGGGGCTTCATCGCCCAGATAGAAGCTGGGGAAACCAGGAGAGTTGTAGCCGCCGTTCTGGCTGGCCACACCCTGGCGGTAGAGAGGATCGTGCATCAGGGTACGGATGCCGTAATCCGTGGGGATCAGGGAGGTAACGATACCCAGGCACTGATCGTCGCCCGAGCCGTAGCGTCCCACCAGCTCTTCACGCCAGTCGCCCCACAGGTCCACCTTGAAGGGCAGGCGGTCTGCGCCGTCGTCCTCACCGTTGACGATGCCGGTCTGGAGCCATTCGCTGCTCTCCAGGGTATCCGGATCAAAGGAACGGATGACCGAGCTGTAGGTGTTGATGCCCAACTGGGTAAGTCCTCCGCCGAACCAGATGGCATAGGCTCTGGGCAGGCCCTTGTTCACATTGTTGAGGCTGGAGCCGTCTTCGTTGGTCAGCCGTTCGCCGGTGGCGAAGTTATAGACGCCGCCCATATCTCCCTCGGCGCTGCCGGTCTGGACGCCGGGGAAACGGTTGGTAAGCTTGCCGACGATGGTGCCCGTTTCATCTTTGCCGGCGTAAACGCCGAAGATCAGGGAATTGCGGCTGTCTACATTCACGTTGCGGTCGGCGTCCAAGTCGGTGTTGCCCACAAGCGGGTCGTGAACGGTGATACCAGGCATCCATCCATACTGCTCACCGGTACGGATGTCGTCGTAAATATGCTCTTCATTGGAACTATAGAAAAGGAGCTTGTTGGATTTGTCCGCAGGAAGCAGATAGCTGTAATCGCCGTGGCGCAGAGGAGCCCACTGGCTCATTCCGCTGTTGCGCAGCTCCTCGGTGCCGTAGAAAACTTCGCCGCGGGGCGGAGGTCCGCTCAATCCATTCTCGGCATAGTCGTCCGACAGAGGCATCATGTCGCCGATGAGGACCAAGGGCAGAATCTTATAAATGCCGTCTACCTTCTGGTCGCTCAGCTTTAACGTCATGCCCTTGAACAGCACCTCATCCTTACCATCGCCGTCCAAGTCGCCAGACTGGATCTGGTGATTGCCGCGGTTCTGGTAATCATATGCGTCGCCGCCCAGCGACCAGTATTCGGAGTCGGCCGAGTCAAAGGTGGCGAAAAGCTCCACCGTGTCGTCGGAGGGATCTTCGTTGTTATGAGTGTCGATGGTAAAGGCGGCAAGGGTGGTACGAGCATAATAGCCGCGGTTGGAAACCGCATACCACTTTTGACCGTCCAAAGATGCCACCACTCCGGTGAAGCGGCTGGCGCGGTTGCCCTGTGCATCGCCCCAGACAGCCTGCTTCCACGGATTCTCCAGCCAGTAGGCTTCCTTTTCGTCCATAAACTGCGCTTTGTACCCTTCCGGATCGCCCAACGTGCTCTCGTGAGGGAACGCCAGGTAAGAGAAGTTGCCGCGCTGGGTTTCCGGCGTCATGGCCCAGTTGTCGCCGTCCACGCTGCCCGCATACTTGTGGGGATAATCGGTGGAATCGATGATATACCCTTCGCCGGCATTCGCGTCGTACTTAAAGGCGGTAAACCATTCGCCGCCGGGAGCAGGACCGGTGGGGCCCACATGATAGGTTTTGATCCAGCGCTTCAAATCCTTGTCGTTGACGCCATCGTTGCCCCCCACCTGGATCGGGCTGCGGTAGGAGATGGTGAAGCTGTTGAGAATAGCCCAATGCTCGTCGAGCTTTTGCGTGTTGCCGGTTTCAAAGTAATTGATGAAGGCGTCGGTGGTGGACTCCAATCCGATCTCGCCGCCGACTACATCTTCGGCTTCGTTGTCATAAACCACCGTCTGCTGTGCTTCGTCCCAATGGCCGATGCGAGTGCCGAGGCCGGTCTTGAGCATCAGCTCGGCCTTGCCGTCGCCGTCAAAGTCCTGGGCGAACATGGTGGTTTCATGACCATTGGTGGAGCGGACGTTGTAGCCCATGTCCACACGGAACAGCAGACTGCCGTCCAGCTTGTATACATCAATGTATACAGGGGCACCGGTGGTGGCATGTCCGTACCGCAGCGGCTCGGATTCCAGCGGATCGGAATGCATCGGGCGCTTGACTCTCCAAGCAAGCACGATTTCATATTCCCCGTCGCCGTCAAAGTCTGCAGTGGTCATATCGCCGGTCACATAGGAACCCACCGTGTCACTCATGCGGGTGACCACCTTGCCGTCTTCCATAGCATAAGGCAGGCTGGTGCCTTCGTCGAGATTCTCGATATACTTAATGAATTCGGCTTCCAGCTCGCTGTAAAGGGCGTCGCTGATCAGGCCGTCCGCTCCCAGCGAAACGGACGGAGCCCAAGGCTTGTAATCCGCCGCATTGGCGTCGTAGGTAGCCACACCGAGCCGATTGGGGGTCTCGTTGTAGGCATTGAGCTGCGCAACCCAGCCGTTGAGGTCTTCCTGGGTCACCGGTGTCTTGTTGTCATGGGGCTCCCGGAAGGCGCGCAGCAGGTCCATATCGACAATCTCCCAGCTGGCGAGGCTGTCGTAATAGTCCATGTACTTATCCTTCAATTCCGCATACTGCGCGTCGGAAATGGCAGCCGGACCGGTGAATGCGTTGGTCAGCGCCCAGTCGGCGTCGCCGGTGTATTCGCCAAGCGTCGCGACCCATTGATTCATCTGTTCTTGAGTAACGACTGTCTTTTCGTTGTAAGCGGTGCGCAAAGCGTTGAATATGTCGGTATCTACCTTCACATCCAAGTCGGCGTTGGTCGTTTCATTTCCGCCATAGGGACGGATGCCCGCGCCGAAGTTTTTCCCACGGTAATGGAACTGCGCCACAGGAATGGGATCCGGCACTTTCAGCGGAATATAGTGTACCGCCGCCCGGTCTTCCTGGCCTTCCTTTGCAGGCAGAGAGGAAAGCATCGGTACGGACAGACCCTGTCTGCGGCCTTCCACACCGTCAATAACCGGCGCTACTTCATATTCGGACGTAATTTTCCCATCCGGGTCGGTGTAGTTGGACGGGGTGGTATTTTCCTTGACGATGCCGGGATTTGTCTCATAATTGCTCTCCGGCGCAACGTCCTGGGGGGTAATGGTAGCAATTTTTTTGAAATCTGCATCGCCCGCGTCTTTGCGGTAGAGATTCCACGAGAGGCCGTCGGGCTCATCGCCCAGGAAACGCCAGCTTAGAAAGATGCCGTCTGCCGTTTCGGCGGCTACCAGTCCCCGGTCCAGATACTCCATGGTACGCAGGCCGCTGGAAGCGGACTGGGACTCGGCGGCGCTGATCCCCATCGGCGCCGCCGCGGACATGGTACATAGCAGAGCCAACGAGGTTACCCATGCACCAATGCGTTTGGGAATGTGCTTTCTCATTTTTCTTCCTCCTTCTTATTAAAACCGGCACATTTTGATTGCGCTGGTTTTTGACGCAGGTAAAACCCATACAGAAAATCAAAAACAATAGATAGAGACATATGATGCATTTATCTGTTTTCAGACGATTATAATAAATGTCAAGTAAAAATATGATTATTTTTATTAATAATTTGTCCATTTCTTTATAAAAGTAATATATTCCAACTAAAATGTCAATAGTTTAAGCGTAATTTTCATATAATTATTAAAAATCTGAAGATTTTTACTACTTTTTAATAGGAAATCAAAAAACCACCGAGAAAGACCAAGAAAGTCTTCCCGATGGTTTGAAATAATATGGTTGTGTCACCGATGTGCCTGGAAGGAGAATCCGTAGCTGCACCTCATCACCAAAGCAGCTCAAGCCCCTTCGCCGTCCTTCAACATGGTCCGGTATAAGCACTTATATATAAGCCGGCCGTTTATCCGTACCGATTGCATTAAGCTCATCGCCTTTACCTCCATAGCGGCCGCGGGGATGGAGGCAGCAAAAGCCTTTTTATCAAAGTCTGGCCGCATTAGCACCTGCCGTCCCAGCGTCAGGTGCGGCCGGTACTCTCTGGCTTCCATAAGAAAACCCCGTTCTCGCAGAGCAGCGCAAAGAGATGTGTACAAAGCAGTTAAGGCCGGGCTTTTTTCCACCCCGCACCACCAAATGTCCCCGCCTTCCCGGTGAAAGCGCCCAGCCCCCGACACCGTCAGGGAAAAGGATTTGCCCGCGGCCTCCTCCATGGCGGCCTTTATCGCGTCGAGCCGGGTCTGCTCTCCCAAAAATGCCAGCGTTAGATGCAGGTTTTCCCTTCGGGTAAAGTTCCCGCTGCGGGCGTTTGCCCGCAAGGTATCCATCGCAGCACACAGCTGGTTTTTTACCGCGTCGCTTAGTTCAATGGCCAAGAACAGCCGCATGACGTTTCCCTTCCTTCTCACGCCTCATAGGGCGTAACCGCCCATTTCAGGCAGCCCTCTTTTCGCGCTTCGAACACCCGGTACCCTTCCAGGATCGCATTGAGCGGACCCTTGTGGGTGATGAGAAAGCGGGTGCGCAGCCGCCCGGCCGCCAGCAGGTCCAAAAGCCGGGCACAATGAACCGCATCCACTCCGCCGGTCTTAAATAGGAGGTTTTTTCCGTACATACTGGGCAAGGGCAGCCGCTGTTCCTTTTCGTACATGGCTACCAAAGCCACCACCGCGTTTGGCCGCGCGATCCGCCAGGCGAGCTCAAAGGTGTCCGCTCCGCCCGCCGCTTCAATCACTGCGTCCGCACCCCGTCCCCCGGTCAAAGAACGCACCAGGTCTTCGGCGTTTTCCGTTCGGGGATTGCAGGTAACCTGGGCAAAGCCTTCTTTTTTCGCCAGAGCAAGCCTGCTTTCATCGATGTCCAGCGCAATCACCTGCCCGGCGCCGAACAGCCTTGCGCATTGCATGGCGCAAAGCCCCACCGGCCCCGCACCGATGACCGCCACCGTGTCGCCCGGGGTGATCGCGCAGAGCTGGGCTCCAAAATAGCCGCTGGAAAGAATGTCCCCTACGAAGAGAGCATCCTCGTCGGCCACCGCGTCCGGGATTTTCGTCAGCCCCTGCTTTGCAAAGGGAACCCGCACATATTCCGCCTGGCAGCCGTCCATTCGGCAGCCCAGTTCCCAGCCGCCCTTCTCACAGTTGTTGATAAAGCCATGCCTGCAAAACCAGCAGTCTCCACAGAATGTGATGCAATTGGCGGCCACCCGGTCACCGGGCTTAAGTCCGCCCGCCGCCTTTCCGGCAGCCGCCACAATTCCCACAAATTCATGGCCCAGCACGATTCCCGGTTTTGCCCGGGGCACTGCGCCGTGTACAATGTGCAGATCACTGGTGCAGATGGTAGACAACGTCACCTTTACAATGGCGTCCTGCGGTTCTACAAGCTTGGGAACCGGCCGGTCAGTCAGCGCAAGGGAGCCGTCCTCCCGCCATACCAGCGCTTTCATCGTCTTCATTGCGTTTTCTCCTTCCAGTACCACCATTTGAGCTTCTGGGGATCGGGATGCTCGGTCTGAGCGTAATAAACACACAGCCGGTAAACGTAGAGAACGCACCGATCCAGCTTGACGCCTCTTTGTAAGCAACTGCGTTCGTACATTTCCTGGGGATCACTGTCCTTTAAGGAAGCGACGGTGTCATATCCCAGTTCCAGAAGAAACCGCTCCATTGCGGCGCCCACACCGGGAATCTGCTGCAGCTCGCTTTTCATCCGTTCCCCTTCCTTTCCGATTCGATCGCAATGCCCATGAAAAAGCAAAATAACCCGGCATCCTCTTTACGGCTGCAACGTCAATAGCACTGGGAAATCATCCAGACCCGGTCAAAGGCCCGGGCCTTCAAATCCGATTCCCGGATATAAAAGTAAAGCCGGCCGCAATCGCCGAACATCAATTCAAAATCATCCGCGTTGCTTTCCACCGTGTCCAGCTGCAGCAGCAGCCGCCACTGCTTGCTTGCCTTTGCAAACCGGACCCGGTCTTCTTCCGGGAGCGTTACCTTTCCGCCGCAGTAGATGCCGTTGGTCACCCACTCGCATTCTTCGCGCATTTCGTTTTGGATGACGTCGGCAAAGCCCAAAAGCTTGGTAATCGTATCGGGTTGGTCCGGCAGGTCGAGAGCGGCTTGACGCTCCACCTCATAATTGTCCAAGTCTTCATCTGTGAGAACACCCTTGGCGCAGTCGGACACAAATTCTTCGCAAGACGGCAGGTCCCAGCGAGATGAAAACTTTATGCCAAGTTCCGGAAACCGGAAATCGGGAGCCAAATCCATGGGAAACTCGGTAGAAACCAGTCCCTCTTTTGGCCCGTCGTAATAATAAACCCGGGCGCTTCCCGCGTCTGCCGGGTCAAATCCCCAGGTTTGCGTTTCCATTTCATAGAAGAAATATAGGATTCCCTTGTCGGGCAGACGACCGTCTGTATCCATCGAATGAAGTTCCTCGCAGTTAATCTGAAGGAGAAAGGCCAGAGGACGGTTTTTCGTTACATCGTGGAAATCCTTTCCTTCATAATAAAACCATTCAAAATCCGCCGGAAGGTCTGGTTTCCCCCCAAACTTGGAAGCACCCTTGCAGAGCGTTGCATCTTTGGAAAAGGTGCATTCCAGCGTGTTTTGATAAAGAGACGAAAGCAACTCGCTGAGCTTCATGGTTCAACCACCTTCCGAATCAGGTTTTCTGTAAAAATTGTCCATGATTTTCCACATCCTATGGTTGCATTATATGGGGCCGCACAAATCCTGTCAAGAGAACGGTGGTCTGCGCCAAACAAGTTTCCTAATTTTTGGATGATTTTTACTAAAAATAAGAAATTGCGTTTTCCATTTACGGATGAAGGGCGTGTTTTTCGTTGAAGTTCTCAATGGAATGCGGCATGGTCGGTTTCCTCCAGAACCGGCCTGTGTTTTGGAGTGCTTTCTTGGTATTATTTCTACCTGAGGGACTAAGAGGCTTTCCCCATCGAAATAAGAGGTTCTTATGAGCAAATACAGAAAAATTATACAGATTTCATTTTTTAATGGATTTATATTTGTGGTAATACCCAAACCTGAAATTACCTATTGCATTTGAGAAAAAAATGCTCTATAATAATAAAACACTCGATAGAGTGAACAGAAATAGCGCGGAGTGGAGCAGTCCGGTAGCTCGTCGGGCTCATAACCCGAAGGTCGTAGGTTCAAATCCTGCCTCCGCAACCATGAGAAAGAGTCTGAACGCAATGTGCGTTTAGACTCTTTTCTTTTATCCAGGTATGGTATTCGCGGCCAGGAAGGGCATCGAAAGCGCCTCCCTTTCCGTCGAGAGCATTGACATCCAGTTCGCGTTCCAGGCCCTTTCCTTTTTCATCGCAAAGTTGACCTTATAAAACGAAGAGACAGAACCCAACCGGTTCTGTCTCTTCGTTTTATAAGGCCGGAATCAAAGGTAATGGAACGAACGCCGGCTTCCAAAACCGGATTGCCGACGTTCTGGTTTGAACAAAGGCGGTTCAGGAGCCCAGGGAGAACTCCACCACCGCGTACGCCTGCCCGTCTTCGCCGGACAGGGTAATGTAAACCCGGTCCCCGGCTTCCACGAGGCCCGGATAAAGCAGGTCCCCCAGCTTGGCGGGCGCTTTGTATTCCACGCGAAACCCGCAAACCGGCCGCCCTTGGGGCAGCAGCTCCATTGCCGCCTCCAGATACCGGGCGTTGTTCATATGGCCGTTTAAGTCAATGTCGTTTCGCCGGACCGGGACCGCAGGCAAAGCCGTGGACGCTTTTGGCGGCAGAAGGATGCGCTTATCCCCGTAGTCCATCTCAAGCTGCGGGTCTAAGACCACCTTGTCCATCTCCTCCTTGGGAAGCCGCACCATCCGCCCGGTTTCGTAGCTGACGAAAGCGCCGATTCCCCAGGACTTGACGCAAGGCGCCCCGTCCTCGCCGTAAAGAAAGGTGTTGCGGTAGCCGTAGAAGCCCTTGCACTGATAAATGCTGGTGGCGGCGCGCACCCGTTCGCCGTACTGCGGCAGCCGGATGACCTGCGCCTGGCGAAAAAGCAAAAACATCCCCAGGTGATTGGAGGAAAGAAAGCTTGCAAAGGACGGTTCCGATTCCATCCAGAGCATGGAGCAGTCCTGCATCAGGTCAATGGCGGAAACGAGCTTCATGTTCCCGTCCGCGCCCGTCTGGCTGGCCCCTACGCGGGAAGCAATGGTGTACATAAGTGCTCCTTTCTTCGTTTTCTTTTGATTATACACCCGCCGGACCCTCCCCGGCAAGACGCTGCACGCATGAGAAACGACTCCCCGTCATACATATGATACCAGGAAAACGCCGCCCATAAGCGGCCGGAAGGAGCGAACGCCCATGCCCGAGCTTTATACCGAGGAAGAACGAAACGCCCTCGAAACCCATATCCAAAAACACTTCGGCGAATTCGCCAACGTGTTCCAGGAAATCGCCTCGCCGGACATCCAAGTGGACATCGGCATTGTCGCCCCCACCCCGCCCCGCAATTTCTATACCCTGGTGACCATGGGAATGGGCGCGCACAGCATGCACCTGCCCGACGGCCTGGAAGGCCATGGCTTCGAGCGGGCGGAAATGGTTCTCTGCCTGCCCCCCAAATGGGACCTAAACAGCAGCGAGGAGGAGGACTACTGGCCCCTGCGCTGGCTAAAAATTCTCGCCCGCCTGCCCGGCAGTGAGAACACCTGGCTTGGCTGGGGGCACACGGTGCCAAACGGGGAGCCGCTGGCGCCGAACACCCAGTTTTCCGGCGTGCTGCTGGAGCTTCCCTACCGGTTCGGAGAGGAAGCTATGGCCTGCCGCCTGCCCGGCGGGGAAACGGTGCGGTTTTACCAGGTGCTCCCTCTCTACGAGGAGGAGATGGACTTTAAGGTACAGCACGGCACGGACGCGCTCGTGGACCGGTTTGGCGGAGAGATTCCGGATGTGGTGGATATTCACCGAAAAAACGTCTGCGCGCCGCCGCCCAAGTCCTACGCCATCCCCGCCGAGGAGATCAAGACCCTGATTTCCTCCCAGGAGGGCTGCATCGTCAGCGACCGGATTATGGTGGACGGATGCAAGGTGGGGTTTTGCTACCGGGAGGAGCCGGTGCCGGACCAGCCGGACAGCGGCTGGCGGTTTCTCTCTGGGGACGAAACGGAGGAATACTTAGGCGACCCGGGCCACGCCGACGTGTACGGCCTGAACACCCTGTGCAACTATGACCCGGACGTGATCGCGCTATTGGATGCGCCGGTGGGCAGCGCGTTTCTGCGGGGGCCGGACGGACGGCTGCACCCGGATGAGGACTGGCAGCCCGAGCCCGTATAAAAAAGCGGAACACCCGCCTGGAGCGAGGGAAAACCCTCTCGCTCCGGGCGTTTTCTATGCCCAAATGCCGGCAGAAAGGCGCCGCAAAAAAATCCTACACATTTAATATGTAAATTGTTGCAAGCCAAATGGAATGTGCTATGCTAGGGACGAAGATCTTCGAAATTCAATAAAGAAAGGAACATCCGCTCAGAATAAAGGGATGCTTTCCCCTCTCTAGTCGGATGTTCCTTTTATCTATCTGGATAGGGCATTTCACGGGGAAGCCCCAATAAATAATCTGCGGATACATTATAGTATTTACAGAGTGCAATCAGGTCACGTAAAGGAGGTTCATAATGACCCAATTCAATATAAGACAATTTTTGTTGTGAAATTCCAATCTCTTGAGCAGCAACGGTTTGTGTTTTCGGAGGGTCAAGCTGCTCTCTGAGCATTTTTACTTTTTGTCCAAGCGTCACATACATCACCTCATTCTAATAAATTAGCATAAATTTTTGAAAAGTGTTGACTTTACAAAGAAAGTTTGTAATAATATTTATTGTTACAAAGTTTCTTTGTAGAAAGGGTGGGAAACCATGACCAAAGAAGAGGAAATCAAGCAGCTTTGTGCGAACATCCGCTATCTGCGGGAGCGGGCGGGCCTGTCCAAAACCCGCATGGCCAAAATCATGGGAGTCACTACGGCTACCCTGACAAAAATCGAAGAAGGGACCCTGCCCCGCCGGACGGGGGTGAAGGTTCTGCTGCGCCTGTCCGATCGGTTCGGCATCCGGCTCAATCACTTCTTTCTGCCCTCCCTTGGTGGCTGGCCGCCCGAGGAAGGGGAGGGGCAGCAAGGACGGAATCCGTAAGGTTGCGGTCGTGGGGCAGCCCGCCGCACAGGAGAGCGGGCCTGCCTTCCCCCGTGCGGCGGACCGGTCTAGTCCGCCTGCCTTTGACAGAATGGGCCTTTCGCGGTATCCTAAGAAAAAAGCCGTCAGGAGGGCCTATGACCTATTCGAGAATCCAAAAGGGCGTGTTTTTGGAGCGCCCCAACCGGTTTGTGGCGCGAGTGGAGCTGGGCGGGCAAGTGGAAACCTGCCACGTAAAGAATACCGGCCGCTGCAAGGAGCTGCTGCTTCCCGGGGCGGAGGTTTACTTAGAGGAAAGCGCAAACCCGGCCCGCAAAACGAAATACGACTTAGTGGCGGTGCAAAAAGGCGCGCGGCTCATTAACATGGATTCCCAGGCGCCCAACCGGGTGGTGGAGGAATGGCTGCGAGGGGGCGGCCTGGTCGAGAACCTGACCGTCCTTCGCCCCGAATGCCGCTACCGCCATTCCCGGTTTGACTTTTACCTGGAGGCAAACGGGCGCGAGGCTTTTGTGGAGGTCAAGGGGGTCACGCTGGAGGAAGGAAACGAAGCCTTTTTTCCCGACGCGCCCACCCAGCGCGGGGTCAAGCATATCGAAGAGTTGTGCGCCTGCCGAAAAGACGGGTATGACGCGTACCTGGTCTTTGTCATCCAGATGGCAGGGGTAGGCTGCTTGCGGCCCAACGACCGCACCCACAAAGCCTTCGGGGACGTGCTGCGCATAGCGCAAAGGGAAGGAGTGCGCTTGGTAGCGATGGACTGCCTGGTAACCCCCGACACCCTGCAAATCCACGAAGAAGTCCCCATACAGCTTAGGTGACGAAAGGAGGGGGCCGGATGGAACCCGGCTGCTGTGTTTACATCCTGCGCTGCCAAGACGGCACGCTCTACACCGGCTGGACCAACCGCCTTTCCCACCGGGTCGAGGCCCATAACCAGGGCAAAGGCGCTAAGTATACCAAGGCCCGCCGTCCGGTGACGCTGGTTTACTGGGAAAAGGTCCCGGACAAGGCCGCGGCCCTTCGAAGGGAACGGGAGATCAAAAAGCTGTCCCGTGCCGAGAAGCTGGCGCTCATCGCTCCGTTTGAAAAAGAGACAAAAGCCGTCTGAACGCGTTTGCGTGCAGACGGCTTTTCCTTCTACGTGGACCCGGACGCTACCGGCCCTTGTGTTTTTGCTTGCGCTTCTGGGTGCGCAGGGCAAACCGGCGTTCCTTTTCCTCCAGCGCGCGTTCCCGCCGCAAAGCCTGCCGCAACCTGCCGGCTTCCTCCCGCTGGGCGCTGACGGCCTGTTGGGCCTTGGTGCCGACCCCGCGGGAAAGAAGGGCCTTTGCCGCTTCCCGCTGCATCCGCTTGGGGTTTGGCCGCCGCCCGAGCGGGCTTTGCGGGGCAAAAACCGCGCCGAAACGCAGGCGGGTAAAGTGCGACAGGAAAAACTCGTACACCTGCCCGTCGGTGGGTTCCTTGCCGAAGATGACCTTCGCCGCCTCCAAACGCGGCCCGGTGTGCCGTTCGTACACCCCCACCCAGAACGGGTCTTCGAAGAACACAGTTAACCTTGCTGTGACGTCCATCGTCATTCCTCCTATTTTGTGAAATCCCCGCAGAGAATGGACAACCATAGGAGGCAGGTTACTGACGGCATTCCGCCGCGCCCGGACTACCAACCGGACCGTGTTTTGATCTCTGCGCTTTTATGCTAATCCCTTTGTCCGCCCCTGTCAAGCGGGCTTGACAAAAGGGAAGCCGGCTGGTATGCTGATAAGCAACCAGTTACCTATTTAGGAGGCCGCACTTCATGGAGAACCTGACCCAGCGCCAGTATATCTTCGGCGCGCTCTTTGTCTTTGCCAACAAGCTGCAGTTGATCGGGGACCGGCTGGACCCCAACATCACCATGAAACAGTGGCTTTTGGTGGCGGTGCTGTCCCAGTTCGGGGAAAAGGCGCCCACCATAAGCGAGCTTGCTGCGTTTATGGGGTGCTCCCGGCAAAACGTCAAAAAGCTGGCGGGGCGGCTTTCGGAAAAAGGGCTTTTGCAGCTTCAGAAGGATCAAAAGGACAGCCGGCAAACCCGCCTGCGGCTGACCGGCGCGTGTAAGGACTATTTTGCCGCCCGGGCCGGCAGGGAAGAGGAATGGCTTTCCCAGGTGTTTAGCGGCATCGGCCAGGCGCAGATGGACGGGCTTTATCAGGGAATGAAGCAGCTTGAACAAAACATTGGGCGAATGGAGGAGCAGCTATGAAATCGGTTTTGATATGTTACGAATCCCAGTACGGCTATTCGGAGAAGTACGCCCGGTGGATTGCGGAGGAGCTGGGCGGCCGCGCCCTGTCCGTATCCCAAGCAGGGGAGCGGGATATCCGGGAAGCGGACCTGGTGGTGGTCGGTGGAGGGCTCTATGCCGGGAAAGTGGGGGGCGCTTCCTTTGTGAGGCGGCATGAGGCCGCCCTAAAAGGAAAGCTTGCGGCGCTGTTCACCGTGGGTCTTTCGCCTGCCGACAAGGCGGAGGTGTTCGCCCCTCTCATGGAGAAAAATTTCGCGCCGCACATCCTTGCAAGCACCAGGGTTTTTCACCTGCGCGGGGGGATGGATTACCAAAAGCTCAAGTGGATGCACCGGATGATGATGAAGATGCTCGTGCACATGCTCCGCAAAAAAGCCCCGTCCGAGCGCACCCGGGACGACCAGGGCCTGCTTGATTCCTACGGCAAGGCGGAGGACTTTTCCGACCCCGCTTCGGTTGCGCCGTTGGTGGCTTATGTAAAAAGCCTGCGATGAAAAACGCCCGGATGGTTTTACCATCCGGGTGTTTTTAGAAAGAAAGCCGCTTTATGCTTGTTTGACCGGGATGCGCAGCACGGTTTTGAGCCGGTCGGGGCTGGCTCGGCGCGGGTCGGACAGGTAAAGCTCATGGTGCCTGCGTTCGCCCAGGTCCTCCCGGTACCCGTTTGCCGCCGCGAACTGCACAAGGGCGTCCATGGTGGTCTCTTCCGTGGAATAGGGCCCCAGATGCATCGCCTGAACGCAAAGCCCCTCTTCGAACACTTCCAGGCGAACCTTTTCCACCGGGACCTCCGGCTTTTTGCGCCGCACCTCTGCCACCGCTTCTTCGAACACGGCTTTCGTCACAAAGTCCGGCTGGCGGAGCATGGCGGTCCAATGCCAGGAGGAACGGTCGGACAGGTCGAGCTGTCCCCCTTCGCTCCACCAAAGCCCTTCCAGCGGCGGGACCACGTAGTCCACATACCCTTGGGGGACGTTGCCGGTCATCTTGCGCATTTTGATGGAGAAGGCCAGGGCGTACAGGGTTTGCAGCGCCTCCTGGTAGCATTTTCCCGCGGGCTCTCCCGTCCCATCCACCATTAGGAATAGCATGGGCGGCACGGCAACCAGGGAAGGGGTGCGCTTGGGAAGGTAGAGGTCGGGGTAGGCCTTCTTAAAGTCCAGCTTTTTCCAAGACGTAGCTGGTTTCTTTCCGTTCGGCTTTCGCTTGACGGCGAGAAAGGGGAGATACTCCTCCAGCATGGCCGTTCCGTCTAAAGGAAACAGCACCCATTTTCCGTCGTGATAAGTGGCGGCCCGGTCGTAACAAGAGAGCAGGGCCGGGGAAAGGGAAGCCCGCAACACCTCCACTTTTTCCCGCTCCGTTTTCCCGAAGATCAGCAAAAGACCTGCTTCCCCCGCATCCGCCAGCAAAGACGCAATCGTTTTGCCGCCCCGGCGAAACTTGCATTCGTATGTCCATTTCTTGCCCCCGTCATACCAGAGAAGCTCCGGGCCGTATGTCTGTTGCAAATAAACCGAAAGCGCCTCAAAGCGGGAAAACGCCTCCGGCCCCAGCATTGCGGCCAGTTTTTCCGGAGTGGGTGCGCATACCGTTGCCATTTATTCTTCCTCCTAAAAGCCGTATGCGGGCAGACGTTCCAGAAACGTCTTGTCCGCGCCTGGTATTTCAAAAAGACCAGCCTTTCCTCAGAGATCGCCTTCATCTAGGCCATCTTGGAAGGAACCCGGCGTCTTTCTTTTTGTCGCACATGGTGCAGCCGAGAGGCTCGTCCTCCAAATTGTCTGCCATCACGGAAATGATCTCGATAGAAACGCCTCTTTGTGGTTTTCTATTTCTGCGCTTGCTTCCACCGTCCCAGGGTGGACAGATACTGGCGCATGGCCTGCCGGGCTGTTTCTTCATTTTCAAAGGAGCCGCCCTGCATCAGGAAGGAAAGGGACTGCTCCATCATCCCTTCTAGGGTAGGAGAGGTGGTGAATCCCCCGTTTTCGTAGCAATCGGTACAGTATTGGGTGCTTATACGTCCGTCGGCGTCGTCCCCCATTCCTGACCGTCCATAGGCATGCCACGGCTTTAGCAGACGGGAGATTCTGGTGTTTCCTCATCAAGTGCGATGTAGATGTGAATTTCCATATCCTGCATGCCGCCCGACCCGCAGATGTATTCTTCAAAATCAGTAGTATAGGCCCTGGACAGGCCAAGTGTCCAAAGCTCCTGCCAAAAAGCTGCCACGTCCTTTTGTACATCCCCGTGGAGGACGAAACGGGCGTAAGGCCCGCCGGCAATCGTCGCGGTTGCGAAGCCTTCTGGCACCTGTTCGGTGCTTGCCACCTCGCAGCATGCCATCATGTCATAGGCACCCAGATGGTCGCTTTCATAATGGTGATAAAGCCCGATTCCCCGTCCGGTCACCTTGTCCGGGATACACGCGAAGGCTTCTGAATAGAACCGGTTCCACAGCCCGCCGATGTCTTCGGTCATACTGTCGGATAGGTTCGAGGTGCGAAGGCCCAGGCCCGCCACCGTTTTCGGGGAGAGTACAATCCGTTCGTAGGATAAGTTCATTGCAGTCATCTCCTTTTTCTTTGGGTGTCCTCAGTGTACCACGCGGAATGCGACAACAGCATGTCCAGTTTCACCGGTAATTTTCGAGAGCCGCATATAGGCTCTCGAGAACCCGCTTGCGCGCCCATTCGGGTTCCAATACCGTCAGCGCGCCACCGAAGGACAGTAGATATCCCCACACCCATTCGCTTTCCCAGAAGACCACTCGGGCCGTCAGGCTTCCGTCCTCATTGTTCGTCAGACAGTCGGAGGGAAATTCGTCGTAAACCCGATGCCGGATGGCGGGGGAAAAACGCAGAACCATGGGCAAAGGATTGGCGATGGCCGAAAGGTCCGGCTCAATGGGGAGATCTATCATCCGTTCTTCCGGGAAGGCGTGCTCCGTCACCTGCAGATTTCTCATTCGGATGAGCTTGAAGGTGCGGTAATCCTCCCGGGTTAGGCAGTATCCCTGTAAATACCAGGAATTCCCCTTAAAGCGCAGCTTGACCGGTTCTACCGTCCGCTTGGTTTCTTTTCCTGCGGCGCTGACATAGTCAAAAGTTACCTGCCGCCTTGAAAGAATGGCCCCGCGCAGCCGGTCGAACCGTTCTTTTTCCTCTTTGCCGCTTCCCCAGCTGGTAAAGTCCACGTCGATCCAGTCGGGGTCCTCCTTGCGAAAGAAGGTGCGCAGCTTTTCAAGTACCGCCCCGGCCTCCGGGTATCGGGCTGCCGACAGGCTCTGCAGGCCGAACAGAATGTTTTCCTGTTCCTTTTGGGAGAGCACCGACTTGTTGAGCACAAAGTCGGGCAGAAGGCGAATGCCGCCCCCCTTGCCCTTGGCGGTGTAAACCGGGATACCTGCGGCGGAAAGGACGTCTACGTCCCGGTAGATGGTCCGTTCGGACACCTCAAATCGTCCGGCCAGCTCCTTTGCCGTCACGTTTCCCCGCTCGAGAAGAAGATATACCATTTCAAATAACCGGCCTACCTGCATCCGTTTTCCCTCCTTTGCTCCCAGTATACCATAGAAATAAGACATCTTATGTCAGGCTTTCATTGGTTTCCCCGGCAAATTCTGCTTGCCCTTTGTGTTATACTGAAAAAAAGGAGGAATCGCGATGACATCGTTTTTTGACCTGATCGAAAAAAGGGAAAGCTGCCGCAACTTTGCCTCCACCTCGGTGGAAAAAGAAAAATTGGAAATGTGCATAAAAGCCGCCCGGCTGTCCCCCTCCGCTTGCAACAGCCAGCCCTGGAGCTTTGTGGTGGTCGAGTCCCCCGACCTGTCTCCCAAGGTGGCCGCCTGCCTACAGGAGATGGGGATGAACAAGTTTGCTTCCAACTGCCCGGCTTTCGTGGTGGTGGTAGAGGAAAAGGCCAAGCTCTCCGAGCGGGTGGTGCAGAAGTTCAAAAGTCAGGACTTTGCATCCATTGACTTAGGGCTCGCCACCGCTCACCTTTGCCTGGCCGCCACCGAACAAGGCCTTTCCACTTGCATTCTGGGCTGGCTCAATGAAGCAAAGCTCAAAGAGCTGCTGGATATCCCTGCCTCCAAACGGGTGCGGCTGGTCATCGCGGTGGGCTACGCCGCCGCCGATGCCCTGCGCCCCAAGCAGCGCAAGCCCCTGAAAGACCTGGTGCGTTACGAATACGGAGAATAGGGGCAAGGGTAGCGTGGTCAGCCTAGTAGAGTTGTCCTGAAAGGATGCTTCTGGGAAAAATTTGGGATAGCCCGTCAAATCCCCGTGGGCGTGGTCAAAAAATCACCTTGTCTGGCGTGCCTGCTTGGCAGCATTCAAACCAATTCGGTTCAAAATGCTTGCGCCCGCCAGTTAAAAGCACAAAGGGCCAGGGAGTGTACACTCCCTGGCCCTTTGTGCTTTTATTTCTTTTCTACTGGAAACTGGATTTCCGTCAGCCAGTTCTCTTCCTTTTCTTGGTTCCAAATCCCGTCAATGTAGCTTTCTCGGGGGTTATCGAGAATCCGATAGCCGTTTTCTTCGATCCATTTGGTGGCGAACAGATAGGCCTCCCGTAGGTCGGAATAACTGCCCTTGTGCAGCACGCACACCGCCGCAGGCACTGCCGGCATAATCTTAAAGGAAAGCAGGTCGGTGTCCTCTTTCTTCTCCGTGACCGCCTGGCATACCTCCGTGTCAATGTCCCGCTCTTTGTACTCTCCGCTGTGGTAGATGCTAAAGCAGTATTCCGGCTCTCGGCACTTGCACCCCAGCCGCATAAGTTCTGGTCCCATCACCTGGGGAAAGAGGGTAAACAGGGCGTTGTAATTGGGCATTACCCGCCTGAGGCTGGCTACGATAACCTGAGGAAGCTCCTTGAGGGTGGCGGTATATTGTTTCATAAAATCTCCTTTCGCGCTTTGTAGGACGTTTTCAATCAACATAAGCTTTTGCTCGATATCCGCCGCCGCGCCCGTAAGCTCCCGTTTTTTAGCTAGAAGGAGGGCCTCCATTGCTCCACGATTTTCCATCAGCAGCCCGATTTCCGTCAGAGAAAAGCCCATCTGCTTTAAAGATAAAATCTGGTGCATCTGCATAAGCTGCTCGCTGGAATAGTAGCGGTAACCCGTGTCCGGGGCGGTGAAGGCAGGTTTTAAAAGACCGATTTCGTCATAGTGACGCAGGGTTTTGGTAGTGACATGATGGATTTTTGAAAACATCCCGATGCTGTACATGAAAACCATTCCTTTCGTTTCGCCGCCCCGCGCGCTGGCAGCATCCTTAGCATACCGGTTGCCCTAAGGGCAATGTCAAGCCCTTTTTGCAAAAACACGCCGCCCGGCCCCGTTATTTGGACGGGCCGGGCGGCGTGTTTGGTTTTTTCTCTGCTTGGCAGCCGTCCGCCTTGGCGCAGCGTCCGCAGCCCGCGCAGGGGCTGCCCCGCTTCTTGCGCCGTTTTAAAAAGACGAACACCGCGATGACCAAGACAGCCAGAATGGACAATACAACGATATCCGCAGGAGTCATAGTGTTCCTTTCTTATCCGAAAAACAATTGGCCGAACTGAAAAATGACAAACGCCGCGATATATGCCACACTGGTCTGATACGCGGCGGTGGCCACTGCCGCCCGCAGGGAACCAAGTTCCCGCTTGGTGGCGGCAAAAGCGGCCACACAGGGCATGTAGAGCACGGTAAACGCCAAAAAGGAGATGGAGCTGACCGGAGTAAAAATGGTATGCAGCACCGCGGAAAGCTGAGCGTCACTGGCGGCGCCCGTAAGCACGGTTAATGTACTCACCACCGATTCCTTGGCGGTAAGCCCGGTGATCAGTGCGGTGGAAGCCCGCCAGTCGTCAAAGCCCAGCGGGATAAACAGGGGGGCAATGACCGAACCGATGGAAGCGAGAATACTGTCGGTGGAGTCCTCCACCCAGTTGAGCGACCAGTCAAAGCTCTGCAAAAACCAGATGACGATGGCTGCCACGAAAATGATGGTAAAGGCTTTGCGGATAAAGTCCTTCGCCTTTTCCCACATGAGCATCAAAACGCCCCGCAAAGCCGGCATCCGGTAAGACGGCAGCTCCATAACGAAGGGAACGGGGTTTCCCTTGAAGATGGTGCTTTTGAGAAGAAGGCCCGACAAAATCGCCACCACCATTCCCAGCACGTACAGGGAAAACATGACGATTCCCCCCTGCTTGGGGAAAAAAGCCATGGTGATCATGCCGTAGATGGGCAACTTCGCGCTGCAGGACATGAAGGGAGTGAGCACAATGGTCATCTTGCGGTCTCGGTCGCTTGAAAGGGTGCGGGTGGCCATGATGGCCGGCACGCTGCACCCAAACCCGATGAGCATGGGGACAAAGGAACGGCCGGACAGGCCGATTTTCCGTAGCATTTTGTCCATCACAAAGGCGACCCGGGCCATATATCCGCTGTCCTCCAGCAAGGACAGGAAGAAAAACAGCAGCACGATAATGGGCAAAAAGGACAGCACGCTTCCCACTCCTGCGCAGACGCCGTCAATGAGAAGAGAGCGCACCCATTCGCTGGTCCCAGCAGAGATAAGAACTCCTTCCAGCCAGTTGGTGCCCACGCCGATCCAGCTATCCAGCAGATCCTGCAGCGGCGCGCCCAGCACCGAGAAGGTCAGCCAGAAAATGAGCAGCATGATCCCCAGAAAGATGGGAATGCCCAGGTACTTGTGGGTCAAAAGCCGGTCGATCTTTTCCGAGCGGACCTGCTCCTTGGTCTCCCGGTGTTTGACCACGCAGTCACGACAGATTTCCTCAATGTAAGTGTAGCGCATATCTGCCAGGGCCGCTTCTCGGTCTATATCCAGCGCCTTTTCCATATTCTCTACCACATGGTCGAGAATATGCTTCTGGTCCAAAGTCAAATGCAAAGCCTTCATCATCAGCTCGTCCCCTTCGACGAGCTTGGTAGCCGCAAAACGCAGCGGATAGCCCGCTGTTTTCGCCTGGTCCTCGATGATGTGGGCGATGGAGTGGATCGCTTTATGTACCTCGCCCCGGCAGAAGTCCATGCGTACCGGTGGCTTCGGATGGCGTACGGTTTCAATCACCGCGTTCAGCAGGTCGGAGATCCCTTCGTTTTTGCCCGCGGAAATGGGGATGACCGGCACCCCCAAATGGGCGCTCAAAAGCTTTACATCGATGGAGTTTCCGCTGGCGCGCACCTCGTCCATCATGTTCAACGCGATCACCATGGGAATCCCCAGCTCCATCAGCTGCAAGGACAAATAGAGGTTTCGCTCGATGTTGGTGGCGTCCACAATGTTGATGACAGCCTTGGGATGCTCTTTTAAAAGAAAGTCCCGGGTGACCACCTCTTCCGAGGTGTAGGGAGAAAGGGAGTAAATCCCCGGCAGGTCCACCAAAACCATGTCCTTATGCCCTTTGATGGGCCCTTCTTTTTTTTCCACCGTCACGCCGGGAAAATTGCCCACATGCTGGTTGCTGCCGGTCAGGCAGTTGAACAGGGTGGTCTTTCCGCAGTTTTGGTTGCCGGCGAGAGCCAGTAAATCGCTCATACGGGCGAGACCTCCTTAAGTTGGATCTTAGCCGCATCTTCCCGCCGGATGGTGAGCACATAGCTGCGTAAGTACAGCTCGATGGGGTCGCCCATGGGCGCCACCTTGCGCACCATGACTTTAGTTTTGGGGGTCAGCCCCATATCCAGCAGCCGGTGGCGCAGGGCGCCTTCCCCGCCAACCGCCGTGATGATCCCGCCGTAGCCGGGCTTTACCTGATCGAGGGTCATGGCAGGTCCTCCTTGGAAGAAAATGTGAAGAATTTGTGAAGAAATATTAATTTTATTGTACACGCGGGTCCCGCGTCTTGTCAAGGCGAGGAGGCGCGGCAAAGGCGTGCAAAAGGCTAAGGTTTGCTTGCAAAATTTGCCGCCTATGCTACAATGGAGCCAGAGCAAGAACGGATAAGCAAAGGAGCCGCTTATGAATATACAGATTTACGGGAAGAACAAGTGCTTCGATACGAAGAAAGCGGAGCGTTATTTTAAAGAGCGCGGCGTCAAGTTCCAGCGCATCGATGTGGCGAAGTACGGTATGAGCGCAGGCGAGCTGCAAAGTGTCAAACGGGCGGTGGGGTCTCTGGAGGCCCTCATCGACGAGAAGGCACAAGCAGCGCCCCTCATTCGGTATCTGGCGTATGAGAGCGACCGAGAGGAAAAACTTCTAGAAAATCCCAAGGCGTTCAAAACCCCCATTGTGCGAAACGGCAGGCAGGCCACGGTGGGATATTGCCCCGAGGTTTGGAAAACCTGGGAGTAGGAGAAATACGCCGGGAAAAGCGGCATGCTCCATCCGCCGCTTCCTTTCTAAGGAGTACAAGCTATAGGTATGGCGGCTTTACCCGAGTCATTCCACCTGGGCAAGATTTTGATGGGATTTGCCCGTCTTGCCTGGTTTTCCGTGTCAAAAGCATCACATTCCTCTGCCGTTCTGGGAAATAACCTATGCGCCCCTGGGCTGCCGGTCGCATGCCTGTCCGGCGTGATAAAATGCTGCGTGAAACCATTGACGCCGTCCGTCCAAAGAAGCGGGGGAACCTCAAGCGCATCAGGGCGCGTTCGGAAAGGCGGCCTGGCAAATTGGCGCTTGCCAAAAAAACGGGCATGAATGAACGAAAGAACCCATATGCTAGCGCAAGGAGATGAGAACAGATGGAGCGGTTTTCCATCATACGAGGCGATATTACCACCCAGGCGGTGGATGCCATTGTCAACGCCGCCAATACGTCGTTGCTGGGCGGCGGCGGGGTGGACGGAGCCATTCACCGGGCGGCTGGGCCGCAGCTTCTGGAGGAGTGCCGAACCCTGCACGGCTGCAAGACCGGGCAGGCGAAGCTTAGTAAGGGCTACCGGCTGCCGGCAAAGTACGTCATCCATACCCCCGGTCCCATCTGGCAGGGCGGGGGACATGGGGAAGAGGCATTGCTTGGTAGCTGCTACCGCAATAGCCTTGCCCTCGCGAAGGAATACGGGTGTAAAACCGTAGCCTTCCCGTCCATCAGCACCGGGGTCTACCGGTTCCCGCTTAAAAGGGCCGCGGCCATTGCAGTGGATGCCATTCTAGCCTTTCTGGAGGGGGAGCGGACCATCCAATTGGTGACGATGGTCTGCTTTGATGAAAAAACCAAGGCCGCTTACGAGCAGGCCTTTCAGGACGCCGCCGCAAAAGGAGGAGAAACATGGGATGTCTAGGAAACGCGCTGTGGTTTTTGTTCGGCGGCCTGATTATGGGCCTGAGCTGGGCGCTGGCGGGAGTGTTGTGGTGCATCACCATCGTGGGCATCCCCATCGGGACGCAATGCTTTAAATTCGCGTCCCTTGCCTTCTTTCCGTTCGGCAAGGAGGTGGTGTACGGCGGCGGGGTAGGTTCGCTGCTGCTCAACATTTTGTGGATGATCTTCAGCGGCATTCCTCTCGCCGTGGAAGCGGCAGTCATCGGCTGCCTTTTCTGCATCACCATCATTGGCATTCCCTTTGGAATGCAGTGCTTTAAGCTGGCAAAGCTGGCGCTGATGCCCTTTGGGGCCAGCGTGCGATAGGAGTAAGGAGAACGATGGACGCAAGAACGCGCAGCGCCATTTCCATCGGGGCGACGGTGGACGTGGTGCTTAAAAAAGATCAGCCCACGGGCCGTCTGACCCGCGGGCGTGTCAAGCGAATCTTAACCAAAAGCCCCACCCATCCCCACGGCATCAAGGTGATGCTGGAGGACGGGCAGGTGGGCCGGGTACAATCGATTTTGGAGGAATCGTAATGGGACTGTTTCATAGGCGCCGCGCCCCTCTGCCCGAAGACGAGAAGTTCACCGAGAAGGACGTGGCGGTGGAATCGAGCATTTGTACCGGGGAAACCCTGATTGGGTTTCGGGAGAAGGACAGCGGTCGCCTGCAGCAGGCGGAGGTGGTGCGTTCGGAGAAGGACATCGCCCGGTTTTACCGGCGGCATCATCTGCGCAGAACCATCAAAAGAGGAGGATTGGTATGATATTATTTTTCGAATACCCCAAATGCTCCACCTGCCAGAAGGCAAAGAAATGGCTGTTGGAGCATCACGTGGCGTTTGAAGACCGGCATATTGTCGAGCGTCCCCCCACCGTGGAGGAGCTTCAAAAATGGGCGGCGCAAAGCGGCCTGCCCCTCAAGCGGTTCTTTAACACAAGCGGCCTTAAATACCGCTCTTTGGGTCTCAAAGAAACCCTTCCCGCCATGAGCGAGGAAGAGCAGCTTTCCCTGCTTGCTTCGGACGGCATGCTCGTCAAGCGTCCGCTTCTGGTCACCGATTCTGCGGTGTTTGTAGGGTTTCGGCCTGATGAGTGGGAAAACGCGCTGTAAAAAGAGCAACCAGAGAAACCCGCTTGCCGCTGACGGTGCAGAGTCACCATGCCGCGGCGGACGGATTTCCTTCTGGCCGTTTTTGGGGAGCTTTAGAATTGGTGCTGCTGGCCCGGTCAGTTCTTGTCTGAACAAGGCTGGATGGTTTTGATGACCTTGGCAGGAACACCCGCCGCCAAACTGTTGGGCGGCACGTCCTTGGTCACCACTGCGCCCGAGGCGATCACCGCATTGTCCCCGATGGTGACGCCGGGATTTAGAATGGCACCGCCACCGATCCAGACATTGTTGCCTACAGTGACGGGTTTCCCATATTCGAGGCCGCTTCGGCGCTCATACGGGTCCAAGGAATGCCCGGCGGTGAAGACCGAAACCCGGGGACCCAGCATGCAGTCGTCCCCGAAGATGACCGGGGCCACGTCCAGGATGATACAGCCGAAGTTTGCGTAAAACCGGTCGCCGACCCGGATGTTATACCCGTAGTCGCAGTGAAAGTCCGGCTCTACGAAGGGAGCGATGCCCGCCCCGCCGAAAAGCTTTCGCAAAAGCGCTTCCCGGCGGCCGCGCTCGTGGGGAAGGGTGCGGTTATATTCCGCCGTCAGCTCCTGGGCGGCCAGATGCTCCTGCACTAAAACCGAGTCGCTGGCGCGGTAAAGCTCGCCCGCCAACATTTTTTCCTTTTCGCTTTTCATGGGCCGTATCCTCCGTGTTCCTTAATTTTTGTGTATCATAGCGGAGAAAGCACTCCTTGTCAAGGAGAAAACACGAACGAATCCAGACCCCAACCGCATACATAGATAACAGAGAGGTGATCGACCACGCAACAGAATACTGACGTTATGATTATCGGCGCGGGACCGGCCGGCTTGTCCGCGGCGGTCAACGCCCTGACCCGGGGAAAGACCGTGCGGATCCTGTCGGCCGGAGACCCCTTCTTAAAAAAGGCCGAGCGGGTGGACAATTATCTGGGACTCTACCACGTGACCGGCGAAGAATTGATGGCATCCTTTTTGGAGCATGTCAAGGCCATGGGAGTGGAACCGGAAATCGGCCGGGTGGTCAACATCCTGCCCTTCGGCGATCAGTTCATGGTCAATTTCAACAGCGTAATCCTAAAGGCAAAAACGGTGATCCTGGCCCTAGGCGCTTCTTCTCCCAAGCAAATTCCGGGCGAAGGGACGCTTTTGGGACGCGGAGTCAGCTACTGCGCCACCTGCGACGGTATGCTTTACCGGGGCAAGGAGGCCGTGGTGTACGGCCAGTCGGACGGGGCGGCGGGAGAAGCCAATTTCCTTCATAGCATCGGCGTAAAGGTTACCTATGTGACCGCGCGGGAACGACCTGCCGAGCTTTCGCCCGACATACCCTATCTGCGGGGAACCATTGCGGAAATCCTCGGAAGCAAGACGGTGACCGGCGCACGGGTCGGGGACCGGATTTTGGAAGCCCAGGGCGTCTTCCTGCTGCGAAATTCCATCGCGCCGGATACGCTGATGGACGGCCTTGAAATGAAGAACGGGTTTGTGGTGGTCAATTCCGCCATGGAAACCAGTGTTCCCGGCGTGTTTGCCTGCGGCGACTGTACTGGAAAACCCTTGCAGGTGTCCAAGGCGGTGGGTGAAGGCCTGATCGCCGGGCAGCAGGCAGCCAAGTATCTCGATGAGATCCATAAGGAGGAGAACGAGTATGTCTGATCTGGTGCTGCATCCCAGTGTGGAAGAGTTCGACCGGCTGCTGGAAAGCAAACCTCTCTTGTTGGTGGATTTCTGGGCCACCTGGTGCACTCCCTGCAAAATGATCGCGCCGGTCATGGAGCAGCTGGCCGAGCGGTATGCAGGAAAGGTAGCGGTGGTGAAGGTGGACATTGATGAGCACGCCTCTCTTGCCGGCCGGTACGGCGTTCAGATGATTCCCACGGTGCTGTTGTTTCACAAGGGAAATCTGGTTGGCAGGCAGGTGGGCATGAAGCCTGCCGGCGTGTACGAAACCATGATTGAGGGAGAGCTGTCCGTGCGGTAACGCTCGCGCGTACATGCAAAACATAGAAAGAGGAGGCGCCTACGACGCGGCGCCTCCTCTTTCGTTTCCCCGCTGAAACTGCCGGAAATTCAAGGACCGTGCATCCGCCCGGGTGTCCCGCACCTTTCGGTACATAATCGCCCCGCCTTTATCCATACTAAACAGAGAACGAAGCGAAAGGACGGGAACACGGATGGTATACGATACCTTGATTATCGGCGGCGGGCCGTGTGGATACACGGCGGCCCTGTATGCGGGCCGTGCGGACCTGAAGACGCTGGTGCTGGAAAAAGGGACGGCCGGCGGACAAATGTCCACCACCGACCACATCGACAATTATCCCGGCTTTCCCGATGGAACCGACGGCT
This sequence comes from Clostridiales bacterium, assembly GCA_018364155.1. Lineage (GTDB taxonomy): Bacteria > Bacillota > Clostridia > Oscillospirales > Acutalibacteraceae > Solibaculum_A. Next base: position 273,445 of record JAGZMM010000002.1, read on the forward strand.
ATTCCCTGGCGAGCGCTATGGAGCGCCAGGCCGCCCGGTTCGGCGCTCAAACGGTTCAGACCGAGGTGCAGAAGGTGCAACTGGCCGGCCCCGTCAAAACCGTCACAGCCGGCGGCAAGGAATACGCCGCCCGTACGGTCATCATAGCAGCCGGAGCATCCCCCAGAGAGCTGGGCTTTGAGGAAGAGCAGCGCCTGCGGGGAAAAGGTGTGAGCTACTGCGCCACCTGCGACGGGGTATTCTACCGGGGTAAAACAGTGGCGGTGGTCGGCGGCGGAGACACCGCAGCCGTGGACGCGCTCTTTTTGACCCGGTTTTGCGAGAAGGTGTATGTGGTGCACCGGCGAGACGCCCTGCGAGCCGCAAAGGAATACCAAAAGCGGCTTTTTGCCAGCGAGAAGGTGGAACTTGTTTGGGACAGCGTGGTAGAACGCATTCTGGCGGATGACAGCGTAACCGGCCTTCGGCTTCGTAACAAAAAGACCGGGGAAATCCGCGAACTACCCTGTCAGGGCGTGTTCATCGCCATCGGGAGCGTGCCCAACACCGCCTTTCTGGAAGGCCAGCTTCCTTTGGACGAGGAAGGCTATGTCCTGGCCGGAGAGGACACCGTCACGCCCCTTACCGGCGTGTTCGCCGCCGGGGACATCCGGCGCAAGGCTTTGCGGCAGATTGTCACCGCCGTGGCCGACGGGGCGATGGCAGCGAAGATGGCGGAGGAATCTCTCATGAACCTGCGTTCGTAGGAGACCGCCCGAAACGCATCCGCTGTTTTAGCTGCGTACTCATAAAAAAGCGCCGGACGGAAAATGCTCCGTCGGGCGCTTTTCCTTTAGCGCGGTTTGAATTCCATCCGGTACCGGCAGTCGAGCAGCATCGCGTCTGCCAGGGGAAAGGCGATGGTCTCGCCGGTATTTTTAAACCCGGCCTTTTCATAGAAAGCACGGGCGCGCCGGTTGCCGTCGAGCACCCACAGGTAGCAGCCGGACAGGCCCTGTCTTTTCATTTCCAGCACCATGTGCTTAACCAGGCGGCTGCCGTAGCCTTTGTGGAAATATCCGGGCTTTATATAGAGGGATACCAGCTCCCCCCAACCTTCGTACTCCTCCGTTCTCGCTGGGCCGTAGATGGCGCACCCGACGATTTCTTCCTTCTCACAGGCCAGCAGCGCGGTAAACCGGCCGGTAGCAATCCAGTCTGCCACCGTCTGCGTCCAGTAATGATCAGGCAGCGCGTCCAGGTAGCTTTGGGGGACAAGACCCGGATACGCCTCTCTCCAGCTTTGGGCATAAAGGCGGCTGATTTTACCGGCGTGCGCGGGAGTGGCGGTGCGCAGAGTAACGGTCATGATTCGGCTCCTTTCTGTAACAAAGGTTCGGCAGCTGTTTGCAGCATCTGCCGGTATTGGTCTATCACCGACGGCGGGTAAAGGAGAACCGCTTTTCCGGCAAAGCCGAACAGCCATCCGAAAAAGGAAGGGCTTGGAACCACCTTGGCCGTGACACAGAAATGCCCCTCGTCCACCGGTCTGAGATAGACCTCCTGCCCAAACCGGTCGAGCACCACGTTGATCAGAGAATTGTCAAACTGGATCTTTACCGGCGTTTCCTCCCCTGCAAACATACCGAACAGCTTTTTGCAGTAATCCGCCGCATTGAAGCGGGCCGCGTCGATGTGAGCCCGGCGCTGCTCCGTCCGGCTTAGATCCATCATCCGGTCCACCCGGAAATGAGATAAGCTTTGATAACGCTCGTAATAAGCGATCAGATAATAATTCTCGTTGTTCCAGCAAAGGGAAAGGGGGCTGACTACATACCGTTCCCCGCCTCGGCGCAGCACCTTCTTTTTGTTTACCCCATAGTCAAAATACAGAAAGGAGACCTGCCGGTCCTCCAGAATGGCGCTTTGCAGCCGGTCTACGGTATAGTAGATTTCCTCGTTGTCCGCTTTGATGCGGTCGGCCACGAAAATCTGCCGGTTGAGCTGGCTGGCCTGGTAGACACTGGTCAGGCTCTCCAGCTTGCCAATGAGCTCCCGGCTTTTCTTGGGGGTGATGAACCTGGAGCAGGCCACCGCATCCACCAAAAGCTTAAGCTCCGCCAGTTCAAAAGTGCGCCCGGCAATGAAATACTCGCACCTTCCTCCCACCTTGCGCAAAACAATGTCCGTCCCCGCTTCCCGCAGCGCCTGCAGATCGCTGTAAATGCCCTTTCGTTCGGCGGATATGCCCCGCGCCTCCAGCGCATCGATGATCTCAGGTATGGTCAGTCCGTGATCTTCGTCCGTTTGTTCATCCAGAATCCGGTACAAATTCAAAAGCTTTGCCTTGACGCTTTCCGTGCGGCTCATGCTGGTCCCTCCTTACTCGTCCCCGCTTGTGTTCCAGTGTATGAAATCGATTTCCCTTGTCAAACTGGCAAGCCTATGCCGTCTATCTTTATAATCGGGCATTTGCTTCTCCACCAGCTTCCAGAATGCCGGGGAATGGTTCATCTGCCGCAGATGGCACAGCTCGTGTACTATCACATAATCGAGAAGCGCTTGCGGCAGCATCGCCACGCGATAGGAAAAGTTCAGATTTCCCTTACTGCTGCACGAGCCCCACCGGGAAGCAGCACGCCCCACCTTGATCTGCCGATAGCAAACGCCCATTTTTGCCGCCAGCTCGGCGCACCTTTTCGTTAGGATTGCCTTTGCCTGCCCTTTGAGCCAGGCTTCCATGGCCGAGCCGGGCTGCTCCTGGTTGGTTTGGGGAAGGGAAAAAGCGGTACCGTCGAAGGTCACCTCTGGGCATTGGGAACCCCCCGTTACCGGATACCAGCTTCCCCGGTAGAGCGTCTTCCCGCCCGGATAAAGACAGATGCGGGAGCGCGCCGCGTTTTGTGCCGCTGCCGCCTGCTGGCGCTCGCGAATCCAGGAGGCATGCTGCGCCACCAGCTCTTCAATGGCCTTCGCAGAGGTTCGAAGGGGCGCCCGCACCTGAAGCGTTGCGTCCTGGAGTACCTGCAGGCAGATGGTTTTGCGCCGGGTGCGCACAATGGTGTAAGATAGCGCCTCCATCAGAAATCCCTCCCTTGTCCCCCATAGTTTACCAGAAATGCTGTCCCGTTTATTGGACATTCAAAGGACTTTTCTTGCATTATAAAGCAGAATGCGCTAGGATGAAAGAAAAAATTGTGAGGAGGCCCGGAAATATGAATGACGTATTGAAAACCATTCTCAGCCGCCGTAGCATCCGCAAGTATGAGCAGCGGCAGCTGGAGGAAGACGATTTGCAGGAAATCCTCAAAGCGGGCAGCTTTGCGCCCAGCGCTATGAACCAGCAGTCTTGGCATTTTACCGTTGTCCAGAACCGGGAGGTCATCGATTCCATCGCTGCCGCCGCCGGCAAGGCGCTCGGCCGCGGCGAGTCCTTTGCGCCCTTTTATAACGCGCCTACTCTGATCCTTGCCTTCGGGCTTAGGGACGCCATCTCTCCGGTGAGCGACGCAAGCCTTGCCTTGGAGAACATGTTCCTGGCCGCCGCTTCTCTCGGAGTGGGCTCCTGCTGGATCAACTGCGTCATTGACTTTTTTGAGAAGACCCCAGAGGGCAAGGCCATGCGCAAAACCCTTGGCATCCCCGACGGCTACCGCTGCGTGGGGTCCGGAATTTTCGGCTATCCCGCCGAGCAGCCGGCGCCCAAGCCCCGCCGGGAGGGAACGGTCCATTACATCCGGTGACGCGCCGGTATTTCATTCAAACAGGCCCGAAACGGCAGCGCTGCCATTTCGGGCCTGTTTGTAGATCTGGTCTGGGTAGAGTGGGCGAAAGCCAAAGCGCGCGTCCGGGAGAACCGAGCAAAGGTGCTAGCCCGAGACGCTCCTGGACAAAAAGCCGCCGCATGCCCTGCTTATCCGGAGATGCGTTTTGCTTTGCCGGTCAGGGCGGTGACCGTGATTTTGCAGATGCCGGTGCGGGCTAGGGAGCGTTCGATGGCGGCGGGAACCTGCGCCATATTTTCCGCCGCGTATTTTTCGCAGAGCTTTGTCAAGGCAAACCGCTTCTCCACCTCGTCCTCCACCATCTCCGCCCGGCCGCAAACCACCGCCGATTCGTAAGCGGTGGTGAACGCTTCGGGTATCAGCCGGGTGTCTCCCACGCAGGTCAGGCACACCTGGGGCTGTCTTGCCAGATTATCGGTTTTCTTCCCCTCCAGCGCGCAGTGAAAATAAATGACGTTGCCGCAGAGAACCGGCGAAATCGGAATGCAGTAGGGCGTCGAGTCCTCGTTTACCGTGGCAAGCACCCCGTATTCGCATTTTGTGACAATCGAGCGGGCAAAGTCCTCTCCCTCTTCTCGGTCCTTTCTTCGCATGCTGGACATGAAACTCCTTCCTTTCCTAGACACGTCCGATTTTTTGCACGGGTCTGTTTTCTTTTTTATCATAGCATGAGCAGAAGGGCAGGGCAAACAGAAAAAGAAGCGGGATTTGACGCAATCGACTTTACAAAAAAGGAAAAACGCGGTTTAATAGGAGAAACCGGGCGTCAGCCAAGTGCCCGAATCAACCGGTGTTTTGGAATGCCGGAAAATCAAAGGAGTCGTTGACATTCCATGGATAGCAGTTCCATAGCTATGATCGCATCGCTGGTGGTGCTCGTCGCCCTGTCGGCCTACTTTTCCGCGACGGAAACCGCCTTTTCCTCTCTCAACCGTATCCGCCTGAAGAATATGGCCAACTTAGGCGACCAAAAGGCCGCGCTGACCCTCTCTTTATCCAACGATTACGATAAGCTCTTGTCCACCATTCTCATCGGCAACAACATCGTCAACATCACCTCCGCCTCCCTGGCGACGGTGATCTTCGTCCAGTATTTTGGGGATGTGGGCGTTACGCTGTCCACCGTAGTCATGACGGTGGTGGTGCTGATTTTCGGCGAAATCTCTCCCAAAAGCCTGGCGAAGGAAAACCCGGAGAGCTTTGCCATGTTTTCCGCCCCGGCCATGCGGGTGCTCATCTGGCTGCTGACGCCGCTCAACTTCCTGTTTGCCCAGTGGAAAAAGCTGCTTGGAAAGCTCTTTCGCGCAAAAAATGATCCGGGCATTACCGAGGAGGAGCTAATGACCATTGTGGACGAGGCGGAGGACCAGGGCGGAATCGGCCAGTATGAAAGCGAACTGATCCGCTCGGCCATCGAGTTCAATAACCTGGAAGCGGACGATATCCTTACCCCGCGGGTCAACATCGTGGCGGTGGAAGACGACGCGGGCAAAGAGGAAATCGCCGAAAAGTTTGCAAACTGCGGCTTTTCCAGGCTTCTGGTTTACCGGGGCTCCATCGACCACATCGTCGGCGTGCTGCACGAGAAGGATTTCTACTCTGCCCTGCACGCGGGGGAATTCCAGATGAAGAAAACCATGCGCAACGCCGTTTATGTCATCGGCAGCCTGAAAATTTCCGATCTGATGCGCCAGCTGCAGCGGTCGAAAACCCATGTGGCCGTGGTGGTGGACGAGTTTGGCGGCACCCAGGGCATCGTCACCATGGAGGATATCTTAGAAGAGCTGGTGGGTGAAATCTGGGACGAACACGACAAGGTCGTGGAGAATATGCAGCCCATTGCCGACGGGGTTTACCTAGTGGCAGGCAGCGCCAACCTGGAAAAGACCTTGGAAGTGCTGGACGTGGACCGGGAATACGATTCTTTTACCGTAAGCGGCTGGGTGATCGAGGAAATGGGGAAGATACCCCATGCGGGCGAAGCCTTCGACGTGGAGAACCTGCACGTGACCGTGACCAAGGCGGACGGCCGCCGGGTGATCGAGGTAAAGGTGGAGGTTAAGCAGCCGCAAGAGGAAGAAGCCCGGAAATAGCCGCCGCCCAAAACGCCGGGCGGGGCTGTCCGCCGGTTTTGCCCCTCTTCGGATGGCCAGAGCTTTTGCCGGCCGGTGTGGATTTTCCACGAAATAGCAGTTTCCTAGCGCTGGGTTCCTTCGGCGGGATCCACAGTGCTTCATCTGCGCAAAAAAGCCGTGTGCATGAATTGCACACGGCTTTTTTGATGAGGCGTTTATGCCTTTATGCGCGTCCTGTTCTTTCGCGATGGGCTTGGCCGCACAGAGGGTTACAGCTCCTGCTTCATCTGCTCGATGGTCATGGCTTTGGTGTGCTTGATGGGCTTCCAGACCGACTTGCGGTAGAACAAACCCACAAAATTAATAATAGCCCAAGACACCACGAAAATCGGATACATCAAAAGCCCCTTCCACATGGGCGCTACCTTCTTTTTTTCCAGCAACAGCACCAAAATTCCCTGGCCAACCATCACCAGGTACCCGCCCGCCAGCGACAGCAGCGCAATGGGTAGGGTCGTAGGCAACGAGGCGGGGTTTGCGATCATCAGGCCCAGCTGCAGCAGGGCGGAAAACACCATGAAGCTCACACTGGGAATGCACAAGGAGAACATAAACACGTCCAATGCCACCAAACTGTGTTTTTTGAAGGCAGTTTTGAGCAGGTCCCCCGCGCAGTAGATAACGCTTTGAATGTTGCCCACTGCCCAGCGGTACCGCTGGCGGATGGACAGAGCGAAGGAAGTAGGCTGCTCGTCATAAAAAATGGCCTCTGTGTCTAAAATGATTTTATACCCGTCCGCCACCCGGCGAAAGGAGAATTCCACGTCCTCGCACATGGACCGGGTGTTCCACCCGCCCAGCTTTTTCATGATCTCCCAGCGGAACATAAAGCCGGTACCCGTACACATGGCGGTCAGGCCGATGTTGTTGCGTGCCACATAATAAAATCGCATCAGGGTGTACCAGTACAGCGAATACCCGCCGGAAACCCAGTTGTCCGCCGGGTTTTTCATGTCCCGATAGCCCTGGGCGATCTGTGTGCCCGCGCACAGCTGCCGGTTCATTGCCGCCAGATACCCCTTGTCCACAATGTTGTCCGCGTCGAACATGCAGATGGCGTCATAGGTGTCGGGACATTCCTTGAGCAGCCGGCTGTAAAGCCAGTGGAGCGCAAAGCCCTTGCCCACCTTTTGGTCGTTGAACCGTTCGTAAACGATGCAGCCCTTGTCCCGGGACACTTTGGCGGTTTGGTCGGTGCAGTTGTCCGCAAGCACGATGATGTCGAAGCAGTCCCTGGGATAGTCCTGGGCGAGCAGGCTGTCGATGAGGTACTCGATGACCCCTTCTTCGTTGCGCGCACAGATCACGATGCCGAACTTGTGCTGCTTAGTAACCGGAGCCCTGCATTTTTTGGCCGGCTTCAGGCCGAAGGCCGCAATCGCGATCTGGTAGACCATGAACAGAGTGGCGATTACCCCAAAGGCGATGTTAATGCCATTTAAGATGGAAAACAACATGTCGTTCAACGTTAGAACCCTCACTTATTCAAAATGTCGCAAAGAACAAAAAAGCATTTACGAAAAAAGACGCGGCCTTTTTTCAAAACCCTGCAAAATCTGTCGCGATTCGTCCATTTTCTTTTCTAAAGCCGTACATCGGTTCCTAATCATACCATAGGAATCGAAAAAGGACAAGGAAAAACCGGGATGGGATTCTATGAAAAATTGGTGTTTTCTCCCTTTGGAATACGGCTTGTCCATCACCGGAAAGGGAGGGCCAGGGGGGAGAAACACCGTTTGACAGGGCCGCGGGTACGTATTAAACTGGAAATATCCATCTGTATCCCAATGCATAGGAGAGAGATCCGATGAATAAGGTGAAAATTACGGTGCTGAAAACCACTTTGGACAAAGAACTGGCAAAGGAATACGGCGCAAAAGGCCTGACGGCATGTCCTTTGATGAGGGAAGGGCAGGTGTTCTACGCCGATTACGCGAAGCCGGAGGGTTTTTGCGACGAGGCGTGGAAGGCAGTCTACCAGTATGCGTTTGCCCTGTCCCACGGGGCGGGAGAGGGCCTGTTTTACTACGGCGACTGGATTCGCAAGCCCGGGGTCGCCATCTGCAGCTGCAACGACGGGCTGCGTCCGGTCATCTTTAAGCTAGAAGCCACCGAAGAAGAATCGGCTATGGATTATACGCCGGTGCGCTGAACGAACCGGGAACGGAAAGGAAGTCAGATCAATGGATGTCAAGGCATTGCTCGAGGCGGTCCGAAATGGAGACGTGGGCATAGAGGAGGCCCAGGAACGCCTCAAGGAACTCCCTTTTGAAGATATGGGCTTTGCCCGGCTCGATCATCATCGGCAGCTGCGTAAGGGGTTTGCCGAGGTGGTGTTCGGCCCGGGAAAAACCTGTGAACAGCTTTCTGCGATTTTCGCCCGTCTGGCGGAGAAAAGCCGGGCAGTGCTGGCCACTCGCTGCACAAAGGAGCAATACGAGGCGGTGCAGAAAAAAACGCCGGGTGCTTATTACCATGAGGATGCCCGGGCAATCACCCTGTTAAACGAGCCTGTAGCTCCCATGGGGCTTGTGGCGGTGTGTACCGGCGGCACGGCGGACATCCCGGTGGCCGAGGAGGCCGCCCTGACAGCCGAGCTTTTCGGCGCGAGGGTAGAGCGGTATTATGACGTGGGCATTGCCGGGCTTCACCGGCTGTTGACCGTGCTGCCCCAAGTACGGCGGGCCAACGCCGTGGTGGCGGTAGCCGGGATGGAAGGGGCTTTGCCCAGTGTGCTGGCGGGGCTTTTGGAAGCGCCGGTGGTGGCCGTGCCTACCAGCGTCGGCTATGGGGCGGGGCTTCATGGAATCGCCCCTCTTCTGACCATGCTTAACTCCTGCGCCGAGGGCGTAGGAGTGGTGAACATTGACAATGGCTTCGGCGGCGGATACCTTGCCGCTCAAATCAACCGCCTGGCGGGACGAAAACCGGAGGAACGCACATGAGAACTTTGTATCTGGAATGCTATTCGGGCATCAGCGGAGACATGACGGTAGCAGCCCTATTGGATGTGGGGGCCGACCAGGAAAAGCTGCTGGCTGCCTTAAAGAGCCTGCCCTTGGACGGCTACCGGGTGGAAATCACCCGTACCTTCAAAAACGGCGTGGCCGCCCGAGACTTTCACGTGATTCTCGAGGATGCCCATTCCCACCATGTTCACCGGGGCCTCAAAGAAATTTTTCCCATCATCGACGGCTCGAAAATGGACCCGTCCGCAAAGCTTCTCGCCAAGGAAATGTTTCAAAGGCTTGCCCAGGCGGAAGGAAGGGTTCATGGCAAGGCGCCCGAAGAGGTGCATTTTCACGAGGTGGGCGCGGTGGACTCCATTGTGGACCTGTGCGCCGCGGCCGTCTGCTTTGCCGATTTAAACGTAAAAAAGGTCTGTTGCTCGCCCTTATCGGAAGGAAGAGGAACAGTAGCGTGCCAACACGGGCGCATTCCGGTGCCTGCCCCTGCCGTCTGTGAGCTGGCAAAAGAGCATCGGATCCCTTTACACATCACCGAAACCCAGGGGGAAATGGTCACCCCCACCGGCGCCGCCATTGTAGCGACGCTGGCCGATACCTTCGCCGCCCCGCCCCTTGTGAACGTCAAAGCCATCGGCGTGGGCGCTGGGAAGAAGGACTTTCTCCAGGCGAACATTCTGCGTGCCTATCTGCTCGAGGAGCCGGACGAGGAAACGGCCGACTGGGTCTGGTGCCTGGAAACCTGCATCGACGACATGACCGGGGAGGCCCTGGGCTTTGTCATGGAGCGGCTGTTTGAAGAAGGAGCCGTGGACGTGTGGTTTTCGCCGGTCTACATGAAGAAGAACCGCCCCGGCGTGCAGCTGACGGTTCTTTGCAAAGCCCCGTCGGTGGAAGCAATGACCTGCCTCCTCTTCCGGGAAACCTCCGCCATCGGCCTGCGCAAAAGACGGTGTGCGCGTGCGGTGATGGCCCGGACGAGAAAGACCGTGGAAACCCCGTACGGCCCGGTATCCATGAAGGAATGCACCTACGGGGACATAAGAAAGGCCAGCGTAGAGTATGAGGACGCCCGGCAGGCGAGCCTGTCCGCCGGGGTGCCGCTGCGCGACGTTTGTGCCGCCGCAGAAACCGCATATGAAAATATGCAGGAAAGCAAAAAAGAACTTGCAAAATAGCGTTGATTCGTTTACAATGAGAACCACTGTATCCGCAGAAAATGGGCGGATTCGACTACCAATGAACCAAACTTGTGGAGGGAAACCGTTATGATGGCATTGAGCCAGATGAGCCGCGAACAGCTCGAACAGGAAAAAGCGCAGCTAGAGGAGCGTTACCACGCCTTTCAAAGCAGGGGACTAAAGCTGGATATGTCCCGCGGCAAGCCCGGAAACGACCAGCTCGATCTTTCCAACGGCATGCTTGAGGTGCTGACCGCCGACGACTACAAGGCGGAAAACGGGCTGGACTGCCGCAACTACGGCAACAGCGACGGCCTGCCTGAGATGCGCAGAATCTTTGCCGACCTTCTGGAGATCGACCCGGACGAGGTGATCGTAGGCGGCAATTCCAGCCTGACCATGATGTTTGACAACATTGCTTCCAACATGACCCACGGCGTGCGTGACGGCAAGCCCTGGGGAAAACAGGGAGAAGTGAAGTTTTTGTGCCCCGTGCCCGGTTATGACCGGCATTTTGCAATCTGCGAGTATTTCCACATCAAAATGATCAACATTCCCCTGCATTCCGACGGCCCGGATATGGATATGGTGGAGCGCCTGGTTTCCTCGGACCCGCTCATCAAAGGAATCTGGTGCGTGCCCAAGTACTCCAATCCTGACGGCGTGGTTTATTCCGACGAGACGGTGCGCCGCTTTGCGCACCTGAAGCCTGCGGCGGAGGATTTCCGCATTTACTGGGACAATGCCTATATGATCCATCATCTGGGCGAAGAGCCGGCCAAAATTTTAAACCTCCTCACCGAATGTGAAAAGGCCGGCAATCCCAACATGCCTTTGATCTTTACGTCCTTCTCCAAGGTCAGCTTCTCCGGTGCCGCGGTGGCCGCCATGGCCGCCTCCAAGTCGAACATTGACTACATCAAAAAGCGCCTGACCGTGCAGGCCATCGGTCCGGATAAGCTCAACCAGCTGCGCCACGTCCGCTTTTTCAAGGACGCCGATGGCGTGCGCGCTCACATGAAGAAGCATGCGGCCATCCTGCGTCCGAAGTTTGCAGCCGTCCTAGATAAGCTGGACGAGGAGTTGACACCCTATTCCGTCGCTACTTGGGAAAAGCCCACCGGCGGTTATTTCGTCAGCGTGAACGTAGCTGAAGGCACCGCCAAGCGGGTGGTGCAGCTGTGCAAGGAGGCAGGTGTGGTCCTCACCGGCGCCGGCGCCACTTATCCCTATGGCAAGGATCCCTTGGACCGCAACATCCGTCTGGCTCCCACCTATCCGCCTCTGGAGGAGGTAAAAGAGGCCATCGAGCTCTTCTGTATCTGCACAAAGCTGGCAGCGGTGGAAAAAATGCTCGAATCCTGAGCGTAGGCGTGATTTTGTCACTTTTTCACGAAAATAGACGGATTTTATCTCATTGACTTTTGAGATTGTCCAGAATATAATAGTCCTATTGGTGTTTTCCTGCAGAAAAAGCGCATATTTTTGCGCTTTTTTCCGTGTGGAAGACCAGAAGTTGATCAATGGAGGACTGACAATGAAGCGAATCGGAAAGCCAGTGTTTTTCATTGTGGCTCTGTTGATTGTCGCGCTCACCGTCACATCGTTTACAGGCATTAAGGTTGGCAGCGGCAGTTCGCAGACCACAATCATCAAGGGCGCCGGGGACATTCGATGGGGTATCGATATCCGGGGCGGCGTCGATGTAACCTTCCGTCCCCCAGAGGGGTACGACGCCACCGACGCGGAAATCGATTCCGCCAAATCCATCATCGAAACCCGTCTGGTGTACCAGAACATCACCGACTATGAGGTGTATCCTGACTACGCAAACGACCGCATCATCGTCCGGTATCCCTGGAAGGCAGGGGAGGAAGACTTTGACGCCAGCGCCGCCATTCAGGAGCTGGGTGAGACCGCCCTGCTTACCTTCCGGGAAGGCGATTCCGTAGACGAGGAAGGAAAGCCCACGGGAGACACTCTCAACAATATCATCCTAGAGGGCAAGGACGTGGTCAACGCCACGGCAAATTACGGCCCGATTGACAGCACCGGTGTCAATCAGCACTATGTTTCCCTGGAATTCAGCGAAGCGGGCACTTCGGCCTTCGCGACCGCCACCGGGAAACTTGCCTCTTCCAAGGGCTCCATCTCCATCTGGATGGACGACGTGCTGATTTCCGCTCCCACGGTACAAAGCGCCATCACCGACGGCAAATGCATCATCTCCGGCAACTTTGACGCTGCCAGTGCCGCCGAGCTTGCCAACCGCATCAAGGCTGGTTCCCTTCCCTTCAAGCTGGAGGCGGAATCCTACGGTTCCATCAACCCCATTATGGGTGAGAAGGCAAGAGACGTGATGGTCCTGGCCGGCTTGATTGCCTTGATCCTCATCAGTATTTTCATGATCCTTTACTACCGCCTGCCCGGCGTGGTAGCTTCCATCGCCCTGGTGGGACAGGTGGCCGGTATGGTGGCCTGCGTCACCGGATACTTTGGGGCCTTCGGCAGCTTTACGCTGACCTTGCCCGGTATCGCCGGTATCATTTTGTCCATCGGTATGGGCGTGGATGCCAACGTCATCACCTCCGAGCGTATCCGTGAAGAGCTCCGCGCCGGAAAGACCATCGACGGGTCCATTGACGCGGGCAACAAGAACAGCTTCTCCGCCATCTTTGACAGTAACATTACCTGTATCTTTGTTGCGGTCATCCTCATGGGCGTATTCGGCCCGCCGGAGAGCCTGTTTGCCAAGATTCTTTCGCCGGTTCTCTTCATGTTTGGTCCGGCCGCAACCGGTGCGGTGTATTCCTTCGGTTACACCCTGCTGACCGGTATTATCTTCAACTTTGTAATGGGTGTTACTGCTTCCCGTCTCATGCTCAAATCCCTCTCGAGATTCAAGGGACTGCGCAAGCCCTGGCTGTTCGGAGGTGAAAAAGCATGAAACTGAAAAGACAATTCGATTTCATCAAAAACCGCAAGTATATCTTTGCGATTTCCATCGGTTTGCTGCTCATCGGTTTAATTTTCAACTTCATTTTCGGCACCAGCCTGGATATCCAGTTCAAGGGCGGCACCATGGTCAGCTACACCTATAACGGCACCATCAACGTCAACGAAGCCGACAGCGTCATCCAGGATGCCATCGGCATGCCGGTCAACGTGCAGGCGTCGGAGGACCGGATGACCGAATCCCAGAAGCTGGTGGTCAACCTGGCAAACGACACCGAGCTTACCACCGAACAGATGGATGCCATGAACGCGGCGCTTGCCGAGAAGTTCGCGGACACCGGCATTGAATTTTTGCAGGCGAACTCCGTCAATCCCACCATGGGCCAGGAGTTCTTCCAGAAGAGCATGGTCGCCGTGGGTCTGGCGGCGGTCTTGATGATTCTTTACATCGGCATCCGTTTTCGCAAGATCGGCGGTCTGTCCGCTGGTATCTTCGCGGTGCTGGCCCTGCTGCACGACATTGCGCTGGTCTACTTCACCTTCATTGTGCTGCAGATTCCGCTTAACGACAGCTTTATTGCCGCCGTTCTCACCATTCTCGGTTACTCCATTAACGGTACCATCGTGATTTACGACCGCGTTCGTGAAAACCGCCGTCTGATGGGCCCGAAGGCAAACATTGCCGAGGTGGTTAACATCAGCATCAACCAATCCCTTTCCCGTACCATCAACACCACCATCAGCACGGTGATCGCAGTGGGTACGGTCAGCATTTTCGCTGTCATCTATAACATTTCCTCCATTCTTTCCTTCTCCATTCCGATGCTCGTGGGCATTATTGCCGGCTGCTATTCTTCTACCTGTGTCACTGGCCCGCTGTGGGTTATGTGGAAGCAGTTCAGAGAGAAAAAGCTGCGCAGTGGGGAAGCCGAAGCAAAATAATCGTTTGTCAAAAGGCCCGGTGAAAATCACCGGGCCTTTTTTGCTATGGCTTTGTTAAAACCGCCGCATTTGATAAAAAGCCGCCGGACGAATTGTTTCGTCCGGCGGCTTTTTGATCTCAAAAGACGCTGCCCCAGCTCCTTACCGCGTGCTTACAGATACTTTTGCACTGCTTTGCGGATACGGGGCGCCACTCCCGCCAGCAGCAAGCACCAGAGGAAGTCAGTGAGCAGGAACGGAAGAACAAACACGCTCAGCGCATATCCCAGCTGCGCGTTTTGCCCGAAGTAGACATTCTGCAGCACTAGATAATAAGATATCCCGAACAGATACACCACCGCCAGGCAGCCGATGGCAGTAAAAAGCATGGCCGGAAAGGAGATCCGCCCCTTGCGCTTCATCAGCCGGTCGCAGACCAAGCCCGCCAGCAAGGCCGACAGCGCAAAGCCAATCAGATAGCCGAAGGTAGGCTGGAACACGTACCCGATTCCGCCGCCGCCCGCAAAGAGGGGGAGGCCCAAGAGCCCCAGCACCAGGTAGATGCACTGGGCTGCAAACCCCCGTTTCGCACCCAGCAGCACGCCGCCGATGGTGCAAAAGAAAAACTGCGCCGTAAAAGGAACCAGCGGCCCGGGAATTTTCACATAGGCTCCCACCGTGGTCAGCGCCACAAATAGACCGATGAGCGCGATGCTTAAGGGAGAGACTTTCCGTCTTGCGCAAGAAACTGTTTTTTCCTGCATACTTCCTTTCTCCTTTGAGGCGGGAAAATCCCGCTTGATTTTGTAAAGGAGTATAGCACAAAAAAGCTTGATTGTAAACTGGCAAATCGATTTTAGTTTACAATTAGCAATATCCTAGCATTCCCCGCACCGATACTTCCCCCGAGTTCACCGCCCGGACTCCCTGCCCAGTCTGCACCAGCAGCGCGCCGGTCTCGTTGATTGCGACCGCTGTCCCGACGAATTCCTCGTTGCCCATGACCACCTTTACAAGGCTGCCGATGGTGGCGCAGCGCTCGGCGTAGCGCTTACGGAAGGCCGCATTTGCTCCCTGCTTGAGAAAGGTCTCGTACTCCTCCTCCAGCCGCAGAAGGATGCAGGCGGCCAGTTCCTTGCGGGAAACGGGCTTTCCCGTCGCAAGGAGGAGGGAAGTCGCCTTGTTCTTCAGTTCCTCCGGAAAGGCGGGGTTGTTGACGTTGACGCCGATGCCCACCACCAGCGCGCAAATCCGGTCTTCCTCCGCTGCCATTTCGGTCAGAATACCCACCAGCTTTTTGCCGTCCAGAACGATATCGTTGGGCCACTTGATTTGTACAGGAAGCCCGGTTACCTCCCGGATGGCGTCGCACACCGCCAGACCGGTCAGAAGGGTGATTTGCGCAATATCGGCAGGCGCCAGCTTCGGGCGCAGCAGCACCGACATCCACACACCTTCGCCTCTGGGAGCGCTCCAGGCCCGGCCCAACCGGCCCCGGCCCTCCGTCTGCTCCTCTGCGAAGAACACGCTGCCGTGAGGTGCTCCCCGGTCAGCCTCCTCCCGGGCTCGGCGGTTGGTGGAGTCGGTCACCTCATAGGAATAGACCGTGCGCCCGAAACATGCGGTTGTGAGCAAGGGAGAGAGCTCTCCCTCCGTCAGCAGGTCCGGGGAAGACACCAGCCGATAGCCCTTGTTGGTCACCGACTGGATGGCATAGCCCTCTTCCTTGAGCTTTTTTACCGCTTTCCACACGGCCGCTCTGGACACTCCCAGCTGTTCACTAATGCGCTCGCCGGATAAAAAGCCGTCGGCGTTTTGTAGCAGCGCGAGGATTCTTTCTTTCATCCGCATCCGCCTTCTTTACCCGCCGGAATCCCGGCGCCTTTTTCTCTATTATACCAGCGGTTCCTTTAAAACAAAAGAGTTTGGGGAAGCCTGGGGATTTTTGTGGACATTCCTGCAAAAAAGTGGGATTTGAACGCAGCTTTTCGAGCAAAAAGAATAAACACCTTGACAGGTGGACCCGCAAAGGATAAAATATCTACATAATGCAATTTTTATGCATTTCAATTAATGATACCAAAAAAATTTGAAACAGGAGGTGCAGAAATTAGTGGAACCATGGTTGATCGTTGTTCTGATCGTAGTCGCGTTAGCTTTGGTAATTGTTTGTTCTATAATCGCCTTTAATCTTGGCGTTTCACATAGAAAACGGACGGCGGAATCGCTGTTCGGTTCGGCGGAAGAAGAAGCCAAGAAGATTGTAAGCGACGCTATTAAGAGTGCAGAAGCAAAGAAAAAAGAAACCCTGTTGGAAGCTAAGGATGAAATTCATCGTCTGCGCAGCGAAGCAGACAAGGACATGCGGGAACGCCGCTCGGAGGTGCAGCGCCAGGAGCGCCGCATCCTGCAAAAGGAAGAGTCTCTCGACCGCAAGCTTGAAAACCTGGAAAAGAAGGACGAGGCCCTCAATTCCAAGGTACGCGAGGTAGAGGTCCGGCTCACCGAGGCGGACGAAATCAAAAAGCGTCAGTTTGAAATGCTCGAACGCATTTCTTCCTTCACCACCGAGCAGGCGAAGGAATACTTACTCAAAAACCTAGAGGATGAGCTGGTCCACGAAAAAGCCCTGAAGATCATGGAAATCGAGCAGCAAACCAGGGAGGAATCGGAGAAAAAGGCCAGAGAGCTGATTTCCCAGGCCATTCAGCGCTGTGCTGCGGATCATGTGGCGGAGGCTACCGTGTCGGTGGTCGCCCTGCCCAACGAGGAAATGAAGGGGCGCATCATCGGCCGGGAAGGGCGCAACATCCGTACCCTGGAAACCCTCACCGGCGTGGATATCATCATCGACGATACGCCGGAAGCCATCACGTTGTCCTGCTTTGACCCGGTGCGCAGGGAGATCGCCCGCATTGCGCTTGAGCGCCTGATTTCGGACGGCCGGATTCACCCGGCGCGCATTGAGGAAATGGTGGAGAAGGCCCGCCGCGAGGTGGACGCTACCATCAAGGCCGAAGGCGAGCGCGCGGTGCTGGAAACCGGTGTGCACGGCATGCATCCGGAGCTAGTCAAGCTCTTGGGCCGCCTGCGCTACCGTACCAGCTACGGTCAGAACGTGCTCAAGCATTCGCTGGAGGTGGCCTATCTCTCCGGCATTATGGCCGCCGAGCTGGGGCTCGATCCGGCCTTGGCCAAACGCGCAGGCCTGCTGCATGACATCGGCAAGGCCCTCGACCATGAGATGGAAGGCTCTCACATCGAGATCGGTGTGGAGGTTGCCAAGCGGTATAAAGAATGTGAAGCGGTGGTGCACGCCATTCACGCCCACCATGGCGATGTGGAAGCGAAAACCGTCATCGCCTGCCTGGTTCAGGCGGCTGACGCCATTTCCGCTGCCCGTCCGGGCGCCCGGCGCGAGAACCTGGAGAACTACATCAAGCGTCTTGAAAAGCTTGAGGAAATCGCCAGCTCCTTTGACGGGGTGGAACGTTCCTACGCCATCCAGGCGGGACGGGAAATCCGTGTCATTATCAAGCCCGAAGCCGTGGGTGACGATAAGATGGTGCTGGTGGCCCGCGAGATCGTCAAGCGCATTGAGAACGACTTGGATTATCCCGGCCAGATCAAGGTGCATTTGATCCGCGAAAGCCGTGCGATCGAATACGCAAAATAAATCGAACCGTGCAGACGATGCAGCGCCCTTTGCGTGCTGCATCGTTTTCGGTTTTATAAAAAGCGAGGCGCGGCCGCAAGGCCGCGCTTCTTGCCGGAAAACCCGCCCTGCCGTTTTTTCGGTAAGAAGCAACCATGAGGAAGGATGGAGAAGCGAGATGAACATTCTAGCGATCGGAGACATTGTGGGAACGGTAGGATGCGAGCATTTGCGCCGGGTGCTGCCCCGGCTCAAAAAGGAAAGACAGGTGGACCTGGTGATTGCCAACGGGGAGAACTCCGCCGACCGCAACGGCATTTCTCCCTCTTCCGCTGACCATATCTTTCAAAGCGGGGTGGATGTGATTACCACCGGCAACCATGCCTTTCGCCGTAAGGATATCTATGAGCGCTACGAGGAGGACGCGTTCCTTCTGCGCCCGGCAAACTACCCCTCTTCTGCGCCCGGAAAAGGAATCTGCGTGGTGGACAAGGGATATGCAAAGGTTTGTGTGCTAAACCTGTCCGGCACGGTGTTTTTAGAAAGCTTGCGCTGTCCCTTTGAAACGGTCGACGAACTGCTCACCCAGACCGACGGGGCGAAAATCGTGCTGGTGGACTTTCATGCGGAAGCTACGGCGGAGAAAAAAGCACTGGGGTATTATTTGGACGGCCGGGTATCCGCCGTGTACGGCACCCATACCCACGTCCCCACTGCGGACGAAACCATCCTGCCGAAGGGGACCGGTTTTCTGACCGACATCGGTATGACAGGCCCGCGCGATTCGGTGCTGGGCGTGAAGGCGGAGCTTTCTATCCGCAAAATGAAAGACAAGCTGCCGGTTTTCTTCGAGTACGCCGACGGCCCATGTGTCATGCAGGGGGTGCTGATGCAGATCGACGAGAAATCGGGAGCTTGCCGCAAAATCGAACGGATTTCGGTTTCTTAAAAACGGGACGATTGTAAAGCGGGCAGGAACCGGCTATAATAAAGCAAAACGAAGGCGTGTCGCAATTCGGCGTACCTTCCCTGATGAAACGGAGGAGCAAATCACAAATGAAAAAAATGCTTTTGCTGCTTTTGTCCGCCTGTCTGCTGTTGACCGGCTGCGGCATCATCGATTTAAGCCCGGTTTCTTCTGCCCAACCGGAAAGCGCGCCCTCTTCCCAGAAAGACGTCTCGCAAGAGCCCTCCGGCACGCTGATCGAACGAAATTTTACCCTTTGCCTTGAGCCGGGGGATTCTCTCAACCCTTACCGCTGTTCCACCCGCACGAACCTGGAGCTGGCAGGCCTTTTGTACCGGTCGCTGGTGCGCCTGAGCCCTTCCCTGGAGCCACAGAAGGAGCTGGCCCAGGAGATTACCCTAGACGGCCTTACCTGTACCGTTGCCCTCAAGGAGGGCCAGGTATTTTCCGACGGCTCTGCGGTGACGGCGGCGGACGTGGTTTATTCCTATAACCTGGCAAAGGGCTCGGCGGCCTATCAGGCTCGGTTTACCGGGGTAAAATCGGCAGCGGCCGCCGGGAACAGCGTGGTCTTTACCCTGACTGCGCCCAACCGCAATTTTGCTAGCCTTTTAGACTTTCCCATCCTCAAAAACGGCACCGGAGAGGAAGACGCCACACCGGTGGGCGGCGGGCTTTACGTCTACCAGGCGGCCCAGAACCAGCTTACCGTCAATCCTCAGCTTTCTGGGGACGAGTATCCGAACATCGAGCCCATCTACCTTACCAACGTTCCCGACAGCGACACGCTGCTCCATGCGCTGGACATGGGGATGATCAGCATGCTGGTGATGGAACCCTCCCAGGCGGTTGGGCAGCGGGTGTCGTCGATGTCGGAAAAGTACCTGACCACCAACCTGGTGTTTGCTGGGATTAATTTAAAATCCAATACCATGCGGGACGTGAATATTCGCAAAGCAGTCAACGCCGCCGTGGGCCGGGAGGAGCTTGCCAAAAAAGCGTTCCTCGGCTTTGCGGAACCGGCGGTCACGCCCTTTTATCCGGCCTGGCAGGCGCTGGACCAGCTGACTTTGCCCAGCGCGTCGGCGGATTTGACCAGTGCCCTTTCCTACCTAAACGCCGCCGGCTACCAGCGGGCGCAGGGCGCCACGGAAGGCCTGGTGCTCAAAAACCGGCGTACCCTGCCGATGAAAGTCATCGTCAACAGCGACAACGAAGCCAGAGTATCCCTTGGAAAGGAGTTTATTTCCCAGCTTCAGAAAGCGGGAATTGACGCAAGCCTGACCGAGCTTTCCTTTGAGGAATATAGCGCCGCCATACAAAAGGGCAATTACGACCTTTATATTGGGGAAATCCGATTGACCGCCGACATGAATCTGGAAAAGGTGTTGCCTGCCGGGGAAGCCGCCAATGCATACAGCCAGTACCAGAAAGGCGAGATGGACCTGCAGGCTTTTTTGACCGCTTTTTCCCAAGAGCAGCCCATGGTCCCGTTGTGCTACCGGCAGGGCGCAGTGGCTTTCACCCGGGACCTGAAGGGAACCATCGCCCCATCCTTTTCCGATCCCTACCGGGGCGCGAAGGACTGGACCTTCGGCGGATAGAATCTCCCGGTTTGCGGGAATAGCCGGGTCAGGGACGTGCATACAGATGAAACGGTCCATTAGCCCCGGCTTTGGCAAAGAACTCCTTGCAATTTCCTATATTTTTGATACAATGAACTTATCTACCCATTGTATACATCATAGGCTGAAGGTTGGGCGGATGAGCAAAGGAGGTTTTCTTTGTTGATTAAGACAGAGAATCCGCTGGGTACGGTGGAAATATCCGAAGAATACTTTGCCAAGCTGATTGGAGACGCGGCCTCTTCCTGTTACGGCGTGGCTCAGATGTCTACCATTGGCGCCGTGCAGGGCGTCAAGGCCATGATGAAGCGGGAGTTTCCCGACAAGGGCGTGCGTATTAAGGAAGAACCGGGAGGCCTGGTGATTGACCTGCACATTGTCGTCACCTACGGGGTGAACATTGCCGCCATCACCAAAAGCATCGTGCATAAGGTGCGGTATGTGGTGGAGGACGTCACCGGCTTTGGGGTCAAGAAGGTCAACGTTTATGTCGATTCGCTGAAAACATAAGGTGTGCCGGTAACGCCGCGATTTTGTTTTTAGCTAGATTACCGAGTGGGGGAGAGTGCGTTTTTGTGATTACAGGCACACAGTTAAAGGATGCCATTCTTTCGGCGTCCAACCATATTCATAACAACCGCAAGCAGGTGGATGAGCTGAACATCTTCCCCGTGCCCGACGGGGACACGGGAACCAATATGTCCATGACCATCGGCGCGGCAGCCAGAGAGCTTTCCGGCTTTGCGTCCGACTCGGTGGGCGAATGCGCCGAGAAGGCCGCGTCCGCCATGCTCCGTGGCGCAAGAGGCAACTCTGGGGTTATCCTGTCTCTTTTGTTCCGCGGCTTTGCCAAGGGCCTCAAGGACAAGGAAACGGCCGACGGACTTGATTTGGCAAACGCCCTGCTTTTGGGGGTGGAAGCCGCTTACAAGGCGGTCATGAAGCCCACGGAGGGCACTATTTTAACGGTGGCCCGGGTCAGCGGAGAAAAGGGCCGTGCGGCGGCCACCATCAACCGGGACGCCCTGGTGGTTTGGGATGCCATTTGTGACAATGCTCAGAAGGCGCTGGCCACCACGCCGGACCTTCTGCCGGTTTTGAAAAAAGCGGGCGTGGTGGACGCCGGCGGAAAGGGACTTGCTTTGATTTTTGAAGGAATGCGTTCGGTGTTTGCCGACGGAATGTTGATCCCCGCCGCCGATCTCTCCAAGGAAGAAGCCCAGGAGCCGGCTACACCCGGCAACGCGGTGGCCGAATGGGAAGGGGAAATCACCTTCACTTATTGCACCGAGTTTATTGTGGGCCGCAATCCGGAAATCCAAGAGGACCCCGCAACGCTGCGTGCGTTCCTTGAGTCCATCGGCGACTGCGTGGTGGTTGTGGATGACGACGAGATCATCAAAGTGCATGTGCACACCGAGCAGCCGGGCGACGCGCTCCAGCGTGGTCTTGCTTTCGGCCAGCTTTTGACGGTGAAAATTGAGAATATGCGTGAGCAAAAGCGCAAGGCCGAGGAAGCGGCGGCAGCGGCAAAAAAGGGTCCCGAACGGGTCGAACCGGTCAACGACTACGGCTTTGTGGCGGTGTCGGTGGGCGACGGGCTCAGCAACCTGTTTACCGACCTTGGCTGTGAGCAAATCGTCAGCGGCGGCCAGACAATGAACCCTTCCACCGAGGACATTCTGGAAGCGGTGCTGGCGACGCCGGCAAAAACCGTCTTTGTCTTCCCTAACAATAAGAACATCATCATGGCTGCCGAGCAGGCGGTGGCGCTGGCTACCGACCGCAAGGTAGTGGTGGTGCCAACTCGTACCATTCCCCAGGGTTTGACGGCGCTTCTGGCGTTTGACCCGGATGAGTCCGACGAGGAAAACCTGGCGAATATGCGCAAGGCCGCCGAACGGGTCGGCACCGGGCAGGTCACCTTTGCCGCGCGGGACTCCGATTATGACGGGCATAAAATCCGCGAAGGCGAGATCATCTCTCTGATGAACGGCAAGCTGATGTACACCGACAAGACTCCGGTCAAGGCGGTGGTGCATCTGGCCAAGGCAATGATTAAGAAGGACACTTCCTTTGTCACCCTCATTTACGGCGAAGGCGTTACCGAGGAGCAGGCGGAGGAGGCCAGAGCCTCCATTCAGGCGAGGCTCAACGACGATGCGGAGGTCACCGTCATCCACGGCGGCCAGCCCATCTATTATTTCATCATGTCGGTTGAGTGATAGCATGTCTCTGACCAGTACGAGCGATATTCGATATGTAAAGGGTGTCGGCGAGAAGCGGGCCCAGCTTTTCTATAAGCTGGGCGCCCCTACCGTCGGCGCCCTTTTGCGCTTATATCCCCGCAGTTATGAGGACTGGAGCCATCCCTATCCCATCCAAAACGCGCCGATAAACGAGGTTTGCTGCGTCAAGGCAAGGATCGCCGCCCCAGTGAAGGAACACCGCATCCGGGCGGGAATGATCCTCTATAAAACCCAGGCCACCGACGGGGAATCTCTTTTGCAGATCACCCTTTTCAACAATCGGTTTGCCGCCTCCGCCCTGCGGGAAGGGGAGGAGTATCTCTTTTACGGCAAAATGGCCGGAACACTCCGCAAACGGGAGATGAGCGCGCCGGCTATCCGCAAAGCATCCACTGGCCAGGGCATCCACCCGGTCTATCCCCAAACTCAGGGACTGTCCTCGAAGATGATCGAATCGGCTATGAAACAGGCAGTTCGGGCGCTGGGGGATGGATTGGAAGATCCCTTACCGGATCAGTTGCGCCAGGAATATGCGTTGTGTCACTTGCGCTATGCGTTGGAAAACATCCACTTTCCCAAATCCTACGAAGCGCTGGCCATTGCCCGGCAGCGCCTTATATTTGAGGAGCTGCTCACGTTGCAGCTGGGTCTTCTCCGCCTGCGCATGGGCACGGTGGTGAAAACCAATCTGATTGTGAAAGAGGACGTTTCGGAAGGCTTCTTTTCCCTGCTTCCCTTCGCCCCTACCGGCGCGCAGCGCCGGGCCGTGCAGGAGGCGGTTAAGGATATGAAAAGCGGCCGTGCCATGAACCGGCTACTGCAAGGGGACGTGGGCGCAGGAAAAACCGCAGTGGCGGCGGCCCTTTGCTATTGCTCGGTAAAAAACGGGTGGCAGGCGGCCATGATGGCGCCTACTGAAATCCTGGCTGTGCAGCACTATCAGTCTCTTTGCGCCTTGCTTGCCCCTGCCGGGGTGCAGGTGGCTCTGTTGACCGGTTCTACCAAAGCGGCGGAGAAAAGGCAAGTATTGCAGCGGCTGGAAACGGGCGAAATCGGCCTCTTGGTGGGGACCCATTCCCTTTTGCAGGAAAACGTGGTCTTTTCTAAGCTGGGCCTAGTGGTCACGGATGAACAGCACCGGTTCGGCGTAGAGCAGCGGGCAGTGTTGGCCGCCAAGGGCGAGCAGGTGCACATGCTCGTTATGTCTGCCACCCCCATTCCCCGTACCCTGGCCCTGATTATTTACGGGGATTTGGATATTTCCGTCCTCGACGAGCTTCCGCCCGGCCGTCAGCAGGTGCAGACTCTGGTGATGGGCACCAGCAAGCGGGAAAAGGTCTACGCGTTTTTGAAGAAGGAGATGGACGCGGGCAGGCAGGCCTACATCGTCTGCCCCCTGGTGGAGGAGGGAGATGGAGGGCTTACCTCTGCCCAGCAATATGCCAAACAGCTGTCAGAAGGCCCCTTCCAGGCCTATTCGGTGGGGCTTCTTCACGGCAAGCTCAAACCCAAGCAAAAGGACCAGGTCATGGCGGACTTTAAGGCGGGAAGGCTCTCTCTCCTGGTGGCTACCACCGTCATCGAGGTGGGGGTGGACGTACCCAATGCCACCGTCATGGTCATTGAGAACGCCGAACGGTTCGGCCTTTCCCAGCTGCATCAGCTGCGCGGCCGGGTGGGGCGCGGCACCGCCCAGTCCTACTGCATCCTCATATCCGACGCGCGAAACGACGCGGCGGTACGGCGTCTCAAAGCCATGCGCAGCACCAGCGACGGCTTTCGCATTGCCGACGAGGACTTAAAGCTGCGCGGCCCCGGCGACTTTTTCGGCCAGCGCCAGCACGGCCTGCCTGAGCTTCATATCGCCAATATGGCGGAGGATGTGGCGGTGCTGCGCAGCGCCCAGGAGGCCGCCAGAGCGATTTTAAAGGGTGATCCCGCTCTGTCCGCACCGGAACACGCGGGACTGAACAAAGCGGTTACAGCCCTGTTTGAGAACGTTGGGGAACGGGGCCTTAATTAAGAAACACCCGTGGCCTGTCTGTCAGCCGCGGGTGTTTGCATGGTTGGGCAAAGAGCACATGGGAAAACAACAAGGCCTTGAAGCAGCCGCTGCTTCAAGGCCTTGTTTGCAATTTAGAGTGAAAAACTGGCTTTCGGCCATTCTTTTTGCCATAACATAAAAACGCTGCGGCATACTATAAAGCATACCGCAGCGTTGGAGCTGGTGAGCGGACTTGAACCGCTGACCTGCTGATTACGAATCAGCTGCTCTACCGACTGAGCCACACCAGCACATAAAAATCAAACTAGCAACGAACCGATGTAAGCGCATCTCTCATCCACATCAGATTTCTCTGCTGACAGTGTTTAATTATACTGGATTCCCTCCGCTTCGTCAAGCATTTTTCGATCGCAATCCAGAGATGTGACAAAAATAGGTCAAAATCGAATCTCACCTAGAGAATATAGGATAAAATAGAAGATTTTTTGATTGGTAACAATTACCGGTCGATATACAGTGAATGTTTTTCACGATTTAAGGTAAAAAAATAATAAAAGTATTATAATCGTTACTAAGAGGAGGTGTGCCAAAATGATAGGGGATAAGCTTCGCTACCTACGCGAAAAGAACGGCTACACCCAGCGCAAGGTAGCTGATTTTTTGAATATTGATCGGTCTACGTATTCGTATTACGAAACAGGGAAAACCAGACCGGATATCGAGACATTGAAAAAGCTTGCCAATCTTTTTCATGTTTCTATAGATTATATTGCGGAGAACAATGTGAAACTGCGCAACGAAGGGGCAGCCTATACCACCCGCTCATCTTCGGTGGAGCCGTTGTCGGATATGGAGGAAAATATTATTCATCTGTATCGCAATTTGGCCCAGGAAGACCGGCAGAAGGTCGGCGACGTGGTCATTCAAATTCTTTCAGGGGAGCGGAAGGAATAACTTCCGCTTTCTTTCTATCAAAGCCCATTGCCTTTCCCGGGGGAAGTATGCTACAATAGCCCCGAATCATCCGGGATAGGGAAAGGCGGTATTTTTGATATGAAGGAATTTAAGCTCGGCGCACATGCGACGGCGAAGACGGTAGTAAACGATGGCAACACGGCCAAAGCAATGGGAAGTGGGAATCTTGCGGTGTTTGCAACGCCGGCGATGATTGCCCTGATGGAGGAAGCGGCCACCAGCTGCGCGGCGCAGTTTTTGGACGAAGGAAGCGAAACGGTGGGGACGATGATTTCAGTCAAGCACATGTCCGCCACGCCGGTTACCATGGAAGTATGCGCCAAAGCCACTCTCACGGAGGTGGACGGTAAGCGTCTGGTGTTTGACGTGGTTGCCGAGGACGAAGCGGGCATCGTCGGTGCGGGCACTCATGAGCGGTTTATCGTGACAGGAGAAACGTTTTTGCAGCGGACCCAGGCCAAGCTTTCCGCCAAAGAGGAAAACGGGCAGCGCTAAGCTTTGTAGGAGGTACGGCGGTGCCGGTTTTATCTGCGCGGCTGTTTTGTTAGGCGCAAAGGGTTCAAGATACTCATAGAAAATGCGAACCGTAGAAATGCGGTTCGCATTTTTTCATTGTTTGGATTATTCCTTACCCGGTACATTTGCCAGTATCACCCGCACGACAGAAAAGCGGTTTTGCAGATGGTCGGCGGCGGTCCGGGACCGATGGGGAGCGCCGGTTTCCCGGCAAAGCGGCAGGCTGAGATAGACCCGGGTAACGCCCCGGTTATGCTCGGCAAAAGCAGTGCCTTGGTGGGCGGTGGCCGTAAGCTTCGCCACCGTAAGCCCAATCCCGGAGCCCGCCCGGGAAGGTCCGGACGGATGGTAAGCGTAAAAGGGGTCGAACATGCGAAGAAGCGCGTCTTCGTTGAGAGGAAATCCACGGCTGCCTACCCCAATCAGAACCCGGTTTCCGTGTTCCGATACCGTCAAATCCGCCCTTCCATCCCCATAAAGAAGCGCATTTGACAACAGGTTGAGAACCGCTAAAGAAAGGGAATCTTCGTCGAACCGAGTACAGACGCTTCCCGCGGGGACATGGTAACGAACTGAGAGGCCAAGGGGATAAAGCAGAGCGTTGCAGGCAGTGCTTAGCTCCTGCAAAAAGTCGGTCACGTTCCCATAGAGAAGGGAAGGCCGGGGAGCGCCTTGCAAAAAACGGGAAAGAGCGGAGAGGTTTTGAAACTCCCGCAGCAAGCATTGACAGCGGTTGTCAAGAATGTCCAAATAAACCCCGTGTTCCCGGCTGACTCCCTGTTTTTTGAGCGCCTCGGTCACCCCAAAGCAAATAGCCAGGTTTGCCCGCAGCCTAGAAAAGAACATGCCGCTTGCCAGGGTCGGTTCCCGCATGGGAGCGCTTGCACAGAACCCGTCTGCAATCAGCAGAAGAACCTGCTCAAGAGAGCCTTCCCGCATAGCGGGGATGAGGCTGACGGTGCATCCCACTGCCGGCGGCACACCGCAGGCAAGGGATACGCTTTCCCCCTTTTGCAGGCTTTGGAGGGCCTGGGCGGGCGAACTGGGATACAGGAGGGTCTGCATGCCGTCGGACAGCTTGAGAAACGGAAACCGCCGTGCGGCGTCCGGGTTTAGCCACTGGATGCGAAGCTGTCGGTCGGCGGTGGCGGCCGCGATGGGCAGGTCCTCATAGGCGCCCTGAATTTCCGGCAGATGCGCGGCAGTCAGCAAAAAAATCCCTCCTTTTTTGTCCATTTCTTTGCCCTAGTATGTCCGAATTTCTTTGTTTTGACGCTGGTGAATTCAGGCATCTGGGCTTAAAACCTGAAAAAACGGCATTTAGAGCGGAAAACTGCACAAGGACAAATTTTGCTTTTCTGCGAAAAGCGTGCAAAAGGTAAAATTGTGACCCAGGGGTTAAATTTGTAACAAACGCCTTGTAAATTGGAGTGGATTGATATAAAATAGAAGCATACTATTTTTGGGAGGTTCAAAGACAATGGGAATTAAAATTGGTATCAATGGCTTTGGCCGCATCGGCAGACTGGTTTTCCGCGCAGCGATCGCTCAGCCGGACGTATTCGATGTCGTTGCCATCAACGATCCGTTTATCCCGGTGGATTACATGGTTTATATGACCAAGTATGACAGCATGCACGGCAAGTTCGACGGCTGTGTCAAGGCGGAAGACGGCAAGCTGGTCGTCAACGGCAAGGCCATCAGCGTCTATGCCGAAAAGAGCCCGGAGAACATTCCGTGGGGCAAAGAAGGCGTCGAGTATGTGGTCGAGTCCACCGGCGTGTTCACCGCACAGGAAAAGGCCATGCTGCACCTTCAGGGCGGCGCGAAGAAGGTTGTCATCTCTGCTCCTGCGAAGGACAAGGAGACTCCCACTTTCGTCTGCGGCGTCAACCTGGACAAGTATACCAAGGACATGAAGGTTGTTTCCAACGCTTCCTGCACCACCAACTGCTTGGCTCCGCTTGCCAAGGTTATCAACGATAAATTCGGCATTGTCGAAGGCCTCATGACCACCGTTCATTCCACCACCGCCACCCAGAAGACTGTGGACGGCCCGTCCAACAAGGACTGGCGCGGTGGCCGTGCTGCGGCTGGCAACATCATCCCGTCTTCCACCGGCGCCGCCAAGGCTTGTGCGCTGGTTATCCCGGAAGTGCAGGGCAAGCTGACCGGTATGTCCTTCCGTGTTCCCACGCTGGACGTTTCCGTTGTGGACCTGACGGTCCGTCTTGAGAAGTCCACCACCTACGACGAAATCTGTGCGGCGGTGAAGGAAGCTTCTGAGACCAGCATGAAGGGCATCCTGGGCTACACCGAGGATATGGTTGTCTCCAGTGACTTCCTGGGCGACGCCCGCACTTCCATCTTCGATGCCAAGGCCGGCATCATGCTCAACCCGAACTTTGTCAAGCTGGTTTCCTGGTACGACAACGAGTGGGGCTATTCCAACAAGGTCCTGATGCTCATCCAGCACATGGCCAAGGTAGACGCGGAATAATTCGATTGATTTGCAAAAGGGCTGAAACCTTGTGTTTCAGCCCTTTTCTGTTATCTGAGCAGGGGAATGGGGCCGGTTTGAGGAACCGGGTAAAGCGGCAGGAAAAAGGGATCAATCTCGAGTGCGGGCCCAACGCAGCCAATCGCACGTCCCTCTTACTTCTCTCCAGTTTATCCGGTTGAGTTTCCGTCAGAGCGCAGCCGAATACATAGAGGAAGGCCGGTGCATCCCTTTATTAAGGGGGGCCGCCCGGTCGGCGCATCCGAAGAATCAGAAAGGAGGAGGAGAAATGGAAGAACTGCAAAAATTACTGCGGGCCAGAGAATACTTGCAGCAACTGTCGCAAGGAATCGATCCCATTTCTCACGAGGCGTTGCCGCAGGAAAATGGGCTCACCGGCCAGCGGCTGCGCAACTGTTTTGCTTATGTGGCGGGCGTGCTCGGCCAGGTGATTGAAAACGGCGGTCAAATTGGGCGGCAGGCCAGGGAGAAAAAGGCGCCCTTCTCCATATCCGCCCAGCAACTTTCCCAGGTGCAGTTGAGCGATACGCCGGTGTCTCTGAGCGTGGTGGTGCAGCGCATCAATGAAGCGGCCGGAGTGGACGATACAAAAAAGAAGCTGACCCATCCGCCTCTTGCCAACTGGCTTTTAGCCAAGGGCTTTTTGCAGGAGGTAACCGACGCGCAGGGCCATAAAAGCAAGGCCGCCACGATGCAGGCAGGAGAAATCGGGATTGTCCGCGCTCAGCGGCAGAATCCCAATGGAAAGAGTTACTGGGTCAATCTCTACACCCGGGAAGCCCAGCAGTTTCTGCTTGACCATCTGGAGCAGATTTTGCAGGAACCGGCAGAGAACGGAGAGGCCTCGGTCTGATTGTTGCCATTCGGTAAGAGTTTCGAAAGAAAACCTTCATAACCTTGCATGTTGCAGGTGGTATCCTTCATACAGGTAGAAGAAAGGGGGAAGACGATGAAGGGGCTAAAATGGATTTCACAGCTAAGCTGGAGAAAAAAGCGCATAGTTCTCTTGGCAGGAGCGGGATTGCTTCTTTTGGCCATCGGGATTGGGCTGGCGGTTTCTCTGAGCTCGCCTAGCACTCCCGCAAAACGGCGGCAGACCACACCCACTGAATACAGCGTCTTTCCCGAAGAAATCCGGGGCGTTCCCGTCTATACCCAGCTGGTGGAGGAAGGGGCGCCGGGCCGGCCTGAAATCAAGCGCAGCATCTGGTATGTGGTCATCCACGAGACCGACAACTGGAACGCCGGCGCCGACGCAGCCGCCCATGCTGACTTTCTGTCCTTCAACAGTCCTTCCACCACCGATTGGCATTATACCGTGGACGACCATGAGATTTACCACCACATTCCCGACAACGAGGTGGCCTATCATGCTGGGGACGGTGCCGCGGGCGACGGCAATCTCCATGGCATCGGTGTGGAACTGTGTGTCAACGAAGACGGGAATTTTGAAGCGACCTTTGACAATGCTGCCAAGCTGACCGCCTATTTGTTGAAGGAATACGGCCTTTCCCTAAACGACGTGAAAATGCATTATGATTTTTCTGGGAAGAACTGCCCTTCCGGCATCCGCAGAGACGGCCGCTGGAAGGAGTTTCAGGCCCGGGTGGCCCAGTATCTGCAATAGGTCCGTGCTGGCATTTCCAAAACAGACGGAAAATGCCCAGATGGTTGCGATATTCTCGAAAGAAGAGAACCTGTTGTTCGATGCATGAAAAAGGCTGGGAGTTCTGTAAGAACCCCCAGCCTTTTTCATGTTGTCTTTAACCTTCCTGTTTGGCATCCTTGAACTTGGCGAAGGACTCCAAAAGATCCACCGTTCCATCCACGCCGATTACACTGGTATCCACCGCCAAATGATAGTTCTCCACCTGGCCCCATTTTCGTCCGGAATAGAAATTATAATAGTTGGCGCGTTTTTTGTCCGTCTTACGGATTCGCTCCTCCGCCTTTCGGTCGTCGAGCTGATAAAGCCGGGCTACCCGCTCCACGCGGCGTTCCTTGGGTGCGTGTAAAAACAAGTTCAGACAAGCCGGATCGTCCCGCAAAACATAGTCGGCGCACCGTCCCACCACCACGCAGGAGCTTTTCGCCACTTCCTTAATCACGTCCGACTGGAACAGAAACACCTTATCGTTCATGGGCATTTCCGGAATGCCGGAAACATGACTGCCCATCGCATAGGAGCCGATAGCCAGAGAATACAGGATGCTGTTGGTGGCCTTTTCGTCAAAGTCGGAAAGAAGCTCTTCACTCATACCGTTTTCCTTGGCGGCCATCTCCAGAAGCTCCCGGTCATAAAAGGGGATGTGGAGGCGATCGGCCAGCTTTTTACCGATTTCCCGGCCTCCGCTTCCAAACTGTCTGCCAATGGTAATGATGACTTTGTTTTTCATACTCGATCCCTCCAAGTTAATCGGCGCGGCGGCTGCCTCACCGTTTGCGTTTGCCAAAGGCAGACGCAATGGTTTACACCAGCCTTTGACTGCGCAGATAGAGAAAACAATAAGGAAAGTCGTAGTTGCCAACCCGATCCGGTGAAACTGGACCGGATAAAAGGAAGGACACAGGTTGTCGCCTTCCTGCCTCTTTTATTATACAACAAATGGATCAAAAGCGAAACCACACAAATGTTTCTTTTGCCGGCGAAATGGCTTTTTCATTGAAAAGGCCATTCCATTTCTATTCGCTCCTGTGCCGGAAAATACGCCGGTCTGTGCGTGGATTTGACGGCGTTTTCCGCCCTTTTTCCCTGTAAAGGAGAATTGCTTTCCAGATAATGGAGTATCAGCTGGCTGAAAAGCGGCAAAAAAGGGGGTTGACAAGGTGCTCCCCTTGTCAATCCCCCATAGATCCAACGAATCAAATTATGCGGAAATGTGCTGTGCTTCGACCGGCTGCGCCACACGCTCGTAGGAAAGGGTTCCCTGGAACACCTCCATGGTTTCGCTGGTCTGGGAGGAAATACCCTCCCGCTTGAGCACATTGCGAACCGTCATCCATAAAATCTGCATATCCTTGCGAAAGGTGATGCGATGGACGTACTGGACGTCCAGACGGAATTTTTCTTCCCAGCTGATGGCGTTGCGCCCGTTTACCTGGGCCCACCCGGTCAGCCCCGGACGGACGTCATGGCGGTGAATCTGCTCTTCGTTGTACCGCGGCAGGTATTCCACAAGCAAAGGCCGCGGCCCGACAATGCTCATATCGCCTTTTACAATGTTCCAAAGCTCCGGAAGCTCGTCGAGAGAAGTGGAACGCAGAAACTTTCCAAATTTCGTCAGCCGCACGCTGTCCGGCAGAAGGTTGCCGTTTTCATCGGTCTGATCGGTCATGGTGCGGAATTTATACATGGTAAAAACCTGACTGTTTTTCCCCGGCCGCTTCTGCCGAAACAGAATCGGGCTGCCCAGCTTGCACCGGACCAGAACCGCAACCAGCGCAAAAACCGGAGACAGAAGCACCAGAGCCAACAAAGACAGAGAAAAATCCAGCACTCGTTTGAATATGTACTTGTACACCCCAAAGAACCTCCTATATGTAAGAAAAATACCACAATGTACCGCTGTTAGGAAGAAGCTGGGCTTGTCCGCTTTCGCAGATGCCGGCAGACTAGTGCCGCCGCACCGGCCGTCAGGAGAACCCCCACCGCCGAACCGCAGAAGTCCAGCAGCACGTCGGAAACTTGTCCGCTTCGCCCGTCGATGAACAGCTGATGAAACTCATCGCTGGCCGCATAAAGCAGGCAGATTCCCAAAGAGACGCCGATTTTGACAGCGGGTTTCACCCGGTGGGTCTGCATCGCCAGCAGGCAAAGCACTCCAAGCAATAGGTAGATGGAAAAATGTGCGCCCTTGCGCACCACATGCTGAAAGGATTCTACCACCGCATTCTGGTCCTCTTCAGACAGCACGGAAAAATCCGGAGTCACCACCGCCGCCACAGAACGGATAAACTGGCCGCTGACCTGAGACGACTGCTGCGCGGGCTTTGCGGACATACTGAAAATAAACCCCATACACAAAAGGACAAGGCTCCAAAGAACCCCTCGCGTAATCCATAATTTCATTTTGAAAAATCCAAAAATCTAAAAATTTCAATCGCTGAGGAAAAGAAAGAAAAGAGAATCGTATGTAAGAAAACGCTTCAAAAAAGCAACGAAAAACCATTCGAACTTTTCCCGCGGATATTGTTGCAATCAGTATAACGCTGTCCTCGAAATATGTCAATATGTAACCAAAAGGTTACGCATTGTTACCAATGAATTCCGAACAAAATGGTACAATTGCCCGGTATGCTTCAACAAGGTCCTCATAAGAATAATAGCGGCAGTTGGCAGGACTGGGAGAGGGAAGGGTGCGGGCGGGAATGCCAGTTTTGGGGTAGCAAAGGCGCTTGTAAAGCCGAGCTGCGGTGGTTCCGGTGGTAAAAATAGCGCGGATGTCCGCACGGCTGAGAATCTCGGAAAGATCGTTTGCAACCGGGTTTCGGATGCTGCCGTCATCGGCGCCTTCTATGTCGCAGCAACGCAGTACATCCCACAAAGCAATGCCGGACGAAAGGGCCAGAAGGCGTTTGCCCTCTGCGGTGGAAGGAAGCGGCTTTTGGAGTACCTCGCAGAGCACCCTCCAAAACCGGTTTTGCGGATTGCCGTAGTAAAAGCCGGTTTGCCGGGACTTGGGAGAGGGCATGGTGCCGAGAATCAGGACGCGGGAAAACGCGTCGAACACGGGAGGAAAGGGATGAACGGTCTGCTGCACGGCGAAACCTCCTCTAACAAAGATTGCAGGGTTTTGTTTTCTCATAACGACTCTAAGAATGAACGCAAAAAACGGCCGCTTCCCGGCCGGTATCATATAGGAGAGAAATTGCCTCTATGACCAATCCGTATACCCAACCAAATCACAAAACCATTCAAAACGAATCCACCCCAGCCGACCGGGCCTATATCCGCCGCCGGCGGATTTTCAGCCTCCTGTCTTTGGCGGTGGTGCTGGCCTTTTTCATCTGGGTGACCATTGCGGTGGGCAAACCCCTCTTGGAATTGGCTTCTGACCCGGAGCAGTTTCGCGTCTGGGTGGACCAATATGGCATTTGGGGCCGGTTTATCCTAATGGGTATTATGGCGCTGCAGGTGGTGGTGGCCATGATTCCGGGCGAAATCATCGAAATCGGCGCGGGTTACGCGTTCGGCGCCGTCGAAGGTACTCTTTTGTGTCTGGCCGGCGCGGCAGTCGGGTCGGCCATCATTTTTCTTCTCACCCGATGCTTTGGCGTCAAGCTGGTGGAAGCTTTCGTATCCAGGGAAAAGCTCAGCCAGATTAAGTTTCTACAGAATGAAAAGAAGCTCAACCTGGTGATCTTCATCGCCTTCTTCATCCCCGGCACTCCCAAGGACCTGCTGACCTACTTCATCGGGCTGACTCCCATGAAGCTGCGCACCTTCCTGCTCATTTCCTCTGTTGCCCGCATTCCCTCCGTCATCACGTCCACCATCGGCGGCCATGCGCTGGGCATGCAGGACTATACGTTTGCCATTCTCGTCTTTGTGATTACGGCGGCCATCAGCGGGCTGGGTCTGCTTCTTTATAACCGCATCATGAAAAAGCGAAAGCAGGAGGCGGAATCCCACGAATAGAATTACAAATAGTATATTTGAAAATATATATAACGAAACAGAGGAGAAACCCGTACAAAACTCCGAATCCTGCCGGAAAAGGGAAGAGGCACACGGTTGCATCATCCGCCAGGCGGCAGAAGAGGACCTTCCCGCCCTGTGCCGTTTGTGCGAGGCGGCTTCGGGGTCTACTTGCGCCCGGGAGCTGGCTGCCTATTTGCACAATCCCAAGGCGGCAATTCTGCTGCTGGAGAAGGCGAGTCGGCCTTGTGCCGCCGTTTGCCTTCAGGAACGTCCGGCTCTGCCATACCCTTGTTTTTCCCGTTACCGGGCAGTGCTGGAGGCAGAGTTTTGGATTCCCCCGCAAGAGAACGCAGGCCAGGTGCTTTTCCAGGCTGCGGCACAGTGGGGAAACCACCGGGGACTTCCGCTTCTGGAGCTCCGGCTCCCATCCGTGCAGGCAAATTCCAGCAAAATGGGACAGGAATCAGTATAATTTGACAATGACTATACGATTTGTAATCAATAAAGCCTCGTTGGCCGGTTTGTTTTCGGCCGACGGGGCTTTTTGTTTGAAAATATGGCCGGTCTCGCCGTGCCCATTTCCGTCTTGGCAGAAGGCTCCCCTAATCACGGCATATCATCCAAAAGAGAGTGCTTCGGTTTGTTACACAATGACAAAGCCGCCGTTGGGACTGATGACCTGGCCGGTGATGAAATCCGCCTGTTCGCTCGCCAGAAAGAAAAGGAGATTCGCCACGTCCTCGGGCTTGCCCAGCACCCCTAAGGGGGTTTCCTCCCGCAGACCCGCACGGGTTTCGTCGTCCAAGGCGGCATTCATCTGCGTGTCGATGACTCCGGGGGCCACGCAGTTGACAGTGATGCCGCTGGGCCCCACCTCCTTGGCCAGCGCCTTCGAAAGCCCGATCACCGCCGCCTTGGCAGCGGAATAGGCCACCTCGCAGGAGGCGCCGGTCATCCCCCAGATGGAGGACAGGTTGAGAATTTTTCCCCGCTGGCGGCGGATCATGCCGGGCATAACGGCCTGACAGCAGTGAAAGACCCCGGTTACATTCACACAGAAGAGCCTCTCCCACTCCGTCTCGGTTACGTCGGTGAACAACTTTTGCTGGGCAATGCCGGCGTTGTTGATGAGCACGTCAATGTGGCCGAACTGATGGAGGACCTCTTTTGTCATCCTGTCCACCTGCCCGCGGTCCGCCACGTCCGCCTGCACCGCCAGAATACCGGGGTGGGACGCGGCAAGCGCCCGAGCTTCCCTTTCGCTTTGGCAGTAGTTTGCCGCCACCTGCCAACCCTTCTGGGCGAACAAGCGGGCGGCTGCGGCACCGATTCCTCTAGAAGCGCCGGTGATCAAAACGGTAGACGGCATGATTCTCTCTCCTTTGGGCAAGCCATGTTTTTTTCTATTTTACCCCACCTTTCGCATAAGGTAAAGGAGAGGAAATGAAAAAACTCTATTTGGCTGCAATTCCTGCTTGCAATCTGCGCAGTTGTCGGATAAAATAAAGCTATGTCGAAATTTTAACAAAATTCTGTGTATTTCTCTATGTCCGGCCTGTAAAACAAGGAACAGCGGCCGGAGAAATGCAGCCCATACGGCGCGCCACACACCGGCTGCGGTGGCGGCCGCTCCAAACAAAGATTATAACCGGCCGGAGAAAAGGTGGTTACCATGGTAAAATTGAGTGTATGTATCGGAAGCGCATGTCATATCAAAGGGTCCCACAGCGTGATTACTACGTTCCAGCGGCTGATTAAGGAGCATGAGCTGGAGGGTAAGGTGGAGCTGATGGGCGTATTCTGCCTGGGCCATTGTACCGAAGCAGTCTCGGTGAAAATCGGCGACAGCGACATTTACAGTGTTTCCGGCGCCACAGCGGAGAACTTTTTTAATACCCAGGTGCTCCCGCTGGTAGAGTCCTGAGAGGGCTGCCCTGCCCTTTAAGAAAACAAGTTTATTTCCCGGGTGCCGTGGCTGCCCGCATTGATGCCGCTTATCCCGAACCAGCGGGCCGGGATAAGCGTTTGTTTTATTTTTTCGCCGCTGGAGAAATGGCGGAGACAATATGAGTATCATCCAGTTTAAGGAAGCCAACTGTAAAAGCTGCTATAAATGTATCCGGACCTGTGACGTCAAGGCGATCTCTTTTTCCAACGAACAGGCCCGCATTATTCCAGAAGCCTGCATCCTGTGCGGGAAATGTACGCTGGTATGTCCCCAGAACGCCAAGCAGGTGTCCAGCGACCTGCCCATTATCGAAGGCTATCGAAAGACCGGCGCTAAGATTTACGCCAGCGTGGCACCCTCCTATGTGGCTGCCTTCCCGGGCAAGAGCTTTACCGCCTTGTCCGCCGCTCTCAAGCGGCTGGGCTTTGCCCATGTGGAGGAAACGGCCATCGGCGCCACCCAGGTCAGCCGGGAATACATGCGGCTGATGGAAGAAAAGAAAATGCGAAACATCATCACCACCTGCTGCCCTACTTCGGTGATGTTAGTGGAGAAATATTATCCTGAGCTCGTTCCCTTTATTGCGCCGGTAGTGTCTCCGGCGGTGGCTCATGCCCGGATGATGAAAAAAGCCTACGGTGACGACATTAAGGTGGTGTTCGTAGGTCCCTGCATCTCCAAAAAGCAGGAAGCCAAGACCGGGCGGGACATCAATGCCGTTTTGATGTTCGAGGAGCTCAAGGACTGGCTGGAGAAAGAAGAAATCTGCATCTCCGAGCCGGATGAAAACCCGGCCGAAATGCACGAAACCGTCAGCCGTCTCTATCCCTCGCCCGGCGGCATCCTCAGCACCATTCCCCGGGCAGCCCGCGGGAAATATAAGAGCGTGGCAGTGGACGGGCTCAATCGTTGTATCCAGATGCTCGATTCCATTCGGGACTATAACATCGGGGGCTATTTTATCGAAATGAGCGCCTGTTCCGGTTCCTGCGTGGAAGGGCCAGGGCTCAAAAGCTTCGAAACGCCCTTCCTCATTTCCAAGGACCTGCTGTTGCGCAATTCTCAGAAGAAAACCGAAACCCCGCCGGTCCCCTCCGAAGAGACCCGCACGGACTTCTTCGCCGTCTATAACCGCACCATGGTCCACGACAAAGTCCCCGACGACGAGACCATCAAAGAAATTCTCGCCCGCATCGGCAAGACCACGCCCGAATCCATGCTCAACTGCGGCGCCTGCGGCTATCCCACCTGCCGGGAAAAAGCCATCGCCGTTTACCAGGGCAAGGCGGATCTGAAAATGTGCCTGCCCTACATGCGTGAAAAGGCGGAGAGCATGTCCAACGTCATCCTGGAGAACACTCCGAATGCCATCTTCATGCTCGACCAGGAGTTTATGGTGCTCCAGTATAACCGGGCGGCCGGGCGGATGTTTGACCTGACGGAAGCACAAACGGTGGGCATGCCCATCGAGCTGGTGCTGCCGGCGGAGGATTTTGAACTGGTCAAAACCACCGGGAACCCCGTCTTTAATTCTCCCCGGGAGATGAAGGACGGGAAGCTTTCCATCGAGCAGACCATCGTTCCCGTACCCAATGGGGACTACCTGGTCATCGCCCGGGACGTAACCGAGGAGCGGGAGAATCACCGTAAAACCGAAGAGTTCCGCCGGGAAACGGTGGAGATCACCCAGAAGGTCATCGATAAGCAGATGCGGGTGGCCCAGGAAATCGCCAGCCTTTTGGGCGAAACCACCGGCGAAACCAAGGCGGCTCTTACCAAGCTCAAAAAGTCCATCGCCCAGGGGGACCGGCTATGAAAAGCTACTATTACGAAACGAGCTGGGGAAGCCTGTTTAAGCACGGGGAAGAGCTGTGCGGCGACAAGGTGGAAATTGTAAAAAACGGCACCGATACCACCATGGTACTGGCAGACGGCCTGGGGAGCGGCGTCAAGGCCAACATTCTTGCTTCCCTGACCAGTAAGATCGTGTCCACCATGCTAAACGCGGGCGCCGATATCCCTGACGTCATCGAAACCATGGCGTCCACCCTCCCGGTCTGCCAAGAGCGGCTGGTGGCCTATTCCACCTTTACCTTCCTGCGCGTCAGCCCCACTGGGGAAGCCCACATCGTGGAGTACGACAACCCGCCTCTTATCGTTCTGCGCGACGGCAAGAGCCTGGACCTGCCCCGCACAGAGGTGGAGATCGAGGGAAAGCTCATTAAGGAAACCAATATCCAGCTGCAGCCGGGGGACTTTTGCGTTTTCTTTTCCGACGGCGTTATCCACGCGGGCATCGGCAAGCTGCTCAATTTGGGCTGGCAGCAGGAGAACGTGGTGGAGTACCTGGAAAAGGCCTATCGGAAGGACGCCTCCGCCCACTATATGCAGACCCAGCTTCTCGCCGCCTGCAACAGCCTCTATATGGAATCCCCCGGGGACGATACCACCGTGGCCGTATGCAAGGTGCGCCTACCAAACGTAGCGTATGTGATGGTGGGCCCGCCGGTGGACAGCAAGGAGGACGAAATCCTGGTTAACGAGCTTTTGCATTTTGACGGTACGAAGATCGTCTGCGGCGGCACCACCTCCCAGATCGTCTGCAGGGTGTCCGGCCGGGAAATCCGCACCATGATCGACTACATTTCTCCCGATGTGCCGCCTATCGCCAAGATCGAAGGGATCGACCTGGTGACCGAGGGCGTCATCACGCTAGGCAAAGCGCTGGAACTGATGAAAAAGTACGAGCAGGGCGGAGTAGGACGGGACAACGCCCTCAATTACAAGAAGGACGGCGCCCACCTGCTGGCCCAGAAGCTAATCCTCGAATGCACGGGGGCCAAGTTCGTAGTGGGGCGCGCCCTCAACCCGGCCCATCAGAACCCCGACATGCCCATCGACCTGAGCATCAAGCTGCGCCTGGTGCAGGAGATTGCCGATTGTCTGCGACGGATGGACAAAGAGGTCGTGGTGGAATACCATTAAGGGGCTCTTTGACCGACTGGCAAAGAACCAAACGCCTGGAAGAAACGAGTCATATGCTCGTTTTTTCCAGGCGTTTTTCTGTGGAGTTGCGTTGCATAGTAACGGTTAACATAGGAATGGCCAAAAGAGGACATTTCAGATATGATCAACATGGCAGCGACAAAAGACATCTCTGAACCCCCTTTTTTCCTGCGTTTCTTTCAGGAAAAGAGCCGCGAACACAGTTTCATATTTTTTCGCCGGTGTCTTTCATGGTAAAAATGGAATCATATTTGCAATTCAATGCCTCTGCAATGCGAATCAACTCTTTTTCGGAAAAGTTATCCTCTCTCAACTTATTGCTAAAGTTGCTTTGTTTATATCCAAGGCTTTCCGCCAGTTCTTTTATCTTCTTATTTCTTTTAGTTCATAAATATTTTACATTTTTTCTTCGTATGAAAATATATTGAATTCATTCACTTATATTTGAACAAATACATAAATAACATAAGATTATTAATATCAATCAATTCAATCGTGTGTATAACTATTTCTCCTCATTTGATTTCATTTTGCCAAAATGTATAATAAAAAAAGCGAAGGTTGGTAAATTGGATAAGCGCTTCGGAAAAAAGTAAGAATCATCATGAACAACATTTCCAAAAGAACAATCAGCCGAATATAACCATTAGAAATGGAGAGAACAAATATGCTGCGTTTGCGGGTGAAGGAGTTGCTGGAGGAACAGGGAAGATCAAAATACTGGCTGTTCAAGCAGATGGGAATGAGCTACCAAAGTATAAGCCGTATGCTCAATAACCAGACGCAATCCATACGGTTTGAGTGTATGGATACGCTTTGTCAGCTTTTTCACTGCTCTTTGCAGGAGCTCTTCGAGTATTCTGATGAAGAATAGGGGATGCATGCCCTTTTCGATGACCCCCAGGCTGCCCCTTTCTTTTGCGCCGCCAAAAGAAAGAGGCGAAAGAAAAGGCGTCGGGAGGGGAAACGGCAAGAATTGGCTGCTTTTTCTCCTTAAAATGCACTTTTCCAAAGCTCTTTTGTTGTTCATTTCTTTTGCGTCGCCAAAAGAAACGAACCAAAGAAAAGGCGATTCAAGGGGGAAAAAGACGCTAGGAACGGGGACACAAATTTTTCCCCCTTGAAAATCCCCCTCGCATCGGAGGAGGGCAGGGGAAAGAAAACAAGATTTGGTGAAATACAGTCACAGAACCCCGTCAACCAGCAACTTTGGTTGTGACTCCCTTTCACAAGCCCTGCCAAGCGGACAGAGGGATTCTTAAGGGAGAAAAACCTTTTCCCCGATTTTTACGCCGTTTTTCTCCCTTAAGCCGCCCTTTCTTTGGTTCCTTTCTTTCGGCGGAGCGAAAGAAATGAACACGATGTCAGGTAAGAACCGGACGGAAAAGGCCGACTGCGGCAAAGCGGAAAACGGATTCTTTGCAAAACTCGGTATAAGAAAAGCTGGAAAATTATAGGCTCACTTTTCAAATGACCTTTCCGAGTGCCCATTTCGTGCCCATTTCTTTTGGCAGCGCAAAAGAAATGAACACGATGTCAGGTAGAAATCGGACAGAAAATTCCGACGAAAGCCGTCTAAGAAAAATAAAAAGGTATGCCCCGGCGTATCCTGTACAAGCCACAAGAGCCAAACCCGGATTTTTTCCGAAAACATCAAAAAAGGACGCAAAAAGCCTAGCAGGAACCCTAAAAATGTATCGGAAAGAACCAAAGGA
Source organism: Clostridiales bacterium (assembly GCA_018364155.1). Taxonomy (GTDB): domain Bacteria; phylum Bacillota; class Clostridia; order Oscillospirales; family Acutalibacteraceae; genus Solibaculum_A. The sequence goes on from JAGZMM010000002.1 coordinate 314,190, forward strand.
TAACTTGTTAAAATATTCACAAAATTCTCGGGGAAAGGAGGGCAAAGTTGTACTTGCGTTTTACAGAGTGGTTTGATAAAATATTAACAATCTCACCGGGTAAACTGTAACGATACCCGTGGAGAACCATCATCCGCAATCATTCCGCTTCGGCGGACATACCTTGCCCGAAACGCTCGATTTAGAAAGGGGAATTCTCATGGCAAATCAGAAACAAGCTCCCGTGGAAACCGATGCGATGATCAACGACCTGGTGGAAAAGGCCCAGCGGGCCCTCGAAGGCTATATGAGCCTCAACCAGGAGCAGGTGGACAAAATCGTCCACGCCATGACCTTGGCAGGCCTGGATCAGCACCTGTATCTGGCCAAGCTTGCGGTGGAGGAAACCGGCCGCGGCGTGGTAGAGGATAAGGTCATTAAGAACAGCTTCGCCACCGAATATATCTGGCACAGCATTAAAAACGAAAAGACCGTCGGCGTCGTAGCGGAAAACGAGATGGAGGGCTATGTGGAAGTGGCCGAGCCGGTGGGCGTCATTGCGGGCGTTACCCCGGTGACGAACCCTACCTCCACGACCATGTTCAAGTCTCTTATCGCCACCAAGACCCGCAATCCCATTATTTTCGCTTTCCATCCCAGCGCCCAGAAGTGCTCGGTGGAGGCGGCCCGCATTCTGCGCGACGCCGCTGTCAAAAACGGTGCGCCGGAAAACTGCATCCAGTGGGTGGAATACCCCTCCATTGAGGCTACCACCGCCCTGATGAATCATCCGGGCGTGGCCCTGATCCTTGCCACCGGCGGCTCCGGCATGGTCCGAAGCGCCTACAGCGCCGGTAAACCGGCTCTGGGCGTTGGCCCTGGCAACGTGCCCTGCTACATCAACAAGGACGTGGACATCGAGCGCGCCTGCACCGACCTGATGCTCTCGAAAACCTTTGACAACGGCATGATCTGCGCCTCTGAGCAGGCGGTTATCGTCGATAAAGAGATCTCCGGCCGGTTTGAGGAGATCATGGCGGCCAACAACTGTTATTTCCTCACGCCCGAGGAAACCGTGAAGGTGACCGACTACGTCATCAACAAGGAAAAGATGGCGGTCAATCCGGCGGTGGTCGGCAAGGCAGCTTCTTGGATTGCCGAGCAGGCGGGGGTCAAGGTCCCGGAGAAAACAAAGATTTTGCTTGCAAAGCTTCCCTATCCCTCCAGAAAGTACCCCCTTTCCCTGGAAAAGCTGTCCCCGGTGCTGGCCTACTTTGTCTGTGAAGACGACAAGCAGGGCTTCCAGTACGCCAAAACCATGCTGGAGCTGGGCGGTCTCGGCCATTCCGCGGTTATCCATTCCAACAACGAAGCCCTCTGCAAAGCCTACGGCGAAGCCATGAAGGTGGGCCGCGTCATTGCCAACCAGCCTTCCTCCCAGGGCGCCATCGGCGATATTTACAACACCAACACTCCGTCCTTAACCCTGGGCTGCGGTTCTTTCGGCCGGAATTCCACCACCTCCAACGTTTCTTCCGTCAACCTGATCAATAAGAAACGCCTTGCCAAAAGGAGAGTCAATATGCAGTGGTTCAAAATTCCGCCGAAGATCTACTTTGAGAACGACTCGGTCCAGTATTTGGAGAAAATGCCGGACATCTCCCGTGCCTTTATCGTCACCGACCCGATGATGGTAAAGCTCGGCTATACCGACAAGGTGCTCTATTACCTTCGCAAGCGCCAGCATTACTGCCACTGCGAGATTTTCTCCGAGGTGGAGCCCGATCCGTCGGTGGAGTGCATCATGCGCGGCGTGGACGCGATGAACCAGTTTAAGCCTGACGTGATCATCGCCCTGGGCGGCGGCTCCGCCATCGACGCGGCCAAGGGCATGTGGCTCTTCTACGAGCACCCGGACACCGACTTTGACGGCCTGCGCATGCGCTTTTTGGATATCCGCAAGCGCGCCTTCCATTACCCGAACCTGGGCAATAAGACCAAGCTTGTGGCCATCCCCACCACCTCTGGCACCGGTTCGGAGGTCACCTCCTTCGCCGTCATCACCGATAAGCAGAACGGCAATATCAAGTACCCCCTGGCCGACTATGAGCTGACTCCGGACGTGGCCATCATCGATCCGCAGTTCGTCATGACTATGCCCAAGTCCATCACCGCTGATACCGGCATGGATGTACTCACCCACGCCATCGAGGCCTATGTGTCCACCCTGGCGTCCGATTATACCAACGGTCTGGCAGTCAAGGCCATCGAGCTGGTGTTCAAGTACCTGCCTGCCAGCTACCATGAGAACGACCCGGTCGCCCGCGAGAAGATGCACAACGCCTCCTGCATCGCCGGCATGGCCTTCAGTAACGCCTTTTTGGGCATCAACCATTCTCTGGCCCATAAGCTGGGCGGTGAGTTCCACATTCCCCATGGCCGTGCCAACGCCGTGATTCTGCCCTATGTCATCGCCTACAATGCCCAGAAGCCCACCAAGTTTGTCTCCTTCCCCAAATACGGCAAGTTCGTAGCTGACTACCGCTATGCCCAGATTGCCCGGTTCTTGAACCTGGGCGGGACTACCCAGGAGGAGCAGGTGCAGGCGCTCATCGACGCCATCCGTAGGCTGATGAAGGAGCTGAATATGCCCATGTCCCTCAAGGAGTGCGGCATTTCCGAAGCAGAGTTCATGGCAAAGGTTCCCCAGCTGGCAGAAAACGCCTTTGAGGACCAGTGCACCACCGCCAATCCCCGTTACCCGCTCATCTCCGAGCTTGAAGAAATCCTCAAAAAAGCCTATTATGGCGAAACGGAGAAAGAAGCCGAAGAACAGCCGGCCGAGGCTCAAAAAGAGGCCGAATAACAAAAGAATCCACAGTTTTTTCTGGACGCGGACGGCGAAAGCCATCCGCGTCCTTTTTCATCCGTCACCGAAACGAAGGGCCCGACATAGACTGTAGCAGATGTTATACATTGACATCATTCTATAAGCCCAACGAGGTATACGCCTTTCGGCGTAGAGTGAGACGGGGTTCGAACATTCGTTCTATATATTTATCGATATTCGAAGAAATACAGAGTGGAAAGCTTGTGGAAAATCAAGGGTTTGCAGACCTTTCGGCCTAATTTTCAGCGGGAGAGAAAAAACGCAAGATGTAGTAGGCGAAGCGGGAAGAAAAGTCAAGATGTTGTGAAGGTTTCTCACGGTGGTAAGGTTTCACAGATTGTCTCGGCCCACGGCAATGCGTGAGGAAAGCGGGAAGTGTGCCCAGCGCCCGGATGCAGGACGCGGCGGGCTTGCGGCTTGTTGGTCTTTGCGTCATGGCGGGCCTCTTTTTGAAGGGGCCTGATTGTAGCATGTTCGGCAAGGGCTTCGCGAGTGCCTGGCGGCACCCTTGCCTTCCATGCTCCAAAGGCCCCATCTTCAAAAAAGGAGGCCCTTGCCATGTTATCCGCAAAGATTTCCAACGAAGTGCGCAAGTCCATCTACGCCCGCGACGGGTACCGGTGCGCGCTGTGCGACGACACGCGCTACCTGCAGATTCACCACGTGATTCACCGGTCGCTGGGCGGCACGAACAGCCCGCACAATCTGATCTGCCTATGCTCCCGCTGCCACGCGCTTGCCCATGGAACAAACCTGTTCGACGGGGAAGTAGATCTGACCAGCGAGGACATCGACCAGGCGTGCGTCGAGTACGTGTCCGACTTTTACGGGGAAGAATGGAACCCGTGGGGAAAGCCGTAAGGCTTTCTCTTTCTATATGGAGGCGCTTCGCGCTTGATGCGCGTCCCGCTCCTTCGCGGGCGGCTTGGGCGCCGCCCACTGCGTCGCTTGGCGCGCCCGGTATCGGGGCATGGCGGAGCCAGACCGGGCGCGTCTAGGCCGCCGTCCGGCCCGCGCCCCTGCGCGACTAAACAAAAGGCGGTATTTTGCCCAATTGCTACGCAATTGCAAGGGGGCTGCGGCCCCGGCAAAATAGGGGCCTTTTGTATAATCGCTTGGGGGGATGGCGGCTTTGCCGCCATCGGTGGCGGGCCTGGCCCGGGGGAAGGGCCTGGTTGTCACCGAAACGAAGGGCCCGACATAGACTGTAGCAGATGTTATACATTGACATCATTCTATAAGGAATTGGAGAGATGTTACATGCGATACGAAGATTATGCTCGCCTGAATGGCAGAAATCTCGATCTTCCGATGAATCGCTGGCAGTGCACACCTGCGTGCCCGCCGCCTTGTCCCCCGTCTCCGTGTCCGCCGCCCTGTCCGCCCTGCCCGCCGCCTTGTCCTTGTCCTCCCACCGGTCCGGACTGCACCTGTCCGGTGTGTCCCACCGGTGCTACCGGACCTACCGGACCTCGCGGCGTCACCGGACCCCGCGGCCCTATGGGCCCCACCGGTCCTCAGGGTATCCAGGGTATTCAGGGTGTTGAGGGCCGTCCGGGTGCAACCGGCGCCACCGGTGCGACGGGCGCCACTGGTTCCCAGGGCCCCCAAGGCATTCAGGGCATCCCCGGTCCCGCTGGCGCGCTTGGCGCGACCGGCGCCACTGGAGCCACTGGCCCGGCTGGACCTCAGGGTCCGCAAGGCTTTGCGGGCATTACCGGTCCAACCGGTGCAACTGGTGCGGCTGGAACCGGAGCGACTGGCCCGACTGGTCCTACTGGTGCAACTGGCGCCACCGGTGCGACCGGAATCAGCGTCACTGGTGCAACTGGTGCGACTGGCCCCACCGGCGCCACGGGTGCAGCAGGTGCTGTTGGCCCTGCCGGCGCGACCGGTCCGACTGGCCCCACCGGCCCGACCGGTCCGACTGGTCCTACCGGTCCGACCGGTGCAACTGGCGTGACTGGCGCGGAAGGCGCTGCCGGTGCCGCAGGCGCGGTTGGCCCCACTGGTCCGACCGGCCCCACCGGCGCCACGGGTGCAACTGGCGCGGCGCCTACTCCCGCCGCTGCGGTAGCAGACGTTCCGACTGGTTCGGATATTGCTACACTGATCACGAGCTACAATACTCTGCTTGCGAATCTGCGTGCGGCTGGCCTGCTTGCCACCTGATCTTGATAGATTTCGCCATAAGAGAGGCCGGCAGCGGAATTTCTGCTGCCGGCCTTTTCTCTGGGCTGGTTTCTTGTATGAGTGGAAAAGTCGTGTCCTTTTGTCTTGCGCAATCAAAAAGAAAAAGCATGCGCGCTCTTTTTCTTCCAGAGACAGGGATGGCAAAAACGGGGAAAAACTGCTATACTTAGAAAAAAGACAGGAGAAGTGCGGTATGCGGATTTATGTGGATGCAGATGGCTGCCCGGTTGTGGACCGGGTGCTTCGCCTGGCCGGGCGTTTCGGCGTCCCGGTGGTATTGGTCTGCGATACTGCTCATCAGTTCCACCGGCCCGGCTGCCAAGTGATCACCGTTTCCAAAGGGGCGGACAGCGTGGATTTTGCGCTGGTCAACCGCCTTTGTCCTGGAGATTTGGCCGTGACGCAGGACTATGGCCTGGCTGCCATGTGTTTAGCCAGACGCGCTCTACCTCTCAGCCAGGACGGGGTTCTCTACACCAAAGAGAACATCGACGTCCTTCTGGCAGCCCGGCATACCGCTCAAAAGATTCGCCGCAGCGGTGGCCGGTTGAAGGGTCCCTCTAAGCGTACCCACAAACAGGATGAAGACTTTGAGCGGACGCTGACGTCCTTGCTCAAAGAAATGCAGAAAAAGGAGCAAATCGATGGAAAAAAAGAAGATTGACCGGATTAGTGAGCTTGCCAAAAAGTCCAGAGAAGAAGGCTTAAACGAGGCGGAGCGTCTAGAGCAGAAAGCTCTTCGGCAGGAATATGTGGACGCGCACCGGCAGAGCCTGACCTCTCAGCTGGAGCGGGTGGTTCTGGTGGAAAAGGACGGGACAAAAATTCCGCTTAAGAAAAAGAAATCCTGACAAGAAAAAGGCCTGGCGACGAAAGCAATTCGTTGCCAGGCCTTTTTCTTGTCTTTTAGAAGGAGGCCGCCCCGTACAAGTGTAAAAAGAGGACCTCAGGCTATTCGTCTACAAACCGGTATCCCACGCCTACCTCCGTCAGGATATAGCGGGGATGGGTGGTATCCTTTTCAATTTTGCGGCGGATGTTGGCCATGAATACCCGCAGAGACTGGGGCTCTTCCACGTTGCTGTATCCCCAGACCTGCTTGTTGATGAAGCTGTGCGTGAGCACCTTTCCAGCATTGTCCACCAGCAGCACCAGCAGCTTATATTCAATCGGGGTCAGATGCACTTCCTTGCCCTCTACAAATACCTTGCGCTTTTCAAAGTCAATGGTCAGCGTGTCCAGCGTAAACACGCTGTTTTTGGCTACCTTGGGCTGATGCTTGCGCAGCGCCACCCGAATGCGAGCCAGCAGTTCGTTGATGTAAAAGGGCTTGGTAATGTAATCGTCCGCCCCCATGTCCAGCGCCTGCACCTTTTCTTTCTCCTGCCCTCTGGCCGATACCACGATCACCGGCACGTCGGAGGAGCTGCGAATCTGTTCGAGCACCTTCAGCCCGTCGATATCCGGCAGACCCAAATCCAGAAGAATCAGATCGGGGTTATTGGAAAGAAATAGGGAAATCCCCTCTAAACCAGTGGCTGCTGTCTCGTGACGGTAACCGTTGGTTTTCAGGGAGATGGACAGAAAATTTTGAATGTTCTTATCGTCCTCAATGATGAGAATGCTGGGCTCGTTATTCATCCGGTTGCGCCTCCTTGTCTAGGGGAAGTGTGAAGCGGAAGGTAGCTCCGCCGTGGGCATTGTTTTGTGCGGTGATCTTGCCGCCGTGGGCCTCGATGACCGACTTGCAGATGGACAGCCCCAGCCCTACGCCCCGGGAGGAATCCGACTTCTCCGTTCTCGAGGAGACGAAGCTTTCGAAGATGTGGGGAAGCAGGGCGGGATCGATTCCGCCGCCGTTGTCGGACACTTCAAATACCGCTTCGTCCTTCTGGCGGAACACCCGCAGCAGAACCTGGCTGTCGGGCTTCGTGTGCTGAAAGGCGTTGTCCAGAAGGTTCACCAGCACCTGCACCATCAGCTTGCCGTCCATAGGAACCAAAAGCAGCTCGTCCGGCATCTGGATGGACAGCCGGTGCTCTCTCTGTTGCTTTGCGACTCGGCCGCAGGCCTCGGATACGATGTCGTCCACCACCTCGTCCTGCTTTTGGATGAGAAGCCGTCCGTCCTGAATCCGGGTCATGTTCAGCAGGTTCTCCACCATGTTATTGAGCCACATGGCGTCGTTGGTAATGTCGGACAAAAGGCTTTTGATCGTGTCCCGGTCCAGCTCGTCGAGAGATTCTGTCAAGAAGCTGGTGGATCCGGCGATACCGGTCAGCGGGGTGCGCAGGTCGTGGGAAATGGAACGCAGCAAGTTGCTTCTGAGCTTTTCTTTTTCAATTTCCATGCGGATTTCTTCCTGTTGGCGGCGCAGCTGCTCGCGTTCAATGGCCATCGCCGCCTGGGACAGAACGGTGTTGAGAAACAGGGAGCGGTCCTCATTCCATTTCTGGTCGCCCCGGTAGACCGACGCCACCCCCAGCACATGGTTGCCGCTTTGCAAAGGAGTGAATTGCCAGCTGGAATTCTTGTAATGGCTGGTGCTGTAACCGCACGCCTCTTTGTGAGAGAAGCACCATTTGGCCAGGTCCCGGTTCATGTCGGCTACCTTTGCATCTTCCCCGCCAAAGGAAACCACCCGCAGCCCCTGCTCATCCTTGTCGTTGCCTTCCATGTAGAGAATGCACCGATACTGGTATTCGCTCAGAATTTTTAAGGCGTGCAGGGCGATTTCCTCCACGCTCGTCAAATTCAGGTACCGTTTGCTGATTTCATACAGCCGCCTGGCCTGGCGTTCGTTGCGTTTGGCCGTCTGCGCATGCTGCTGCAGCCGCTTAGCCAGGGTGCCGGTGAGAGTGGAGATCACCAGGAAAATAAGAAAGGTGATGATGTAGTTGGGGTCGTTCACCAAAAAGGTCCACACCGGGTCAGTAAAGAAGAAATTGAAGGCGAAAACGCAAACCACCGAGGAAAAGAACCCCCAGCCGTAGCCCTTCGTGCTGATGTTCACCAGCAGCACGCCGGTCAGGTATACCATTAATATATTCTCTTCCCGCACACTTTCCAGCTGCTTAAACCCGATGGAAATCAACGTGCAGACAAGCAAAATCCCCGCTGTCTTGAGAAAGTTGATCCAAAACCGGCTGGCCGCCGACCCGGATGTGTTCATTACCCATCTCCGCCCTTTCTGCAACGGTCACATATACCTTATTATACACCGTTTTTTTCTTCGGCAAAGGCCTTCCTGAAAAAACAGGAAATAAAAACAAACGGGTTTTTGCTCAAAGGCTTACGCAAAAACCCGTTTGTTTTTATTTTTTTAAATTATAGCACCGCAGAAATAAATCTTGCACAAAGAAGAAAATGGATTACATAAAGATTCTGTTAAGAGAAAGCGGACAATTTTGAAAACGGCATAGGGAAAAGGTCCAGGTGGTAAGGGAATAGAAAAAGGGGATTTGCAACGTACTAGGCGGCTCTTGGTGAGAATCACCAGGAGAATTTCCACGAATTCGATACGGTTTGTCAGAACAAGGAATCCGGACTTTTCATTAACACAATCTTAATGCACAAAAGAGCTACCTTCACACCGTTTTTACTGCAAAGGCTCTATAATACAACCTGTTCAAAAATAAACCGAAAAGGAGCAAGAAAAATGGAAGCTGTAGTAGCCATCGCAGGCGTGCTGGCGCTTGCACTGCTTTCGTATTTGTTCTATGTACTGTTTCGAGGTGAGAAGCTATGAGCTATGTGATTATGCAGGACGTGGGGTTTCTGATTCTGCTCATCGGCCTTGGCATTCCCTTGGGCATCTACATGTACAAGGTCATGCTTGGCAAAAAGGTCTTTCTCACCCGGGTCCTTCGTCCGGTGGAGAACGTCACCTATAAGGTGATGGGCGTCAACCCCAACGAAGAAATGGGCGCGAAAAAATACGCGCTTTCCGCACTCGCGTTTTCCCTGTTTGGATTTATTTTCTTGTTTTTGCTGCATCTGTGCCAGGGCTTTCTGCCGTTAAACCCGGAAGGCCTGCCCGGTACCAGCGCGGACTTGGCCTTTAACACCACCTCCAGTTTCGTCACCAACACCAACTGGCAGGCATATTCCGGCGAGTCCACCCTTTCTTACTTAACTCAGATGCTGGGCCTGGGCGTGCAGAACTTTGTTTCCGCCGCCACCGGCATCGCGGTGCTCTTCGCCCTCATCAAGGGCTTCACCCGCCGCCAGTGCAGAACCATCGGCAACTTCTGGGCGGACTTGATTCGCAGCACCGTGTACATTCTTCTGCCTCTTTCCCTGATTGTGGCCGTGCTGCTGGTGTCGCAGGGCGTGGTGCAGACCTTTAGCTCCTATCACGACATCGTTACCCTGGAAGGCGCGGCTGGAAGCGTTCCGGTAGGCCCGGCGGCCAGCCAGATTGCCATCAAGCAGCTGGGTACCAACGGCGGCGGCTTCTTCGGTGTCAACTCCGCCTTCCCGCTGGAAAATCCCACTGCATTCTCGAACCTGCTGGAATGCTGGTCTATTTTCATCATCCCGGTTGGCCTGTGCTTCTCCTTTGGCAAAGCGGTCAAGGACAGCAAGCAGGGCCGGGCGATTTTCCTCGCCATGCTTATTTTGTTCGTCGTCGCTCTCATCGGTGTTACGGCGGCTGAGATTTTCACTGCGCCCCAGTTTGACGGCGCTGTGGTGTCTGGCAACATGGAGGGCAAGGAAGTGCGCAACGGCGTAGGCGCTTCCAGTCTGTGGGCGGCGGTAACCACCGGCGCGTCCAACGGCTCAGTAAACTCCATGCACGATAGTTTCACTCCGCTCGGCGGTATGGTTCCTATGTTCCTGATGCAGCTTGGTGAAGTGGTCTTCGGCGGCGTGGGCTGCGGCCTCTACGGAATGCTGGCTTTTGCGCTGCTGGCGGTGTTCATCGCCGGCCTCATGGTGGGCCGTACTCCCGAGTACTTAGGAAAGAAGATCGAAGCCTTTGACATGAAAATGGTCTGCCTTGTGATTTTGGCTCCGCCTCTTCTCATGCTCATCGGCCCCATGCTCACCGTTATGAATCCCCAGACGCCGGATTGGCTTACCAACTCCGGCCCCCACGGATTCTCGGAAATTCTCTATACCTATGCCTCTACCGGCGGCAACAACGGCAGTGCTTTTGCCGGTTTCAACGCGAACACCCCCTTTACCAACATTCTTTCCGGCTTGGTTATGCTCATTGTCCGGTTTGTCCCCATGGTGGCGATTATCTTCCTGGGCGGCAACTTGGCGAAGAAAAAGATCGTGCCGGTCAGCGACGGAACCCTTTCCACCTCCAACGGCATGTTTGTGGGACTTCTGATCGCCGTCGTCCTTCTTGTGGGTGCTCTGAGCTTCCTGCCGGCGCTGGCTCTGGGTCCGATTGCCGAATTCTTTACAACCTTAGGTTAAAGGGGGATCACGATGAAACAGACCCATTCGAAAAAAGACATCTATCTGGATGCGGTAGGGCAGTCGTTTCGCAAGCTGTCCCCCCGTATTCAGATTAAAAACCCGGTGATGCTGGTGGTCTACATCGGCGCCATCTTTATCACCGCCCTGTATTTCCTCACCTTTGCCGGCGTCAAAGACGGCGAAGGCTGGTATGTGCTCACCATTGCGTTCATTCTTTGGTTCACCGTGCTGTTTGCAAACTTCGCGGAAGCCATTGCAGAAGGCCGCGGCCGGGCGCAAGCGGATACCCTGCGCCGGTCCCGCCGGGACTGCAAGGCCAAAAAGCTCAAAGAGCCCCGGCCCGATGCAGACTATACTGAGGTGCTTTCCAATGAATTGAAACCCGGCGATGTGGTTCTGGTAAGCGCCGGTGAACAGGTCCCTATGGACGGCGAGGTCATCGAAGGCGTTGCCTCGGTGGACGAAAGCGCCATCACCGGCGAGTCGGCCCCGGTCATCCGTGAGTCTGGCGGCGACCGCAGCGCGGTCACCGGCGGCACCACGGTGGTGTCTGACTGGCTGGTGGTCAAGGTTACCGCCCAGGCGGGCAACAGTTTCCTGGATAAAATGATCGCCATGGTGGAGGGGGCCTCCCGCAAAAAGACCCCCAACGAAATTGCCCTGCAGATTTTGCTGGTCACCCTGACCATCATCTTCCTGGCAGTGGCGGCCACCCTGCTGCCCTTCTCCGAGTTTGCAAGCGAGCAGGCCGGGGCCGGCAGCGCTGTTTCCCTGACGAACATTGTTGCGCTTCTTGTCTGTCTGGCGCCCACCACCATCGGCGCCCTCCTTTCCTCCATCGGCATCGCCGGCATGAGCCGTTTGAACCAGGCAAACGTCCTGGCCATGAGCGGCCGTGCCATCGAAGCAGCGGGAGATGTGGATGTGCTGCTTTTGGATAAGACCGGCACCATCACTCTGGGAAACCGTCAGGCCAGCGAGTTCCTTCCGGTTTCCGGCGTCACTGAGCGGGACTTAGCCGACGCGGCACAGCTTTCCTCCTTGGCGGACGAAACGGCGGAAGGCCGCAGCATCGTGGTTTTGGCCAAGGAACGCTTTGGCATCCGGGGCCGGGACCTGTCGGACAAACACGCGAAATTCATTGAGTTCTCCGCTAAAACCCGCATGAGCGGCGTGGACCTGGATGGAGAAGAGATCCGCAAAGGCGCCGCCGACGCGGTAAAGGCCTACGTAGAGCAAAAGGGCGGAGAATATCCCCAGGAATGCCAGACCATAGTTGAGCAGGTGGCAAACGCCGGCGGCACGCCTTTGGTGGTCGCCAAAAACGGCAAGGTGCTGGGCGTGGTGTACCTCAAGGACATCGTCAAAAACGGCGTCAAGGAAAAGTTTGAGGACCTGCGCAAGATCGGCATCAAGACCATCATGATCACCGGTGACAATCCCATGACCGCCGCCGCCATCGCCGCGGAAGCGGGTGTGGACGACTTTATGGCGGAGGCTACCCCGGAAACCAAGCTTGAGCTCATCCGCCAGTACCAAAAGGAAGGTCATCTGGTCGCCATGACCGGCGACGGCACCAACGACGCCCCGGCCCTGGCCCAGGCGGATGTGGCGGTCGCTATGAACTCCGGTACCCAGGCGGCCAAGGAAGCGGGCAACATGGTGGATTTGGATTCCAGCCCCACCAAGCTGATTGAAGTGGTGCGCATCGGCAAGCAGCTTTTGATGACCCGCGGTGCCTTGACCACCTTCTCCATCGCCAACGACGTGGCCAAGTACTTTGCCATCATTCCGGTGCTCTTCGCGGGGATTTTCCCCCAGCTTGCGGCTCTCAACTTTATGCATCTGACCAGCGCCACCTCCGCCATCCTGTCGGCGATCATCTATAACGCTCTGATCATCGTGGCGCTCATTCCCTTGTCCTTGAAGGGCGTCAAGTACCGGGAGGTTTCCGCCGGCAAGATGCTCAAACGCAACGTGCTTATCTACGGCCTGGGCGGAATCGTCGCTCCCTTTATCGCCATCAAACTGATCGATATGATTCTGACCTTCTTCGGCATCGTATAAAGGAGGAAAACAAGCATGGAGAAAACACAAGTGCCCGCCAAGAAGGAAAAAATGCGGGTTTTAAAACCGGCGCTCATCTGCGTGCTGGTGCTTACCCTGCTGTGCGGCGTGATTTACCCGCTCCTGGTGACCGGCATTTCCCAGCTGTTCTTCCACGACCAGGCAAACGGCAGCATCATTACCGTGACCCTGAAAAAGGATTTGACCGTCACCACCACCGACGAAGAAACCGGAGAGGAATCCACCCAGGTCTATCCGGCCGGGGAAACGGTGGCCATCGGTTCGGCATACATCGGGCAGGAATTCACGAGCCCCCAGTACCTGATCGGCCGGCCTACCCCCGGCGCGCCCACCAACCTTTCCCCGGAAAGCGAGGAGCATGCGCAGATGGTGCAGGAGCGCATCGACTTCTTTCATGAGCTCGATCCTTCCAACACCGCAGACATTCCCATGGACCTGCTGACCGTTTCCGGCAGCGGCGTGGACCCGCAGATTTCTCCCGAAGCGGCCGAATATCAAGTCAGCCGTCTGGCGAGGGAGCGGGGCATGAGCGAGGAGGATGTGCGCAAGATTATCCAAAAGCATACCTCCGGTCGTTTCCTGTGGATCTTCGGGGAACCGGCGGTCAACGTATTGCTGGTAAACCTGGAGCTGGACGGATATATTGCTTAACCGTTTCGCTGTACCCGCCGCCTTTGTACTTTTCTAAAAGCGCAAAGGCGGCACGTTTATAATCGCATCCGGCTTGTGTTCTTCGCCCAGGCGTTTTTGCCCGAAGGAGCGTGCAGCCGGCCGGCAGAGCGCTTTGAATGAACAAGAATTCAAAGCGCGCTTTGCCATTTTTTAAGAGAGGGGATGACCGCTATGTCCGAAGACGAACTGCGCCCAGACCCCGATGCGCTGCTCGAACAGGTCAGTACGGAAGAACCAAAACAGAACAAAGGCAAGCTGAAAATCTTTTTCGGCTACTGCGCCGGTGTTGGCAAGACCTACGCCATGCTCCAGGAAGCCCACGACCTGCTCGACAGCGGGGTGGACGTAGTGGTAGGCTACATTGAGCCCCATACCCGGGCGGAAACCATGCGTTTAGTGGAAGGGCTGCCGATTCTCCCGGTCAAGGAAATCCCTTATAAGAACATCGTTTTGAGGGAGTTCGACCTGGACGCAGCCTTAAAAAGGCATCCCCAGGTGATTCTGGTAGACGAACTGGCCCATTCCAACGCCGTCGGCGTGCGCAACAAAAAGCGTTACCAGGACGTGGAGGAGCTTCTCAATGCGGGTATCGACGTATACACCACCGTCAACGTCCAGCATATTGAAAGCCTCAACGACGTCATTCAGGAGATCACCAATGTCTCGGTGCGGGAAACGGTGCCCGATTCCATCTTCGACGATGCCCAGAAGGTGGAACTCATCGACATTGAGCCGGAAGAGCTGTTAAAGCGGTTCCAAAGCGGGAAGATCTACCGGCCCGACCGGGCCGCCACTGCCATGCACCACTTCTTTACCCGCCAGAACCTGGATACCCTGCGGGAAATCTCCATGCGCCGCACCGCTGACCGTATCTATCGGGACAGTGCGGCCAAAAACGGTCCCGCCGCCCGCACGGGAAGCACGAAGCTCTTAGTTCTCATCGGCATGTCTCCATCGTCGGCGAAAAACATCCGGGTCGCCGCCCGGATGGCGGAATCCTTCCATGCGCCTTGGACGGCGCTGTTCGTGGAAACCCCCGAGACCCAGAACGCATCTCTGGAGGAAAAGAAAACCCTGCGCGACCATATGACCTTAGCCGAGCAGCTTGGCGCCCAGATGGTCACCCTCTATGGGGAGGACGTGGTGCTGGTGGCTGCCCGGTATGCCCAGCTAAACGGCATTACCAACATCGTCATCGGCAAAAGCCGGCGCAAACGGGGCATTCTTCACTATTTTGAGGAGGACTTTGAGGATCGGCTCATCGGGGAATTGAGCGACGTAGAGGTGCACATCATTCCTGACACTGGCCGGGAAAAGCCCAACAAAAAACCGGGGCATGTGGATGTAAAAAACAGCTTTCCTTTTTCCGTGGCGGACCTGCTCAAGACGCTCCTGGTGCTGGCGGGAGCCACCATCGTCTCCATTCTTCTGCGTGGGGCGAACATCGGCGCGCAGAACAGCGCCATCGTCTACATTCTTTCTGTGGTGCTCATTTCGCGTTTTACCACCGGGTATCTTTACGGTATTCTCGCGTCGGTCATCGGCCTGATCGGGTTCAACATCATCGACACTTACCCGTATTTTACCTTTGATTTTATGAAGACCGGGTATCCCATTACCTTTGTCATCATGCTCTGCCTGGCGGTGATCACCAGCGCACTGACCGTGCGCATCAAAAAACAAGTGCAAAATTCCGCCGCCCGGGAGCAGCGTACCCAGATTCTTTATGAAATCAACAAAAAACTCCTTTCTACCCGCGGCTTGCGCAACATCATCAACCTGGTTAACGGCTATATCGTCAAGCTGTTCGGCCGTTCGGCGGTTTTTTATACCATGGATCAGGACGGCCAGCCCAGCGGCGTGCTGTTGGAGGCGGAGGATGAACGCAGTGCCGAAACTCTTCTGAGCGAAGAGGAAAAGGCAGTGGCCCAGTGGGTGTTTCTCAACCGCAAACGGGCGGGCTGCGGCACCGATACCTTACAAGGGGCGTACGGGTTTTATACGCCGGTTATGTCCCAGGGCAGTGTGCTGGGCGTGCTGGGCATTTCCTGCGAGAAGGGCTCCTTGAGTCCCGACAACCGCTCCTTTCTTCGGATGATCACGTCCCAGGTGGCCATGGCCCTGGAGCGCCAGCGCCTGTCCGACGAGCAGCGGCAGGTAAGCGTGGATTCTGAGAAGGAGAAAATGCGCAACAATCTTCTACGCGCCATCTCCCATGATCTGCGCCAGCCCTTGACCGAGATTCACAAGGCCAGCGAAATCCTCATCAAGGAGGAGCGGGCGGATGCAAAGCTGGCAGGTTACATTGAAAAGGAATCGGCGTGGCTGATGCGTATGGTGGAAAACCTCCTTTCGGTCACCCGGTTGCGGGAGGGAAGCCTGCCTCTTAAAAAGGTGCCTGAGCGTGTAGAGGCGGTGGCGGAAGAAGCGGCCGCCCGGATGAAAAACCGGTATCCGGACCGTATTTTTTTCGTTTATGCAGCGGATCCCTCTCTCCTTGTATTCATGGACGCCACGCTGATTGAGCAGGTGCTGATGAACCTGATGGAAAACGCCGTGCAGCATTCCCCGGCGGATACCGCCGTCGATATCCGCATCCAAAAGCGCATCCGCACCGTGCTCATTGAGGTGTGCGACCATGGCAGCGGCATTGCCAAGGAGAAGGTGCCCCATCTGTTCGACGCCGACGCCACCGCCGCTTTAAACGGCGGCATCGGCCTTTCTCTGTGCAAATCCATCGTCAATGCCCACGGCGGCGAGATGCGCGCCAAAAACAGCAAGGACGGCGGCGCGGTCATCGGATTTACCCTGCCTCTTTGAGAAAATCTTTGCAAATTTGCGTTTTTTTTCGCAGGATTTGCGGCAAAGCTTACCGGTGCTTGACAGAGGGATAGGGAAGAGGCTATACTAAAGCCAAACCTGATATCGTACGTCTGCCGGTTGCAGCTTGCTGCAAGAATAGGGAATGCGGTGCAAAGCCGCAGCAGCCCCCGCTACTGTAAGAAGGGACAAAGCGCTTTTTCTATGCCACTGGGAAACTGGGAAGGCAAAGGCGCAAAAGGATGATCTTCGAGCCAGGAGACCTGCCGCAGACGGGTCGCACAGATTTTCGGCGGGAAAATACGTGGTGTTGAAAAGCAGCTGCCTTTGAAAGGCAGTGCCTTGCGTTGCGTAAAAGGACCGAATTTCGGTCCTTTTTCTTTTGCCAAAACAGGTGCGAAACGGTAGAAGGAGAAAAAGAAGCGGAGGGATTCAACAAATGAAACAACTGAGGAAAACCATGCTGGGCGTTTTGCTGGCGCTGACGCTGCTTTTGTCGGCGGCGTTGCCCGCGGCGGCCCAGGAACCAGTGAAAGCCGCGGCTGTAAGCGACCAGGAACTCCACGACGCCCTTTTTGGCGCGCTCGAGTGGGCGAAGCTGGGGGAAGATACCTTGCTGAACGACGCCTTTCTAGAGACGGCGGGCATCGGCGGGGAATGGCTGGTGCTGGCTGCCAGCCGGGCCGGCCTTGAGGAGGACTATTCTAAGTACTTGACCGCCCTGACCGCCTATGTGCAGCAAAAATACAAGGAAAACGGCAGTGCTAACGCCTTTCGCAATACCACCGACTGGCACCGCATTGCCTTTGGCGTTCTTGCCTGCGGCGGAGACCCCACCCATGTTGGGGAGGACCAAAACGGCAATCCCATCGACCTGATTGCCGACGGCGTCTATAACCGCAAGAACGAAAATGGAGAAGGCGTCCTTCCCAACCAGGGCGTCAACGCTTTGATTTACGGCCTGCTGGCGCTGGATACCATGCGCTACGAGGTGCCCCTGGACGCGCTTTATGACCGGGATGATATCATACAGGGCATTTTGGAGAACCAGACCACTTCCGGCGGTTTCGCCTGGTTTGGAGACAGCTCTGACCCGGATATGACCGGTATGGCCATCCAGGCCCTGGCCCCGTATTATACCTCTGAGAAAGTGTATTCCTACACTTCCGCCATCCAGAAGAACCCGGACGGCACTCCCGCCGCCTGCCAAAAGACGGTGCGCCAGGTGGTGGACGAAGCCATCGAAAGCCTTATGCCCCAGCAGCTGGCTACCGGCGACCTGTATTCCCCCTGGTCCACAGGCCCGGAGGCCACCGTTCAGCTGGTGATCGGCCTTTGCGCGCTGGGAATTGACCCCGCTCAGGACAGCCGTTTTGTCACCGAAGACGGCAAGACCCTTATCGACGGCATTCTGCGTCACCGTAACGAAGACGGCAGCTTCGGCAGCGGTGCCATGTCCACCGAGCAGGTGGCCTATACCCTTGCCGCCTATACCCGTCTGCGTGCAAACCAGCGCGACCTTTTTGACTTCCGGGCGGAGAGCGATGCTACCCGGTTTGTCCTGGAAGCAAACGGTGAGACCATTGAAATCCCGGTGACCGCTGGGCAGACAGAATATGCCCTTACCCTGCCGTCAGAGACTGCCTGGGTGAAAGTGTTGAACCTTCCGATGGGCCCCTATGATACGGCGGACGTGGCCGTGGGCCAGGAGCTGGCAATTACAGACGGCGGCAAGCTGACCGTAACGGTTACCGGCCGCACCGGAGCCGTCACCGAATATCTTCTCACCGTCAGCCTGAACACGGCGGACAGCGACGCGGAGCCCTCTCCGCCCACCGGCGTGCCGGCGGCTTCGGCGGTGGTGCTGCTGGGTCTGAGCGCGGCGGCTGTAGTAGCTCTGCGCAGAAAGGTAAACGCATAAGGAGTTTTGCACAACCCATTGGAAAAACCGGGTGTTTCCGCTTGAACCCAGCGGAAATACCCGGTTACGAAATTCACAGGGAGGATTTGTATGAAGAACCGAACCAAACGCTGGATGTGGTTGCTGCTTTTGCTGGCGGCGGCGATGGTGTTCTCCGGCTGCAAGGTGGAGTTTCCCCAGGACCGGCTGACGGGAGAAAGCGCTTTTTCTACCCGGTCCCTCCCTGAAAGCGCAAGCGGCGCCTTGCCCGAGGAATCTTCCTTGCCGCAAGCGTCTTCCCAGACTGACGGTGACTCCCCGTCCTCCCAACCGGCGGACGGGGGCGAAAGCAGCCCGGCTTCGTCAAAATCCACCGCGGCGCAAAGCAAGGCTCCCCAGCAGCCTGCCGCCAGTTCGCCCGCCCAAAGCCAGACTAGCGCTTCTCAGGGTAGTGAAGAAGCGTCTTCCTCCTCGCCCGGCGTGCCCCAAACCCTCACCTGCACCCTTTCCATCCGCTGTGACAACATTTTAAAGCACATGGACTTGCTCGACCCTGCTCGCAGAGAATTTGTCCCTGCCTCCGGCGTCATTTACGCCGCCCGCCAGGTGACCTTCCAGGAAGGCGAGAGCGTCTACGACGTGCTCAAAAGGGAAGCGGATGCGGCGGGCATCCCTCTTACCAAGAGCGGAAACGCCTTGTTTCAGACCATTTATATCACCTCCATCCAAAACCTGCGGGAAAAGGACTGCGGCGAAGCCGGCGGCTGGATGTACCGGGTCAACGGCCAAACGCCGGGAATGAGCTGCGCGGCCTACCAACTCAAGGACGGCGACCGGGTAGAATGGGACTATACGGTAGTCAAGGGAGACGTGGGAATCGTGGAGGGAAGTCAATGACAAATACCGGCTTTTCCTCCTATCATCCGGCGGTGAATGCTCTCTTTTTCGCTTCTGTGCTTCTTTTCTCCATGTTCTTTCTCCATCCGGTGTTTCTAGGCATTTCCTTTGTTTGCTCTTTTGCCTATGCGGTGCGGTTGAACGGCGTGCGAGCGGTCAAATTCAGCCTTCTAGGGTTATTGCCCATGATGCTCTTGGTGGCTCTCATCAACGCTGCCTTCAACCACGACGGGGTAACCGTTCTCGTATATATAAACGACAATCCCATCACCCTGGAAGCGGTCTGTTACGGCTTGGCTGCGGCAGTGATGTTCGCTTCGGTGCTTTTGTGGTTCTCTTGCTATAACGCCGTGATGACTTCTGATAAGTTTCTTTCCCTGTTTGGCCGGGTGATCCCGGCCTTGTCCATGCTGTTTTCCATGTGCCTGCGGTTCGTACCCCGCTTTCAGGCCCAGGCAAGGGTGATTGCCCAGGCCCAGCGCTGTGTGGGACGGGATCCTAAGGAAGGGAACCTTCTGCGCCGGGCGAAGAACGGCATGCAGATTCTCTCCATCCTCACCACCTGGGCGCTGGAAAACGCCGTCGACACGGCCGATTCCATGAAGGCTCGCGGCTACGGCCTCAAAGGGCGGACAAGCTTTTCCCTCTACCGGTTTGACCGGCGGGATACGGCGGCTTTTCTCGGCCTGCTTGTGCTGCTTGTGCTGGTATTTGCCGGTGCGGCCTTGGGGGAAAACAGTATGCAGTATTTTCCCCGCCTCGTTCAAAAAGAAGTGACCGGCCTGAGCGCGGCTGTTTATGCGGGATACGCCCTTTTGTGCCTGACCCCGCTGATTTTGGATGCAAAGGAGGCAGCAACATGGCGGCGGTTGCTCTCGAAAATCTGACCTTTTCTTACCCGAACCGAAAGACGCCCGCCCTTCGCGGCGTGAACCTTTCGGTGGAGGAAGGGGAGCTTGTGGTTTTATGCGGCAAGTCCGGCTGCGGGAAAACCACCCTGCTTCGGCAATGCAAACCCGCCTTGGCACCCCATGGGGAGAAAAGCGGGGAAATTCGCCTGTTTGGCCAGCCCATCGCCGGCCTTTCCCCTCGGGACCAGGCGGCAAAAATTGGCTTTGTGCTGCAAAACCCGGACAACCAACTGGTGACCGATAAGGTCTGGCACGAGCTGGCCTTCGGCCTGGAAAGCCTGGGAGTGGAGAATAACGCCATCCGCCTGCGGGTGGCGGAGATGGCTAGCTTTTTCGGCATCGGTCCTTGGTTTCATAAAAACGTGGCCGATCTGTCCGGCGGGCAAAAACAGATGTTAAACCTGGCCTCCATCATGGCCATGCAGCCTCACCTTCTCCTGCTCGACGAGCCCACCTCTCAGCTTGACCCCATCGCCGCGGCGGAGTTTTTGCAGACGGTGCGAAAAATCAACCGGGAGTTGGGGGTGACGGTTCTTTTGACCGAGCACCGGCTGGAGGAGGCTGTTCCCATGGCCGACCGGGTGGTGGTCCTGGATGAGGGGCGCGTCCTGCTGGACGCGCCGCCCAAGGAAGCGGGGGAGAGGCTCAAGGACCTTCATCACGATATGTTCGCGTCCATGCCCGCCCCCATGCAGATTTACGCCGCGCTGGATGTAAAGTCCCCTTGCCCGCTGACCGTGCGGGAAGGGCGGCAGTTTTTGTCCGGCCTGTTTCGGGAGAATCCGCCTAAGGTCAAGGTGCTGCCGGACGGCCCCGCGCCAAAAGAAAAAGGCGAGCCCGCCGTCGAACTCAAGGACGTGTGGTTTCGCTACGAGAAGAACGGCCCTGATGTAATCAAGGATTTGTCCCTGACGGTGGAGAAAGGGAGCATTTTTGCCGTCATGGGCCAGAACGGGGCGGGAAAGACCACCCTGCTTACCTTGCTTACCGGCCAAAACCGCCCCTTGCGCGGCAAGGTGCGCATGCGGGGAAAGGAGATCGGGAAATACAAGGCCGGTGAGCTTTTTGACCGGTGCCTCGCCATGCTGCCGCAGAACCCCCAGGCCCTCTTTGTCAAAAAGACCATCCGGGAGGATCTGATGGAGATGCTGCAGGGGTGCGACCGCCAGTCGGCGGCCGCCCGGCTGCTAGAGATGGCAAAGCTGACCCAAATCGAGGACCTGCTAAACGCCCATCCCTACGACGTCAGCGGCGGCGAACAGCAGCGGGCTGCTTTGGCAAAGGTGTTGCTTTTGGAGCCGCAGATTCTGCTTCTCGACGAACCCACCAAAGGACTCGATAACCACTATAAGGAGATTTTAAGCGGCATTTTCACCCGCCTTTGCAGCAAAGGAGTCACAGTGCTGCTGGTCTCGCATGACATTGAGTTTTGTGCCAAGTACGCCCACCAATGCGCCCTTTTCTTTGACGGGTCCATCGTCTCCCAGGGAGAGCCCAAGGCGTTCTTTTCCGGCAACCGGTTTTATACCACCGCCGCCAACCGGATGGCACGCCATCTGTTTGCGGGCGCGGTGACCAATGAGGAGGTGATCGCCCTATGCCGCCAAAACGGCGTTTCCCCGTCAAAACCCTGATTTCTCTATTCCTGGTTCTCGTGCTGGTTCCCGCCACCATCCTGCTTGGCGTCTTCGTCCTGCACGACCGGGCCTATTACTTTATCAGCCTTTTGCTGATTGTCTACACCATGGTCCCCTTCTTTCTTCTCTTTGAGAAGAGAAAACCTCAAGCCAGGGAGCTGGTAGTGATCGCCGTGCTCTGCGCCATCGCGGTGGCGGGCCGTGCGGCCTTCTTCATGCTTCCGCAGATAAAGCCCATGATGGCCATCGTCATTTTGGCAGGGGTGGCGCTTGGGCCCCAGGCAGGATTTCTGACCGGGGCGGTCTCCGCC
Source organism: Clostridiales bacterium (assembly GCA_018364155.1). Lineage (GTDB taxonomy): Bacteria > Bacillota > Clostridia > Oscillospirales > Acutalibacteraceae > Solibaculum_A. The sequence goes on from JAGZMM010000002.1 coordinate 335,921, forward strand.
TTTGTGTCCAACTTTTTCTTCGGCCAGGGCCCCTGGACCCCGTGGCAGATGTTCTGCTTCGGGATCGTGGGCTTTTTGGCAGGCCTCCTTTTCCGGAAAGGAAGGCTTAACCCTGGGCGCGTCTCCCTATGCGTTTTCGGCGGGCTTTGTACCCTTGTGATTTACGGCGGCATCATGAACCCGGCCTCCGTGCTCTTGGGTTCGGCCAAGCTCACCTGGGGGGCGGTGCTCACCTCGTACGCAACCGGCCTGCCCATGGACCTAATCCACGCGGCTTCCACCGTGGTGTTTTTGCTGATCCTTTCCAAGCCCATGCTCGAGAAGCTATCGCGGATTCAAATCAAATACGGTCTTTTGCGGGATTCTTAGAAAAAAGCGGACGTTTTGTCCGCTTTTTTCGTGCGTTTTAGGCCCTTTGGTTGAATTTCAGAAAGAATCTGGTATAATAATTTTTTATAGACGTCATATCCAAAACTGCGAGGAGGAACCATCATGAGCAAAACCTTTTACATCACAACGCCAATCTACTACCCGTCCGACAAGCTGCATATCGGGCATGCCTATTGCACCGTTGCGGCCGATACCATGGCGCGGTATAAGCGAATGCAGGGATATGACGTGATGTTTTTGACCGGAACCGACGAGCACGGCCAGAAAATTGAGGACAAGGCCAAAGCCAAGGGAGTCACGCCCAAGCAGTATGTGGACGACATTGTCGACGGCATCCTAAAGCTATGGAAGCTGCTCAACATCTCCAACGATAAGTTCATCCGCACCACCGACGGTTATCACGAGGAAGCGGTCAAGAAGATTTTCAAGCAGCTCTACGACCAGGGGGACATCTACAAAGGGCATTACGAAGGGTGGTATTGCACCCCATGCGAATCCTTCTGGACCGAAACGCAGTTAAAGGACGGCAAATGTCCCGACTGCGGCCGGGAGGTCAAGCGGTCGGAGGAGGAAGCGTATTTCTTTAAGCTCTCCGCCTATGCCGACAAGCTGGTGGAGTATTATAAGGACCATCCGGATTTTGTCGAGCCCCAGTCGAGGCTCAACGAAATGATCAATAACTTTATTAAGCCCGGCCTTGAGGACCTGTGCGTTTCCCGCACCTCCTTCACCTGGGGCATCCCCGTGGACTTTGACCCCAAACACGTGGTTTACGTGTGGATCGACGCGTTGAGCAACTACATCACCGCGCTCGGCTACGGCTCTGACGACGATTCTTTGTATCAGAAATACTGGCCCGCCGACGTGCACCTGGTGGGCAAGGAAATCGTGCGCTTTCACACCATCATCTGGCCCGCCATGCTTATGGCGCTCAACCTGCCGCTGCCCAAGAAGGTATTCGGTCACGGCTGGCTGGTCATCGGCGGGGGCAAGATGAGCAAGTCCAAAGGCAACGTAGTGGACCCGGTAGTCCTCTGCGAGAGGTACGGGGTGGATGCCATCCGTTATTTCCTTTTGCGGGAAATCCCCTTCGGGTCGGACGGCAATTTTACCAACGAAGCCCTGGTCAGCCGCATCAATTCCGACCTGGCAAACGACCTTGGAAACCTGGTATCCCGCACCCAGGCGATGATCGAAAAGTATTTCGCCGGAACGCTTCCCACGCAGCGGGAAGCGGAACCCATTGACGAGGACCTGATTTCCCTTGCCATGGCCACCAAGGAAAACGCCGAGAAATATCTGGACAACATGCAGTTCTCCAGCGCCCTTGCGGAAATCTGGAAGCTGATTTCGAGAACCAATAAGTACATTGACGAGACCATGCCCTGGGCTTTGGCCAAGGACGAGGCGAAAAAGCCCCGCCTGGCCACCGTCCTTTATAACTTGGCCGAATGTATCCGCATCAGCGCCATCCTCATCGCCCCGTTTATGCCTTCCACCACGCCGGTGATTTTGGAAGGCCTGGGTCTGTCTGGGGCGGACGCTAAGTGGCAGGAAACGGCCGCATGGGGCTTGCTGCCAAAGAATTTGACAGTCAAGAAGGGCGCTGCTCTGTTCCCGCGCATCGATATGAAAAAAGAGCTTGAGGAATTGGAAAAGCTCACGGGCCTTGACGCCGCCGGCCATACAGTGGAAAAGAAAGAGGAAAAGACTTCGAAACCGGAAGAAAAGCCCCAAGGGATCGCCACTCTCATCGGCATTGAGGACTTTGCGAAGGTCGAGTTGCGCGCGGCGAAAATCAAGCTGTGCGAGCCGGTCAAAAAGTCCGACAAGCTTTTGCGTCTGGAACTCGACGACGGGGAGGGCACCCGGCAGGTGGTGTCCGGCATCGCCAAGTGGTACCGGCCCGACGACCTGGTAGGAAGGACCGTCATCCTGGTGGCGAACCTAAAACCCGCTAAGCTGCGCGGCGTGGAAAGCTGCGGCATGATCTTGGCGGCGGATGCGGCTGAGGACGATGTGCGGGTGGTCTTTTTGGACGATACGGTGCCTGCAGGCGCGAAAATCCGGTAAAAGAAAACCGGCTTTGCAGATGGGAAAGCCAGCAACAGCAAGAGCGGTTTTGCGTCTGCCCCAGTCTGCTTGCTTGAACCGGGAAAGCCGAAGAAATGAAAAACGGCGGGAAAGCAATTTGCTTTCCCGCCCTGTTGTCATCAAACCCAAAGGAGGGTTTCTATGTACGGCATTTTTGATTCCCACGCCCATTATGACGACGAGGCCTTCCAGGAGGACCGGGATGCCCTGTTGCAGAGCCTGCCAAAGCAAGGCATCTGCGGAGTAATCAACTGCGCGTCCGACCTGCCTACCGCCCTAGAAAGCATCTCGCTTGCGCAGAAGTATTCTTTTGTGTTTGCCGCAGCGGGCATTCATCCCCACGAGGCGGCAAAGGCCCCGGCGGACTGGTACGAGCAGCTTTGCGCCCTGATTGAAAATCCCAAGGTTGTGGCCGTGGGCGAAATCGGCCTTGACTATCACTATGATTTTTCTCCAAGAGACCTGCAAAAGCAGCTGCTGATAAAGCAGCTTGCCCTTGCTAAGGACTGCGGCCTCCCAGTGATTTTACACGACCGGGAAGCCCATGGGGACATGATGGAAATTTTGCGAAAAGCTCGTCCCAAGGGCGTGATGCACTGCTTTTCCGGCAGCGTGGAGCTGATGCGGGAAACAGTGGCGTTGGGTATGTACATCGGTCTTGGGGGCGCTACCACCTTCAAAAATGCCCGGGTGCCGGTGGAGGTGGCAAAAGAGGTGCCGTTCGACCGGCTCCTTCTGGAAACCGACTGCCCGTATATGACGCCGGTTCCTTTCCGCGGCAAGCGAAACGATTCCGCGTTCATCCCGCTTACAGCGGAAAAAATTGCGGCAGAGCGGGGAATAGACGCGCAGACGCTTGTGGACCAGTGCCGGAAAAATACCTGCGCGCTTTTTGGAATCCCAGAATCCTCGTTACTTTACATGACAGAGAGTGAGAGACAGTTATGACCATTACCTATGAAGTGGGCAATTCCCTGTACGTGAATATCACCAACCGCTGCCCCAATGCCTGTGAGTTCTGCGTGCGCACCCACGGCTCCAGCTACGGCACTGCCGACAGCCTGTGGCTCGAACGGGAGCCGAGTGTTCAGGAAATCATCGAGGACATTGAGAAGCGGGATTTGGGCCGGTACAAGGAGCTGGTGTTCTGCGGTTACGGCGAACCTCTTGAACGCATCGACGAGCTGTGTGCAGTCAGCCGTGCGCTCAAGGAACGGCATGCGTCGCTTAAAATCCGCGTCAACACCAACGGCCTGTCCGACCTGATTCACGGGCGAAAAACGGCGCCACAGCTAAAGGGCTTGGTGGACGTACTTTCCATCAGTCTCAACAGCGCCACTCCCGAGGATTACGACCGGATTTGCCACCCGAAGTTCGGCCTCAAAGCCCATCCGGCGCTTTTGCAGTTTGCAAAGGAAGCAAAGGCGTATGTGCCGCGGGTGGTGCTCTCGGTGGTGGATACCATCGGCAAAGAGGAAATTGAGAAATGCCGGGTCCTGGCAGAGACGGCGGGAACCGAGTTTCGAGTGCGCAAATACATTCCCTGAACAGGGCACAAGATGGATTCTGTGCCGGGCGAATGCAAAAGAAAAACCGGGTCCAAAATGGACCCGGTTTTTCTTTCTTTAGCTTGAGGGGTGCTTTGAGGAGGGTATATGTACCCACGCAAACGGTGCGGCTCCGTTTCTCTTCGGGGTACAGTTAGATTATAATCAGGTTCTTTTGCCGAGATATGAAATCGATATGAATAATCTTAAAACAATATATGGCAGTGCATTTGGTGAAAAATATTCATACAAAAGGAACGTTTGTTTGCAATTTTCGAATTTGTATGGTAGAATAAAACCGGTAAAACCAGCGTGTCATCGCAAAGCTGTTCGGCAGGGGGATGGCCCTCATGCTGGGTGGGATTGCGGGATGATAGGAGGAGCAGGCGATGAAGGAAATCAGCGAGGCCCAAGCGAGGATCTATAATTTTCTCCGCGAGCGCATCCAGACCGACGGAGTTCCCCCTTCCGTGCGGGAAATCTGTACGGCCACCGGCATCCGCTCTACGTCTACGGTGCATTATCACCTCAAGGCGCTGGAGAACGCCGGGTATATCAGCCGCGACGAGGGGCTCAACCGTTCCATTCGCATTGTAGGGGAGAGCGCCCGGTTTATTCCGGTCCTCGGTCGGGTTACCGCCGGCCAGCCGATTTTAGCGGTAGAGAATGTGGAGGATTATTTGCCTTTTACCAGCCGCCTCAAGCGCGGCAGCGAGCTGTTCGCCCTGAGGGTCATGGGGGAAAGCATGATCGGCGCCGGGATTCTGGACGGGGACATCATCGTGGTAGAGCGAACCCCCACCGCCAAGAACGGCGAGATCGTGGTGGTCCTCATTGACGACGAGGCTACCTGCAAACGATTCTACAAGGAGAACGGGCATTACCGCCTCCAGCCGGAGAACCCCACAATGGAGCCGATTATCACCGATCATGTGGCGATTCTGGGAAAGGTGGTCTCCTGCATCCGGTACTATGAGCCGTAATTGGAAAAAAGAAAACGCAGCAGGCTGCAGCCTGCTGCGTTTTTTGTATGGCTCATACCGCTAAAGGATAGGCGTGGGAGCGGTGGAAAGAAGCCGGATTTATTTGTGGTTGCTGTCTACCCAGTTTTTGTTCTGAATGACGTGATCCTCGTTTGGGATGGCCATATTGGTTTCTTCGTCGCGGGAATCGGGATGGGTGATGGCCTGGTAATAGAATGCGCCGGTCAGTTTTTCCGGCTGTGCGGATTTTTTCGGATCTTTTTTCATCAGTGACACACCTCCTTTCCTTAATGTGTACGTGTGCAATCTTCTTTATACACCCTATTTCGTCAGCGTATTTTACCAATCCTGGCAGGGTGAATCGGTCTTCTTTGGGGCAAAATAAGAGCTTGAACGGCAGCCGGAACAATGCTATAATGTGTAACAATGCAAGAGGCGCCGAACACGGTACAAGCAAAGGCCTGACGGCGGGGTTTTCGAGAGGAGCGGATCCTCTTTCAAGGAAAAAAGGAGGCCAAACTGTGATCAAATACACCAGGGAAGACATCATGCGTATCTGTGCGGAGGAAAAAATTCGTTTCATTCGCCTGCAGTTTACCGACATTACCGGTTCGCTGAAAAACATTGCGATTACCACAAGCCAGCTGGAAAAAGCGCTGGACAACAAATGCATGTTCGACGGTTCGTCCATCGAAGGCTTCGTGCGCATCGAGGAATCCGATATGTACCTGGTGCCGGATCTGGACAGCTTTGTGATCTTCCCGTGGATCGATGCGCCGGGCCGTACTGCCCGCCTCATCTGTGACGTGTACCGTCCCGACGGCAAGCCTTTTGCCGGCGACCCGAGAAGCGTGCTGCGTTCGGTGCTTGACCGGGCGGCCAATATGGGCTATACCTTCAACGTTGGCCCGGAATGCGAATTCTTCCTTTTTAAAACCGATGAAAACGGCCAGCCCACTACCGACACCAATGACAAGGGCGGCTATTTTGAATTAGGCCCCATTGACCTGGGGGAATACGCCCGGCGGGACATTTGCCTGGTTCTGGAGGACATGGGCTTTGAAATCGAGGCGTCCCACCACGAGGTGGCCAACGGCCAGCACGAAATTGACTTTAAGTATGACCATGCCCTGCGCGCGGCGGACGATATTATGACCTTCAAGCTGGTGGTCAAGTCGGTGGCCATGCAGCATAAGCTGCACGCCACCTTTATGCCAAAGCCCCTCTTTGGTGAGGCGGGCTCCGGGATGCACATCAACATGTCCCTGCAAAAGGACGGCAAGAACGTCTTTGACGATCCCAGCGGGGAAAATGGTCTGAGCAAGGAAGCCTACGGCTTTATCGCCGGCCTGATGGAACATATCACCGGCATGACTGCGGTCACCAATCCTCTGGTCAACTCTTATAAGCGGCTGGTACCCGGCTTTGAAGCGCCGGTATATATTGCCTGGTCCGCTTCCAACCGCAGCCCTCTCATCCGCATTCCCGCTTCCCGCGGCATCGGAACCCGCATTGAGCTTCGCAATCCCGATCCGGCGGCCAATCCTTATCTGGTGCTGGCCTTGTGCCTGGCGGCGGGGCTTGACGGCATTGAACGGGGCCTTACGCCTCCTCCAGCCATTGACGGGAACATTTTCCTCATGAGCAAGAAGGAGCTGGAGGAAAAGAATGTGCGCAGCCTGCCCGATTCCCTTAAGCACGCCATCCGGGATATGACCCAGGATCAGCTGGTGCGGGATACTTTGGGCGAACATATCTACAACAAGTACGTGGAGCATAAACTGCACGAATGGTATGAGTATACCACCCGAGTCACTCCGTGGGAGCTGGACCGGTATCTGGTGCGCTATTGATGAAAAAAAGAACGGCCCCGGCGTTATGACGCCGGGGCCGTTCTCTGTATATACATCGTCTCGTTTCTGTGAGCCGATGAAAGCCGAGAAATACCGTTACTTGGAGGCGGGCCCTTGCCGCAGCGCCAGGCCGCCGGCGGACACTTTGCCCTCAACCTGATACTGGCCGCTGCCCAAAACGCCGTTGATGTCCTTCTTTGCAGCGTTGTTATAGGTGTTCAGGTCAAAGTCGGAGGAGATGCTGCCGGCGCTGGCGTGCAGGTTGACCACAGCGGAGGAATCAGAGGGAATGGTTACATCTGCATTGCCCGCGCTCACCTCTACTTCAATGTCTCTCATCAGGTTCGTCACATTGGCAATCAGCTTGCCGGCGTTGACATCACCGTCAAAGCCACCCACAATGCCGTTTACCTGCATGGTCCCGGCGTTGACCTTCACGTCCAGTTCCATCGCCTGTACCCCATCACAGATAAGAGAACCGGCGTTGAGAGTCAAATCCACCTCGTCTAGACCCGATAAGGCCTCCACCTTGGCGTTACCCGCGTTTACCCTGATGTCCAGATCCTGTGTGTAGGTTTTGGGTAGGGATACCGTCAGTTTGCGCTCCCAGGTGCCTAAGTTAAACCACTGGAAGCGCTCGTCCACATAGACCGACAGTGTATCGCCATCTCGCTGCACCGTCAGTTCCGGCTTGTGTGAGGCCCCGCTCTGCTTGTATTCTGCCCAGAGCTGTGGGTCGTCGGTGAGAATCACATTGAGCTCGCCGGCATTGGATGAGATCTCGATCTTTTCAATGCCTGCAAGCGCTGCGCTTTTGCGGTCCTGATAGTCCTCCGCCGGTTTTCCCTCCGCCGTGACGTACCGCCCCTTGAAGAAGTCAACGATTTCGTCCTTTGCCACCGCTGCACAGATGCTTCCCGCTACCAGCGTCACGCCGAACACACACGACAAGGTGATGATTACCGATCGCATTTTCATTTAGATTCCCTCCCTGCAAAGCTTTGCACAGAATTTGATGTAGATGGCGATAAAGCGGATGAAAAAATGGGATACGTAGTACATTCCGATGCCTGCCAGACCCGACAGGGCGATCAGGCTGATGCCCAGAAGGGAAAAGATCAGCGGTAGCATACCCGAAAAGCTCACGATTGCGCCCACCATCACAGCAAGCCCGCCGCCGAACAAGGAAATCGGCACAGCCCATAACGCGATAACAGCGCAGGCCAGGGCAATGAGAATCCAAGCGCCCAAAAAGAAATTAAAGAGCACCACCAGCACGATGCCCAGCGCCTGGCTTCCCTGGGGCTTTTCCCGAAAAGCAGGAGCGCCCTGCGCGGTTACTGCCGGCACATAAGGGTGCAAGGACGGCTCTTGGGCGGCTTGTGACGAAGGTTCGCCGCTGCCCTGGGCCGGTTTTCCCGGCGCTGCGGCGTCCGTTCCGCTTCCTGTTTCGCCCGCCAGCTCCTCGATGTATGCCCTGGCAAGCTCGGACGGATCTCCCAAAGCCTGTGCTACCTCTTCCGAGGTCTTCCCATTTTCCTGCCCGGCGCGGAAATGCTCAATGTAATCGCTGAGGATATCCTCCCGTTCGCTGCGGGAAAGAGGAGAAAGAGCTTCGTTGAGCGTCGTTAAAAATTGTTCCTTATTCACTTTCCTCACCTCCATGAATGATCGAGTCAACCTGGGCGGAAAACCGCCGCCATTCCTCCATGAGCAAGGATAAAAATTCCTTGCCCTTCGGTGTCAAGGTATAATACTTCCGCGGCGCACCGCCCTGGGATTCGCATAGATAAGAGGTCAGGTACTCGTCCTGCTGGAGCCTCCTGAGCACCGGGTAAACCGTTCCGTCGGAAATATCGATGCCTTTGGTCAGGGAAGCCGCAATTTCATACCCGTAGCGGTCGCGGCTATTAAGCAGCGCGAGTACGCATAGCTCCAGTACCCCCTTTTTAAACTGAATAGTCATGGCGTCACCTCACAATATTAGATTTGAACAAGTATTATTTTATAAACAATACTGAATATAGAATGAAATGATGCATTTGTCAATAGTGTTCTGTGCTTTTTTGCAGGGAAATTTGCAATTCATGCGAAATTGTGGTACACTCCCTTTGGAAATTTGGTTTAAGAGGGCTTGAATATGGGGAAAAGAACCGCCGCACTAGGCGCGGCCCGGAAAAGCCCGTTATTTTAGAGGAAAATAGGAGTCGTTGGCAGATGGAAAACATTATGATTACGGGAGACAGCACCTGCGACCTGTCTCAGGAACTAAAGGAGCGTTATCTCATTGAGACGGTGCCTCTTTACGTGAACTTCGGCGAGGAAAGCCGCCGGGATGGAGTGGATGTCCAGCCTGACGATATTTACGCTTATTACGATCACAACGGAAAGCTTCCCACTACCTCGGCCACCACTCCCGCCGATTATATGGAGTTTTTCTCCCGCAAAGCCAGGGAAGGGGACGCGGTCATCCATTTTAACATCAGCTCCGGTTTTTCTGCCGCTTATAATAACGCCTGTCTGGCTGCGAAAGAGTTTTCCAACGTCTATGTGGTGGATTCCAAGAACCTCTCCACCGGAACGGCGCTTTTGATGCTCCGCGCTTGTGACCTAGCCAAGGAAGGCGTTGCGGCGGCGAAAATCGCCGAAGAGATGGAACGGCTGCGGGACAAGGTGCGCGCCAGCTTCATCATTGACAAGCTCGAATATCTGTGGAAGGGTGGACGCTGCTCCGGGGTCACGGCGCTGGGCGCCAATCTGTTGCGCCTGAAGCCCTGCATTGAGGTAGAAGACGGCAACATGAAGGTGGGGAAGAAGTTCCGCGGCAAGCTGGGAGACGTGCTGGAAGAGTATGTGGAAAACCGGCTGAAAGGAAGAGCGGATTTGGCTCTCGACCGTATTTTTATCACCCATGCCGGCATCGCCCAGGAACACATCGATCGGGTTAGACGCAAGGTAGAAGAATTTGCAGACTTTGGTGAGATCCTTGTAACCCGGGCGGGATGTACCATCAGCAATCACTGTGGCCCCAATACCCTAGGAATTCTTTTTATCACAAAATAGGGGAATTAAGGGGAAAATAGGAAATTAATTTCAGAAATTTGCGCCCGATAAAGGGAAAAACAAAAATTTTTTTTGGCGATCCCCCAAAATGCTTCTGAAAAAAATCAGGAAATTTTTTATTTTTTTGAACGTTGCACTTTTTGTAGAAATTCGTGATGAATGTCTAATTTTTATAAGAAAATCAACGTCTCTCGCTTTGTTTGGATTTTTTTGGATGTATCAGATTTGTGAACGCGACTGACGAGATTGCCATAAAAAGGCCGGTTTCGTTGCGAAATAAATGGCGTTTTTGATAAATAAAATATTGCCTTTTCATCAAGTTCACTTGACAGGCTGACAAATCTGATATAATATATAGTAAAAATTGATGGAAAACGACCACGGTTCCAATTCCGGGAGAGAGTAATTGGGAGAGTTGTGAAAATGCTAAAAAGTGTCGGTGGTCTGTTCCGCGGACTTTCTCGTTTTTTTGTAAACTTGAAGATCCGGCACAAATTCCAGTTGATTTTCACAATTTTGTTGATCTTCATTTTCTCCATTACCTTTTTGATCGCACAGCTTTCGTTGGATTCCTACAACCAGGTTCTTTTCGAGCAGTCGGCGCAGGTGCTCAATATGTCTGCGCTGAATGTGGAGTCGGTGGAAAAATCGGTGGATACCATTACCCACATCATGATTACCGACGACGCCATCTTTGAGAACTTGACCGACATCAACCGCAGCGACGGCGACTTAACGGACATAGAATTCCGTTGGGAGATTCGTCGCTTGATGAAACGGTTTTGGCGGTTTTCCTACTCAGATGCCTGTATCCGATCCATGCAGTTTCTCTTTCCAGACGGGCATGTAGGGAAAATCGGACAGGATGCGCAAATGAGCGAGGAGTTCCAAGAAGAGCTGGTCGCGCTGGCCGAAGAGGCGGAAGGGGACCTTGCAGTTTACGACACCATCCTGGATGGGACTACTTTGGTTTTTGTCCGTCAATTTCGAAACCGGGCGCACCTTAAGCGCAGCGAAGGAATTCTTGTTATTCGGTATGACTTGCAGATGTACCTGCGAAGAAACAACGTACCGTCGCAGTTGGACCCGAATATGAAATTCTATATGCTTACGCAGGACAGCGTCGTTTACCCTGGTGGGACGGAAGAAGAAGCTTTTTTGCATGACTTCTGGCAGCGAGATCTTCCGAGCCGCGAAGGGTACACCTTTGAAACCGTCAATGGAAGCAAACAGTTTATTGCGTATCAATATTCAGAAGGCCGGCATTGGCTGTATGTGATTGCCATCGAATATAACCATATTTTTCAGAATATCATTGTATTGAGAAATACACTGGTTGTGGCTTTGGCGATTCTTCTTCTCCTGGCCTTGTTTGTAACAAACCGGCTGATTGCCTCCATTACGCAGCCCCTTGACATGCTGGTTGCTTATATGCAGCAGAGCGAACCTTCCGACACCCAGCCGCCGCGCAATCAGAAACTGGCGGAGCGCGGCGATGAAATCGGGTATCTTTACCGCAATTTTTCTCTTTTGGTTTCCCGCATTGATCGCTATGTAAGCGAGGACTATAAGAAGCGCCTTCTTTTGAAGGACTATCAGTACCGCTCGCTGCAAAGCCAGATCAATCCCCACTTTTTGTACAACACCCTGGATTCGATCAATTGGTTAGCCAAGCGCTCCGGGCAGAAGGACATCTCGACTATGGTGGAAGCCCTATCCCACTTGATGCGCTATTCTATCAGCAAAAACGACGCATCCACCATTACCCTTCGCCAGGAGATTGATATTGTAAAAGACTACATAGATATTCAGTCCATCCGGTTTGGAGAGGAACTTCAGTTTGAACTGGATGTGGAGGATGACCTTTATCCCTATGCTCTGCCCCGGTTGACTATTCAGCCGATTGTAGAGAACTGCATGAATTATGCGGTGGGAGCGACCGACCATCCCTGTGTGGTGCGGTTGGAAGCGCACAGCGAGGGCAATTGCATTCGTTTGTGCGTGTCGGACAATGGGCCATGCCTAAGCCCGGAGGATTTTGAAAAAATCGCATCCTTCAAAACGTCGCCTCACGGCCTTGGAATCGGACTGAAAAACATCAATGAGAGAATAAAGCTGTGTTTCGGAGAAGAGTATGGAATGAGCTTCGAGAACAACCCAGGTGGAGGCTTGAAGGTCATTCTTACGATTCCGAAGGTGGTGAAAGAGGATGTACAAATTACTCATAGTTGATGATGAAAAGATTAGCCGTGAGGGATTAACGGAATGCATTGACTGGGAAAAGTACCAGGTCCGGGTGATCGGAGCGGCGCAAAACGGGAAAGAAGCTATGGCGATCATTACCGCGCAGCATCCCGATTTGGTCATTACCGATGTAAAAATGCCGCTTATGGATGGAATAACCCTGATCGATCAGGCGCGTATGTTGTCGCCGGATACGATCTTTGTCGTCCTCTCCGGCCACGGGGAGTTCGAATATGCACAAAAGGCGATGCGCTGCGGTGTGAAACACTATCTGCTCAAGCCCTGCAACGAAGAACAGATTGCGGAGATGCTGGTGGAGATTAAAGCCGAGCGCCTGCAAAAGCAACGTCTGGATAACCTAATCAAAACGATCAATGAAAATATGGAAAAGATGCCGGATGCGGTGAGGGAATTGTTTCCTCCTGACTTTGCCACCTGGGCGGACAAAGATCAGCTCGACTATTTGGAGACCCGGCATGGGAACATTGCCCAAATTATCATCCGCTATGTGCAAACACATTATGCGGACCCAAATTTGTCACTCAAGCAGCTTGCGCATGAAGTAATATTTATGAACGATGGTTACCTTGGGAAGCTTTTCAAAAAGGAGGTGGGCGAAAAGTTTACACAGTATGTTCTCAAGGTACGCATGGAAAATGCGAAGTATCTGATTGAAAACAGCGATGGCGAAAGGCTTTATGAGGTAGCCACACAGGTTGGCTTGGGTGAGAACCCTCAGTATTTTAGTCAAGTGTTCAAGAAGTATGTGGGGTACACTCCTAGCGAGTATAAACGCACCCTGCAACAAAACCCACAAATAATTGAACAGAATTGACGGTTTTTTTTATTTCTTTTCGGCTCGACTTAGTTTATTATAGGTCTGTGACGAAACTTTCGTCCACAAAATTCATAGGAGGTTTGTTGAACAATGAAAAAGACATCTCTTGTTCTCTGCCTGCTGTTGGTCCTCATGACGGTTCTTTCCGCATGTGGCGGCGACAGCGGCACCAGCAGCACTGGAACCACTTCCGGCGCTACTTCCACGCAGGCGTCCAGCGAGGACACCACGAGACCGATCACCCTGGGTATTTCCTGGTGGGGCGGTTCTACCCGTCATGACTACACCAACAAGATTCTTGATCTGTACAAGTCCAAGAATACCAACGTCACCATCAACGCTGAGTATGTCAGCTGGGACGACTATTGGAGCAGCATGAACACCAAGGCCGCTTCCAACACCCTGCCGAGCGTTATGCAGCAGGACTATGCGAAGATCGGTCAGTTCATTGACAACGGCACCATCGTTGATATGACCGCGCAGGTTGAGAATAAGAACCTGGATCTCTCCGACATTAAGGGCGAAGCCTTCTATGGCGGCAAGATCGACGGCAAACTGTACGGCATTTCCACCGGTGTTAACGCGTTCTGCTACCTGTACGATGCGACTGCTCTGAAGGATGCTGGCGTTACCGCTCCTTCCGAGAAGTTCACCTGGGACGAATTCAACACCATTTCTAAGGAAATGAACGAAAAGGCTTCTCTGCCGACCGTTCCGATGATTTCTACCGACCCGAAATTCTTCGTTGAGATGTATGTCCGCAATCAGGGCAAGCATATGTACTCTGAAGACAACAAGTCCTTCGGCTTTGACAAGGCCCTCCTTCTGGAAGCCTTCCAGGTTCAGGAAGACCTCAGCAAGTCCGGCAACGCTCTGAGCCCTGACATTGTTTATGCGGCTAATCAGGATAACGACCTGCTGGCCCAGAAGAAGACTTGGGGTGAACCGCTGTGGAGCAACCAGGTCATCAACGTCATGAAGCTGGCCAACGACGAGACCCGTGACTTCCAGCTCGCCATGATGCCCGGTACCGACAATGGTGGTATCTACCTGAAGCCTTCCATGCTGTGGTCCATCACCAGAGACTGCCCGGAAGAAGACCGCAATGCGGCTGCCAGACTGATCTCCTTCATCCTCAACGACATCGAAGCCAATAAGCTCGCTGGCGCGGATCGTGGTGTTACCATCATGAAGAAGGTCAACGAAGCTCTTGTTGCAGAGGCTGACCCGAACAACAAGAAGGTTTACGATTACATCGACGTGGTCGGCAAGTATGCCACCGAAATCGATCCTCCGGAGCCTGTTGCTGGTTCTGAAATCACCAAGGAAATCAAGGATCAGTTCGACGCCATCGTGTACGGCACGAAGACTGCTCAGCAGGCTGCCGACGATTGCTGGGCTAACAGCGAGCAGATCTTTGCAAACAACGCTGGTTAATCTTAGCCCCATTGGTATTTTTGTAGATTCCTATTCTGCAGCGAAGTAATAAACTGAGTCTTGTGACAGAAAGACGCAAAAAGTCAGCGCTTTTTGCGTCTTTCCTGCCGAATACTTGAAATTAGGTGTTGATTACAGGACTGGATAAGGAGTTGTCTGTGGTGAGAAATGCGAACGCTGCTGCAAAGCAGCCGAAGAACCAGCTCACACGTCGCGGCGGTTGGTCATCGTTTATCAACAACGAAAACGTAGCTGGTTATATTTTCCTTGCACCGTGGCTGATCGGATTCCTGGTATTCACCGCTTATCCGATTTTTGCATCCCTGTATTATTCCTTTACCAACCTCAATCCCTTGAAGGGCTTGGGAAAGGAAACGTTTGTCGGCTTCCAGAACTATATCAATATGTTTACGACCGACAGTGTTTACTATACCGCATTGCGTGTTACGTTCGTGTATGCACTGGTATCCGTGCCGCTGCGTCTGATTTTTGCATTGTTTGTTGCAATGCTCCTCAATCGGAAATCCAAAGCCTCCGGTGTGTATCGTACGATTTATTATCTGCCCTCCATCGTCGGCGGCAGCGTTGCTGTTGCTGTTATGTGGAGATCCCTCTGGATTCAGGAAGGTACCATCAACGCGGTCCTTCAGTCCATTGGTATTCAATGTGAGTGGGGCTGGCTAACACAGCCATCGACGGCACTGATGTGTCTGATTATTCTAGCGGTTTGGCAGTTCGGTTCTTCCATGCTGATCTTCCTTGCTGGACTGAAAAACATTCCTGCCGAGTATTACGAGGCAGCGACGGTGGACGGCGCGGGACCCTTCCGCAAGTTCTTTAGCATTACCATCCCGATGCTGACCCCGGTTATTTTCTTCAACCTTATCAATCAGTTAATTCTTGGCTTTACGGCCTTTACGCAAGCCTATATTACGACCCGCGGCGGCCCGATGAATGAAACGATGTTCTATGCGTTGCATCTCTACCGTCAGGGCTTTGAGTACAACAAGATGGGCTATGCTTCCGCTATGGCGTGGATTTTGCTGATTATCGTTGCCATCATGACGGCGATTATCTTTAAGTCCTCCAATTCTTGGGTTTACTATGAGTCGAAGGGGGAATAAGATATGAAAACAAGAAGACAAGTTGGAACCGTAATCTATCATATTTTCATGATCCTCTTCGCACTGCTGATGCTCTATCCCATTGTTTGGATGGTCATGAGTTCATTCAAACCCAGTATCGATGTTATGTCCAAGTCCTATGAGTTGATTCCGAGTACTTGGGATTTCACCAACTACTACAAGGGCTGGGTTAACGGTATCAGTAATATCCCGTTTAGCACCTTTACTTGGAACTCTCTGTACATTTCTGTTTTGGCAACGCTTGGTACCATTATTTCTGCGAGCCTTGCCGCTTACGCGTTTGCGCGTTGTAAGTTTAAACTGCGCGGTTTCTGGTTTGCCTGTATGCTCATCTCCATGATGATGCCGATTCAGGTTGTTATGATCCCGCAGTACGTGATGTTCCAGCAGTTTGGTTGGGCTCAGAGTTCTCTGCCTCTGATCGTTCCGGCCTTCTTCGCCGCTTCCTATGGTCCGTTCTCCATCTTCCTGATGATGCAGTTTATGCAGGGCATCCCGAAGGATTTGGACGAGGCGGCCACCATCGACGGCTGCGGCAAGTACTCTATTTTCATCCGCATTATTATGCCGTTGGTCAAGCCCGCAATTGCGTCGGCTGCGATTTTCGCTTTCTACTGGAAGTGGGACGACTTCATTGGCCCGTTGCTTTACCTCAACAAGCCGCAGAACTACACCATTTCCATGGCCTTGCGCATGATGTCCGATAAGGACGCCATTACCGACTGGGGCGTTATGTTCGCAATGAGCACCGTATCCCTGATCCCGACGTTGCTTATTTTCTTCTGTTTCCAGAGATATCTGGTGGAAGGTATCAGCACCACCGGTCTGAAGGGCTAATCCATTGACCTTACTCTCACAATAAGGGGTTTCAAAATGAGTATTGATCAGGAAAAGCTTCAACTTGCCAAAAAAGTGCTTGATGTTCTTCTCAAGACCGAGCGCAAGGACGGCTTTTATGACCACATGAACATGGACAACTGGGAATGGCCGGTTGGGGTTGCGTTGTACTGCATGTTCAAGATTTATAAAAAGACCGGTGATATGGACTTTTATAATGCCTTGATCGATTGGTACGACAGGCAGCTTCAGAAGGAGCCGCCTCATCGCAACGTCAATACGGTTGCCCCGATGTTGACCATGGTTTGCCTCTATGAGGAAAACAAGAACCCGGTTTATCTCGAACATATCGAGAGCTGGATCAATTGGGTCATGAATGAGATGCCCCGTACCGAGTACGGCGGCATGCAGCACATGACGGTGTGGAATCGGCACAATCAGCAGTTGTGGGACGATACCCTTTTTATGACGGTGCTTTTCTTGGCAAAAGCCGGAAAGGTGCTCGACCGTCCTCAACTGGTGGACGAAGCGAAATATCAGTTCCTGTTCCATATTAAGTATTTGCAGGACAAGCGTACAGGTCTGTTTTATCACGGCTGGACGTTCGATTGCCGGCATAATTTTGCCAATGCCTTCTGGGCGCGCGGTAACAGCTGGTTTACTTCCGGTGCGGTAGAGTTCATCGACATTGTCGGGGAACATGACGCGACGACCCGTTTTGTGGAGGTTGCGTGGAAGGATCAAGTGAAGGCTTTGATCAAGTATCAGAGCATCAACGGTCTTTACAATACCCTCGTCGATGTAGAAGAAAGCTATTGGGAGACTTCTGCTACAGCCGGCATTGCATATGGGCTGCTCAAGGGCATCCGTATGGGCTTGCTGGACAAGGAAAATGAATTCTATGCGATGAATGCGGCAAATGCGGTTCTCGCGAAGATTCAGGATGACGGGATTGTGGCTGGTGTTTCTTACGGCACGGGAATGGGTAAGGATTTTGATTTCTATAAGAATATCAAAATATGCCCGACTGCCTATGGCCAAGGTCTTGCACTGCTTATGCTTACGGAACTTATTTAGGTGACTTCATTCAATAGAATGATTTGCCTCTCGTGACAGTATGCTGGAAATAGTTATGTATAATTCTGGCTTACAATACGTGAACGAGGAATAAGAAGGCTCTATGCGAATGGTAAATCCATTTGCATAGAGCCTTTCTTTGAATTCAAAAGGATTGGAATTTGTGAAACGGTAAGTGGTTACGCAGGAGGGTGCTGAGGAACGGTTTGTGACGGATCGATTGAAATAATTAACTTGGCAATGAATCCGTAAACGTATGGATGGTTGCGGAAAGCTGCAACCTGAAAGAGTATTGGGAAAATGCCGTTGTGAGCGGAGAAATATTGCATGTTACAAAGAGAGATGCTAGTCAAATTTAGACCAAGCTAGTTTGTTGTCTATATGTTTTAGAACATAAGATGTTTCGGTCGATGTAGCAATAGTCTGATGGTCAGATTCTTGTTGTATAGGTGTAAGGAAGTAGTTCAATCGCGATGATAGGAGGATGTCGTATGTCAAAGAAGCTGGTCGCCTATTTTTCTGCCAGCGGCGTAACCAGAAGCGTCGCCCAATGTCTTGCGAAGGAGGTTGGTGCAGATCTATTCGAAATCAAACCGGCAGTGCCCTATACCGATGCCGATCTGGACTGGACCAACAAACAAAGCCGCAGTTCTGTGGAGATGAGCGACCCTGCCTCCCGCCCAGAAATTGCGCAGCGGCTTAGCAATATGGAGGAATACGATACGGTTTTTATAGGGTTTCCCATTTGGTGGTATGTGGCCCCTACCATCATGAATACCTTTCTGGAAAGCTACGATTTTTCCGGAAAGACCATCGTTCCATTTGCCACTTCTGGCGGCAGCGGCCTGGGAAAGACCCTTGAGATTTTAAAACCGCTCTGCTCCAAGAAAGCCACATGGCTACCCGGTAAAATGTTTAACAGAGTGACTGAGAAAGAAAGGAAGGAATGGCTTTCCAGCATAGAGTCAAAGCGCAGGGAGTAGGAACCATTTGATCGCGGCCAGCTGTTAAACCACACAATTTCTCCCTTCGGCTGCGCGCTGAGGCAATACCAATGCCTGCAAATATCCTGAATAAACTCGGAGGCCACAACGGTCCTGCCAGGCATGCGTAATCGCGAAGAGTTGCAGCGCGGCATTTGCAAATGCCGCGCTGCAGGAAAAAGACGATTCCATTTTGAGAATCTTTGCACCGCAGGATGTGTGCGTTTACTGCAACCATTGCCAGCCATGCCCTATGGACCTGGACATTGGACAATAGTATGACCTTGCTATGACCGGGGACGAGCTGGCGAAGGATCACTACTCCCATTTGGAAAAGAACACTTCCGATGGTGTTTTCTGCAGGCACGGCGATTCTCACGGTCCGCTCCCTGTGAAGCAGGGAAAGCGAATGCGGGAAATCAGCACCTATTTCGGGGCACTTTCATCGAGGCAGCAGTCGGAATGCGGTTTGATACCGTTGCTTTTATAGGATTGGGCGAAAAATGCAGAAAAACAGGAATTCATAACGAAAAAACACTGTTTTTTTGCAGAAATGTCGCAGTTTCTTTCTTTCCATTTGGATATTTCGCAGTATAATGGTAAGCGTAAAGTTATGGATGCTTCCAGGACATACAAAAGAATAGGAGTGTTTATTCAATGGCTAAAGTTGTTACCTTTGGTGAGCTGATGCTTCGTCTGGCACCTCCCGGCTATCTGCGTTTTACGCAGGCGGATACCTTTACCGCTACCTACGGCGGCGGTGAGGCAAACGTGGCGGTTTCCCTTGCAAATTACGGCATGGACGCTGCTTTCGTTACCAAACTGCCGGAAAACGACATCGGTCAGGCGGCGGTGAATTCCCTTCGCCGTTATGGCGTGGACGTGAGCAAGATTGTCCGCGGCGGCCCCCGTGTGGGTATTTATTATCTGGAAAAAGGCGCTTCCCAGCGTCCTTCCAAGGTCATCTATGACCGTGCCGGCGCTTCCATTGCGCTGGCTCAGCCCGGCGATTTTGACTGGGATTCCATCTTTGAGGGCGTGTCCTGGTTCCATTTCACCGGTATCACCCCCGCGCTGGGCGACAATGTGGCGGCTTGCTGTCTGGAAGCCTGCAAGGCTGCTAAGGCGAAGAACATTACGGTCAGCTGCGACCTGAACTTCCGCAAGAACCTCTGGACCTCCGAGAAGGCCGGCCAGGTGATGGGCCAGCTGATGGAGTATGTGGACGTCTGCATTGCCAACGAAGAGGATGCGGAGAAGGTCTTCGGCATTCGCGCGGCGGCTACCGATGTAACTACCGGTAAGCTCAACCACGACGGGTACCGTGAAGTGGCCAGCAAGCTCAAGGAGCGTTTTGGCTTCTCTAAGGTTGCGATCACCCTTCGCACCAGTATCTCCGCCAACGACAACAAGTGGGCGGCTATGCTGTACGACGGTGAGGATTACTACTTCTCCAAGAGCTACGACGTGCATATTGTGGACCGCGTTGGCGGCGGTGACAGCTTCGGCGGCGGCCTGATTTATGCGCTGCTGGCCGGCAAGTCCTCCAAGGATGCGCTGGAATTCGCAGTTGCGGCTTCCTGCCTGAAGCATTCCATCGAAGGCGACTACAATGCCGTTTCCGTCAAGGAAGTGGAGACGCTCGCCGGAGGCGACGGCACCGGCCGTGTACAGAGATAATTGCGCTTGAAAAAGCGACAGCAAAAGAGGCCATGCGAGAAATCGCATGGCCTCTTTGTTATACAAATGCGAATCAATCCGTCTCTTCCAGTTTCTCTTGCCGCAACCGGAAGGCATCCCATCAGTCGGCTATATGTGAAGAACCGGAGAAATGACCGTTCCCACAACGATCTATAGATTTACCAGCCAATGAAACAGATCGTCCCTGAAAAACGCCATTGCCGGCGCTCTTCTTCGTTTTTACCGGTTACGCATTGGGGTAGGAGGGGGGAAGCTGGGAATTGGCCGGGGAAGCAAAGCCAAGCTCCTCCAGCGAACACTGGCCGCTCTGTATGGCGTTGTGCCGGCACTGGGCATAGAGCTCCGCATAGGTGGCCTGCAGATAGGGAAGCAGAAAGACGATGCTCACGATTCCAATTCCACAGGTAAAAAGGGCAGCGCCTAAAACGGCCAAGTACCAAGGAAAGAAGGACCAGTAGAGACCGAAAATATGCCCTTTTTGGCCCCGAGTCATGATCTTGCTTAGTTCCATCGCCCGGCGGTAGCCGATTTGCGGATTGTCCGCCAGGATCCAGGGAATAAAGACGTACCGCAACGAAGCGATAATGGAAAGCACATAGAGGCCGATGACCATCAGCAGCAGAAGCGGTGCTAGGAAAATAGTGCTTGTACTGGTTTGTGCAACCGCCATAACCACAAAAATCAAAACATAGGGGACCAAGGCCGGCAGCGTCCACAGGAATATAAATAGAAAACGATATGCCATCGCGCCGACCACTTTCCAGTAGGAGGTGCGGGTAAATGCACAAAAGAGGTTCTGATATCCTGGCCGTGTCGGCATTTCCCGATTACGGGAGTACCAGTTGAGCTCGCCCACCTGAAGAGGATGAAAGGCGAAAAACTGCGGCACAAAGCTCATTCCAAGGGAAAGGACCATCGTGGGCAGCATGCGTAGGAAAAACTGGGAGACTTCGTAGTAGGAACCATGGGCATAGGGAGTACTGAGCAGCGAAGGAAAGAAAGAGGAAACCATGGCTGCGGAAGAAATGGCGCCGAGCAGCCAGGTAACGGCGTAGGTAATACCCCAAATAATCAGGGATGCCAGCAAGGCGCTCCAGTATTTATTGGTCAGGCTGTATTTCGCTCGCTCTTTGAGTTGTTCACAGGTCCACATAAGTCTAACCTCCAATGAGATGGATTGTAGCGCCGGAAAAGGAAGCTTTCCACAGCGCTTTGGGTTACAAAGCAAACGGATTTACGCATTCTTGAAATGCTCAAAAACATTGTCCACGGGAAAAGACGATTCTTCCGCAAAGGACGCCGCGGCCGGTACCACCAATTTGAGCATTCCGGAAAGGAAATTTGCCGTCGCAGGGACTCCATTTTGGCCGTTCCTCGAATCCCAAACCGACACCTTGTGGATCTTCAGGTTCTTGATGGCGTCCACAACGTGACGGATAGATCATCCTGCCATTCAAACATAGGCAACACCTCTCCGCTGTAATTTCAAATTACTATAATTATACCGATTTTGATAATCTATGTCAATATGATTTACGAAAAATATGACGAAATTTTGAATAAAACGGGGGTTTCCGGTCGAAAAAGGGCAAATTTTTGGAGGAAATTTTCGCATACGCCTCTTGTAATTCTCTTTCAAATCTGATAAAATAGTTATGTAAACAAGATTTACTTTGCGCGAGGTGGTGAGAGAAATGTCAAAGCAGGCTCTTGGTCAGAAAATCAAGGAGCTGCGTCTTGCGAAGAAATTGACGCAGCGGGAAGTGGTAGGAGATTTCATCACCCGTAATATGCTCAGCCAGATCGAAAGCGGTACGGCTACTCCATCGGTGCGCACGCTTGCGTATTTGGCGAAGGTGCTGGAGGTGCCGGTCTCCACTCTGCTGGAAAGCGATGAGACGCAGGGGGTGGCAGCCGGTTTGGCACAAGCGAAACGGCTTTACCGACAAGGAAAATACAAGCCGTGTATTGCGGCGCTCTCTCAGGCGGAAGAGGAGTTTGCCGATGAAGCGAACGCACTCAAGGCAAAGGCCAGCCTGAAGCTGGCGCAGGAGGCGCTTTTGGCGGGGGATTTTGACCAGGTGCGTCAGTATGCCGAAAATGCCATCGCGTTCAACGACGACACCATCTATGCCTCTCAGTCCATCAAAGCGGAAGCGCTGCTGTGCCTCGACGAGGTGACAAACGAGGGCTGGGATTATTTTATGCAATACCAGAGTGCGCTGCAGTCCTCCTTTCTCAGCGCCCATTCCTCCCTCATCAATGCGGAGATGTACTTAAACGACGGCAATTTCGATCAGGCGCAGATTGTGCTGAAGTCGCTGGAAGGAGGAGGGTATAGCGAGAGTATCGACATGGGGCGTATCAAGCTACTGCAAGGTCGCGTGGCTATGGGGCGCAAAAAGTGGGACGAAGCCCTTTGCCTCTTTCGGGAGGCGGATGAATGTTGGGTGGACCTGCCTAAGCATGCGTTGCGGCCTTCCCTGTATCAGAACATGGAGCAGTGCGCCATTGAGCTGGGGGATTACAAACAGGCTCATTACTTTGCCACCATGCGCCTTGCGCTGGCCACTGGAGAAACGCCGCCGTGTGAGCCGCAGGAGGAAATGAACAGTGTCCCGGCGCACCGTTTGCGCTAAGGAAACCTATGCAAAAGAGCACAGGTTCATGCGTAAAAAAGCCTGGCATCCCATTAGGTTTACGCTGATAAGGAAGTATTTCATAAGAACTTATTACTAACGACGACAGACAGGTTTGCAAAAAGACGAGTGGAAAATTAACATTCTCCACTCGTCTTTTTAAATACCCAACTTATCAAATAGAATCTTGTTCCGTTTCTTTGCGTCATTGATAATTTTGTCATAAGAAAGTATTTCAATATAAGCATTCATCTTGTCGTTATATTTATAATATCCCATCTTATCTGGTGTTTGAGAAAAATCGTGAAAATCTAAAATATGCTCTAATGTACTAGTAATGTCACAAACTGCATACAAATAGAATTTTGTACTTACACCTACTCTTATTATCCGCCCATCTTTATCCTGTATCTTATTTGTTTTCAATGAAGCAACATATTCATATAGCTGATTAATAGGATTACTATTACTGTTATAATCATTACGCATGGGACGTTTTAGTTCGAATAATATAATACTTTCATATTCTTTCCCCTTATTTTCTTCGTCTGACACGGCAACAGGTTTATTAAGAATCATAATATCCGTTCTTTCATCTTTGGGATTATTATTAAACGGAATATCCGAAGAAATATAACTACAGTATGCCAACTTTTCATCAATTAACCATAAATTATGATTACTGTATGGAATATCTGTTGCTGTTGTTCTCATGGGATA
The DNA here is from genome assembly GCA_018364155.1 of Clostridiales bacterium. GTDB lineage: Bacteria > Bacillota > Clostridia > Oscillospirales > Acutalibacteraceae > Solibaculum_A. Next base: position 359,472 of record JAGZMM010000002.1, read on the forward strand.
AATAATATTATGCAAAAAGCTTTCTTTTTGAAAATGTCCATCATCTTTCTGACGAATTGCAAACTCCATTAAATCAAGAATCACTTTTCGATGCGCCACATATTCAGCTAGAGCAGCCCCGTTTGCACTATTGATTTTTTCTACCTGTTGTCCAAATTTTTCGATATATTCACTTGAATTAATTACACCTTTATTCAAGTCACTTAAAAGTTTAGCATTTTCTTTTGATGTATTTCGGTCAAACTCTCTTTTAATACGGTGCAATTCATCATCCATTTTATCTTCGCTTAAATTGGGTTTGATTTTCGACAATTCTTCTGGCATATATTTCAATAAATGTCGAAACTGAGGCGCTTGATGTATTACATAATCTTTAATTCTTTTCATCTTATTATCTGCAATCGGTTGAAGATAATCTTTTAAGAAATTACTTACTTCAACAATAATTGCTTTCATAATTTGATCCATAGTAATGATATTAGCTAAACTGCCTAGTGGACCACCATCAGGAATATTAAAAGACAGTCTATTCATATCGACATTATCATCTAAATATTTTCCACGTAAAACACCGATATACCAAAAACCGCTTTTATCAAAAATTTCTCGGTCCAAATCTGTAATATATTTATCTAGTTCTTTTGTATCAACTAAGCGATTGTGGGCACACAAATAAAGTTTATTACCATTTACGGTAGTTTCTTCTGATTTTACATGAAGCAATTCAAATGTTTCATTTCCGACATTAATGGAAACACTATTTTCTTCTGTTTGAATTTTTTCTTTAAATATTTGATTTAAATTGTACTTAACATCTTCGTCTATTAAATTAATTTCCGGGCAATTATCTGAAATAAAATATACCAAACAGTGCTGAATAATTCGTGTAGCTATTGTTAAACTGCGCTTAGGAATTGCTTTTGCATACGGATTAAGGCAATTCAAAAGTCGAACGGTTGTTTTGTTATCATTTTGAGTTTCACAATCAGTGAGAGTATCGTTAATTTCCGTCTGTTCCACAGAAAACTCAAATGCACGTTTAACATATCCACCCTCATCATAATAAATACTTTCAATTTCTGCTTTTTCAAAAGCTATAAGCCAAGAGAACCTTCCAACTCCTTTACCTCCAATAGCTGCTTTATAAGTAGAATCAGATTCCATAAATGAAGTTAAGTTGGGTTCATTGAAACCGACTCCATTGTCGATAATTTCAAATGATGAAATTGAAGCCAGTTCTTTCATTCCATCAAGGTCAAGTGATAATTGGTTATCGCGAATAAGTTTTATAGTAATATAGCTATTAAACTGTTCTCTTGCATTTTTCCGTTCATTAATAGCATGGATAGAGTTCACAATAGCTTCGAATAGAGGTATTAAGGGCTGATTTTTAGGAAGATTAAAATTCTTCACTCGTCCTTTAAGGCTAATAGAAAAATTCCTCATATTGCAACGCCTCCCCAAATTGTTTTTATAGAAACCTATTATTATTCTATCATACTCTTTAGACGCAAACAATTGATTACTTAGAATTTACATCTTTCTAATTTTGTTACGCAATAGAACGTCATTTTTGAGGGTAGAAGTATAAAATATCATCTAAGCGTTTTACACGTTCTGCAAGCCGCATAAATCAAGCGAGAAACACACTTTACCGCGTAACATTCCATACTGGATAGAGAGCGGAAGCGGTTTATCCGATTGCGCTCTCTTAGTTACCCGACAGCAAAGACAGGGAAAGCCGTCAAGGACGCGCAAGCGTGCATTTTATCCTTGACGGCTTTTTCTGACTTTGCTACTTCTTACCTGTCAAAACGGAATTGCAGGATAGCCTTGATAAGCTGTGCTTTCAGACAGTCTTGAATATCGTCGTTAATATGTCCACGATAGGTAGACAAATATTTTATACGCCCCTCGTAGTGCCGCAATACTGCGGCTATCGCTTCCGGCTCTCCGGCAACAGCTTTTTCAATGGTTTCAAAGGGTATCAGCTTCTTATTCCTCATGTTTCGTTTTCTCCAATTCTTTTCTTAACTGTTTCAATGCCGCCAGTTTCCAGTAGTTGACTGTGCTTCTGCTCCGTCCGTACTCATTCCCGATTTTTCTTTCGCTGTAACCGAGGAAGAAATTCATCAGCAGAACAGTACGCCTTTGTTCTGACAGATTAGCTAATGCGTCGGCTAACCGTCTACTTGTAACGACAACTTCTTTTCCTTGTACGACAAAAACAGTCGGCTTCTCATAAACATACTGCTCAAAGTAGTTGTCGGTTGCAAATGGTTCAAAAGACGTTTCTGACATCAGATAGTCAAGCGACACTTCATGCTTCTGTTTTCGTCCCAAATCGTGGTACGCGTTGATTGCCGCGTTACGGAGAACGACTTTACAGAACGCGGCAAAGGCATATTCGATATGCTCCATAAATTGTTCGGAATACCTCATTTTCTCATCACCCCCTTTCTTCCCAGTAGGGGGCTATTACAACAAACGCCCATGCAGGCGTAAAACCGCATAGGCGTTTGGTAATATGAGTTATTTAAGCAATTATGATGATTTGTGTATTCATCTCTATGGTTGCAAAAGACCGTTGCATGGAATAGGCTTTTTTTAATAATGGAATAGAATTAAAAATGTGAAAAAGAAACATGGCAATATCTCCCGACACCGCCATGTCTATAAAAATAATTGTGTATTTACCGCCATTCCATTTTATATACAGGAAATGGCGGTTTGTTTTCCTATCACAAAACAGAAAGAGCTAATAATCATAAGATTTATTTCTTGCGATTATCGGCTCTGCGTCAATGCGTCTGGCTCTGTGATAACTGAAATATTCAGATTTTTTACATTGATAAGATTTTCCTGCTTACACTTCGGACAGTATAGTGGGAAATTCTTTATTTCTGTATCTTCCCGTATCCTTAATCGGGTTTTATTATTGCATACAGGACATAAAATCCATTTTTCTTGTTGCAATGCACCACCTCATTTCTAATCAAACTACCTTTAATGATAATCAGAAACAGAGTGCTGAAAAATCACTTGTTTCCCCAAAATGGTAATTGCTTTCTTGCTACATTGATTTACACACCGATAGCATAACGTACACCGTCCGTCTGCTATAATCTTATCTTCTGATAATGACAAATTGTTCATAGGACACACCACTGCACATTTCCCGCACTTTATACAAGCATCAGTATCTATCTGTATTTTGTCTGAATATTCTTGTGTTTTACGGTAAAACCAAAGCCGCTGTCCCAAAAGCCCTGCAATATGGCATAAAAATCCCAAACCGTCTTTAGTTGGAGTACCATTTTTCAAATTGCACACCGCTGATTTTATGCGTTCTTCCGCTTGTATGACAATTTGCTTATTTTGAGCCGGAGTACGCTTTAAGGCTTTTACATCACAAATACAATCCGGCATTTTCAAATGAAGTCCACCCCATACCTGTGCGCCGTATCTCTCGAACAATCTTGCAGATACGCCTGCGCCATCGCCGCTAAACAGTCCCATTGTTGCAATAATAAAAATACGTTTTCCTTTCCATACATCAGAATTTTCGCAGATAAAATCCCGTACAATTTTAGGTAAGTTACTGTAATAGATTGGATAAGCAAAAATGATGTCTTTATGATATGTAACTTTTTCCATTGTACCTGTATCTTCTAACGGGGTTATTTCAATGTTCCTATCATATAGAGCAACAAACTTTTCTAAACAATATTTTGTATTTCCTGTTCCGCTAAAATAAATTCCAATCATATTTTTTCTCCCGTATTATCTAAAAAGGAAAGTTGAAAAACGTCCATAAAATCAATGACTTTCTCTCTCCAGTCATTATTATAATTTACATTATTCATGGTGGCTAATGAAGTAACACCATGTATAAACGCCCAAATGGTTATGATAATATCATTTTGCTTTTCTTCTGAATAGTGCGTTTGCTCCAATAATTTACTTACAATATTTTTATAGATAATATAAGGTTTATAGTTTTGGTCGTCTGGTATTGATAATGATAAGTCAATTTTTATATTGGATTGAGAATATAAAAATTGAAAATAAGCAGGGTTCTCTACAAAGAAAGATACATAGGCTATCCCCATATCTTTCATTATTTCTGCGACATTATTATTCTTTTGAACGGTACTTTCTAATTGTTTAGAAAATCTATCTGTGATAAATAATTGCATTGCTTCAAGCAGTTCTTCTTTATTTTGAAAATGGCTATAAGGGGCAGCATGGCTGACACCACACGCCGCAGCTACCTTTCTCAAAGAAAAAGCATTTACTCCCTCTGTACTTACAAGCTGAATACCTGTTTCGATTAAAGCGTTTCGCAAGTCCTTATGATGATAAGTCTGTCGTTGCTGTTCCATGCTAATTCCTCCAATCTTTACACTGTCTATATTATAAAACTTAAACTTTACACTGTCAAGATTAAGAGAGATTTTAAGCAATGATACTCGAAATATTTTCGGTTATTTATTTGGCATTTCAGGAACTTTTCCGTATTAAGAGATAAGAAAAACTTTTTGAAAAATTTCTCTCAAAACTTCGGCAAAATCGCCCTATGCGGTGTTGTAGGTAGTGAGAGGAAAATCAGAGGGTTTGGGAAACTTCCCACCAAGCAAAATGCAGGGCATTTTCGGAAAAGGGTAGCCTTTTCCTATGCTTGCTATTCAGTTTTCACTTCAACAAACTATGAAAGGACGGGAAAGGAATAGAAAGGAAACAAGATATTGAAAACAGTGGATTTATACCACAAAAGGGCAATCCGCTACATGAAACTGTCACTTACAAAATCGGTGGCACAATTTTTGAAGTGTCAACGATTTGCGGCGGCTCGGAACTGCTTTATAGCAAAATGGAACGGCTCATAAGAGCGGAATCCGTCAAAACGCCTACTGACAAAGAAAAAGAAGTTCGCTATAATGAAGATAGCAACCTGTTTGTCGGGCGTTCATTACAGGAGGAATGAACACATGACAACGACGAAAAACTATCCCGACAACATTACCGCTTTATATGCAAGGCTTTCTCAAGAGGACGCCTTGGACGGAGAGAGTAACAGCATAGCAAATCAAAAGAAAATCCTGCTCAAATATGCAATGGACAACGTTTTTCCTAATCCTACATTTTTCATTGACGACGGCGTTTCGGGCGTTACGTTTGCTGAGGTTAGATAGCGATACTTTTTACATCAACCATGTTACGGCGGTCATGGTTGACAACTTGCGTCGGCTCCTGCTCGGTATCAACCTGTCCGACAAAGCTGTAATGGATTTCGATTTTCCGGGTGTTGGTTTCCCGATCCAATTCGTGTATCAAGATACGGTCGATAAACTCATGGACGTTTTCATAGGTCAATTCCTGTATGTCGCTGTATTTCCCGACAATCTGAATAAACCTTGATATATCCCTTTTTCGC
>JAGZMM010000009.1 GCA_018364155.1 Clostridiales bacterium
CCGAGAAGCTCACCGCCACAAATAAGACCGCCAAAATCAATGCAAAAGTTTTTTTCATAAATTCCCCCTCCTTCACCACCTAATTTACCACAATTTCCATGTAGTTACAAGTCACAGACAATTTGTAACAGAGCCCCACTCTGTACGAAAGAGCGTTTCCCAGCAGCGTCAAAGCTGGAGAAAACGGGGAAATCGGGACGGCAGCCCCACCGGTTCTATATCCGCATTCCGCCTTCCTTTGCCGAAAACCGCAGGACCGCGGCGCCCTTCGGAAAAAGAAGGCGGACATTTTACTCATTCCTCTTCGATTTCATCGGCGTAAACCTCTTCCACCCGTTCCCTTGTCGGGTCATTGATGTCGCCGTATTCGTCAAACATAGCCAGCAATTCATCGAAGTAATAGTCGTTGAGCATTTCCGACTTGGATAACCCTATGCTTTTTCCGATGGCGAGCCAGCGCTGAAACCAAAATTCTGTGCGCCCAGACTTTTCAGCCGGCGCACGTTGCCGAAAAAATCCGACAGATCGTTCACCTCATAAAACGCAATCAGCAGATCGGAGAGCTCTTTGGGTGTCAGTCCGTCCTTGCATTCCGGGTCCAAAAGCCGTTCCTCCGGAATGGAGAGAAAAGAGCTCAGCAGGATGCAAAGCTCCTTGGGTGCAATCACCAGCAGACGGGTGATCAGGTCCAGCAGCCCTTTTTTGTTGATGGTTTTGAAATATATGAGGATTTCCTCGGCCGACTGCTCCGGAAACAGCTTTTCCAGCAACATCGACGGCAGATTTTCCGCCGCCTGTAGCACCTGCAAGAAACGCCCCACATTCAGCTTGGTAACCGCCACCCCATACATGGTTTTCTGAAGCGGCAGACTGGTTTTCAGGCTTTTATCCGTTCGAAATAACATATCCATCCTCCTTTTTGATTGGAAAACCGCCCAGCTGTTTATCGGCCGGGCGGTCATGCGTCCCAGGCGTTTGCCCTCAAAACCAAAGGAGCCCGGAAACCACCGGGCTCCTTCTTCGGCTTTCAGCGCGCCGTAAACGAAAGCGGTTAGACGCCCGGAGTTGCCGGCAGCTTGTCGATAGACTCCAGCCAAGTCAGAGCCTCACCCTTGGCCACATCCTTGGTAGCGCGGATTTTGCCGTCGATGCGGCGCGGCCGTGCCTGAATTTTGAGCACATAATCCTGCGCCTCGGTAGAGGACGCACGGGTCTTGTGAGAAACCGAGTAGCTCATCAGCTGGCAGCTGTGATAGCGGTAAAGGCGGTAGCCCATATCGCTTTTGAGGGCGCTGAAAGTGAGAGCGAAGGTATGGGTTTCATCCAGCGCGCCTTCCTCCAGAACGTCGTCTTCGCCGGTGCCGCCCAAACCCAGCATCTCAGACAGGGTATTGAGGTCCATTTCATGCACCGTGACCTCCAGGTCGGTGGTAGCCCACACGTTCTCCGTGTACCAGTTGGGATCGTCGTCACCGGAAATGGCCGCAGCCGTCTTGTTGTCAGTGACAGTGCAGGAAACCGCGCCGGTCAGCGCATAGCGGGAATCCTCGGACAGAAGACCATAAGCCTCCACCTCATCCTGCACGTCGGTAAACACATTCAGATTCGCAAAACCCTTCAGAAATTTCTTTGCAGTTGCCATAAACATTACCTCCTAGTTTTCACCCCATAGGGCCAATTCAAAATAAAATGTGACATGCGGCGTGGCACCGCGTTCTAGAAGCAGCGGCCCCCTGCGGGGCCGCGCAATGCAGAAAACGTCGTCGGTCAAGGCCAGGAGGGACTCCTCCGTCCCGCTGTCGAGCAGGAGAAAGAGCTCCCGGCAGACCTGATTCGCTTCCTTATAGGTGCCCCGGCGCACCTGAACCTGAATAAACTGTACGCCGGTCCCATCGTTGATTTCCGCCAACATATGTTCCCACTTTTTCAAATAAATCACGTCCCGCTGGACCGTTGGGTCGGGCAGATAATCAAGATAGACGTCGGGATAGCCGTGATCGGCCAGAAATGTGCGAACCGCCTCCAGCATCAGTCGTCCTCCCTTTCTGCGTTGATGGCCCGCTTGATTTCCCGGATGAGGCGTTCCCGGCCGGACAATGCGGCCCGTTCCAGGAACTTAGCTTCCCCTACTACATGGGAAATTTCGGTGTGCTCATGAACCTGAGCCGCATAAGGAGCGTCAAAGGAAAGGGTAACCTGCCTTGCGCCCCTGGGTCTGGCCCCGTCAAGCATCTTCATTTTGCCGTCCTTTTGCCCCACTGCAAAGGGAACGCCGTCGGCCGTCAGCCGTGCGCTTTCCCGCAAGGCGCCGGTTTTTGCCGGCGCGCGGGAAACCGCTTCAGCGCCGATCTGAAGAGCGGCCGCGAGAAGCGCCTCTTCACAGCTTGCTTCCACCTCGTCCAAGACGCAGGAAAGCGTCTCTTCCAGTTCGGCTAGCTTGGAAACGCTGCTCATAGCGCCGCCTCCCAGTGATCGGTTCCGCCAAAGAGGGAGAGAACAGGAGTAACCGCGCGCACCGTCCGGTCTTGCCCTCCCAGCGTCAAAACGTCGCCGGGATGGATCAGAACCGGGGAAAGAAACACAGCCGATGAAGCGATTTCCTCACCGGTTTCAGTTACGGTCCGGGTCGCCCCAGGCCGCAACTGCCCGGTAACCGAGAAAGGCGTCCTATAGATCGGATTCCCGCAGGCGTTGACCTTTTGCAACCGCTTGACAGTAGCATAAGTAGAAAAGGCAAATTGAAATAAACTCATACGATTCCCGCGCCTCCTCTCAAATAGGGACGCATCAGCTGTTCAGCCCGCCTGGAGATCAGCCGTCCCCGCCGTCCCAGATAAGTTTCTGAGGCGTCGGCGACGGCTGCCGCCGATACTCCCTGTTGTTCCAGGCGCTCCCGCGGAGCAAAGGAGGAATCGGCCAGGGCCAGCGCCTCAAACACCTGCGCTTCCTTTACCGCCTTGGGCACCTGTTCCTGCCCCGCCCGCGGGAAGGCCAGCGTCTGTGCTACCTGCGCCGGCCGCCCCCGCAAGGGGAGCAGATCAATGCGGCCTGCTGCGGTTATAAGTAAACGCAGGCGTTCGGTCTGGGGCCGCGCCAGCCATTCGTCCATTCCCACTTGGTTGACGAGAATCTGCTGTGCCTCTTCCAAAGAGACATAGCTTTTTTCATTGGTTTGCATGTTCCACATCCTTTCGTCCGGCGGAACAACGCCGGGCATTTTGCAAAACGCGGATCCGCCTGCCTAAGCGCAAACGTTTACGCCAGAACCGAAGCTCTCCTGCACAGCTTTTTCTTGCTTAGATGAGGCCGGTAACGTTTCCATCCAAAGGCCATCGAAGAGAAAAGCCGTCGAACGCCAGGGGAATTTCATTTTTTTGCGCCAGCATACACAAAATTTCCTTGACCGCAAAATTGTTTTGATTGAGAATTCGCCTGGCTTTTTCCTGCAGCCCCGTGTTTGCAGTATTGGTTTCGCTGCCGGTCTGAACGCAAGGGGCAAGACCGGACAGGAAAAACAGCTGCTTGAGCAGCATTTCGATTTCCGTGAAGCTTTCTTCCAGCTTCCCATCCCAAGTCAGATATTGCATCTGCGGTGTTGCACTTTCGTCTCTGGAAAAATAGCTGCCAGACTTATACACGTATTCGTCCGCCGCCTCGTCAAACTCCAGACAGTCGGAAGGACCCGTCAGGGAAGGGGAGGAGTGCCGGTCGAGAACCCGGTCCACACAGGCAAGCCGCCACAGCAGTTTCTGTATCAGAGAATTCACAGGAGCATAATCGTCCACGCCGAAGGGATCGCCCGAATGGGTCAGGTTGGTCAGCACCTGTACTGCTTGTCCGGAAAGCCCGGTTTCCACGATCTGCGGGTCGCCGTCGGGCGTGCCGATCCGCCCGCTTTCTTCCTCGAACGCATACCTTCTTTTTTCTACTTGTCCGGCGGTATGGATTTCCACCAAAAGCGCGGTATTCCGACCGTTCTCATCCGGGTCGGCCGGCCAGGCAAGTACCTGGGCGGTCACGGTCCTGCCGTCCTCGGGATCGAAAATCGGAAACCAGTATCTGGGCGGGATAAGGGAAATGGTTTCTCCGATCAGCTTGCACACGGCATTGCCGAACCGGGATACGTCCAAAAAGGCCTCGTAGAGGCACACGCCGATCCTTTTTTGTTCCAGCAGGCGGGCCATCGCGTCCGCATTCGTTTCGGATGCAATTACAGGCCCGTTTCCGCAGACTAGGTCCGCCATTTTCGTGGACAGAAAATGGTGGTAACAAAAAAGCAGGTCCACTTGATCGTCCCGGATCCGGCGTGCGTCCGCGAGACGTTGGAATCCTTCCCGCCAGGAATCGGGAAGTACGCAAAGAAACAGCTGTTCGTTGGTGTGGTATCGGTTTAATCGCTCGGCTTCTGAGGCCGGCGGATACACCTGCCCCGGCGAAAGCCAGTTTAAATTGGTGAGCACGGAGCACCTCCTCTGAAAAATTGCCGGTATGCCTTTTTGAATGGAAGGCCTACCGGTGTTGGTTCGTAATAAATGCTGACATTGACTGCACAAAGTTTTGGCAAAGCCCTATCCCTGGAAAAAGACGATCGTGCGCCCAAACCCGCATCAAAATCCTTGCAGACGGGCCATCTCTCTCATAAGGACGGCCCGTCCTACAAAAAAGGAGAAGCAGTCAGCGCCGGCATTGTCCGCAGCGGCCCGCCCCGGCGCGGCAGGCGGGGAGTGGGTGATGCCTTAACCAATCCCACTGCTACGATTATCGCACATATGTTCGTGACAAAGGGGACAATTGTTGCTCTTTTTCAGGTACCGGTAGCAGATTTTCTTTACGCTGTCTTCCGAGTTGCCGGGAATACGAGCCGCCACCTCGCTCCAGAGAAGCCCATCCAAAAATCGCAGGGACAGCACCAGCCGTGTCAGACTGTCGTCCACTGATGCAATAAACCGTGTCAGATTGGAGTATTCTTCCGCGACTTTTTTGGATTTTTCCAGGAGCGCGCTTTTGATATCTGCGATTTCCGCTGCCAGCGCCGTCTTATCTGCGGTTTTGGTTGAGGGCGGCAGGCCGGTCAGAGTGGCGGTACAGGCGGTTGCAGCTGCCGTTAACTCAGCAAGCCGCCGTTTTTCCTCTTCCATTTCCAACTTTAGGTAACTAAGCTGAGACAAATCCTTGAGTGTCATTTTATTGGATCTCCTTTCGTATGGATGCATATTTGTTTGCCAGCTTTCGGCGGGCTGATCCCGGCCACACTTCTGATGCACATAAAAACATATGTTCTCATAAAATATGTTTTGCGGTCAAAAAGCATATAATTACAGGAATTCTTTTGCTAGTTTTACTATATCGTTTTTCCTTGCTTTTGACCATGGATTTGACCATTCTTTGCACAAAGCCTGCAAGAAAAATAGCATATACCCCTTCCGAAGCAAAACAAAACCAAACGTTTCCCCTCATATCAATCTTTACTGTTTCCTTCACGTCAATGAAATCGTTGTGTTGGAAAAATCCCCATCATCTCCGGGAATTTAATCCGTTGTAAACAGCTACGGGACAAAAACCCAGTGCAATGAAATCCATTCATGTATACGTCAAGTAACGGACTTCGGACGATATACACCATTTTCGTCCCGATACGATCCCAGTTCATATGGGCGAACCAAACCACACGCAGCATATGTAAAACACTTGCGTAGCCTTCCATTCGTTTATCTTTGCCGATGCAAACGATGCCGGCCTGTATAGAACCAGCGCTTTGCCCTTCGAAGACCCTCAGGAAAGTGGATGCTTTTTTATGAAACAAATCGGCCCGCCGCAAACTTTTAGCGGCAGGCCGATTTTGCATGCAAAATCAAGAGGGGTGATAGTAGAAATGAAGCGATCCTATCCATACCAGTCAAGCTTGGTAATTGCGAATCAATTCCAAAGGGGTGATCCCAAGGTTGCGCTTAAAGTCCTTAATCAAATGAGGCTGGTCGTAGTAACCGGTAATATCTATAAGGTCAGCCGAACTTGTCTGTAGCGAAGTGAGAATTTCCAGGCACTTCTGGAAACGCACAATGCTCAGTGCCATCTTTGGCCCAATACCAAAATGCTTTAAAAAGAGTCGTTGGCACTGTCGTGGGCTAAAATGAAGCAAAGCATACAATTCTTTTGTAGAAAAGTATTCCTGGTCGGAAAGAATGTGAAACAAAGTGGTGAATACATCCGGCTTTTTCTTTTCTGTTTTCTTAGCCAAAAACTGTTTCAAGTATACATCCGCCTTGTCAAAGGATAATGAAAAAAAGAGAGCCTCGTCAAAATCTTCATATATCGTCCTAATTGGCACAAAGGTATCCATCGCATCTGTCGCCGGTCGGCCTGTTAATTGAGAGAATGCGCCTGGCGTCAACCGCGCGCCGATAAAGTACGCCGGCATTTTCAAATCGAAGTGAAAATCGGTCCGGCTCATTCCTGCAAATCCGATCTTTTTTTCCTGAAAATTTGCAACCAAGTCGATACACCCGTCAGCTGCAATGATATTTTGAACGGTTACTTCGCAGGAGGAAACCGGCTGCATTGTCCAAAAACAGAGTACAAAACCGCCGCATTCCGGCGCCGCCGTTTCCGCATACGTTACATGTTGGGAAAATGCATGATTTAATAAATACGGAATCTGTAAGGGATAGTACATAATCGTCACCTATATGGATGAACCGCCATATGCAGAATAACCATATATTCGCCTCTCTTAAAATGGCACAGCCCTAAGTTGTCTATAGTAATTATATCATAGCCTTGTATGCTCGTCTATCCGGTAATGCCATCCAGCTTAAAAGCTAGGATCTCTGGTTTTTTCTGCTAAAGAAAGAACGCCCTGCACCATATGGTGCAGGGCGCTCTTTGCATGTTAGGGATAGGATGTTTGCTTATCTGCTGAGGGTGAAGGTGATGGTCTTACCAGAATCCACCCACACACCGTCATTGCCCTGATACTTCAGGTCAAGGGTGCGCTTGCCAGCA
>JAGZMM010000010.1 GCA_018364155.1 Clostridiales bacterium
TGCTGGCAAGCGCACCCTTGACCTGAAGTATCAGGGCAATGACGGTGTGTGGGTGGATTCTGGTAAGACCATCACCTTCACCCTCAGCAGATAAGCAAATATTCTATCCCTAACATGCAAAGAGCGCCCTGCACCATATGGTGCAGGGCGTTCTTTCTTTACCCTTTATATCTTTAAGAAAGATGGGACAAGAGGTTCGACTGCCTTCCTTACGATATCATTTTCATTTGGACGAATAAAAAAGCTTAGTGGGATTTTTTACTTTCGCCTTTTTTCAGATCGTAATATATACGGAATTTTGAAGTATCACAATTTGACTTTTCAACGGAAATGTATTAGATTTCATCATTTAATGTATAGAAATTTACTGAGTTCACTTTTTCCCAACGTGATTTTTCCTTGTAATTCCAATTCTAAACAAAAATATGTGCAAAAAATGATGTTTGTCAAGATGATATATTGTATATTTTCACTTGACGCAAATGCATAACGAGAATATAATGAGCCCGTGGTCAATTGATCCATATATACGGTTTATTGCTCCATGCTTGGAGCGGAAGATGAACCGGAGGGTCAAGGAACCCAAAGAATTTTAGTAGGAGGAAGAAGAATGAAAAAACGCATGGCAAAACGCGTTTGCTCATTGGTGCTGACGTTCGCAATGATCGCGTCGTCTGCAGTAATGGCAACGAGCGCAGCATCGGCTGCCGCTACGAACGATGGGCTCCGTCCTGTGGAGTACCTGGATCGCGGCCTGGTCGCCGCCGAGACTTCGGACGGCATTTTCCTGAGCTGGCGTTTCCTTGGAAACGAGCCTGACGGCATTTCCTGGAACGTCTACCGCGACGGCGAGAAGATCGCCACTGTGGAACCTCGCGACGTCCAGCCCGAAAGCAATTACGAGACCAACCCCGGTGTCGTAAAGAAGAACACCACCCCGACCAACTACACCGATCCCGACGGGACGATTGATTCCGAGTATGAAGTAGCTCCGGTAATCGACGGCGTGGAAGGCCGCAGAGAGGGCCTGACCGTTGCGATGCTTTCTTCGATCGGCGCACAAGGCCAGGAAGACAGAGCCGCGGCTCACTACATTCAGATGAAGCCCGCTCCCGAGCGTGCTCCGCTGCCGAACTTCATGTATCGCGGCATTTTGGTTGGCCCCGGCAGCAAGATCAAGGGCAACGACGCAAATACTTGGGCGATCTCGGAAGAAAACCAGGAGAGCTGGTACCGTGTGGACATGGACCTGCTCCGTGCGTTCCGTGAGCCCCACGACACTAAGACCCCGGTTACGCAGGACGACCTGAACACCTGGGTTGCACAGCTCAACGATTACAACAACGAAACCTGGAAGCCGTCCAATGTCCTCGGCAACGACGGCATCATCAGCGACGCGCTGTACTACGAGCTGGAAGCCAAATTCATCAAATACGTGGAGGAACTGGACGTTGGTACCAGCCTTCCCTACGCGATGAACGAGGACGGCTCCATCAACACCACCATGAGCGGCGGCTACTCTGCTCAGGATATGACCCTGGGTGATTTCGACGGCGACGGCCAGTACGAAATCGTCATGAAGTGGCGTTCCGGCAGCAAAGACCCGATGTATTCCGATCCGATCTATTCTCCGACCAATTTGGAGTCCGGCCTGGAATACGTTGACTGCTACAAAATCGACGGCACCCTGCTGTTCCGTATTGAGATGGGCTACAATGTTAGCTGCGCCAACGACCACGAAAACAACCTGTACTGCCAGGATTTCGATGGCGACGGCAAGAGCGAACTGATCCTGAAGACCGCTCTGGGCACCCAGATCGGTAACTGGGACGAAGCTTCTCAGACGGTTGTGTATCCGGAAACCCTTGAAACCGTAGTCGGCGGCGAGGACGGCCTCAACTCCACCGTTACGAAGTTCAAGGAGTACTTCGCGACTGGTAACGTGGAAGCGGTTGACACCTACTGGGGCGTTCTCAACAGCTTTGACATCTGCTACCGCAGCCCCACGGCCGGCGGCGGCAATGACGGCCCGAACGATCCCGAAAAGAAAGCCTGGATCAAGTCTTACCATGTTGGCCGTATGGGCACCATGAAGGACAATCAGGAATTCGTCACCGCGTTCGAGTATGACGAAGATGCCGGCAAGGGCGTTATCGTCGATACCATCGATTACAGATTCCCCTACACCGCTGGCAGCGTGGACGGCGAGCAATGGTCTCTCGATCCCATGACCCAGCGCGCCAACTTCTGCTACATCACGGAGCCGGCTCCCGGCAACGATACTCTCGACAGCTACAAAACTCAGGTCATGCAGAAGAAGGAAGAGTACTGGCTGAGAAATCCCTGGAAGAAGTCTGTCTGGGGCGACTCTCAGGGCAACCGCGCCAACCGCTATGCGGGCGCGACCGGTTCCCTCGACGGCGAGAACTACTACGCTATGGTACAGCGCGGTTACTATCAGAGAACCACAGTTGCCGCTTACTACATTGTGGACGGCGAACTGGTTGAGAAGGCTTACTTCGATTCCGATGATCCTGCCTGCCAGACCCTCGGCAACGATCCGGAACTCTACTACACCCGCGGCAACCACTATGCCGAGGCAGCTGACCTGGACGGCGACGGCAGAGATGAATTCGTTCTGAAGGCTATGAACCTCAGCCTGGACGAAGAGAAGGGCTTGCTCCTTCCCAATGTCATCAACGGCGATGTCATGATGACTGTTGAGGCCATGGGCGGAGAGCTTATGACTCCCGGCTTTTCCATCATCAGCGATTCTACCCGCAACAACCCGCTCAACAGATGGGCTCCCCTGCAGCACGGCGACCGTTCTGCTCTCCTTCCTGTTGACAAGAACAACAAGCTCATGATGTTCTCCGGTACGGAAGAGTACATCTGGGACGACAAGAACACCGGTAAGCAGTACGGCTGGCTGTGCGGTCCGGAAGCTCATGACCCGACAAAGGGCCTGCGCCGCGATGAAACCACCGGCGAGCTTATTTATGAGAACGCGGTTCTTTACGGCGACTTCACCGGTAACGACGACGAAGGTTCTGTGGCCGGTAACTTCTCCAACAAGTTCCCGGGCGCTCAGGCTGGTAACTCCTCTGCTACCAAGTATGTCAGAAGCCTGGTCACCGGCGAAATCCTTGCGGAAACCAACACCGCTCGCGGTATCGCTCAGGGCCAGAACGCCATCTGGTTCGGCAGCGGCCTGACCCATATGGCTGCAAACGGCGCCAACATCAACGAAATTGATGATGAAACCTTTGCTTCTACCACTTACCTGCAGACTGGTCTTTCTTCTACCGGTTCCAAGAGCACCCCGACCCTGAAGGCTGACTTCTGGGGCGACTGGCGCGAAGAAGTCCTGCTGTACACCAGAGACAATCGGATCGCGATCGTTACTTCTCTGGCTCCCACCGAGTACGGCATCCGCACTCTGATGCATGACCCGATGTACCGCAACGCTGTTGCGAACCAGAACATCTCCTACAACCAGGTTGGTTTCGCCAGCTTCTACCTTGGCGACGAGGCGGAGCTGCCGGCGCAGAGAACCGACATCGCGGTTCCCACCAACCCGCTCAACGACGTGGAAGCTTCCACCGATAAGGCTGTCTACAACGTTAACGACACCATCACCGTTACTGTGAAGACGGATGCTTCCGTCACCAGAGTCGGCCTGAACAACGAAGCCGGCAATGCTATGGCGGTTGACGGTTCTTACGACGGCATCGACAACGGCGACGGCACCAAGACCTTCACCATCACCTTCGCTCTGGGTACGGTGGGCGACCGCACC
>JAGZMM010000003.1 GCA_018364155.1 Clostridiales bacterium
CCGACAGCTCCTGACCGTGGCTGGTGCGCATCCCGGTTAAACGGTTGATTAGGTCATAGTCATACCGGGTCGTGACGCTATTGAGCAGGTCTTCGTGCTGGAAGAGGGCTCCCCTGGCGTCGTACTGGTACCGGAAGGCGGGAGCGCCGTCAAAGCTCTTCTCGGTCAGCCGGTCGTACTGGTCGTAGGTATAGCCCACCGTCTTGCCATTTCCGTAGGTGCTCGACTGCAAGAGACCGTTGAAGGGTCCATATGTGTTCGAAAGCAGCGTCTGGTTCCCTACCTTGGTGGCGGTGGTGTTGCCGAAGGAGTCGTAGAGGAAGCTGTAATCAAAGCCGTTGTGGGTAATGGTTTTGATCCGGTCGTCCTCGTAGGTATAGCCGTTGGTCACGCCTCCTGCGGTTACCGAAGTCACCGCGTCTGTGTTGGGGTCGTAGGTATAGGCGGTGGCGTTCCCCTTCGCATCGGTGGCTTTGGTGACGAGCCCTGGGTTTCCTTCATAGGCATAGGTAGTGGAATTCCCTCTGGTGTCGGTCACCTTGGTGACCAGGCTTCCGTCACTGTTGTACTCCGCTGAGGACTCCAGGGTATCCGAGATCTCGTCGAGAATCCATTCCTGGTTTGCCTGGCCGTTCACTGGCGAGACGTTGATCGGCGCATCCCGCCCATAGGAGATTTCCGTTACATCCATTACTGCGTTGGAGGACTTTACGTGGATCCGGTATGCACCGCTCTCTTCGTTTTGTTCAAACCGGAATTTCTGCGAATCCACATCCGCCCGATCCTGAAGAGTCACCCACACGCCGTCAGCGGCGACCCCCAACACCTTGTTGTCATTGTATCCGGTTACCAGATAGAAGTACCCGTCTTCACCCGGCACTGCCTCTAGCCGGAACCGCTGGTTTTTCCCGTCGTTGAGGTAGCACTGGATGATTCCGGTTCCGTTTGCCTCGGTGCCGTTTGGCACGTCCAGCATCTGCCCCGAATGCCGGGCGCGGATGTAGTAGGTTTTCCCATCCTGGGGTTCGGCTGACCGGGATGCTCCCGTGTCCGCCGGCTCAAAGTACCAGCACTGCTCTACGTTTTCTCCGTTGATGGCGTAAATAGAAATATTTTCGCCGCCAGCCACGCCGCCGCCATGATTGGTCAGCACCTTGCCTGGGGCGCACTCCGGCTCGATCTGATAGCTTCCGTCCCCTGTCAGCCGGAGTTTAAACCGCTGCGCTTTCGTACCGTTGTCGGTATATAGCTCGATATTGGTTCCATCATCCGCAGCTGCGGCACGGGTATCCATGGCAAGGCCGGTGGTACTATGCATAGGCAGAAACTTGTAGCTGCCTCCTCCCACATAGACTGCTTTCCACTGCTGGTTGGCCGCACCGGTATATTCCCATTGAATAATATTAGTCCAAGGTGCATCACCGCGGTCGTATACATCCAGATATTTTCCGGAGCCCTTGTTACGGATGTAGTAGACCCGCCCGTCGGTAACCGCGGTGGAGGTGATGTCGTGCTGTACCGTTGCTCTCACCGGGTTTCCATATTGGTCGTATTGGAACAGGGTCTTGACCCCTTCCGAATTGCGGGCGGACAAGAGGTTGGACTTCTTGTCGAAATCATAGCTATACTCGAAAGAGGTGCCAATGGGGTCGGTCAACTTAGAAAGCCGGTCGTCGTTGTAGGTAAAGCCGTTAGCCGTAGCCGCGTCCGCCGCGGAAACTACGTTGCCTTCGTCGTCATAAACATAGCTTTGCCCATTGTCCTTGATGAACTGTACGTCGTCAAACCAGGCAGTATTCAGGTTGTCCCCATAGAAGATGTACAGGTCCACGCGGGTGTAATTGCGGTTGGTGGTGGGATCCCCGTCGTCGGTGTTGACGATCACGCTGCCGAACTGCCAGTCGGACACGTATGGGTTAAAGTCGTAGGTATACCAGCGCGCTGTAGAGCCACTGGAATCCGGCGAATCGTAGATCACCGCTGCCGAAATCCGGAATTCCCGGCCCGGGATGGTGCTTCCCTTGGCCCAGCCGCTTAACGAGAACACGTCCCCTTCTTTCCCGGATACGTTGACGTTTTGCTGGATAAACTTGCGTTTTCCCAGTTCACCGGTGATGGTTACCGCCTTGCTGCCGTTCCAGTGGTCGCTGGTAATCCCATCCCCAGAGCCGAACAAATCCGATCGCCAGCCACGGAAGTCAGCCCCGTCGGTTCTTTCAAAGCTGGGGTTGTTGACCAGGTTAAACTTGTTGGGCACTTCCCCTTCTTCCAGCTGGAAGCAGTCAAACCAGGCGATGCCGGTGGTGTTGCAGATAGCCCCGTAAATCCGATAGGTGGTTCCTGCCGTCGCGTCAAAGGTAACCGACAGACGCTGCCAACCGTTTTCGATGGAAGGATCGCTGGTACCGGTGACAAACTCGGAAAACTGCAGCGAACCAATCCAATTTCCCGCGCTGTCCACCGGAACTGCGATCAAGGTCGCACCTGTTCCTCCATAGCCGGTGTCCACCACATTTTCGATGTTCACATAGGCAGACAGGGTATATCTCCCGGTGGTGGGCAGAGTAATGTCCTGAGCCACGCCGCAGGAAGAGTCCGCCGTCCCCTTGCTTACCGAGATGGAGGTGTTCCCCAAGTACCCTTTGTCGTAGGTGCGCACCACTCCATACTCATAATTGGGATCGCCGCTCATCCGCTGCGCAATCCAGTTGTCTCCCACGTTTTCAAACCCCGGGTTGTCCACAAAGTTGAGGATGTTCTTCTGGGTGGAACCTGTCCCTAAGAGGCTGTTGTGCTTTTGCATGTCCGCGTCGGAATCCGTGTTCGCGGACGCGGTGAAGTATTGGTAGGTATTGGCGTTGCCGTCTTGGTCATGCACGTCGGTGCAGCGGCCAAGGTTATCGAAATGATAGGTGTAGGTGCGGTTGTCCGCGGGCGTGTCGATGTTCCCATCCGGGCCGCCATCGGTGAATCTGGTCACCAGGCCGTTGTCATAAGACATGCGGACGGTCTGGCCCACGTCGCTTCCGTTTGTCTCCCGCACCTGGGTGACCCGGGCCACGCCCATGTCATTGGAATAGGTGTACTCCAGAGTGTAGCCGTCGATGCCGATGACCTTCGTGAGCTTGTGGTCTGAATCGTATTGAAATTGTGTTACTTCGCCATCTGGATAGGTGATACTGGTTAGGTTGCCGGAGCCATCGTAATGGTACTGATAGGCGCGGCCCGCCTCGTCGGTGATTTTCGTGAGTTTTCGATAACCTGGGCTGTACTCAAACGTGAGCAGATGCCCGGCGCCGTCGGTCAGATTGCCCAGATAGTTTTCTCCCAGATCATCTGCCAGCGGGCCGTTGTTGTAGTTGATCCGGTTGTCGTCGTTGGGATCCCGGTACTGGCGCAGATCGCCCCATTTGTCAAACCGCAGGACGGCCTTATCCTTGGTGGTAACCACGTATTTGATTTCCCCGTCTTCCGGATCGAGCACTTGCATCTCCAGTCCTAAGCCATCCTCGTCCTTGTAGACATTCCCATCCTTGTAGAGATAGTGCCGGGTCCCGTCTTCGTCTACATAATAGTACGGGAATTCTATCCCGCCCGTCGGCGGAAGTCCAGATACTTCAATGCTTTGCTTAACATTCAGCGTCCAGCCGTTGCCAAAACGGGTTTCCGTTCCCCGGTCGGAAGAATTGTATACGTGATTGACGCTGACCGGCAGGCGGCTGCCGCTGGTGGCGGTATCGCCGATGGTATATACTAAATTACCATTAAAGTCGTTGATGGAGCCGGTTCCGCTGCGCCCGGCAGACTGGCTGTGGTAGCTCCAATAACTCTCTATACCCCAGGTGTTTTTATACCAAAAGACGCCGCTTGGCAAAACCATCTCTGATATACCGCCAGACAAATCAAAATCAGAACCAATCAGCTCGACACAGGCAAGTCTGCCATTGAGCTCGTCCTCTCTGCGCAGCATAATGCCATAATTTTGTCCATTGTACCATTTACGTACGGCCTTGGTTATATCAAAAGACAAAGGATATCCATTTGTACTGTTTGACACCGTTTCGTAGTCTAAAATCCAATCGGAGCGGTCTGGACAGTAGTTCCAGGTCAGGCCGTCACCCCAATCGCCCATATTCTCATGGACCATGATATTCATCGGCTGGCCGTCCGGACAGTCGTAGTTATATTGATAGATATTCAACTCCGCTTTGGTGATCAAGGCGCCTTGATCCAAATTGGGAAGATCCGCAAATTTCAAGTAGGTTTGTGTTTCCCCTTTTGTGCTGTCGCAGCCTACAAAGACATTGTCGGAGAGGTAGCCGCTGTTATCATTTGGATTGGCAAGATAAATATAACTCTCATAGATGTTCCGGGAATCTTTGCTGGTTTCCGCGATAGGATCAATCACCACCGGGTAGGCCCGATCGGACGCATTGAGCCAAGTCTGGTCCGCAATGACCTTGACGACGCTTTCGTGGATGTTCTTTCCCGGTTCCACCTCAAAGCGCACGTCTCGGCTTTCCTCCCCGTTGGCGTCCACCATGTAGGGGGCGGCCAGGGTGTAGATTACGTCCTGGGGATCGTCGTTTTCCACCAAAGAGAGACTTCCATCTTCCTCTGCCCGGATGTGCATCCGGTTGTGGCGGATGTGAAAGGAAATGGCCTGCGAGGCGGCGGATTTCTCATTCAGGATGATATTTTCCTTTACCGTTTTGCCGGTGATGATATATTGGGCGTCGATGTTCGGGTAGACGTCCTCATAAAGGGCTTCGCTCTGGTTTCTCAAAACCCCCATCTTTTTCTGGTTAAAGGCGTGGATTTCTTCTTGGGTCACCGGCGTTTCCTCCGGTTCCTCACTCAAAGCTGCCACGGGTTCGGGAACGACGATGTCCGGGTTGCCACCGCTTTTCTGGGCATCCTCAAAGCCCCAGGAGAGCTGATATTCCCCGTCGTCCAGGGTAACCAGGCGTTTGTGGTCCCGTTTCTTTGCGAGCTTGACCTTGATGTTGTTGGCGGTATTCTCGTACACTTCCCCGACCTGGATGTCAGTCCCCTCCGCCAGGGAGTTGTCGATTTCTTCCCAAGAGCCCTCCTCGGTCTGGTAGTGGACCGGCTCGCTGTACACGGCGGCGATACCGTTGCCGTGCTCGGTCATGAAATGCTTTGTGGTGGCGTCCCGTTTGTCTTCCTGTTCCCCGATGATTTGGTATTCCGGCTCTTTTTCCGGGTCTGGAAGCGGGTAGTCCAGTGGGTCAGTCACAGACGGCCTCGACGGATCGTAGTCCATGGCGAACACGTCCAGCTGCATCATGCTTAACAAAAGCGTGAGTGTCAGCAGATAGGAGATCGCTTTTAAAAATCGTTTGCTTTTCATTTCCTTGTACCCCTTTTTCTTTCCGTGAATTTCTTTCTCATTCCAATCATGCAACAAAGAAGGCACCGGATACCCCTATCCGATGCCTTCTCATTTCCTCTCCAATGGAACCATCTCCCTCCAATTTTCTGGTGAAATGGTATCACTTTACAGAAAATATGTAAATATATTGTGAACTTATTTATTGCTTTTTAGTACTTTTTGTCAGTTTTTTTGCAGAATGTACCCATTAAAGACTTGTTAAATTAGAAGAATAAGCTCCTATACGACTTCAATTATACGAGCCATTTTATTTTTCTCTTTGTTTATACCACCAACTATATTTTATTTGATGCTATAGACAAAAAGAAAAACACCGTTGCAGCACAATGGTGTTTCTATCATGGTGGGCTATCTAATTTTCAAAAGTGATAAATGACGGTAAACCAGAACCCAGATTCCTCACACGCCCTTATATATCAACACTTTATTCCTTGAGAAAGTTCATTTTGGTACAATGTGCAAAATCCGTCCGGTCAAGCAAAGCCCTGACCCTTTTCCAAAAAGAACGGCAAATTTCCCCTCTTCCTTCTCGAAAACTGTCACCTCCTCCTTTTGCCGACATAGTATGAAACTGTATCGATGCTTTGGAAACATCCGGTTCTATGGCGTTCATAGTTCCGATTCCCCTTAGCTGATCAAACGGAAACGGAGGAGATTTTATGGCAGATGATCTGCTGCGCACCCGCTTTTTTCTAGGCTCCAATTCGCCTATTGGCTTTGTATCAAAATTTGACCGCGTGTACGACCCTCATGACGGGTGGCAGGCATACTTACTCAAAGGGGGACCCGGTACGGGAAAATCCACCTTTATGAAAAGCATCGCCCAGGCGGCGGAAGCAAACGGATATGAGGTTGAGCTGATTTTCTGCTCGTCCGACCCCAACTCTTTGGATGGCGTGGTGATTCCCAAACGCAAATGCTGCATTCTGGACGCCACTTCGCCCCACGTACTCGAACCTTCCTTCCCTGGCGCCTGCGAGACCATCGTCAACATCGGCGCTTACTGGGATAAAGATATTTTACAGGAAAATCGGGACGAAATTATGAAAACATCGGCCGCCTGCTCAGCCCAGCACGCCCGGGCCACCCGGTATCTGGCGGCGGCAGGAAGCCTGCTTTCTGACAGCTACCGCTTTGCCCTGGACTGCACCGACACAGCAAAGGTTGCCCGCTATGCCTCCCGCCTTTCCCGACGGGAATTCGGCCAGCCCAAGGAAAACCTAGGGCATGAGGAAATCCGCCTGCTTTCAGCTATTACGCCCCACGGAGTGCTCTTCTTTGAGGAGACAGTGGAGAAGCTTTGTTCCAGAGTCTTCGTCATTGAGGACGAATATGGCGCTTCTTCCCGGCTGCTGCTGGCCCATCTGCGTACCCACGCTCTCACCTGCGGCCACGATGTAATCTCCTGCTACTGCCCCATGTCCCCCCTCGACAAGCTGGATCACCTGCTGATTCCGGATCTGGGGATTGGATTCGTCACCTCCAACAGCTGGTATCAGGTAAAGCTCTCGCCTTTCCGCCGTATCCATATGCAGCGTTTTACCTCCAATGAGCTGCTGCGTCAGCGCCGCCAGCGCCTTTCCTTCAACCGCCGCGCCAGCCGTGACCTGATTTCCGAGGCCTCTGCCCGGATGCTCGAAGCCAAGGCCATTCACGACGAGCTGGAGGATTTCTACATTTCCGCCATGGATTTCGACGCCGCCGAACCGCTGCGGCAGAGCGTCATCCAGCAAATGGTACTGGATGATAAAATACGATAAGAGAAGCCGGAGCGTATGATTCGCTCCGGCTTTTTTCTGTGAATCGGCTTGGTGATACCGACTTTTGCGGACTTTTTTTATGACACAGATGGCAGGGTTTCATCGGGACCATCATCATTCCAATCGAACTGAAATTGTCCCATATGCTTCTTCGCATCAACTAAAATGAAGTAGTTCCCTGCATGGTCTAGGTGAACAACAAAGGAGGTAGAAGGGACCTTTTCCCTCTTAAAATAAGTATTCCCATCCCCGTCGGTTATCACGATGCGTATTTCTCCATAAAATGTTTCCACCATGCCGTACAAGTCCACAGGTCGATCAACTGTTATCATTTCTCTATAGGTTCCGGTAAACAAATCATGGGTCTCGCCAAACTGATTTTCGGAATTGGTATCTTTCGTCTCTTGGGTATTGATCTCCTTGAAATTACTCCTGAAATGAAAGCGAATGCACCCGGAACCGAACAAAGCAATGATCACCGCCAAAAAAAGCGTAAGTCCCCGTTTTTTCATCAAGTCTTTCCCCCTTCTCCATTGCAGCGATTTTCTTTTGCTTAAATTATAGCAAATAAAAGCGGAAAGAACAGCTTTTTCAATAAATATTTGCAAAAAATCAAAAAATCAACATATTATAAAATAGATCTGGAAAAGAAACGCAAAAAGGCCGCCGGACAAAAACGTCCGACGGCCTTGCTATTTTCCTGATAAAAAGGAATTACTTATCCTCTTCCTCCACGTCGTGGCCGCATTCCTCGCAAGAGCAGGAATCGTCCTCACAGCCGCAGCCGCACTCGTCGGCATACTGTAAATCGAACTCCAGCGTCTCGCCGCAGTTGGGGCAGTCTACCTCTCCGGCCAGCAACGTTTCTTCATCCAAGCAGATGGTGTCGCCGCAGTTGGGGCACTTGACCTCGACAAACTCGTCGTCGTCCTCGTCCTCATAGTCCTCATCATCGTAGTAATCCTGCTCGAGGGCGTCCAGGTCCTCGTCCACCGCGTCAATCTGCTCGGAAAGCTCGGAGAAGCCATCCTCCAGATCGGACACCGTCATGGCCAAGTCATCCAGCACATCCGCAATTGCCTTAAAAATGCGGGTTTCCTTTGCATCCTCACTCAATTCCGAAGCGTCGAGAATCCCTCTGAGATATGCTACCTTTTCCGTCACAGTCATGGCTGCTCCTCCTTTATTCAAATGGGGTTGATGAAACACGTCCGTTTTCTTTGCCAATTAGGCGCGCTCCATGTACTCGCCCGTGCGGGTATCAATGCGAATCTTTTCACCCTCGTCGATGAAAAGCGGCACGCGGATTTCTGCGCCCGTTTCCAGGGTGGCAGGCTTGGTCACATTGGTGGCCGTGTCGCCCCTAAAGCCCGGATCCGTCTTGGTGACCGTCAGCTCCACAAAGTTCGGCGGCTGCACGCCAAAAACATTGCCCTTATAGGAAAGAACGGTGCACTCCATGTTCTCCTGAACGAACTTGAAATTGTCGTCCAGAATGGAAGCGTTGATCGGCAGCTGCTCATAGGTCTCGGTATCCATAAAATAATACAGATCGCCGTCGCTGTACAGGTACTGCATCGGCTTGCGCTCAATGTAAGCCGTCGGGAACTTATCGCTGGGGTTGAACGTTTTTTCTACCACAGAGCCCGCAATCACATTGCGGATCTTCGTGCGGACAAATGCCGCGCCCTTACCGGGCTTGACATGCTGAAATTCGATGATCTGATAGACGTTTCCGTCCATCTCAAAAGTTACGCCGTTGCGAAAATCTCCTGCTGATACCATTGGTTTTACCCCCAAAACGTAAGATTATTCTCATTTTACCGGATACAAAGGCCAATTACAAGAAAAACTTGCCGTCATAATATTATAAGGGATTTTTCCGACTTCGTCAAGTTTTTAAAGCCCTGCGCGGTGATCACCACCAAATCTTCGATACGCACCCCAAACCGTCCTTCCAGGTAGATACCGGGTTCCACCGTCATGGTGGTTCCCGGGACAAGCTTTGCCTGGCATTTGGGTGAAAGCCGCGGGTCCTCGTGAATCTGAAGTCCCACGCTGTGGCCGGTAGCGTGGCCGAAATCCTTGCCGTACCCCGCCGCCTTGATTACGTCCCGGGCAGCTGCATCCCCGTCGCTGCAAAGGACATCTGGGCCCAGCATGGCAAGGGCCGTCTGCTGGGCTTTGAGCACCACCTCGTAAACCTCTTTTTGCTCCTCGCTTACCTCGCCCACCGCCACCGTGCGGGTCATGTCCGCACAGTAGCCATTTACCACCGCGCCGAAATCCATGGTGACAAAGTCCCCTTTATGCACCTTGCGGCCGGTGGGGACCGCGTGAGGCAAGGAAGTATTGGGCCCCGAGGCGGCAATGGTCTCAAAGGCTACGCCCTCCGACCCCAACCGGCGCATGAAAAACTCCAGCTCTAAAGCGATCTCCCGTTCGCTGATCCCTTCGTGAATATAGGAAAGCATGTGGGTAAAGGTTTGATCGGTAATGTCCTGCGCCTGCTGCATCCACTGGATTTCCTGGGCAGACTTAACCGAGCGCAAAGCAAAAATGGGCTGATCCGCCCCTCCTGCCAGCTTGACCTTTCCGTCAAGCAGCTCCCGCAGGCTTTGCTCCTGGCGCACGGTGACATACTCTTCCTCAATGAGGAGACGGCCTACCTCAAAGCGGTCCAGCTGGGCAAGCAGGCAGTCGTAAAACCGGTCGTAGCACAGACACTCCAAGTCCTTGATTTTCGCCCTGGCCGCCTCGATGTAGCGAAAGTCAGTCAAGAACACCGACCCGCGCCGGGTCAGCAGCAGCGCCCCGTCACTGGCGTCAAAGCCGGTAAAATACCGCCGGTTCACCGGCGACAAAATCAGCACTCCGTCCGCCCGCCAATCGATGGCGTCGAGCAGAGCTTTTCTCCTCCCTTGCATGGGCAAAACGCCTCCTGTTTTTCCGTTAAATCAGGTCCTTGATGGCGTCGATGGCCAGCAGGTAGCTGTTCTTCCCAAAGCCGATGACGCTGCCTGCACAGACCGGCGCAATCACCGACTTGTGCCGGAATTCCTCTCTGGCGTGGATGTTCGAGCAGTGCACCTCCACCACCGGGATCTTAATGGAAGAGATGGCATCCCGGATGGCATAACTATAGTGGGTGTAGGCGCCTGCGTTGATGATGACGCCGTCGCAGGTTTTGCGCGCCTCGTGCAGCTTGTCAATCAGCGCGCCCTCGGAATTGGACTGGAAAATCTCGCAGTTTATTCCCCGGCTTTCCGCCTTCTGGGCGATTTGCAGGTTGATGGATCCCAAGGTTTCCCTGCCGTAGATGTTCGTTTCCCGCTCCCCCAGCAGATTCAGGTTGGGGCCGTGGATGACCAGAATCTTCTTCATGGTTTTTCGCCGTCCTTTTTTCTTACTTCGACCGGATGCGGTCGTAATACTGCTTCATCAAAAGGGCATCGGGCGCCTGGGTGCCGGCCGATTCGCAGATGAATACCGGCGCCGCGTTTTTGCGCACGGTGACGTTGAGCACTTCTTCAAAGGAAGGGCCGAACTCCTCGTCCACAAAGGTCAGATGACGCACCTCGCCGCCCTTGGAATATTCGATCTTGGAAAAATGGGAATGGATGCGCTGCATCCGGTCCCGGCCCAAGCCGTTCTCGATCTCCTCGAACACCTTTTCAATCGCTTCCTCACAACCAAGGCCGCCGTGGGTGCGGGCGTTCAGATGCCCGAAGTCCACGGTGGGAAGCAGCCGTTCGTCAATCCGGCAAAGGGCGATGACCTCGGACAGGTCTCCCAGCTGGTTGATCTTACCCATGGTTTCCGGGCAGAGATGAATGTCCCCCAGGCCCTCTTCGTCCATAGCGTCCAGCGCTTTCTTGAGGGTCACCGATGCAAGGGCGGTGGCGTCCGCCCGGGACAGCTTGCCAAGCCCGCCCGGATGCACTACAATCCGCTTCGCCCCGCACCATCTGGCTACCCTTGCGCTTTGCAGGATATAGTCCACGGAATTGTCCCGTTTCTGCTCCTCCGGAGAGGCCAGCGAGATATAATAAGGGGCATGGATGGACAGGGAAACGCCCTGCTGCCTTGCGTTTTCTCCCAGGGTCTCAGCAGTGGGCTGGGACATGCGCACGCCGCGTCCAAACTGAATTTCGTAGGCGTCAAGCCCTTTTTCCTTCACATACTGGGGGGCCTGGATGGTCGCTTTATAGCCGGCCTCGTAGAAATCCTCACAATTTCCCGCCGGTCCGAACCGTGCCGTCACGGTCATTCCTCCTGTTCTCGGTCTTTTCCCGTTCCTGGTACTTTTGTACCACCTTTTCTTCCATTCGGCGGCGGATGCGAAAGGATAAGCTTTCCGCCTCATCCACCCGCTCCACCAAAATTGCCTTCATTCCCGCCCCGTGGCCGCCCAGCACATCGGTATAAACCTGGTCGCCCACCACGGCAATGGCGGATACCGGCAGATTCATTCTTTTTGCCGCCTGCCGGATGCGAAAGGGCAGGGGCTTGCAGGCGTTTGCCACAAAGGGCAGGTGCAGACGGGCGGCAAAATCGCGCACCCGTTTTTCCCGGTTATTGGAAATCAAAAGGAGCGCAATGCCGTTTTTCCGCATCAAGGCGAGCCATCCGATCACCCCGTCAAGGGGGTCCGGATGGCCGTGGGACGCAAGGGTATTGTCCACATCCAGCAAAAGCCCTTTCACCGAAAGGGCGCGCAGGTCCTCCAAGGTGATCTGCGTCACCCGTTTACGCATGAGCTCCGGAATCAGTTTTGGCATAACGCTCACTCCCTTATGCAACAGGATACGGATTTCTTCGCTCAAATGCAAGAGAAAATCTGTGAACAAATCCGTTTCAATCAAACATGAAAAAAGCGGGCATCACTGCCCGCTTTTGCATACAACTGTACCGCAACCAACCCTTTCCTTAGCGGAACTTACGCTTGCGGGCGGCTTCGGACTTCTTCTTGCGCCGAACGGAAGGCTTTTCATACGCCTCACGCTTGCGCACCTCGGCAATCACGCTGTCTCTCTGACACTGTCTCTTAAAGCGTCTGAGCGCGCTATCCAAAGATTCATTTTCCTTGACACGGACTTCCGGCATTCTGCAATTCCCTCCCCTCCGTCTTGCGACAGGGGTATTAGACCTTGTGAGCCTATAACAAATCATATTATACATGATTTCACCGGCACCTGTCAAGCTATTTTCGGCATTCTCACAAAGAAACCGGAATGACTTTTTTCCGATCTGGGCAGGAAGCACCAAAAACCCGCTTAAAACCTAGTCGCACAGCCACGCGAGGCCCACGACGCCCAGGCCCAGATGGATGCCCAGCACCGGCCCGATCCGGGAAACGGTGACATCCGCACGGATTCCCGCCTGCTTTAAGGCGGCGGTAATTTTTTTCGGCTCCACATGAGGGCCAAAATACTCGACCATCACCCGGCCCGCCTGAGGCGGAACCTTGGCGATCAACGCTTTGATCTGCTCGGTGCGGCCTCTCGCCATGCCGTCGGCCACGATCGCCCCGTCTTTGAGAGTGAGCAGAGGGCGTATATTGAGAATGGCGGACACCGACTGGCGCACCAGCCCCAGCCGGCCGCTTCGGCGCAATGCATCCATATTGTCCACGGAAAAAGCGGTCCCCACCTGCTTTTTGATCTGCTCGAGCTGGGCGGCCACTTCGTAAAGACCCATACCCGCGTCTATCAGCTCCCTGGCTTTCTGAATGAGCAGGTACTGCCCGCCGGCCGTGGAAAGGGAATCCACCACCGTAATACGCCGGTCGTTTAACTCCTGGGCTGCCAGGGTGGCGCTGGAATAGGTGCCGCTTAGCCGGGAAGACATGACGATGCACAGCACCTCGTTGCCCGCCTCAAGCTCCTTTTCAAATGCCGCCACAAAGGTGGAGATGGGCGGATGGGCAGTGGTGCACTGAAAGATGTGCTCCCCTACCAGCGCCTCATACCGGCCCTTCTGGTCGGCAAAGCTTTCGTTGAAGGACTTGCCGTCAATGGTAAAGTTGACCGGGACCAGGCTGACGCCCAGCTTGTGGGCCTGGCCCTTGGTCAGGTACGCGGTGGAATCGGTGACAATGGTAATCATCGGCCGTCCCACCCGATTCTGCGAAACCGGTTATACCGGTGGTCCAAAAGCTGCTCGGTGGGCAGCGCCTTGTTTTTCTGAATGGTGCTGTAAAGCTCGGTGCGAATGGTTTCATAAAGCTCGGTAAAATCCTCGCCCGGCTCTTTGAACACCCGTTCAATCACCCGCAGGGACAAAAGATCGCCTGCGGTGAGCTTCAGACACTCCGCCGCCTCGGCGGTCTTGCTGGGATCTTTCCACAGGATGCTCGCGCAGCCCTCGGGCGAAATCACCGAATAGACCGCGTTTTCCAGCATCCAGACTTCATCGGCCACTGCCAGCCCCAAGGCCCCGCCGCTTCCCCCTTCTCCGATGAGCACGGAGATGATGGGGGTTTTGAGCGTCATCATTTCCATCAGGTTTTCGGCAATCGCTTCCCCTTGGCCCCGCTCCTCGGCGGACTTGCCGCAGTAAGCGCCGGAAGTGTCAATAAAGCAGATGACCGGCCGATGGAATTTCTCCGCCAGCTTCATCTGCCGCAATGCCTTGCGGTACCCTTCCGGGTGAGCGCAGCCGAAATTTCGTTTGATTTTATCGGTGGTATCATGGCCCCGTTCCAGGGCGATGACAGTTACCGGCATGTCGATCAGTCTGGCGATGCCGCTGACCACTGCTTTGTCGTCGCCGTAACGGCGGTCCCCGTGCAGCTCGGTAAAGTCGGTAAAGATTTTATGGATAAAGTCGGTGCCGGTAGGGCGGCCTTTCGCCCGGGCGGCTTTTACGCGTTCGATTGCTTCCATTCTTTACTCCGCCTCCTTTGCGTGCAGGCTCAACAGCTTTGCCAAGTACCTCTTCTGCTCAAGCCGGCTGACCACCGCGTCCACAAACCCTTTGTCCTGCAAAAACTCCGCCCGCTGGAATCCTGCGGGCAGCTTCTGGCGGATGGTCTGCTCAATGACCCTGGGTCCAGCAAAGCCCACCAAAGCGCCCGGCTCGGCGATAATAATGTCACCCTCCATGGCAAAGCTGGCGGTGACGCCGCCGGTGGTGGGGTCAGTCAGGACTGTGATGTAAAGGAGCCCTTCGTCGGAATGGCGCTTGACCGCGCCGCTGGTTTTCGCCATCTGCATTAAGGACAAAATGCCCTCCTGCATGCGTGCACCGCCGGACACGGTAAAGCCCACCACAGGCAGGCCTTCCCTGGCCGCGTATTCAAAAAGGCGGGTGATCTTTTCCCCTACCACCGTGCCCATGGAGCCCATCATAAAATAGGGTTCCATGACAAAGAGGGCGCAGGGAAACCCGTCGATTTCACAGGTGCCGCAGACCACCGCTTCCTTCTCCGCGCTTTCCAGACGGGCGTTTTTGAGCTTGCCGTCATAGTGGGGAAAGCCGATGAGATTTTCCGACTGCAGGTCCGCATCCATCTCCGAAAAGGTGCCGTCGTCCGCAGTCATACTGATGCGCTGGCGGGCGTTTACCCGGAAATGATGGCCGCACTTGGGACAGACGTGATGATTGTCGCTTAAGTCGCTGGTAAAGAGCGTAGCGCGGCAGGACGGGCAGATGCTGCACATTTCGTCCGGCACGGTGGGGCTTGCGGTTTTGGTATGCTTGCTGTCGTAGGTTTCCAGCTCGTTCTTCGGACGCTTGAATAAGCTTCTCTTTAGCATGGCCTATCCTCTTTTCGACATGAAGTTGGTATAATAGCGGCCGGACTTGAATTCCTCGTCGCTCAAAATATCCATCTGCAGCTCGCTGTTGTGCTCCACTCCTTCAATGACCAGCTCGCACAGCGCCGCCTGCATTTTGCGGATGGCTTCTTCCCTGGTCTTGGCGTACACAATCAGCTTACCCATCATGGAATCGTAAAAGGGCGGAACAAAATAGTCCTGATAAAGGGCTGTATCAAACCGCACCCAGGGACCGCCCGGCACGTGCAGCAGGGTAATGCGCCCGCAGGAGGGGCAGAAGTTGTTGTTCGGATCCTCGGCGTTGATGCGGCATTCGATGGCGGCGCCTTCGATTTTAATGTCCTTTTGGGTAAAGGACAGGGGCAAGCCGGACGCCACACGAATCTGCCACTTCACCAGGTCAATGCCGGTGACCATCTCGGTTACCGGGTGTTCCACCTGCAGGCGGGTATTCATCTCCATAAAGTAGTAGTGGTTGTCCCGGTCAAAGAGGAATTCGATGGTTCCCACGCCCCGGTAGCCCACAGCCTTTGCCGCCTTGGTGGACACCTCCACCATCTTTGCGCGGATGTCCTCAGTGACCACCGGCGAAGGGCTTTCCTCGATGAGCTTCTGGTTTTTGCGCTGCACCGAGCAGTCCCGTTCCCCCAGGCACACCACGTTGCCGTGATCGTCGCAGATGATCTGCATTTCAATGTGCTTAACCGGGCTTAAAAACTTCTCCAGATACACCGCCCCGTCTCCGAATGCGCTCAAGGCTTCGTTGGAGGCGGTCTGAAACGCGTTTTCAAATTCATCGGTGTGGTTTACCAGGCGGATACCCCGGCCGCCGCCGCCCGCTCTTGCCTTGCAAAGCAAGGGGTAGCCGATTTCATCCGCCTTCTTGTGGGCTTCCTTGACGTCCTCAATAACGTCGCACCCGGGCACCACCGGCACGCCCGCCGCCTTCATGGTGCGTCTTGCTTCGTCCTTGTCCCCCATCTTGTTGATGATCTCGGCCGAGGGGCCGATGAACACGATGCGGCAGGATTCGCAGAGCTTTGCGAACTTGGCGTTTTCAGACAAAAGGCCGTAGCCCGGATGGATGGCCTGGGCGCCGGTAGCCACTGCTGCCGACAGAATGGCCGTCATGTTTAAGTAGCTGTCCTTCACCTGGGGACCGCCGATGCAGATGGCTTCATCCGCCAGGCTCACGTGCAGTGCCTCCCGGTCGGCCTCGGAATAGACCGCCACCGTAGAGATGCCCATTTCCTTGCAGGCGCGGATGACGCGCACGGCGATTTCCCCGCGGTTGGCAATTAGAATTTTGGAAAACAACGGTTTTAGCCCCTTTCCTATCTCATCAACGCGAAAGAGAATTCGCCGCTGACCGCCAGCTTATCGCCCACATACCCCTTGCCCTTGGCAAAGTAAAAGGGCTCGCGGACCCGTTCAATGGAGCACTGGATCTGCAGGGTGTCCCCGGGTTTGACGGGGTGCTTGAACTTGACGTTGTTAAGCCCGGTAAAATACGGGGTCGCGCCTTCGGCCTTGCCCGCCAGCATCACGCAGCAGGCCTGCCCCATCATTTCACACAGCACCACGCCCGGCACCACCGGGTTTCCCGGGAAATGGCCCTGCAAAAACCACTCATCGCCCTTTACAGTATACTGTCCCACTGCGTGAGTCTCATCCACGGCCTTTGCTTCGTCAATGAGGAGCATTGGCTCCCGATGGGGAAGGATGGTCTTGATTTCTTCTCGGTTCATCTTGTCTCCCCGCCCTCTTAAAAGATTTTAAAGAGCGGCTGGTTGTATTCCACCACCTGGCCGTTCTGCGCGCACACGTCGACGATTTCGCCGTCCACCTGCGCGGTGATTTCGTTCATCAGCTTCATCGCTTCGATGATGCACAGCACGTCGCCCTTCTTTACCCGGCTTCCCACCTTCACATAAGGCTCGGCGTCCGGAGAGGGAGAATCATAAAACACGCCCACCATGGGGGATTTGACCTCAGTAATGTTGTTAAAGTCCACCGGCTGGGTAGCAGGCGCTTCGGAAGAAGCCGCCGGGGCGGCTGCAGGCGCGGCAGAGGCCGAAGCGGGCGCTGCTGCAGGAAGAATCATGGGGGCGAAACCCGCCGTGGGGCGCTCAAAATGGATGTTCAGGTCCCCCTCGGTCACTTCCAGCACCGACAAACCGGTGTCCTCCATGATCTTGGCCAGGGAACGCAATTGCTTGATGTCCATTATCGTCGTCCTCCTTTTATACCTTCGCTAACGCGATGCAGGCATTGTGTCCGCCAAAGCCCAGAGATACCGAAAGGGCAAGGTCCGCCTGAACCTTGCGGGCTTCGTTTGGAATGTAGTCGAGATCGCAATCGGGATCGGGTTCTTCATAGCCGATGGTGGGCGGGAGAATCCCGTCGCGCAAAGAAAGCACACAGGCGATGGCTTCGGCAGCGCCCGCTGCCCCCAGCATATGGCCGGTCATGGATTTGGTGGAACTGATCATGGCTTCTCTCGCCTTTTCCTCGCCCAGCGCCTTTTTGATGGCGAGCGTTTCCGACTTATCGTTTAACGGCGTGCTGGTGCCGTGGGCATTGAAATAAATCTTCGCGTCCGGCATGCCTGCCTCTTCATACGCCTGCTTGATGGCTCTGGCGCCGCCGATAGCCTCCGGATGGGGCGCGGTCACATGATAGGCGTCGCAGGTATTGCCGTAGCCTTTGATTTCCGCGTAAATCTTCGCACCTCTTTGTTTGGCGTGCTCGTATTCCTCCAAAACCAGGATGCCTGCGCCCTCACCGATGACAAAGCCGTCCCGGCGCTTGTCAAAGGGGATGGACGCACTCTTTGGATCGTTTCTCGTGCTCAGAGCCATGCAATTGGTAAAGCCGGCAATAGCCAGGGGGTTGATGGTAGCCTCCGCGCCGCCGGCAAGGATCGCATCCGCGTACCCATGCTGGATGGCGCGGAAGGCTTCGCCGATGGTGTTGGTACTGGTGGCGCAGGCGGTCACAATGGGCACGCAGGGGCCCTGGGCGTTATACTTGATGGCCACGTTGCCTGCGGCAATGTTGGCGATC
The DNA here is from genome assembly GCA_018364155.1 of Clostridiales bacterium. GTDB lineage: Bacteria > Bacillota > Clostridia > Oscillospirales > Acutalibacteraceae > Solibaculum_A. Next base: position 18,024 of record JAGZMM010000003.1, read on the forward strand.
ATCATGGGGATAAAGAACGGGGAAACCTTGCGCGCGCCGCCAGAACGCAGCTTGTCGCTCTCGCTGAGGAAGGTATTGATACCGCCCACACCCGAGCCGATGTAAACGCCAAGGCGCTCCGGGTCCACCTGGTCCTGAATGCCGCTGTCTGCCATGGCCTGGGCCGCCGCCGCCAGAGCGTACTGGCAGTAAAGGTCAGTTTTGCGCACTTCGCTTTTGGGCATGTACTGGGTTGGGTCAAAGCCCTTGACCTCGGCGGCGATTTTTACCTTGAATTCCGCCGGATCGAACTTGGTGATTGCACCGATGCCGCAAACGCCGTCGGTCAGGTTTTTCCAAAAGGTCGCCACGTCGTTTCCCACCGGGGAAACCACGCCCAGACCCGTCACCACTACTCTGTTCATAGAAACTTCCTTTCTTTGCTCGATCGTACTTCTATGGGAAGGAATCCTTCGTCAAATATACAGGCCGCCATCCACCTTGATGACCTCGCCGGTAATGTACCGCGCCCCCTGGGATGCAAGGAACAGGGCGGTCTGGGCAATGTCCTCCGGCGCGCCCATTTTCTTCATGGGAATCATACCGTTTGCCGCGTCCTTGACCTTGTCGGACAAAGCGCCGGTCATATCGGTTTCAATAAAACCGGGCGCGATGGCGTTGCAGGTGACCCCGCGGGCCGCCAACTCCTTAGCCACGGTTTTCGTAAGCCCTACGATGCCTGCCTTGGCCGCCGAGTAGTTGGCCTGACCGGCGTTTCCCATAAGCCCGGAAACCGAAGAGATGTTGATGATCCGGCCGCTGCGCTTGCGCATGAAGTGGGAATAGGTATGCTTGATCAGGTTGAAAGCGCCCTTGAGATTGGTGGAAATCACCGCGTCAAAGTCCTCCTCCTTCATGGAAAGGACCAGGGAATCCCGGACGATGCCGGCATTGTTGACGAGAATATCCACCCCGCCGAAGGCTTCGATGATTTCCTTGACCACTTCGCCCGTCTTCGCAAAGTCGGACACGTCGCACCGGTAGCTTTCGGCCTTGACACCAAAGGCTTCCGCCTGGCTGCAGACCTCCTTGGCTGCTTCTTCGTTGCCGGCGTACAAAACCGCCACATTGGCCCCGTTTTGCGCAAACGCCAGGGCAATGGCCCTGCCGATGCCTCTAGAGCCGCCGGTGACGATGGCTGTTTTTCCTTCTAACACCATAGGTTGCTAATCTCCGTTTCTCCGGCGGAAAGAATATGGCTTTTGCTTCGCTTAGGCCGCCGGGCCCGGCAAAGCACCGAGACTTGCTTATTTCTGCAAGGCGGCCAGGGTTTCTTCCAGGCTCTTTTTGTCCTCCACATGGAAAACCGCCGCCATTTTGCTGATCTTCTTAATCAGGCCGCTCAAGGTCTTGCCTGCGCCTACCTCGATGAAGATTTCAATGCCGTCTTTGAGCATCTGCTCCACCGTATCCTGCCAGCGGACCGGATGGTTGACCTGGGTGGCCGCAAGCTCACGCCCGTCGGCAGGGTAAGGCTTTGCGGTGGCATTTGCATAAAGCGGGATGTGCGGCGCCGAAAAAGGCACCGTCTTTAGATAACCGGCGAGCTTTTCGGCCGCCTCATTCATAAATGGCGAATGAAAGCCCCCGCTTACCGCCAGCGGCACCACCCGGCCGCCCTTTTGGGCCGCCGCCGCGCTAAACTCCGCCAACTCGCCCTTTTCCCCCGCCACCACCAGCTGGCCGGGGCTGTTGTAATTGACCGGGTAAACATGGTCAAAAGAAGCGCACAGGGCTTCCACCTCTTCGTTTTTCAGCTTCAGCACCGCAGCCATAGCGCCGTCCACCTGTTCGGCCGCCGCCTGCATAAACCTAGCCCGTTCACAGACCAGCGAAAAGCCCGCCTCGTCATCGAGAGCGCCGGTAAAAGTCAACGCTGCGATTTCACCCAGCGAAAAGCCCGCCGCTGCCGCTGCATGAACCCCGTGCTCTTGCAGCGCTCTTGCCGCCGCCAGGTCTACACAGTAAAGGCAGGGCTGGGTGTTGATGGTGATGGAAAGCTCTTCCTTGGACGCGGTAAAGCACTGTTCGCTGGTTTTGGGCCGAATGCGGTCGGCCGTGTCAAACACGGCTTTGGCCGCCGGAGAGCACTCATAAAGCTCTTTGCCCATACCGCTGTACTGGGCGCCCTGCCCGGAAAATACAAATGCAATCTGTTCCATGTTTTTGCACCGCCTAGTCGTCAGTTTTCCGTCCGCCCCGGTTTTGCCGCCGTTTGAACGGACGATGTTGTCCTATTTGAAAACGCGGGCCGTCCCAGGCGGGGAAATCCAATCCCCGCCCCCGGCTACCGCTTCTTTTTGGCCCGTTTTTCCCGTCTTGCCTGTTCAATCGCATCCACCAGATCCTGTACACAGCGGATGCGCTCACTCATTTCAATTTCCACATGATAGTCGTCTTCCAAGGTTAAAAGCAGCTCCACCATGTCCAGCGAATCAATCCTAAGCTGGGCAAAGGTCGTCTGCGCCCGGATTTTGGATAACCGCACCCCTTTATACCGGGCGATTCTTTTCGCCACATGGTCAAACGTCATGCTCATGCCTCCAAGCGCGATGCCCGATTCTTATTTGCTCCAGCGCAACACGCCAGCCCCCGTGGTAAACCCGCCGCCGAAGGCGGTCATGGCCAGGATATCCCCCTTCTTGAGCGTTCCCTGACGGTTGAGCTCATCGAGCATCATGGGGATGCTGGCGGAGGAAGTGTTGCCGTAGCGTTCAATATTCACAACGTATTTCTCCCTTGGGATGGATAAGCGATGGGCTGCCGCTTCGATGATGCGGATGTTCGCCTGGTGAGGCAGCACGAAATCCACCTGCTCACAGGTAAGCCCCGCCTCCTCAATGACACACTTCAGGTCCGCCGCCATATTGGTGACTGCAAACTTATACACGTCCTGCCCGTTCATGCGCAGGAAAGGCGCTTCTCCTTTCGTTTCGTCAAAGGGGCAGTTGCCGTGCACCTGAGGGATGACCAGAGATTCCCAGTTCCCATCCGCCGTCAGACGCAGAGAAAGCAGGTCGTCCCCTTCCCCAAGCACCACCGCGCCTGCGCCGTCCCCAAAGAGGACGCAGGTAGAGCGGTCGGTCCAGTCTGCCAGCCGGCTCAATACCTCCGAAGAAACCACCAGCACCTTTTTGGCCTTTTTGCGGGCAAAGTAGCCCGCCGCTACGTCCAGCGCATACAGGAAACCGGAACAAGCGGCGTTTACGTCAAAGGCCGGACAGGACGCCCCAATGCGTTTTTGAATCACACAGGCCTGGGAAGGCGTCATATAATCTCCCCGCACAGTGGAGCAAAGAATCAGGTCCAGTTCCTGCGGATCAATTCCCGCGTCCTGAAGCGCCCGCTTGGCCGCCCACTCGGTCAGATCGGACATGGTTTCCGTGGTACAGACATGCCGCTCCCCGATGCCCGTGCGGGTGCGGATCCATTCATCGCTGGTATCGAGAAACCGGGACAGGTCGTCGTTGGTTTTTACACAGGCGGGAGCGGCGCTCCCGGTGCCGATCACTTGAAAGCTCAAAGTCAGTCCTCCATCTCATTCAGCTTCTGCTTGAAGAAGTCGTTTAATTTGATCATTCCCTTTATCATCGCGCTTTTTTCTTCACTTGTCAATTCTTTTGCCACCGAACGGACCAGCCGCCGGTGAAAATACGCGTGGGCGGCCTGGGCCTTCTGCCCGAGCTTTGTCAGCGTCACCCGCACCGAACGCCCGTCCGACCGGCAGCGGCACTTCTCCACAAATCCTTTTTTCATCAGTTTGTTGATCGCCACTGTCACCGACGGCAGGGTGATGTCCAGCTCTTTGGCGATGCCGCTGATGGTGCGCCCTTCCCCGCCGCATTTGCCCACCGCCTCCACCAAATGCAGCTCGGAAATAGACAAATCCAGCTTACTCGCCTGCTGCAGCGCTTTTTCCTCTACCTTTAAAACAGAACGGAAGGTTTCCACCAAAACCGTATTCATATGCTCGCAAAACGCGTCCATAGTACCCTTTCTTTGGGCAAGCCAGACGCCGCCCAATATACTTAGATTGTTTAAGCATTATACGGCTTTGCCACTTTTTTGTCAAGCAAAGGCCCGTTTCCTTCCCGCCGGCAAACATTCGGTTTTATGATACTCGAATTAACAGAAAATGTCAACGAAGTTTTCCCATTGAGCGAATACCCTTCCTATAACCCGGCGATACTAATTCCTGGTGATGAATTTATGATGATTACGTTAATCCGGACTGTACTGCTGTACATATTTGTCGTGCTGGCCATGCGGATCATGGGCAAACGGCAAATAGGTGAGCTGCAGCCCTCGGAGCTGGTGGTAACCCTGCTGATCTCCGACATTGCGGCGGTGCCCATGCAGGAAATCGGCATTCCGCTGGTGGACGGCATTGTCCCGATCTTCGTGCTGGTATCGTTGGAACTGATCCTGTCCGCGTGCATGATCAAAAGCAACAAGTTCCGCCAAATGATCTCCGGCAAGCCGGTCATCGTGGTGCGAAACGGGAAGATACAGCAAAACGAAATGCGCCGCATCCGCTTTACCATTGAGGATCTGATGGAGGGAATGCGGCTTCACGATGTGTTCCGCCTCGACGAAATCGCCTGGGCCATCGTGGAGACCAACGGTCAGCTAAGTATCCTCAAAAAGCCGGAGCTGCTCCAGCCCACCGCCCAGCAGCTCAACATTCCCACCGATGACCCCGGCCTGCCCATGGTGGTGGTCAGCGACGGGGACGTTTACGACGAAGCGCTGAAAATCGTGGGCTTTGACGTCAACTGGCTCAACAAAACCCTCAAAGAGCAGAATGTGAAACTGGAGGATATCTTTATTATGACCACCGACCGGGCGCAAAATTTTCAGATCGTCAAAAAGGAGGCAAAAGAATGAAACGGGTATGGATCGCCATTTCTCTCCTATCCGTCATTCTGGTCTTGTCCTTCCTGAGCCTTAACGCCACCCATACCATTACAAAGACCATGTCCGGCATGTTTGAAGATGCATATACCCAGGCCACCGAGGGAGACCTGGATAAGGCCAGGGAAACGGCAGACAGCATCCAGGCTTACTGGTCCCAAACCCACCACATTCTTTCCACTTACATGCGCCATGAGGAAATCGAGCATGTATTGGTTGCCGCCAATTCCCTGAGCACCTATCTGGATCAGGACGATTTGGAAACCTTCACGGAGGAATGCCAGGCAAGCATGGTGTACCTGAAACACCTATGGGAATCGGAGCAGCCGTCCTTCGGAAATATTTTATAAATGTATGCCAGACGGAATGCCACTTTGTTTGTGCCTTTTCTCGTTGCTTTTGCACCGGGAGGGCGGCTCGTCATGATTTTCCCGTTTGTTCGCAACTTGGCAAAAACATCATATTCTTTTATGCAGTCAAAAGCGCCTGGAAACGGTAGTTCCCGTTTCCAGGCGCTTTTCTTTGCTTTGCCTTGCGGCCGCTTGGCTCGAAAAACCGGAAAGGCATTTCTTTGAACCTAGCCGCTTTTTGACACTCCTCTCTGAGAAAGCGTCGGCTTATCACTTCGTCAATGGCCTTGAGCTTTTCCATGGCCAGCTCTCCGATTTGTTGGGAGGTGATTTCCCGGTCCAGCGAGTTTTGCAGCTTCGCTTCGATCTCGTCCACCGCCCGCACCAGCGTCTCCATGGAAACCGGCCGCTTTTCGCAGGACTTTAACAGCCCGCCCAGCAGCTTGTCCCGGTTGAACACCTCTCTAGATTTGTCCCGCTTGACTACCACGATGGGCACGCTCTCCACCACTTCATAGGTAGTAAACCGGCCCGAACATTTTAAGCATTCCCTGCGCCGGCGAATCCGCGTGCTTTCGTCGGTGGGTCTGGAATCCACGACCTTACTCTCTTCATATCCGCAAAACGGGCATTTCATTGGTATTTCCTCCCGCATTTTTTCTGATTTTAGCATACCCTTTTCCAAGATGCAAGCGGCCTTTTCCAATATTTCAGGGGTTGCGGCGTCCCCTTCTTCTTTGCTACACTGGTGGTATCTAATACGAAACGGGGGACGATCCCATGCGCGGGTTTCTTTCCATGCTCAAAAATATGAACCGGCCTGCCGGAATCCTGATGGCCATCGGGCTGCTGCTGCCGCTGGTTTTGGCTCTCATAGGGCTGATCCTGAAGAATTTCGCTTTTCAAGGGGACTTTATTCAAATGAGCATCTGGAGCAAAGGGTGCTTTGACACCATTCCGGCCGTCTGGCTCTCCTGCTTCTTCTCCGCCTTTGTGGTGGACCTGGTGATGAAACAGGAACTGGGGGTTCCTCATGACGATACGAAGAAATAGGCGTAAGGTGTACATCGTTTTTCAACCAAAGAAGGCTTGAACGGAAATTTCCGTCCAAGCCTTCTTTTTGCACTTTCTCGTGTGCAAATTCATATGGATATTCGTACCCCTATCCCCTGGGTTTTCGCCGCAGGTGCGGCCAAACGCAGAGAAAACGGCTACTCAAAATCGTCACAGCGTCTTAATAAACCGGGCGAAGGCGGCACGGCCCTGCTCATCCCGTTTGAATACGCCTGCGTCTTCCAGCACCCGCTCAAACTTGCGCCCCACCTCCTGCTGCACCACGTCATGCACGTTGGCTTCCGAGAGGGCGTTTTGATACCGAACTTTCATCTCTTCCGCCCAGGGGCGATGGTAGTCCGCCACCTCGTTGGGCAGACCCAGCAAAAACTTTTCCACCTCGTTAAGCTCTCCCACCAGTCTAGCAGGCAGCACCGCCAAGCCCATGACCTCGATTAAGCCGATGTTTTCCTTCTTGATATGCTGCACGTCCTCATGCGGATGGAAAATCCCCAGCGGGTGTTCCGGGGAGGTGCGGTTGTTGCGAAGCACCACGTCCAGCTCAAAAGCATCGCCTTTGCGCCGGGCAATGGGAGTGACGGTATTGTGGGGCGTCGAACCGGTTTCGCAGAGAATGTCCACGCTGGGGTCGTTGTACCCTTTCCAGACTTCGTGAATGTGCATGGCCGCCTGGACCAGCATCTCCTTGTCCGGCCCTGCCATGCGGATGACCGACATGGGCCATTTTACCACCGAACAAGTAAGTTTTTCAAAGCCGGGCAGCTCAAAATAATAGTCCGCCTTTGCTTTGGCCATGGCGAAGGCATAATTGCCTCCCTGGTAATGGTCGTGGGTCAGGATGGAACCACCCACGATAGGCAGATCGGCATTGGAGCCGAGAAAGTAATGAGGCAGCCATTCCACAAAGGAAAGCAGCCGCTCAAAGGTCTGGCGGGTGATCGCCATGTCCCGGTGATAACGGGACAGGACGATGCAGTGCTCGTTATAATACACATAAGGCGAATACTGAAAATACCAGGGTTCTCCGCAAAGGTTGAGACGGATCATCCGGTGGCTTGCCCGGCCGGGATGGCCCACCTTTCCCGCATAGCCCTCATTCTCGATGCACAAGAGGCATTTGGGATAATTGGCGCTTTTGAGAAGCTTGGCTGCGGCGATATCCTTGGGATTCTTCTCCGGTTTCGACAGATTGATGGTAATGTCCAGGTCCCCGTATTTGGTAGGGGTTTTATAGGAGATGTTCTTGGCAATGCGGCGGGTCTGAATGTTGTTGCTGACCCGGGAAAACCGGTAAAAATCCTCGGTGGCCAGAGCGGGGGACTGGCGATAGAGGGCGTGAAACCGAGCGTCCACCTGGGAAGGCTTGGGCAAAAATACGTCCATAACGGCGCTGGAAAGCACTTCCTTTAGATCGAACAAATCCTCGATCACGCCGTTTTGCGCGGCATAGTCGGTCACCATCTCCAAGAGCTCCGGAATATCTAAGCTGGCCGGTTCCCTTTCGATGTATTCGGTCAACCCGAGCAGATTGATGATCCGGTTTTTGCAGTAGATTTCATCCTCCGGTTCGATCATGCGCTGCTCGACAGCACGAGTCACCAGCGATGCAATGGCCTGATAGATATCCATTTTGTCTTTTCCCACCTAACCAAGAATTCAGCATATTCCTTTGAAAGCGGCATTATTATAGCACATGTTTCGGTTTTCACGCCATAGACGATTGCACCTTTTCCTATTGAAAAAACGTCCACCCGAAAAGCGGGCTGCAACCGGAAAACACCATATTCTTTAAATTGATAAACGGTTTAAATAATCTTGGGCTTCCTCTCTGGATCGGAATAGGACTATGTTTTTGTCGTTTTGATATTTTTCCAGCAATTCATAGAGATGCGGCAATTGGAATTTGGGGAAATCCAGAATCCACTGCTTAAATTCTTCCTCAAGCTCGGTTTCCATCCACGGCAAATCTTCCCGCCGCTTTCCTATACGGGACTGGGCTCCCAAAAGACAGACAGCCGGTGGATAGTCCAGCAAAAATACCGTATCGCATTCTTTCAGTCGCGTTTCCAGTGTCCTCGGATAGTTCCCATCAATCACCCACCGATCTGTTTTTATGATCTCATCAAGCCGTCTATCAAACTCTTCTCTGGAAACCGTAGTTTTGTCCGGCTTGTGCCACAACAGATCCAGGTAATACAGCGGCAGTTTTGTCACACCGCTTAATTTCCGTGCAAATGTGCTTTTCCCCGCGCCGGGGCTTCCGATCACAATAACTTTAACCATCCTTTTCCCTTCTCCATGCGCAGTATACTATGTCCATTTTGCAAGCATACTTTGATATTTGTCAACGAAAAACATACCGCCTCAGACGATGGCTGAGGCGGCATCCTATGTTCCAGACATCCGCCAAACGCAGCGGACGTTTTCCTTACAAATCTTCCAAGGAGAAATCCTCCTGGGAATACTGGGGCAACACCGGCGCACGGCGGGGTATCCGCTTGAGCGGGTCGTAGGCGAATTTGCGGCATTTTCCTTGCGGCTCCATAATTCCCCGCTTGGTGCACAGCACCATCTTTCCGTCTGCCGACCGGCTCCCGCAGGCGCAGTATTCGCACTTGGGCTCAATACGATTTCCAAACGGTTTTTTCCCCACGGTGCGTTCGCCTCCTTCCCTGTCATCGGTTTTTCTTTATTATAGCACGGACGTGCTCGAATTCCAACGCGTTTTGCGGCGAAACAAGCACCATGGCGGCGGAAAATAATAGCAGGAAAATGGAGGCGGGGGCGGAGGAGGACAAAGCCGTGGGAACCGTAGAGGTTTCGATTGCCATAGTCGGGAGCTCTACGGGGAAGCAGTGCAGCAAAAGGGCGGTGATGGCCGCCGCCAAGGCCGCTGCCATCGCCCGCCCCAACCAGAAGGCGGACTTGGAAACATGGTGTCTAAGCCCTAGGGAAAGCACTTGGAAATGGACCGAAAGTCCGCTCCAGCCGGCGGCAGCGCTGATAAATACGATGGCTGCCCCGGTGGCCGAAGCTGCCGCCGCGCAGCCGCTGGTCACCTCCAGCAGAGAGGGAAGCACCGCTCGGGCCAGTTCTCCCGGCAGGTGCAGCGTTTGAAAAACGTTTTGCAAAATAAGCCCCACCTGTCCGGTGACCCCCAAGCGGGAAAATCCGCCCAAAAGCGCCGCAAACAGCGCGACGAAGGCGCACACCGTCAGCATGGATTTGGCTGTGTCCGCGACTGCGTTTACAAAGGCGTCAATGGCGCTTTGGCGCTTTCGTACCTGGCAGGGCGGCGCCTTCGCCTCTCCCTTCTCTTTCAAAACAAAGCGGGAGCCGATTCCGATAAGAAGGGAGGCAATGAGCTGGGAGACATAGAGAATCACACCGATTTGTACGCTGCCCAGCATGTTGGCGCCCACGGCGAAAATGAGAAAGGCGGGGCCGGCATTGACGCAAAAGCAGAACATCCGGCTGCACTGGCTTTCGGTCAGCTCTCCGCTTTCTTTGAGTTCGCTGACCGCCTTGGCCCCCACCGGATAGCCGCCGATCATGCTCATAAGGATGGCGGTGGCCGCGCAGCCGGGCAGGCCGAACAGCAGGCGGGTGGGCTTTTCCAGCACCCGTCCGATCCGTAAGGCAAGCCCAGACTTTACAAGGAAGGCCGAGAGCACCATAAACGGAAACATGGACGGTAAAATGACGGTGGCGCAGAGGGTCAGGCCATTGTGGATGCCCTCTCCGATCCCGTCCGGGCAGATAAAAAGCATAGCGGCAAACATGCCCGTCACAACAAGCAGCATGATCCAGTAGCTCATTCTTCGTACCTTTGGTTTCAATCCGCATCTCCCCTTTGGACATATATATGATGCACGGAATGTTTCTTATCCCTGCGTCATAGGTTTAATTGGAGCCAGCGGCGGGGCGAAACCGGCCCTGCCTGGAAAGGAGTATGCCGGATGAAAACCAAACGCAGGCGCAGGCAGCCCGAGACGCCTCCCGAACAGAAGCTCTCCGTCCCCCAGAAGGCGGCGGCCCTTCTGGAGGTCCCTTTGTCCGCCTTTGGCGGCGTCCCCAACCTGGAACTGACGGGAAATCGGGAAATGACGGTGGAGGGCTGCAAGGGCGTGCTCGAATACGACGAAGACATGGTAAAGCTCAACTTGGGGAAAATGATTCTACAGGTGCGCGGGAGGGACCTGAACATCAAAGGCCTTACCGACGATGCAGCCGTGCTGGAAGGGTACTTCCTTTCCATCGAGTTTCTCACCTGACGGCAAAAGTCAAGTAAACGGCTCTGGGCAACGGAGCGATGAAAAAAGCCTGCAAAAGCGGCGGAATGGGTGTTTTCTATGTTTTTAATCAAGCTATTGCGCTTTTTATTCGGATATGTGCGGTTTGAATCGGGCGGTGGATTTCCGGAGCGGTTTTTGAACCTGTGCGCCCAGGCGCATTTTCCGCTGTGGGAGGTAACCTCCCGGGGCGGGACCATGAAAGCCTTTACCACGGTCAAGTGCTACAAGAAATTTCGCTCTTACGCCAGGAAAGCGGGCGTGCGCCTGCGGGTGAGGGAACGGCGGGGGCTTCCCTTTCTGCTGCGCCGGTACCGAAAGCGCATCGGCATCGCATTGGGCGTGGCGGTGTTCTTCGGCATCTTGTGGGGGCTTTCCCTCTTTGTCTGGTCGGTGGAGGTGACGGGGAATACCACGGTATCCACCGACTACATACTCAATAACCTCTCTTCCCTAGGCTTTCACCAGGGCGCCCTCAAAAGCGAGTTCGACGTGGTGGATTTGCAGCGGCGGTGCCTAGTGGAAATGCCGGAGCTGAGCTGGATCGCCATCAATATCCGGGGCTCTAACGCGGTGGTGGAGGTGCGCGAACGAGACCTGCCGCCGGAAATCATCCCCTCCGACCGGCCCTGCAACATCAAGGCCTCCGCCTCTGGGCAAATCCTGGAGTTGGAAGTGTACGACGGCAAGGCGATGGTCCTGCGCGGAGAAGGGGTCACCCAGGGGCAGCTACTGGTCAGCGGCGTCATTGAGAATAAGCAAGGCGAAAACGTATTAAAGCACGCCAGAGCCAAGGTCATCGCGCAAACCGAACACACCCTGACGGTAGAGGTTCCCTTCACCCAGACAGTCAAAACGGGCACCGGCACCGTGATCGACAAAAAAAGCCTAGACTTTTTCGGCCTGACTATTCCCATTTCCTTCGGCGGTGCCCCGGAGGGAAACTATCTGCGCTCCTCCATCAAAAAGCCGCTGACCATCGGCAGCTTTTCCCTGCCCATCTCCTGCCAGATCGAGCGGTACGAGGAATACGAGGAAACCACCGTCACTCTCTCACCGGAGGAAGCGCTCGCCAAGGCCAAGGAGCAGATCGCGGCCATGGAAACCGAACAGCTCGACGGCATCGAAATTGTGGAACGCCAGGAAAGCAGCACCCAAAGCGACACGGCTCTAACCTATACAATTGTGTATGTTTGCCATGAAAATATTGGGTATGAGGAAGAAATTTTGTTAAACTAATTTAGAATAGGGGATGACTTTCGCCAAAGAATATGGTATAATACTACAAAATACGGATGTAAATTCTGTCAGGTTCACTCACAAAAGGCGGATTGGATAAAATATCCGTGGAAACTTGTGGGTTTTCGACGAAATAAAAGGCAGGGAAATGCATGTTTGAACAGACCATCAACATCGACCGCATGGAACATGCGGTCGCCTTGTTCGGCAGCTTTGATGAAAACATCAAGCTGATTGAAAATGAATACGGCGTGACCATTTTAAGCCGCGGGTCGGACCTGAAGCTGACCGGCGAGCCGGAGAACGTGGGGCGGGCGGCCCGGGCCATCGGCGCTTTGCTTGCCATGATCAACAAGGGCGAAAGCCTGACCGATCAAAGCGTGCGGTACGTGATTTCCCTGGTGAAGGACGGGTGCGAGGATAAAATCACCTCCATCGCCAGCGACTGCATCTGCATCACCGCCAAGGGAAAGCCCATCAAGCCCAAAACTTTAGGGCAGAAGCGGTATGTGGAAGCCATTGAGCACAATACCATTACCTTAGGCATCGGCCCTGCCGGCACCGGCAAGACCTATCTGGCGGTAGCCATGGCAGTCAACGCCTTCCGTGCCCGGTCGGTCAACCGCATCATCCTCACCCGGCCGGCGGTGGAGGCGGGGGAAAAGCTGGGCTTTCTGCCCGGGGACCTGCAAAGCAAGGTGGACCCTTATCTGCGGCCGTTGTACGACGCGCTTTTTGACATGCTGGGAGCGGAAACCTATCAAAAGTACCTGGAACGGGGGAACATCGAGGTGGCGCCGCTCGCCTACATGCGCGGGCGCACGTTGGACGACAGCTTTATTATCCTCGACGAAGCGCAGAACACCACCCCCGAGCAGATGAAAATGTTTTTAACCCGCTTAGGGTTTAATTCGAAGATCGTCGTCACCGGCGACATTACCCAAGTGGATCTGGGCGAAGGAAAACGGTCGGGTCTCTTAGAGGTCATGCGGATTCTCAAGGGGATCGACGACATCTCCATCTGCCAGTTCAACGAAAAAGACGTGGTGCGTCACAAGCTCGTGCAGGAAATCATCAAAGCCTATGAGCGGGCCAACGAACGCCGCGAGGAAGCGAAACGGAGGAGCAGCCATGGATAAAATCAAGGTTATGATTGAAAACCGCCAGAAGGAAGTCAAAATCCCCACCGGCCTGCGTCTGCTGGTGCGCCGTACCTGCAACGCCGTGCTGACCATGGAAAAATTCCAAGGTTCCGCGGAAATCAGCGTCAGCTTTGTCAACGACCAGCAGATTCGCGAGCTCAACGCGAAGTTCCGCGGGAAGGACATTTCCACCGACGTGCTTTCCTTCCCTATGGGGGAAGGGGACGATTATGAGATCAATCCCGCTACCGGCGCAAAAATCCTGGGAGATATCATCATCTCCATGGAGCACGCCGTCGACCAGGCCAGCCGCTACGGCCATTCGCTGCAGCGGGAGGTAGGCTTTTTGACCGCTCATTCCATGCTCCATCTGCTGGGGTATGACCATGAAGACGGGGGCCTGGAAGCGGTGAAGATGCGCGAGAAGGAAGAAGCGGTGCTGATTATGCTGGGCCTGCCCCGGAACGCCAGCTATGCGTTCCAGGACGAGGACGAAATCTAAGGAGCGCCATGAGAAGTCTGCTGCGAAGCTTCCGTTTTGCGCTGCGGGGCATCCTGTTTTGCATCTGCAACGAGCGGAATATGAGGATTCATCTGGTGGTGGCGGTTTATGTGTTCACCCTGTCTCATTTCTTCCCGCTGTCCAATGTGGAATATGCGGTGCTGATCATCAGCATCGTGATGGTCATTGCGGCCGAAATCATCAACACGGCAATCGAAGAATTCGTGGATATCTCTTCTCCCAGCTTCGATCCTTTAGCCCGAATCGCCAAGGATACGGCGGCGGGGGCGGTGTTCGTCACGGCAGTGGGCGCAGTGGGAGTGGCGTTGTGCATCTTCTGGAAGCCGGAAGGCTTTTGCAACATCGGTCGGTATTTTATGGAAAATCCATCCATGCTTATCGTCGCCGGCGTGTTTACGGTACTGGCTCTCATATTCATCTTTGCCGGGCCCAACCGGATGCGTACCGTAGTGAAAACCAACCGCAAACCAAACGAACATAAAAAATAAAGACATCCATCCGGCCATCATCTTGCCGGATGGTTTTCGTGCGTGATACAAAACCTGTCTTTTGTCGGCAACAGGCATTGCCGCTGGATCGAAAATCGGGGAATCCGATCGGGCTTCCTTTTTCAACTGCACGGACAAGCCTGTAAGCCGGTATGCATTCCAACACGGCAGGCATATCCTCATATTTTCGGAAAAATCGCCTTAAAAGCAAAGGAGGCTGTTTGAAATGACCCGTTCACGAAGGCATTCGTATGCCAGGAAACGCACCCCGTGGGTACGGGGTCTGCTGGTGTCACTGCTCTTAATTGCAAGTGCGGTTTCGGGCCTCGTCTCCCCTCCTGCGGCCAACATCTTGTCCGCCCCAGTCATGACCGCTTTGTTTCTTGCGGGCGGCGCGATTGGCGTTCTTTCGCTTCTCTTTTTGCTGGGGCTGCAGCGGTTTTCCTTCGCAAAAGTAGGGCTTCAGCTGTGCTTATTGCTGGAAGCCGCCTATTACATCGCAGCGGTTGTCTATCTGTTCCTTATCCCGGTTCCAGTGGCCGCTCTGGTTCTATCCATGGTCACAGCGGCGGCTATGCTGGCACTCATCCTTTCGACGCTGGTTTCTCTGGCAAAGCAGTAACCTGGCAGTCCGGCCCTGCATCAAACAAACGCCGGCCGTTCGCGGCGGCTATACAAAGGAGTTTTATGAAAAAGCAAGCCAATTCTCAACCCAAAACCAAGTCGGCCTTTCTCTCCATTGTCGGCAAGCCCAATGTGGGAAAGTCCTCCATCATGAACGCCATGCTCGGGCAAAAGGTGGCGATCGTCTCCCCGAAGCCCCAGACCACCCGCACCCGCATCATGGGAGTGCTCACCCAGGGAGAAACGCAGCTGGTGTTTATTGACACGCCCGGCCTTCACAAGCCCCGCACCCGTTTGGGCGATTACATGGTCAAGACGGTGAGCGAGTCGGTATCGGGTGTGGACGCCTGCCTGCTTGTGGTGGAGCCGGAGGGGGAGCTGACGGAATCGGAGCTGTCCCTCATCCAGAATTTTAAGAAAAACCATATGCCGGCCATTCTGGCCATCAATAAAATTGATCTGCTTGCGAACAAGGAAGCTCTCCTGTCGCGGATTTTGCAGCTTTCCTCCCTCTACGAGTTCGACGCGGTGGTACCGGTGTCCGCCCTGAAGGGCAGCGGGATGGACGAGCTTATTGCCGAGCTGAAGAAACACGCTGCTCCCGGGCCGCACTTTTTCGACGACGACGCTTTGACCGACATGCCGGAAAAGGTGCTGGCGGGCGAAATCATTCGGGAAAAGCTTCTAGAACTGCTGGACAAGGAGATTCCCCACGGGGTGGCCGTTTCGGTGGAAACCATGCGGGAACGGGAGGACGGCAGCGGCATCACCGATATAGAAGCGATCATTTACTGCGAAAAGCAGAGCCACAAGGGTATCATTATCGGCAAGCAGGGCGCCATGCTAAAGGCGGTGGGTTCCAGAGCCCGGGCGGACATGGAGCGCTTTTTTGACTGCAAAATCAACCTGCAATGCTGGGTAAAGGTCAAGGAGGACTGGCGCAATCGGCAGGGACTTTTGCGCAGTTTCGGGTATAACGAATAATTTCATAAAGTCTAAATTGATTTTTTTAAAAAAGTTTCACATATTCCCCACCATTTCCCTATAATATCCTAGTAGAGAACGGTTACAATGAAAACAGAACTTGCATATTCGGATAGGGAGGCACTGGGAAAATGGAACGAAACGATTTGTGGACTGCGTTTGAAAAAACCGGCAGTGTGCGGGACTATCTCAATTACCGCGGCATCCCGGCGGCTAAATCGGCACAGGGGGATTTTCGCCATGCTTCTGAGCACCAACGGCCTGATTCTCAGAGAACAGAATACCGGTGAGGACGACCGGATCATCACCATACTGACCAAGGAACGCGGCGTGATCCGGGCGTTTGCCAACAAAGCGCGGCGCATCAAAAGCAAAAACACCTCGGCGACCTCTCTGCTTTCGTATTCCCGGCTGACCCTTTACTTCGGACGGGACAAATACACGGTGAACGAGGCGGAGCCCATCGAGGTGTTTTTTCATTTGCGCGAGGATTTGGTATTATTGTCCCTGGCCCAGTATTTCTGCGAGCTGTGCTTGAACCTGGCACCCAAGGAGGAGGACGCGGAGGAGACGCTCCGCTTTGTTCTCAACACCCTTTCCATGCTGGCAAGGGAGAAACGGCCGCCGGCTTTTCTAAAGCCGGTGTTTGAGCTGCGGCTTTTGTCCATGACGGGGTATATGCCGGATTTGACCATGTGCGAAGCCTGCGGCTGCTATGAAGCGGCGGAGATGCAGCTGCTTTTGCGAAGCGGGCGGCTTCGCTGTATGGCCTGCGGGCCGGCGGCGGAACCTTCTGCACGGCTTCCTAAGGGCGTGCTCTTTGCCATGCGCCACATTGTCTATGCCGAGCCGGAGAAACTTTTTTCCTTTTCCCTGCCGGAGAAAAGCCTTCGGATCCTGTCGGACGCCTGCGAACGCTATCTGCTAACGCAGCTCGACCGGGGATTTCCCACGCTGCAGTTTTACCACGGCCTGGTGGATTTCGCGGGATAGGGCCTTTTGCTTTTTGAATTCGTCACAGAAATGGAGATTACATATATGAGCGATCATACACTTTCTCATCATCAGCGGGCGCTGGAGCTTCCCAAGGTGCTTGCCATGCTGGCAAAGGAAGCCCCTTGTGAAGACTGCGCCAGGCTTGCGCTGGAGCTAACGCCTTCCAGCGACCTTCATGAGGTGGAGCATCTTCTAGCCCAGACGCAAGATGCTCACATGCTCATCGGCCGGTTCGGAAGCCCTTCCTTCGGCGGGCTCAAAAACATGGCAAACGCCATGGCCAGAGCCAACGCAGGCGGAAGCTTAAGCATGCGCGAGCTTTTGGACATTGCGGAAAACCTGCGGGTCATGCGTTCTCTGACCGACTGGCGGGCCCACTGCGAAGGGGTTGCGAGCTGCTTAGACGATATTTTCAGCGCCATCTTTCCCAACAAATACCTGGAAAACCGCATTCACGCCTGCATACTGTCGGAAGAGGAGATGGCGGACGCCGCCTCCCCTACCCTGCATGACATCCGGCGCAAGATGCGGGCGGCTTCCTCGAAAGTACGCGAGCAGTTGGACAAGCTGGTACGCTCCCCCGCCTATCAGCGGTATTTGCAGGATCCCATCGTCACCATCCGGTCCGACCGGTTCGTGGTGCCGGTGAAGGCGGAGCACCGGGCAGACGTGCCGGGTTTGGTACACGACACGTCGTCAAGCGGGGCGACGGTATTTGTCGAGCCCATCGGCGCGGTGCAGGCCAACAATGAGCTTAAAGTTCTCAAGGCAAAGGAAGCGGCCGAAATCGAGCGGATTCTCTTTGAACTGTCCGCCGAGGTGGGTTCCTTCTCGGAAAGCTTAAGCCGCAGCTACGCGCTGGCGGTGGAGTTGGGGCTCATCTTCAGCAAAGCTAGGCTCGCCTATACTATGAAAGCTTCGGTCCCCGCCGTCAATGAGGCGGGGAAAATCAACCTAAAAAAAGCCCGCCATCCCCTCATCGACCCCAAACAGGTGGTGGCGACCGACATTGTGCTGGGCTACCAGTTCGACACCCTGGTCATCACCGGACCCAACACGGGCGGTAAGACGGTGGCGCTGAAAACGGTAGGGCTTCTCACCTTAATGACCATGTGCGGCCTGATGATCCCGGTATCGGACGGGAGCGCGGTGTCCTTGTTCGACCATGTGCTGGCGGATATCGGGGACGAACAGAGCATTGAACAGTCCTTATCCACCTTCTCAGCCCACATGACCAATATTATCGCCATTCTCGACGAGGCGGACAACCGTTCCCTGGTCCTTTTGGACGAGCTGGGCGCGGGCACCGATCCCATTGAGGGCGCGGCCCTGGCCATGGCGATCTTGGAAAACCTGCGGGCAAAGGGGGCGCGCCTGTGCGCCACCACTCACTACGCGGAGCTGAAGGCCTACGCGCTGCAGACGCCGGGAGTGGAAAACGGATGCTGCGAATTCGACGTAAAGACGCTGCGCCCCACCTACCGGCTGCTCATCGGCATTCCGGGACGCTCCAACGCGTTCGCCATCAGCGAACGGCTGGGAATGCCCGCGCCGGTGGTAGAACGGGCGAGAGCGCTGGTAAGCGCGGAAAGCACCAAATTCGAGGACGTGGTGGACAAGCTCGAGCAAAGCCGCCAGTCCATGGAGGAACGCCGGCAGGAGGCG
Organism: Clostridiales bacterium; assembly: GCA_018364155.1. Taxonomy (GTDB): domain Bacteria; phylum Bacillota; class Clostridia; order Oscillospirales; family Acutalibacteraceae; genus Solibaculum_A. The sequence goes on from JAGZMM010000003.1 coordinate 36,354, forward strand.
GAGGCCATGCGCCTGGCGGCCGAACGGGCGGCCAAGGAAGCAAACGACCGGCTTGCACGGATGGAACGGGACAGGGACCGGGAATTGGAAGCAGCCCGGGTACGGGCGCGGGACATTGTCGAGCAGGCCAAGCGCCAGGCGCATCAGCTGATGGATGAGCTGGATGCTCTGCGAAAACAAAAGGACGCGGCTCAGTTTAGTCTGAAAGCCGCCCAAGCAAAGGCAGAACTCAAGGCCAAGCTGCGGCGCCTGGACGACCTTGCGGACCCGGTGAAGGAACAGTCGGACGAGGACTATGTGCTGCCCCGGCCGCTGAAGGTGGGAGACACGGTGCTCATCACGTCGCTTGGTACGGCCGGCACGGTCATCAGCCTGCCCGACAGCAAAGGCAACGTAGAGGTTCAGGCCGGGATTATCAAAACAAGGGTGCCGCTTAAGTCGGTGCGGCTGACGGCGGCGAAAAAGGCAAAGCCTGCCCGGTCGGCTACCCGAAGCGTGACCAGCCGCGCCGCCGCCCGGGCGGAAACCTCTGTGGATCTGCGGGGCAAGGCGGCGGACGAAGCACTGATGGACTTAGACCAGTTCATCGACCAGAGCCTATTAAACGGCATTGAGGAAATCACCATCATTCACGGCAAGGGAACCGGCGTGCTGCGCACCGCCGTACAAAAACACCTGCGCACCCATCCGAGCATTCTCACCTTCCGTTCGGGCGTCTACGGCGAAGGGGAACAAGGCGTCACCATCGCCCAGCTCAAATAACGATTCAAAGCCAGCCGTTCTTTGGAAACGTCTTCCGAGAACGGCTGGCTTATTGTTTTCGCTGTTTGCGCCACGCTTTTGGCACGTACTTCCCTCAAGAACATTCTGGAAATAATCACAGATACCGCCATCTGGTTGCATGTTTGTGAAATCCAGCCTATACTAACCGGTAGAGGCACCTTTGGAAAGGGGAAACTTATCATGAAGCAAACCATCTATTACGGCGGCGATATTTTGACTATGGAAGAACCCATCACGGTGGAAGCAATTCTAGTGAAAGACGGAATAATTGCCCAGGCGGGAAGCCTTCGGGATATCCTGGCTCAAAAGGAGGAAGAAACGGTACTGGAGCATCTTCACGGAAAGACTCTACTGCCCGCCTTTCTCGACCCTCACAGCCACATTACTGCGTTGGCCAGCACCATGGGCCTGGCGCCTTTGGACGGCGCGGACAGCTTTGACGATATAGTTTCGCGCCTGGAAGACTTCCGGAAGAAACAAACCATCTCGTCCGGGCAATGGCTGACCGGCTTCGGGTATGACCATAACTTTCTCAAAGAGAAAGCCCATCCCACCAAGGAGGTGCTGGACCGAGCTTTCCCGGATACGCCGGTGCTTATTACCCACGCATCCGGGCATATGGGCGTGGTCAACTCTGCGGCTCTCGCGGCACTTGGGGTCACCAGCCGTACGCCCGACCCGGAAGGCGGCAAAATCGGACGAATGGATGGTACCATGGAGCCAAACGGCTATTTGGAGGAAACGGCTTTTACGGCCCTTTCCTCCAAGCTCCCCCAGCCTACCATGGAACAGCTTCTGGACCAGTTGGATGCGGCACAAAAGGTCTATCTGCAAAATGGCATCACCACCGTACAGGACGGGTTTACCCGGCCCGGAGAGTGGACCATGCTCAAAGCCATGGCAAAGGCAAAACGCTTTCTGGTGGACGTGGTGGGCTATGTGGCGCTGACCGACCACCGATCGCTTCGTACGGAGAATACCGCTTATTGCAAGGAATATCAAAACCGGCTGAGAATCGGCGGATATAAGATGTTTTTGGACGGCTCTCCCCAGGGAAAGACCGCCTGGCTGTCCGAACCCTACGCCAGTTCATCAGACGGATACCGGGGCTACCCGATTTATACGGATGAACAGGTATACACACTCATTTGTCAGGCACTCCAGGACGGCGTCCAGCTGCTCACCCACTGCAACGGAGATGCGGCGGCCCAGCAATTAATCGACGGCTTCGAAAGGGCGCTTTCCTCTTTTCCGAACGCGCCCTCTACCCGTCCGGTGATGATCCATGCCCAGACGGTACGGCCCGACCAGCTCCAGAGGATGGCTCCTCTCTCGATGATCGCCTCCTTCTTTGTGGCCCACACGCATTACTGGGGAGACGTGCATCTAAAAAATCTCGGCCTCAAGCGGGCAAACCGCATCAGTCCCGCCCGGACCGCGGGGAAACTAGGCGTCACCTACACCTTCCATCAGGATACGCCGGTTCTGCCGCCCAACATGATCGACACGGTGTGGTGTGCGGTCAACCGAGTGACGAAAAGCGGCGTGACCTTGGGCGAGTGCGAACGGGTCACGCCCTTGGCCGCCCTCAAAGCGGTGACGATAAACGCGGCATATCAGTATTTTGAAGAGGGACGTAAAGGTTCCATCCACGAAGGAAAGCTGGCGGACCTGGTGATTCTCGACCGAAACCCCTTGACCGTGGATCCCATGGACATCCGTAAGATTCGGGTGATAAAAACCATCAAGGAAGGCGAGACGGTCTATTCAGCAGAGGAAGGAGCACGCCCTTGGCCGTGATGCGCGTTGTAGGACTTGTCCTTAGAGCTCTTCCTTCCTCACCTCTATTGATTGCGCATATTTTTGTCCGGTGATAGAGACCTGTATCACTCGGCAATGCTGTTGGGTCGGTCTGGATACACCACAAAATCCACCTCCGCCTGCTTCTCCAACAGAGCGTTTGCATCGTGCTCCAGCTTATACTCCAATTCCTCCCGGTACAGGGGAATGATCTGATAGAAATTGACCTCTTCTCCGCTGGGGAGCTGGCAGAAGTAGCTTCCTTCTTCCGTGTTTGGAAGGCCCACTAAGATTGCAGCGCAGAGTTCCGTATCCTCTGCAAAGGGCTTTTGATTGTCCATGGTATGACCCCAACCCAGCCAGGTATCCGATGCGATAGGCAGACGGGCCAGCACCTTCAGCAAACGGATAGGCCAGTACCACTGCTCGTCTTTCATAGACTCCTCATCCAGTTTCCAGTCAGAGGGAAGGGCAATGGCCAGTTCTGCCCGCTCCAATTTGTACTCCGCCAGTTCATTCGGCACATTCATCCGGTGGGCTCCCATCCCCATGGTGACCAGAGTATAATAGTTTTGCTCCTCGGTGGGAGGAACCACACAGATGTCCACATGGATGTCCGGTGAAACCAGCTCATGAAATACGTTTTCGAACTCTCCAAAGTATTTCTGGATGTGCTGTTCTACTGCAGCCATCTCCTCCTCGGTATACAGCTCCGGTTCGCCGCTATCCTCAGAAGACCAGAAAGCACCCTCTTTTTCCGTTCCATCTGGATGCAGGAATATCTGGAAGTATTGTTCCTCCTTCTCCAGTTTGTAGAGAAGACCGATGTGGTAGTCCAGCCCCACCAACACAGTGTCCAGACGGGCCGCTCTGCCGTCCGGATGGTTGCGTTGCAGCCAACGCCCATCCTGAAGCCAGCCTTTTAGTTGTTTGAGCCAGTTCTCATTCAGTTTGGACATTCCGGCTTCGTTCATCTGAAACATCAGGTCGAAGGTATGGCCTTTCACCGCATAGGGGAATTGGGTGAAGGGCGTGTTGGGAACGTACGGTTCCGGTTTTGGGCCAAAAATGTTCCAGAAGTGCTTTAATCCTTCCTCATTGACGATGAGGCAGGAGATCGCGCGTTGTTTATCATCGGCGTCCTCGTCCAGGCCCTGTTGGAGGGTCCGGTCAGCATCCGGATTGATCCAGTGGTATTCCATCCGCTCCAGCGATTCTCCTGCCTCGATCTCCTTTTTCAAGGTCAGGAACTCATAGTCGCTGGGTTCCAGCGCAAGGCCGTGGGCCACCGCCTCTAGAGCGCCGGACTTGTCTCCAAAGTGCGCCCGCAATTTGCCCACTTGCAGCCAGATCCAAGGGTAGTCCGGCTCCTCCTGGATGCCTCGCTCCGCATAGTCCCGGGCTTCCTCCAACTGGCCGCAGTACATTAGCGCCACCGAGTAGCGGTAGTACCACATGGCGCAGCCACTGGCGTTCTTCTCCGAGTCCTTCATCCACTGGGCCGCTTTGTAGTAGTACCGGTACAAATCCAGATTGTTGCAGGCAAAGGAATACCATAGGGCAATCTGAAGATCCTGCCTGGCCTGCCGTTGGGTAAACGTTCCCTCTTTTACACCCCGCTCTATAAAGTCCTCCAACCATTGGAGCATTTTTCCAAAGTAGCCCGATACACCTTCGTCAAAGGATTCCAGCGTTTTCACATCCTGCGCTGAGAGCAGAGATCCCGTCTCAGGGTCTACCTCCGGCTCGCTCTCCTGCTCCCACAGGCGGACCGCCCCCACCTCCCGGCGGAACACATGGAAGCCGCCCCAGGTCAGGTTGGCGCCGGCAAAGAATTCCCTGGCCGCGTCCAGCACAGCGGGCAGATCCCAGGCAATCAAGTCTAGATACCCATAGTACAGGCCGGTAGCTCCGCCCAGGAAGGTAACCGCATCATCCCCGGCGTGTTCCTGAATCGTCCCTTGCAGGGCGTCTCGGAATTGCAAGATCTGTTCTGCCCGCTTTTCTCCTTCAAAACCAGCCAGAGGATAACACAGGAAGCCGGCCACGATGCCGTCCTTGTGGTAATCATCCGCGGCATCGCTCTCGGCACTCATATATTCGTTGATGAGGACTGGCAGCCGGGCAGAACCGGTGTACACGTCCAGCCGCCAGTCGGCGTCCGGGTCCTCTACCGGCTTGAGTTCATAGCTGATATAGCTGTTATCCAGATAGTCCTGGGCATCCTTCCATAGGGCAAACCCCATATTCTGGAGGACCTGGGGAAGCTCTGAAAGAAGGACGGATGCGCCCTCTTTGGGCTGCTCCACAGGGACCAGATCGTTGATGAGCGCAATGGAGGAGATCTCCCCCAGCGCCTGGTCCGTAAGGGTGTAAAACAGCCACCACGCTCTGTCCGCATCCTCCTTCAGCAAGGACAGCAGCTTTTCACAGTAAAGGCTCAAGGAAACCCGGTCCTCTTTGTGTTCTACCCAAACCTGCACATCCTCCGACCGTATCTCCATTCCCCCTGCCCGGAGAGAAAATCCTGTCGAAGTCTGACGTCCGACCAGGATATTCCAGTGCTCCAACACTGCTTTCGGAGCATGGCGCTGGAAGTAGACTAAGGGGAACAGTCCTGTCCGCCTTCCCTCGGCGCTGAGGATCAGCTCATATTTCTCCCCGTTAAAGCCCAGTTCAAAGGCAGGGGCACAGATGGCCAATTTTAGCGCATCGCCGCATTTTTCCATCAACTCCTCGCCCCGCTCCCGCTTTGGATCGGCATCCATGATGGCCCGCAGCTCCGCCTCGATCTCAGCAAACGCGGTCCAAGCCTCCTCCGTCCGCTGCCGGAAGTTCTTCTCGAATCGGGGCAGGGTCAATCGACGGCGGCAGTCATCGATGAACTGCTGCGTGTCCTCATCGCCAGGGCGGGCCGCCAGTGCCTGTTCAAAATAATGCAGAGCGGGGCCCTCCTGATCCAGATAGTAATAGGCATAGCCCATACGGAAATTCCAGCAGTGGTCTCCCTCAAAGTATTCCTCATGGGGTTCTAGCAGGTCGATGGCCTTTTGGAACAGTTCCTTCTCCTCTGGCTGCGCCTGATTGTTATAGGCCCTGGCCAACTCGCTGTCCATTTCGGGCGTGCGTCCCCCGGAGGGAATGGCCTCCAATGCATCGATGATTTTCTGAAATTCGTCGTTTTCATTCCATTTTTGGCATTGTTCCAGCAAATTCATAGATGTTCTTCCTTTCTGATCACTCGTCATAGCTTTCTGCAATATCAATGAAATGGACATACACTCCACAGACCTTACCTTGGACGTCATAGCCAAAATATGCCGGGTAGACCCCATCGCCCCAGCCAGAGGCAAAAATGGGAAGATCACAGTCTGTCCCCGGCACCGTCCAGTTGAGCCAATCGCCGCCCTCTCTCTGGTATTTGGGATGTGCTTTGGCGTTGTCTTCCAGCAGGTCGCAGAACAGATCGTTGTAGGGGTCGATGTCCTCATCCTCCTTCAGACGCTTGCCCCAATAAGTTCGGAACGCATCCTGGGTCTGAATGTCCGCGATACAGCCCATACCGGCATCCACACCGAAGCCGAAAAACTCGCCATCCTCCAGTTCTTCGTCCAGCTCCTCATTGCCCACCATGCCCAGCTCGTACCGGACCGGCTTCTGGTCGCTGACCACCACCTTGACGCAGGCATAGCGGTCGCCGTACTCCTCGCTGGGGACCACGCAGATCTGCACCGGATAGGTACCGGCGGGAATGGTCTGGAGATAGGGCCGGGCGTCCTCCAATTCCACCAGCGGGTCACTGGCAAAGACCGCCCCTGTGGGAAAACGGACTGTGCCGATATCCAGTGTATCCACCGTCCTATTCCCAATGACCTTTTCCGTGAAGTAGGTGTCCAGGTCAATCTTGCAGGCCAGTTTGTCCTTGATTGTTTCGTATTTATTCATCCACTGTGTTGTCGGCATAGTATTCTGTCCTTTCTGTTTTAGATCATTTTCCAGCGCCACCCGGATCATGGGGCGGCAGAAGTCATAATCGTTGTTGAGCGCCTCGTCTTCCTGCATTTCCGGCTTGTAATGGGGGGAACAGGGCAAATACCCAAGCAGCGGCCCCATGCCGCCGCAGATATTGCATCCGCCGTCCCCGCCGCAGGTGGTCAATGCATCGGCCTTTACCACCTCCCGCATATAGGGGTCATAAGCGATGAACAGCCCAAAGAAGTTGGGTACCTCCAGATCATAGGGGCGGTCATCGCCCCGCTTCTCAAAATGGTGTAAGTGCATGGCATCATCCAGCTCATCTCCCCAGGGGAACAGGGTGCGGCATCCGCCGCCGCACAGGTAGGCCCACTCATCTGCTGTAGGCAGAGAGAATCCCTGCTGCTGCAGCCGCTCTTGCAGATGAGAATAGGTCACCGGATGGGAGAGCCAAGCCTGCCAGCCGTCCTCTTTCCGTTCAAAGCGGGCGTGGCCCACCAGCGTAAGGCTATCCCGCCCGGTGGCGGCAAACTCCCGAAAGGATTCCATCCAATCCGGTCGCAGCCGGGAGTCATCCAGCTCCGCCGGCTCCCAGCCGATTTCCTCCAGTTTCCGGCCCACCAACATCGGGCCGATGGCTACCTGCCGCACTGGTGCCATACCTTTTTGAAGGAAATCCTCCGTGGAACCGGCGTATTCCATTTCTTCGAAGAAGCAATCGAGTTCCTCCTGTCCTGCCTGGTTGAGCCCCACGGCGAACTGTTTCCAGCCCAGGGTGACGGTATCGCCGGGGACAAAGACAAATTCCCGGCCATCTCGTTGAAAAATCCCGGTGGTGCCTTGCTGACCCCAGCGAGTAAAGGTCTGTAATCGTAAAAATTTCAGATCATATCGCTCTGCCAAGCGCTGCATCAGTGTCTGCTTTTCCTCCTGCGAAAGCTGGTTGAACGCAGGACGAAGCAGCGGATTGCCTTTGCCGGATCTGTTATCGCATCCGTCCGGTGGTTGCTCCGGCTCTTCTCCCGGCAGAAAGAAGGGGAGATTTGGGTACCCCTCCCGGTATTCCCGCCAGGGTTCCAGCTTGCGGGGCTTGCCCACTGTCCGCAGAAAGCCCCAAAAGTCGGTGGGGTAGCGAAACACCGGCCCCACCTTATCACGCCGGGTAACGATGACCACCGTGCCGTCGGTGAGCATCCCCATGTGCTGCATTTTTTCGCCGCCGAACATTCCCGGACGAATGCAAAGCACCTCACGGGTGGTCATATTGATGAGCTGGGCAAAGTCATCGGAGAGAATTTCGCCATTGCCCTGTACCAGCAGCCAATCCTTAGTAAACCAGCGCAGCTTCAGATCCTCACCCATACCGGGCAGGGCGGCGATGCGGCAGTGCCCGGTGTCCATCTCCAGCTCTAGCAGACATTCCTTAATCCGCCCTTTCCCGCTGACGCCGTGAATCATGTAGACATGGCTTGTGCCGGGGACGGGGGCTGCTTCTGAAAGGTGGTCATATCCGGCCAGCGGGAAGGGATGCTCTGTGACCTGGCCGTTTTCCCATCGGTAAATGGTCCCTTTGTACCATTGGTTGGAAAAGTACACCCGGCCCAGACCGTCCGCCGCGATGCCGCAGTGGTAATTACCGCCCCAATCGTCCTTGGGCAGCTTCCAGTTGTGCACATCCTTGCGGGTGCCCCGGTGGGTCAGTTCGATCTGGGTGACATTGTAGGGGTCCCCCACCCAGAGAGAATTCCCAATCCATCGGAGGGAACGGGGCGGACCGTTATAGCCAATGGGAGACGGTTCAAACCAATTCAGATTGGCGGGATTTTTCCCTACCAAAACCCGTCCGATGTCACTGCCGCCGCTCCTAGCCGCCCCGTAGACATCCAACTCCAGGGAATAGGAGAGACTGCACAGCTTGGGAAGGCTCTTGGCCCGGGTCACCTGGGGTGGGCGTCGGCGCAGGTCAGCCACGCAGCCGTTTAGCCAGTTCTCTCCATCCTGCGGCTTCCACTCTCCAGCTGCAAAGTCCCCCGCCAGGGAGTTGAAGAAGTAATCGTACTCATCTCCGAGGGTATATTCCTCACAGGGCATGACTTTCCCGGGATCCCGTTCCTTGGCATGGTCGCCCCATCTGCGCCCCGGCTGTTTCATCAGGCGGCAATACCGCCCCTGCTGTTTGCACAACGCCTCAAAATCCTCCCGCTCCGATTGGGGAATCAAGACAAAGAGGTAAATGTCATCCCCGTCCAGGTCATAGAGCGCCCAGCCGAAGGCAGATAGCTCCTGCCCCAGAGCGGCTACGCCCTTTTCGTGGGGAAGCTGCATATATTGGACACCGACTGTGTCAAACCGCTCGTCCAGCAGCGCTGGGACCTGCCCGCCCCATTTTCTCCGAAGCTCCGCCAGGGTGTCCTGTACGGCCCCGTCATAGTTCAAAATGTCCAGTGCATCCGCTGTGATCTGCGCGAAGTCTGACATAGGTTGACCTCCTTTTCGTGAGACTGCTATGGCATCCTTTCTCTCAACGATTCCCAAAATTGCATTGATCCATTTCTGCTTTCAGTTACTCCAGCGTTTATAGCTGTCGATCTTCCAGCTGTCTTTCTTTTTTATAACTACAAACAGGTATCCGATGCTGCCCATTGTCTCGGTTGTGTTCGGAACAATGACCTCGGCTTTGCGCTGAGTTTTCACATTGACTGTGACCTTGTCCGGTGCCTCAATTCCAGCATACTGAGGCGGAGAACCAAAACTGTGGGGGTTGCCTGTGTATACCCGCTTTCGGTCGGTGCAGTAATGCTGAAAAATCGGAAAGTACTGCCTGCAATCTTCTTTATGCCAGTCTGTATCGCGGTCCTTTTGGGACTGTTCCCAAATATTCGTTTCCAATGCGTTCATTTTCGTTGCGTATTCCAGTATAAGATTGGTGAGATGCTGCTTTCGTTTCTGTTCCTCCATAATGCTATCCTTGTATATCAAATAAGCGTCAATAGGTTTCGTAAATAACTTGCGGGTTCTGCTCAAATTTCTCATCAAAGGATACTAGCAGATAGAGCTCTCCAGCCGGGGAATCCCCGTATCATCCCCCAGAGCGAAGGCGCCGTAGCTCCTGCCTTTGTCTAGTATCACATTGGCCAGTAAAAGGCCAGAGAAATCTTCATCAGGGAGCTCTTTGTGCAAAATCTTGTGGGCCTGATCGTCCAGTTCTTCCAGCTGATCAGCCAGCCTACGCCAAAACTCCAGCGACAGCACCTCATCCTCGGTGTAGGCTGTGCAGCTGACATGGAATTCCTGTTCAGCACGGTGTGCCACAAAAGAGACTCCATGTGTTTCTGCTTCCCAGCTGTCCGTATCCCACAAAGACAGCCATTCGTTCTTTGTCATTATTCTGATCCTTCCTCAGTCCTCAAACGCACCCTTGATCCTGCCGTTGAGATACCGGCCAGGGTCCGCGATGAACGCCTCCCACTTGGCCAGCGGGTGAAACTTCTCATGCTCAATGTCCAAATACCACTGCTTTTTATCCCTGGGGCTCCTTTTCATCGAAAAATTTCCTGATACCGCTTCTTCCATTGTGCTGGGGCCGCTTGGATGACCTTGCTGCCGCCGTTCTTGGACGCCTGTCCCCAGATGGCCCAAAGCACACCTCGCCAGAGATGGTCCCACGCTTTTTTATCCCGTTTTTCTTCTGCAGGCAGATAGTCCTGAAGATGGGCTTTGACATCCAACAGGGCATCCAGGCTCTCCTCATTGGCAATCAGGGTACGCAGCTCCTTGGCGGGTTTCAGTTCCTGCATGGACTCAACGCCGTAGAGCAGCACCGGTATAGACTGGGCGGTAAACCCAAATTTTTTGAACAGGGCGTGGAGGAACTTCTCTTGCAGGGAGGAGTGCTCATCGTCGCACAGATCCAGATAGTCACACACCAGCGGCCACCACGCAGGCCCCTCCAGCCCCAGGGCGTATACAGCGAAGGAGCCGGGCATGGCGCACAGCTCATCGGAGAGATTGTTGTACCACTCAAATTTCCTCATGGCCAGCCGCGCATATCGCTCTATCTTGCTATAAAGTTCGGGATACTGCACTGCGCAGGCAAACAGCTGATTGACGCCCTTTTTGGGTAGGCCGGGGATCGGCAGATAACTCTTTTCTGGCCCACGAAACTCCACCGAGTAGCTGCGGGGAAATTCCGGCTGTTCCAGCACCGCGCACAGATAGTCCAGCACCTCCCCGTAGCAGCCCGAAGTAGCGTCCTTGGCAGTGATGCGGATGGTGGCGAAGGCGTCATTGGCTGAGGCGGTGAGATGCTCCGTCTTATGGCGTTGGATGTTCCCCGGCAGCTTGCCAGTTCCGCTCATTTTCAGTTCTTTTACCATATCAGGGCGAAGCTGGGACACCAAGCTAAAATAGTGCTTTGTCGTAACGCTTTCATAGCTGGCTCCATGGACGGTACAACACACTGCTACATAGCAGGTGAAGCGGAGCAGCGGTTCGTCCACATCCGCCGGCCGCAGCTTCGGGGAAACCGTACAGGGCGGATATGCCGCAAAAAAGTCCTCCTTTTCTCCAGCCTCAAAGTACCGCCCCTGCACTTTCGCTTTTATGTACTGTGTCAGCTGGTAGCAAATTTCCTGCCAGCCCACCAGCTGACGCAATGCGTCGCAGAAAGCAACGGCATTTTTATAGGGAAATTTTATCAAGGGCTGTTTGGACAGATAGCGGTCAAGAAGTTGACCAGGGAGGAATTGGGTCCCGTTGTGGTTGCGCACCACCGTCGGGTAGTCGGAGTGATTTTCTCTGGCAGTGTTATCCAGAATATCTTGGATACAGAGATCCGCTTCCATCAGCACCGCTGGATCAGTATCCGGTTTATGGATTAGATGGTATCGGCCATGCACGCCATCTCGTTTTGGTAAATTCATAACAAACACCTCATTTCCCATAACAAAAAAGCCCCGCGCGGTACTGTCGCAAAGACAGGTTAACGCAGGGCAAAAAAGGCCGCACAAAGCCAAAAGCCGCTTGCAGCGAACCGGCTTTTTCAGTGTTTACAAATATTTGTTTGCTTTGTACCCTGACAGGGAATCGCCGTTCATTTCTGTGCATCATCTTTCACTCTATTCGTTCTCTCGCCCGCTGCATCTCATCCAGCAGGGCATTGATCTGAAACTCCACCATATTCTCCGCTACCTCTGGAAACAGAAAGGGCATCGTATCTGGAATAGCCTTGTAAACCATCATCATAGAAAGGGCCAGATTGCCAAACAAGCGCGGATCAATGCTGCCCATGGGAAGGCCAAAAATCGTGAGCAAACCGCGATACAATTTGATCTGATTCTCGCGGAAAGTCTGAAAGTTTTCTTGGGAGAGACAACGGTAAACCTCTTGTTCCTCCTCGATGGACAGCACGGCAACGCCGCTTTTTGCACCATAGCAACAGGTCACCAAAAAGGTCCTGACTCCCTCCCGCCAGCTCAGAGAAGGATCGTCCATCAGCTGCTGCGCGTATTGCAGAAGCTTAGGCTGCTGATACCGCAGCGCCTGCAATACCAGTTCTTCCTTGGAGGAAAAGAATGTATAGAAAAAGGTCTTGGAGATGCCCACTTTTCTACACAGAACATCAATGCTGCTGTGAATCAGCCCACGGTCTACAATGCACTGGATCACGGTGGTCAGCAGGGCTTCCCGTACCTGTTCCCGCTCCTGTTCTGAATAGGCTTTTCGCGACATGTCTTTCTGCCTCTTTCCAGATCATATAAAATACAAAAACAAAAATTAGTATTTATATTATAAGTGAGAGCGACGAAAGATGCAATTCTCTTCCTGTAATTTTTTTGTGAATTTACGCCGCTGCGGAAGCTTCTCCAGTCTATTTCTTTGTTTAAGCGATGCAGAATTTATTCCAAAATAAAAAACAGTTCGGCTTCTCCTTTTCGCCGCCTAAAGAAAAGTAAGAAGCACCTTTGCAAACAGCTGCAAAGGTGCTTCTTACTTTTGAAAGAGCCGAGAATCCGAACAATGATCAGCTCCGTTTGCTATACGAGAAAACCAATGAACTCAGCGATATCGGATTTGGATGGACAGATCAACAAATGCAAGAAAATCATAATAATAGACCGGATCACCCACTCCATATTCTTTTAACAAGATACCGCAACGATCTGTTCCGTTGTCGCTCGTATAAGGCTGTAAGACAGCGTCTGTAATATCCAAGACTGGATCGACGCCGTTGCCAAATCTTACATAATACTCTCCAACAGAGGAAGGAGTGGTAGCAAAAACGTTTGCATTTGCAGCAAAGTCGTCAAAAGACAGGTTCGACGGTTCCTCATACAGGACATGGGCACCCACTGGAACCACACAGTCATCCGGCATAGTGGCTCGCTCCGCCCAATAACTGTCGAGTGTCATCGCAAAGGTGGCGTCCACCAAATTATCCGGTGTGATGTAACTAGGAACATCAAATGTCACCCAAGTATAGCATTCACCATATTCCGGTGCAATACCGCCTGTGATATTGTCATTGGTACCAGCGAGATTCCCCACCAGCCAAGCATCCTCCGGCGGCGCCAGATCCAACGATGCGACCGTACCTGCATTGTAATTAGCAATATCCACCGTGGTTTCATTGGACGTCAAGTCCACCCACTGACCATTCACCAGTTCGTGAACCGGGCGCTGATAGATAACCGCCATTTTGCTACCGTCCGACATTTGATATTGTTTGACATTTTCTTCCCGCAGCTCGATGATCTCATGGACAATCTGCGCTTCTTGCTCTTCTTGGGCAAAGGCCATCATGGGACAGACTTGCAGCAGCATAGCTACCACAAGAACCAGCGCAACCCACTTTCCTTTTTTGCACGTTTTCATTTCACTACCTCCTTTGTTTTTGTGTAATGTGAACCAGGTTCACGTCAATCGTATTCTTTTTCCATATCCCTGTCAACCCTTCCGGAAGATAATTACTTCATAAAGATCATGCTGTTTTTTCTACGATATGGTATTAATGGAGATTATCTATACATCTTTTCAGTATTTATTACGGCTGAATTCCTTTTATTTACTATTTGAAATATATAAAGAATACAAATCGTGACGGATATCCGCAAACACCAGCAAGCATGATTTTATTATGAGAAGATTTTCTAAATTTTGCTCACATATTCGAGGATTCTGCACACAAACTTAGAAATCATTTTTCCGGCTTGACAGGAATTTTTCATAAGCGTATGATTAGGGCAGAAAGCAAGGGCGCTGCGAAGAAGCAGCGCCCTTTGTTTTTACAGGGTACCCAATACCAACACCGAAAGGGGGATTTTTTCAGCCCGATTATATCTGGCAGGCAATGAAGCCGACTGTGGTTTCGTTGCCGTTTTGTTTTTTGGAGGGAATCGTCATGCGTAAACGGATGAAACAGATGGTTGTTTTGCTGGTGGTGTGCGTCACCGTATTGGCCCAGCTGGTCATTCCCGCTTCCGCGGCGGAGGCAGGATTTGTGCTGTCGGTCGTCAATTTTGACGCTGTTCTAGATAAGCCCGGAGCCAACAAGGAAAATGCAGCAAAAATGGAAAACTATCTGCGAAAGGCGGCTGGAGAGGGTGCGGACATGGTTCTGTTCCCGGAGTATTCTCTAACCGGTCAAGTAGCGGAAAACGCCGTACATCCAGCGTCCGACGCTGAAATCGCAACGCTTGCCGGGATTGCCGACCAGCAGGAGCTGTACCTGCTGTTTGGGGCGCTAATCGAAGAGGAAGGTACCCTCTATTCGGCCATGGTAATCTGCAAGCCGGACGGAACCACCGATGTATATAAAAAGGTGCATCTCACCGATCGGGAGTGGCAAGCCGGGTATGGCGCCGGCATTGCTCCTTACGTGCTCAAAACGGAATTTGGAAGCTTCGGCCTGGCACTGGGCAATGAGTTTGCAGATGCAGCCGAGCTTGGAAAATATTATTACGGCGCCGCCTGCCGGATGGTGCTAGTCGGCCAGTCTTACGGGTATGCTCCCGCTGATGCAAACGGTCTGTCCCAGGCCCAGTATGATGTGTATACCTCGGCCTATGCCTATTACCGGATGTATTCCCGCGGCGTTGCGGTGGCAAATCTGCTGACCGAAGGGGATGGCTTGGCCTATTTTGGAGAAAGCTTTGTTTTTACTGGTAAGTTTATTGCCGGCGGCAACGAGACGCAAACTGCGCCCGCCGTCACCACCCAAGCGGGAATTGCCACTGCTCAGGTGGACGCCAGTTCTCGGGACACTTCCGCCGGCATGAGCAGCCGCCGGCTTAACCTACTGGCCGACTGGTACGGCGAACTAACCGACTATACTCTGCCGGTTTACGGTCAGAACAGCGCCTACAAAGATAACGTGCGCGTGGCCTCGGTCAACTTCCACCCGGTGTGGGGAGATGTGGATGCAAACGTGGCCAAAATCAAAGAACTGATGCAGAAAGCCCATGAAGACGGCGTGGAGCTGCTAGTCTTCCCGGAGATGGCATTGACTGCGTATAGCGTGGTCCTTCCAGAGGATTATACCGAAGAGCAGAAGGCGCTTTACGGCGAGGAATACATGCAGCGGGCGCTGGCGCCGGTCATTCGCGGGGAGAATCCCAGCTCGGTCATTACCGACCTGCAAGCCCTGGCTGAATCCTATGGCATGTATGTACTCATCGGTATGCCGGAAAAGGATGAACTGGATCCCAACACCTATTGGAACTCGGTGGCTATTCTGGGCCCCGACCTGATCCAGTCCTACCGAAAAGTAAACCTGGCAAATCCGGAGCCCAACTGGTCCGCCTTTGGCACCGAGAATGACGGCGTCTTTGAAACACCCTTTGGTCTGGTGGGCGTGGCAATCTGCGCGGACATCTACAATTATCAGGAGCTGCAGCGTACCTATGCCCAGATGGGCTGCCGTATTGTCATCAACTGCACGGCGGGCGCCGCCAACAACACCACGGTGGAAAACGGCGGCTGGCAGCTGACCTACCAAAACCGCCTAGAAAGCTTCATGCTGCGCGACGACAATTTCATGATCACTTCCAATCTGGTAGGCTACGAGGGACCAGAGCTGACCGGAGAGGTCAAGCAGGCGCTGGCGGAGGCTGGCTATGATCAGGATGACATCACCAGCAGCTGGCTCTATCATGGAAATACGGAGCTTTATAACCTGCTTCGCAACGCCGACGGTTCTCTGCTCAACAGCCGCGCCTGCATCTTCCCCGGCTCAAGTCTATGCATCGCGCTGGACCCCAGTTCTCCCACTGGTGTCACTGCCTACGGAAACACGACGGACAGCTCTATTATCCGCTCCTATGATACCGATCTGGGCCCCTACCTCGATAAGGATGGGGACGGCAAGAGCCCCTATCTGAGCTATACCACCGATACCTTCAATGTTTTCTATGCGGCGGATTTCGACCTATCGCTGGCGACGCTGGAGAAGTTCTATAACGAAAATCCTTTTGATTACCGCCCAGCCCTGTATTATCAGTGGTATTCCGAGCTTTTCTACGACACCTACGGTATTGGCCTGGAAGACACGGTACTCACCGACGAGCAAAGCGGCATCCAGCTTTCCGGCCGGTTTGCCGACGGGGTTGTGATGACGGTTACTCCGGCGGTCTATACGCCCGCTTCTCTGGAAGGGTATCGGGCGGTGGACAGCTTCGGCTATGATATCGATCTTTCGTCTATCCATACCACCCAGGTACTCAAGACCAATGAAACCAACGCTATGGGTGCGTCCGATGTCTATTACACGGGCAGCTACGCGCCTTATGTGGGAAAAGTAACCGTATCCATCCCGGCTGAGGGCATGGAAGGCGGACTCCTCTATGTAAATGGGCAGCCGGCTCAGGTGACGAATGGACGGGCCGAAATCACGGTAGAGAATCTTGACGCCCTGACGGTTGCCTACTATATGGCTGATGAAAAACCGATACCTTCTCCCACGCCCGGACCCAATCCAGGGAATACGGAGAACCCGATCCCATCCCCGGATACCGGTATCACCGATCTGACGATGCCTATCGTTTTGATTCTGGCTGCATCCGCAGCCGCCGTATTCGCCCTGCGGCGCAAGGCGGCAAGAGCATAAAAGCAGTGTCGACTTTGCCCCTATTTTGAGTCCTGTCACGCATGGCCGGCGTCAAAGAGACGCCGGCCATTTTCTTTGTTTTCCTTACATGCCGCAAGTCCCGGCGGGACAAGCTATTGGAAAACCTGCTTTTTCCCTGTGTTTTTGGATAAGCGCAAAAGGCAGGACGGCCTTTGGACAGATGGTTGCTTTTTGTTCCTACCGATTGGATGGAGCAAGCGCGCATTCTCTACTGCACATCCAGAAAAGGACGCCTCGTCCACAGGCAAAAAACGCAACGTTCTCTCTCCAAATGGCGGCAAAAACCAGAGGAAAGCCCTGTACACCGGGAAAAAGGTGTGGTATAATTTTCAGGATATTGGTAGAAAAGTCGGCGAAGGTACGCCGATGGAATATTCCCGCCGCAACGAAGACGGGACGAGGAAGGGAATGTCGGATTCTATGGCAGTAAACCAGTATAAAACCCATCACTGCGCCGAATTGACGGAGCAGAACTTAAACGAAGAGGTGCGTCTGGCCGGCTGGGTGGATACCATCCGCGACCATGGCGGCGTAGCCTTTGTGGACCTGCGCGACCAGCACGGTGTGACCCAGGTGGTCGTCCATGACGATAGCCTTCTGCAGAATGTCCACCGGGAAACGGTGGTCAGCGTCCACGGCAAGGTGGTCAAGCGGGACGAGGAAACCGTCAACCCGAAGATCCCCACCGGTACGCTGGAAGTTATGGTGGACTCTTTGGAGATTCTGGGCGAGTCGAACCCCAATCTTCCCTTTGACATTGAGAACTCCACCGAGACCCGCGAGGACGTGCGGCTCAAGTACCGCTTTTTGGACCTGCGCAATCCGAAGGTGCATAACAATATTTTGCTTCGCTCGAAGATCGTAAGCTTTTTGCGCCGCAAGATGGAGGACCTGGGCTTTGACGAGATCAATACTCCTATCCTTACCTGTTCGTCGCCGGAGGGAGCCAGAGACTATATCATTCCGTCGCGTAAGTACGAGGGCAAGTTCTATGCCCTGCCCCAGGCGCCCCAGCAGTTTAAGCAGCTTCTGATGGTGGCAGGCTTTGATAAGTATTTCCAGATCGCCCCGTGCTTCCGGGATGAGGACGCGAGAGCCGACCGGTCTCCGGGCGAGTTCTATCAGCTGGACTTTGAGATGGCCTTCGCTACCCAGGAGGACGTGTTCGAGGTGGCCGAGGACGTGCTCTACGATACCTTTACCACCTTCAGCGACAAGAAGGTTTCCCCGAAGCCCTTCGTGCGTATTCCCTTCGAAGAGGCCATGCTCAAATACGGCACCGACAAGCCCGACCTGCGCAATCCTCTGGTGATTACCGATCTGTCCGATTTCTTTATGGACGTGGACTTCATGCCCTTTAAGAATAAGCCTGTGCGGGGCATTGTGGTGGAAGACTGCGCGAAAATGCCCAAGTCCTTCTTTGAAAACATGCTCAAGTATGCCACCTCCATCGGCATGAAAGGGCTTGGATACCTGACCATGCTGGAAGGCATGCAGTTCAAGGGCCCCATCGCCAAGTTCCTGACCGAAGAGAAACAGAAGGAACTGGTGGAGCGTCTGTCTCTCAAAAAGGACGACACGCTGTTCTTCATCAGCGACGCGAAGACGGTGGTCGACAAGCTGGCGGGGCTAATTCGCACCGAGCTTGCCGAACGCAAGGGCATCATTGACAAGGATCGGTTCGAATTCTGCTACATCACCGATTTCCCCATGTACGAGAAGAACGAGGAAGGGCATCTGGACTTTACCCACAATCCCTTCTCCATGCCCCAGGGTGGCATGGACGCACTTTTGAACCAGGATCCGCTCACCATCAAAGCCTATCAGTACGACATTGTCTGCAACGGCGTGGAGCTTTCCTCGGGCGCGGTGCGAAACCACCGGCCGGATATCATGGTCAAAGCCTTTGAGCTGGCCGGATACTCCAAGGACGAGGTGGAAAAGCGATTCGGCGCTTTGTATAACGCCTTCCAGTACGGTGCGCCGCCCCACGCGGGTATGGCCCCGGGCGTGGACCGGATGATTATGCTGCTCACCGAGGAAGAGAGCATCCGCGAGGTCATCGCCTTCCCGATGAACGCCTCTGCGCAGGACCTGCTGCTGGGCGCGCCCGGTCAAGTTACCGAGCAGCAGCTTCGAGAAGTGCACATCAAAATCCGCTGAGGATAGATGGGAGAATGGGATATGAACAACGAAGTGCTGGCGAAGATGGAAGACCTGGCGCTTGTGCGCTTTGACGAGGCGCAGCGGGAATCCGTCCTTACGGAGATGGACGAAGTGATGGCCTGTCTCAACGCGATCAAGACGGCCGACACAGAGGGAGCCGAACCCATGATCTACGTGCAGGCGCTGGAAAACGTGTTCCGAGAGGACGAGGTACATGAATTCCCGAGAATCGACGACATTCTCGAAAACGCGCCCGACGAAATGGAACACCAGTTTGTAGCGCCCCCCACCTTCGACTAAACGGGCATAGGAGAGAAAGACGATGACAAATCAAAATCCATTGGCGCTGGCACAAGCCATTCGTGCAGGAACCTGCACGGTGGCCGAAGCGATCGCGCCTTACATAGAGAAAATCGAGCAGGACGGGAGCCTGTTTTCCTCCTTTGACCGGGAGGCGGCAGCCGCTCAGACGGACGCAGTGCAAGCGCGGCTTCGTGCAGGAGAAGCCCTTTCTCCTTTGGCCGGGGTACCGGTTGCAGTCACGGAGACCATCTGCACCCTGGG
Organism: Clostridiales bacterium; assembly: GCA_018364155.1. Lineage (GTDB taxonomy): Bacteria > Bacillota > Clostridia > Oscillospirales > Acutalibacteraceae > Solibaculum_A. Next base: position 55,765 of record JAGZMM010000003.1, read on the forward strand.
GGAAGAAACGGCCGCCGGTTCCAAGATGCTTGCAGGTTTTAAACCGCCCTTTGAGGCGATGGCCGTACAAAAGCTTAAGGAAGCGGGCATGATCGTCTTAGGAAAGCTGAAAACCGACGAGTTCGGCTGCGACGGCCTTGGCTGTACGGCTCCTTTGGCGATAGAGAAAGGCCAGGTTCTTCTGGGCTTTGGATGCGATACGGGCGGGTCTTTGCGAGCGCCGGCAGTGCTAAACGGAGTGTGCTGCGTAAAGCCCACCTACGGCGCGGTGTCCCGTGCGGGATTGATTGCTTACGCTTCCTCAATGGACCAGGTGTCCGTCTTTGCGCCTGACCTTGCCTCCTGCGAGGCGGGGCTTATGGCGATGGCGGGGCACGACCCGGCGGACAGCACCTCTTTGGAAACACCCCTCTCCCCGGCCGGCGGGTTCTCCGTGAAGGGGCGCAAGGTGGGCATTCTCAAGGAGGCTCTGGAAGAAACGGACGAGGCGGGCAAGGCGGCGGTAAAGGCCGCGGCGGACGCTTTTGCGGCGGCGGGTGCTCAAGTGACGGAGCTTTCCATCCCGCAGGTCAAAAACGCCCTGGCTGCTTACCTGATTATCGCCACTGCGGAAGCGAGCGGCAATATGGCCCGGTTCGACGGCATCAAGTACGGCTATCAGACGCCCCATTATGAAAACCTGTTTGACCTGTACATCAAATCGCGCAGCGAGGGCTTCGGCCGGAAAATGAAGGAGCGGCTGGGGCTTGGCTCTTTGATGCTCTCGGAAGGGTATTATGACGATTATTACGACAAAGCCATGCGGGTGCGCGGGCAGATTGCCAGCGCTGTGAAGGCGGCTTTCGATCAGGTGGACTGTCTGCTGACCCCGGTGTTCCCCGCGGATGCGGACTTTGCCGCCGCCACCCTTTTGGGCGCGGAGAAGAATAATCGCTTTTTAACCGCTGCCAGCCTGACTGGGCGGCCTAGTCTGGTCATCCCGGCGCAAGGTCAAAACGGCGTGCAGCTCATCGGCAGGCACATGGAGGATTTGACGCTGCTGGCCTTCGGGCGGGCGGCGGCACCGGAAAGGAGCGGAGAGTAACATGGAATACGAGGTTGTCATCGGCCTGGAAATCCACACCGAGCTTGCGACCAAAACGAAAATTTTCTGCTCCTGCTCCACCCAGTTCGGCGGCGGGGCCAACACCCACATTTGCCCCGGCTGCGCGGGTATGCCGGGCACTTTACCGGTGGTGAACAAAAAAGTCATCGAATTCGGTATCGCGGCGGCCTTGGTCACCAACAGCAAGATCAACCAATACACCACCTTTGATAAGAAAAACTATTTCTACCCGGACCTGGCCTGTTCTTATCAGATCACCCAGCTGTTCCACCCCATCTGTGTGGACGGCAGCGTGGAGATCGAAACGTCCCAGGGAAAGAAGACCATCGGGCTCAAACAGATCCACATGGAGGAGGATGCGGGCAAGCTCAAGCATGACCCGTTTACCGACAGCTCTCTGGTGGACTACAACCGCTCCAGCATGCCGCTTCTGGAAATCGTCAGCAAGCCGGATTTCCGCTCGGCGGAGGAAGTGGTGGCGTACTTGGAAAAGCTGCGCTCCATGCTCAAAGCCATCGGCGTGTCCGACTGCAAGATGCAGGAAGGCTCCATGCGGGCGGATATCAACCTGTCGGTACGGCCGCTTGGAAGCACGAAGCTTGGCGTGCGGGCGGAAATGAAGAATATGAATTCGTTAAAGTCCATCACCCGGGCCATTGAGTATGAGACCGCCCGGCACATTGACTTAATCGAGTCGGGCAACGCTCACAAGCTCAAGCAGGAAACCCGGCGGTGGGACGACGAAAAGGGCAAGACCTACGCCATGCGTTCCAAAGAAAACGCGCAGGACTACCGGTATTTTCCCAACCCCGATCTGCCTCCCATCGTGATTAGCGACGAGTGGATTGAACGGGTCCGTCAGAGCCTGCCGGAGCTTCCGGAAGCAAAGTTTGCACGGTACACGGAGGAGCTTGGCTTAAGCGAGGGAGACAGCCGCCTGCTTACGGGCAGCAAGGTGCTTTCCGACCTGTGCGATCACTGCATCCAAGCGGGTATCGCACCGCAGACGGCGGCCAACTGGATCACCGGCGAGGTGATGAACCTGGCAAAGAACGACGGCAAGCTGGCGGACGACCTGGTTCTTCGCAAGGAAAGCCTGGCAAAGCTCATCGGCTTGGTGGAAAAGAATGTGATTAACCGCAACACCGCCAAAAAGGTGCTGGCGGAGGTGTATCACAAGGACGTGGACCCGGAGGAATACGTCAAGGCAAACGGGCTTGCTATGGTGTCCGACAAGGGGGCCATCGAGCAGATGGTCAAGGATGTGCTGGCAGCCAACGAAAAGGTGGTCGCGGACTACAAGAGCGGCAAAACCCAGGCAAGAGGGTTCCTTTTCGGCCAGATCATGAAGCAGGCCAAGGGCAAAGCCGACACCAAGCTCATCAACGAGCTTTTAAACGAACAGCTTGGCTGATATAAGCGAAAGAAGCCCGGAGGGAAATTCCCTCCGGGCTTCTTCTCTATCCTGTGGAGATGTCAAACAGAGGCTCACCCCGCCCGGCAAAACCCGTTTACGGACAAAGGACTCTCCTGTGCTCACCAAAGAAGAGACATCCGCGCTCTTTTACCTGCGGCGCCTAGGGCGAACGGGCGGCTTGGGGTCATCGGTACGGTTTAGAAGGAAATCCACGCTGGTATCAAACAGGTCGGCAAGCCTGCACAGGATTTCCGGCGACATGGCATTGACGCCATTTTCATAGGCACTGACGGTTTTCTGGTTGACAAAAAGGACCGTTGCCATCTTTTGCTGGGTCCAGCCCAGTTCTTCGCGGCCTTTCCGCACCCGCTCGTATTTCATAACGGCATCACCTCTGCCGTCCATGATAGCAGGTTTTCTTGCGGCCGGATGGATTTGGCAGGAATACTGGCATAATACAGCTTAAGGTGACTGCTATGGATTTATACAGAGAAATTTTAATCGGTATTCTTACTAACCCTGAGGTACAAATCCAGATCGTCGGTTTTGATATGGATAAGCTCATTGAATCGGTTGATCTGACCAATCTGCATGCGCTGAGGCGAATTAAGGCCGCCGTAGAAGATGAATCCCTATCTGATTTTGCTTGCGTGGAAGAAATCGTTTGTATTCTCGAAAGCATCGGGAGCGGCGGCGGCTTCCGTCATGATTTTTAGAAAAAAAGGAAGTCCCTTTCCGTTAACGGAAAGAGACTTCCTTTTTCAGTTACAAATCATCACATCAGGTAGCAAAACGCCTTGGCCCGCTGGGCCAGAACCCGTATCCCGGCCTTTGCATAGATTGGGAACGAGACGTTTGTTCCTCGGATACATCCAAAAGGATTGCTGACGGCTTTCCTCCCGGACCTTCTTTTTGCTTTCCGTCCGCCTTTTTCCTTCAAACCTCCGCAAGGCCGGGAACCAATTGGTTCGACTCCGTTTCGGATGCTTTGGCAACCGCAGCTTGTGAGGAGGCAGCTGTCGAACTCGTCTTTGTTTGATCACCATAATTGCTGGAATATCCAATTCCAAGATAAAACAGCCAGGCAACGGCTACAATTACAATGCGTAACCATAGACTGAGTTTCTGATTTCTGACCATTAAAACAGTTAGCGGAACGGGGAATATGAAAATCCAACCTAAAACCCACAGCCAGGTTTTCCTTTTTCTAACCGGCTGGGTAGCCGCATCTGTATCTATTTGGGTAGTCGTATCTACATATACAACGGTAGCGTTTTTGCTGTTTTGATGGGTTTCGCTTGTATATCCGCAGTCAGGACACGCCTTTGAATAATATTCAGCCCCGCAATTCGGACACTTTTTCGCTTCTGTTCCGGCTTTTACGCCGCACTTTGGGCAGTAATTTCCTTCCTCAAATACGGTTTTACAATTATCGCATTTCCACTTAAATTCATTCCCTCCGCACGAAGAGCAAGTATTTGCACGATTCTCATTTTCCGCGCCACAGTATTTGCATACTTTCACTGTTTCCTTTTCCCCTTTCCAAACCGAATTCGCTTTTCTTTACAGACCTTTCTTATTAAAAGATCCATATAAAGCCACTTTATGTATAACATTGCAATTATAGCATATTACAATATATTCATCAATATATACAGATAACCCCCTCATAAAACACAGAAAACGGCGGTAAAGATTTCTCCTCGCCGCCGTTGGTACCAGATGCAGGTTAAATTGGTATCGACTCTTTTGTTCTGGATCTTGTTTTCTGCAAAGCAGTTCCATTAAGAACGGATTTGCAGCAGCTTCTGCTTGAGCTCTCCTTCGATGCGTCCCAACTCCGCCTCCGCTTCCTGGCGCTTCTGCCGGCCTTCCTCCTGAATGCGCAGCACCTCGTCGAGAGTAGAGATAAGGCTTTCGTTGGTGCGCTTGAGGGTCTCGATGTCCACTATGCCCCGCTCGGACTCTTTGGCCGTTTCGATGGTAGCCATCTTGAGGGTGTCGGCGTTCTTGCGTAGCAACTCGTTTGTCATGTTGGACACCTCGTGCTGAGCCTGGGCCGCCTGCTGGGAATGGGCCACCCCCAAAGCCAGAACCATCTGGCTTTTCCACAGCGGAATGGTGTTAACCAAGGTGGACTGGATTTTATCGGTCATCAGGGTGTCGTTCCCCTGGACCAGGCGAATCTGGGGCGCCATCTGAATGGAGATCATCCGCGTCAGCTCCAGGTCATGGAGCTTTTTTTCAAAGCGGTTGCACAGCCCCGAAAGATCATTGACCGCCTGGGCATCCTCCGGAAGGCCGGACTGGCTGGCCTTCTCCTGAAGGGCGGGCAGCTCTGTTTGCTGCACTTCCTGGAGCTTCTTTTTGCCGGCCAGGATGTACATGGATAACTCCTTAAAATACACCTTGTTGAGCTCGTACATTTTGTCGAGCATGGCAATGTCCTTGAGTAACTGAATCTGGTGATTTTCCAGCGCAGTGCAGATTTTGTCGACGTTGGCTTCCGCCTTGTCGTACTTGGCCTTCATGGCGACGATTTTATTGGAGCTGCGCTTAAAGAAACCGAAGAGGCCCTTCTCGTTCTCATCCACATCGAAGCTCTTGAGCTCGGTGACCACGCTCGAAAGCATTTCTCCCACCTCGCCCAAATCCTTGGTGCGCACATTGTCGAGGGCGGTCTCCGAAAAGTCCGCAATTTTTTTCTGGGCGCCGGAACCGTACTGCAGAATCATGGCGGAATTGTCCAATTGGATTTTGGAGGCGAAATCGTCCACCATCCTCTTTTCCTCCGCCGTCAGCGTGCTCTCCTCAAACACCGGGGCTGGCGGCTGATTGGGTGCTTTCTGCATCTGGGCGGCAGGCGCCTCCTCGGAAAAGGGCTCAAAGGTCAGGGTCGGGACTTCCATTTTCTCTTCGTTCATTTCCAGTCGTACCTCCTAAATTGCGGCTTTACGCCGCGCAATCAAACACGCGTCAAATCAGGATACGGGGCTCTGCGGGCCTTTTCCCTGGGGCTTTTCAAACCGGTGCCCGGTCAGACCTTCCTGGGCAAGCATGGTTTGAAGCACCGAAATATCGGTAGAAATATCCAGCGCGTCGTCTTCAAAGAGCCGGTCAAGCAGGTTCTCAAAGGCTACGCTGATGGTATCCAGGGTATCTTGAATTTCCCGCTTGGCGGTCATAATGGTTTCTCCCTGCACTGGCTGCTCCTCAAATTCCCGGTAGGTATTCACAAGTTTTAAGGTGGTGGGCAGGTAATAGCTCATAAACTTACGAATGTCCGGCAGCTTTTCCGGATGCTGCTCCACCTGCTCGAAGATTTTCGAGGTGACCTCTTCCAAACGAAACAGCTTATTGGAAATGTCCTCCCCGGGCATGGCGTCGTTCGCCTCCCGGATCTGGCGCAGGTACGCGCGGCCCTCATCGATGGTTTTGTGAAGGGTAGCAGCGTTGGGGTCCTTTTCCTCCATCTCCTTGCGCCGCTGCTCTTCAAGCTGGCGCTGCTTCATACTTGCCTGCAGCTGCAAATACTGCTCGTAGGTATCCTCATCGGTCATCAGACAGGTTTTCTGGTCGTCGATATGCCCGTCCGGAAACATACGAAGCCGGATCATTTTCTGCAGGTCCTTGGCGACAAAGGCATGGTCCTTCCCCACCGCAGCCGCAAGCTCTCGGATTTCGCAGAAAGTCCGGCCGGCCAGCACCTGCTGGTAGCACTTAAACCGCTTGACCCGACTCCGTTGCTTTGCGCCCACACCGACCATGACGGCACAGGCGACCGTCAACGGAAAGAAGCAGGCGGTCAAAATCGGAAAGACCGGGATGCTGGAAAGCGCAGCGGTCAAAATAGCGAGCACCAGCGTGGCGATGGCGAAGGGAATGCCGAACACCAGCCCAAATACCAAAAACAGAATCCCCGATACCGACCCCGCCGGCATTTTGCTCCGCTGTACCACGGGAGCGGAATAGGAATAAGCCGGTTGGGTGGATTTCTGGTAGGCCGGCCGGCTTTTGCTGCTATGATATCCGCCCTTTTTGGGGGCGGCCGCCTCTTTTACCGTTTGCTTAGCGGTATTCACCGCGTCTTTGACGGTATGCTTCAACTCGGAAAATTCGTTGGAATGAATGGCATCCTTCACCGCTTTTCCGATGTCGCGACCGATGTCGGAAAAATTCCGGTTTTCCATTCGCATACCTCCCTTGCCGTATTTGTTTCATTATATCGCATCCACCGGGAAAGTACAACCTCAAAATCTCCCCAGACGCCGCGGCAGTTGCGCGGTTCTTCGTGTTTTTTCCGGCCTTCTTTGGATATTTCTCCTGGTTGCGGCGCACACTTTTGTTAGACGCGTATGTTTGCGCAAAAGAAGGAGGCAACCTCATGAATCTACGGAAATGCGCCATCATCGGCTGCGGCTATGTGGGGGCGACCACCGCCTTCGCTCTCATCCAAAGCGGCCTTTTCTCCGAGCTAGTCCTCATTGACCAGAACCGTAAAAAAGCATTGGGCGAGGCGATGGACCTGAGCCATTCGGTCCCTTTCGTGAAACCTGTGGAGGTAGTGGCCGGGGATTACCCCGACCTTGCAGACTGCTCCTTGGTCATCATCACCGCCGGCGCAGGGCAGGCGCCTGGGGAGACCCGGCTGGACCTGGTGCACAAAAACGTAAAAATCTTTCAGTCCATTATTCCCCAGATTACCCGCTATAATCAGGAATGTATCCTTCTGGTGGTATCAAACCCGGTGGACATTCTTACCTATGTGACTCTCAAGCTGTCCGGCTTTCCAGCCAAGCGCGTGATTGGTTCGGGCACAGTCCTTGACACGGCGCGGCTAAAATTCCTGCTGGGCGCCCATTTTGAAGTAGATCCGCGCAACGTTCACGCCTTTATGATCGGCGAGCATGGGGACACCGAGCTTCCTGTTTACAGCTCGGCCAACGTGTCCGGCATCGATTTTGACCATTTCTGTCAAAGCTGCCAGCGTCACTGCGACCAGGAGGTTCTGCGCACCATCTACGAGGAGGTCAAAAACAGCGCCTATGAAGTAATCGAAAACAAGGGCGCCACCTATTATGCCATTGCGCTGGCAGTGCTACGCATTGTGGAAGCGCTCATGCGCGACGAGCATTCGGTGCTGACGGTGTCGGTGCTGCCTGAGGGGCACTATGAGCTAAACGAGCTGTGCATCGGCCTGCCCGCCATCGTAGGCCAGGGCGGCATTGAAAAAGTGCTGGACGTGCCGCTGGATACGGACGAATGGGACCGGCTGCAAAAAAGCGCGGCCCAGATGAAAAAGGTGATCGGAGAAATCCACTGGGAATAGCGAAGCCTGTGCTCGCCTGCGCTGGGATGAATCCGTTGGCCCTAGCGCAGGGATGTTTTGGCATATAGGAAAGGGCGAACTGCTTTCGCAGTTCGCCCTTTTGTCTTTTGCAGCGGCTTTTCTTTTTCCTGCTGCCATTTCCCCTTGGCATCGGCCAAAACCGCGCCTTCCGGTTACAGGCAGCGCCCATACCGCATCCACAGCCTCCAAAGCCAGTTTTTCTCTTCGTAAAGCTGCTTTCGCACGGCAAACACCAAGCGGGACACTTCCTTTCTCTCTTCCTTCTTCACCGGCTGCCCGCTGAACCGCGCCTTGAGCACCAACTCCATGCAGCGCTCGCACTCATCCTGGGACAGGAAAGGGAAACGGCTTTGCAAAAGCGCGGGCTCATAGCAAACCATAGACGCGGTTTTACAGCCTGCAAAGGAAAGAAGCTTACATAAATACTGGTAAAGAGCAAGTACATTCCGGTTTTCGTCCCGGGTGCAAAAAGAATTCCGCCTTCGTTTTTGCACAATGGCCTGCCGCGCCACGATCACCAGCAGCAAGAGCATCAGGGTCAAAACTGCGGTGAAAATGACCAGCATCACCGTCGCAGGGCCGCCTGGACCCTCTGTACCGCCTTGTGCCGGACGGGAAGAAGAAGCGCTGGAAACAGACGATTGGCTGCTGGAAGGCGCGGAAGGCTCTTCCTCCACAAAGGAGGAATCCGGCTCGTTTACGGGCGCGCTAGCGCCGTAGCCGGGGGTGAACTCCACCGGAATCCATCCAAGTGCAGCGTCGTACACTTCTACCCAAGCGTGGCGTTTGGAGTCGTCGATATCCAATGTGTAATAAGTTCTCACGCCTGTACTGTCCGTAATCCAGGTACCTTCCTCGGTCAGCCGGCTGGCGAAAACCTCCTTGTCCGTTGTGGGCGCGTTCTGAAACTCGTCCGGCCCGACCAGATATCCTTCCACGTACCGCGCCGGTACGCCCAATGACTGCAAAAGCAAAGTCCCTGCGGTGGCATAGTGAACGCAGTAGCCTTTCTTGTTCTCCAAAAGGAAATACTCTGTAAAGTCCATATCGTCGGGCGGTCGGCCAGGCGAGGTGGAATAAGAGGTGTTTTCCGAAAAATAGCGCTGCAGACGGGTGATGATTTCCTCTGTGCTCGTGCTGCCGGAACAAATTTGCCCTGCCAACTGATTGAGCCATCCCATATCCTCCGGAACCTGGGTGTAAACGTCTCCTACGAATTCTTGATAGTCCCAGTAATAGGGATGACGCTCGAAAATGGAAGGACGGTTGATCCGGGCCAAATAGGCGCTACCCTCATCTATATTGTGGCCATAATAAACGCTGTAGGTATTGCCTGTTGTAAGCAGCGGCGCATACCGGTCGTATTCCAGCAGGGTTTCCCTGCTTTCCATAGCAAAATAGGGCACAAAGGCGTATTTCGTACCTGCCCGGACCGACGTGATCTGAATAGGGGCAATCTCCATCCCTCCATACTGGCTGTAGTAAGCGTTGAGCAGCTCATACGCGTTGACGCCGCTTTGCTCCCCTTTTCGAAACAGGGGAAAGCTGTCATAGACGGAATCGGGAAGCTGCTCCCAATTGGTCCCGGTGTACACACTGCCGGTATACCCTTTGAAATAGAGGGTGCTCTGGGTATACGGCATGTCAATGAGCAGATCGGTCTGATAATCGTATTCCAGGTTTCCCGCGGCCCAGAGGTTTCCTTCTCCGATCTTGGTCTTCGGCAGGTTTAAGAAGGAAAGCCAGTCAAAGTCCCGGTAGTTTACCCGCAGGGTTTCAAACGCCTGCGGGCGCTGGTAATCCATCAGGCTGAGCGCCGCCTGGCTGCCGACCAGGCACACCGTCATCACCAGGCAGAGTACCAAGCTGACCGGCGCTGCCAGCTGCCGGCTGTAGGGGGCACTCACTCGTTTTCTCCGCCCGTTTCCCCGGAACCGGCCCACCGCCAGCGCTGCCGCCAGCTGGGACAAAAGGCAGCACAGCAAAAACAGCAGCGCCCATAGATCCGGAGACTGCCCATAAAAAAGACCGGCCTCCAAAAACGGAAAAGTTACCAGCACCGCAGGCAAAAACAGCGAACGGCGCACAACGCAGTACCCCAGGGTCATGCACAAAAAGAGCACCACCACAGCCCACAGCAGCGTCAAAGACGGGTAAGACTCTACAAGCCGAAAGGGCTGCGGCAGATTTGGAATGTTGGCGTTTCTCAGCGTAATCAGCACCGAATTCCACACGTTGGCAGCCATGCCCACCAACGTATCCTTACACAGGGCTAAAATCGCCAAAAGCAGCCCGAAAGAGACCGGAAAGACCCACGCACCCACTCTCTTTAATCGGTAGAGCAGGGTATATCCCACCGATCCGATGGCGATGCAGAAGAGGACCGCCATATTGTCACAAGGCAGGTCATAGGCCGTGATGAAACTAAAGAGGGCGCCGCTGACACCGGCGAACAGCAGCAGCGCCGGCATCACCACCGTCATCCAGGCGGAAGGCTGCTTGGTAAAGGCCTTGGCGGTTACGGAAGGGGAAAAGGAAATACCGGCTGCCGGTTTCTTTTTTGATTTTTCTTTCATTGCCGTCACCTACCATTCCACGCCGGCAAGGCTCTCGGGCACATTGTCCGCCGTCACCGGGATTCTTCGAAAATCCGGCTCTAAAACCGTCGGGAGTCCTTCTTTGCGGGTCACCTCAAACAACGTAACCGGTTGCGCCTGCCCGTGTAGAAGCTCCTGCCGGGCGGCGTTTTCCCGGCTGGTGAGATAAATCAGCCGCCCCTGCAAGAACGGTTCGCAGTGGGCAAGGGACAAAAACGGCGAACCATTGCGAACAAAGGGAATTTCGCTTTGCAGAAGCTCGCTCATCATATAATCACGCTCTTCGTCGTTTGCCACATCGAAGCACACGTCCTGCTCCTCTTTTTGCCGGTACCAGCAGACACGATGAGGAATCTGCCGGCCGACTAGGTCGGTGGAAAGGGTGTTTGTAAGCTCCAAGAGCCCGTCCAGAAGGACGGCATCTTCCTCCAAGCTCAGCTCCACCACAAGGGTCACGGCGTTTGCTATGGGGAGACTGAATTCCTTGACCATAAAGTTCCCCATTTTGCTGCTGAGCTTCCAGTGTATCCGCTGCTGCCGGTCCCCCTCCTGGTACTCGCGTACGCCGAACAGTTCGGAAGGGTCATCCCCCTTGCGCTCGGTGGAGTACCGCTGCACGTCGGTGCTGGTCTGTATGCTCAAGAGGGGCTGGGCGCTGATTTCTTCCGCCGGCGGCCAGAGAAGGAAGGAGACCGGCGGCAGAGGTTTCAAATTGCTGTGAAAAAGCCAGAACCAATCGTATACCTTTATGCGGGTGGCGGACATCTGAAAGCTTCCATAATGCGCAGAGGAGACGGTTCCCTGCACCAGCCTGCGGCCCCTGGCTGGCACGGAAAAGCGGACGATCTGGCTTTCCTGGCCGTCTACCATCCGGTTTTTGCACAAAAGGGTGATCTGGCAGGCGGTAATGGGCAGAAAGGAACGGTTTCGCGCAGAAATCTGATAGCGCACCTCCCGCTTGGTCCGCTCGTCGGTAAACACGGTGGACAAGGTAATCGTCAGGCCCCTGCGCATCCAAAGGACCGCTACCTTCAAAAAGACCGGCAGCACCAGAAAAGCCAGGAAAAGCACCACCGCAATCGGGCCCCGAAAGGCGATGACAAAAACGCCCAGCCCAATCAGCGCCGCCAAATACAGCAGCTTAACGCGTACCATAAACCCGGTTCCTTTCCCCCAACACAAAGGGCATGGCGGTTTCGTTTAACAGCTCCTCAAGCAGGGAAGACGCCGTATGAGTGGTCTTGGCCTTGGTGCTGAGCACCAGACGATGGGCGCAGGTACTCAAAAACACGTATTTCACATCGTTGGGGGTGACATAAAGCCGGTCCTGTAAAAAGGCGCAGGCCTTGGCCATGCGCATCATGGCCAGGGAGCCGCGGGGACTGATGCCCAGCTTAATGAGCGGGTGGCGGCGGGTTGCCGTCACCAAATTGATGATATATTCATACACCGAATGCTCCATGTGAATCTGCTCGATGGCGCTTTGCATCTGCAAAATCGTATCCGCCTGTACGATTTGCCGCACCGAGGACAGGGGATTGCCGGTCTGCCTGCCTTTGAGAATGTCAATCTCGCTTTTGGGATCCGGGTAGCCCATGCTCAGGCAGACCATAAAACGGTCGAGCTGAGAATCGGGCAGCGGCTGAGTGCCCACCGAACCGATGGGGTTTTGCGTGGCGATGACGATATAGGGCCGTGGCAGCTCATGGGCAACGCCGTCCACCGTCACCCGCCGCTCCTCCATCAGCTCGAGCAATGCCGACTGGGTTTTCGTGGAGGTGCGGTTGATTTCATCCGCCAAAAAGAGGTTGCAGAAGGCGGCTCCCTGCTTAAACTCAAAGGACTGGGTGAGCTTATTGTACATGGTAAAGCCCACCACGTCGCTTGGCATCACATCGGGCGTAAACTGGAGCCGTTTGCAGGCAAGGTCCATCGCCCTGGAAAAGGCCAGGGCTAGAGTGGTTTTTCCCACGCCGGGCACGTCCTCAATCAATATATGGCCGCCCGCCAGAATCGCCATGAGCATCTTGACGATGACTTCATCCTTATCCATAATCACCTTGCGTACTTCTTCGATAATCTGACGCGCATAATCGTATGTCTCGCGAAACATGGTTTCCGTCACTTGTGTTTCCATTGTATCACTTCCCATTTCTAGTGAATTCTAGTGTATTTTGACTGCATTTATCATAGCACGGCAATCTTGTATTTACAATCAAAAAATCCGATTTCTTCCGGCGAAAACTTATAGAAGATTTCCAATTGCATCCCCCTTTTTCTGCATTTTCCCTGTTTTTGCAGCCACAATGGTCTTTGAGCTCTGGTTCTTTTTCAGGATAGCATTTAGAGTGGACTTTCAGTCAAGAAACAATTTATGAACTTTTTGTTTCTTTTTGTCAAAGAAAAAAGCCGGGGCAGACGCCCCGGCTTTTTCCCATTCTATTCTCCATAATACGCCGTTTTGAGAAGGGTTTTCATTTCCTCCTTGTTCACTTGGATGGGATTGACGCGAGTGGAGCCGCCCAGAGAGTTCTCCGCCAGCCATTCAAAGTCCTTCAAAAAGGTTTCTTCTGCAATCCCTGTCTGTGCCAGGGTCTGCACAATTCCGATGCGTTCCTTCAGCCGTTTGACCTGGCCGGTCACCTCCCCTGCTCCGGTCACGGCCGCTAAGAAATCCAGGCGCTGTTTAACCCGCTCATTGCGGCAATTGAACGCTAGGACATAAGGGAGCAATACGGCGTTTAAAAGCCCGTGGCCCAGGTTATAGCGGCCGCCGAAGGCGTGGGCGATGCCGTGGACCATGCCAAGCCCGGCGTTGGAAAAGGCCATGCCCGCCATGCACTGGTAGTTATGTACCTTTTGACGGCTGTCCAAATCCCCTTGCTCGCAGGAAACCGGCAGATACCGCAGCAACCCCGCAGCCGCGCCCATACTCAGCGTATCGGTAAACTCGTCCCCCAAAGGACTTATGGCACATTCCAAAGCATGAGTCAGCGCGTCCATCCCTGTCTGAGCCGCTACGTCGGCGGGCATGGTCATAGGAAGGTTTCCGTCGAGAATGGCCAGATCCGGGCGCAGGCTCTGGGCTTTTACGCCCCGTTTGATGCCCTGCCCGGGAAAGGTGAGAACCGACACATGGGTAACCTCGGTGGCGGTACCGGAAGTGGAGGGAATCGCCACAAACATGGTCTTTTCCCGGCGGGAGGGCAAAGACACATCTGCCAGTTCCTCCGCTTTCAGGTGAGGGAATTCATAGAGCAGGGTCATGGCCTTGGCCGCGTCGATGGCAGAGCCGCCGCCCACCGCTACCACCAGGTCGGGCGCAAAGTTCGAAAAGGCGGCGGCTCCTTTTGTTGCATCCTGGGTGGTGGGGTTCTTTTGAATGCCGCTTATCACCATGACTTTTCCGTTTGCCGGGGCCAGCAGCTCTTTCACCTGGTCGATCACCCCGGTTTCAAACATACTGCGTCCCCCGGTGACGATCATCGCCCGCTGGAAGGACAGGGTCTTCAAATAAGACAGGGAACCGGGGCCGGCTACCACCGTATCCCCATGAAAGCGAAATGATTTCATCGGTATGGCTCCTTTCGTTATCCCAGCAGCTCCAGCTGCATTTTCCATCGTAGCACCCGGCGCACCGACTGCTCCACCTGCTCTAAGGGAATTTTCCCCTCTTTTACCGCTTGCAACACCGCCGGAATCTGTACATCGAAATCGGTGGCAAGCAGCAGGTCGTTGCCTGCCTGGGCGGCCTGCACCGCCGCCTGCTCGTTTCCGGTATATTGTTTGATGGCGTCCATCATCAGATCGTCGGTCATTACCACGCCGTCAAACCTAAGTTCCCGGCGGAGGATATCATGCACCTTTGGGGAGAGGGAGGCAGGCAGGTCCGGGTCCATGCAGGCAACGACATTGTGACAGACCAAAACGCTGTCCGCTCCGGCGGCGATCCCCGCCTCGAAGGGCAGAAAATCCGCTGTTACAAAGGTTTCGTAGCTGCGTTCATCTTGGGCGATGCCGGTATGGGTGTCCACATTGTTGCCGTAGCCGGGAAAATGCTTGAGGGCACTGCCCATCTCGCTTTCCTTCATGGCTGCAACCACTGTTTTGACATAGGTACTGGTCGCTGCCGCATCCTGGCCGAAGGAACGGGGATAGATAAAGTCGCCCGGGTCGGTGGACAGGTCACACACCGGCGCCAAATTTACGTTGAAGCCCAGGTTTTTTAAAAAAGCACTCTTTTCCCTGGCGTCCTGGGCGATTTTCTCCAGCCCACCCTGGGCAAACAGGTCCTGCGGGGAGGCGAAGCGCTCGCTGCGAAAGGCGGGAAACCGGCTGACTCGCGTGACCGTCCCGCCCTCTTCGTCCACGCCGATTAGCAGGGGAATCTGCGCCGCAGCCTGGTAACGCTCGATCTTTGCTTTCAAAGAAACAGGTGTTTCCCCTTCTACGTCGTTTGCAAACAGAATATATCCCGCAGGATGAAATTGCTCGATGTCCGCGACCGCTGTATTCTCCCGGCAGCGGACAAAGAACATCTGCCCCACCTTTTCTTCCAGTGTCATTTCTTTGAGAATGGCGTCGATCCGGTCTTCTGTAGAAAGGAACGGTTCTGCAGCCAAATAGGCCTCGCTGATGTAACCGTGTTGATCCTTATAGATTACCCGTGTCCAGCCGTTTTGCGTCTCATAGGCCTTTACCGCCTCACCCAAAGGTACCACATCGCGGATGGTATACGTGGTCCCCGGTCCGGCCCGCAGGTTGACATCCGCCGTGGCATATCGCAGCGTGAAGGTTTCTTCTGCGGAAACCGGCGCAACGGAAGAAAGAATAGCGCTTGCCGGCTGGGAGGCGGATTGAGACCGGGATGCGCTCTCCACCTGCCCAGAAGAGGCGTTTTCTCCGCCCGAACAGGCGGACAACGCCAGCAGAATCGTCAAAATCAGGGCCAACAGCCGCGTCTGTTTCATGGTTCTCCTTCTCTCCGGCCGCTGCGACGGCTTTGCATGGCTACGCCAGGCTCACGGCATACATTTTGGTTCTTTATCGATTTGGCAATGCTCTATCTATCTTGCACCGGCAAAGCGCAATCATACGTTTTTTACGGCGCCCCGAACGGATGTCTTGAAAGAAGGCCGAGGTCCTTTTGGTTTTAGTGTATCGTTCCGACTACCCAATGTCAATCGGCGGCACGAGAGGAATGGTCGCAAATTGTTCTTTTTTCAGGTTTCTTCCCCTTAAACAAGCACGTTTTCTTCCTTTTTCGCATAGAATGGAAAAACAAATATGCCCGCAATGAAGATCGCCGAGAGGAGACAAACCGATGCGAGAAGAACGAACGTTTCACGAAATGATGCAGCGTTATAATCAAGAACTTCTGCGGATGCGCCAGCAAGCCCGTGCCACTCAGGATACGCCTTGCAAGCAGGAGCCAGCTCCAGCACCTCCTCCCTGCAAGGAGCCCCAAGCCAGGATTGCATTTCCCGGCAAAGTGGTACCCGGTCCTGCCCAGGAGTGCCGACAGGAGCAGCCTCAGGACCATTCCCTGACCGTAGGTTCCCGTGGTCCGGTTTTGCTGGAGGATACCCTGCTGCACGAGACGTTGGAAACCTTCGTCCATACCAAAACCATCGAGCGGGCGGTGCATACCAAAGGGTACGGCGCGTTCGGCCATTTTCAGCTTTACCGCTCCATGGCCGAGTACACCGCTGCAGGCTTTCTTCAGGATCCGTCCCGCCCCATTCCCACCGTCACCCGGTTTTCCTTTGCCGTAAGCAATAAAGGCACGCCGGACACTGCCCGCAATGTGCGAGGTTTTTCCACCAAGTTCTATCTGCAAAACGGGGTGTTTGATCTTCTGTGCAACCACATTCCTGTGTTTCTTATCCGCGACGCCATGCGCTTTCCCGAGGCCATCGCCTCTCTTTCCCCTTCCCCGGTCAACAACCTACCAGACGGTAAGCTATTTTGGAACTTCATGGCCCGTTCCCCGCAGGCCACTCATTTTCTCACCTGGCTCTATTCGGATGCAGGGACGGTGGCGAGCTTTCGCACCATGCGGGGCTACGGCGTAAACACGTACGTCTGGAGAAATACCGCCGGAAAACGCCGATATGTGAAGTACCACTGGATTCCCGCGGCCGGAGAAACCTCCATCGACGCGGCCGCTGCCAGCCGTCTTGCCTGCGAAAATCCCAATGTGGCCGGGCAGGACCTATGGGATACCCTTGCGGGCGGCGGCACGGTGGAATATGAGCTCAACGTGCAGTTGATGGACCCGCAGATGGAACAGACCCTTTCCTTCGACCCCTTAGACGATACCAAAATTTGGAGCGAAGAGCAATTCCCACTGATGCCGGTGGGAAAACTGACGCTGGAACGAAATCCCGAGAACTACGCCGCCCAGGTGGAAAAGCTGGCTTTTTCCCCGGCAAACTTGGTTGACGGCATCGAATTTTCCAATGACAAGATGCTCCAGGGCCGTTCCTTTATTTATTGGGATGCTCAGCGTCGGCGGTTGGGCCCGGATTTTCGGAGCATTCCGGTCAATCATATGGAGAACTGGAAGCCTTCTGACGCGTTCAGCAAAACAGGGCTAGGAGAATCCGCCTGCGGCGAACAAGTCCGCACCGATATCGAAAAGGCCGACGATTTTGCCCAGGCCGGCGAACGGTACCGCTGCCTGTCTGCCCAGCAGCGCTCCCATCTGGTGGAAAACATCGCTGCCGACTTAAAGCATGCCGCTCAAAAGGACCAAACCTGCGTTCTCGGCTACCTGCAAAAGGCGGATAAAACCTTCTGTGAACAGGTCCAGACCGCCATACGCCGGACATAGAAGCAAGAGGTGGTTTTATGTATATAACCGGACTTTTGATCGGAATCTTCTCGTTTATTATCATCGGCGTGTTTCATCCTATCGTCATCCGGTGCGAATATCACTTTACCTGGAAAATCTGGCCGGTTTTCCTGGCGGCGGGGCTTATCTGCCTACTCTTCTCCCTGATTGTGGAAAATACGCTCTTCTCTTCCCTGCTCAGTGTCCTGGGTTTTACCTGCCTATGGAGCATCGGGGAATTAAAAGAGCAGAAAGTACGGGTGGAGAAAGGATGGTTTCCGGCGAATCCCAAACGGGCAGCCGGGAAATATGAGCAGGATGACAAGGGTACCTGAAGAAACCGGGGCACCTACGTGTCTCCGTAAACCGGGCAGGCAGGACCCTTGTGTGGTTCTGCCTGCTGTGGGTACTGTTTTTAGCGAATCCTCTGGCCGCCACAGCAAGATTAGATCGTTTTCTTTTTTCTTTTAAGCGCAAAAAGGCGGCAACCAATTGGTTGCCGCCTTTGTCGCGAACGAAATTATTATTCTTCTCTCATGCGTGCAAAGCACTCGCTGCAGTAAACCGGACGATCTTCACGGGGCTTAAAGGGAACCTTGGCTTCCTTGCCGCAGGAAGCGCAAATAGCCGTGTACATTTCACGCTCCGGCTTGTTGGCGTTCTTGCGCGCATCGCGGCAGGCCTTGCATCTCTGGGGCTCGTTCACGAAACCCTTAGAGGCATAGAACTCCTGCTCGCCGGCAGTGAAAACGAATTCAGCGCCGCAGTCTTTGCAGATGAGAGTCTTGTCTTCGTACATAATTGTTACCTCGCTTTGGATAATAGTATTTGCCCGCGGACGGATTCAAACCGACACCTTTGTTAACCAACGCTCTTTGTTGAGCTACTAGGGCATATGAAACGGAATCGCTTCCGTTTTAGGTGAAATGAACTGTTTGCAGCTTGCGCCGGATACGTTGCAACGCGTTGTCGACCGTCTTGGGGGATATACCGAGCTTCCAAGCGATGGCTTCGTATGTTTCGCCGTTGAGATATCTCTCCAGAACCTTGCGCTCCAAATCCGACAATTTTTCTTCAATCAGCTTCTGGATTCGGGAAATATCTTCGCTGCTGATGGTCTGCTCTTCCGGGTTATCCTGATCGTTCACCAGCGTGCAGGCGGGAGAGTCTCCGCTTAAAGAAAGGTACCCGCTCAACGGCAGATGCTTTTTCCCAGAGGCCAAACGCCTTGCTGAAGAAATCCGCCGCCGAATGCACACATTGGCATAGGTTTTAAAAGAGGCAGCCTGCTGGGGATCAAAGGTAAGAACTGCAGAAAACAAGCCGAGCATGCCTTCCTGCATCAAATCCTCTGGTTCGATTCCCGCCACTCCGTTGGTCCTGGAAAACATCCGAACCGTGGGGGTATACCGGTCAAACAAGACCGACAGGGCCATTTCATCCCCGTCGCGCACCAGCTTTACCAGCTTCGCGTCTTCCAACGCCGTATATTCCTCCAGCCGGGGTTCCTCTGCCATAGCGCCGCTCCCAAAGAGCCAAATTCAAAAATACAGATTCTGTATTTTGTCTAAGTATATCCTACAAGTTCCGGAAAGTCAAGCAGAATCGGTGCAAAGAAAAAATAAACATTATGTTAACGCGGCACTACCCTTCCAGCACGGCATGCTCGCGGGTAACGTTCATCAGCCACTTGCCGCTGCGCACCCGCCGAATGCCAAAAAGGATCTTCGCAAGCTCGTCGGAAATCAGCAGGAAGTACACCACCGGCACGCTCAAATGGAACACAAATGCGCCCAGGCTCCCCAGCACCAGCGCCACGCCCCAGAGGGTGATGGCGTCCAGATACATGCCGAACTTAGAATCACCCCCGCCCCGCATAACGCCAATAATCGCGGTGGTGTTGAAGGATTGAAGCGGCGTATAGAAGGCAAGAATGAGCATCATGGTCATGGTGTAGGCCATAGCTGTGTCGGACAAGTCGTACATGCTTGCAATCAGCGGACGGCAGAGCAAAATAATTCCCATGGCCCCAAGCCCGGCAATCACACCCAGGCGCATCATGGAACCAGCCGCCCTTTTCGCATAGTCCTGGTTGCCCGCACCGATGGCCTTGCCCACAATGACCGCCGTGGAGTTTGCAATGCCGAACATCACCACCGTAGCCAGCTGCTGGGCTACCTTAGCGATGGAATTGGCCGCCACCGCCTCACTGCCCATATGCCCTAAAATCACCGACTGCATGGAGATTCCCACTCCCCAGAACAGTTCGTTTAACAGCACCGGAGCCGCATACCGGCGAAAGTCCTTCATAAGCACCCGGCCTCGGGCAAACAGATAGGAGAATTTAAGCCGCACCGCTTTGTTGACAAAGATGGCGTAGAGAAGGGTCAGCACCGCCTCAAGCACCTTGACGGTCAAAGTGGCGGTGGCTGCGCCCGCAATGCCCATGCGGGGAGCGCCCAGGTTTCCAAAGACCAGCATCCAGTTTAAGAAGATGTTGAGCACAAAGGAGATGGAGTAAATCACCAGGGACACCGCCACCTTCTCTACGCTGCGGATCACGTTGAGGTAGAGCATGGAGAACCCGGCGAACAGGTAGGAAATGCCCACAATGCGCAGATAGCGCACTCCTTCGGCAATTACCGCCTCGTCCGGCGTAAAGACCCGCAGTACATATTCCGGAAATCCTACCGCCAGCACCGTAAACAGAGCCGCTACCAGCAGCGAAAAGCGCATGGCAATGCCGATGACCCGGCTGATGGCATCCTTGTCCCCTTTTCCCCAATACTGGGCGGTGAGCACCGACGCGCCGGACGCCAGACCAAAGACGATAATGGTCAATATAAACATCAGCTGGTTGGCGAGGGACGCCCCTGAAAGGGACGTCTCTCCCAGCCAGCCGGTCATCATGGTGTCGGTCATACCCACGCCCACGTTCACCAGGTTTTGCAGGGCCATGGGCACCACCAGCGAAAACACCATCCGATAAAATCCTTTTTCCCGAACCAATTTCTCGTTTCTCCTTTTTTCTTTCTGCTTAGGTTTGCGTGGGAATCCACAGCTCCGTCCCCACCTGAATCCAATTAGGGTTTTCAATGCCATTAACTCTCGCCAACAGATCCGCACGGTCGGGCGAGCCGTAATACCTCTTGGATATATCCCCCAGCGTCTCACCCAAAGCTACCCGGTGAAAGGTCCCCGCAGGCGCTTCCCGGTCTTCCAAGGCGCTTTGCAGGGCGCCAATTGCTTCTTGCTGACGGGATCGTTCCTCCCCAAGCAAACGGTTTTCCTCTTTTAAGGCATCTATCTGCTCCTCGAGCTCGGAAAGGCGGTTTTCCAGCGCACTGCGCTGCACCTGCCAGTCCGCCAACGCCACCGGCTGGACAGGCTCTCGAAACAGGTCGACCGTGTTCCACCCCGCCAGGCCTATTGCCGCCACGCAGAGAATCAGACAAAAAATCCGCAGCTGTCCCACCTGCCTGCGGCTTTTCGCCACCTGCTCCACCAACTTAGGCGGGATGGGGCATTCTTCGGGTTCCTCCTTAACCGGCACCGCCAGATGCACCTTGTCCGACAACAGGCAGAAGCCCGGCAAAGGCGTCAACCCCTGCCGGCTGCACCGGTACAGCCGGCAGCGCCACAGGTTCGGGTCCAGAGCAAGCAGAACCTGTCCACCGTCACCAAATCGGGAAACAGCGATCTCTTCAGCGCCCGCAGGCAAGGTATCGCACCCGTCAGGACAGGCGCAGCAAAACCCTACCCGGACCAGCGGCCTCGAAAAGCCCTTTTCCTCTTCCAGCACCGCCCGCCAGGCTTTTGCCGGCAGGGTAATGGTCCCAAAATGCCACTTGGCTTTTTTCGCCCGCTTTGCCTCGCTGACCACAATCCGGCCCTCCCGGCTGCTGCCGTACAGCACCATCGGGAGCGCAGATTTTGCAAAAGCCTTCATCAGCTTTTTAAGCGCTCGTTTGTGAATATAAACCTGCGGGTCTCCCTGGTCCCAGTCGCCCACCGCATACCGCTTCACAAAGGAATCCATCTGCGCTTCTTCCTGCATCCTGTACCCCTCCCTTCTCTGCCTGTCACGTCCAAAGCCGGTTTTTCGCTAAACGCAAAAAACGGCTTCTTCCCCGCTTCTCCGACAATTGTTTTCCTATTTTAATATAGTACCATACAAATCGCTCTCTTCGCAACCGCCTTTTCCTCTATTCTTCCAAGAGAGAAGTATGGTATACTAAAACAAAAACCACCCGCATACCGGTGTCTAACATTCGGCAGCTCTCCATGCCTATTTTAGACGCCGTCATCCGTTTGGCGCAAAAGAAAGAAGGAATGTGTATGAAACCCATTCGGTGGGGAATTTTGGCTTGCGGCACCATTGCCCACGCCTTTGCTGAGGCGTCCTTTTTGGTGCCGGACTGTGTGGTCGGAGCAGTCGGCTCCCGCACGCTTTCAAAGGCGGAGGCCTTCGCCGCCCAGTATGGCATCGGCCGGGCCTACGGCAGCTATGAGGAGCTGGTAGCCGACCCAACCTTGGACGCGATTTACGTGGCAAGCCCTCATTCCGAGCACAAAGCGCACACCCTCCTGGCCCTCAAAGCAGGCAAACACGTGCTGTGTGAAAAAGCATTCGCCGTAAACGCCGGGCAAGCACAGGAAATGATTGCCGAAGCAGAAAAACAGGGTTGTTTTCTTATGGAAGCCATGTGGACCCGGTTTCTACCGGTCTATAGGGAGGTGAAGCGGCTGCTGGAGGAGGGCGCTATCGGCAGTGTAAAGATGGTCCGGGCGAACTTTTCCATTCGCTGCCCCGCCGATCCGGCTCACCGTCTATATAACCCTGCTCTTGCGGGCGGTGCCCTTCTGGACGTGGGGATTTATCCTTTGACTCTGGCGGCAATGGTGTTCGGCAGCAGGCCGAACGCCATCCATACGGCCGCTTTCCTGACGCCTCAGGGAGTGGATGAGCAAAGCGTCATCACCTTAGATTACGGGGATGGGCGTTTGGCCTCGCTGACAAACGGCCTCTCTCTATCCAGTCCCAACGACGGTTTAATTCTAGGCAGCGACGGTTATATTAAAATTCCCCGTTTCTGGGCGGCGGACTCCTATTGCCTGTGCCAGGCGGATACCAATACCGCCCAAACCCGTTCCTTTTCCGTCTGCGCCTTTGACGATTACGGCGATCCCAAGGAAAACGCCCAATGCCGTCTGGTGGACCAATATCGAAGCCGCTATGGCTACACCTTTGAAATCAGGGAAGCCAATCGTTGTATCCGTCAAGGGCTGTTGCAGTCTGCGGGAATGCCCTGGTCAGAGTCGGTGGCTATGCTCAAGCTGACCGACGCCATACGCGCTAAGTGGGGCCTTCGTTATCCGTTTGAATGATGCCAGCGTGGCTTTTGGTTTTATCCTTTTCCTCTCTTCGAGCCTGGCACAATGCGATCAACGGAATTTTCTGCTTTGCTCCAATTCTTCATTATAGATGTATATAAGAACAAAGCCGGGCAAGCGCAAAAGGCGCTTGCCCGGCTTTGTTTATCCAATGCAAATGGTGTGAACCTCTTTATTCAAGGCTTGCGCCGTTTCAATCGCGCAGGGAAGGTCTCCTTTTTCCGTCGGGCTCGTAACGGCAATCAGCCGATCCGCTCTGCGGATGCATGCTTCATTTCGCCGCCGGTAGCATCCGGTAAAATACCGGTCGTTGAACACGCGTACCTGTTCACACTGACTAAGCAATTCCTGCAAATAATTATCGTTTCTCATATCGCGATGGGCAAACGCAAGCACCGCATCCAAAATTATATTTTCTTGCTGTGTTTTCTGTTCAATGACGATCTCCGCCGCCATCCGGTCAATTTCAAAATCAAATCCAATTAAGAAACGTCGATACCCACTTTGGACCGCTGCATTGATTTCTTCCCGAAGCCGTCCTTCAATGTACCCTACATTTTCCCGCTTAAATTCGCGTTTGGCCAGAATAATGGCGGTTTTTTCCGTCATAAGCTCACCCCCATTGAACACAAAATATAACATAAATCATAATATACCAACATGTTTTATGTTAAGGTAAAATGCAAATAGAAAGCGGGTGACTATGATGAATAATAATAAAAAACTGAAGATCACCTCCAAACCGCCAAAGGGCGACGACGGACATCGGGTTTTCTCCATTCGAATCACAGATGAGCTGTACTGTCAGCTGGAATCACTCGCGGCAAACACCAATCGGTCCCGAAATGAAATCATCGGAATTCTATTGGAATATGCAGTGGATAATTGCGAAATTGAAACGAAGCCATAATTTACCACTTTTTTGAAGTACAGAAAAAAGAAACCTATTTTCATAATCTATGAGCTTTTGTTCCGATTTTTGGAACAAAAGCTCAATTTTTATTCTCGATAGTCACCTGTAAATACCATATTTTATTACCAGTGGAATTATATCACACCGATTACCCCTATGCAACATTAAATTACTCCTAGCGTAATATTGCCCTGAATAAGTATATTTTCATCTCCACAGCCGCTACAATTCGAAAAGAAAAGGAGGTGAAAATTCATGATTCGTATCAAAATTGCCGAACTATTGGCGAAAAACAAAATGACTCAAAAGCAGCTTTCCGAATTGACCAACATCCGAGTGGCTACAATTTCCAAGATGCGTTATGAGGAAAATAAACGCATAACTATCCAGCAGATTGATATTTTATGCAAAGTACTCCACTGTCAAGTCGGCGACATATTGGAGTATGTGGAAGAAGAGGAATCCTGAGCCAAAATTCTTTTTTGTAAAAACCGCTCTGTCCGGAATTCCTTCGGGCAGAGCGGTTTTTCGCTATTCTATTGCTGATTTTTGCTATTTTTTATGTCATAAAAGGTAACCGATGCCAATTTATCCTGCACCATAGCAGAAATATCCCCAAACACCCCGCGGTAGGGACATTCCCCATCCGGCACCCGGCTGCACGGATACTCTTCATTCAGACACCGGCTGAACCGGTACGGACCTTCCACCGTTTCAATGACATCCTTGAGCGTAATTTCAGACGGTTCTTTCGCCAGCACATACCCGCCCTTGGCTCCTTTAAAGGACTGAACAATCCCGCTGGATACCAGCTTGCGCAAAATCTTCAGGGAAAACCGTAATGACACGCAGGCCGCGTCCGCGATTTTCTGTGCGTCCATGCGCTGGGAAGCGTCCACCAAGCAATTCACAATCCGAATTGCATAGTCAGCCTCCAATGTAATATGCATAACGCGGCACCTCACAGCAATCTATACTAAAATAATATACATTAAGTGTATCCGATTTTTCTATTGCTGTCAAGTGGAAATGAAAGCAAACCCCTTAATCCAAAAAATCCTTGAGCTTTTTGCTGCGGCTGGGGTGGCGCAGCTTGCGCAGCGCTTTGGCCTCAATCTGGCGGATGCGTTCACGGGTAACGTTAAATTCCTTGCCCACTTCTTCGAGCGTGCGCGACCGGCCGTCTTCCAGCCCGAAACGAAGGCGCAGCACCTTTTCCTCTCGAGTGGTCAAAGTTCCCAGCACGTCCGCCAGTTGCTCGCGCAGGAGGGTGTGTGACGCGGCCTCTGCCGGAGCGGGCGCGTCGTCGTCGGGGATAAAGTCGCCCAGGTGGCTGTCCTCCTCCTCGCCGATGGGCGTTTCCAGAGACACTGGCTCCTGGGCCACCCGCATAATCTCGCGGACTTTGGCCACCGGCATATCCAACTCAAAGGCAATCTCGTCGGCAGTGGGCTCGTGGCCGTTTTTGTGCAAAAGCTGGCTGCTGACCTTTTTGACCTTGTTGATGGTTTCTACCATGTGCACCGGGATGCGGATGGTTCTGGCCTGGTCGGCGATGGCACGGGTGATGGCCTGGCGAATCCACCAGGTAGCATAGGTGGAAAATTTAAAGCCCTTGGTGTAGTCAAACTTTTCCACCGCCTTGATAAGGCCCAGATTTCCTTCCTGGATCAGGTCAAGAAACTGCATTCCTCTGCCCACATAGCGCTTGGCAATGCTGACCACCAGCCGCAGGTTCGCTTCCGACAAGCGCTTGCGGGCGCTCACGTCACCCTGGGCGATACGTTTGGCAAGCTCCACCTCTTCCTCCGAAGTCAGAAGGGGGACCCGGCCGATTTCCTTTAAATAAACCTTTACCGGGTCGTCGATGGCGATGCCTTCCGTGGAAAGAGCCTGTTCCAGGTCCTCCTGGGCGGGCTCAGGATTGGTCAGATCCAGGTCCACCATAGCCGGGTCGTCCTCAATGACCTCGATGTTCTGGCTTTCGAACATCTCGTACATTTTTTCGAGCTGTTCGGTGTCGAAATCCAGATCGTCGATCACATCCAGAATCTCCTGCATGGTGAGCTTACCCTTGCTTTTGCCCATCTCAATGAGTTCGCGAAACGCGGTCTTTTTATCTACGGCTCCCATAATTACGAAATACTCCCTTTCTTTTTTTGCTCCGAAAGTTTCGCGCCAAAGGCCGCGAACTCCTCTTTTGTCATGGACGCCACATCCTTTGCCCTAGCCTTTTCCCCTTCGATGAGAAGGGTCTCGATATCCTCGTTGAGCTCCTGAGCGGAATGAAGCGCTCCGGTACTTGGCAGCAGTGACTGGCGCCTGACTGCCGCCGCTGTGACGGCGCTGATTTCCTCCGCCGTAAACTCGGCCCCCATGTCTGCCAATATTACCGACAAATCGGACATACCCCCGCGAATCCGCGCGGCCACCGCCTCGTATACCCGCCGGTGAAAGCTGGTCAAAAACCGGTCCGGCGTCAGCTTTTCCTGCACCCGCGGCAGAAAATCCGGGTTCGTCAGCAGCACGGCGATGATTCCTTCCTCCGCCTTGGCAGCCCTCGGGTATTTTGCCCGCTCGGGGTTTATCCGGTCGGCAAAGCCGGCGGCTTCCTTTTGAATCTCCCGAAACTGCGCCCGTGACTGGGCCGCGGCCTTCTTTCGGGAAAGCTGCTTCATTTGCTCCAAAATACTGTCCTTGGAGATGGACAGCTCGCTTGCCAATTTTCCTACATATAAATCCCGCTCGATGACGTCGTGCAAATCCAAGAGCACCCGCACCGCGCGTTTTGCATATTCGTATTTGCCCTCCGGGGAATCCAGATTGAGCCCTTCCTTGCACCCGGCCAGCCGGTATTCCATATCGTTACCCGACTGCTCAAGCAGCAGCGAAAACCGCTCCGGACCGAACCGGCGCAAAAACTCGTCCGGGTCCTTGCCCTGGGGCAGGGTGAGCATGCGTACCTTCAGCCCCGCCGAGCGCAAAATGTCAATGTCCCGGTTCGCCGCTTTGCGACCCGCTTCGTCCGCGTCTCCTGCTACAATAACCTCACCCGCATACCGCGCCATCAGCCTCGCCTGGTCGGGCGTCAGCGCGGTGCCCAAAGCGGCCACCGCATTGGAAAATCCTGCCTGGTGCATGGCGATGACGTCCATATATCCTTCGGCTAAAATCAGTGTTCCACTGGTATCGTTCTTCGCTAAATTCATGGCGTACAGGTTGCGAGTCTTTTTATACACAAGAGTGTCGGCGGTGTTGAGGTATTTGGGCTTGCTGTCGTCCAGCACACGGCCGCCGAAGCCGATAACCCCGCCCCGCAGGTCGATGATGGGGTAGATCACCCGGTTTCGAAACTTGTCGTAATACCCGCCCCGGCGCCCTGCAATTGCTACGTCAGCCAGCTGCAGCTCCTCCGGTCGAAAGCCCTTTCCCTTGAGATGCTTTAAAAGAGCGTCCCAGGAATCGGGCGCGTATCCTAGCCCAAACCGGCGGATGACGCCGTCGGTAAGCCCACGGCTGTGAAAATACCGCAGTCCTGCTTGTCCGGCTGGAGAAACCAGCGTGGCGTAGAAAAAGCGGGCGGCCTCCCGGTTGATTTCCAGAATGCGCGCGCGCAGCTTCGCCTGGCCGTCATCCTGGTTTTCCTCTGGCATATGCATGCCCGCTCGGTCAGCCAAGAACCGGACGGCCTCCATATAGTCCAGATTCTCGATGCGGCGGATGAAGTTGACCACGTCTCCCGCTGCGCCGCAGCCGAAGCAGAAAAAAGAATTGGTCTCCGGGTAAAGGGTAAAGGAAGGGGTTTTCTCCCCATGGAAGGGGCATAACCCCACCAGGTTGCGGCCTCTGCGCCGCAGATTCACGTAGCTGGAAACCACGCTTTCAATGTCGTTTCTTGCCTTGAGCTCGGTTAAGAAGCTCTCCGGCAGACGTGCCATAAGCCGCACCTCCTTATTTCATCATACCATCGTTTTATTTTTCCAGAATGGTCCAAAACTATACTAACCGCCCCAACCCTTGGGCACAAAAAGCCGCTGGAAGGTTTCGATGGCATAATAGTCGGACATACCGGCAATGTAATCGAGGGTAGCACGGTCCTTCCCCTCGGTTTCGCAGATGGCGGCGAACTCGCCGGGCAGCTTTTGGGGCCGGCCGGTAAAGTACTCGTACAGGCGCTTGATCAAATCCTCCGCCTTGCCTTCCTCCGCCTTGGCCCTGGAATTGAAATACACCCGGTCGTACATAAAGGTATGAAGCTTTGAAAAAGCGTCGGCCACCTGGGGCTGCATCTGCAAAACGCCCCCGGTGCTGTGCTCCACCACCGACTGGATCAGCGTCCCGATGCGCGCCGAATGCCGCCCGCCCAAAACTGCGCGCACTTTTTGTGGAATATCCTCCTCGGTGAGCACGCCGCCGCGGATGGCGTCGTCGATGTCATGGTTGATGTAGGCAATCCGGTCGGCAAGGCGGACAATCCGGCCTTCCATGGTAGCGGCCTCTTGCCCACAGGTATGGCAGAGAATGCCGTCTCGCACCTCCCAGGTCAGGTTAAGCCCTTCCCCTTCCTTTTCCAGCCGTTCCACCACCCGCACCGACTGCTCATAGTGGCGAAACCCCAAAGGGCTTACCTCGTTGAGCGCCCGTTCTCCCGCATGGCCAAAGGGAGTATGTCCCAAATCATGGCCCAGGGAAATGGCTTCCGTCAAGTCCTCGTTGAGCTGCAAGGCCCTGGCGATGGTCCGGGCAATCTGAGCCACCTCCAGGGTGTGGGTCAGCCGGGTACGGTAATGGTCCCCTTCCGGGGCAAGGAACACCTGAGTCTTGTGCTTGAGCCGCCGGAAGGACTTGCAGTGCAAAATCCGGTCCCGGTCCCGTTGATAGGGCGTGCGCAGGGGGCATTCCTCTTCCGGACGCTCCCGCCCCTTCGTCTGCTGTGACCGGGCCGCAAACGGGCTTAAATGCTCTTGTTCAAGCGCCTGGGTAACTTCTCTGGGCGTCATGGCGCTCCCTCCTTCCAAACCGGCACATTCCGTATACCTTATATATACGACAAAAAAGTCATTTTCCCTGCTTTTCTTTTTCAAAAGAAGCAAAAGAACGTTACTTTTGGCGTTTTGATAAGAAAAGAGAAGTTCGGATGGAGGATTCTGTTCTTTTTTACTTAGGCTAAGGCTCGCATTCTTTTATTCCCCTTCCCCGCTGGGGTCAGGCAGGTAGCATTCCCCTGTAAAAAGCGGGGCCACGCTGCCACAGGTGACGTCCGCCAACTGCTTCTCCAAAGCCGGCGCCGCTTCCTTGGGCAACGAAAAGGAAAGGACCACCACCATGCCGAACTGGGCGTCCTCCACCCGGCCTCCCAGCTGGGGGATCAGGGACGCCACCCGGCCATACTGGTTGTAGTCGCAGGTAATGGTGCCGGTGACGCACAGGCGCATCACTTGGATTCCCGCCGCCATGATTCCCAGCTTTGCCGCGTGGGAATAGGCCCGTACCAAGCCGCCCGCGCCCAAAAGCACCCCGCCGAAATACCGGGTGACCACCACCGCCAAATCGGTCAGGTTCTCCTTTTGCAGCACGTCAAGTACCGGCACACCTGCGGTTCCCTGAGGTTCCCCGTCGTCCGAATACCGCCTTAATTGCCCCTCGCGCAAAATGTAGGCGTAGACGTTGTGGGTGGCGTCCCAGTATTTCGCGCGCATTTCGTCGATGAAAGCCACCGCCTCCTCGGCGGTGGTTACTGGGCGGGCCGTACCGATAAACCGGGAACGGCGTTCCACGAATTCATCCTGCGCCCTTTCCTTTAGGGTTCGGTAACCGTCCATTTTGTGCCCCTCCTTTTGTGCGCATATGGGCAAAAGTATAGGCGGCGCAATTGCTACGCCGCCTTGCTTTCCTATGAAACCAGACTCTTACTGGCCCGCCTTGCCGAAACGCTTCTTAAAGCGATCCACGCGTCCGCCGGTGTCCACCAGCTTCTGCTTGCCCGTGAAGAAAGGATGGCATTTTGAGCAAATATCAACGCGGATATCCTTACGGGTAGAACGGGTCACGAACTCCTCGCCGCAAGCGCAGCGGATGGTCGTTTCTTCGTACTTGGGATGGATGTTCTCTTTCACTTCTCTTCACCTCTTTCACGAGCGATATCATTAGTGAATCGATTTTACCATACATTTTACGGAATTACAAGGGCTTTTTTTGAATTAATTTTTCCGTCTTCCTGTCTTTTTGGTATCTTTTCATGAATTTTTAATGCTTTTCTTTCGGTTGTGTGCTATAATAGCACGAGTGTCCTATTCTTTTAAAGAGGACTTTACTTTTGTTACCGTTGCCGGCGGCACATGTAAAGCAGGTCCCGGATCCATTCGGGAGAGTGAAACGTTGCATGGGGTTTTGTGCCGGACGGTGAAATGGAGGCCAACATGAATTTACTCAAATCCCTTTTCGGGTCGTACAGCAAGCGGGAGCTCAAGCGCATCGACCCCATTGTCAAGCAGGTTTTAGCCTTGGAGGACAAGTATAAGGCCATGAGCGAAGAAGAGCTCAAGGCGGTAACGCCTGCTTTAAAGGCGCGTCTTGCGGCGGGTGAAACCACCGACGACATCCTGCCCGATGCCTTTGCTGCCTGCCGGGAAGCGTCCGACCGAGTGCTGGGCATGCGCCACTTCGAAGTGCAGATCATCGGCGGCATCATCCTGCACCAGGGCCGCATTGCGGAAATGAAAACCGGTGAAGGCAAGACGCTGGTGGCCACTCTGCCCGCCTACTTAAACGGCCTGACCGGCAAGGGTGTGCATATCGTCACAGTCAACGAATACTTGGCCCGCCGCGACTCCGAATGGATGGGCAAGCTCTACCGGTATATGGGCCTGACGGTAGGCCTCATCCGCCACGACCAGGATAACAACGAACGCCGGGAAGCCTACGGGGCGGACATTACCTACGGCACCAACAACGAGCTGGGCTTCGATTACCTGCGCGACAATATGGTCATCTATAAGCAAAATAAGGTGCAGCAGCGCGGGCATCATTTCGCCATCGTCGATGAGGTGGACTCCATCTTAATCGACGAAGCGCGTACTCCGCTGATTATCTCCGGCCAGGGGGACAAGTCCACCGACCTGTACACCAAGGCCGATAAGTTTGCCAAAACCCTGACTATGTATAAGGTCAAGGAGCTCAACGACAAGGAAAGCCAGGACGACATCGAAGGCGACTACGTGGTGGATGAAAAAGCCAAGACCGCCACCCTCACTCCTGAAGGCGTGGCCAAGGCAGAGCGGTATTTCGGCGTGGAAAACCTGATGGACGCGGACAATATGACCTTGTTGCACCACATCAACCAAGCCATCCGTGCCAACGGCATCATGAAGCTGGACGTGGATTACGTAGTTAAGGACGGCGAGGTCATCATTGTCGACGAGTTTACCGGCCGTCTCATGTTCGGCCGGCGGTACAACGAAGGCCTGCACCAGGCCATTGAAGCCAAAGAAGGGGTGAAAGTGGAGCGGGAGTCCAAGACGCTGGCCACCATCACCTTCCAGAACTACTTCCGTATGTACGACAAGCTCTCCGGTATGACCGGTACCGCCATGACCGAAGAAACCGAATTCCAGGAGATTTATAAGCTCGACGTGGTGGAAATCCCCACCAATCGGCCGGTGATCCGTATCGACGATCCCGATTCCGTCTATAAGACGGAGAAGGCCAAGTTTAACGCCGTCATTGAGCAGATCATCCAGTGCCACGAAAAAGGCCAGCCGGTGCTGGTGGGCACGGTGTCCATTGAGAAGTCGGAGCTTCTGTCCAACATGCTCAAGCGCCGGGGCATCCAGCATGAGGTGCTCAACGCCAAGTTCCACGAGAAGGAAGCGGAGATCGTTGCTCAGGCGGGTAAAAAAGGCGCGGTCACCATCGCCACCAACATGGCCGGCCGCGGAACCGACATTATGCTGGGCGGTAACCCCGAATATCTGGCAAAACACGAAATGCGCCGCATGGAGTTCCCCGAGGAGATGATTTCCGAAGCCACCGGCTTTGGAGACACCGACGACGAAGAGCTTCTCCATGCTCGCAAAACCTACCAGGAACTAGAAAAGAAATTCAAGGCGCAAATCAAGCCTGAGGCGGAGGAAGTCCGCGAGGCGGGAGGCCTGTTCATCATCGGTACCGAGCGTCACGAATCCCGCCGGATTGACAACCAGCTGCGCGGCCGTTCCGGCCGTCAGGGAGATCCCGGTGAAACCCGGTTCTACCTCTCTATGGAAGACGACCTGATGCGCTTGTTTGCCGGCGACCGGATCTATAACATCATGGATAGCCTGGGAATCGATGAAAATACCCCCATTGAGCACAGCATGCTTACCAACACCATCGAAAACGCCCAAAAGAAGCTGGAAAGCCGCAACTTCGCCATCCGTAAAAATGTGCTGCAGTACGACGACGTGATGAACCGTCAGCGCGAAATTATTTACAGCCAGCGCGACAAGGTGTTAAACGGCGAAGACATGAAGGACTACATCCAGAAGATGCTCGAAGAGACCATCGAGGCGAACGTCAAGTCCTACATTACCGGAGAAGACAAGGATTCTTGGAACTTCGAGGGCCTGCGCGATCACTACATGGGCTGGCTGACCACACCGGACGACTTTCGGTATGATCGGGTGGAGCTGGAGAACACCGAGGTTGATTACATCATCAAGATGCTTACCGAACGAGCCAAGGAGCTCTACCAAAAGCGGGAAGAAGAGTTCGGCAGCAACCTGATGCGGGAAATCGAACGGGTCATGCTTCTGCGGATGGTGGACACCAAGTGGATGGACCACATCGACGCCATGGAAGAGCTCAAGAAGGGCATTGCGCTGCGCGCCTATGCCCAGAAGGATCCGGTGGTGGAATACCGCCTTGAGGGCTTCGACATGTTCGACGAGATGATCGCTTCCATCCAGGAGGATACGGTCCGGCTGTGCCTGACTATCCAAATCCGCAAGGAGGAGGAGCCCAAGCGTGAGCAGGTGGCAAAGCCCATTGAGCCCGCGTCGGATAAAACCGATTCCACCTCCCGCACCGTTAAGAAAAAGCCCGGCCGCAATGATCCGTGCCCCTGCGGCAGCGGGAAGAAGTACAAGAAGTGCTGCGGCAAGGATGCGTAATTTTGCCATTGTCTGAAAGGATACGCCTGCCGGCTTTTAAGCCGGCAGGCGTATTTTCCGTTAAAAGGGGAACGCTAAAGGCAAATCCCACCTTTTGTCTTAGGTATCCGGCTCCAAAAAAGCCGATTGCGGCACTTTCCAGGCGATTTACATCCATTTTCGGCGATTGCCCCGCGCTGTGTTCTTATTTTGCGCTTTTTGTTTTGTTTTCGCTTGCAATCGGCACTTATTGTGTTATAATAATAGCGGTTGTGTGCGTTTGGAGCCGAGCAGAACAACAGACGTAGCGCGACCGATTTGTTGTGTTCTCATCCGGAACAAATTTCCGGATGCAATTGGATTGAAAAAGGAGGTGGGTGTGGTGAGTCCCGACCCTGGTAGTCACCGATGTGAGAGAACCCATTTTATAACCGGGGCACGCCGCATCCCGTCTGTTTTGGCGCGCCCTTAAAGGGGGAACTGCGCTATGATAAGCTATCTCAAAAGCACCAACGGCCGCATCCACGCAGTCAACGAAAGCGAAGAGGGCTGCTGGATCAACGTCGTCAACCCGACGGAGGACGAGGTCAATCTGCTGGTGGGCGAGTATGAGGTGGAGCCGGAGTTCATTCGTGCCGCTTTGGACGAGGAAGAATCCTCTCGTATTGAGACCGAGGACGGCGTGACGCTCATCATTCTCGACGTGCCGATTTCCGAAAAGCAGGACGATGCGGTGGTGTATACCACCGTTCCGATCGGCATTGTCATCACACCTAGGCACGTCATCACCGTTTCGCTCAACGAAAACCCCATCCTAAGCGAGCTTGCCAACGGGGTGGTCAAGAACACCCACACGGCTTTGAAAACCCAGTTTGTACTGCACATTATGCTGCGTATGGCGCTGCGGTATCTACAGTACCTCAAGCAGATTGACAAGCTCAGCTCGTCGGTGGAAACCAATCTACGCAAATCCATGCGAAACAAAGAGCTGATTCAGCTTTTGGATCTGGAAAAATCCCTGGTGTACTTCTCCACCTCCCTGAAGGCGGACGAGATTACCATGGAAAAGCTCATGCGCGGGCGGTATCTGAAGCTTTATGAAGAGGATCAGGACCTGCTGGAGGACTGTCTGATCGAAATCAAGCAGGCCATTGAAATGTCCAGCATTTACCTGAACATTCTTTCCGGCACCATGGACGCGTTCGCGTCGGTCATTTCTAACAATCTGAACATCGTGATGAAGGTGTTGACCTCCATCACCATCTTGATGGCCATCCCGACCATTATCTTCAGTTTCTACGGAATGAATGTACAGGGCTTGCCCTTCGACATTTCCATCTGGTTCCCGACCGGTCTGGCGCTGGCCGCCACGCTGATTACCGGCTTTGTGCTGTATAAAAAAGACATGCTGTAATGCTGTCGCCAGTATATCTATGACGAAAAAAGCAGGACGCAACTGATTGCGTCCTGCTTTTTGTCGATCAAATGTGTGAAAACATTCCTGTAACTGACGTATCCTATGAGAAAGCATGCACCTCCCCCTGATGCTCGTTGCCGCATCCGGCTTTTTTGCGCGGCAGCCAGGCTCTCTCCATCTATGACGTCCCATCGCCGGGGAGCGGTATGCTTTGCGGCATTCCTTCTGGAAGCCGCCCTTTACAAGCGACGCCTACGCTTTTTTCTCGATCCCATAGGCGTGGTGGAGAGGTCCGCTTCCCGCGCCTAGGTCAAGGCCTGCTTTGAGCGCGCCGGTCAAGTAGTCCTTGGCTCTTTGCACACTTTCTTTAATGGAATACCCTGCCGCCAGGTTGCAGGCAATGGCAGAGGAAAGGGTGCAGCCGGTGCCGTGGGTGTTGGGGTTTTGAACCCGTTCGCTGTGAAACCAGGTATACTCGCCGTTGTGATAGAGAAGGTCGTCCGCCGTATCCGTAAGATGACCTCCCTTGATGAGCACGCCGCCCCGCAGCGCCCCGGCAATTTCGTTTGCCGCCGCTTCCATCTCCCCTGCCGTTTTAATTTCCCGGCCACAGAGGCACTGGGCCTCCGGCAGGTTGGGCGTAAGTAGGTCCGCCAGGGGGAACAGCTCGGTTCTGAGCGCCTCCACCGCGTCCGCCGCCAGCAGCCGGCTGCCGCTGGTGGATACCATCACCGGGTCAAGCACGATTCTTTTCACAGAATATTCCTTAAGCTTGCTGGCAATGGCCCGGACGATGGCCGCGGAGGACACCATCCCGATCTTCACCGCATCCGGCCGGATGTCGGACAGCACGCAGTCAAGCTGCTTTTTTACAAACTCTGGCGGCGTATCCTGCACACCAAAGACCCCGGTGGTGTTCTGCGCGGTCAACGACGTAATCACGCTCATGGCGTACATGCCATGCACTGTAATGGTCTTGATGTCCGCCTGAATGCCCGCGCCGCCGCTGGGATCTGACCCGGCGATGGTCAATACCTTTTTTACTTCGCTCATGTCCATTCCTCCCACCATGCTTTCATGGCCTGCGGCGCCTGCTCAAGCGAGGAAAGATATCCGTCCGCTCGGTTTTTTACCTCGTCCGCCTGTGGTTCCGACGGGTCGAACACGCCGACCACTCGAAATCCCGCCGCTTTCGCAGATTTTACACAATAAAGCGCGTCTTCAAAAACCATCGTTTCTTCCTTTTTTGTCCCAAGCAATGCCGCCGCCCGTTCGTAAAAAGCGGGCTGGTCCTTGGGGCAGCCTGCTTCCTGGCAGGAAAGCACAAAGGAAAAGAA
The DNA here is from genome assembly GCA_018364155.1 of Clostridiales bacterium. Taxonomy (GTDB): domain Bacteria; phylum Bacillota; class Clostridia; order Oscillospirales; family Acutalibacteraceae; genus Solibaculum_A. Next base: position 91,258 of record JAGZMM010000003.1, read on the forward strand.
GGGCAGAAGCCCGGTGCGAGCCAGCGCCGCCTTTGCAAGCGAAGGGTGGGTGGCGGTAGCCACGCAAAGGCGCACGCCTTTGCCGGAAAGCCACTCCACCAGTGCCTTTGCCCCCGGCTTGAGAGGCAGGCTCTCTCGGTACTTTCGCTCCACACAGCCGTTTAGCTTAGCTAGAATCGCTTCCTCGTCCAAGGAAACCCCCAGACTTTGAAAATATCGAGCGGTCTGGGTAAAGCTCAAGGGCGCCAGAATCCGATCAAGCCCGTCGGGCGGCGTGATCCCCTGGCTTTGCAAAAAGGCCTCCCCTACCCCGTCCCAGGCGGTCATGGAATCGAGAAGGGTGCCGTCCATGTCGAAGATGGCCCCTTTGAAAGAGCCGTTCATGCGGTCATTTCCTCCGACAGGGCCCGCAGCCGCCGGGTGGCCGCCGCCACGTCGGGGCTTGCGAAGATGGCGGAGATGACTGCAATGCCATGAACGCCGCTACCTCTAAGCTTTAAGACATTTGCTTCGCCAATCCCGCCGATAGCCACCACTGGGATGGTAACCGCCTCACAGATTCGGCGCAGGGTTTCGAAGGAAACGTCGTTGGCATCAAGCTTCGTGGAAGTGGAGAACACAGCACCCACCCCTAAATAATCCGCGCCGCTTTCTTGGGCTTTGACCGCCTGCTCCACCGTGTTCGCCGACACGCCCAGAATTTTTTCCTCCCCGATCAACCGGCGCACGTCCTTTGCCTGCATGTCCGACTGGCCCACGTGTACTCCGTCGGCACCGGCGCGCAGGGCCACCTCAATGTTATCGTTGATGACAAAGGGGATGCTGTGCCGAGCGGCGATTTTTTTGATTTTCCATGCCTCTTCCAAAAACGCTTCTTCGCTGAGATGCTTCTCCCGCAGCTGCAAAAAGGTAGCACCTGAAGCGGCAATCTCCTCCACCTGGTCCTCCAGCGACCGGCCGTTTAGCCAGGACCGGTCGGTGACCACATACAGCCGCATGGCTTTCTTATCGAGTTTCAACGCGCATGCCTCCATTGAGCAGAGACGGGCTCATGCTGCTCATATAGTCGATCAAATAGGTACGCAGGGTGCCCGTTCCCCCTTCGTTCTTTTGCATCTTTGCAAACGCCAGCTCCCCGCACAGGCCCATGGCGCACACGGCCGCCGCCGTGGCTTCCAGAAGCTTATCCGGGTTTGCCCCGCAGTAGCAGCCCGTCACCTCGCTGAGCATGCAGCCGGTGCCGGTGATTTTCGCCATGAGCGGATGACCGTTTCGCACCAGATACACGTTGCTTTGATTGGCCACCAGGTCGATGGCGCCGGTGATGGCGATTACCGCCCCGGTTTTTGCGCTTAAATCTTTTGCAAAGCGGATGGCCTCGTGGATGTTTTCATCGGTCACTGCGTCGTTTAAGCCGGCATCCACTCCTTTGGTGTCCGCCGCGGCCCCGGCCACCGCCTTCATTTCGGACATGTTGCCCCGGATGACGGAAACCTTTATCTCTTCCAGCAGCCTTTGCACGGTCTCGGTGCGCAGCGCACAAGCGCCCGCTCCCACCGGGTCGAGAATCACCGGGCGGCACAGCGCGTTGGCCTTTTTGCCTGCCAGGATCATGGACTGGACGGTTCTTTCGTTTAAGGTTCCGATGTTGAGAACCAACGCATTGCAAATGGAGGTAATATCCTCCACTTCCTTTGCATCATCCGCCATGATGGGAGAACCGCCGCAGGCCAGCGCTATGTTTGCACAGTCGTTGACGGTGACATAGTTGGTAATGGCATGCACCAACGGCGTTTTCTTGTGGACGTTTTCCAAAATTGCTTCAAACATAATCGGTTTCTCCTTTCATCCAAACGCCGGCGGGGAAGCATCCCCGCCGGCGTAACGTCCTAATTGGATCGACCCTGTCCTTTTTTGTACTCGGCGGGTCTGCGCCGGCCGTCCCGGGCCTTCTTTCCCGGATACGGCCGCCCCTCTTTGCGGGAACGGGAAGGACGGGGTTTTGCCCCGCTCATAAGAGTGAAGTTCACCTTATAGCTGCGGATTTTGCTGTTCTGCATGGTGTCCATCACCCGCTGGGCATCGTCCCGGTTTAGCTCCACCTGGGTATGGTCGCCAAAAATATCGATCTTACCGATGGACTTGGCGGGAATGCCAGTGGCGTCCACAATGGCGCCCACGATGAAGTTGGGAGCGATCTTCTGGTTGCGCCCCACGTTTACCCGCAGATAGGTCCGCCCGCTGCCAAAGCGGTCTTCCAGGCGCGGCTGAGGCTTGGGGGCGTCCACCACCGGGATGGCCCTGCGATCCTTCCCCGCCGTCATGGCCAGCAGCGCAAGCGCCACCTGCCGGTCGGAATAGCCACGGGCATTGAGCGTTTCGAGCGCCTCCTCAAAGGCGCCCTCCTCCCCTTCGTCGAGCACCCGGCCAATCTTTGCAAAGAAGGCTTCTCCACGTTTATTGAGAATATCCTCTCTGGACGGAAGGGGCTGCTCGGCAATGGGCGCTTTGACGAACTGTTCGATCTCCTTGACCCGGCGCACCTGGGCCCGGTTACAGGCCAGGGTGTAGGAAGCGCCAGTCTTGCCTGCCCGGCCAGTGCGGCCGATGCGGTGGATGTAATATTCAAACTCCTGGGGAATATCAAAGTTAAAAACCGCGTCCACATCCTCCACGTCGATGCCCCTGGCCGCCACGTCGGTGGCCACCAGGATGCGCACCCGGCCGGTCTTGAAGTCGTGCATGACCTTGCTGCGCACCGCTTGCTTCATGTCCCCATGCAGGCCCAGAGCGGCAAACCCGTGCCGGTCGAGATACTCCACCAGCTCGTCCACCATCTTCTTGGTGTTGCAAAACACCACCGATCGGTTGGGGGCCCTGTGCTGCAGCAAAAGGTTGAGCGCGTCCATCTTCTGGGACAGGGGTACCAAATAGAAGGACTGCTCGATGGTATCCAGCGTGCGCTGGCCCTTGTCCACGGCAACGAGGACCGGGTCCTTCTGAAACTCCTTGGTAAGCTTTAAAATCGCCGGCGGCATGGTGGCGGAAAAGAGCACCGTCTGCCGTTCTTCCGGCGCTTCGCTTAGAATGGTCTGAATGTCCTCGTAAAAGCCCATGTTGAGCATCTCGTCCGCCTCGTCGAGCACCACCATGCTCAAATCTCCCAGCTGCAGGGTTCCTCTGCGCATGTGGTCCATTACTCGGCCCGGCGTGCCGATGACCAGGTTGGCGGTTTTAAGCTGGCGAAACTGGATGGGCATGGGCTGACCGCCGTACACGGTGGCGATGCGCACTCCCGGCTTATACCGGGCGTACTTGCGCATTTCGTCGCTGATCTGCATGGCAAGCTCCCGGGTAGGACTTAAGACGAGCACCTTTGGCGTCACGTCCGCATCGCCGCGGATACGCTCCACCGCAGGGATGCCAAAGGCGGCGGTCTTGCCCGTGCCGGTGCTGGAACGGCCAATCACATCCTTTCCCTCCAAAAGGAGTGGGATGGTCCTGGCCTGGATTTCCGTGGTCTGGGTATACTGCATGTCTGCCACGGCGCGAAGCACCGCTTCGGACAAGGGTAAGGTTTGAAATAAAGTGGGTTGCATAGTACCTGCTTTCTGTTTGACCGGCGGCCGGTAGGCCGCCAACGATGCATCATGGTGTATCTGTTTATTTTACCACAAAGAAACCCATTTGCAGCAAAAATACGAAAAGGTTTTATAATTATGGCATGTCGCTGGGCTTTTTCATCCTGTTAAGCCCCCTTTTTATCCATAAAAACGGGGTTTTGTGTGGTTCGGGCCGAAAAACCTCTGCGCCGCCTACAACAAGGGCTTCGAACATCCGGCATAGGATGCCGGGTATCCGAAGCCCTTGCCTCAAAGATCAATAGGTTATTTTATCGAGAATGCCGGTGAGCTTTGCGAGCGCCACCCCATAGTTGGTGATGGGGACTCCTTGCTCCCGGGCCTTCTGGATGCGGGAAAGAACGTATTTGCGGTTAAACATGCAGGCCCCGCAATGAATCACCAAAGAATAGGGACTCAAATCATCGGGAAAATCCGTGCCGCTGACCATATCCACCGTCAGCCCCGGCCCGACCTTCTTTTTAAGCATCCGAGGGATCTTCTCCCGGCCGATGTCCTCGGACAAAGGGGCATGGGTGCAGGCTTCTGCAATGAGTACCTTGGAGTGCTCAGTCAGCCGGTCGATGGCGGCCGCTCCTTCTGTGAAGGCCCCGATGTCCCCCTTATACTGGGCGAACAAAACGGAAAAGGAGGTAAGCAGCGTCCCCTCCGGCTTGAGGGGATACACGGCGGAAAAGGCCTGAGAATCGGTGATAATGAGCTTAGGGGGCTTTGCAAGGGCCTTAAGCGCTCCCGTCAGCTTATCGGTGGTGACGCTCATGACGATGCACTTATGATCCAAAAGGTCCCGGATGGTCTGCACCTGGGGCAGAATCAGCCGTCCCTTCGGCGCCTGGATGTCCTGGGGCATCACCAGCACCACCACGTCGTCTTCCTTTACCAGCCGCCCGGTGATGCTTTCGGCCTCAAAGTCCTCAGGAATCACCCGCACCAAGGCGGAAAGGAGCTCCTTGACCCCGGTTTTCTCCTTGGCGCTGACCAGAACGGGGGGAAGCCCCGTCGCTTCCTTCACCTGGGCCGCCAATCCCTCTAGGTCCGTCCGCACGTCCGCCTTGCTGATTACCGGGATCACCGGCACCTTGCGTTTTCTAAGTTCCAAAAGCCATTCCGTTTCCTTTTTCAAGTCTCCCTCGGAAAAGAGAAGCAGCGCCACATCGGTTTTGTCCATGGCCTTGCGGGTTTTCTCCACCCGCATCTCGCCTAAACGGCCTTCGTCGTCAAAGCCGGCGGTATCAATAAGCATGCACGGGCCGATGGGATGAATCTCCATGGCCTTATACACCGGGTCGGTGGTGGTGCCCGCCACGTCGGACACCAAAGCGATGTCATGCCCGGTAATGGCGTTGATTAAGGAGGACTTGCCGCTGTTTCGCCGGCCGTAAATGCCGATGTGCAGCCGGTTGGCGGCGGGTGTGTTGGCTAATTCCATGATGGATTCCCCCTCGTCGGTTAGAATCGGAAGTCCCGCTTGCCCTCGTGCAGGTCGCTCAAGTGCGCCATGACCAGAGCCTTGACCTTCTCGTTGGGAATGGTGAGAATCTGCCTTTGGATCATGGCCTCACCCTTGGCTCTCGTCTCAGGAGAGGCGTAGTCCTCCAGGTATTCCTTGAGGGTCATCAGGGCGTTTGGCAGACAGACGTTGGCGATCTGGCCGGATTTGACCAGCTGCATAAACCGGTCGCCGGTGCGCCCTTCCCGGTAACAGGCGGTGCAGAAGCTGGGAATGTGCCCCAGATCCAGCAGCCAGCCCACCACCTCATCAAGAGTACGGGTATCGCTCACCTCGAACTGGGCGGAGTTTTCCTCTTCCCGCTCGGCATAGCCGCCCACACTGGTGGAGGAAGCTCCGGAAATCTGGGATACACCCAGTTCCAGTACCTTCGCTCTCGTCTCTTCCGACTCTCTGGTGGAAATGATGATGCCGGTATAGGGCACGGCAACCCGCAGAATCGCCACAATCTTCTTAAAAATCTCGTCTGGGATGGCGTTGGAATACTCGTCCAGATCCACGTCGTCCGCCGGGCGGATGCGGGGCACGCTGATGGTATGAGGGCCTACCCCCTGGGCCGCCTCCAGATGCTCGGCGTGCATCAAAAGGCCTACAAAGTCGTACTTATACATGTTCAGCCCGAACAGCACGCCAATGCCCACATCGTCAATGCCGCCTTCCATGGCTCGGTCCATCGCCTCGGTGTGATAGGCGTAGTTGCTCTTGGGTCCCTTGGGATGAAGGTATTCGTAGCTTTCCTTGTTGTAGGTTTCCTGGAAAAGAATATAGGTGCCGATGCCCGCTTCCTTGAGCTTGCGGTAGTTTTCCACCGTGGTGGCCGCAATGTTTACGTTGACCCGGCGGATGGCCCCGTTTTTATGTTTGATGCTGTAGATGGTCTTGATGCTTTCGAGTACATAGTCAATGGGACAGTTGACCGGGTCCTCGCCGGTTTCCAGCGCCAGGCGCTTGTGGCCCATGTCCTGCAGCGCCGTAACCTCCCGGACAATCTCCTCCTGGGTCAGCTGCTTGCGGGCAATGTGACAGTTGGAATGGTGATAAGGACAGTACCGGCATTCGTTGACGCAGTAGTTGGACAGATACAAAGGCGCAAACATAACGATGCGGTTTCCGTAAAAGCGCTGCTTGATCTGCTTTGCCAGAGTAAAGATCTTTTCTATCAAATCGGGAATCTCACATTCCAGCAGCACTGCCGCCTCCTTGTGGGACAAGCCCTTACATTCCTTGGCCTTTTCTAAAATCTGCTCGATGAGCGCACGGTTTGCCTTGTTCTTTTGAGCATAGTCAAGAGTTTCTAAGATTTCAGCGTCGTCAATAAATTCGGTTGCGACTTTGGATTTGGGATTGTACACGTTGGGTCCCCTTTCTTTTTTCTGTCGGCCTTAAAGCGGAATCCGCCCTAAAGCGCGAATTTGTTCTTCCAGCTCCAAACGGTCCTCTTTCACATGAGTAGGACTAAGCTTTGCCGGATAGATTTCGTAAAGCTGCTTATACCGGTCCGGCGTGACCTTGCGCATAACCACGTTGGCCCCGCAGGAAAACACGTCGTTTTTTTCCCCGTTGTTGAGCACCCCCAAGGAGGTGGTAGCGGGAAGGTTTGCTTTGGGAAGAAGAATGCGGGCAAGGGCCACCGCCCGTTTGGTGAGCTCGGTGCTGCCGGAGGGATGATCCCGCAGCGGTGTGTCCGGGTGGGGAATGAACGGGCCGATGCCTGCCATGTCGCACCCGATCTCCTTGAGAAGCAGCAGGTCTCTGGCGATGGTCTCCATCGTCTGCCCGGGCAGGCCGATCATAAACCCGCTTCCCGTCTCAAAGCCCAAAGCCTTGAGATGGCGAAGGCATTCCACTCGCTCTTTGAGCGTGCCGTCCGGATGAAGGGAGCGGTAACTCTGCTCGTCCGCCGTTTCGTGCTTGAGCAGATACCGGTCGGCGCCGCACCGGCGCAGATACGCATAGTCCTCCTTGGGCATTTCCCCGCAGCTGACGGTGACCGCCATGCCGGTTTCCTTGATTTTCCGTATAATTTCCCCTAAAATTTCCGGAGTGTAATGCGGATCCTCCCCGGATTGGAGAACAATGGTGCGGTATCCAGCCCCGTGGGCGGCATAAGCCACCTCAATCATCTCGTCGGGTTCCATCCGGTAGCGGGCAACCTTTCCGTTATAGCAGTTAAGCCCGCAGTACCGGCAGGCCCGACGGCAAACGTTGGAAAACTCCAGGATGGCGCGGATCTGGACCACGTCGCCCTTGTGCTGTTCTCTCACCCGGTCGGCCTGGGCGTAGACCTCAGAAAAGTCCGGCAGGCGCAGCAGCGCCGCCAGCTCCTCTATGCCGGGATGCGTGCTAATCGGCATGGGTGTTTCCCGCCTTTTGATACACCGTTTTGATGCTGACCCCGTCGAGCATGCCGATTTTTCCCGCTAGAGAACTGATCACATCCCCGGGCGCATCCACAATCACGCTGATGATGCAAATACCCCGGTCCCGGTAGGGCACCCCCATGCGCCCAACAATGTACGTGCCGTACTCGTGCAAAATTCCATTGAGCTTCTCGGTCACCTGGGTGTTCTCCACGATGATGCCCATCACGGCGATTCTGGTTTCCATATTCGCTTTCCCCTCTTTCTCAAGGAAGCCGGAAGCTTCCGGCCAAGTCAAAACAAAAATCCTCCCTTTGCGCCTGCACACGCAAAGGGAGGAAACAAGACAGAAAATGCCCGCTGCAAATCCACTTTTTGGCGGGTTCTCTTTTCGTTTCGACCTTCCTCGCAGGCAAAATCCTTTGATGTCAGGCTATGTGTTTATTTTACCACCAATTTTGTATAGAATCAAGAGGGACTTTGCGGGATTTCCACCTTTTTCGCAGCTCTTGGTTCTACACTCTTTTTTGTTTGCAAAAGATATGGTATAATGAGAAAAATTACGCCCCGTATGGGCTTCTACTTTGCTTTCCCTTTGGTTTCAACTAGGCGGCGATCTGCTGCCAATCCTGCTGCAAAAGGAGCGCAATGGTTATGGACTTTTTTAACCACGATAAGGAATTCGACGTCATCAGTATGGGTGAAATCATGCTTCGCCTGTCCCCCATGGGGCAGGAACGGCTGGCCCAATGCGAGGTGCTGGAAAAGCGGCCGGGTGGGTCGGAGCTGAATGTGGTCTCCGGCATCTCTCTGTTGGGGCTGCGCACTGCCATCGTCACCAAGGTGCCGGACAACGACATGGGCCGGTTTATCAAAAATAAGATCCGGTTTTACGGCATCAGCGACGACTATCTGATTTATGACAACACCCCGGATACCCGGGTCGGCATCTATTACTACGAAAGCGGCGCTTATCCGAGAAAGCCCTCTGTGCTTTATGACCGGCGCCATTCTTCCATCAACCACATTTCCTTTGACGAAATCGACTCGCGGATTTTCTCCAGCACCCGTATCTTCCACACCAGCGGCATTACCCTGGCTCTCGGGCAGAACACCCGGGAAACCGCCGTCAAGATGATCCGCGCCTTTAAAGAGCAGGGCGCCCTCATCTCTTTTGATGTCAATTACCGGGCCAACCTCTGGGATGAGAAGGAAGCGCGGGAAACCATCCGCTCCATCCTGCCCTATGTGGACATTCTGTTCGTTTCCGAGGAAACCTCCCGGCGCATGATGCAGAAAACCGGCACTCTTCAGGAAATGATGAAGAGCTACTGCACGGAATTCGGCACGAAGATCGTAGCATCCACCCACCGGGTGGTCAAGAGCCCCAAATGTCATTCCTTCAATTCCACCATTTATGTGGCCGAGGAGGACAAATGTTACACCGGCAAAACCTATGAGGACATTGACGTGATCGACCGCATCGGCAGCGGCGACGCTTATGTGGCAGGGGTACTGTTCGGATTGGTTAAGTATAACTCGGTGGTGGAAGCCATCGAATTCGGAAACGCTTCCTCTGCGGTTAAGAACACCATTTTGGGTGACATGCCGGCCAGCGAGTTTGGGGAAATCAAGCGGGTGATCGACCTTCACAATTCCGATCACGATACCGGCGAGCTCAACCGCTGAGGTCGTTTTGCGCTGGAAAACGTGTAGCACCTGCCCTGTGGTTCTCCTCTTTATCCACAGCGGGATTTTCCCGGTTGTGTTTAGGCAGTCCAAAGGACATGGTAACCTTTATTTCAGTAAATGCAGCCGCCATACAGAAGAAAGTCCCTAGGTAGAATCTAGGGACTTTTTCTTTTGCCTATCCTATTTTTAGTAAAACCAAGGAGTTATGATCCCAGGCTTATGAAACATCAGAGAGATTTCGCAAGGAACCGTCCTCAAACTCGCCTGGTGCATCTACGGTTTGGCACATCAAAAGGGAGCCGGCACAGATGCGCCGGCTCCCTGGATCGGATTTTTTATACGGTAAAATCATCCCGCTGCAAAGAAAAGTTCGGGTTATAATAGGGATCGCCTTTTTCGATGAAAGCCTTCCATTTGGTCTGAAACCGGGCTTCATCCTTCTGAAATTGGGCCGAATCCTCTGTGGCAGCCTTACCTTTTGCCTTGGGCACGTAATGGTAGAGCTCGGCATAGGGGGTAAACACGATCAATTGACCCTGTTCCCGCAGACGCAGGCAAAGGTCCACATCGTGAAAGGCAACCGCATAGTCTTCGCAAAAGCCGCCCGTTTGCTCAAATTTCTCCTTGGAAATCATCATGCACGCACCGGATACGGCGCTGAAATTCTGCGCGTACATCAGCCGGCCCATATAACCGGCGTCTCCCCGTGCCGCCCGGTAATGAACATGGCCGACGCTTCCTCGGATGCCGATGAGAAGTCCCGCGTGCTCAATGGTATTGTTCGGAAAATAGAGCTTAGCGCCCACTGCGCCCACGTCGTCACGCTGGGCGTACATGAGCATCTCCTCCAGCCATTTCGCAGAAATCACCTTAGTATCGTCATCCAAAAAGACCAGATATTTTCCCTTTGCCTGACCTGCGGCAAAATTAAGCATCTTCGCGCGGTGAAAAGGATATTCCCAGGGAAGCAGACGAAGATTGGAGTGGTTATCCTTCTCTGCGCCATCCGTTCCCACCAGGAGAAGCTCGAAATTTTGATAGGTCGAATTCTGGTAGATGGAATCGATGCACCGCCGTCTCGCTGCCGCACTGCCGGCGCTGAGCATCACAATGGAAATCAGAGGCGTTTCTTTGAGCGCATATTCAATCCGGTAAAGCAGCGGAGCATTGGGCGCCTCCATGGCTCTGCCTTCGATGCCTTCCCGCTTAAGATAGTCGTTAAGCGCCCGAATTCCGGATGTAATGCAATAGGGCTTGACGCTAATGTCTCCCGCCGTGGACCCCGCATGGCTGCGCCAGAAATAGAGAAGCTTTGGAATATGCACCACATGCTTTGCCTTTTGCGTCAGGCGCAATATGATGTCAAAATCCTGACTACCGTCATAATCGCCGGAGAAATAACCTACCTGATCAAGCAGCGCCCGGCTGAACACCGAAAAATGACAGATATAATTGTTGGCACGCAAATTATCCAACGCAAAATCCGGCTTGAAATGGGTTGCCACCGGGTTTTGGATGGTGCCGGAGAAGGTCATTTCATCGGTATAGATAAAGTCGGCGTCCTGTTCGGTAATCGCCTTCATCACTTCATAGAGCGCCGCCGGGTGAAGCAAATCATCGTGGTCAAATAAGCCGATGTAATCGCCTGTGGCCATCGCAATGCACTGATTCGTGTTCCCGGAAATCCCCAGGTTCTCTGTAAGCACCTGATACCGTACACGCGCGTCCTGTTGCACATACCTGCGGCAGATGTCTCCCACATAGGCATGGGCCTCGTCGCTGCCGTCCGCCAGGCAAAGCTCCCATTTCCCATAGGTCTGTGCTCTCACCGAATCGATCATTTCGGTGAGAAAGTTTTCCGGGGTATTGTAAAGCGGGACTAAGATGCTGAAGGTGATGTTCCGGTCAAAGACCGTATTCTCCTGCATCCGCCGTTCCTCAGGGGAAAACACATAGTGCGCCATAAACTCTCGTTCCCGCATCCGGCGGAATCTGCGCCGGCGTACCTTTTGCCAGGTGGCGCGGATGCCGTAGTTCTGAATGCTGAAAAATCCCTTGCAAAGGATTTTTCCGTACCGGCTGTTTTTCAGGCCGCCCTTCTTTGCACGCGCAGGTTTCCCCATTTCCGAATCAGGCGCTGGATGGGGCGTGCGGTCTTTTGTCTTATATGTCTGTTCGTCCCTTTTCAACGGTGTATGATTCCTCCCGAGCCATCTCTGTCCTTCGTCTACATGCTTTTATAGGCATCACAGACGGTTTTCATATCCCCAAGCATCTTAACATGCCCGTGGTCGAGCCACATCACATGCTTACAAAGCCGTTCAATCTGCTCAATCGAATGGGAGACAATCAGTACCGTCGTGTCGTTGGCCATCAATTCCTTGATGCGCTCTTCGCACTTTTGCTGAAATAAATAATCGCCCACCGATAAAATCTCATCCACAATCAGGATATCTGGTTTCGTAATGGTCGCCACGGCAAACCCCAGGCGCGCTACCATACCGGAGGAAAAGTTCTTGAGCGCCACATCCACAAAGTCCTGCAGCTCGGCAAATTCAATGATTTCGTCGAACTTTTCCTTCATATGCTTTTTCGTGTATCCCAGTACCAGTCCGTTTAAGATCACGTTCTCCCGTGCGGTCAGGTCCATGTCAAAACCCGCGCCCAACTCAATCAGCGGAGAAATCGTCCCGTGGGTTTTCGCCCAACCCTCGGTGGGCTTTAAAATCCCGGAAACCACCTTTAAAAACGTACTCTTTCCAGAGCCGTTGAGACCCACGATTCCAAACACATCGCCCTTTTCAATGTTGACGCTGACGTTTTGCAGCGCCGTGAATTCCTCAAAGCGCAACTGGCGCTTACAAAGCTTGATAAAGTATTCCTTAATGGAGTCCACCTTGTCCTTGGACATGTTGAACTTCATGGTAACATTGCTCACTTCAATCGCATTGGGCACCCCGAATCCCCTCCTCTTTACACATACAGAATAAACTTGTCCTGCTTGCGCTTGAACGCCCATACGCCAAGCACCAAAAAGAACAGGGAACAGGCGGCGCATATAAGGTTCACCTCAAGCCCCGGAATCACGCCGTCCATCACGACCCGTCTGAAATAGGTCACATAGTAATACATGGGATTAAACTGTACAATGGACATGAGTGTCAAGCCTCCAAACTTGGTATCAGTCAGCAGGCTTTCCGGGTAAATGAGAGGGGTCAGGTACATCCACGCGGTGATGAAAACCGAATAGAGATGACCTACGTCCCGGAAAAATACGTTTAAGGTAGCCAGCAGCAGGCTCAGACCCACGGTAAAAACAAAAACATAGATCATCGGAATCGGGAAAAGCAAAATCGTCCAGTGAAAAGGCACCCCGTCAATGAGCATCATGACGAGCACCGCCACCAGAGAAAACAGCATGTTGACAAAGGCAAATACGGTTTTCTGAAGCGGAAAAATGTACTTGGGCAGATACACCTTTTTGATGAGCGACGCTCCGCTGATTACCGATGTTAGAGAATTGGAGGTGGCTTCCGACATAAAATTGAAAATCAACGCGCCGGTGAGGTAATAAGAAGCGAAGTATTCCTGTTTAAACCGGAACATCTGGCTGAACACGACCGAAATGACCAGCGCCATTAGAATCGGGTTGAGGATGCTCCACAAAAATCCCAAAGCCGACCGTCGATATTTTACCTTCAAGTCCCTGGCCACCAAATCCATCAGCAGATGGCGGTACCGGGTGAATGTCTGCAAATACGCTTTCAAATCGTTTTCACCCTCATCTATTCAAGTCTTTGAACGCCCCGTTCTTTTTATCCTTCTCGCTTAAAAGGATTTCCATCCCTTCTGCAATCGGCCAATCGATGCCGATGTCCGGGTCTGCGTAATAAAGAGCGCCCTCGTCGGTTGGATCGTAGAAACGGGTGCACTTATACACAAATTCCGCCACGTCCGACAGCACCAAAAACCCGTGGGCAAACCCTTCGGGTACGTAAAACTGGCGCTTGTTCTCCTTGGAAAGAAGAACGCCGTGCCATTTGCCGTAGGTCTTGCTGCCAGGGCGGATGTCCACCGCCACGTCATAGACCTCTCCTTCGATGACCCGCACCAGCTTTCCCTGGGGGTTTTTTTTCTGGAAATGAAGGCCTCGCAGCACGCCCTTCTTGGAACGGGACTGGTTGTCCTGCACAAAGACCATGTCAAGACCGGCGGCCTTAAAGTCGTTGTAGTTGTAGGTCTCCATAAAATAGCCCCGGTTGTCGCCGAATACCTTCGGTTCAATGATATATAAGTCCTCAATGTCGGTTTTGATAAAGGTAAACTGTCCCATATGTTTTCTTTCTCACCTTTCCATGGAAATCATGCCCTGGCGGCGAAACCGCCGTGATATGGATATGTTTGGCTTCTGCCTGCCTTCGCATACAAAAGCCAAACATCAAATACACCGCTTATTTATCCGCGTACATCTTCTGGTAATACTTCTGATATTCGCCGCTGGTGACGTTCTTCATCCAGTCCATATGGTCCAGATACCACTGGATGGTCAGCTTGATGCCGTCCTCAAAGCAGGTCTCCGGGTACCAGCCCAGATCCTTCTTGATCTTTTCGGGATCGATGCCGTAACGGCGGTCGTGGCCCTTGCGGTCCTCCACATGCTTCATCATGTGCTCGCCCACCGCCGGGTCCACATGCTCCTTGATGTAGGCAAGAATGGTCTTGACAATGAAAATATTGGGCCGCTCGTTGTGGCCGCCCACGTTATACACCTCGCCCACCTTGCCATCGCGCACCACCATGTCGATGGCCTTGCAATGGTCCTCCACATACAGCCAGTCACGCACCTGCATGCCGTCGCCGTAGATGGGCAGGTCCTTATGGGCCAAGGTATTGTTGATGATGAGGGGAATGAGCTTCTCCGGGAACTGGAAGGGGCCGTAGTTGTTCGAGCAGCGGGTGATGTTCACCGGGAATTTATAAGTATCGTGATACGCTTTCACGAACAGGTCGGCGCTGGCTTTGCTGGAAGAATAGGGACTGTGGGGGTCAAGCGGGGTCGTTTCCATGAAATACCCGGTTTCGCCCAAAGAGCCGTACACCTCGTCAGTGGATACCTGCAAAAACTTACATCCGTCCTTATACTGGTCGTCGCCGGTCTGCCAGGCGAGCTTTGCGTTGTTTAACAGGTTGACCGTGCCGAGGACATTGGTCTTAACAAAGATTTCCGGGTCGGCAATGGAGCGGTCCACATGGCTTTCCGCAGCAAAGTTGACCACATAATCAAAGTCAAACTCTTGGAACAACGCCGCTACCGCTGCCTGGTCGCAAATGTCCACCTGCCGAAACACATAGTTCGGGTGGTTCTCCACCTCTTTGAGGTTTTCGAGGTTGCCTGCATAGGTCAGCTTATCGATGTTGACGATTTTCACATCGTCGTACTTTTTGAGCATGTACAGCACAAAATTCGAGCCGATAAAGCCCGCGCCTCCGGTTACCAGATAGGTTTTCATCATCCTTGTCCGCCTTTCTTACATGTCCTTGAGGTTTTTCAGATAGCATTTCAGAGCTTCCTGCCAGTCGCGCATTTCGTCCCCCACCGTGCAACGCAGCATCCGGTTGTCCAGCGACGAGAAGGCGGGCCGCTTGGCCTTCTGCACATATTCCTGGGAGGTGACGGGACGGACCTTGCAGTCAATCCCCGCGTATTCCACGATCTTGCAGGCGAAATCGTACCAGGTGCATTCTCCTGTCCCCGTACAGTGGTACACGCCGTACTGCTCGGTAGCCGCAGCCTTTAAGATATGATGGGCAAGGTCGGCGGCGTTGGTGGGATTGCCCCGCTGGTCGTTAACCACGGTGATTTCCTCATTTGCCTTGGCGATGCGCAGGATGGTCTTGACAAAGTTCTTCCCCACATAACCATAAAGCCAGGAAGTGCGCAGGATGAAATACTTTTTGCACAATTCCCGTACGTACTGCTCGCCAAGGTATTTGCTCTTTCCGTAAATACTTTGCGGGTTGCACAGATCCCATTCCACGTAGGGAACACTTCCGTCCCCGGAGAACACATAGTCGGTGGATACGTGCACAAGCTTCGCACCCATTTTGTCAGCAGCCAAGGCCATGTTCCGAGCCCCCAGGGCGTTTGCCTTAAATGCCACGTCCTGATTGTCCTCACAGCCTTCTACATTGGTCATGGCGGCGCAGTTGATCAGCAAATCAAAGGGATTTCCCTCAAAGAAACGGTTGACCGCCTCCTGATCCGCAATGTCCAGTTCATCTAAGTCCACACCAGTAACCTGGGCGTCTCGATAACATGCTGGGATGGCTCCCAGCTCCGACCGTCCCTCTTTTAAGATTTTCGCCAACTCATTTCCAAGCTGACCGTTTCGGCCCGTAATCAGTATTTTCACGAAAACGTCTCCGTCCTTCCTTATACCTCGATGGTGTTAGCAATGTGGAACAGGTAATCGCCGTACTCGCTCTTTTTAAACCGCTCGGCCTGCACGAGAAGCTGCTCCTTGTTGATAAAGCCGCGGCGGTAGGCGATTTCCTCAATGCAGGAAATATACAGTCCCTGCCTCGTCTGCACCGCTTCGACGAAATTGGCCGCGTCCAGCATGGCCCGGTGGGTTCCCGTATCCAGCCATGCCATTCCTCTACCGAAGAGCTCCACCTTCAGCTTGCCTTGTTCAAGATAGGCGTTGTTGACGGCGGTGATTTCCAGCTCGCCCCGGGCGGAAGGCTTGATGGACTTGGCAATCTCCACCACCTGGTTGTCGTAGAAATAAAGGCCGGGCACCGCATAGTTGGACTTGGGATGCTCCGGCTTTTCCTCAATGGAAAGAACCGTGCCGTTCTTATCGAACTCCACCACACCGAAGGCTCTCGGTTCGCTGACATGGTAGCCGAAGATGGTAGCGCCTTCCTTGCGGCCCGCCGCCGCGGCCAGCCGGCCGGAGAAGCCGTAGCCGTAAAAGATGTTGTCCCCCAGCACCAGGCAGACATTGTCGTCTCCAATAAAGTCCGCCCCCAGGATGAAGGCTTCGGCCAGGCCGCGGGGCGCTTCCTGCACCACGTAGGAGAACTTGAGCCCCAAATGGCTTCCGTCTCCAAACAACTCCTGAAACACCGGCAGGTCTCTCGGAGTGGAGATGATCAGGATTTCCTGAATTCCAGCCAGCATCAGGGTGGACAGGGGATAATAAATCATCGGCTTATCGTAGACGGTCAGAATCTGCTTGGAGCAGGCGATGGTCGACGGATAAAGCCGGGTTCCCGCGCCGCCCGCAAGAATAATGCCTTTCATACAAAAACCTCATTTCCTATCGTTTCTTTATGCAAACAAGAGCTGCCCGGCCTTGCGGACCAGCCCATTCTTACCGTGTCCGTTGCGCAGAAGATGCGCCATGCGGTGAAGCTTGCCGTACTCCGGCATCCTCGCGTAACCCAGCACCAGCTCAGCTTGTTCTTTGGAAAGCCTGCCTTGATAACGCTCGTAGAAACCATCCGCCTGCCGGTAAGTATCGGTCAGCACCTTATGAATCTGTTCGGTTTTCGACAGCCTTGCCGCCACATATTTGGGATCCCGGACGTTCTTGGCTCCCACCTCATTGTTCCCATGCTGCCGATAGCGGATGGTGGGCTCGTCAACAAATCCGATCTTCCCAAAAGCCGCCGCCACCAGCGCCAACCACCAGTCGTGCATGATGGCGCTGGCGGGCGGATCCTTGGCTAAGTCGAGCAACGGGCGGTTTGCCAGCATCGTGCAGCCGGTAACCACATTTTGCGCCAGCAGCTTTGAAAGGGAAACCCGGCGGCTGTCCAGGTTTTGCAGCCGGAACATGGACGGTGCGATGGTACGCAGGTTCTCGTCCACCACCTCAAGGTCGGTATGGACCAAAATCGGCGTTCCCGGCGGGTTCTCCCCCTCCAGGCGCTCCATCTCCCTCATGGTTTTTTCCACCTTGTCGGGCAGCCACACGTCGTCGTGGTCACAGGTCATGGCGTAGGCGCTCTCGCTTAGGGAAAGAAGACGGAAGAAGTTCGCCTGGGCGCTGCCGGAATTTTCTGTATTTGGAATGACCCGTATTTTGGACGGGTATTTCGCTTCATATGCCAAAAGGATTTCCATAGTGCGGTCCTTGGAACCGTCGTCCCCAATAAACAGCGTCCAATCGGTGTACGTTTGCTTTAGAATGGATTCGATCTGCTCGGCGACATAGGCTTCCCCTTGATAGACCGCCATCAAAATGTCAATCATGCCCCGGCCGTCCCTCCTTTTTCCCGGCTCATCTTCCCTTTTAAAAGGGTCAGCCCGTACTTGGCGTAAATCCCGGTATACACAAGTCCGGTAACAAAGGGGTTATATTGCTTTCGATAATGCTTTTGATAGAAAAGCAGCATGGCGTGATGAAAGTGATAAATAATGGGCTTCGACTTCTGGTGCAGGCCGCTTTGCCCTTTCAAATGGGTAATGGCCCCATCGGCAAAGTATACCACCCGGTACCCTTTTTCCTTGATGCGATAGCAAAGGTCCAGGTCCTCTCCGTACATAAAGAAGTCCTCATCGAACCCGCCCACCTGCTCATACACGGCTTTGGGCACCAGCATGCACGCGCCGGACACCGCGTCCACGTCGCTGTTCTTTTCAGGGTCGATAAACGTTTGGTGATAGGCGCCGTATTTGGGATTGTCAGGATGCTTTTTGTCCATCCCCATAAAGTAATAAAGGGCGGCTAAGGGCGTGGGAAATCCCCGTTTGCAGCCGCTGTCCAGCGTCCCGTCCGGCAGCACGGTACGAAGGCCCAGCACGCCGATGGACGGATTCTCCTTTAGATAGGCAGCGCCTGCGTCGATGGCGCCATCGTGCACGATGGTATCCGAGTTTAAAAACAAGAGAAAATCGCCCCGTGCCTTCTTTGCTCCCAGATTGCACGCATGGCCGAATCCGTGGTTTTCTACACCGGAAAACACCCGCACCCGCCCGTCCTTCATCCCCAGATAGCGCTGGGCTTCGTTGCTGGAATTGTCCATCACCAGCACCTCAAAGGACACTTTATGGGTAGCGGCAAGCACCGACTCCACCGTCTGGGCCGTCAGGTCTTTCGTATTGTGATTGATGATGATTACCGATACGTCCACATGGCACACTCCTGCTCGCAAATTTCGGCGCAAGGCTATTCCTCGGTGGTTTTCTTCGTCTGCGCCATCCGTTCTCCCTGCTGGATGCCTTCGGTTTTATCCGGCATCATCACCACGCGCAGGGTCAGGATCATCAGCTTCAAATCCAGCAGGAAGGAATAGTTTTCAATATAGATCAGGTCCATCAGGAGCTTGTCGTAGGCGGTGGTGTTGTATTTTCCATAAACCTGGGCATAGCCGGTCAGGCCCGCCTTGGCTTTGAGGCGATAGGCGAACTCCGGCATGGACTTTTCATATTCCGCAGCGATCTCCGGCCGTTCCGGGCGGGGACCCACCAGCGACATGTCCCCTTTTAAGACATTAAAAAGCTGTGGAATTTCATCGATACGTAGCTTGCGTATGATTTTTCCCACAGGCGTAATCCGGTCGTCGTCCACCGTAGCCAGCTGCGCACCGTTTCGCTCCGCGTCCACGATCATGGAGCGAAACTTCAGCACCTTGAACACCTTTCCGTCAATGGTCAGGCGTTCTTGAGTGTAGAACACGTTTTTACGGTCGTAAGCCCAGATGGCCAGCGCCGTCACCAAAAAGATAGGCGACAGCACCAAAATGCCGCAAAGCGAACCTACAATGTCCAAAAGCCGCTTATAGAGCCGCTTTTCATTGGTCAGGCCCTGGTTGCGCAGAAAGAGCATGGGGGTATCCACCACCCGGATATCGGTGGCGCCGTTGACCAGAATGTTCGTAATGGAAGGGACCACATAAAGCCGCTTGGCTTTCTGATAGCACAAATTGATCATCCATTGCCTCAGCTCCGTGCTGTTGACAGAGAGAACAATGGAATCAAAGGGTTCCATGGCCGCCTCAATGGCCTCCCGGCCCTCGCTCACGTTGATTTCCTTCAAAATCCGGTATTTATCCACAATCCGGTTGAGCTTTTTCTTAATGGCGTGGTTGATCTCATCATCATAGATAAGAAGCATATCGTGAGGCGGATAAATCTGATAATAAACCCGGTTTGCAATGCAGGCCCAGAAGGTGACGATGATCATTTGAATCACCGTCAGCCAGATAAAGCCCACAAAATTCACGAACTCGTAGGAAAGCAGGGATGCGAGCAAAAACATGATCGTATTGCATAAGCCCAGCGCAATGGCATGGGACAAAAGAATTTCGGTAATCCGGTTCTGCCCTACCTGATGGCCCTTCATCAGGATGACCGTCACCGTCACAATCAGCGCATATACGATGGTCAGCAGATAGTTCCCATTGCGGAAAAAGGGGTTTGGAATATCGCTGTTATAAAGGCTGATCCACAAAAAGTAAAACGCGCCGGACAAGATTACGATATCGAACAGCACCATAATGGTACGGATCGTCTGTTTAAACTGAAATCTCATATTGTCCTCACTACTACACATATTCTGGCCGTCATTCTAGATGGCGGTCCATCGCGTTCAAACGTCCCATCTTGCAGAGGGTGAAATTTGGGATAATTTGTATATTCGCGCATTCCATAAATATTATCATACAACATTGCCGCCCTGAATTCAACCTCATCCGCCATTTCCCCGGAGAAAAACCTTCCAGCTCTCTCCTTATTGTCCCGTAAGACAGGCAAATTATGAGTGGAAATTGGAAAAACTCTCCTCGCCTGCTTTGCTTCTGTCAGGAAGGCAGCCCATCGAAATCGCTCGCGCTGAGTACCAGCCGGTCTCCCGGCAAAATCACCGTGGAGCCCTTGGGCACCACCACCTCGTCTCCCCTCTTGATCATCACCACCAGGATTTCCTCGGGAATGTCTGCCTCGGCGATGGCTTTGTCCGCCCAGATGCTGTCCGGTTCAATGAGATATTCCTTGAGCACGGCGCCGGTTTCTTCCTGGTAGTCGGTAAAGGTCTTGAGAACCGGGGAGGATTCCTCCACCAAGTCGAGCTTTTTGGCAAAGAACGGAATCAGAGTTCCCTGGACGGCCACTGAGAACAAGGCCACAAAAAAGACCATATGGAACAAATCGTTTTCCATCCCGGACGCATTGGTTACCGCGAAGATGGCAAACACGATGGACGCCGCCCCCCGCAGCCCCACCCAGGAAACGAACAGTTGCTGCTTCACCGGGCGCTTAAACCAGCACAGAATGCCGAAAACCGCCACCGGCCGCGCCACCAGGATAAGAAAGAGAGAAACCAGAATGCCGGGCAGCAGGACGCTTGGCAGGTGGGACGGGAAAGAGAGAAGACCCAGCGTAAAAAAGAGCATGATCTGCATCAGCCAGGAAATTCCGTCGAAGAAATGCACCAGGCTGCGCTTGTGGACGATTTTGCTGTTGCCCACCACAATGCCCACGATGTACACGCACAAATATCCGTTGCCGCCGATGAATTCACACAGGGAATAACCTAAGATCGCCACAGCGGCCACAAAAATCAGATAATAGCTCTCAATCTCGAATTTGACCCGGCGCAGAATCCATACCGCCAGCTTTGCAAGGCCAAAGCCCAGCCCCAGGCCGAATACCAGCTGGCACACCACCATCAGCACGATGGAGTTCCCGCCTCCGGCGGACATGAGGGACAAAATCACCATCGTCATCATGTAGGCGATGGGATCGTTGCTTCCGCTTTCCACCTCCAGCATGGAGGCAAGGCCGCCCTTTAGGTTGAGCTTGCGGGAACGAAGGATGGAAAAGACGGACGCAGCGTCGGTGGAGCCCACCACCGAGCCCACCAAAAGGCCTTCCAGCAACGTGGTTCCCAAAACAAAATGGCAGAAAAGCCCGGTCAGCACCGCCGTGACCACCACGCCCACCGTGGACAGCAGGATAGACGGTACCGCTACGGGTTTGGCCATCTTCCAATTGGTGCCCAAGCCGCCGTAAAACATGATGAATACCAGGCCAAAGGAGCAAAGCTGCCGGGCCAGATCGAAATTGTCAAAATAAATACCGCCCGGTCCGTCCGAACCAAAGAACATACCCAGCACCAAAAAAATAAGCAGCGCTGGTACGCCGAACCGGTACAAAAGCTTGCTGGACGTGACACACACCAGCAGAATCAACGACCCAACCAACATCATTGTGATCAAACCGCAGTCCCTCCTTCACCTGTTTTTCTTCGAAATCGCACCCTTCCCATTCTGTATGAAAATGCAGATATTTATTATTATTTTACCATATTTTTTTGACCATCTCAATGCGACGAAAGCAATTGTTCGAAAAAGTTTACATAATGGTCATTTGTACTTTATTTTACGCAAAAGAAGGCCAATTTGTTCCAAAAAACGTCTATCCAAACTAAAAAAGGCGGCCGGCAAATCCACCAAAAAGGAAAAGGAGAGCGGAAAACCAGCTTGAAACACCGCTGTTCCATCCGGCTTGTCCCGGCGAAAGCCGTCTTTTGTTTTCATAAAACGCGGCCTACGCTGCTTTTCTGCATGCACCATTCAATCCATTTCTGATTTTCCGGTCGGGCACCGCCCGCTTTGGCTTGGATGGAACTCGCCCTACCGTTACGTTTGCATGCCGCAGGTATACAGGGAAAGAAACGGCGGGTAACCTTAGTCGGACGACAAAATCCCCCTGGTTTTGCATAGATATGCAAAACCAGGGGGATTTATGAACATTTGGTTTCGATCAGGCACAAAGCCGCCCAACCGGCACCGGATTATGCATCAAAGAGGCCGGTAGAAAGGTAACGCTCTCCGGTATCGGGCAGGAGCACCACAATGCGTTTGCCCGCGTTTTCCTCCCGCTTTGCCACCTGAGTGGCTGCGAACAGAGCCGCTCCTGAAGAAATGCCGCACAGAAGGCCTTCCGCTGCCGCCAGCTTACGGGCGGTTGCAAAGGCGTCCTCATTGCTTACGGGGAGGATCTCATCGAGCAGATCCCTTCTCAGAAGCGCGGGGACAAAACCGGTACCAATGCCCTGAATTTTGTGAGGGCCCGGCTGCCCGCCGGACAGCACCGGCGACGCGGCCGGCTCCACCGCTACGATCTGAATCGACGGGTTCTTCTCCTTGAGAGCCTCAGCCACACCGGTGATGGTGCCGCCGGTGCCGACGCCTGCCACGAAGAAATCCACTTTTCCGTCAGTGTCCCGCCAGATTTCCTGACCGGTGGTATGATAGTGCATGCGGACATTGGCGGCATTGGTAAACTGGCCGAGAATCACCGCGCCTTTGATTTCCTCTTTCAGCTCCTGGGCCTTTTCGATGGCGCCCTTGATGCCCTTGGCCCCTTCGGTGAGCACCAGCTCGGCGCCCAAAGCTTTGAGCAGGCTGCGCCGTTCCAGGCTCATGGTTTCGGGCATGGTGAGAATGACGCGGTAGCCCTTGGCGGCCGCCACGAAGGAAAGGGCGATGCCGGTATTTCCGCTGGTGGGTTCAAGGATGGTGGAGCCGGGGCCTAATATTCCCTTCGCTTCCGCGTCGGCAATCAAGGCGTAGCCCAAGCGGTCCTTAACCGAAGAGAGAGGGTTGAAGCTTTCGAGCTTCCCTATCAGCTCTCCCCGCACCCCTTCCTGTTCCCCATAACGGGACAGCTTGAGAAGGGGCGTATTTCCGATTAACTGGGTCAAATCCTGTGCGATGTTTGGCATAAAAGCGCCTCCTAGTCGAGTTTTGAAAAAGCTTCCTCCAAATCGGCGATCAGGTCGTCAATGTGCTCAAGGCCCACAGAAAGGCGGATCATATCCTTCGTGACCCCGGCCTTCTCCTGGTCGCTTGAGGAAAGCTGCTGGTGGGTGGTGGACGACGGATGAATGACCAAAGACTTTGCGTCTGCCACGTTTGCAAGCTGGGAAAAAATGTGCAGGCTGTCGATCAGCTTGCGGGCGGCAGGCTCGCCTCCCTTGACGCCGAAGGTGAAGATGGAGCCGGCGCCTTTGGGCAGGTACTTCTCCGCCAAAGCATGATAAGGGTTCCCCGGAAGGCCCGGATAATTCACCCAAGCTACCTTTTCGTGTCCTTGGAGATACCGGGCGAGCTTCTGCGCGTTCTCCACATGCCGCTCCACCCGTAAGGACAAGGTTTCTAAACCCTGCAAAAGCAAAAAGGCGTTGAAGGGGCTTAAGCACGCGCCCGTGTTTCGAAGAAGCTGAACCCGGGCTTTGGTGATATAAGCCGCATCCCCCGTGTCCGGCACGTAGCGGATGCCGTGATAATCCTCGTCCGGCTCGGTGAAATCCGGGAATCTCCCGCTTCCCGCCCAATCAAACCGGCCCGCGTCCACAATAACGCCGCCGATGGAGGTGCCGTGACCGCCGATGAACTTGGTGGCCGAATGCACCACCACGTCCGCGCCGAACTCGATGGGACGAAGCAGATACGGAGTGGCAAAGGTATTGTCCACAATTAAGGGAATGCCGTGCTTGTGAGCGATATTGGCCACCGCTTCGATGTCAATGAGGTTGATGCCGGGATTCCCAATAGACTCGATATACAAGGCCTTGGTCCGTTCGGTAATGGCGGCTTCAAAGTTATTCGGATTGTCAGGGTTCACAAAGGTGGTATGAATGCCCAGTTTCGGGAAGGTGGAGTGGAACAAAGCGAAGGTCCCTCCGTACAAGGTGGAGGCGGCGACGATCTCATCCCCTGCCGAAGCTAGGTTCAGAATGGAATAGGTGATGGCGGCCGACCCGGACGCCGCCGCCAGCGCTCCCACGCCCCCTTCCAGCGCAGCGATGCGCTTTTCGAACACGTCGGTGGTGGGGTTCATAATGCGGGTATAAATGTTGCCGGGTTCTTTTAGGCCGAACAGGTTCTCCGCTTGGTTGGTGTCGTCAAAAACATAGGACGTGGTCTGATAGATGGGCACCGCACGGGACTTGGTCACCGGATCTGGCGTCTGGCCTGCGTGCAGCTGATTGGTTTCAAAACGAAATTGGCTCATGTTTCTTTGCCTCCTGTGTAGTTCATTTCTATTCCTTCTAAAACAAACACAGACACATTCGCCGGCTGGTGACATGCACGAGGCGGGTAAAGGCAGCGGTTGTTTTTTCCACGGCCGGTCACCCCTTTCCCTGTATTTCCTATCGATTTAATAAGGATTATAACCTTCAATCTTTACTATGTCAATAGGAATTATAAAATTTCTC
Source organism: Clostridiales bacterium (assembly GCA_018364155.1). Lineage (GTDB taxonomy): Bacteria > Bacillota > Clostridia > Oscillospirales > Acutalibacteraceae > Solibaculum_A. Next base: position 115,697 of record JAGZMM010000003.1, read on the forward strand.
TTGCGCCGCTGTCCTTTTTGCGTTATCATAGCAGCAGGAACCTAGGAAGGAGGGTGCTGGATGAAGCTGTCCACCAAGGGAAAATACGCAGTCGAGGCCATGTGCTGCCTGGCGGTCAATTGCGAGGAAGGGCCAAAAAAAGTCCGGGAACTGAGTGATAAGACCGGGATTACCGAAGGGTATTTGGAGCAGCTTTTCTTCCGGCTGCGCAAGGCGGGGCTTTTGACCACGGTGCGCGGGCAAAAGGGCGGCTACCTGCTGGCCCGCCCAGCAGGCGAGATCACGGTGGGTGAGATTCTGCGGGCAGTGGAGGGGGAGCTGGTCCCTGTGGCCTGCATCCGGGACCCTTCTCTGTGCCAAAGCGCCATGGCCCCACGGTGCGCCACCCGTCCGGTCTGGACCAAGCTCGCCGGTGCCATCGACGCGGTGGCGGACGGAGTGACGCTTTCCAGCCTGGCACAGTCCTTTTTAAAGGAGGAAGTGGAATGAAGTTATCCACCCGGGGCCGGTACGGCCTGCGCGCCATGATTGACCTGGCCATTCACGACCAAGGGGATTACGTGACCTTAGGAAGCATCGCCCAGCGGCAGAAGATTTCCTTAAACTATCTCGAACACAGCTTTGCGGCTTTAAAAAATGCGGGGCTGATACGGGGAATGTCCGGCTCTCAGGGAGGCTACCGGCTGGCGGCCCCGCCTTCGGATATCACCATCCGGCAGGTGCTGGAGGTTCTGGAAGGGGATTTGTCCATCGTAGGCTCGCACGGGGGGCAGGAGGAATCCCCGTATGCCAGGCACGTGCGGAAAATGGTGTGGGACAAAATGGACGAAAAGATCGATGAGGTGCTGTCCGGTTTGACGCTGGCGGACATGGCCGTAGAGTTTTCCCGCCTACAGGAGCACGGGAAAACCATACACTCCCAGTAAACAACCTCTTTCTTTCCCACAGGCGCTTCTTTTTCTTTTTTCCTGGCAGAAAAAAAGGTTGACAAATGGATTTTGAGCGCATATAATAGCAACAAAATCTGATAGAAAAAATCCGTTGAGCAAAAGTAAGTACTCCGCAACACGGTGTTCAGAGAGCCGGCGGCTGGTGGAAAGCCGGTACATACGCTGCTTTGGAGGAATGGGTTTGTGAGGAGCAAGGGGAAACGGCCTCAAAAGAAAGGGTCGGAGTAGCTGATGCCGTGATCCGCACGTTACGCGGAGGGGGTATCCTGCATTTGACGCAATGTACCTTGCAAAATTGCCGCGTACCCTTGTAAAGAAGGAAAGCTTTCTAAGCTTTCGAATTTGGGTGGCACCACGAGTCGATCGTCCCATGGTTTGGACGACCGGCTTTTTTTGTTGCCTTTCTCCGCTCTGTGCCCGCGCAAGGAGCGGAGACTTGGGAAATCTTAAGCGCGGAGAGAAGGAGCTTTTTATGTATCCGACCAAACACGAAATTAGGGAACTTCTCATGGATTATGACTTAGCGCCGGTTTTTTACGAGGTTCTTTCCGATACCTACACCCCGGTGCACCTCTTTAACGCCTTAAAAGCGGGCAACGAAACCTGCTTTATCTTAGAAAGCGTGGACAATTCCCAGCAGTGGGGCCGGTATTCCTTCATCGGCATCTGTCCCAAGCTGGAAGTGCGGATCGAACAGGGCGAGGGCGTCACAGTTCGAGACGGCAAGGCTTCGAGACAGCCGGTAAGCAATCCCATTGGGTTTTTGCAAGGCATTCTCGAGCGCACCCATTCCCCCAGCGTTCCCAACCGGCCCAAATTCACCGGCGGGCTTGTGGGCTTCTTCGGTTACGATACGGTGCGGTATCTGGAAAAGAAATTAACTAGTGTCCCCGAAGACGATCTGCATCTGCCCGACTGCCATCTGTTTTTGTTTGACGAGGTGGTGGCTTTCGATCATTTGAGCAACAAAACGGTGATCATCCTCAACGTGTATAAGAACGGGGATTTGGACGCCCAGTACGCTGCCTGCGAAGCACGGGCAAAGGAGCTTGCCGAGCAGATTCGCACCTTTGTCCCCGCCCCTGCCCAGGAAAAGCCCTCCCGCCCCTGCCGCATCACCTCCAACTTGACGAAAGAGGAATTCCTCTCCAATGTAGAAAAGGCCAAGGAATACATCCGCGCGGGCGACATTTTCCAGGTAGTGCTCTCCCAGCGGTTCGAGGCGGAGAATCCCCCGGATCCCTTCGACGTCTACCGGGTTCTGCGGGCAACGAATCCGTCCCCTTATCTCTATTACCTGCAATGCCCTTCCTATCAGATTGTGGGCGCGTCCCCGGAAATGCTGGTAAACGTCACCAAAGGGGTGGTCACCACCCGTCCCATCGCCGGCACGAGCCCGAGAGGGGTCACTCCGGAGCTGGACGCCCAGAATGAGAACGCTCTCTTAAACGATCCGAAGGAAAAAGCAGAGCACACCATGCTCGTAGACTTAGGCCGCAACGACGTGGGCAAGGTCAGTAAATTCGGCACGGTGGAGGTCACCCGGCTGATGCAGGTAGAGCGGTTTTCCAAGGTGATGCACCTGGTCAGCGACGTCAAGGGCATTCTACAGGAGGGCAAAACCGCCGTGGACGCGCTCATGGCGGTGCTTCCTGCGGGAACCCTCTCGGGTGCGCCCAAGGTGCGGGCCATGGAGATCATCGACGAGCTGGAAAATAAGAAACGGTGCCTGTACGGCGGCACGGTGGGATACTTAGGGTTTGATGGGAACATCGATACCTGCATCGCTATCCGCACGGCGCTTTTTAAGGACAACAAGGCCTATATCCAGGCGGGAGGCGGCATTGTAGCCGACTCGGTGCCGGAAAAAGAGTTCGAAGAATCGAGAAACAAGGCCCAGGCAGTTATCCATGCCATTGAGGAGGCGGCGAAGCTATGATCTTACTCATCGACAATTACGATTCCTTTACCTATAATCTTTATCAGATTGTCGGCCAGCTTTACAGCGACGTAAAAGTGGTGCGAAACGACGAGATTACCTTGGACGACATCGAGAGGCTCAAACCCGAGGCTCTCCTTCTCTCCCCCGGCCCCGGCTATCCCAAAACAGCGGGCGTCACCATCGACGCGGTGAAGCGTTTTTCCGGGCGCATCCCGATTCTGGGCGTGTGCCTGGGGCACCAGGCCATCGGGGAAGCCTTCGGCGGCAAAACAGTCCCAGCGAAAACGCTGATGCATGGCAAGGCGAGCACGGTAAACCTGGACCCTCGCTGCCCGCTCTTTTCCGGCCTGCCCGAAAGCACCCCCGTCGCCCGGTACCATTCCCTGATTACCGACGAGCAGAGCCTTCCGTCCTGCCTAAAGGTCACCGCCACCGATGAGGACGGACAGATTATGGCGGTGATGCACAAAGAGCATCCCACCTTCGGCGTGCAGTTTCACCCTGAATCCATTTTGACTGGCTGCGGCAAGCAGCTTCTGGAAAACTTCTTAGGAAAGGTGGCCGGCCTTCCCGTCACCTCCTTCGGCACCCCCAGGGCGGAAATCCCCCCTGCCAAACGAAACGCCTTAAAGCCTTACATTTTTAAGGCCATCGACGGGGAAAACCTCAGCCAGGAGGAAGCCTTCGAGGCAATGGACTGCATCATGAGCGGCGGCGCTACCGACGCGCAGATCGCCTCCTTTCTGACCGCCCTTCGCATGAAAGGGGAAACCACCGATGAAATCACCGGGTTTGCCCGGGTCATGCGCAAAAATGCCGTGCAGGTGGGGCATTCCACCTCGGTTATCGACATTGTGGGCACCGGCGGGGACATGGCCAACACCTTTAACATCTCCACCACTGCTTCCTTTGTCATCGCCGGGGCCAACCTGAAGGTGGCAAAGCACGGCAACCGGAGTGTCTCCAGCAAAAGCGGCGCGGCGGACGTGCTGGAAGCCTTAGGGGTCAACATCAATATGACTGCATCCCAGGCGGAGAAATGCATCAAAAAATGCGGCCTTTCCTTCCTCTTCGCCCCTTGTTTTCACAGCTCCATGCGCTTTGCCGCCGGGCCCCGGCGGGAAATAGGGGTGCGCAGCGTCTTTAACATTTTAGGCCCGCTGGCAAATCCGGCGTTTGCTCAGTATATCATCCTGGGCGTGTACGACGAAGGGCTGATGGAGACCATGGCCCGGGTTCTGATGAACTTAGGTATCAAGGGCGCTATGATCGTCCATGGCTGCGACGGGCTCGATGAGATCACTGTTTCCGACAAAACCCGCATCTGCGAAATCCGCGACGGCAAGATCATTAAGTACGACTTGGATCCGCGGGACTACGGCATCGCCTTCGCGGACAAATCGACTATTGTAGGCGGCACAGCTGAAGACAATGCGAAGATTACCCTAGACGTGCTTTCCGGCAAGGAAGGCCCTCAGCGGGACATTGTGGTGCTAAACGCGGCCTGCGCCCTTTACATTGCCCGCCGGGCGGACAGCATTGAAGACGGGGTAGCCATGGCAAAGCGCTCCATCGACTCGGGCGCGGCCATGCAAAAGCTCGACGCGCTCAAAGAACTGACCGGTTCCTTCGCAAAGGAGGGCAAACGCGTATGATTTTGGACGACATTGTAGCCGCCCGCAAGGAGCAGCTGGCGCGGGAACAGGCCAAGCGGCCTTTTCACGAAGTCCGGACAAAAGCCGAAGGGATGGCCGGCGCTACGAGGGACTTTGCGGGTGCACTGCGCGCAGACCGGCTGGCCGTCATCGCGGAGGTAAAAAAAGCCTCCCCCTCCAAGGGCCTCATACAGCCGGACTTTGACCCGGTCGCCACCGCCAAGGCCTACGAAGCGGCGGGAGCCGACGCCGTATCGGTTTTGACGGAGGAACGGTACTTTCAGGGAAGCAGCGCATATCTGTCCGCCATCCGCAAAGCCGTATCCCTCCCCTTGCTGCGAAAGGATTTCATTTTTGATCCTTACCAAATTTACGAGGCCAGGGTGTTGGGAGCGGACGCGGTTTTGCTCATCGCCGCGCTGCTTTCCACCGAAGCCATCCGGGAATTTCTCGCCGTTGCCAAATCGGTGGGCCTTGCCTGCCTGACGGAAGTGCATAACGAGGAGGAACTAGAACGGGTTTTGTCCGCCGGGTGCCCCATCGTGGGGATCAACAACCGAAATCTGAAAACCTTTGCGGTAGATTTGAACATCACCGCCCGGCTTTCCAAAAGCCTGCCGGCGGATACCATCCTTGTGGCAGAGAGCGGCATGCAAAAGAGTGCAGATCTGCACATGGTCCGAAAGCAGGGCGCTGACGCGGTTCTCATCGGGGAAACGCTCATGCGAAGCGCAGACATCAGGGCCGCCCTTTCTTCTCTGCGGGAGGGGCTATGAAAGTAAAGCTCTGCGGCCTGAGCCGCATGGAAGACATCCGGTACGTAAACGAGTTTGGACCCGACTATGTGGGCTTCGTTTTTGCCAAAAGCCGCCGGCAGGTAACACCCTCTAAGGCGGCCGCTCTGCGAAAGGCTTTGGCCGCATCCATCCAGGCGGTGGGCGTTTTCGTCAACGAACCGCCCGAAACGGTAGCCCGGATTGCAAAGGATGTTTCTCTAAACGCGGTACAGCTGCACGGGGATGAGGATGCGGCGTACATCGCCCGCCTGCGCGCGCTTTTGCCGACGGGCACCAGCCTGTGGAAGGCGGTGCGGGTGCAAACGGAATCCGACCTGCAACGCGCCCAAAGCTATGGGGCGGACCTGGTTTTGTTCGACGCTTTTTCCAAGGACGCTTACGGCGGCACCGGGAAAACTGCGGACTGGAGCCTATTTGGGCATGTTTCCCCGCCCAGGCCCTTTTTCCTGGCGGGAGGCCTGCACGCAGGTAACCTCCGGGAAGCCGCCCGGCAAGTCCGTCCAGACGGGGTGGACCTGTCCGGCGGAATTGAGACAAACGGTATCAAGGACCGGGAAAAAATCAAACAGATTCTATCAATCATAAGAGGGGTTTGACTATGAATAAAATCGGAAGATTCGGCGAGTTCGGCGGGCAGTACGTCCCCGAAACCGTCATGGCCGCCGTGCAGGAGCTGCAGGCGGCATACGACCACTACCGGGAGGACCCGGCCTTTTTGGAGGAGCTGCACACGTATTACCGGGACTATGCGGGCCGCCCCTCCATGCTGTACTATGCCGAGAAAATGACCAAGGACCTGGGCGGCGCGGCTGTGTACATCAAGCGGGAGGATCTAAACCACACCGGCTCCCATAAGATCAACAATGTGCTCGGGCAGGCGCTGCTGGCAAAGAAGATGGGCAAGCGCCGCCTGATCGCGGAAACAGGCGCCGGCCAGCACGGGGTGGCCACCGCCACCGCCGCGGCGCTCTTCGGCATGGAATGCGAGGTGTTCATGGGCGAGGAGGACATGGAGCGCCAGTCTCTCAACGTATACCGCATGGAGCTTCTGGGGGCGAAGGTCACCGGTGTGTCCAGCGGCACGCGCACCTTAAAGGATGCCATCAACGAAGCCATGCGGGACTGGGCCACAAATGTAGGGCACACCTATTACCTGATCGGCTCGGTGATGGGTCCTCACCCTTATCCCACCATGGTCCGGGACTTTCAGAAAATCATCGGCGAGGAGACCAAACGGGAAATGCTCGAGAAAACCGGGAAGCTGCCTGACTGTGTGGTGGCCTGCGTAGGCGGCGGCTCCAACGCCATGGGCATGTTTTACGACTTTATCAACGAGCCGTCGGTGCGGCTGGTGGGCGCGGAGGCGGCCGGCAAAGGGGTGGACACCGCCCTGCACGCCGCCACCATCACCAAGGGCTCCAAGGGAATTTTTCACGGAATGAAGTCCCTGTTTTTGCAAAACGAAGAGGGGCAAATCGACCCGGTTTATTCCATTTCCGCCGGGCTCGACTATCCCGGCATCGGCCCGGAGCACGCCCATCTCTTTGAAACCGGCCGGGCGGACTATGTGGACATCACCGACGAGGAAGCGGTGAGCGCGTTCGAATACCTGTCGAAAACCGAGGGCATCATTCCGGCCATCGAGTCGGCCCACGCGGTGGCGGCGGCAAGAAAGCTCGCGCCGCGGATGGGCAAGGACCAGAGCATGGTCATCTGCCTGTCCGGCCGGGGGGATAAGGACGTTTATCAGGTAGCACGATACAGAGGGGTGACCATCCATGAATAGAATCGACCAAAAATTCGCAGAGCTCAAAAAGCAGGGGCGCAAGGCCCTCATCACCTTTATCACCGCCGGGGACCCGAACCTTTCGGTGACACAAGAAGCGGTTCTGGCGATGGACCGGGCGGGGGCAGACCTGATTGAACTGGGCGTTCCTTTCTCCGATCCGGTGGCGGAGGGCCCGGTCATCCAGGAGGCATCCCAGCGGGCGCTGGCGGCGGGTACAACGCTGGTAGCCATTTTCGACTTGGTCAAGCGTCTGCGCCAAACCACCCAGAAGCCACTCCTGCTCATGCTTTATTTAAACAGCATCTACCGGTTCGGCAAAGAGCGGTTTTTCTCTTTGTGCGAACAGTGCGGGGTGGACGGGGTTATTGTTCCCGATATGCCCTATGAGGAAAAGGACGAGATCGAAGGCGTGGCCGAAGCGCACGGGGTCTATTCCATCCGCCTGGTGGCCCCCACCTCCCACGAACGGGCGGCCAAAATTGCAAAAGGTGCCAAGGGCTTTCTTTACTGTGTGTCCTCCACCGGGGTCACCGGGATGCGTTCCGGCTTTTCTACCGACTTTGACGAGTTCTTCGGCCAAATTCGGCCCTACGCCACTATTCCCTGTGCCGTAGGCTTCGGTATTTCCGGGCCAGAACAGGCAAAAGAAATGCAGCGCTACTGCGACGGGGTGATCGTGGGCAGCGCCGTTGTGAAGGTGGCTGCCGAGCATGGGGAATGCTGTGCTGGCCCCGTGTATGACTTTGTTCGTTCCCTGCGGGAGGGAATGGATGAAGCCACAAAATAAAAAAACATCCCCTATTAACCAGGAAGAGGCCTGCGGACTGAGTCCGCAGGCCTCTTCCTTTATTCAATGATAAAAAACTACCGGTAGAGGTCCTATATTGCAAAAAGGTCCATCCGCCGATTCCTGGCTGAGGAAACGCCACGGAAATAAACCCGATTCCCGTACGTTTGAAAGACGTCAGCCGCTCCTTTTCCCGTATCAAGTTAAAACCACCGGCATAACCGGTGGTTTTAACTACACATGTACAAATGCCTTTTTCTCCAGCGTAATAAGGAGCGATACCTCCTTCTCTCGCATTCGAAAAGGTGCCGTCCCTTACGCTTTTTCCGGTACGATTTCAATCCAGTAGCCGTCCGGGTCGGCAATGAAATAGATCCCCATAGAAGGGTTTTCGTAGCAGATCACACCCATTTGTTCGTGCAGGCTGTGCAGCTTTTCGTACTGGTCGGTGGTAAAAGCCAGGTGGTATTCCTTTTCGCCCAGGTCGTAAGGCTTCTCCCGGTCCTTAAGCCAGGTAAGCTCCAGGGAAAAGGGGCTTTTCCCGTCACCTAGGAATACAATGCGAAAGTCCTCCTCCACATGCTCGCGCACTGGATGCAGATCCAACGCATCCGCATAAAACCGCAAGGATTTCTCCAGGTCGAGTACATTGAAATTCACATGGTCAAACCGAATCATAACGGTCTCCTTTCTGTTTTCTAAAAAGCGTATTTATTCCGTCTCTACACTGCCGGTCACCGGTTTGGTAGGACATAGAACAGGATGGAAAAGAAATGCAGAATACTTCCCGCCAGCACGAACAGGTGCCACACCGCATGCATGTACCTGATCTTTTTTCCCAGCCCGTAGAGCACCGCGCCTACCGTGTAGCACACGCCGCCTACAATCATCAGCGTAAGCCCCGGACCGGAAAACACCTCGATGAGCGGCACGAACGCCACTACCACCGACCAGCCCATGCACAAATAAAAGATCATGGAAATCACCTTAAACCGGTGCATATCCACCGCGTTTAAGACGATGCCGCCGATGGCCGCTGCCCACACCACGCCAAAGAGCACCCAGCCCCACGCTCCTTCCCGCCGCAGCGTCACCAAAGTATATGGCGTATAGGTCCCGGCGATGAGCAGGAAAATGGAGCAATGGTCGATGATCTGAAAGACGCGCTTGGCCTTTTCGATGCGAAGGGCATGGTAGATGGTGGACATCACGTAAAGCAGAAGAAGCATAGCCCCATAGACGCTGCAGCTGACGATGCTCCATACGTCTCCGTAAAAGGCGGACCACACGATCATAATAGGCAGGGCCGCCAGCGCCAAAAGCGCGCCGACTCCATGGGAAATGGCATTGAACAGCTCTTCCCCTTTGGTATAGGTGGGAAGAGGCTTGACGATCCGAGGCATGGCTTGTCCCTTCTTTCGGTTTATTTTCGTTCCCGATCCTCTCCCGGCACGCCGGTCAGGTCAAAGGCGGGGATGAACTTAGCGGCGGCGGATGCCCGCTCCTGCACGAAGCCGTTTTCCAGCCCCAGGGCGAACAGCCGGTCGAGCACCTTGTCGTACTCACGCTTCGTCACCTTGCGGGAAAGCTCCGGGTACCGGTCCGCCCGCCCGCAGGGGGTATACTGGCACATAAGGCTCACGTAGGTTCCCTTGGGCAGCTCGGCCTTGATCCATTCGAGCACCCGGATGGAATCCTTTGTGTGCCCTGGCAGCATAAGATGGCGCACGATCAGGCCCTTTTTCATCAGCCCGTCCTCTCCGAGCTGCACAGAACCCACCTGTTTCGCCATCTCCAAAATGGCCTTAGAGGCAACTGCAAAATAGTCGGGTGCGGCGGAATACCGGGCGGACGCATCCTGGTCCACGTATTTGAGATCGGGCAGGTAGATGTCCACCATGCCTTCCAACGTGCGCAAGGTCTCTGGCAGCTCATACCCGCCGCAGTTATAGACCACCGGCACGGCCGGCTTGTGCCGGGCGAGGACCTCGCGAATCACATGGGTAAAATGGGTGGGAGTGACCAGGTTGAGATTATGGACTCCTTGTCTGACTAAGCCTTCTAAACAGGCGGCAAACTCCTCTAGGGTGAGCGTCTTGCCAAAGCCGCCTGCGGAAATCTCCGTGTTCTGGCAAAAGCAGCACTGGAGCACGCAGCCGGAGAAAAAGACCGCGCCCGATCCTTTTGTCCCGCTTAAAACCGGTTCCTCCCAGAAATGAGGGGCCGCCCGGGCCACCACCGGCCCGGCGGGCATGCTGCAAAAGCCCTCGCCGGCCGTGGAGGTGCGCACAGCCCGACACTTTCTCGGGCACTGCTCACAGAAAAACGCTTCCATTTATCTTCGCATCCTTTGCTTTTTTCGCTCCCATTTCTGAGCCTCCTCGGCCCGCCGCCCGGGGAACTCTTCCTTTGTCAGCTTAAATACCATTCCGCTCAACGCAAATAAACCGATCAGGTTTGGAATCGCCATCAGGCCGTTTAACGTGTCCGACAGGTCCCACACCAGCGTCAGCTCCAGCACCGCGCCCACCGCCGTCATCAGCACGTACACCACTTTATAGGGCATCAAAAACTTCGCGCCGAACAGGTACTCGCCGCACCGTTCCCCGTAATAGGACCAGCCGATGATGGTGGCGAAGGCGAAGAAAATGATGGACACGGCGAGAAACGCCCCGCCGAAGGGACCGAACACGCTTTCAAAGGTTTTCTGGGTCAGGGTTACGCCGGTGATCTCCGGGTTTTCCCACAGCCCGCAGGACAGCACCGCCAGCGCCGTGATGGTGCAGACCACCAGCGTATCGGCGAACACTTCGAAGGCACCCCAAAGCCCCTGCCGGGCCGGATGAGGAGTGTCCGCCGCCGCGTGGACGATGGACGCGCTGCCAAGGCCCGCTTCGTTGGAAAAGACACCCTTGGAGATGCCCACCTGGATGGCTCGGGCCATGGCGCTGCCTGCTATCCCTCCAGCCAGTGGCTCAAAGGCGAAGGCGCCGGAAAAAATGGCGCTCAACGCATCCGGCACGGCCTTATAATGCACCACGATCACCGCGCCCGCGCCCACAATATAGAGAATCGCCATAAAAGGGACAATTTTTTCCGTCACTCCGGCGATGCGCTTGATGCCGCCGATGATGACAAGGCCGGTGATGACGGCGATTACCACACCGGTCACAGCGGTGGGGACGCCAAAAACGTTTTGCGAATAGGAGGAAATGGCGTTTGCCTGGGTCATGTTGCCGATGCCGAAGGAGGCGCAGACCCCAAAGACCGCAAACGCTCCGGCTAGAAACTTGGAATGCAAGCCGTTTTTCAGATAGTACATAGGGCCGCCCACCCATTCGCCCCGGCCGTTTCGTTCCCGGTAATGGACCGCCAGCACCACTTCCGCGTACTTGGTCATCATCCCGAAGAAGGCGGACACCCACATCCAGAAGACCGCGCCTGGGCCGCCGATGGTGATGGCGGTGGCCACCCCCACGATGTTGCCCACGCCGAGCGTTCCCGCCAGCGCCGCCGACACCGCCTGAAACGGCGAAATGGCCCCTGCGTCCCGGTCCTTTTTGCGTTTAAAGACGCTGCCTAAGGTGCCGCAGATGGCGCCGATTTTGCGCACCTGAAAAAAACGCGTCCCGATGGTAAACCAAATGCCGGCTCCCACCAGGATGCAGATCATCACCGGTCCCCACACAAAGGAGTGGACCGCGCTGTTGACTTGTTCGATCCATTGTTCCAACCCGTCCAATGGCGACACCTCCGCACCGGATTCTTATCCAATCTATATGCCGTCTTGGGCGGCAAATATCCGGGAATATCGGACATTCGCCATGATTTTGTCCAAAAGAGAGACAAAAAGGCCGCCCGGCGGACCGTTTCGCGCCGTCTGCCGCGCGGTCAAACCGATGCCCTCTCTTCCCGCTTATTCCTTTGCCGTGACCTTTTCCGGTTTCTGCGCTGGAGGCAGCTTTTCCTCTATGATCCGCTTGGTCACCACCCCGTCAAACTCCTGCTTAAACTGCAGCCGGGCAGTATATTCCTTCTGGCAGCTGCGGCAGACAAACGAGGCTCTAAAAAACCGGCCCCGGAAAGTCCATTTTCCCTTGCGGCGCATGCGCTTTTGGCAGGCGGGGCAGCGCACCACCAGCTCCTGGCGCTCGATGAGGGGGGACTGGATGTCGCTGATGACCTTATTTTTAAAGGTCAGCCGCCGGTAAAACTCTTCGGTCAGGGCGTTTTGGATAAAGGGTGCGAGCCGTTTTTCGTCATAAAGCCGGTCAAACACCTTGGCAGACAGGCGGCTATCGTCCAGCGCCCGGTGAAGGCTATCCTCATCCACAGAGATTTCCAGCATCTGGGCTGCCTTTAAAAGCCCCAGATGATTGCCGCCGCCCATCTGCATCTCGCTCTGGCAATACTTTTGCAGGTCGGCGTACCAGCTTAAAAACCGGATCCGGCCGCTCCCGTAATAAAAACGGAAATTTTCGATGAGCACCAGCAGGTCGGTGTTCCCCCAGGTCATCACCACGTTTTCCTTGCCGCCTACCCACCGGCCGAACCGCTCCATGGCCCGGCAGAAGGTGGTGCCGTTTTGCAACTCCTGGTCGGTGATGCTGGTCAGGTCGCTGACCAAGCTCGTAAGCTTTCCGCTGACCCGCGGGCGGATTAAAGCTTTGAATTCGTCGGCAACAATGCGATTTTCCGTCAGACGCACCGCGCCGATTTCAATGATTTCATTGAAGTATTTTCCCGTGCGTTTGGACCACGCCCCGTTCCACTCCAAATCCAAAATAATATATTCCATCCATCTATCTCCAAACCCCGCGGACATCCGCGGCAACGGCGTTTACCAGGGGTATTCCCTGCCGTCGAAACTATGTAACGTGAGGGTATCCTCGTCGGGAAGGTCAAAGAGAAAATAGCCGAGGGCCAGCTTTGCCCCTTCCTCCGGCTCTAAATCCGCCGCCAGGTTCTTTTCTCCCAGCATATAGGTGCGCAGATACCCCGGATGGTAGAGACGGAAGGTGTATCCCTTAGGGCGCAGGCAGTGAAACCAAATCTGCACGCCCATGTTCACCGCCGCCTTAGACATGCTATAGCCAAAGGCATTTTGCCGCCAGCAGGCCCCGATGCTCCCCGCTTCGGAGGACACCACACAAATCCGCCGGCACCCGCTTTTCTCCATCAACGGGGCAAACGCCTCAATGAGCAGGACCGGCCCTAAGGCGTTGACCTGATAATCGCGCAGCATCTCGTCAGGATGAAGGCCCTTTTCATAAGAATCGTCCTCGTGACGGCTGTAAATACCGGCGTTGCTGATGAGCAGGTCCAGCGTTCCTGCGGTGCGGGCGGTAAACGCCTTCGCCGCTTGCAGGCTTTCGGGGCTGGTCACGTCTAAAGGCGTCACCCAGAGGCGACTTTCAAATTCTTTCGAAAGCTTGGGCAAAAACGAAACCTCAGGATCGTATTCTCCGGCGATGACCTGCCAGTTATGCCGCAAAAGGGCTTCGGTCAGGCTAAAGCCCAGGCCCCTTCCCGCGCCGGTTACCAGCGCTGTGCCCACCGGCTTCGTGCAAAACCGGATGGCGTTTTCAAGGAGCCTTGTAAAGGCGGGAACGTTCCAGGACTTCGGGTTATGAGCCGGGGTAATACAGCACACCCGTCCAAACCCCACCCGTTTGGTCCACACCGCAGGCTGGCTGCCGTGCTCGCTTTCGAGAGTGGCGTGAATCTTCACCTGTGGGTCCGAAAGGCGCATGGTGTAAAACTCGTCGGTGACGGTGAACGGGGAGACGCCGGCGGTCAGCTCGTCCTCCCCACAGGGGGTCAGCGTCACCGGGCACTGCTTCGGATGGGTCAAAAACACGCCGCCCAACAGCCGTTCCATGCGCTCATTTCCGTCATAGCAGGTACCCGAATGGACCGCAAGCAGTCCTCCGCCCTCCATTACATAGGTTTCCAGCGCGTCCAGACTTTCCTTGGTCAGCCAAGGCCGTTCATCCTCTATAGACCGCTGGTCCGACTTGGAGAGCAGCACCAGCTCATAGGACGCAAGCTCCTCTGCGGTGAGCCCTTGTCCATCTTCACAAAACACAAAGGAAACCCCGTCCCTTTCCAGGGGCAGCAGCCCCTCGCGGACGGTTTCTCCCGCATGATAGGTATCGTCGCAAAGCACTAGGATGCGCATCAAAACCCTTCCTTTTCCTTCAATTGGTCTTATTTTATCACCTCGTCGGCTCCAAGGCAATCCTTTTCCGTCGGCGCGTCGGGAAGGCCCATTTTTTCCAGCCTGCTCCTTCTCAGAAAATTCACAGTTTTTTCACAGACAAGCAATATTAAATGCACGTTCAATATTGACACCATTCCTTCCCAGTGGTATCATAAAGGCGGAAAAATAAACGCTTGTTTAACTTTCAAATCCACTTTGCCGGAGGTGAATTCTATGCAGGTACAAAAGGACGATGTGCGTAATAAAATCATTGCCGCGGCTACGGAGGAGTTTCTAAACGCCGGCTATCAGCAGTCGTCCATGCGAAACATCGCCGCCCAGGCCGGCATTACGGTGGGCAACGTCTACGCTTATTTCGGCGGAAAGGACGCGCTTTTTGAGAGCATCATCTCTCCGGTGTGGCAGTCTCTCAACCGGCTGATTTCCATCCCGGTGGACACCCAGGACCTGATGACTCTCCCCACCATCAACCAGATCACCGATCTGATTACTGAAACCTTCCTGGAAAACCGGCCTCAGTTTCTGATTCTGATGAACAAAAGCGCGGGCAGCCCCTATAAGAACGCCCGGGCAGAACTGTCGGCCCTGGTCAGCGGGCGGCTTTCCCGGGATATTCTTCCCCAGTGCGACCCGCTTCTGGCCGACGCTATGGCAGGCGCCATTCTGGAAGGGATTTTCACGGTGTTTAACCACTACGGCGGAGATGCAAACCGCCTTCGTACGCTGATCAGTGAGCTTCTGGGCCTTTTGCTCGGAAGCATTCCCTGCAAGTACCCGCCCAAACACGAATAGGAGGTGGTCTGATTGGACCGGGTCCTACATTTCATTCTCCACCACCGCATTCTCGTCTGCTCCATTTTTCTGGTGCTGGTGGTGGCAAGTCTCGTGATGATTCCTCTGGTACAGGTCAATTACGATTTGGCGGAATATCTGCCGGAAGAATCCACCACCAAACAAGCCATTACCGTGCTGGAAGAGGAGTTTAGCTATCCCGGCACTGCCTCGGTGATGGTGGAAGACGTATCCCTGCGGGAAGCGGCGGACCTGAAAACGAAAATAGAAGGGGTGGAAAACGTATCGGCCGTGCTTTGGCTCGACTCGGTGGCCGATATTAGTAAGCCCTTGGAATTTATCGACCAAAGCTATCTCGACAGCTACTATAAGGATGGGGCAGCTCTCTATACCGTCCAGTTCATCGAAGGAAGCTATTCGCCCAAATCGGGCGCCGCCTTAGAGGAAATCCGCACCCTGACCGACAAGCCGCTCTACATTACTGGCGCCGCGGAGGAAAACCGCAACATGAACAGCGTGATGAACAGGGAAATCACCACCATCGTGCTGGTGGTCATCCCCTTGTGCATCTTGATCCTGATGCTGGCTTCCTCCACGTGGATTGAGCCGTTCATTCTTTTGTTTGTCATCGGCGTGTCCATCGTCATCAACATGGGCACCAATCTGTTCTTCGGCGAGGTCTCCTTCATTACCCACGGCATGGCATCCATTTTGCAGCTGGCCATGTCTATGGACTATTCTCTGTTCCTGATGCACCGGTACCTGGAGGAACGAAAGAAAACCGACAGCGTTTACGACGCGGTAGTGACCGCTACCAAAGCATCCATCTCCTCCATCGCCGCCTCCAGCCTGACCACGGTGGCGGGCTTTTTGGCGCTGGTGTTCATGCAGTATTCCATCGGGACGGACTTAGGATTGGTCCTCGCCAAGGGCATCGTCATCAGCTTTTTGAGCGTCATCATCCTGACCCCCATCATCATCCTGACCATGCACAAGGTCATTGAGAAAAGCGCCCACCGCCAGCTGATGCCTCAATTCGGCAAGCTGGGGCGAGGGGTTCTCAAATCCCGGTGGATAATTTTAGGAGTGGTACTGGTGTTGCTGGTTCCCTGCTTCCTGGCGCAGAACAGCAATTCCTTCCTCTATGGCGATTCGTCGGGCAGCTCGGCCCAGGGTGAGGTAGCCGTGGCCAAGCAGAAGGTAGAGGACCGGTTTGGTGTCAGCAATCCTGTCATCCTGCTGGTTCCCAACGACAGCGTGGCCAAGGAAACCCAGCTGGCAAACGAACTATCCGACATGAATGCAGTGGGAAGCGTGCAGGCTTTGTCCACCATGGCGGATCCGGCGATTCCCCGGGACATGATGCCCCAGGCGGTCCGGGATATGTTCATCTCCGAGGATTACAGCCGCATGATCGTGTCGCTGAACATCGAAGGGGAATCGGACGCGGTCTTTGCCGCCGTGGAGGACATTAAGGCCGCCGCCCAGCGGTACTATCCCGACCAGTGGCTGGCAGCGGGAACCCCCACCAGCGTCCTGGACATCAAGGACACGGTATCGCAGGACATTATGGTGGTCAATCTCTTTTCCATCCTGGCGGTGGGGCTTATCATCCTGCTGATCCAGCGGTCCCTGTCCATCCCGATCATCCTGATTTTCGCCATTGAAGCGTCCATTTGGATCAACATGAGCGTACCTTATTTCTCCGGGTCGAAGCTGTTGTTCATCGGGTATCTGGTGGTAAGCTCCCTGCAGCTGGGCGCCACCATTGACTATGCGATTTTGCTCACCACCCGCTATACGGAATTCCGGCGCATCCAGCCGCCTCGGGAGGCAGCCGTGTCCGCCATTAAGACGGCCGGGCCCTCGGTGGTCATTTCCGCCCTCATTCTGGCAACGGCCGGCTTCTCCTACGGGCTTGTGTCCCAAATTGGGTCCATTAGCGAAATCGGCACGCTGCTCGGGCGCGGCGCCGCCCTCTCGGGCGTGCTGGTCCTCACCCTGCTTCCCATCCTATTGACTCTCCTAGACCCGGTCATCCGGGTGACCACCCTTGGAACGAAGCACTTTTTTAAAGCGCCCTCGCCCCAAAAACAAAGCAAAACCAATAAAAAAACGCCATAAAGTGAACCATCCGGTAACGCTATCCACACGAAAGGAGCGATTGCGATGAAACGGGTTCTTTCCATCTTGCTCACCGCGGTGCTGCTGATTACCACCGCTACCTTTGCCTCGGCTTCCACTCCCGCCATAATGCCTGCGGCAGAAACCCAGGCCACCGGCGAAGAGCCGGCAGCCGATCGCGAGGCTCAAGCCTTGGCGAAGGACGAAACCGTGTACGTCACCCTCAACGCCGACGGAAGTATGGCTTCCATGTATGTGGTCAACCATCTGGAAACTCCGGCCGACGGGATATACACCGATTACGGCAATTATACCGATATCCAGAATCTGACCGATTCTCAGGAGCCGACGGTAAAGGGGGACGAAATTTCCTTCACCCGGTCCAAAAGTGAAAAGGGACTTTACTATCAGGGCACCCCGGTTGGCGGCGCGCTTCCCTTTACCTATGCGTTCGAATACGCGCTCGACGGCAAGCCCATGGATGCGCAGGAGTTGATCGGCAAGTCCGGCAAAGTGGAAATCACCATTAAGGTGCACCCAAATCCGGACGCAAAGCCCTATTTTGCAGAGAATTATCTGTCCCAGATCCAGCTGCCCTTAAATCTGGACGTCTGCTCGAAGATCAGCGCCCCGGGCGCCACCACCGTCATTGTAGGACGCACCGCCACCCTCGCCTATATGGCCATGGCTGGGCGGGAAGGCGAATACCACCTTTCCTTTGAAGCCAAGGACTTCTCCATGGACGCCATCAGCATCACCTGCTCGTACTTCGACATCAACAGCTTTGTGGATGTGGATACCCAGGAAATCAAGGACGCGGTGGGACAGATGTCCGACGCCACCGGCCAGCTTTATGACGGAACTCTCCAGCTCAAGAAGGGGCTGACCGCTCTGTCCGGCGGGCTCGATCAGCTGGCGGACGGCGCTGCCAAGGCAAAGGATGGAGCCGGGGCCCTCACCGGCGGCATCGACGAATACACAAACGCGGTGAACGCCCTGTCCGACGGGTGCGACGACATCACCGCTGCAGTCAATTCCTTTGCCGAGCAGGGAGAAAAAATGCTAAGCCATTATCGGGACATCAAGGCCCGGGTGGAAGAAGCCCTTTCCTGCGTCCGGGAACTCATTACCACCCTGGTTCCCGAGGAATACCAGCAAAAAGCCATGGAACTGCTGCAAAAGGCAGAGGACCAGCTTGCAAGCGTGGATAAAAAGATCAACGAGCTGTCCGACGGCATTCAACAGCTGGTAGGCGGTATTCGTTCTTTAAACGACGGACTCGCCCAGCTCAAGGCCAACAGCGGTTCGCTTAAAGAGGGCGCTGCTCAGATGCGCGAAGGCTTGACCGCTCTTTCAAACGGGCTCGACCAGATTTCCTCCCAGAGCGCGGCCATTCCCTCCGAGGTGCAGAAGCTGGCGGACGGCCAGCAGCAGCTGCACGAAGGAATCGGGGAATCCTCTTCTTATTTGGAGCAGTTCGATTTTCTGGAAAAAAGCGAGGAAGGGAGCACGCCGGTTTCCTTTGTGTCAGATAAAATAGTGCCCAATTCCGTGCAGTTTGTCATCCAGACGCCTGCTTTGACCAAGGAAACTCCTAAAGAGGAGGTCCAGGAAGAGGTGGAGGACAAGAACTTTTTCGACCGGCTTTGGGATCTGTTCCGGTAACCGAAAGGCTCGGCTAAAGCCGCACGGATAAGCACCCCTTTCGACCAATTTCCAGGCCCGGCTGCAAAGCATTTTCGCAATCCTTCCATTTTGGCGGTAGCTGCTTGTTCCTTTGACGTTCTACTAAAGAAAAAGCTGCGGGCTTTCTTCTTAAGAAGAAAGCCCGCAGCGCATATTTTCACCCGCTGTCAAATGATGGATTCTAGCTTTGCAAGATAACTCTTTTCCTGCGCGGCAAAGGCATAGTTCATCACCAGCACATCGTCAATCTGATGCTCCCGGACAAAGTCGGTCAGATCGAAGCTATTGCCGAACACCTTGGATACGTGGCGGGGGTCCACCACATATACCTCGGAATAATGGTCGAGCAGGAAGGGGATGAAGGCATTGCCAAAGGAATCCTTGGTCATGATGAGCTTCTTGCCGGTGCCGCAGTCGCTGGTAAACTTGATGAGGGCGGCGTCCCCGCAGAAGCAGTCATAGGCGTAGGTGGGATTGTTAAGCCCAGTCTTCACCGCTTGGATATTATACTGGACGGTATAATTGGCGTCGCCGTAGATTTCTCCATTGTGGGTGCTCAGGGGCACGTAATAATCCAGGTAATCCGGGTTATCCCGCACCTTGTCCGACTGAGGATAATTCTTCGCCGCCCGGTAAAGAGTCCCCAGGAAGTTCTCATACCGCCCGGTCTGGTATTCGCTCAAATCGTGGGCCTTGAACCCGGCCGATTCGCAGAAAGCCGTGTAGGCATAATAAGCGCCCAGCTGAGTCCAGTGATGGTCGGAGCGGAAATAGATGTATTCGTCGGTATGGTTTCGAAGCTTGCCGTAGGCGTTGACCTGGATGACATCGTCCGACAGGTTTTCCTTGAGAATTTCCAGCGTACGAAGCTGGGACTTGTTTCCGGTGTGATACTGATTGGGCGAGTAGAACTCCACCGACGTAGGCGCGGTTAAGGAGAACACCCTGCATTCCGGAAGCTGTTCTTTGATGGAATTGACCAGCTGCGCATGGATGGGTAAATAGGTGGGGCTGACGGTATACTGCTCCATAATCCGGTCTTTCAGGATGATGGTGTAGTTTTCCTTCACTTCTGCGTCCGCGTTTCCGTCGATATCCACGGGGGTGTTGTTGTCCGGCTCGGAGGATGCCTCCGAGGAGGAAGGACTTTCCGGGGAGCTGGACGGGTCGCTTTCAGAGGACACCTGGGAGGAAGACGGTGCTTCACTTTCCTCATCGCCGCCGATGCCGGCCTGGTTTCCTTTGATGATGGTCATATCGTCCCCGGTGGGCACGAAATAAAGGTTATTGAGAAACTTATTGACCGACAAGAACATGTTGCGGAAAGGAAACTGGTCGGTATAATACGCGTCGAGCTTCTGAAAGTATTCGCCGGAGAAGAGGGAGGAAAAGGAGAAGGACGGCCATTGGGCCAGCTCCCGGTTCTCATCCTGCGAAACCTCGGCTTTCCCGTCCACCAAAGATACGGCGCCGAGGAAAATCAGCGGGACCACAAAGGTCAGGCACAAAATGCTGGTGAATAGGTTGCGGCGCTGCCGCCGGGCTTCTTTTTCAAGCTGTAAATCACGCATATGCTCCTTCCCTCCTTAAAACCGAAAATAGAGAAACGGGTTGTAGCTCTGCCCCACCAGGGACGCGGTGCAGAAGAAGAGCACGCCCGCCATATACACAAAGTTCAGCGAAAACTGCACCGCCATACCGGCGTTGCCCTTTTGCTGTCCCACATAATTGACCAGCTTCTTGACGTACTTGGATAGCGGCAGGCAGGCGATCACCGCAATGACTGCAAACAGGGAATTGTTGATAATGATCGTCTGAGAGGTGGTGTCGATCAGTCCGTTGGGGCTTGCAAAGAAGAAACTTTGGAAGAAGGTCCCCAGCTGGCCAAGATCGGTGAAATAGAAGAAGGCCCAGCCGATCAGGACCACCAAAAGCGAATAAGGCCGCTTGACATACCAAGGCATCTGCTCCATCTTCCCCTTGAGGATCACCTTTTCAAAGAAGAGGAACACAAAGTAGTAAAGCCCCCAGAGGACAAAGTTCCAGCTGGCCCCGTGCCACAGGCCTGTCAGCGACCAGACGATCAAAAGGTTTAACACCAGATGCCTGCGGTTGCCGCCCAAGGGAATGTACACGTAATCCCGGAAAAAGGAACTCAGGGAAATGTGCCAGCGTCTCCAGAAATCGGTGATGGATGTGCAGATATAGGGATAATTGAAGTTCTCCGGATAGGTAAACCCGAAGATTTTGCCAAGGCCGATGGCCATGTCGGAATAGCCGGAGAAATCAAAGTAGATCTGGATGGCGAAGAGAAAAATGCCAAACCAAGCGCCCGCCGTGGTCAGCTCAGACAGGTTGCTCGAAAGCAGCTGCTGGCACACCGATCCGGCGTAGTTGGCGATGAGCACCTTTTTGGCAAGGCCGGTCAAAAACCGGATGGCTCCGTTTTTAAAGCCGGAAAGAGTGGTGGTACGGTTATCGATCTGCTCGGCTACGTCCGTGTATCGCACAATAGGACCCGCGATCAACTGCGGAAACAGCGAAACATAGAGCAGAAAGCTGGAAAACTTCTTCTGTGCTTTGGTATTCCCGCGGTAGACGTCGATGGTGTAGCTCAAGGTCTGGAAGGTATAGAAAGAAATGCCGATGGGCAGCGCGAACTCGGCAAAGGGCAGGTGTGCGGAAAAGAGCCCATTGATGCTCTGAATGAAAAAGGCCGAGTATTTAAACACGCCCAAAAGCCCCAAGTTGATCACAATGGAAGCAATCAGGGCCATTTTCGCATACTTCGTGCCCCGGTTTGCTTCGATGATGCGGCCGTTAAAGTAATCCACAAAGCCGGAAAAGATCAGCAGGGTCACCCATACCGGTTCGCCCCAGGCGTAAAAGAGCAGGGAAAGGACCAGAAGGATGATATTTTTGACCTTCATTTTTCTTGCCAAAAAATACAAGATCAGGCAAACAGGCAAAAACAGGTAGAGGAAAATCAAGCTGGAAAAGACCATGGAAACATCCATTCTGCCGCTGCCGCAGGCGGCAAATGTGCGAGCGGTTTTCTCGGCCGGATTAAAAAACCGCCAGTTCTTCCGCCTGGTTTCAACTCTCCACCTGAAACTCAATAAAAGAATCTTGCAGACAGGGGATTCTCGAAGCCTGGAGCAAAAAAACGACACATGACTCAATCATTAAAACATGCCTGCGCTGTATTTTCAATAGCTTGTCCGGTTAAAAAAGAATTACAAAACAAGTATTACAAGTCGGATGCAAACCACAGGCCATTCACTTTTTTTCTTACCGATTGCAACCCAGAAAAAATTCGTGAAAGTGTGAAGCCATATGAAAAACATTCTTTCCATTTTTGTCACCGATCTTAGGCGTCTTGCCACCAACTGGATTGCACTGGTGGTGGCCGTCGGTATCATCGTCATTCCCTCCCTCTATGCTTGGTTCAACATTGCTGCCAACTGGGATCCCTATTCCAATACTCAAGGCATCCGGGTGGCAGTTGCCAGCCAGGACGAGGGTACCACCCTGGAAGGAACTGAGTTGAACATCGGACGCATGATTGTCGAAAAGCTCGCTACCAATCGCCAAATTGGTTGGGAAATTATGGACAACGCCGATGAGGCCATGGAAGGGGTGAAAAGCGGAGAGTATTACGCCACCATCCTCATTCCCGCCGATTTCAGCGAAAAAATCTCCAGCTTTCTCACAAGCGACATTCGTCGTCCTACCATTGAGTACTATGTCAATGAAAAGAAAAACGCCATTGCTCCCAAAATCACCGACAAGGGGGTGGGCGTGGTACAGCAGGAGGTCAACAAGACCTTTATTGCTACCGTGACCGAAGTGGCCGGCAAAGCCCTCAACCTGACCGATGAAACGCTCCAAAGCGGCGGACGCTCGGCCATGGATGCCCTCCTTTCTTCCCTGGAACAGGCAAGTGGAAACCTTGACGAGATTTCCGTCACCCTCGGTTCTTTGGAAAGTGCAGCTCTCTCGGTATCCGATGCTGCCGACCTGCTTTCCCTGGCTCTTCCTGACGGAAACGCTCTCCTGGCCGACGGACAGCAGACCGTCACCGATATAAAAGGGGTCATCACCTCCTCGCGCCAGCTTTCCCGGCTTCTCTCTTCTTCCCTAGACACGGTGAGTTCCTCCGCCTCTACGCTTGTCCAGTCGTCCGGGCGGGAACTCGACGCCGCGCTCGACCGCTTGGATACGGGACGGGAAGGTGCAGTGGAATCGCTTACCTCTGCCAAAACCGCCAGCGACCGGGTACTGCTCTTATGCCGTTCTCTCTCCTCCGCCCTTGAGTCTTTGCATGAACGGTTCCCCGACCTGCAGCTTCTCTCGAAAGCCTGTGACCAGATCGCCACCCTGATCCAAAAGCAGCAACAGCTGAGCGACCGGCTTTCCTCGGCCATCGCCGACCTAAACGCCTCCGGCGAACTTTCCGCGCAAAAGCGTCAGGAGCTCAAGGCTTTGGCAGCAACGCTTTCATCGGATTGGCAGGCTTTTGATTCGCTTCTTCACTCTCAGCTGGCTCCCCAGCTCACCTCCACTATGGATGGGGTCTTCGATACGCTCACCGATTTCTCTGGGCTTTTGTCCTCCACCAGCCGCTCCACTTCCCTGCTGGCAGATTCGACGGACAGTCTCAAAAGCGCTCTGTCTCACGGGGTAGACGCGTTGCACGGCACTCAGTCTTTGATTGACAGTGCCAAAGGACGGCTCGACCAGGTACTCGGGGAACTGCGGGGCGTATCTGAGGGTGAAGCCATTCAAAAACTCGAAACGCTTATGCAAAACGATCCCTCTCTGATGGCAAACTTTCTGTCCGAGCCAGTAGAGGTGGAGTCCACCTCCCTCTACCCCACTGGCAACTACGGCTCCGCCATGGCGCCCTTCTACACCATCCTGGCCATCTGGGTGGGTGGTCTGGTGCTCGTGGCAATTCTCAAGGCCCGGGTAAAGGAAGAAGAGAAATACGCTCACTTTAAGCCCTACCAGCTTTACTTCGGCCGCTACCTGCTCTTCATGCTTTGCGGCATTCTCCAGGCTCTTATCGTCTGCCTGGGCGACTTGTATCTTCTGCACATTCAATGCCAGAATCCGGGTCTATTTATACTGGCCGGTGTCTGCTCGAGCGTGGTGTTCACCCTGCTTATCTATACTCTGACCGTTTCCTTCGGAGACGTGGGCAAAGCCATCGCCGTCATTCTTCTGGTCATCCAGGTGGCGGGGGCTGGCGGCACCTTTCCCATCGAGGTCACACCGGACTTTTTCAAGGCCGTCAACCCCTTCCTTCCCTTCACCGCCGGCATTAACGCCATGCGGGAAACCATTGCCGGGATGTACGGCAATCACTATCTGCTCAATCTGCTGGGGCTGTTCGCCCATATACCTGTAGCGCTGGTCATTGGCCTAGTACTTCGAAAGCCTTTGATCCGGATGAACGAATTCTTCGAGCGGCGGCTGGAAGAAACCAAGCTAATGTAAGCTATTGGCCGGAACGGATATTCCAAACGCCAAGGGAGGCGCGGCGAAACTTCGCCGCACCTCCCTTGTTTGCGTGGTATTTTGCGTCCGGCTCGCCTCGGGCTTTCCTTCTTCTACCACCTGCTAAAAACAAGCACAACGCATTTACAGCTTTTTGCGCAGCTTTCCCGTTAACAGCAACAGAATTGGGATTCCCACTCCCATCACCAGATTTACCGGTAAAATCAACTGGGTGTACAGCCGGCGCAGCTCCAGCGTATTGCTGCCGATTGCCAGGGAAAGCACAAACACCAGGATGGCGAAAACGTTTGCATAAGCATTGGACTTATGGGCACCGGAAAGAAAGCTGGTAAGCTTGAGACACAAGAAAGCCAGAAGGGTGACGATGACAAAATCTCCCACCGTCAGCGCCGCCACCACGGCCGCCTCCACCCGCTCGATGGTACCGAACAGAGATACGCTCTTTGCTGCGGCAAAGAATGGGAAGCTCATCTTGGAAACCGTGTCATGTCCGAACAGCCCCACCGGAATCGCTACCGCCAGCACTAGAAAGGCAGAAAGAACGCCGACGGTGATCAGGCCCCCTTTTTGGAACCGATGCCGGTCCCGCAGATTGTCCGAGAAAAAGAGGAAAATCACCATGTAACAAAGGATGGCGGTAAAAATCACACCGCCGCCCAGGACCGGCAGGGTATCCTGCCAGGAAACCGGAGTTAGGTTCTTTGTCTCCACCGATTGGCTCAGCGCTCCATAACAGATCACATAAACCGCCACAATGGCAAAGAAGAAAAGCGTGCCCGCACGGGCGATGGATTTGAGTCCCAGCTTGACTGTATAAAGGACCGCAAAGAGCATGACCACCAGAAAGACAGCGATGCTCGTTTCGGTAAAAATGGTGGTGATGATGCGTTCGCCGAACTGACGCAGGTAAAAGGCGCACAGCAAGGTTCCCCACAGCAGATAGAGGACGTTGACCGCCATGCCTACCGGCTTGCCAAACACCTGGCAAAACACCTCCGACAGCCCTCGTTCTCCCATGCGCCGTACCAGGTACCCATACAGGAAAAAAAGGGGCAGAAAAAGAAGGCCGCCTGCCAATGGGATGAGCCAGGAGGCCGTTTTTCCGATGTGCGCGGCTTCCGGTACCAGCAGCGGCAGGGACGGTACCCCCAGAAACAGCAAAAACAGCACGAACATCTGCCGCACCGACAGGGTATTTTTCTCATTCATTTCAGCTCACACCTTTATTGAAGCAATGGGGGCATTAGCCCAGCAGCAGACGGGTCAGGCTCATTTGCGTGGGGTTGAGGAAATAGGCGACGCCGAGTCCCAGCGCCAGCAAGGCAAAAACCAGATAGGTGATTACCGCCCGCTTTTCCTTGCCGCAATCCTTCCACAGGTCAAAGGCGGTCACCGCTGCGAGGGTCAACAAAAATATGGTCATGGGGTGTTCCTCCTATTTGCTCATTCTTCCATGCCGAGGCCCTGGTTGACCGTATAAAAGCTCAGAATCTGGGATTTCATCTCCACCTTTACCGTCAATGTGGGATAGAGCGTTTCCCACCGGTCTTTCACCCGGTCCCACCAATCCGGATCGCTGCGGTAGAGATGGTCCGCAAGGCCCAGATAATCCATCCCGTCCGCCTGAGCCTGGGCGATCACTCGTTGCATCTCGTCCTTTAGCTGGCTGGAAAGATTGTCCTCCAGCTGCTGCATGGTATCCTCGGTAAAGCGCAGCTCCTGGGCCTTGGCGGTTCCATCCAGGCCGACCCGTTCGGTGATATTGGCCGCCAGGTCGACTCGGAAGGTGAACGCAGGCTTTCCATCCTCCTCTTGGACGGAAAGGTCCACGCTTGCATTGAGCAACTGGGCCGACAGTTTTCCGATGTCCTCCACCGACAATACCGCCACTGAGTTTTGAAACCGGCCGGTCAGCAGATTATAGGCCTTTGCCGCGTCCTTTTCCAGGTAGCGCAGCAGCTTGGTATCTTGGAAGACACCGTACCCCTCTATAGAGATGGTGGCGGCCCCGCCGGTGCCTTCTTCCTTTTTGGCAATGGTCACGGCTGGTAAAATCGGATCGAGCGTTTCCTCTTCCGTGGCCTGCACCACCTGGCGCAGTTGGATTTCACTCGAGTAGGACATTTCTCCTGCGTCCAGCAGGAGGGACTGAATGGTTTCAAAAGAAGTGGCGCCGTCGTCGCTGTTGCAGCGCAGGACTTCTTCCGCTGTCGTCCCCTTGGCCACCACGATATGAAGATTCATACGCATATCCTGGTCACGGGTGACAAAATCAATGTATTTGCCCAGATCGTCCCGGGCCGCTTCTTCGCCTACAATGATCAGATCCACCTGCCCCAAGTAAACGGTGTTGCTCATGTAGGTCTGCGCCTTTTTGAGCGCTTCAAAAAAGGTCCGTCCGTCGCCGATAACCACGTTGTTGATCTCCTCGGTGGATCCTTGCAGGCTTTCCTGGTCCCGGCTCATGGCCGGGGCAAACGTCACGCGCATGGCATCGTCGGAAAGCTTATCCACTCCGATGGCCTGAACCAGGGTTTTGCGGGTCAGTTCCTCCCGCTGAGGCAAATTTGTCTTGCTGCCGGCATTTACGGAAAACACCAGGGCAAAGAGGAACAGGCTGCCGATGAGTGCCTTGGTATTTCGTTTCATCCTTTTGTCCTCCGCCTTGTCTTGTTCTGATTTCCCAAGAATTCCGGCCGCTTTTGATCCTGCAGGAAGGGGCGGCGGAAATAACTGTCCTTGGTTTTGGTGTGGCCGCCGATAATCGGCGCCATATAGGGCACGCCCAGCACCTCCAGGCTGCAAATGCGCAGGGTGAGTAAAATAGCGCCCAGTACCAAGCCCACCAAGCCCAGCACCCCGCTAAACAGCAACAGCACGAACCGCCATACCCGTACAGCGTTGCTCAAGTCCTGGCTGGGAAGGGTAAAGGACGCGATGGCAGTAATGGCCACCACGATGACCACTGCCGGAGAGATGAGCTTTGCGCTGACCGCTGCTTCCCCCACAATCAGCGCCCCCACAATGGACACCGCCTGCCCGATGTTTTTTGGCATGCGAAGGCCCGCCTCGATAAGCACTTCAAAGGCCACCAGCATGACCACCATTTCAATGAGCTCGTCGAAAGGAACTTCCAGCCGCGCCTTCATAATCGACTGCACCAGCCGTGAAGGCAGCATTTCCTGGTGAAAGGACAAAATAGAAACGTAAAAGCCGGGGAGCAACAGCGTCACTCCCATAAGCAAGAACCGCAGCACTCGGATGGCGGAGGCAAACACCGGATGGCGCGCATAATCCTCAGGTGCCTGCATCTGCTGCAAAATGCTCCCGGGCACCAGCAAAGCGAAGGGGAACCCGTCGATGATGATGCCGATGTAGCCTTCGTTGATGTCGGCGCAGAAGGAGTCGGGGCGTTCGGTGTTGGTGACCTGAGGGAAAATGGAATTGTCGTCCCCGCACAGTGCTTCCTCCACGATGCCCAGGGAAGCGATGGAATCCACGTCCATGCCCAAAAGGCAGTCCTTGGCTTTCTGGACCAAATCCGGATTCGCGGTGTTTTGCAGATAAACCACAGCGATGTTGGTGTTGGACTGGCGCCCCACCGTCACGGTTTCCACCACGATGTCCGGCGAATGCAGGCGGCTGCGCACTAAGGCGGTGTTGATGAGCCAGCGTTCTACAAACGCGTCCTTGCCGCCTTTTGTGATGTTTTCATTGGTGGGCTCGGACACGCTTCGCACAAAGGTAGACTTGATTTCAAAGGTATAGGCTTCGGCGGCGCCGTCGAAAAACAGGGCCGCGCTGCCGGTGAGCATCTGCTTAATAATAACGTCGGCTTCGGTCTGTTTTTTCTGGTCCGGGCAGTAGATGCCGCCCGAATCGATGTAGGCGTACAGGTCCTCCACCGTAGCATCCGCCTCGAACCGGTGCTCCACCAAAGAACGCATCACCAGCTCGCTCAATTGCCCGGAATTGATCATCCCGTCGAGAAACACGAACGCGCCCTGAAACCGCTGCCCGATGAGAATGGGCCGCACGCGAAAGTCGCTGTTCTTCTGAAGCTTTGCGCAGACCTGGTCAAACAGCGGCGTTTTCTTTTGAAAGTGGGCCTTTTTCTGCATATCTTCCATGGCCGTCCCTTCCTTTCTATAAAAAAGCGCCCGCAACCTTTTCCCATTGGCGCATTCTGGTTTTATTGTGCGCGGCTTTCCGGGAAAACATGCATGTTCTTTTACCAAAGCCCCTCCTTTCGGAGCGCGAAAACTCATTTTTGTGTCCGTTCCTTCCGGCGGCAGTTTCCCGGGAAAACTGGGTCCGACGCTTTTTGCCCTTTTCACAAGCGCCGTCGGCCCCCTAATTTTGCGGACAAAAACGCCCGGCAGCCATGACTGCCGGGCGTATATAAAAACACCGGGCGGAGAACTCTGCTGTCACACAGGGTTTTCCGCCCGGTCGTCGTTCGGTTTCGCGGCTTATACCACGCCGTTTAAAATATCGTCAATGCTCTTGAGCTCTTCCTCGGTAAAGGTGAGGTTTTCAATCGCCTTGACGTTTTCCTCAATCTGGGAAACCCGGCTCGCGCCGATGATCACCGAGGTCATCCGGCTGTCCCGCAGGTCCCACGCAAGCGCCATCTGCGCCAGACTCTGGCCCCGCTCGGCGGCAATGACGTTTAGCTTTCTCGACTTCTCGATAAGCTCCTCTGTGACCACGTTCTGCCCGATGGAACCGTTCATCGGATGGGTAATGCGCGAATCGGCAGGCACGCCGCCCAGGTACCGGCTGGTAAGCACGCCCTGGAACAGCGGGCAAAACGCCACCAGGCCCATGCCTTCCTCTTCCACCACATCCAGCAGCCCGTTCTCAATGTCCCGGTAATGCATGTGATAGCGCTGCTGCTGAATGGTCAGCGGCACGCCCATCGACCGAATGACGCGGGAGGCTTCCTTGGTCTGCTCCGGCGTATAGTTGGAAACGCCCACATACAGCGCCTTGCCGGACTTGACGATGTCCGCCAGCGCCCCCATGGTTTCCTCAATAGGCGTGTCCGGATCGGGACGGTGGTGATAGAAAATATCCACATAGTCAAGGCCCATCCGCTTTAAGCTCTGGTCCAGAGAGGAAATCAGGTACTTGCGGGAGCCGTGGTCCCCGTAAGGGCCGTCCCAACCCTTGTAACCGGCCTTGGTGGTAATCACCATCTCGTCCCGGTGAGGCTTAAAGTCCTCCCGGAGCACCTTTCCGAACAGCTCTTCCGCGCCGCCGGAAGGGGGGCCGTAGTTGTTCGCCAGATCGAACTGGGTAACACCCAGGTCAAACGCGCGCAGAAGCATCTGGCGGCAGTTGTCGTAATTGTTGACGGTGCCGAAATTCTGCCACAGGCCGAAGGAAATCACCGGCAGCATCAGCCCGCTGCGTCCGCAGCGGCGAAAGGGCATGGTGTCGTACCGTGCCGGGTCGGCTTTATAAACCTCGTAAGGCATGGGGTTTCTCCTCCTTCTCTCGATTACAGGTGGATAAGGGTTCGCTGTTACTATACCATAATCAAAATAAAATTGCCAGTGTTCGTCAAAACAAGTGTATGGAAATATCGTGCCTATCACGGAATTTCGAACAGATAGACGCTACCGCTCGATTGCAAATCCGGGCTTCCTAATGGAATTCTGCGTCATCTTTGCGTCAACACTTCGTCAATTTTCCACAAGGGCTGCTCCATATGGTACGATGCAGACAGAAAAGGAGGTGAACCAGGATGCAAACGCGGCTCAAAGAACTGCGGCAGGAGCGGGGGCTGACACCCTCCCAGGCAGCCCTTGCCGCCGGGATTACACGGAAAACCTACCTGCGGTACGAAGAAGGGACCGGGCGGGTCAAGCTGGCAGCCTTGGTACGCTTAGCTGATTTCTATGCATGCAGCATGGAATACCTGCTTGGGCATACGGATATCCGGGAGCTGCCCTAGCCACTATTTCTTGTCTGATCGCCCTTCTCAAGCAAAAAAGGGTTGCCGTACGAGTACGGCAACCCTTTTCTTTTGTCTCTTATTCCTCGGTCGCAGCCGGTTCCTCAGCGGCAGGCGCTTCCTCAGCCGGAGCCTCCTCATCCGCGAACGGGGACGGTGCAAGGCCTTCCTCGATCAGCACGCGGGTGGAGAGGGAAATGCGCTTCTTTTCGAAGTCAATCTCCGTGATGCGCGCGCGGACCACCTGGCCCACCTTGAGCACATCCTGGGGCTTTTCAATGCGGCGGTCGGCGATCTGAGAAATGTGAATCAGACCGTCAATGCCCGGAATGATGCGGGCAAAAGCGCCGAAGGTGGTCAGGCCCACGATGGTCACATCGCAGTCGGTTCCCACCGGGTAATCCTTCTTGAGGATTTCCCACGGATTGTCCTCTTCCTTGCGGTAGCCCAGAGAAATGCGCTTCTTCTCCGGATCGATTTCCTTAATATACACCTCCACCGTGTCGCCGATGTTGACAACCTCGGAGGGGTGCTTGACGCGGCTCCAAGAGAGCTCGGAAACGTGAATCATACCGTCCACGCCGCCGATGTCCACAAATGCGCCGTAAGAGGTCAGGGACTTGACGACGCCGGTGTACTTCTGACCGACCTCCGCCGTCTCCCAGAACTTCTCTTCCAGCTTCTTGCGCTCTTCGCTTGCTACCTTGCGGATGGAACCCACCGCACGGCGGCGGCCGCGGTTGACCTCGATGATCTTAAACTTGACTTCCTTATTCAGCAGGCCGTCCAGCGGTTCGTTGCGGGACAGGGTAGCCTGGGATGCCGGGATGAACACGCGCACACCATTGGAAACGGCAAGCACGCCGCCCTTGATGATCTCCACGACCTTGCCGTCCACTACCGTATCGTCCTCGCTGGCCTTGACAATTTCTTCCCAGCCCTTGATGGCGTCGAAACGGCGCTTAGAAAGCATGATGGTGCCTTCCTGGTCGTTGGTGCGCATGATGAGAAGATCCAACTCGTCGCCGACCTTCACAAGATCCTCGGGCTTGGCGTTGGGGTCGTTGGAAAGCTCGTCCGCCGGGATGTAACCAGCCTGCTTCCTGCCGACATCGACCTGCACCTCGTTGGGCGCAATGGAAACGACAACGCCGTGCACCTTTTCACCTGTATTATAATTTTTGAAAGACGCTTCCAGCGCTTCCTCAAAGGTCATCTCGTCGAAGGATTTCTCGGGCGTTTCCACGGTCTCCTCCACCTTAACCTCAGGGGTCTGTTCGAGCTCCTTCTCGGGCTCGTTGTTGAGAATTTCGGACATGGCGAATAGTACCTCCTTTATGATGCTGGCAGGCGTAGACGCGCCCGCCGTAACGCCGATGCTTTTCGCCTTCCGGATGGATTCGGGCGGCAGTTCGTCCGCAGTTTCCACCAGGATGGTATCGCAGTTGGCCGCGCATACGTCGCGCAGCTTTGCTGTGTTAGAGCTTTGGCGGCCGCCAATAATGACCATCAAATCAGAGCGGGAAGACAGCTCCTCCGCCTCATTTTGACGTCTGGACGTGGCACTACATATTGTATCAAAAATCTTGGCGTTTGTATAGACCTTTTTTGCACTTTTGATGCAATTTCTCCATTCATTTAACGAAAAAGTGGTCTGCGCCACGATAGAAACGCGATTTTTTTCTTCTGTTGACATGGAAATGGCCAATTGTTCCAGTTCTCCGGCGTTTTTGAACACGTAGGAATGTCCCGTGCAATGGCCCCGGATACCCTCTACCTCGGGGTGGTTTTTGTCCCCCGCGATCAAAACCAGCCGCCCGTGCGCCGATTCCTCTGCCACGATCCGGTGAATCTTCGCCACAAACGGGCAGGTAGCGTCAGCGCAGGCCACGCCCGCTTTCTCCACCCGGCGCAGCACCTGAGCAGGAACCCCGTGGGAACGGATGACCACCGTGCTTCCCGCCGGCGCTTCCTCCGGGTGCTTTACGATACGCACACCCCGGCGTTCCAGTTCCTCCACCAGCTGGGGATTGTGGATGATCGGGCCCAGGGTCACCACCCGCTTGCCCTCGTTTAGCAGCTCATAAACCAGATTGACCGCCCGGTTCACGCCAAAGCAGAACCCGGCGGTTTTTGCTACGGTAATACTCAAAATCCTTCCTCCATCAGCTCGCTAATAAGACGCATCAGCTCCCGGCTGGCATTTCGGATTTCCGTGCCCGAACCGGTGGTGATCCCCAGCTCCTGGGGAGTGACCGGCTTTCCATACCGCACGGTGTGCTTTTTAAACGGGCGCACCTTCCCTTTCGCAATGATAGCGGCGGGCAGGATGGGACAGTTGGCCCGGTAGGCGATCATCACCGCACCTGCCTTGGCTTTCAGGAGCGTACCGTCCTTCGAGCGGGTCCCTTCCGGGAAAATGCCCATAACCTCCCCGTTTTCCAGCACGTCGAAGGCGCTTCGCACCGATTTGGTGCCGGTGGATTCCCGGTTGACCGGGAATGCGCCCAAAGCGGTAATCAGCTTGCCGAACCAGCCGTGAAACAGCTTGTCGTACGCCATGAAATGCACCTGGCGTTTGAGCCCCACCCCCACGAACACCGGGTCACAGTAGCTGCGGTGGTTGGCGCACAGCATCAAAGCGCCCGATTCGGGAATATTTTCCCTGCCAACCAAGCGCAGCCGGAAAAAAAGGAAAGCCAGCGGCTTTACCACACAAAAAGCAAACCGGTAAAACGGCGTCATTTCAGCTTCCCCCTTATAATACCCAGCAACAGCTGGATGGATTGCTGCAAGTTTAACGTAGTGGTATTGACCACCACCGCGTCCGGCGCAGGCTTTAAGGGCGCAATGGCCCGGTGGGAATCGTCGTAATCCCGTTTCTGTAAATCGGCAAGGACTTCCCCGTAGGAAACCTGTGCTCCCTTTTCCAAAAGCTCCCGGTGGCGCCGTCTCGCACGCTCCTGGGGGGTAGCGGTTAGAAAAATCTTCACTTGGGCGTCCGGAAGCACCACCGTGCCGATGTCCCGCCCGTCCATAACCACGTTGTTTTCCTTTGCTATCGACTGCTGCAGCTCAAACAAAAATTCCCGCACGCTTTTCAGTGCCGACACGCCCGACGCCGCCATGGAAACCTCCGGTGTGCGAATCTGTTCACTCACATCCTCGCCGTTTAGAAGCACCCTCTGCTCCGAGTCCACAAAGCACAGACGCACCGAAAGCCCGCAAAGAAGCGGCCCGACCTCTTCCTGCACCTTCGGGTCCGCCCCGTTTTGCAGCGCGTGCAGCCCGATGGCCCGGTACAGCGCGCCCGTATCCACATAAATAAATCCCAGCTCCTTCGCCACCGACCGGGCGATGGTACTTTTGCCCGCGCCTGCGGGCCCGTCGATTGCAACCGCTGTCATATCTTCGGCTCTCTCCTTACTTCGTGGGATTTTTCCCCTTGCGTTCGAGGATTTCCTTTGCCGCCAGACGGCCGGTGGAAAAAGCAATCTGCAAATTGAACCCACCGGTGTACCCGTCCACGTCCAGCACCTCGCCTGCAAAAAACAGCCCCCGCACCAGCTTGGATTCCATGGTCTTGGGGCTGACTTCTTTGGTATTTACCCCGCCGGAGGTGACAATGGCTTCCTCAATGGGACGAAAGTCCTCGACCGTCACCGTCAGGTTTTTCAGAAGCTCCGCCAGCTGCAACCGCTGCCCGCGGGTAATCTGGTGCACCTTCTCCTCCGGAGGAATTAAACTCAGCTTTATGATAACCGAAATTAAGCTTTTGGGCAAGAGGTCGCCCAAGGCGTTGGCAAAATCTCGGTTGGAATATTTCTCGAAATCCCGCTGCAGCCGGGCGTCCAGCTGCTGAAGAGTCAGGGCGGGCTTTAAGTCGATGATGACGCTGTACCGCCCCGATTCCATCTCCCGCATGTGAGAGCTGGCGCTGAGAATCACCGGCCCGGACAGGCCGAAATGGGTAAAGAGCAGCTCGCCGAAGTCCTCATATACCGTGCGGCCTTTGGTGTTGTCGAACACCCGCACCGCTATGTTTTTTAACGCAAGGCCTTGGGCCTTTCTGCACCAGTCGTTCTTTGCCACCAAAGGCACCAAAGAGGGCTTTAACTTGGTAACCGTGTGTCCCGCCTGTTTGGCCAGCTGATAACCGTCGCCGGTGGAGCCGGTAGCCGGGTAGGACAGGCCGCCCGTACTCACAAGCACCGCGTCGGCATGGTATTTCTCCCCGTTTTCGGTCTGCACCCCGCAGACGCCTACCCGGTCAAAAAGCAGCTTTTGGACCCTGCCCTGCTTGATTTCCCCGCCGTTTTTGATTACAAACCGGGTCAGCGTATCCACCACGTCCACCGCTCGGTCAGACTGGGGGAACACCCGGTTTCCCCGTTCGATTTTTAGAGGAAGTCCCTCGCTTTCAAAGAACTGCATGGTATCCTGAGGCGTAAAATTCGCCACCGCGCTATAAAGAAAGCGGCCGTTGACCGGCACGGACTTGATAAAATCCTGAGCGTCGCAGTCATTTGTTACGTTGCACCGGCCCTTGCCGGTAATCATCACTTTTCTAGCCGGGCGCTCGTTTCGCTCGAGTACCAGCGTGCGAAGGCCGCCCTTTGCACAGGTCCCCGCTGCCATGAGCCCGGCAGCGCCCCCGCCAATGACGATCACATCGTATTCCATTCTCATTCCTCCTCGTTCCAAGGAAACCGCCGCGGCCTCGCTCACCGTTTTTCGTATACCTGGTATTCCTCCCACAGCCGTTCGAGCTCTTCAAACGTGTCGCTGACCTCCTGCCGGCGGGACATGGCCACTCCTGCAATGACGGCGTTCAATAAGCTAAGCGGCGCCACCAGGGAATCCACAAAGGAAACCATGTCGCTTCGTGCCAGCAGCACCTGCCCTGCCCCCTGGGCCAAGGGCGAGCGGCGGGAATCGGTGATGGCGATGACGTGCGCCCCCCGGTCGGCCGCGAAGCGCAACGCCTTGGTGGCGCGCTTGGAATACCGCGGGAAGCTGATACCGATGACTGCATCCTGTTCGCTGATGCGCAGCATCTGCTCAAAAATCGCCGTTTCGCTGGTGGTGTCCACCTGCACCACGTTATCGAACATCAAATTGAAATAATAACTCAAGAACACCGCCAGCGCCTTCGAGCTCTTGACCCCGATGATATAAATCCGTCTCGCTCCCGCAATGGTTTCCACCGCCTTGGCGAACTCCTCCCGGGAGGTTTCCTCCATGGTGTGCTTGAGGTTCTCCATATCCTGGGCCAAAACACTGGAAATGATGTCTTCCGACCCAATGCGCGTATCGGTCACCTCGATGCGCTGCAAAGAGGTGAGCTTGGAACGGATCATTTCCTGCATGGCCTTTTGCAAATGGGGATATCCGTCGAACCCCAGCTCCATGGCAAAGCGAACCACCGTCGATTCACTGACTCCAACGGTGGCGCCCAGCTTGGCCGCCGTCATAAAGG
This sequence comes from Clostridiales bacterium, assembly GCA_018364155.1. GTDB lineage: Bacteria > Bacillota > Clostridia > Oscillospirales > Acutalibacteraceae > Solibaculum_A. The sequence goes on from JAGZMM010000003.1 coordinate 151,406, forward strand.
CCGCCTTGTCGTAATGCTCGGTAATATAGGTTGCAATCCGCCGCTGTCCTTTGGAAAAGGTGGGCGAACGCTGTTCCAGTGTGGTAAGCAAACCGCCGTCCATCCAAACCGCCTTCCTATCTGCCGGGCCGGCCTTTTCTTGTGTAAAGCCGGACCCCTGATTGGGTTTCGATCAAAAGAGAAAAAGGCAGCCGCGCCCGCATAAATAGGGGTTTGTGCGAGCCGGTTGCTGCTTTATCGCGATGCAAAAAAAGTGTGGCCTGCCTCTTTGGCCGCCAAAAGAGCGGCCTTCTTCCGCTCAGCCGCGTCCGCCATATCGGTCCCCACAAAGGGAACGCATGCGGTCAGGCGGCAGTGAAGAACGCTCATGAGCATACGGGTTTGGCGCTCCAGAACGTCCGCTCCGCTTTTCTCCACCGAGCCCGCCGCCAGCAAAAGCGCTCCCACCTTCGGCTTCTCCACCGGCGGGCGCATCCCCAGCGAAAACCGGCGGCTCCAATAGCACTGCATTCGGTCCACCACCGCCTTGAGAGGGGCGGGAAAGGAAAGGTTATACGCCGGGGTGGCGATTACAAATCCATCCGCTGCCTCCATGGCTTCGTACACCTCATCCATATCGTCATGCAGCACGCAGTTGCCGGTTTTTTCGCAGCCGCCGCACCCGCTACAGGGGGCAATCTTCATGGAAAACGCGTCGAACACCCGCACCCGGGCACCGCCGGGCAGCGCCTGTGTAAACGCGTCGAAAAGCCGGCCGGTAGGCCCGGTTTTCCTAGGCGAGCCGAACAGCGCCAAAACCAGTTTTTCGTTCATTCCACCAGCATCCGTTCGTCGCAGAAGTCACAGGTGAGCATGTCCCCGCTGCCGGAGAACAGCCGGGGCAGATATTCCTCCTGCCCGGTGATGCAGTTGGGGTTCTGACAGCGATGGTCATGGGTGGACTTGGGGCAAGGCTCCAGCCGGCGCTCGCTTCCTTCGAGCATGGTGAGAATCAGCGCCATGCGGGCGTACATGCCGTATTCCGTCTGCTCAAAATAGATGGCGCGGGGATCGTCGTCCACCTCCACGGTGATTTCGTCCACCCGGGGCAGGGGATGGAGAATGCGCAGGCTTTTTTTGCCCTTTTTGAGCTTGCGCTGGTCGAGCACATATACGCCCTTCTGCCGCTCATACTCCTGGGCCGAAGAAAACCGCTCCCGCTGGATGCGGGTCATGTACAGCACGTCCAGCAGAGGCATGGCCTCCTCCAGGGTAGGCAGCTCTGTGTATTTGACGCCGCGTGCGTCCATATAATCCTTCAAATAACTAGGAATTCCCAGCTGGGGAGTGGAAATGAGCACAAAAGAATTACCCGGGTACCGGGACATCTGTTTTATGAGAGAATGAACCGTGCGTCCGTTTTTCAGGTCCCCGCAGCAGCCGATGCACAAATCGGTCAGCCGTCCGGTTTCCTCGTTGAGGGTAACCAAATCGGTGAGGGTCTGGGTGGGATGCAGATGCCCGCCGTCCCCGGCGTTGACCACCGGCACCCTAGAATACAAAGACGCGGCCTTGGCGGCGCCCGCCTTGGGATGACGCATAACAATGATGTCGCTGTAGCCGCTGACTACCCGGACCGTGTCCTTTAAGCTCTCTCCTTTGGCAACCGAGGAGCTGTTGGGGTCGTCAAACCCGATGATGCGCCCGCCCAGCCGCAGCATCGCCGCCTGGAAGGACATCTGGGTGCGGGTGGAGGGCTCATAAAATAAGGTGGCCATGATTTTTCCATGACAGGTTTCTGCAAACCGCCCCGGTACCCGGCGGATTTCCCCCGCCAGATTCAAAAGCTCGGACAGCTCTGCTTGGGACATGCTGTTCAGATCGATCAAATGTCTGTTTGTCAAGACCGCTCACCTCAAATTTCATTTTCGACGTCTGCCGTGTTTTGGCCCCTGTCTTTCGATTTTGGGCGCAAGTCCGCCAAAGAACGTCCTTTTTCACCCCATATTTCCAATATCATAGCATTTTCTCACGCTTCTAGCAAGACCAAATTATGAAGCGGCGGCTTTTTCTCCCTGCAAGCGAAGCGTCTTTTCTTATGGACAAAATGTCTCTTGCCGAAAGGTTTTTTCTGTTTTGACCCTAGGTGCGGCCGGACAAAAAAACGGCGGGGACAACACCAGATTGTCCCCGCGCATTTATTTCGGATTCATGCGAATCCTAGATTTCAGAAAACAGCAAGTTAGCCGTTGTTCTTAATGCCATCCTCGTAAGCCTTGATCATTTTCTTGACCATCTGGCCGCCGACGGAACCAGCCTGACGGGAGGTCAGGTCGCCGTTGTAACCCTGCTTCAGGTTAACGCCCACTTCGCTGGCGGATTCCATCTTAAACTTGTTGAGAGCCTCGCGGCACTCCGGCACTACTAAGCGATTAGAACGGTTAGACATAATCGTAATACACTCCTTAACTTGATTTGAAAATTTTCTTTTGCGTTTGCAGTCATAGTGTACGCCGATCGTCCAAAGATATAAGAAGAAATTTTTAGATTTATTGGCAAATGTGGGAACTTAGAGGTCCCGAGCAATGTCTCCGACTCCATTTAAAATATGCTTGGGCCGGTACGGGAAGGTGCGGATGGTGTCCCGGTTGGTGACACCGGAAAGAACCAGAATGGTGTCGATCTCCGACTCGATGCCTGCAACGATATCGGTATCCATCCGGTCTCCGATGATGGCCGCATCCTCCGGCTCGCAGCCCAAAAGCCGCAGACCGGTTTTCATCATCAGAGGATTGGGCTTACCAATATAATAGGCGTTGTACCCGGTCACCATTTCCACCGGGGACATTAGCGCCCGGCAGGCGGGAATGATCCCGTTTTCCACCGGCCCGGACAGGTCGGGATTGGTGCCGATGAGCTTTGCGCCGCCCCGTACCAGTTCCACCGCCTTGACGATGCTCTCAAAATTATAGCTGCGTGTTTCCCCCACCACCACATAATCGGGATTGACCTCGTTCATGGTGATGCCCGCTTCGTAAAGGGCGTTGAGCAGGCCCGCCGCACCGATACAGTAAGCGCTGCAGCCAGGCATCTGGTTGCTCAAAAACTCTGCCGTAGCCAGAGCACTGGTGTAAAAATGGCTTTCATCCACATTGAGGTTCATCCGGGACAGCTTTTGGGACAGTTCTCGGGGCGTGCGCTCGGAACTGTTGGTCAAAAATAAAAAGTTTTTATTTTCCCGGTAAAGCCAATCGATAAAATCCGTCACGCCCGGCAGCACCTGGTCGCCGTGGTAGATGACGCCGTCCATATCGCAGAGAAACCCTTTCTTCTCTCTTATTTTGCCCATGCCGCTTTTCTCCATACCGTGCTCCATTCCTCCCATGCCGTTCCCATGGGAATGCTTTTTTCCTTATTATATCGGCCGCGGCCGCAAACATCAACCCGTCAAACCCACAAACCGCAACGTTGTCGATGATTCACAACTTGTGGAAAAATACCGTTTTTATGCTTAAAACAACAACTTTTTTGCTTGTATCCCATCGGATACTCTTTTATACTAAACATATAAATTTGTTCCTTGGAACAGAAAAAAGAGGGGTTTTTATGAAAAAGAAACGATTTGGCCTGCTTCTTCTGGCGCTGGTGCTTTGCCTTTGCATGAGTTCGCTCAGCGGCTGCACCCCGGACGTCTATGAACAGTATGCGCAGGCTGCGGCAAAAACCAATGCGCTCGGGCAAATAGACGCGGATGTAAACATGGAAATGTCCATGGGTATTGCCGGCTCCACCTTCCAAACCACCGTATCCGGTACCATGAAGGCGGACAATTCCGGCCCTTCCCCGGTGATGGACATGGCGCTGAACATGGCTCTATTAGGCCAATCCATTGATATGCATGTCTATTACGCCGACGGCGTCGCCTATTACGACACACAGGGAACCAAATACAAAATGACGCTTCCCATTGACCAGCTGAAGGAACAAATGGACCAGGTCAGCACCCAAGTTCTGCAGTTTGAGGAAACCGCCATTCAGAAATCCGTGGTCACCTCCGAGAAAGAGGGTAGCCGGTATCGGGTGACCGTTTCCGCCGACGCGATTGAAAGCTACTTAAAGGACGCCATGGGAAACACCATGCAAAACAGCGACAGCAGCTCTCCGGTGGATCTCAACAGCATGAACCTGCAATTTTCTGATGTGGACGTGTCCTTCCTCATCGGCAAGGACGGCTACATCCACGAGCAGACGCTCCAATTCACCTGCACAGCGGACATGAACGCCATGAGCAGCGGCATCATGACTGGGGAAATGGAAATGACGTATGACGCAACGGTTTCCTACAAAAACCCGGGCCAGCCGGTGACCATCACCGCGCCCAACCTAAACGAGTATCCCGCTTATGATGCCTTTGCCTCCGATGCCACTCTCAGCTAAGTTTATCTCTGTCAGTCCCCGGCGCAGCAAGCGCCGGGGGTTTTTTTGCCGTTTTGCTTTCCTTCCCTGCCAGGCGAAGGCCTTGTCTGTCCATGTCCTTGGTCCCTTGTAATAGAAAGCCGTTTTTTTCAGCTTTCCCTCTTTTTCGGGAAAAATCTGCATGTGGAGCTGTTTTTCTCCCATTTTGGCCTTTTAACGAGGAAAAGAATCTGCTATAATAAAAAATAACCGCCGTGGCCGCAACCGCATTGCCACGGCGGTTGGCAAGTCAAAATTTATGAAGGGATGTGGTCTTGTGCATGAGGAGCTCAAACAGATTCCCGCAAGAATCCGGGAGCTGCGCGAAATTTTAAACATCGGGGTTTCCGATATGGCCCGTATGGTAGACGTTCCGCTGGAAACCTATGAGAAATACGAGAGCGGCGAACAGGATATTCCCATCAGCATGCTTTATAAGATTGCGGCGGTGCTCCATACCGACATGACGGTGCTCATTACGGGCGATTCGCCACGCATGGAGCAGGCGTCGGTGGTGCGCGCCGGCACGGGCGTGGATGTGGAACGGTTCCCAGGCTACGACTTTTCTTCCCTGGCCTACAATTTCAAGGGCCGTGTGATGGAGCCGCTGCTTGTGAACATTGATCCGTCCAACGAAACGCCGCCTCTGGCTGTTCATGGCGGTCAGGAGTTCAACTATGTGCTCAAAGGCACCGTCAAGGTGGCCGTGGGCTCGCGCGAGTATGTTCTGAATGAAGGAGACTGCATCTATTTTGACCCGCAGCTTCCCCATTCCCAAACCGCGGTGGGGGCTCCGGCAACCTTTCTGACAGTAATCCAAGAATAATTGTGGGGAACGAATATGAGTGAATTATTAAAGCGGTACTGTCCTCGTACCGAGTTCGATTCGTATGAGGACTTTTATGAAAACTACACCTGCAATGTCCCGGAGAACTTCAATTTCGCCTATGACATTGTGGACGAATGGGCCCGGCTGGACCCGCAAAAGCCGGCGCTTGTGTGGACAAATGACGCGGGTGACATAAAGCGCTTCACCTTCGGGGACATGAAACGCCACAGTGACCAGGCGGCCAATGTGTTCGCCGCCCACGGCATTAAAAAGGGCGACGTGGTCATGCTCATTTTAAAGCAGCGCCCGGAGGTGTGGATGTGCATGGTGGCTCTGATGAAGCTGGGCGCCAAATGCATCCCCGCCACCTATCAGCTCACTCCCAAGGACATTGTCTATCGCTGCAACCGAGCACAGGTAAAGATGATCGTGTGTGTGGACGACGACGTGGTTCTCGACCACATTAAGAATTCCGTGGACGAATGTGAAACACTGGAAACCATCGCGACGGTGGGCACCCATCCACATGAGGGCCTGGTGGACTTCTGCAAGGAGCTCTACGCCGCCAGCGATGTGTTTGCCCGGCCTACCGGGGCCGAGGCCACTCAGAACAGCGATCCCATGCTCATCTATTTTTCTTCCGGCACCACCGGCATGCCCAAGATGGTGTGGCACGATTACGCCTATCCGCTGGGACACATTGTAACGGCAAAATACTGGCAGTGCGTGCAGGACGGCAAAATTCACATGACCCAGACCGATTCCGGATGGGCGAAGTTCGCATGGGGAAAGATTTACGGCCAGTGGATCTGCGGCGCCTGCATCGGCGCTTACGACACGGAGAAGTTCAAACCTCATTCCATGCTGGAAGCCATTCAGCGCATTAAGCCCACCACCTTCTGCGCCCCGGCCACCATTTACCGCTTCTTAATCAAGGAAGACCTGTCCGGGTACGATTTCAGCTTTATTGAGCATGCAAGCATCGCGGGCGAGCCGTTAAACCCCGAGGTCTATAAAAAAATCCAGGAGCTTACGGGATTGGAGCTGCACGAGGGCTTTGGCCAGTCGGAATCCTCCGTGCTTCTGGCAAACTTTCCCTGGATCAAAGTGCGTCCCGGCTCCATGGGCAAGCCTGCTCCCCTTTACGGCATCAAGCTTCTCGACGAGGACGGCAACGAATGTGAGGACGGGGTGACCGGCGCCATCAGCATCACCGGCACGGACAAAAAGCATCCCACCGGCCTCTTCCGGGGCTATTGGAAGGACCCGGAGATCACCGAAGCCTGCTGGCACGACGGGGTGTACTGCACCGGTGACATGGCCTGGCGGGACGAGGACGGATATTATTGGTTTGTTGGGCGCAACGACGACGTGATCAAATGTTCCGGCTACCGCATCGGTCCGTTCGAGGTGGAAAGCGCGCTTTTAGAGCACCCGTCGGTGCTCGAATGCGCGATCACGGCGGTACCCGACCCCATTCGCGGCCAGATCGTCAAGGCCACGGTGGTGCTGGCCCGGGGCTTTACCCCTTCCGATGCGCTGACAAAGGAGCTTCAGGACCATGTCAAAAAGGTCACCGCTCCTTATAAATATCCCCGTGTAGTGGAATACGTGGACGAGCTTCCCAAAACCATCAGCGGCAAAATCCAGCGAAACGTTATCCGCAGAAACGATATGCAAAAGCAAAGCTAATCAGATCAGCAAAAGGCCCGGCAGCGACCAAATCGCTGCCGGGCCTTTTTGATACAAAGAAAGCGGACAAGGCAAACCACAGCGGTCTTTTCCGTGTGCCTTCCCTTGCCGCCGGGCTTATTCAGCCGGCTTCTCCTTTCTTGGCTGATGAAACCGCTTTTCCATCAGCCGCACCGCTTCCTCGGGCTTTGCGGGGAACCGGCTGGGTTCTCCCTTCTCCGTCACGCAGATGCGCTCCCCGTCCCACGCGGCCTGCCAAATCCACCGCAGCCCCTTTTGTTCACACAGCCATCCGGCCGCGTTTTCCACCGTCGCCTGTGCGTGCAGCACGGTGAGAAAACAAAGGCCTTCATGGGCCGGATCGGGGCGCACAAAAACACGGATCTTTTGTGCAACCTCTGTCTCCTGAAGCCGCCTGCGCAGCCGGGCTGTGTTTTCCCTGGTGTCCAAGGTCACAATGCATAAGGGCGGCGCGTTTTTCGGCGGGGACCCATATACGCTGCTTTGATGCGCAAGCGTGCGCTGGGAATGATAAAAGGCCTCTTCCTCGGCGGCAGTAAAATCCCCATGAAAAATGTGCAGCACCTCATGAATCACCGTGTAAACAAAGGGGGTCCGCCCATGCTCGTCAAGAACCGAGAGGACCTTTTCAGCCGCATCCCGGTCGAGAGGGGTCAGATGTGCATAGGTTTTCGTTTTCCCATCGTACAGTGCCGCACCGGACAGGACGATGACCGGCAGCGTCAGCTCCAGCCCTGCGCTTGCTTCCAAAAGAGAAGCGGGCGTACGGGAGGTGGACAGGGTAACGGCTGCTCCCCGCCCCAGCAGCTGGTTGAGCTTTACTTTGCAGTAAGAGGGCAGCGCCCCGTCTTTTGACAAGGCCGCATCTTCCGCCATCAGCAGCACCTCTTTGTCCCGCCGCCTAGGCAGGTGAAAGGCGTTTACCCCCAATGACACGGCGATGCCGATGAGGGTGTCCACCATACGGTCCACTGCAAACAGGTACGGGTTCACGTCCGCCCCATGGGAAACGGTGATGCTCATAAAGACCACGCAGGTGATGTAGGAAGCGGTGGATTTTTTGACAAGCAGCGTCACGTAAATAAGCGGAATGATGACCAGGGAGATCACCGCATACTGCAAAACCGGCAGGTCACGCGGCAGACAGCTTTGCTCAAAAAGCAGCACTACCATGCCGAATACGCCGCCGATCAAGGTACCCACCGTCCGGTTGAGGGCCACCTTAATGCTGTTTGACACATACGGCTGCATACACAGCACCGCTGCGATGGCCGAATAAAAGGGCATTCCCTGCCCACGCAGCAGGTACACCCCGAAGCACAAAAAGACCGCCACCGCCGACTTGATGATCCGCATACCGATGGGCGGCAGCCTTCGTTTTTTCCTCATTCGCCGTCCTCCTCTTCCTCATCCTCAAACAGAAAGCCCAGAGCATCTTCAAAGTACGCATACGTGTATTCCTTCTCAATGGACGCATGCCACAAAGAAAGTCCCGCATTGTCATACACCCGATCCACCAGCTTATCCCGCTCCCGGCGCTCGGCCCGCTGATGGGTGCTGTCGTCCAGCTCCACGCCGCACAAGGGAAGGAATGTCTTGCGGTCGCAAAGAAGGAAATCCACATGCTTGCGGTTGATGCGGTTAAAGTAGCTCAACGTCTCCTGGCCGGCCGACCGGCTCACCTTGAACACGTCCCGCAAATTCACCTTCGCAAACAGGGCAAGCCTTCCGTCGATGTAGGTTTGAAGCGCCAGGAAGAACCGCCGCTCGGCCGGGGTGAGGAAATCCCGGTTCACTTCGTAAGGCAATGTGCGAAGCCCGAGCTCATAGGCTTCCTCCTCTTCCTGCCTTCTTTCCCGCCGGCGGCGGAAAATCGGAGGCAGGGAAACCAGCAAAATCACCGCCAGCACCCCCAGCAGCAGAAAAAAGAAGAGGATCGGCAGTGCGCTGCTCAGGGTGTCCCACCAGTGTTCCAAGGTCTGCATGAATCCGTTTTCCTCCGTTTCAATGGGATGCCGGCTTCTTAGGGACGTAAAGCGCCGGCCCTTCACCCACTCCTGGGCAATCGCCCCATCCGCCTCATTCGGCCTTATGCTGGCTGGTCTTACCGGGCGTTTCTGTCAGCCTTTCGCGCCATCTCTGCCCATCCCCGCACCAAGCCGCCCCTGCGCGCAGTCCCCGCTCTTTCCCAGTCACAGGCACCCATGCAAACCAGGGCCTTACGCCAGCACGTTTCGCCGAAAACGCGGTACCAAGAATGATCCCAGGGCTTGGAAAGAGGTGGTGCGCTTTTCCGCTTGCTCGGCCTTTCTTTCTCAGGCACTTAGAAAAATCCAGGTAAGAACGTGTTCTTACCTGGATGCTATCCCTGAGGCTTTTGATTGATTATAGCAATGATTTCTCCCGCCGTCAATCGAGGAACCGGCAAAACCGGTTTGGCCTCCGGCATCTGTTCGAGATAATGGGCGTCTGAATCAAACAAGATGCGCATATCCTCCAGAATGGGATGAGCCTTCAAGAGGGCGGGCGCGTCTCCCCCGGCGCTCACCTCTGCCGCCGTAAACTGAGCCTCCGGCGGAATTTCCCCCAAGGAAGCCAGAATACTGAAGCTTTGCCTGTCAATGTGAGCCGGGAAGCAGGCGCCCCCCAGGCCCCGCACAAGCTGCACCGCCTCGAGAATGGAGTACCGGCAGGAATTGACCAAGAGGATTTCTTCCTCCCCCACCTGCTCGTCGTTTTCATTGAGAATCCGCTGAGGGCCGAACACCTCCGGACGGTTTCGAATAGGCGGCATCGCCTCATGCACCATCTTTGACAGCCGGAGAGCCCGTTCCAGGTCGGGCAGCAGGCAAACCAGATGCACGTCCTCCGCCGTTTGCAGCTCCATTCCCGGGATGACCAGAACTCCCGCCTGCTCGCCCACCCTCATGGCAGCCCCGCAGTTTAAGCAGGAATTGTGGTCAGTCAGGGCGATCACATCGTATCCCTGCAAAGCCGCCATATTCACCAGGTTGTTTGGCGTCATGTCTTCGTCACCGCAGGGGGATAGAACCGAGTGAATGTGAAAATCGTATTTCGCGTTCATGAAAGCAGCTTTCCAATGGCTACCGCCAGGTCATAGGTAGACCGGTCGCTTTGCAGCACCGCCACCCCTTCTTCCTCCGCCTTTTGCCGGGCGTCCTCGTCCAGAACGGCGTTTTCCGACAGCAGGATGCACGACACGTCGGCCAGCACCGCCACCGCGATGGCGTTTAAGTTCCCCATCACGGTGATCCACACGTCGTCCTCCTTGGCCCGGCCCATTACCCAGCTGAGCAGGTCCCCGCAGTAACCTCCCGCCACCAGGCGCTCCATGCTTTGCCTCCCTGCCAGCACCTTCAGATTCAAAACCGTTGTCATCTGCGCCACCGTCATGGCTCGTTCTCCTCTCCGTCCGGTTCCCGATTTTTGGGCAAATAGCCCTCCATTTCAATGAGCTGGTCGGCGATGCGCTGAATTTTTTCCCGCATTTTGAAAATGCAGTCGCTCTCCTTCGCCTCTCCCAGCACAATGTCCTCCGCCAGCGCCCGGCAGGAGGGCGCCCCGCAGGAGCCGCAGTCAAGCCCCGGCAGCCGGTCGGTAATCTCCTCCACCATGCTCATGCGCTTCATGGCTTCCTCAATGTTGTCCGCCAGGTTGAGAACCGGCGCAAACTCCAGCTCACCGGTCCATTTCATCTCCTCCGGCACCTGTTTCCCCGGCAGATGGTTGCAGGACACCGGCAGATATTTGCGCAACCGCTGGATGCGCGCCTGGGCCACATAAGGGTTCTCCACCGTGAACACGCCGCCCACGCAGCCGCCCGGGCAGGCATTTAGTTCGATGAAATCCAGCTCGCTTAAGCGTTCGTCCTCCAGGTCCTCAAGCACCTTGATGACGTTTTCAATGCCGTCGGCAGCCAGATGCTTTTCGTTTAACAGGGCCGCCGCCTCGCCGCCGATGCCAGCCCAGCTGACCCCGATGATGCCGGAGTTGGAAATGGCCTCCGGCTCCTCCACCTTATTCATACAGCCCACCAGCTGCGGATAAATCTCGCTGATGGCGATAGCCCCATCCACCGACGACGTCTCAATGCCGATGGGCACCTTGATGTCGGTCACCTTGGCCGCGCAGGGGGTGATGAAAAAAATCCCGATGTCTTCCGAAGGAAGGCCAGTTTTCTCCATGGCTTCCTTGCGGGCTAAGCGCGCCGCCGTCTCCATGGGTGCCCGCAGCGGCAGCACATGGGCGCACAAATCCGGGAACCGCACCCGAATCAGGCGCACGATGGCAGGACACGCCGAACTGATGACCGGTTTTAGAAGCGTCCCCTGTGCCATCAGCCGGCGGGTGGCGTCGGACACCATTTCCGCCCCTCTGGACACCTCGAACACCTCGTCAAAGCCCACCCGCTTGAGCCCGGTGAGCACAATGTCAATGATGTCCAGATTGTTAAACTGCCCGTATAGCGCCGGGGCGGGCAGGGCGATTTTATACTTGTATGCTTTGATGATGTCCATGGGGTCGGACTTTGCCTTTTTCGCATGGTAAGGACACACCCGGATGCACACCGAGCAGTCAATGCACCGTTCGGGGGTGATGACCGCCTTGCCGTTTCGCACCCGGATGGCTTCGGTGGGACATCGCTTGATGCAGTTGGTACAGCCCTTGCATTTCTCTTTATCCAATGTCACCGAATGAAAAAATCGATCCATCGGAATCACCTCGTTTCTCTGGAAAAGGCCTTGCTTACTGGACGAGGATCACCATAAACACCTTCGTCCCTTTGCCGATTTCGGTTTCAATGCGCATTTCGTCGGTGTATTTCTTGATATTGGGCAGACCCATGCCCGCGCCGAACCCCAAAGAACGCACATGGTCGGGAGCGGTGGACCACCCTTCCTTCATAGCAAGCTCCACGTCCGGGATGCCCGGTCCATGGTCGGTGAGCACAATGCTGATTTTATCCGGCACGATTTCCACGTCCGCTTCTCCGCCGCCCGCGTGGATCACCATGTTGATCTCCCCTTCGTACATGGCGATGGCCACCCGCCGGATGGCAGACGGATTAAAACCCATTTGCTTTAGTTTGCGCTTGACTGCGCCGGACGCCTCTCCCGCACGGGTAAAGTCGTCCCCCGGAACGTCGTAATGCAGGTGTAACGCTTGGCTCATTCCTTTTCGCAGCCTCCCCTCAGCCCCCTCTGGTAGAGGCGGCCGCAGGCGGTGAACATGCGAAACCGCGTTTTGAGCAGCACGATGTCCCGCTCCTTGGCAAGCTCGATGATGGAATCGTCCGGCACTTTGCCGCGTACAAATACAATACAGTGCATCTCCATCATGTCCGCCGTGCGCACCACCTGGGGGTTGACCAGCCCCGTCAGCAGCACCGACTGGTCCTTGACAAAGGCCAGCACATCGCTCATCATATCGCTGCCGCAGGCAGTATGCACCTCGGCGTCAAGCCCCGTTTCGCTGGCCCAAATAATGTCGGCCTCCAGGATTTCCATAATATCGCGAACATTCATACAGCTTCCTCCCATTTCAGTTGCCTTGGACAAAATCGGTCGCCGGGCTCTCGTGCCGACTGGTGGCAGCAGGCCGCACAAATATTGCCAGCCTGCTTCCATATAAGTATATTTATTATAGCATTCCTTCCAGCCTTATGCAAACCCCATCGCCGCCTTTCATACAAATTTCCATTTTATTTTGCAAAAATCATAGGCAAATCCTACATCTTTGTTATTTTTATGACAATAGGGCCAAAAACATTGGAAAATGGATTGACGAAAGATGCCGAAACCGATAAAATGATAAGTAATATCGTTTCGCGCCCGCGACGCCTTTCCTGCGGTATTTTTGGAAACCATCCGAAGACGCGGAACACATCAGTATGGAGGTAATCACCATGAGCAGAGTGTACAATTTTTCGGCAGGGCCTTCCATTCTTCCCGAGAAGGTTCTTGAAACCGCCGCCAGTGAAATGCTCGATTATCAGGGGTCCGGTCAGTCGGTGATGGAAATGTCCCACCGCTCCAAGGTTTACGACAACATTATTAAGACCGCTGAGGCGGATCTGCGTGAAATCATGCAGATTCCGGACAATTATAAGGTGCTGTTTTTGCAGGGCGGCGCTTCCTCCCAGTTCGCCATGGTACCGCTGAACCTGATGAACGGTTCGGGCAAGGCCGATTACGTCATCACCGGCCAGTGGGCCAAGAAGGCGGCGGCGGAGGCCGGCCGTTACGGCAAGGTAAATGTGGTCGCGTCCTCGGCCGACAAGACCTTTTCCTATATTCCGAAGCTCGACCCCTCTACCTTCGATAAAGAGGCAGACTATTTCCACATCTGCATGAATAACACCATTTACGGCACCAAGTACCAAACGCTGCCGGAAACCGGCGACGTGCCGCTGGTGGCGGACATGTCCTCGTGCATTTTGTCTGAACCCGTGGACGTGAGCAAGTTCGGCGTCATTTACGCAGGCGCTCAGAAAAACTGTGGTCCGGCCGGCCTTACCATCGTCATCATCCGGGAGGACCTGATTGGGCACGCCAGAGATATTACGCCCACCATGTTCAACTACCAGACCCATGCGGACAACGGTTCCATGTTCAACACCCCGCCCTGCTATGCCATCTACGTGTTCGGCCTGGTGCTCAAATGGCTGCGCGACGACGTGGGCGGCTTAGAAAAGATGGCCCAAATCAATCGGAACAAAGCGAAGCTTCTCTACGACTTCCTGGATTCCTCCAAGCTCTTCAAGGGCACCGTGGTCAAGGAAGACCGTTCTTTGATGAACGTTCCCTTTGTCACCGGCAATGAGGAACTGGACGCAAAATTCGTCAAGGAAGCGGCTGCCGCCGGGTTTGTAAACCTCAAGGGCCACCGCTCGGTCGGCGGGATGCGCGCTTCCATCTATAACGCCATGCCCACCGAGGGCGTGGAAAAGCTGGTCGCCTTTATGAAGGAATTTGAAGCGGCCAACGCCTAATGCACATGGCTTTCAAATAATAAGCGAAAGAGATGACGCGAATTATGTATCAAATCAAAACCCTCAATAAAATCGCACCCGCGGGCCTCAATGTCCTAGGGACCGACTATCACGTTGCTGACACGGTGGAAAACCCGGATGCCATTCTGGTCCGCTCTGCTTCCATGCACGACATGGAGCTGCCCGCCAGCTTAAAAGCCATCGCCCGCGCGGGCGCCGGCGTCAACAACATTCCGGTGGACAAATGTGCCGAAGCGGGCATCGTAGTATTCAACACCCCCGGCGCCAATGCCAATGCTGTCAAGGAACTGGTCATCGCCGGTATGCTCATTTCCTCCCGCCGGGTGATTCCCGCCATCGAGTGGGCCAAAACCCTGTCCGGCAAAGGCGACGAAGTCGGCAAGCTGGTGGAGAAGGGCAAGAGCGCCTTTGTGGGCCCGGAAATCTCCCATAAGCGGCTGGGCGTCATCGGCCTGGGTGCCATCGGCGTGCTGGTGGCAAACGCCGCGGTTTCCCTGGGGATGGAAGTTTACGGCTACGATCCCTACCTGTCGGTAGACGCCGCCTGGGGTCTTTCCAGCGAAATCATCCACGCCAAGAGCCTGAGCGAAATCTATCAAAACTGCGATTATATCACCCTGCATGTTCCGCTGACGCCTGACACGAAAAACTGCATCAATGCCGAAGCCATCGCTTCCATGAAGCAGGATGTCCGCATTCTGAACTTCGCCCGCGGCGGTCTGGTGGACGAGGATGCGGTTGTGGCGGCGCTGGAGGAAAAGAAGGTGGCCGCGTACGTGACCGACTTCCCCAGTGACAAGGTCATCGGCAAAGAAGGAGTCATCGCCATCCCCCACTTAGGCGCGTCCACTCCCGAGTCGGAAGAAAACTGCGCTTATATGGCGGCCCGCCAGGTGAAGGACTTCCTGGAAAACGGCAACATTAAGAATTCGGTCAACTTCCCCAACGTAGATATGCCCCGCACGCCCGGCTGCTGCCGCATCTGCATCATTCATCGCAACCTGCCTAAGGTGCTCAGTCCCATGACCGACGCCATCTCTCAAGCAGGCTTCAACATTGAAAATATGCACAGCAAGTCCAAGAAGGACTATGCCTACACCATTCTGGACGTTTCGGCGGACGTTTGCGACAAGGCTATCGAAAACATCCGTTCCATTGATGCGGTTATCCGCCTGTGGGTCATCTAAGGTTTCGATTGTTCAAAATGAGCTCCGGCTTAACGCCGGAGCTCATTTTTTTCGAGTATAAGTATCCGAGCAAAACTGGGCAAGCAAAATCACTTCTCCTTTGCTTTCATAGGCCGCACTTGCGGCAAGCCCATGTCCTACTTATTTATGCAGCTACGCTTGAGGTCTCATTGTTTTCGATTTCCCTGCCAGAGAAAGGAAGGTCCGCGATGAAAGCCATCTCCATCCACCCGCGCTTTGCCATGGAAATTGCTTGCCGGAGAAAAACCGTCGAATGCCGCACTTGGCAGACCCATTATCGAGGCGAACTGCTCATTTGTGCAAGTGCCAAACGGGAGCCGGACTGTATTGCCGGACACGCCCTCGCCGTGTGTACGCTTTCCTCCATCCTCCCCTTTTCCGAAGCGCATCTGAGTCCGGCCGAAATGGACGAAATGCCCATTCGTCCTTCTTATGCCTGGATGCTGGAAGCCATCCGCCCGATTCATCCAATCCCCGTAAAGGGGCGGCTGGGGCTGTTCGATGTGCAGGCCGAACCAGCACTCCTTTCAGAGAGCATTACCATGGAGGAGCTTCTCGCAGTTTTCGCCCCATTCTGCAACAAATGAGATGTTTTACCAACCACAGTTGCGTCCCTGCCAAAAGGCCGCCTATCTATGATAGGCGGCCTTTTCCTTTATAAAACCATAACCAAAGTTCCTATTCCGATCAAAATCGTCCCCAGGATGGACTTCATACTGACTTGTTCATGTAGAAATACAAAGGCCATAACAATGGTAAACACCACGCTGAGCTTATCGATCGGCACAACCTTGGACACATCCCCCAGTTGAACAGCGCGAAAGTAACAAAGCCAAGAAAGCCCGGTCGCCGCGCCGGACAGGATTAAGAACAGCATACTACGATGAGAAATGTCCTTAATTCCGGTATGAGAACCCGTCAAAAAACAATCCCCCATGCCATCACCAAAATAACGACGGTACGGATGGCCGTGGCCAGATTGGAATTGACCCCTTCAACGCCAATTTTCGCCAGAATTGCGGTCGCCGCCGCAAAAAGCGCGGACAAAAGCACATAAACCGCCCATATTCTGCATCCCTCCCACTTAATTATAGCAACTTTTTCTTGGGTCAGCCGCAATTTTTTCGGTTGCTTTCCGGCCGGCTGTGATATATCTTCACTCAATAAAACAAATTCGAAAAGCGTGATATAATATCACCAGGAAATGTTTTCCGAGGGAGGAGAATGCACAATGGAGTCAAAATCTTCTCATGAGATCTACTTGATTGTAATCGCCTGCGTCCTGGCTGCAGTCATCATTGGGTATAACACCCTGCTGGCCCCTAAGGTAACTGGGATCGGCGTCGTCTACCAAAACTATGATTCTTCCCAGGAGATATTTCAGTCCGTCGTTGCCGGTTCCGAGGCTCAAAGCAGCCCGGCGGCTTCTTCCTCCGATGCCGTTTCATCCTCTCCTTCTGAAGACCCTATTTTAAGTGAAACCTCTTCCAATCGGACCGACCCTGTTTCTTCCTCCGTCTCTCAGTCCAACTCCACTACCAGCGCCGCTCCTGCGACTCCCGGCGTTGTCAACATCAATACCGCCACTGCCGTACAGCTGGAAACTCTTCCCGGGATCGGAGAAGTGAAGGCGCAAGCAATCATCACCTACCGAGAAGCATACGGTCCCTTTCGTTCGGTGGAGGAACTGACGTTGGTCAAAGGCATTGGAGAAAAAACGTTACAAAAGCTCTTGCCCTACATATGCGTTTAAAAAACGCAGAATTCATTTGACTTTTTCTTCATACTCTGCTAAAATACCGTAGTGTTCCCTTTTCGTCAAGACGCTTGAGGATCGGGAGAGTTGTCCGAGTGGTCATAACGGGCCTGACTCGAAATTTCGGCGGAAGCTGGGAATTTCGTCCCCCTGATTCTCCTTGATATTCCTCAACACAGAAAATCTCAAAATCGAATATTTTTTGCCGTCTCTCCTGTTTTCTCTCCAACGAATTTTTGAGCAAATTTCTGGAAAGAAAACCAGACGAAAATAGACACGGAGAGTTGTCCGAGTGGTCGAAGGTGCAGCACTCGAAATGCTGTAGACCGAAAGGTCTCTAGGGTTCGAATCCCTAACTCTCCGCCACAAAAAGCCTGTAAACAAGCCCGTTTACAGGCTTTTTAATTTTTGCCTAAAGGGCAAAGCCCGCACGATTTTCGGTTTTCAGGGGAGAAAATCAGCTGTTCTCCTCGGCACTGATCGAACTCCAGCGGCTGCTGAAGTCGCCGCCCTCCGGCAGAGCAAGCCCTGTCTCCATCGCCTGCGCCGAAGTGATCTTGGACTTGTAATCCAAGTGGGCGTAGATGTTCGCCGTGGTGGTAAAGTCGCTGTGCCCCAACCACTCCTGAATGTGTTTGAGGGGGACGCCGTTGGCCAGCAGCAAGCTGGCACAGCTGTGACGCAGATCGTGAAAGCGCATCCGGTGCAAACCGTGACTCTCCAGAAATTTCGGAAATGCGTTGGTCAGGTATTCCACCCGCATCCGCTCGCCCAACTCATCCACGAATACAAAGCCATCGTATTCATAGTTGTAGCAGTTGCCGCAGACCTGCTTGTTCAGCTCCTGCGCCTCTTTCACCTGCATAAAGTATTCCCGGAAGCTGCCGATGAGCGGCAGGGTGCGCAGACTGGACTTGGTCTTGGCGGATTGCTGCTCAAACTCCTGATACTTGCCGTCGATGATCGTTGAGGTCACGGTGCGCTTTACGGAAATGGTGCCTTGCTCAAAGTCGATGGCGTCCCATTTCAAGCCCACCACCTCGCCACGGCGAAGGCCGTAAAAGGCGGCCACCAGCACCGGCAGCTCCAGTTTAGTGCCCCGGAGAGCTTCAAACATCTTCTGCATCTCCTCCGCCGAGAGAAAGACCGGCTGAAAGCTGTTCTTTCTGGGCCGGTCCACTTTGTCCGCCACATTCTGGATCAGCATATCGGTCTTGACCGCATATTTCAGTGCCGAGTGAATGACGGCGTGATAGTGGATGACGGTGTTGGGCGTGACCCGCCTGAGCATTTCGGAATAAAACATCTGCAAGTGTCGGGCTTCCAGTTCCCGCAGCGTCAGCTTCTTTTTGCGGAAATAAGGGACGATGGTGCTTTTCAGCAGTCCTTGGTAGGCACCGTAGGTTGCGTGGGCCAGCCTTCCCTTGGCGATCTCCAGCCATTCCAGCAGATAGTCGGCGAACAGCATATCACTGCTCAGGTCGCCCACTTCTTTGGGCGGCTCAAATTCCGCTCGGAGCCTTGCCAGTTCTGACTCGGCTTTGCGCTTATTTCCCTTTTCGGAAAGCCCCAGCGAGATCCATTTCGTTTTTCGCTGCCCTCCGGCGTTTTTGTAGTTCAACACGGCATAATACTTGCCGTTTTTCAAAGTCAGATGTCCTGCTACCAATTTAATTTCCTCCTGTCCTTTGTATTTGCAGAACAGAACTCCAAACCGACAGCATCAGTATACCATCGGTTTGGGGTTCTCTCTATTCTGCGAATTGTTTTATCGTAGCCGTATCGGTACGAATCAGCGGGCATCCCGGTTCCGTTCTCTCTGCCGCTTCAGCAATTCCAGCCCTTTGATGATGTCTCGGCGCATCTGTTCCTCGGTGTAGCCGGAGGGGAAGTATTTCCGCAGCTCCTCCCGCTTGAATTTGAGCTGCTCTTGCTGGTTGGGCTTTGTCTCCGCCAGCACGGCGTAGACTATCTGGTCATCCATCAAGCCCTCCTGCGCCAGCTTTTTCAGGCGGATGCTCTGGGCGTGGGACGGGGTGCAGTCGTTCAGCGCCATCGCGTCCAGCACCGCCCGCTGCTGATACGAGTCTAAGTAAGAAAGCTCCACCGCCGGGTTGAAGGCGATCTTGCCGTCGTCCACCATCGAAAGCAGCTCGGGAATCAGGTAGGTCAGGCGGATATATCTTTTAATTTGATTGCGGCTTTCGCCGGCATCGTCAGCTACTTTTTCTACACTGAGCAGCTTCTGCCCAACTTGGGCAGAAGCGACACCTTGATGCTTGATGGCATCCAGCTTCATCTTGTAGGCAAACGCCTTTTCGCTGGGCAGGATGGTCTCCCGCTGCAAGTTGGCATCCACCATTGCGATCACCGCTTCATCGTCAGACAGCTCCCGGACGATGACGGGCATCGTCTCGACGCCCAACACCTGACACGCCGCCAGTCGCCGGTGGCCGGAGATCAGCTCGTAACCGCCGTCCGGCAGCGGCCTTGCAAGTGCCGGAGTGATAGCCCCCACCTTGCGGATGCTCTCGATCATCCGCTGCATCTCCTCGTTGTTCTGCACCTTGAAGGGGTGACCTTTGAACGGATGCAGCTCGGCCAGCGGAATATTCCGCACCCGCTCCAGTTTGGCATCGTCCCGCTCCGCCTGCGTGGAGAAGAGATCGTCCAGCGTGGGTAAAGTAAAATCCGATTTTCTCATTGTGTTGTCCTCACTTTCATAGTTTTTTCTTTCGGGGTTTTAGGGCACGCCCTAACGAGTGTTTTTGCGCTCCGGCCCTGCCGGGAGTAAAAACGCACTGCTCGCTCAGATGACGCAGGCATCGCAAGCGGATACACTGTTTGGCTCCGACAGGAGTAAAAACAGTCTGCTCGCTTAGACTGCGCAAGCGTGATACCTGCTTACTTTAATTCATTCAAAATTGCTTCCAGCCTGCTCAGAATTTCCTCTTTCTGAAGCTGTGGAAGCTTCGCTTTCAGGCCGTTCAGCATCCGAAACAGGCGGTAATCCCGCTCCGTGATGGCCGCTTTGACCTCTTTCCCAAGCCCCAGCCGCCGCAAGTATTCCGACAGCGACAGAGAACAGAACCGGGCATTTTCCAGCAGCTTCTGCTTCTCCTGCTCGGTCACACGGACATTGATCCCGTAGTTTTTACTGCGCATTTGTTCACCCCCTTTTTTCGGTTTGTGACGGCAATGACGGTTGTGACGGAGATTTCCTTATATAGCGATCCCGGCGTCATTTGCGTCATCGCCGTCACGGCGCAGAAATTTGATGAGCCGGCTTTTGCCGGTGCGCTTGGTGCGATACTCGATGCCCAGCGGCTCCAGCACCTCATAGGCGAACTGGCCGAGATACTTTGTGACCATATTGGGCGTGACCTCCTGCTCCTTCATTTCGGTCAGCAGCTCCGTGGCCGTGCCTACCCATTCGGTGCGGCACTCCATAAAGTCCACCACCCGAAACAGAAATTTCGGCAGTTCCGCCTTGTGAATATCCTCGCTGTTCTTGCGCTCCACCAGTTCCCAGACAAGGTCGTTAAACTGCAAGGTCAGCTCCTGATATTCCACATCCCGCCCACTGACCAGCAGCGTAGCAGCGTTTCCACTGCGCTTACGGCGCAGGATGAAGTTGGTGTCCGCAGCGCCGATGATGCCGGTGGAGCCGCTGACATCGTTAAAGGGATCGTCGCTGTCTTGCAGCTTTCGCAGGTGATGCACCAGCAAAATGGCGATGTTGAAGCCGTCGGCAATGCGCTTGATAGAGGAAATGTCATCGTAGTCGTTGCCGTACATTCCTGCCTTTCCGGCACTGCCCTTGGAGTCCCGCACCTTTTGCAGTGTGTCGATGATGACCAGCTTGGTAGCGGAATGCTCAGTCAGAAAGTCCGTGATCTGCTCCTCCAGCCCGCCGCCGATCAGCCCGGAGGTCACGGCAAAATACAAGTTGTCCGGGGCGCTGTCGGTAAGATTGTAGAGCCGGTCTTTGATGCGGCGCTGGGTGTCCTCAAGGCTCAGATAGAGCACATCGCATTGCAGTGTAGGCAGCCCCCAAATAGAGTTTCCCTGCGCCACTTGCAGCCCCAGCCACAGCATCAGCCAGCTTTTGCCGATCTTGCTGGCGCCGCTGATGACATTGACACCCTGCGAAATAAGGCCGTCTACGATGAACATCGTCTTGCTCATCGGCGTGGACAGCAGGGTCTCTGCGTCCACGGTTTTCAGTTTGTTGTTCATAGATTTTTCTCCTTTGTAGAATGTTAGAAATGGATTTTGGCGGGGGCGGATGGAAACGGCCACCCGCCCCCGCTTTGCTATCCCAAAAGCCTTGGAAATCAAGGCTTTCCCGGTGCTTAATGTTCTACGCTGCGCCGCCGTCTGGCAGAGTCCGCCTTCTGCTTGCGCCGGATGGAGCGGCCGCATTCCGGGCAGTACTTCTGCCGGTTGCTGCCGGGTGCAAAGGGCTTTCCACACCGGTCGCAGAGCCGTGTGCGCTGCCGGTAAATATCGGCGTAAAGTGCCTTGTCGGTGGGCAGAACCGCCCGCCGAAAGTACTTACACAGCAGCGAATAGGAAATCATCTGCACGCACACGCAGCCCTCGCCGTCGTCCAGCGGCAGGCAGTTGCCGCCATCATAGTTGGCGCACAGCCTCCGGATCAGCCGGTTGCAGCGTGCCCTTTGAGCGGGCGTCAGGCGCTTGATCTCATCCAACCTTCTTCACCTCCTTCTCCATTACATAGTTGATGACGCTGATTTTCGGGATCTTCAGCGTCGTGCCGATCTTCACGGCGTGGATATACCCGTAGTCGATCAGCTTGTAGGCCAGCTTGCGGCTGATGCCCAGCATCTCCCGAAGCTCTTTGACGGTCACGATGTCCGGGTATTCCGGAAACATCATCTGATAAAGCTCTCTGAGCTCTCCTTTCTTCATAGGTTTGAACCTCCTTTGCTTGTTCTGAAACCGCATTTCTGCGGTAATTTTTGCTTGCTGCCGCTAATCTGTATCGTTCCTGCCCCGGAGTCTCACCACGGCGTATCGCTTCTTTGATGCGCTCGTTCCTTTTTCAGGAAGTCGTGGCGTCACTTGCCGGAAGCATATCCTTTGGAGGCGGCGATTCAATTTTCAAGGTGCACAGGGAGACAGTCCCTTCAATAGGTAGCCAGCGAGAAGGGCATTTTGTAGACCCCCTCACTAATCAACTGGGAAAAATTTTTCGATTTGTACGAAGGAATTTTGAAAAAATTCTTTGAAAGTCTCTCTACTAACCAACTGGGAAATTTTTTCGGATTTGAACGAAAAAACTTTTGAGAATTTTTCTGCGAACCCCTCTACTACTTAATTGGAAATTTTTCCGGCAAAAATAAAAAGAATTTTGAAGAAAATTTTTAAGCGCCCCTCCCACTAATCAACTGGGAACTTTTCTGGCAAATAACAAATAGGATTTTGAAGGAAATTTTTCAGGGCCTTCCTACTAACCAATTGGGAACTTTTTCGAGATTTTGGCAAAGTAATTTGAAAAGTCCCCTCAATTTTTCAAAAGGACCCTTCTACTTACTCTGAATAAGGGGTGCCGTTTGGCAGGGTGTTTCGAGAAATTTCTCAATTTTTCTATCAAGACACAAAAAGCCGCCCTCCCGATGATGGGAGGACGGCTGGTAATCACTATTGACTTATAGATGGCTCATATAGGAATAGGGCACCGACCTAACGGTCGATGCCCTAGATTTCTCGCCAAAAACTGTTATCACAGTAAAGAACACGGATCGTCGTCAGGTGTCAAAATATAAGTATGCTCTTTGGCTCTCGTTACTGCGACTCGCAAGTTTAAGATGGCTTGTTCTCTGCGTTCTGGCTTTGAAATAATTCTATTCTGATATCTTCCCTCGTATATAATCACTGCATCAAACTCTTTTCCTTTCGATTTATGTATAGTCATAATATTTATGCCGCTCCATTTCCTCGTACTCATTGAAAAATGCTCTTGTGTTAAGGCGTTAGCAACCGCTTCTGTTGCACCAACATAAGAACCGTTTTCACGCCAAAGTTCATCTAACGATGCGTAGAGTTGTGAGCCGCGTTGGAGGAGCCTCAAATGCTTTGCATCTTTAAGAAGGTTTTGATATGCCTCTGACTGCTCATTTCCAATGATAGTCAATACAATTTTCCAATCATTTATTACATTTCCAGAAAATTGTGCCGAATTTGTCAAAGATACAATATCCTGTGTATCAGCAATCAGCTTTTCACGGTTTTTTCCTTGAATCTTCTTTGTTGAGGAATACTGGCTCAGTGCAGACGCGAGAGATACATCTGCCTTTGAAGGTGGTTTATCAGCTCCTTTTCGGCCCAGTATATGCTCAATCAATGGAGTAAGAACCGCTGATTCAGTACAGCATTTTTGTGACCCGGTCTCTAAAATGCTAGCGATTGTTAAAGCGGCTAAGTATGGGCCAGCAGTATCAACAGCTACTTCGTGTTCAATAACTGGGCATTTTTTGCCGTTCTGCAACTGCTGCTCTCGCTGAAAAGAGTCTGAAACTTCCAGCATAAGCGCATTTGTTGGAACCAGTATGGCCAAGGACCAATCGGTTTTCTTCATCTCATATAAGCTTTTTTGGACTTCTAACACCTTGTATTTCAACACCAAATGTGTATATGGCAATTTTCGAAATGGGTATCGGCACACTGAAACATCTTTATATCGTTTCCCTGCGTTTTTGCCTTGCAATAAATCATTTCCAAATTCAGCAATGTCTTTTCCATTGCTACGATTGTTCTGCTGCCCAAAATCGAAAATCTTCGGTTTAAAAGATTCAATAAATTGTGTAATTCTTTTTGGATCAGCTCCTCTAAAGTCGTAAATTCTTTGTTCCGGATCGGCCAATGCTATTAGTTTCGACTGGGTTCCTAATAATTGAATCAACTGCCACTCATCGGCACTGGTATCTTGAAATTCGTCAAGAATTATAACAGGATACATAGCACAAATTATTTTCTTGAGTGCGTGACTTTCGGTCAGAAGCCGTGTGCAAATATTTGCGAATATATCAAAATGAACCGTTCCTTCCGTGTTGAACATTTCGAGCATTTTCTTTTTCCGTTCCACCTCATTTAGCCCCGATAAACGGTGTCCAGATTCGTGAGGCGGTAACAGATGGAGTGGCTGTGAATTGAGCAAATATCCGTGATGCTTAATTATATTCCAAATGAAACCGTGGTAAGTATTGATTTCAATCTGTTTTTTTAATTCTTGAGGTATGAGTTCGCCTGCTTGTTCTTCTACTCTTGATATAGTTGCACGCGCAAAACTCAAGAAAAGTATCTTTTGCGATTTGCGAATAGTATTTGAGTCGGCTGTCAACTCTTTCGCCTTAAATAGCGCAATAGTTGTTTTTCCGGATCCCGGTCCACCCATAATGAGCAAATTACCATCCGACGCTAGTATCTCATTTCGCAAATCATCTTTTTTGAACTCTATCATACTTCACCTTCGGTCATAACCGAAACAGCCTGAAGCGAATAAACCGATTTTTCTATTGCAAATATGGTCTCAGTTATGAATTTGGGCATTTCACTTTCAGAACAATATTCAATTAATTCAGCAAGCGACCCATCTCCTTTTTTGTGTTTGAAAAAAGCCTTCATAATTTTATAGAGTTTCTCAAATTCCATACCCGTCCGTGGTGCTTCAGTACTCAAATTAGATGGCCACTCATTATCTTTGACAAGTTTCAGCCCATATTTTAACAGCGTATCTTGGTTCACTCCTTTTAATACAACATCTTCTATTCCGTGCTCTGTTGCCTCGTACATATAGTCAACTGCAACTTCTATCTTCTTTCGTACATCATCATCTTGCTTGTCAAAAATTGCGTATACTGTTTTACCCATCTTCTTATAGTATTCACCCAATGGTGCCACCTGTGTATCCGTATTTGCCTGTACAAGAGCTATACCCAGCAAATCGAAAGAACAATTTCTTTCCGGATGCAGGCGTTGAAGTTTTTTCGCCGCTGTTGAATAAACATCATACTCGGTTCTTCCTTCAACAATAAGCACACGCCGGGCCAGCAACGATTCGCAAAAACGCCTTCTCATTTCTTCTCGGTATGCCTTCATTTTAACCGTAGGCGGCATTCCAGCTGGAGCTGCTGTAAGATCCCCATTTGTTTTAGAAATTACCAATATTTGATCGGGTGGGAATTCCTCAATCACATATGGCGAATGGGATGTGAAAAGAGCCTGTGTAGATTTTTCTATCACAGTTGAAATTACCCTTTTCTGAATATGGGGAGGTAAAGCAATTTCTGGCTCTTCCATTGCAAAAATTACATTTTCTTTTATATCAGCAATGATTGACAAGAGCGAAAGTACAAGCGTATTAACAGTTCCCGTCCCCTGATGCGTATATGGCGTCAAGTATTCAGTACCATCTTCGCGATACGCTCCAGACCCCATAAAAACCGTAAGCACTTTGCGCAGATGTTCTCGAGTCAAATTTGAAACTTTTATTTGCGGCTTGTCTGCCGCCTCGTACGAAACAATGTTTGATAGCGAGTCCTGTACCGATGTCAATATGTCTGAAACGCCTAATTCAGACTCGTTTGCCACTGAAACGCCCTTAAGCTGCTTGAGAACATCCTCCCACATTTGTGGTTTGACCTCTTTCATCTGGAGAATTATATCCAGCAAGGACCCTCTCTCTAGGCTTAGTGCGCGGCTTCCTGTTCTAAGGGTGCGTAAATATAGAAATCCACAATTTCGTTTATCTTTTTTTCTAAATAATTCAGGTGTGCTTCCTTCGCGAAGTGTCTCAGCAAAGTACGTTTGCCCTTCAAAGTCATCCTCTTCTAAATTATAGTTTCCTTGAAAGGCTAGCCTGAGGGCCGGTTCGACTGACTCTACATCCGTACTGCTCGCAGGAGGCCCGCTTATAAGAGCTCCTTTACATCTATCCCACCACTCAATGTGATTTCCAAAATATATTTTCTGGTCTTCACTTAATCCGATAACTGTAACTTCTATTTTAATCTGGACCGGAGTATCGTTTGCCAAATATTCTCCCGCATAAAAATCGTGTTCATCTATTACAGGACTTCGTGAAAGACGATCTGGTCCCATAACCAAATCAATAGCCTCAAATAGAGTGGATTTTCCTGAGTTGTTATCGCCGACAAACACTGCATTTTTGCTTACTAAAATAGACGCATTTTTGATCCCTCGAAAATTTGAAACATCAATTTTACATATGTTCACAACTGCATTCCCCTCTACAAACAACTTTGAATTTTAACAAGGCACTTTGCTTTTTAACTGCAAAAAATTAACTCAGCAATTAGCTTTTCCTCATCTCCCGATACACCACATCGGCCAATGCGCTCATTATGGCATTGTACTTGTGCTGATCCTCAAAGAGCGAGGTATAGGTATCCTGCGATTCCAGATAGCTGTCCTGAGCCGCTGCTCCGAAGGCCTTGGGGAAAATGCTCTCCACAAAAATCTGCGGATCTGAGGTCTGCGCCATCTTGGTCAGCTTCTTATCGGCCATCAGACGGCTGCGCAGAGCCGTCAGCAGTACTTTATCTCCCTCGGTGAATTCACCTTTGTACTTTTCGTTGATCTTGGCGATGATCTCATCCAGCGGCGACTTTGTGTCCAGCCCCATTGCACCCTTTTGCTTGGCCGGTTCGTACACGCCCTTCACCTGTTCCAGCTCAATGCTTCCGGCGAAGGTCTTTTGCAGCTTGTAGTATTCCAGCTTCAACTTACCCTCAAGGTCCACCATATCCGTGGTTTCCGCAGGCAGCAAATTGATCAGATAACAACAGAATACATATTCCTTATGCAGTTCCTTATCGAACATCCGCAGGATCTGGGAAATATAGCCGTACCACTTAATGAGATTGCGCACCTGACGGCGGAACTGATACCGCTCGTTGGGCGTTTTTTGATTATAACGGTCTGCCACAGGCTTCAATACGCTGGTCATTCGCCCCATCGCCCGGGCATCCTGCCGGCCTGTGCTGAAATACTCCTTGGCAAAAGCCTCAATATCTGCATCGTTATAGACCGCAAATCCCCGCAGCTCCTTCTGCGTCTGATAGATCAGGTCAGCGTTGACCTCCTGCGAAAGCGAGGTTTCTTGGTAAAACGGCTGAAACGCCTCCAGAATGTCCTCTTTCTTGTTGGCAAAATCGAGAACAAAGGTGTCCACCTTGCCGGTGCAGGTGCGATTCAATCTGGACAGCGTCTGCACCGCCTTGACACCCTTCAGCTTCTTGTCCACGATCATCGTGTGCAGCAGCGGCTCGTCAAAGCCGGTCTGGTACTTCTCGGCAACGATCAGCACATTGAAATGGTCGTGGAATTCCGCCTTGGTCTGCGTTTCGGCGATGTGCGTCCCATCCGCACGAACATTCAGCTTCGGCTCGGTATACTCCTCATCACCGTCCTGCACAGCACCCGAAAAGGCCACCAGCACCTGCACATCGTTGTACTTCTGCTCCTCTATGTAGCGTTTGACCTCGTGGTAGTAGCGCACTGCCGCAAGGCGGGACGAGGTGATGACCATCATTTTACCCCTGCCGCCGATCTTGTTTCGGGTGGTTTCACGGAAGGTCTCCACGATGATCTGCGACTTCTGGGAGATGTTATACGGATGCAGCTCCTGATATTTGCGGATCACCTTAGCCGCACGGCTGGCGGGCACATCCGGATTATCTTCCGAGGTTTTAACGATCTTAAAGCAGGTGTCATAGGTCATATAGTTCTGGAGCACATCCAGAATAAAGCCTTCCTCAATAGCCTGCCGCATACTGTAAATGTGGAACGGATGAAAGCTGCCGTCCTCATATTCCGTGCCGAACAATTCCAGAGTCTTGTCCTTGGGCGTTGCGGTAAAGGCAAAGAAGGACAGATTCTTATGCCGCCCCTGAACGGTCATTTCCCGCATCAGGCGGTCGTCCGGGTCCAGCTCTTCTTCGGCCTTGCCCTCGATCTCAGCGTATTCCCGCAGAGCGTCCTCCGTATCCGCAAGGGCGGCTTTCAGTTTCAGAGCCGAGCTGCCGGTTTGGGAGGAATGAGCCTCGTCTACGATAATCGCAAAGTTCCGTCCCGCTACTTTATCCACTTCCTGATAGATGACCGGGAACTTCTGCAAGGTGGTGACGATAATGCGCACGCCGCCGTTGATAGCATCCCGCAGATCCTTGGAGGTCTTATCTTCCCCGATGGTCTCAATGGCGCCGAGGGTGTGGTCAAAGCCGGAAATGGTCTCTTGCAGCTGCGCATCCAGCACGGTGCGGTCGGTAACGACGACCACGCTGGAGAACACCGGCTTGTTCTCCTCATTGAACAGCGAGGCCAACCGGTAAGCAGTCCACGCAATGGAGTTGGACTTGCCGCTTCCGGCGCTGTGCTGGATCAGGTAATTATGCCCCGCTCCGTTCTGCCTGACATCAGCCAGCAGCTTGCGCACCACATCCAGTTGATGATAGCGCGGAAAAATCAGCGTTTTTCCGTCCTTCAGGTTCATAAACTTCTGGACAATGTCCATCATACTGTCCTTCTGAAAGACATTCTCCCACAGATACGCTGTCGGGTAACCGTTTGGGTTTGCCGGATTGCCCTTGCCGCCGTCGTTTCCGGCTCCGTTGGAGCCCTGGTTAAAGGGCAGGAAATAGGTGTTCTTCCCGGCGAGCTTTGTGGTCATCCACACCTCGGTGTGATCCACGCAGAAATAGGCCAGAATGCGCTTGTTGAATTGGAAGCAAAGCTCCCGCGGGTCGCGGTCATACATCCACTGCCGCTTGGCGTCATCCACCGTTTGTCCGGTGTACTGGTTTTTTAATTCAAAAGCGAATACCGGGATGCCATTGAGCACCAGTACCATATCCACGCTCTTTTTCGTGTCGGCAGAGAAGTACCACTGGCGATAGCACTCGATGGTGTTTGCCGCCCACTGGGCAGCCGCCGCCTGATTCAGGGCAGACTCCGGCTTAAAATAGCACACCCGAAAACGCAGACCACGGTGCTTGAAGCCGTGGCGCAGGACAGAGAGCAGTCCCTCCGTCTCGCAGGCGGTGTTGAACGCCGTGCAGAACTTCCGCACCGGGTCCACCTGATTGGCGTTTTCAAAACGCGCCCACTCCTTGGGCTGGGTGCGCTGGACAAAGTCGATCAGGGTATTCACATAGAGCCCCTGTTTTGCGTCATAGGTGTCTGCGCCCTTGGTATATCCGCCCGCCGGGGAGAGAAAGAAGGATTCTATATCCGCTTCAAAACGCTTTTCGGTGGTGATCATAATTCGTTCCCCTTATGTAAAGTTATCCTCTGTTGTGCTTATTAAAATACACAGCGATAACTGCACAAAACTCTGCCATTGCCTGCTGCTGGTAAGCAGGATCGATTTTGTCGCAGCCGTCCAGAAAATCAGACAGTGCCTTCGCTGTGTCCTGTACCTGCTTGACCTGCGAAAAATGGTGCTGCATTTGCGCCTGCTGCTGAATATAGTCATAGTTCCAAATGTTGTAGAATGGATTCATTTATACGACCTCCTTCTTGCCCGTCACATACTCATAAATCAGGGATTTCTTGTAGTTCTCGATTTCGGTGAGGTATTGCTGTTTCTTTGCTATTAGTGCATCTACAGATCTGCACTTTTCGTCCAAATAATTTGATATTTCGATTTGTTCATCCGCAGATGGAATGGTAAGCCATAATTGCTTGATTGTTTCTTGACTAATATTAGGTTGCCCACCACCAACCGCTTTTCGGGCCAAATAGTCCTTAACTGCTTTAAAAATATAAAACGCAAACTTGAGATTTATAGTTGGCTTTTTTAGGACACAGCAAGCCTGATTAACGCACGCATCTATCATTGATAGGGATAGGTTTCCCACAGATGCACCATACATTGCAACTACTAGGTATGGTGCCTGATAGACTCTCAATGCGCTGTAAGACTCTATTGCGCTGTTAGATACGCAGTTTTTTGTAACAAACAGATTCTCTCCGTTTATATCACCGCTCTGTATCCAAGGCGTATTACCGTCAAACAGATTTTCGTCAGAAGATTTTGGAGTTGTTCCACTACCGATAACAGAAAACACTCGAATTACTTTGTCTTTATTCCACTCCGCTGGAATGTCTCCAATCCATTCAATGCCGCTGTCCTTCATCGGCCTGTCCCCACGGATGCCCTTGGTGACTGCCTGCGTAATGATCGCCTGTTTCAGCTTTTTGTATTCTTCAATGGATGCACGGGTCTTTTCCAATACAGCGTCGATCTCGGCGCACTCCGCATTCAAAAAGACCGCAATGCGCTCCTGCTCGGCAAGTGGAGGGACTGGAATTTGAGAGTTTGCAAAATCAACATACTGGATATTTTTCCCTTCTCGAATACCCACTGTTAGATTATTCATCTTACTAATAAAGCTCTGTGATTTAAACAGGTAACGATAATATGTGTCACAAATGGGTGATGTCGGATAAAAGACTTGGTATGCAGGAGAACATACACCCTCGTATAAAGAGTACTCAAATCCTCCCTGAAAGCTTCTTAGGCTTATAACAAAATCGCCTTTATGTAGCGTTTTGAACATTTGAAGATCTGTATCTTCTTTGACTTGGACAACGCCCTCAAGTTGGCTTTGCGGAACAACCCCGTATTTTTGTGTTGGAGAAAGCAAAACTTCAATTCCGTTTCCTTTACTATTGCGTTGCGTAAATAGTGTCTTTGCTCTGCGCAATTTCCATCCCGTTGGTATTTGTCCAATCCACTCAATTCCGCTGTCTTTCATTTCACGCATCTGCCGTCAGCCCTCCTTATGGAACAGTGTGTTCAGGCTGTCGGCAATTTCACGCTCCAGCTTTTGAATACGCTTCACAATGTCGTCCACCGGCTCCGGCGGCTGATACTCGTAGAAATAGCGGGTCATCGGAATTTCATAGCCCACCTTGGTCTTGCTCTTGTCGATCCAAGCATCCGGGGCATAGGGCAGGACTTCCCGCGCAAAATAAGCGTCAATATCCTGCACCAACGGCACATTTTCGGTGTCCCGCAGGGCAGTGTCCGCCACTGGCTTGCCCCGCTTCATCACGATCTCGCCGTTTTCGTCCCGCTGCGGACGCTCCACTACGATTTTGTTGTAGCCGAACTCCTCACTGCCGAAAATCTTGCTCTCACAGTACACGCCGGACTTGTCCCCATACACGGCATTGTTCCGGTATTCGCCGTAGGCCTGCACGATCAGCTCCCGGCAATGGTCCCTGATGTCGTTGCGCTTGGTGCCGATGGCTTTGCGGCGCTGTTCATAGCAGTGGGACGCGTCAATGAGCTGCACCTTGCCGCAGCGGTAGGTGGGCTTATCCTTGCACAGCACCCAGATATAGGTGGAAATGCCGGTGTTCATAAACTGGTCGGTGGAAAGCTGAACAATGGCGTCCAGCCAATCGTTTTCCAAAATATACTGGCGGATATTGCTGGGGCCGCTCCCGGCATCGCCGGCAAACAGCGGCGAGCCGTTCTGAATGATCGCCATTTTGCCGCCCGGCGCCAGCTTAGACAGGCCGTTGAGCACAAAAAGCTGCTGTCCGTCGCTGATTTTCGGCAGACCGGGCGCAAAGCGCCCCAGCTCGCCCTTGGCGGCTTCGGCCTCCACCGCCTTCTTTTCCCGCTTCCAGTCGATGCCGAAGGGCGGATTGGAAATGCAGTACCGGAAGGTGAAGCCCGGAAACTGATCGTCGGAGAGCGTATCACCGAACCGCATATTATTGGGGTCGCCGCCCCGGATCATCATATCCGCCTTTGCAATGGCGAAGGTGGAGGGGTTAAACTCCTGCCCGAAGCAGGTCACCTCCACATCGCTGTTCAGTTCGTGGATGCGCTCCTCCATACAGGAAAGCATCTGCGAGGTGCCCATCGTCATGTCGTACACGGTCACATTGCCGTCATCCAGCTTGGCATCGCACAGCAGCAGGTCGGTCATCAGATAGATGATGTCCCGGCTGGTGAAGTGCGCTCCGGCCTCCTCGCCAAAGGACTCGGAAAAGCGCTTGACGAGATCCTCAAAGATATAGCCGCAGTCCACGGCGCTGATTTTATCCGGGCCGAGGTAGCCTTTGGGGGAGTTGAACTCCTTGATGACCAGATACAGGCTGTTGCACTCCACCATACGGCGAATGATGTTGTCAAAATCGAACTTGGCCAGCACATCCTGCACATTGCCGGAGAACCCGGCCAGATAGTCCCGGAAATTCGCTTCAATGTTGTCCGGGTCGGCCAGCAGGCTCTCAAAAGTGAAACGGCTGGTGTTATAGAACTGATAGCCGGAAGCACGGGTCAGAAAGCCGTCGATAACCGCCAGCTCCTTAACCTTTTCATATTGCTCGATCACCGCATCGTGGGTGGGCAGCAGGCAGTCGTGAAACCGCTTGACCACCGTCATCGGCAGGATCACAAGGCCATATTCGTGGGGCTTGAACGGCCCACGAAGTACATCCGCCACATTCCAGATCATCGTGGCCTTTTCCTGTATATTTACGCCCACTGTGCTGCTTTTCTCGTTAACCATTGCTTTCTCTCCTCACCCTACTGCCACTTCAACCTTTTTACCGCTGAAGGCCACGCCGTATTTATAAATCGTCCTGACCCCGGCGGTCGTCAGCTCGGTTTCGTATTTCTTGTCGTTGATCTGCTGCAAGGCCGTCTCGGACAGCTTTTTCAGCTTTTCGTCGCTGCAATTTTTCTCCGCTTTCAGCTCAATCAGGATGCCCGGAAGTCCCTTTTGCGTGGGCTTCAGCTGAATGTCATAGCGCCCGTCGCCCGATTCCCGGTTGGAGGTCACGAAAGCGCCGCCCAGCAGGGCGCACAGGCCCAGCATAAAGCCGTGGTAGAAATTCTCCCGGGCAGTATCGAAGGAGCTGACCGACTGGGTCAGCAGCGTCTGGATCTGCGCTTTCAGCCGTGCGTTATCGCCGGAGAAGATGGCCTCCTGAACGGAAATTGCCGTGGACGGCGGGATCAGATTTTCCAGCCGCTGCAAAATCTCCTTGTTATACACCAGAGAAATCTCCCGGTTGGGCAGGGAGACCTCGCACATAAAATCGCCGCTGAAGGAGGGCGTGGTTTTCAGTGCCTTCAGATAGCCGGTCACCAGCAGGAAACTGTAAATGGTGGAGGGATTGCTTTTGATCTGCGGATAAATCACGCCGGTGTCGATGAAGGTTGTGAATGTCTCGCCGTTGACCAGGGAGGTCAGACGGTTATAAATCTCCTCGTCCGCCTGGGCAAGCACTTCCCCGATAATATCGTTGCTGCCGGTGGAGACCCAGAAGGGCCTCGGCTCGCACTCGTTGCTGAAGTAGTTGACCACCGACCACGGGTTGAAAATTTCCGTCTTGCCGAAGCGGTAGCCGTCGTACCACTGGCATATTTCATCGAACTTATCGGCAGCACCGTAGTATTCCGCCATCTCCATCACCTCGTCGGCGGTGAAGC
Source organism: Clostridiales bacterium (assembly GCA_018364155.1). GTDB lineage: Bacteria > Bacillota > Clostridia > Oscillospirales > Acutalibacteraceae > Solibaculum_A. The sequence goes on from JAGZMM010000003.1 coordinate 184,883, forward strand.
CGAAGTAGGCACTGTATTTGTTGTCCAGCACGGAGTTGATGGACAGGTTGTTCATCCCGCTGAAAATACTCTCCTTTGCCACCCGCAGAATGCCGGTAAGGAAGCCGAAGGACAGGTGCTGATTATCCTTGAACCCGCCGGAAAACAGGTTTCGCATAAACCGGATGACCTTGTCGTAATAGTCCTTCTGATAGCCCTGCTGGATGGGGGTGTCGTACTCGTCGATGATGATAATGGGCGCAATAGCATAGTGCTTGTGCAGCATAGCGGACAGGTCCAGCAGTGCCGAAGCCAGCTCTACCTCGCTGACCTTGCCGTCTGCCAGCTTTTCATAGGTCTTTTTGCTGTACTCGTCGCACTTTTCACTGGTTAGCAGCTCTTTGTGCCGCCGGGTCTCCTTTGCGAAAATGTCCCGGATGGCTGCAAAGGTCTCCTCCCAAGTATCGAACTTCACATCCTTGAAGGTCAGGAAGATCACAGGGTACTTGCCCTGATAATCCCGGTACTTCTGGCCGCAGGCCCAGATCTTCTTATCCCGGAAGTAGACGGAGGTATCCTTGTCGCTCTTTTCAAAATAAGTGCGCAGCATATCCATATTCAGCGTCTTGCCGAAGCGGCGGGGACGGGTAAACAGCGTCACCATCGGACGCTCGTCGATGAAATCCTTGATCATCATCGTCTTGTCGATATAATAGTATTCCGACGATGCAAGGCAGTAATTGGACACGCCGATGGGCAGGGGCAGCTTCGGCGTGCGCTCCGTCTTGCGGAAAGCGCCCGTCTTGAGCCGCTGATCCGCCGGCTTCTGCGTATCAGCGGGGATCAGCCAACGATTGCCCTGCTTTTTCGCACCGGCGATTCTCCCATTCTTGCAGAGTGTCGCAACTCTCCGCTCCGTTATATTCCAGCGCACTGCTGCCTCTCTTACCGAGATCATTTCAGCCATAGGGGATACCTCCACGCATAAAATCACAAGTACATTATACCCGAATAAAAGAACAATGTCAACAAAGTTCGGAACAATGCCGTTTCAAAACAGCATTGTTCTTTTCCGCACACAAAACAAGCGGAGGTCATCGACCCCCGCTTGCTCGTTACCCATATACAATTTCCTGCATCACGATCTCGTTCGCTCGGTTTCGGATGCCGTTCATCTTCCGCACCCACGCCATCGGGTCATCGGCTTTCAAGGCCTTCGTCACGCCCTCGGTGTCTGCGTATTGTTCTACCAACCGAAGAAAGAGTTCCTGGGCCTGCTCCTCGATGTCTGCGAGGTGTCCGTCCAGCGTCCCGGCGGTCAGCAGGTTATAATACAATACCCGATGATGCTTCTTCAGATAAACTCGCCGCCGCTGGCCGTAAATGCCGATAGGGCGTTCTTCTTCGGGCGGTAAGCAAACATCGGGTAGGCAATAGTCGCCCTGCCTTGTGTAAGTGCCGCCCAACTGCTCAAATAGCGATTCCATATGTGATCCTCCCACTCAAAATTTCCCCGGCAGGTCTACAACGCAAAATGCACCCGCCTTTCGATTACAGTCTACCAAAACCGAAAAGCAGGTGCGAGTATGCGAATTTCTGAATCGCACATTATTTCTTCATCTTTCTGCTGAATTCATTCAGCGTCTGGATATGCCAGAGGCTTTTGCGGGTGATGGAGCGGAAGGTCAGGGAGCAGAAGAAATCCACAAGAAAGATTTTCGGGATACAGAACTTCAGTCCCTTTTGAAAGGCTTTCAGCGACCCGCGGCTGCACCAGTTGTGGACGGTGGTCAGGGTGTAGCCGGTCAGGGCCACCACATCCTTTACCGTGACCACATCCGGGTATTTGCGCAGCAGCTTTTCATAGTAGCCGTGCATCTGCCGCAGTGTGTCCTCGGGCAGCTCCTTGGAGAGCCTCGCCACATAGTGGGTGCCGTACCAGCCCTTCGGCGCAGAGTAGAGTTCGGGGAAAATCGCACGCTCCTCCAAATATGCTTTCACATCCTCTTTTCGGATTTTATAGCACCGGGTTTTCTTACCCGACCATTCACAGGGCACCTTGCCGCTTTTGAGCAGGTGCAGCGCCGTGGACTTGCTGATATGGCAGATGCGGAAGAATTGCTCCTTGTTCATTACCTCGGGAACGCTGTCCCAGTTAACGGGGAATACATCCATTTGTAACACCTCAAAAATAGATTTTCGTCGGTTGGAAGCTCTATCCTGCGGTGTATGGCCGTCTCCCGGTTTTTCTCTCCTATCTTCCCGCATTTCTCTCCAAAATCGGGAAAAATGCCGATTTGAACCCACTTCCAAAAAAGCTCGTCCCGCAAGGCTTTCCGGGCGAAAAAGCCTGATTTCAAGCGGCTTTCGGCGGGTACGGGGCTTACAGAAACGACCCCAAAATGGACACCCCCGTCACAGTTGCATAAAAGACTCGAAATGCTGTAGACCGAAAGGTCTCCAGGGTTCGAATCCCTGACTCTCCGCCAAAGCCCGCACAAACTATATATCTTTGATCTGTATGATTTCGAAAAACGGTTGCAAATGGCGTGATTACGTCCATTTTCTGAAATCTATCGGATTTTCCTTGACTTAGAGTATACTCCAAGGTGTATGGTTTATTGTAGGTGCAATTCATAAAAGCCATTTTACTGGAAAGGAGAATCTCAATATGATCTACCAAGCATTTCAAGGCATAAAACTATCCGCTCTGGGTATGGGCGCCATGCGCCTACCAGTCATGAGTGACAACTATGCACAAATCGACGAAAAGGCCACAAAAAAGATGATTGACTATGCTATGGAAAAGGGAGTCAATTATTACGATACTGCCTGGGGGTATCACGACGGCCGTTCCGAAGTGGTTCTGGGTAATGCGCTGCGCCCGTATCCCCGGGAAAGCTATTACCTGGCGGACAAGTTTCCTGGATATGATCTTTCCAACATGGATCAGGTTAAGCCTATTTTTGAGAAACAGCTGACCCGCTGCGGAGTGGATTATTTCGATTTCTACTTGTTTCATAATGTCTGTGAAATGAACATTGACGCTTATCTGGATGAGAAATACGGCATTTATTCCTATTTAGTGGGACAAAAGAAGGCTGGGCGCATTCGCCACCTGGGCTTTTCCGCCCATGGGAGTGTAGCGGTAATGGAACGCTTTCTCAAGGCCTATGGAAAGCAGATGGAGTTTTGCCAGATTCAGCTCAATTACCTGGACTGGACTTTCCAGGACGCAAAAGCCAAGGTAGCGCTTCTGGAAGAATACCGGATTCCCGTGTGGGTCATGGAGCCTCTTCGCGGCGGCAAGCTTGCAGCACTTGACCAGAAGGACGCAGCGGCGCTCAAACAGCTGCGCCCCGATGAGGACATCCCGGCCTGGGCGTTTCGGTTTTTGCAGTCCATCCCAAGCGTAACGGTAGTTTTGTCCGGCATGTCCAGCTTTGCGCAGCTGGAGGACAATATCCGCACCTTTGAAACCGAAAAACCGCTCACCCGGCGGGAATGGGAGGTCCTTTTGGGCATTGCCGACGACATGGTCAAAAAGCGCGTACTTCCGTGTACCGCATGCCGCTACTGTGTAAGCCACTGCCCGCAAGGCTTAGATATTCCTTCCCTGCTTGCCCTTTATAACGAGCATTGCTTTACCGAGGGCGGGTTTATCGCTCCTATGGCCCTGTCCGCCCTGCCGCCTGAAAAGCAGCCGGGCGCTTGCATCGGATGCAGAAGCTGTGAAGCGGTATGTCCCCAACAAATCCAAATTTCCAACGCCATGGCGGACTTTTCGAAAAAACTGGGCACATCCTGACAACATATCAAAACCGTCTTGGGTTAGCCGCCTGAGACGGTTTTTCTTTGGATCAAAATATGCTATGATAGATTTCATAACAACGCCGAGAAAAACGGATCCGAAGGATGGTGAACCCTTGAGAATTCTCCTTTCTCCTGCAAAAAAGATGCGCGTCGATATGGACTTTATGCCCTGCGAAAGCCTGCCATTCTTTTTGCCGCAAGCGGCTACCCTGTTGCAGCAGCTGCGGGGCATGGACTACGCCAGGCTCAAAACGCTGTGGAACTGCAACGATGCCATCGCTTCGTTCCAATACCAAAGGCTTGAAACGATGGACTTGGAGCACAATCTGACTCCCGCTATTCTCTCCTATGTAGGAATCCAATACCAGTATATGGCGCCGCAGGTGTTTGAAACTGGCCAATTTGCCTACATTCAGGAACATCTGCGTATTCTGTCGGGTTTTTACGGGCTGCTGTGCCCTTTTGACGGGGTAACGCCTTATCGGCTGGAAATGCAGGCAAAGCTTTCAGTGGGGAATGCCAAGGACCTATATGCATTCTGGGGAGACAAGCTTGCGAAGCACCTTTGCACCCAGACCGATGTGCTCTTAAATTTGGCCTCTAAGGAGTACAGTAAAGCAGTACTACCCCATCTGCCAAGGTCGGTCCGGGTCCTTACCTGTACCTTCGGAGAGGAAAAGGGCGGGAAGATCGTGGAAAAAGGAACGCTGTGCAAAATGGCACGGGGAGAAATGGTCCGCTGGCTGGCGGAAACGAATTTGACCGACCCAAAAGATCTGCGGTTTTTCAATCGTCTGGGATATTCGTTCTCGCAACGCCATTCCAGCGGCGATCACTATGTTTATATAAAAGGAGGAACCAATCATGCTCCAACCCGGCTGCAAAGCTCCTGACTTTACCCTGCCCGACAAGGACGGCAATTTGGTATCCCTTTGCGACTTTCGCGGAAAAAAGGTCGTGCTCTATTTCTATCCGCGGGACAATACCCCCGGTTGCACCCGGCAGGCTTGTGCCTTTGCCAGCGAATACGATGCATTCTTGCAGGGCGGTGTGGTGGTCATTGGGATAAGTAAGGATAGCACCGCGTCCCACCAAAAGTTTGCCCAGAAGCATCAGCTTCCCTTTCTGCTCCTTTCCGACCCTTCGCTTACCGCCATCCAGGCGTACGACGTGTGGCAGGAAAAGAAGCTCTACGGGAAGGTGAGTATGGGTGTGGTTCGCACCACTTATATCATTGACGAAACCGGAACCATTGAGCACGTGATTCCCAAAGCAAAGCCCGACACCAACGCCTGCGAAATTCTCACGTATCTGAACCTAAAATAACAAACCTTTGCTGCCTTTTCGGCGCAAGGCCCAACCGGAAATCTTCGGCAAAACAGGAGGAGGGCTCATGGAAAAAAAGCTCACTGAGATGACCAAGGAAGAGCTTTGGCAGCGGTTTCCGATTGTGCTTACCTGCCACCAAGCCCATTGGGCACAATGGTACCGGGAAGAAGAAGCCGCCCTGCTGGAAGCCGTTTCGGGCATACCGGTGGTACGAATCAGCCACATCGGCAGTACTGCGGTAACAACTATCTGGGCCAAGCCCATTGTGGACATACTGGTGGAGACGGCTTTGGACTGCGACTGGGAGGAACTTGGCAGACGGCTTTCCTATAGCGGATATTTGTGCATGTCCCGAAGCGAAGGCCGCATTTCCTATAACAAAGGCTACACGGAAAGCGGATTTGCCCAACGGGTCTTTCATCTGCATGTACGCATTGCAGGAGACAACGGCGAGCTGTACTTTCGGGATTATCTCGTGGAAAATCCGGCGGTTGCCAGGCAGTATGAGAGCTTGAAGCTGGATCTATGGAAGCGGTTCGAGCATAACCGCGACGGGTATACCAATGCGAAAACCGACTTTGTCCGGCACTATACGAAAAAAGCCAGGGAATGCTATGCAGGCCGGTACGGTACGGCGACGAACGAAGTGTAAAACAGGGCAAAAGCTGTTCTTTTCTCGCAATACAAAAAGGCACGGGCTTGGGTGATTTCTCACCGAAAGCCCGTGCCTTTTTTGGTTACAGAGCTTTGTCAAGCGACGCGGTCACCGCCGGCGGCGCAGCATGGCATAGAGCCCCCAGTCCTGGTCGTTGGCCCAGGGATCGTACCCGCAGCCCTTTTGCCCATTTACTGTGACGGGGTACACCATGGCGCAGGAGGCACTTCCGCCGGGAGAAAAGAGGCTGAGCACGCCCCGAAAAGACGCCTCTGCTTTTTCCCTATACTCCTTTTCCCCGCTGGCCGCTGCGTAGTGGGCATACGCTTTGCCGGTGAGATAGCTCCAGTAATGGGGGAAGGTATCTCCATACATCCGGTTCTTTCCGAACCAATACCCATCCCAATGGCGGATGGCCACCTCGAACAGGTGATAGTCGGGCTGGCGGCCGTTAAAGAGCTCCAAAACCGCAAGCTGCTGCTTGGCGGCCGTTAAGTAGCCCTCCTCGCCCGTGGCTTCGTAGAGCTCGAACAGCAGGTTCGCAGCGGGAGACACAATACTCTGTTCGTAGTTGACCTCGTGGGCAGGATAATCGGTTCCCCGCTCCATCAAAAAGGCCGCATGCTTCCGAAAATGGGCCAGCAGTTCCTGGTACTGCGCTTCCATTCCTTCCCGCTGCAGGCAGCGAAGAGTCTGCTCGACCGGAACTTCGATGGCGTAGAATGTCTCCCCGCCTTTCTCGTAAAAGGCGCTGAGAATCTTTCCCGCGTCTTTCAGGTATCGGGGCTGCCTTTTGAGCCTATATACCTCTAAGAAAAACAAGGCCATCCAGGGGTAATTATAGAGGCGGAAATAGTGGTTGTCCCGCCCGGCGTCGTTGAACACTTCGCCGGTGTCGGCGTCGTAAAGCTCCCGGTAGACATAGGCCAGATACCGCTCCAGGCTCTCCTCCATCTCCCGGTCCTGGTGCTGCTGCAAAAAGGCGGCCAGTAAAATTCCCATGCACACCCGTTCTCGGCCCCCATTGTGGTCGTAGCCGGGATCATAATGAAGGCAGTTTTCCTCGTTGTCGTAGATGAGGAAGGCACCGTCCAGACGGCTGCCCGCCCGGCGGTACTGCTGCTTACGCACAAGAAAGCGGCATCGGGCCCAGAGCAGCTCTTCGAAGGCGGGAAGCACCAGGATGCTGCACCGAGTAGCCACACCATTTGCGGTGATGCGGTACTCCCATTCCCCAGGTTCCCCGGCCGGTTCCTCCACCACCGCCCGGTTTCCCTCCATCCGAAAGGATACCGGCCGTCCGCTTCGGGTAATCGACAGGTTCTCCTTTGTACAGGGAACTGCGGGTTCAACCGCAAAACGCACCAGTTCGCCTGCAAAATACACCGCCCGTTCCATAGAAATGCCGATGTAGTTGGGAAACCGTTTGCACTTTTCATAAAAGTCTGCCTTTCCCTCGTGCCAGAAAAGCACCCATTCGAGAACCATGCTCTCCCCCGGGGCCAGTGAGAAGGGCGTGGGGTGAAGAAGAAAATCTCCCCGGTCGTTGCTGCTTTTGGTCAAGTCCCGTTCCACGCTGTAGCCGCCCAGAGAACCTTTCGTCAGCATCAGGCCCAAATGAGGGCCTTTCCCGCCCATGCGCAGGGCCATGACGTAGCTGACCTCATCTGCGCACCAGAGATGGGCGTGGCAGCGTTGTTCCATGCACACGGCTGCTTGCTCATAGTTGTCGTTGAAGGGGGCATAGATAGCCACGTCGGTGAGGGCCGTAAACAGGTCGTGATCGGTTTCATTGCGAAAGGTAAAGCGCTCGAAAACCGAATCTCTCTTCTCCTCGGACGCATACGTACAGGATAGCCCATCCGGGCATTTCACCGTTCCCCAGGGGGTATTTCCTTCGATCCAATTCATTTTCGCAGGGTCTCCAGGATGGATCAGCTGCTTCATATCCATTGCTCCTTCGTCTTAAGAATGAAAAAGGCGGGGTTTTCTAAAAAACCCCGCCGATCACAAACGCACAAGCGCTGCCGCTGCTTACAGGGCACGGCTTTCCTTGGTGTCCGCCTCCAGCACCGCCGTCAAGAACGCAAGCGCCAGGCCCTGGCCCCAGCCCTGCATCCATTTCTTAGGCACGTTGCGGTAACCATCCCGGTCCTTCATGACGGCCGTACCCCCGGACACGTTGCACACCCGCCCGTCCTCGGTGATGTTCTTCAGCACCCCGTCCAAGGCACGCTGGACGTATTTGGTGTGCAGGGGATTGTCGTTGACCACCATGGCGGCGGCGATGCCGCAGCTGGCGGAAACTTCTTCATAGGACTCTGCGTCGTCTAAAATGGTGCGCCACAGGCCGTTCTCCGTCTGCAAGAGCTTGAGAGCCGCCAGCTGGTCGCGCAGAGCATTGTCCAGCTCCAAATAGGCCGGATACAGGTAAGGCTCGGGCAAGCGCGCCTTCACCTGGGACATGGTATACGCCGCCCAGGCATTGGCACGGCCCCAATAGAAGCCGGACATATGGTCCTTATTGATGTTGTTGTATCCATGGTACCACAGGCTAGTTTTGGGGTCCTGGAGGTACTGGATGTGCCAGTAATACTGGTTGAGCGCGTCGTCGATGAGCGCGTCGTCCTTCTTGAGAATGCCCACTCGCAGCAGCACGAAGGCCGCCATAAACAGGGTATCCGCCCAAGCCTGCTCGGGGAAATCGTTCTGAGCGGAGACAGTGTGTTGCAGCACGTGATCTCCAAAGCGCAGGGCGTGGTTTTCCAGGTAATCCACCTGCTGCTCCACGATCTTCCAGTACTTTTCGTCGCCGGTGGCCTCGTAAAGCGTCAGCATAGCGTGGCCCATGGCGCAGGTGTTCACCGTAAAGACCGGAAGCCCCAGCTCTATGTATTCCTCGGTCCAGGCTTTGAGCATGTCCAGGTATTCTTCTCTTCCTGTGGTCCGGTAGGCCTCGCTCACGCCGTAATAGGCCACTCCGCAGGACCAATCCCAAGTCAGGTCCATGGTCATGGTTTTGCGCACCACCGCGTCGATGCAGTTTAAAAGTGCTTCCCGGTCGTAGACAAGCTTCATAAGTCTTCTCCTCCTGTGTTTTTCATACTGCCGTGTGTCTTATGACGGCGCTACCATGCAGCAAGAAGCGGCAGCGCAATCATCGCACACTGCCGCTATTCTCATTTCCGTTTTATTATACCGGCGGCAGATTACCCTGTCAATGGACGATCGCCTCAAAAACCGCCTTTATTCTTTCACAATGCGATACACGTCGAAGGAATACAAGTCGATTCCAGTGCTGATCTCCTTTGTGACGGTATAGCCCCGGTCGGTAAACCATTCCGTCTCAGCTTCCTTTTCCGGGTTACACAGATACCAGAAGGTTCCCTTAACCCCTTCCACCTGGTCTAGCGAAACCGTTACGTCAGTACCGCCGCCGTTGGTATAATGCTTATAAAATTCCCCATCCTGGTAGCACCAGCTTTCTTGCTCGGGGAAATAGTAAGCCAAGGGACCTCCCTGCTCGCCCAGCTGCAAAAGGTTCGTTAAAAACACGTCCTCTTCCCCAACCTCATTTTTTAGATACGAAACCGCCTCATCTGTCTTTGTGCCGTATTCCTCCCGGAAGGTCTGGTGATAGCTTAACCCTCCGCTGAGCAGCACACAGCATAAAAACGCTGCCAGCCAGCCTTTGTTGAGGCGCGAAGCCTCGATGGCGAAAAACAGCCAAAACAGCCCGATCCCCGGGAGCAGGTAGCGAGCGATAAACACCGGGCGCACCGCAAGGGAGAACCCGATGCCGAGAACCGCCGGCAGCAAAAACACGCCCAGTGCAAGAAGGGCCGCCCGGTCCGTCTTTCTTTTCTTCCAAAAGGCGCCCCGCACGCACCATACCGCAAACAAAACCGCAGCCAATCCAAGGCCGGCCGTGGCCACGACTGCCAAAACTTTAATGGCCGCCGGGTTCCCCGAAAGCTTGCCCGGCAGAAACAGGAATTTCGCATACTCCGCAAAAGAGGAAAGCGAGAGGGGTGCAATCCAGTAATTCCCGCTGACCATGCTCACCTGCCGCAGCAGCACGAAAAACCACGGGAGATACAGCACAAATGTAGCAGCTGCGCACAAAGCCCATTTTAGAAGCTGACCCTTTCGGTTGCGAATCATGGCGATCAGCAAAAAGAGATAGATAAATCCAATGACAATCAGCGCATACGTATGGGTATACATGCCCGCGACGCTGGCAAGAACAAAGAAAATCCATTTTGCCTTAGTCGGGGCCTCGTAAATTTCATAGGCGAGCAGCCCGCTGGCCGTGACAAAAAACATCGCCCAGGAATACATGCGCACCATCACCGCGCATTCGGACAGCATACACGGGCCGCACAGCAAAAGCAGGATAAACAAAAGGCCCGCCCGGTCCCCAAACCGGCGCCGCACCAGAGTGGCGCCCAGCACCATCGTTGCCGTTACCCCGGCAATGGACACCAGCTTCATGACCATTAGATTGTACCCGAACACGCTGGTTACCAGCTTGAGAACAAAATAATAAAGCGGCGGATGCACGTCGGTCAGGTTCTGCTCGATGATTCCCCAATAGCTCTGACGGGCCATAAAGGTAGAATAGGCCTCGTCAAACCAGACGCTGTTGTTAAAGCAAAGGGACACCATAACCCCTACGGAAAGCAGGATAGCGGCGGTGAAAATGGCATTGGCATACCGTTTGCATCGGCAATTTTGTAACAAAAGAACCCCTCCATTCCTCTCCATCTTTTTGCATTATACCGTATCGGATAAAAATTGTCCAATTGTTTGTATTTTCCTATCTGCACGATCGGAGCCGGTAAACCGATGGAAGCAAAAAAGGGCGGGGCCATCACACGATTAGGCGATTTGCTTTTGTCAAAAAGAAAGAAGGCTCTCGGTCGAGAGCCCTCTGTTTTCATAAACGCTGTGTTGCCGCCAATTTCCGGTTTTATCCTTCTGACGCCGGCTGCATCCGCTTTTTAGCGCGAAGCCCCTGCCAAAGCAGGGCACAGCCCGCCGCGACAAACAGGAGAATGCTGATCCACTGGGAAGTAGACACGCCGAAGAGGAACCCCCGGTAAGCGTCCCCCCGCCAGAACTCCAGCACAAAGCGGCCTGCGGAATAGGCAAGCAGATACAAAAGAAACAGCTTTCCTTTGCAAAGCCCCTTTTTCAAAAGCCAGGCCAGCACCACAAACAGCAGCAGGTTGAATCCCGCCTCCACCAGCTGGACCGGAAACCGGCGCACGCCGTTGGCCGCTTCTACCAGGCTGTGCTCGAAAACAATGCCAAAGTCGCTTTCCACTCCGTAACAGCAGCCGCCTAAAAAGCAGCCAATGCGCCCGAACATATGAAACAGCGGTACCGCGGGAGCGATCATGTCGGTATAAGCAGCAAGGTCTAGCTTCTTTTTGCCGCAGCGTGCGTAAAGAAAGCCCGCCGCCATACCGCCCAGCAGCCCGCCGTAAAACACCGAGCCGCCGAAAACCGCCAGAAAGCTATCCACCAGTTCACCTGCTGCGATAATCTCTGGAAGATGGGTAAAGAACACCAGCAGGGCGTTCCAATTGGTCAGCGCGAAAAGAACGTGGCTGCCCAGCAGCACGCCGATGCAGGATACCAGCAGCAGGACGATCATATTGTTTTCGTCATGACCTCGTTTTTTCGCCGCCCGGCAGGAAAAAAGCCCCGCAGCGAAAACGCCCAGCAGGGCAGTGACCATATAGGTTCCGATGGTTTTTCCAAAGAGCTCAAAGGTGGGAAACATAATTCTCTCCTCTATTTGGCAATGAAAAAGAAAATACCATGCGCCCGTGCGAGCGCATGGTACCGATACGTCTTTGCTTACAGGTCAGGAAAGAGCGCCGTATGCACCGAGAATGCCCACAGAACCGAGCGCACACAGAGCGCAGATCACACCGATGGCGCCGATGGCAGTACCAATGATACCAAGCACGAAACCAGCGGTTGCAAGGCCGGTGTTACCGGGTTCCGCCAGTTTGCGGCCCTTCACGCCAAAGACAATACCAAGGATTGCCAAAATGAAGGTAAAATAGGAGACAATCGGAATCCACGCCCCTACGATGCCCAAAATGCCGCAAACCAACGCTGCGATGGAATACTTTTTCCCAATATCCATTTTCATACCTCATTTCTCACGCTTATGCGATAATATTTGAAATCATTCTATCATGGGCGTACACAATTTGTCAACAAATTTGTCGAAAAAACTTCATAATTTGATTTCCAATCTTTGTGTATTGTTTCTAGTTTTATGATCTTTATCCCGCTCGGTCATTTTTCCAACTGCCTTCCTCCTTTCTTTCCTATTCTTGCGGTGTTCTCCGTGTCAACCCCATATGATTTTGGCACATGGGGTTGATTGCTCGCAACGATAGAAAGAACTATCCGTTTCATCCATACCCATATGAGAGAGAACGTACAAATATGTCCTTCGGCGAATGAAATGCTTCCGTAAAGCGATCCCGAAGCGCTGACCGCCGTGCGGCAGACGGGAGATTCACAGGGAATGCCGCCTGCCGCCCATGTGCAAGCAGAGCCCGGCGCTCTCCTTTCACCGCCGCTTCGATCTGCATGAAAATGCCGCTGCACGGCCTTTTCAGGGACCGGACGGCTTTTTTGCCGTCTTTGTGGGACCAATCGAAAAGCAGGACACATAAAATTCCGGTTTTTGTCCCAAAATAACGGTAACAAATAAGGAAAAGAGCGTGATAACATGGATTCTCTTACCATTGAGAAGGTATGCGGCCGGCAGATTTTTGATTCCCGCGGTACGCCCACGGTAGAGGCGAGCGTCACCCTGTCGGATGGCACCTGTTGTGCGGCAAGCGTCCCTTCCGGCGCGTCCACCGGCATGTTCGAGGCCTGCGAGCTGCGCGACTGCGAAAAGGAGTTCAGCGGCAAAGGAGTATACAAAGCGGTCAACAACGTCAACACTCTGTTAAACGACGCCCTCAAAGGAAAACCCGCTTGCTGCCCCTTCGGGGTGGATAAGGCCATGCAGGTGGCCGACGGCACGGAAAACAAGTCCGCCCTAGGAGCCAACGCCATTCTGGCGGTATCTTTAGCCTGTGCAAAGGCGGCGGCCAAGGCAAAAGGGCTGGAATTCTACCGGTACTTGGGCGGCGTAAACGGCGTGATCCTTCCGGTTCCCATGATGAACATTTTAAACGGCGGGGCCCACGCCAGCAACAACGTGGACATTCAGGAGTTCATGATTATGCCCGTGGGCGCGAAAAGCTTCCGGCAGGCCATGCAGATGGGAGTGGAAACCTACGTGCAGCTGGGCAAAACCCTCAAGGAACGTAAGCTTTCCACCACAGTCGGAGACGAAGGAGGCTTTGCGCCCAATTTAGACAGCGACGAAACCGCCCTAACCCTTCTGGTGGAAGCCATCGAAAGGGCGGGCTACCGGCCGGGGCAGGACATCGGCATCGCTCTGGACGCGGCGGCCAGCGAATGGGCGGAAAAAGACGGCTACCGGTTCCCAAAGAAAGGGGAATCCATTTCAAAAGCAGCGCTGATGGATTATTTTGAGCGTCTGTGCGGCCTTTACCCTATTCTTTCTATTGAGGACCCGCTTTCCGAGGAGGATTTCGACGGGTTTTCCCAGATCACCCGGCGGCTGGGCAAAACCGTGCAGATCGTGGGAGACGACCTGTTTGTAACCAATCCCAAGCGGCTGCAAAAGGGAATCGACGGGCAAAGCGCCAACGCCATTTTAGTCAAGCCCAATCAGATTGGAACCCTGTCTCAAACCATGGAGGCGGTGCGCCTTGCCAAGCGAAACGGCTACGGCGCCATCCTCTCCCACCGCTCGGGTGAGACGGAGGACACCTCCATCGCCGACCTTGCGGTGGCGTTAAACGCCGGACAGATCAAAACCGGCGCGCCCGCACGCACCGACCGGGTCTGCAAGTACAACCGCCTGCTTCGCATTGAGCAGCTACTGGGCGAGTCGGCCGTATACGCGGGGACCTTTTACATTCCGGGGAAAGGAAGGTTTTTCGCATGATGAAAGCGATGAAGCTGCCGGTTACCAATGACGCCGGCTATTATGAAATGCGTTTGGAGAGCATCGGGGGCTTAGGGGCCAACTTGTGCGGCAAGCTCTTAGGCGAGCTGGGGGCCATTTACCTGGGGCTCAATTCCGCCAGCTTTTCCAGCTACGGCTCGGAGAAACGGGGGTCTCCTGTCAAGGCGTATATCCGCTGGTGCGCGCCCGACAAAGAGCTGCGCATCAATAGCCCCGTAGAGACGCCTCACCTATTGGGTCTCTTTCATGAGGCCATGGCGGGCAAGCACCCGGTGACCGCCGGGGTGGACGAGCGCACAAAAGTGGTCCTCAACACCGGCCTTTCTGTGGATGAAGCCCGCGAGCAGCTGAAGCTGGCGGCCGGGGAGCTTTTCTGCATCGACGGGCAGACCATTGCCATGGAAAGCAAAACCCGTATCAACATGGTGATGCTAGGCGCTCTGGCGAAGGCCTCGGGCTTCATTCCCCTAGAGCCGGTTCTCAAGCTGGTGGAGGACACAGTGGGCAAAAAGTACCCCGATTTGCTTTGTGCCAATCTGGAGGGGGTCAAGCGAGGCTACCGCGAAGTCACCAGCAAACAGTTTGATCTGGACGGGAAGTTTGACGAAGTTCCTTATCAGGAGACCCGCACCCGCTGGGGCTATGAAAACGCGCCCATCGGCGGGGTGAATCCCCACATCGGCAGCACCGTGTCCAATGACCTGTCCGCCAGCCGGGAGGGATATATCCCCCTCTTTCTGCCGGAAAAGTGCATCAATTGCGGCTTGTGCGACACCACCTGCCCGGACATGGTGTTCCAGTTCAAAGAAGGCGAGTACAAGGGCCGCAAGGCCATGGTAAACACCGGGCTCGACTACCACCATTGCAAGGGCTGCCTGCGGTGTGTGGCGGTCTGCCCCACCAATGCTTTGGTAGCCGGCAAGGAGCGGGAGCATCCGGAGAAGAAGTATTTCGTGCGCAACAAGGACCTGATCGCCGAGCACGTGGACTTTGAAGCGGCAGGGCCCAACTCCTGGATTACCAGCGAGGCATACCTGGACGAAAAACGAGTGGACGGAGGTTTGGTATGAGAGTGGAACAAAGCGTGCTCTTCGAGAGCGGAAACGAGCTGGCGGCCTACGCCGCCAAACAGATCAACTACCATGTGATGGGCTACTATCCCATCACCCCCTCCACCCAAATCGCCGAGCATCTGGACCTTTTAAAGTCGGAAGGGGCACACGACATTTCCCTACTGGCGGCGGAAGGGGAGCATTCCGCGGCGGGCATCTGCTACGGCGCGTCCACCGGCGGGGGCCGGGTGTTCAACGCCACCAGCGCAAACGGCCTGCTCTACGCCTTGGAGCAGCTGCCGGTTCAATCGGGAACCCGGTTCCCGATGGTGCTCAACGTGGCCTGCCGCACAGTGTCCGGCCCCTTGGACATCAAGGGGGACCACAGCGACATCATGTACGCCTTAAACACCGGCTGGATCATTCTCTTCGCCAACTCTCCTCAGGCGGTGTACGATTTTAACCTGTGCGCGCTGAAAATCGCGGAAGCGGTGAAGCTGCCGGTGATCGTGGCGTTTGACGGGTTCTTTACCTCCCACCAGAAGCGCCGGTGCGAAGTGTTTCAAAAGGACAGCGACGTGCAGAGTTTCCTGGGCGAATATCACCCGGAATATACGGCTCTTGACCCGGAACACCCGGTGTCCATTGGTTCTTATATGAACGAACCGGATCTGATGAACAACAAGTTCCAGCTTCATAAGGCCATGGAGGAAGCGCGGGACGTCATCGGGCAGGTGTTTGATGAGTTTGGGGAGCTAACCGGCCGAAAATACGAGGACACCGACGCCTACAAAGCAGAGGATGCCGACGTACTGCTGGTGCTGCTTGGCTCCAGCTTCCACACCGCCAAGGAAGCGGTGGACGATTACCGCAAGGAAGGGAAAGCCTGCGGCGTCATCACCACCCATGTCCTGCGCCCCTTCCCGGCAAAAGCGCTTGCCGCGCTGTGCCGGAATGCGAAAACCGTCGTGGTGGGCGACCGGCAGGACAGTTACGGCGCCGGCGGCGGCAACCTGACCTTAGAGCTCAAAGCGGCCTTGCAGTCGGCCGGGAGCACAGCGCGGGTTATAAGCCGCATCTACGGCCTGGGCGGACGGGATTTTTATGTTGAGGACGCCAAGGAGCTGCTGAACGCAGGGTTCTCCCAGGACGTCCCTGCCTTTGGCTATCTGAATATCTATCCGGGCGACGAAAGCCTTAAGGTCAAGCCCTATTTTCATCCCGTCACCGAGAAAGAGGCTTCTTTGGGGCTCACCAAGTGCGAGCGAAACGAGGAGACCGGGAAAATGGTGGTCAAGGGCGGGCTTGTAAGCGAGTCCACCCGGATGCCCAAGCGCTTGGCGCCCGGGCACGGGGCCTGCCCCGGCTGCGGCATTCCGGTCAACGTAAACCTTCTTCTGCGGGGCATCGAAGGAAACGTGGTGCTTTTGTTCCAAACCGGGTGCGGCATGGTGGTCACCACCGCCTATCCAAAAACCTCCTTCAAGGTTCCCTATGTGCACAACCTTTTCCAGAACGGGGCCGCTACCCTATCGGGGCTGGTGGAAATGTTCCACCAGCGGCAAAAACGCGGAGAAATGCCCAAGGGCAAGATCACCTTTCTCATGATCAGCGGCGACGGGGGTATGGACATCGGCATGGGTTCCGCCATCGGCACGGCACTGCGCGGCAGCAACCTGATTTTGATGGAATACGACAACGGCGGGTATATGAACACCGGCTATCAACTTTCCTATTCCACCCCCAAGGGAGCCAAAAGCTCCACCTCCCATGTGGGCAAGTACCAGTACGGCAAGCAGTTCTTCCACAAGGACACGCCGCAAATCATGGCCGCTACCAACATTCCCTATGTGGCCACAGTGGCAGAATCGAACCCCGCCGATTTTATCAAAAAAGCGGCTAAGGCGCAAAAGTATGCAGACGAATACGGCATGGTCTATCTCAAGGCCCTGTCCGCCTGTCCTTTAAACTGGAGCGACCGGCCTAACCTGGAGCGCAAGGTGATCGGCGCAGCGGTGGACTGCTGCTATTTCCCGCTTTACGAAATCGAAAACGGAGTGACGGCATTGAGCTACGACCCGGAAGCAAAGGGCAAGAAAATCCCGGTGATCGACTGGCTTTCCATGATGGGGCGCACGAGGCACTTAAAAAAGGACGTGTACGCTCCGGTGGTGGAAAGCATCCAGGAAGAAGTGGACCGGCGGTGGGCGCGCCTCAAAGCCAAGGCGGACTGCGAACTGTTATAACGGAGGAGACCTGTTCTCAGCGCCGCATCGCTTTTCTTCTGCCCAGTTTCTCACTTTAAGCAAAAAGCCTCTGGGAACCAATGGTTCCCAGAGGCTTTGTTCGCTCAGAAGGGTTCTTCCTTATTTGATGGCGTTCATGTCGCAGTGGTCCATGTCGTCAAAGGTCTGGTTCTCGCCCACCATACCCCAGATGAAGGAATATGCATGGGTGCCCACACCGGAATGGATGGACCAGCTCGGAGAAATTACCGCCTGCTCGTTGCGCATAACGATGGTGCGCAGCTCGGTGGGTTCGCCCATCAGATGGAACACCACCTGGTTCTCCGGAATGTCCAGATACAGGTACACTTCCATGCGGCGCTCATGGGTGTGACAGGGCATGGTGTTCCACACGCTGCCCTCTTCGAGCTGGGTCAGGCCCATGGTGAGCTGGCAGCTCTTCATGACTTCCGGATGAATGTACTGGTTGATGACGCGCTTGTTGGCGTGCTCTACGTCTCCGCAGGGAACCTTGCGGGCCTTGGTGATATCAATGTGCACAGTGGGATAGGTGGTGTGCGCCGGGGCGGAGAGGGTGTAGAACTTGGCCGGAGCGTTCTTATCGTCGCTCTCGAACACCACTTCCTTTGCGCCCATGCCTACATACAGGCCGTCTCTCGGATTGAGGACGTACTTTTTGCCGTCCACGGTGATCGCGCCCTTGCCGCCGATGTTGATGACGCCAAGCTCACGGCGCTCCAGGAAAAAGTCGGTGCCAAGGTTTGTCATGGTGTTAAGACCCTCGCCCAACTCCAGAGGCTTGTCCGTGGGGGTGTAGCCCATGGTGATGATCCGGTCGATATGGCTGTAAATTCTGCGGATTTCACCGGGAACAAAGATTTCCTCAATCAAAAATTCCTCACGCAGACGGTCGGTGTCGTAATGCTTCGCGTCCTTGGAATTGGACGGCTGACGGATTTCCATTGCCAGTGCCATTGCTGCATCGCTCCTTTTTTCAGTCGAAGTTGTTCATCCGGCCCTTTGGGCCGAAAAAGCCTACTCTTATTGTACCACAGTCCCTTTCTTTTTAAAAGGAGAAAGAGTAAACGGAATGGGCCTCTTCTTCCCCTTTCCCCTTGTGCAGGATGCTCACAGTCTTTCGGGTTCAGACTGCGGCGCGTCCTTTGGCTTTTTCATGGTCAGGGAAATGCGCTTTTTCGCCATGTCCACACCCAGCACCCAGACCGTGACGATGTCCCCGACTTTGAGCACCTCGGAAGGGTGGCGGATAAAGCGGTCTACAATCTGGGAAATGTGCACCAGGCCGTCCTGATGTACCCCGATGTCCACAAAAGCACCGAAATCGATGACGTTTCGCACCGTGCCGGTCAGCTCCATCCCTGTTTTCAGGTCCTTCATTTCCAGCACATCGGTGCGCAAGAGCGGAGGCGGCAGCTCGTCGCGCGGGTCCCGCCCGGGCTTTTGCAGTTCCCGGACGATGTCGCGCAAAGTGGGCACGCCCACGCCGACTTGTTCGGCGGCGGCCTCTTCCCCGATTTCCTCCAGCTTCCCGGAAAGCCCCGTTAACGCTCCTTTGGCCGCGTCCGCCAGGGAATACCCGCAAAGCTCTAATAGCTTCTTCGCCGCCTCGTAGCTTTCTGGATGCACGCCCGTTTCATCCAGCACGTTCTTGCCGCCCATCACCCGCAGGAAGCCCGCGCACTGCTCGAAGGCCTTCGGCCCCAGTTTCGGCACCTTCTTCAGCTGGGAGCGCAGGGTGAAAGCCCCGTTTTCCTCCCGGTAGAGGACGATGTTCTTGGCCACCGTGGCGTTCACGCCCGCTACATAGGACAACAGCGACGGGGACGCGGTGTTCAAATCCACCCCTACGGAGTTGACGCAGGCTTCCACCACGCCGGACAGGGCTTCGTCCAGCTTTGCTTTGGGCATGTCGTGCTGGTACTGGCCCACGCCGATGGCCTTCGGGTCGATTTTCACAAGCTCCGCCAGCGGGTCCTGCAGCCGTCTGGCGATGGACACGGCGCTTCGAAGGGACACGTCGAACTGGGGAAACTCCTGGGCCGCCAGCTTGGAGGCGGAATAGACCGAAGCGCCCGCCTCACTGACCACCATGTAGGACAACCCCCGGTTAAGCTCCCGGATCAGCTCGGCGGCAAAGGCTTCCGTTTCTCTCGAAGCAGTGCCGTTTCCGATGGCGATGACCTGGACCCCATGCTTCTCGATCAGCCGGGTCAGCACCCGCTTTGCTTCCTCGATCTTATTGTGAGGCGGGGTAGGATAGATCACCGCTGTGTCCAGCACCCGGCCGGTTTCATCCACCACCGCCGTCTTGCAGCCGGTACGGTAAGCGGGGTCTAGCCCCATAGCCACCTTTCCCCGCACCGGCGGCTGCATGAGCAGCTGCCGCAGATTGACCGCGAAGACCCGGATGGCCGCGTCGGCGGCCCGCTCGGTGAGAGTGCTGCGCGCTTCCCGCTCCAAAGCGGGAAAAATCAAGCGGCCGTACCCGTCCGCCGCCGCGGCCCGCACCGTCTCGGTACAAGGGGATCCTTCCTTGACAAAGGCCCGCTCGATGATCTGCATGGCCCGGCTGGTTTCAAACTCCACCGACACCTTCAAAAATTCTTCCCGTTCCCCCCGGTCGATGGCCAGCACCCGGTGGCCCGGGATTTTTGAAAGCGGTTCCTTGTAATCGTAATACATGGAATAGACACTGTCTTCCTCCTTGGCGGCCTTAGAGGCAAGGCTGCCGTGGGCCATCAGCACCGTACGCAGCCGTTTGCGAAGGTCCGCGTCGTCGGAAATGCGCTCGGCGATGATGTCCATCGCTCCTTGCAGCGCCTCCTCTGCGCCGGCCACGCCCTTTTCCTCGTCTACAAACGCAGCCGCCAGCACTACAGGATCCGCCCCCTGCCGCTCTTGGGCGAAAATCTGCTCAGCCAGGGGTTCGAGCCCCTTTTCCTTAGCCACCGACGCGCGGGTGCGCCGTTTGGGCCGGTAAGGCCGGTAGAGGTCGTCCACTTCTGCCAAGGTCTCCGCTTTTTCCAGGGCGGCAGCCAGTTCTTCGCTCCATTTTCCCTGCCCCTCAATGGAGGCGGCTACCTCCTCCTTGCGCTTTTGCAGGCTGCGCAGGTAGGCAAGGCGCTCGGAAAGCTCCCGCAGGGTCTGGTCGTCCAAAGACCCGGTTTGCTCCTTGCGGTAGCGGGCGATGAAGGGAATGGTATTCCCCTCGTCCATCAGCTCAACGGCGCGTTTGACCTGGGCGGGTTTGATGTGCAATTGTTCGGATAGGGTTTGCAGAATGTCCATGCAGGTACCTCACTTTTCGATAATAGCCGGAAGAATCCATTGGTAAAACACATAGAGAATGCCGTACACCACCGGTTGGTGGGCGATGTAGACCCAAAGGGTATATTTCCCCACAAAAGAGAGAAAGGGCACCCGGGTGGGGTACGTCCATTTGGGGAACTTCCCTTCCTTGGCCCATACCCCGATAAAGGAGCCCAGCAGGAACAAAAAGAGCCAGGGGAACAAGGGAAAATAGTCGGAAGAATAAAAATGCTCCCCCATGATGCCAAAGGGAAAGAGCCATTCGATCTTCGCAAGGCTTTCGGGAAGGGGAATTTCCAGCAGATAAGGGATTCCCACAAACCCTTCCTGGATCCGATAGGTGAACAGAAAAAGAACCAGGCAGACGGCAATCCCCACCCAGGGCTTGATTTTATCGAGAAGCGGCCGCAGCAGGGCGAAAAGCAGCATTCCCGCCGCCAGCATATGCAAAATGCCGAACAGGATGATCTGTTCAGGCATAAAGATCGCGGTAAACGCCGTCAGCAGCAGGGCGATGACTGCAAGCTTTGCTCCCCGCAGGGCGTTGGAATGGGACAGATGGCAGGCAAGCCCGGAAATCAGGATAAAGGCAAATACAAAGGGAAGGCGCACCGCCTCGCAGAACTGCAAAAAGGGCAGGCCGTTTTTGTCACCGAATACCTCCACGATGTCGTACGCCGCGTGGTGGAAAATCATCGCTAAAATGCAAAAGCCCCGGATTTCATCAATCAGATGAATGCGGGATTTGGAAAGGGCTTGTTCCAAAGGTCTCTCCCCGCCTTTCTGTCTAAGGTGGAAACGCATGCATCTGCACACGCTCTCCCTGTAACCGGGTCCGTTTTGGACCGGACTATCCGGTAAAAATTAAGAAGTAGTATACCATATTTTTTTCTGGATGAACAGGGGCCTTCCCTTGCAACTAGGAAAGGCCTTGATTTTTTACTTGCGTAATGGGAGAAAAATGGTACAATATAGGCTAGGATTTTTTGTTTTATCCTTTTGAATGAAACCGGACGGCACAACACAAGCACTTCGTCCCTGGTCCAGGATATTCCCGGCGCCGGGTGTTTGCACCATCGGCTGCAAAGTGTGTTTTTGGGGCCGTTTTTTATGCATGCTGTTTGTTTTTGGCAAGGAGGTCTCTCTTGGCTTTCTGGCAAAGCGTATCCCCTTATCTTCTGTTTGCGGCGGTGGGAATGGTCGCCGCCGTGCTTTTAACCGCGCATAACCTTCGCCACACCTCCTTGGATGCAAGGCAGCAGACCCGGGTGGTTCTGTGCGGAGGCTTGTGCTTCTTTCCGGCCGCCCTATGCGCGAACCTAGGCAACTGGCTTTTGTTTCCACAGGTATGGTCTTTGCCCTTTTGGACGCGTTTTTTTGCAGCCGGATACACCTTCTATTTCGGCCTGATCGGTTATCTTCTCTTTTTTGTCGCCGGCCTTTCTCTGCTGCGCATTCCTCGCGCGCCGGCCCTTTTTGCCGCTGCACCTGCTCTTCCCTTGTTCCACGCAATTGCCCGGATCGGCTGCATCGTGGAAGGCTGCTGCTACGGGATTCCCTGGTCCTTTTCTTTGTTCGGGCTGACGATCGACCGGTTTCCCGTCCGAGAAGCGGAAATGGCGGGGTTGCTTTTGATATTCTGCCTGCTGCAATGGAAAATCCGGGAGCACCGGATGGCTTGGTATCTGCTTTGGTACGCAGTTTTGCGCTTTTTCCTGGAGTTTCTCCGAGGGGATGACCGGGGTGTGCTGTTTCCCTTTCTTCCTCTTTCTCCTTCTCAGCAAATCGCTGCGGCTGTTTTTGCCGCTGCTCTGGGCTTTTTGCTCATAAAACGGCGAAGCCGTAATCACATCAAGCGGGAGCCGATTCTCGCTGCAAAGGAATGATAAAACCTTATGAAGAAAAAACCGTTGTTTTTATTCTGTGGGCTGTTGTTCTCGCTGCTTGTCCTTTTCCCCTGCGTCATCGGGGCGCTGTCCGACGGATGGGTGGATGGCGAGGCTTATTCCAGCGGCGGGTGTGCAGGTTCTGCTGGGGTGCTGCTCAGTGAAGAGCCGGCGGTTATGTATGTGGGGGACAAAACCACCATTGCCGTCAAAAGTGCCAGCGAGAAAAGCACTGAAAATGTCTGGAGCGTATACGACGAAAAGCTGGAAATTCTGCGCAGCTATAACATCCAGGCCACCGTTCTCGGGCGTAAAGCCGGATATTCCATGATCAAGTTCCAGCAGGTGAGTCAAAACCTGTTCGGGGGCGAATCGGTTTCGTGGAACACCAAGGGAGTCTATGTCCTCCCTGCCACCCTGACCCTTTCGAACGCCCCGTCCACCATGGAGCCAGGCGAAACCCTGCAGTTGAACCATTCCTTTGAACGGGGGGTGCCCTTTGGCGAGATCAATGCCTATCTGGCCGAACAGGGCGCTCCCAACGGCATTACGTTGACCATGGAAGAGGAAAGCGAGCTGTGGTCGAGGGCGGTGGATGAATATTATGGAAAAAAGGTGCTGTATTCCTCCAGCAATCCCAGCGCCGTGTCGGTTTCAGAGGACGGGATTTTAACCGCTGTGGGCGGAGACGCTACCATCACGGTGGAACTGGAAGGCTTGGACGTAAAAACGCAGTTTACCGTTTCGGTTCCGGTGGAGCCGGTTGCCGTGGAGCGGGTGGAGCTGACGGGTGAGAAAACCCAATATACCGTAGGCGATTCCTTCCGGCTGACGCCGGTGTTCACGCCGCAAGACGCCACCGACCAGACTGGAGCATGGACGGTGTCCAACGCCCGGCTGCTGCAAAATAACGGCGACGGCTCCTTCCAGGCGCTGGCGGCCGGCCGGGTGGTCGTTACCTTTACTGCAACCGACGGCGGCAGAAGGGCCCAGTACGTGATTACCATCCGGGAAAACACCGTACCGGCGCAAGGCGTCTCCCTTAACGCCGGCGCTTTCAGCTCCTGGGTGGACAGCGGCGGCATTCGTACGTACCTGATGAATACCGGCACCATCCGCACCATTTCCGCTACCGTTTCCCCCGTGGGCGCTTCTCAGTCCGTCACCTACATTTCCAGCAATCCCGCGGTGGCCACGGTGGGCGCGGATGGACGGATTACGGGAATCGCAGCTGGGGAAGCAGTCATTACCGCGCGCACGGAAAACGGACAGACCGCTTCCATCCGGGTGCGAGTCCAAAGTCAGGAGCCGCCAGCGCAGTCGAGTCAAGCTTCTCCCACTCCTTCCCAGCCGGAAAGCAGTTCTTCCCCAGAATCATCTTCTGTAATGTAAACTTAAGGCTTGCTTTTCCTTGGCAGATATAGTATAATAGCCAATGCATCAGCCGGTGTGATGGAATTGGCAGACGTAGTGGACTCAAAATCCACCGCTGGCGACAGCGTGCCGGTTCGAGTCCGGCCACCGGCACCAGGCTGAGCCTGGACGCAATCTGCGTTCCAGGCTCGGCTTTTTCTTTTGCCTTGCCACTCGCGCTTATAGCGGTTTTTTTTGTCAACACAACTCAAAAAGCAAGGCTAAATTCAAGCCTTGTGAGGCCCTCAACTACGAAAAGTTGAGGGCCTCAATTTTTTACCCCTGCCAAAATCACTCCGATAGGAGTCAAACCACCAATCCCTGTCAAGCATGACAGCTAGGTTAAAAAGGCAGAGCGCAAAGTGGCCTAAGATGGTGCTCTTTGCATTTTTTGTTTCCAGTGTAAAACATTTGAAGGCCCAAGCTAAAACTATATATACCGATACAAAGAAGATAGGGAAACCTGGTACCGTCCCCCTATTATAAAACCTTTCGCGTCGATTCACCGCACCGCATAGAATGGTAAGGCAGAAAGGTTGTGAATGTCTTTATGACACAAGTATCGACCCAGGCGGAGCTTCAAGCCGCAATCGCAGCGCAGGAAACTGAAATAGAAGTAACCGCCGACTTTAAGATAGACACTGCACAGAGGATCACCTATGCCGTCACAATTT
Organism: Clostridiales bacterium; assembly: GCA_018364155.1. Classification (GTDB taxonomy): domain Bacteria; phylum Bacillota; class Clostridia; order Oscillospirales; family Acutalibacteraceae; genus Solibaculum_A. The sequence continues at coordinate 209,340 of JAGZMM010000003.1, forward strand.
CAAGTGGAGTGGGCGGCCCTTATACACTGACCAAGGCTGACGGCCATAATGGCTCATTGTTCTTTATCGAGGATCGCGGTTCCCTAACCCTGGCAAACATCATATTGGATGAGGGAAACAGGACATTATACGCTCAGCAGGAGGTGGGATATACGGTGTTCTACTCCGGCAACGACGAGGGTGGACCCCCGGCTGAAAATGTCCCTCCGCCCCAACGCGTGCCGGTGGAGGAAGGTGCACCCTTGTCCGAAGAACGGCCCACCCGTGAGGGCTATGAGTTTACCGGATGGAATACCGACCCCGACGGCGGCGGCACGGCGTATCAGCCCGGCGATACCATCTACGCCACGGGAGATTTAACGCTATATGCCCAGTGGGAGACAGTACTGCCCACAGTCCACCTCATCACCTACGAACCAAACGGTCTATCTGTGGAAGGACTTCCGGAACAACAGGAGGTCCCAGAGGGCGAGTCGGTCTCCCTGTCCGCTGCGATTCCCACACGAACCGGCTACCGCTTCCTGAATTGGAACAGCCAGCCGGGGCAGACGGTAGGCCCACTCTATGAGGACCTCACACTCTATGCCCAGTGGCAACAAGTGAAGCACGCATTGACCTATCATGGCAACGATGAGGGCGGCCCGCCCGCCCAGTGGATTCCCTTTCCCCAGCAGGTGCCGGAAGGCCAAACTATCTCGCTGCCTGACGCAATCCCCACCCGAGAGGGCTATCTCTTTACCGGCTGGAATACCCGGCCCGACGGGAGTGGGACGTCCTATCAGCCCGGCGGGGCATTCGGCCCGATTTTTTCTGACGCCGACCTCTATGCCCAGTGGACTGCATTGCCGCCCCTCATGCACACGCTGACCTATTACGGTAATGACGCAGGCGGCCCGTCTGCCCAGAATATTCCTAGCCCAGTCATAGTGCTGGATGGACAAAATGTCATGCTCTCCAGCACAATTCCAACCAGAGAAGGGTTTGCATTCACCGGTTGGAATACCGATTCCTCCGGTATGGGAATCACCTATCAGCCCGGTGACACTATCCTTGATATGCGGGCAGATATTGACCTGTACGCCCAATGGAACCCCCTGCCGCCCCCCTGTTATACACTGACTTACTGCTGCAACGACGCCGGTGGACCGCCTGCCTGCTGCATTCCGTGTCCTGAGCGGATCCTGGCTGGTCAGTACGCCCGTATTTCCTGCTTCTCTCCCTGCCGGACCTGTTACTGTTTTACCGGCTGGAATACCGATCCATGCGGAAGGGGACAGACGTTTTGCCCAGGGAATACTATCGGCCCAATAATTGAGGATATCTACCTCTACGCTCAGTGGAAGCGGATACCACCTGAGCCCCCTTATATCTGCCGCAGATAATCCAACTGACAAATGACAGCGAGAGAACGAAATCAACGTGCATTTGATGCCGTTAGGATCGGATTATTTGAGCGGTTTATCTAGACGATATGCAAACAGAGGACAATCCGTGCCGCGTCGTTCAGGGCGAACCCATCTTCCTTTTGCACAACTGGTACGGCCGGATTTTTCACTCTCTCTTTTCATCTGCGGCAAAGGGCCCGGCTGCACCTAGGTGCAGCCGGGCCCTTACAGGATTGGCAACATTTGATTCAGAGGAAGTCTACTGGTTATCTTGCAAGCGTAAAGGTAACGGTCTTATCGGTGTCAACCCACACGCCGTCGTTGCCCTGATACTTCAGGTCCAGCGTACGCTTGCCAGCAGAACCGATGGAAAGGGTGATCGTCCAGGTGCGGACACCGTCTGCGTCCTCATAAGTCCGGCTACCGGCCAAACCGGCGCCGCTCTCATTGAAGAACGCAACCTTTGCCACATCGGTGTTGGTCTTGACCTCGAAGGTAATCGGGGTATTGACCTTCATCGCGCCGCTCACCAGTTTTACGGAAGTCACCTTCGGGCTGTCACCTTCCGGAGGCGCGATCGGGGTATTGCTGACGGTAAAGGATACCGTGGTATCGGTTGCGACCAATTCTCCGTCGTCTCCTGCCGTAAGGACGGTCAGCTCACGGGTTCCGGCGGAACCCAGCGCCAGGGTGACCGTAAAGGTCTTGGTGCCGTCGCCGTTGTCTACGCCGAAGTAAGAATTGTCAACCGCCATGCTGTTGCCCGCTTCGTTGGCAAGGCCCACTCTCGTAACGTTGTCGAGAGTCTTAATAGAAACGGTGATGGTCTCATTGACGTTGTAGAGGCCCTTGTCGGTTTCGGCAACGGGCTTATCGATGGTCAGCGTCAGCGGATAGGATACCGGAGAAGTGACGGTTCCATCCGTGGCAACTACGGTGTACTCATAAGTGCCAAGGGCAAGATCGGTTTCCTGATAGCCCACGTCGGTAAAGTCGCCGATCTTTTCGCCGTTGCGATAGAGGGTGTAACCGGTAGCACCGATAACCGGGGTCCAGTTGATGTACGCAGAGTTGCCCTGCACGTTTTCTGCAACCGGAGCAGCCGGCTCACGATCGGCCAGGTCAGCCTTGAACACGTCGGTGGGATAACGGGAATAGTTGCCCAGGAAGTCGGTCTGCTCTCTGGGAGTTCCGGTTACCAGGCTGTCCAGAGGAGCTTCGCCGTTGGCGTAAATCCAAATGTCGCCTGCGTCGGTGTAACCGACAATTTCATCGCGGGAGTCACCCACCAGGTTGGCCACCATGAAGCGGGCATCCTGACCGGGCAGCTCAAACAGGGTATTGAAATAGCCGTCATAAATGGCGGGCAGCTTATTCTTTTCGGTTGCATCCGGATATTTATCCGGGTCTGCAGCATTCGCCTGATCGTTGCGGAAGAAGGACAGGCAAAGCGGCGCCCAGGTTCCGGTCCAGTTGGGCATACGTACCACGATGGTGGACCAGCCCTGCGTATTGTCGGGTTCTTTATAAAGGTCTTCGCCCTTCGAGCCAATGAGGAACATGCCATCATGGCCAACTGGATAGTTGCTGCGGTTTCTGCGGTCAAGGCCATAAACCTCCAGGCCCTCGCTCTCGGTACGGAAGTCCGCCAGGTTCAGAGACTGGGGTTCGTGGGCAATGTTGTTGGTCCAGAGCAGTTCGCCATCCGCGGTGAAGCAGAAGGTGGACATGCCGGCGCCGCCGCCACCCAGGACGACTTCCAGGCCGTTTTCAGGGTTGCCGTCCACGTCACCCACCTGAATGGTGTCCACGTGGTCGGTTGCGGTACCAACCTGATTGCCTTCGCTGTCATAAATCTTGTTGGGAACCTGCCAACGGACAGAACCGTCATGATTGAGAACGGTGTAATTGGAAAGCAGTTCGTCCTTGCCGTCGCCGTCCAAGTCAGTAGCCAGAGGCATATGGCCCGCTACCGCCTGACCGGAGGTGGATTTGTTGTAGCCCCAAACATTCTTAAAGGTGAATTCCTGGGTCTCTTTGTCAAACAGCTCGAACACCTGGATGTTGCCATAGCGTTCCTTGAGAACGACGAACTGATTGACATCGCGACCGTTGACGGTGCGGCCGTCAAAGTTGCCGAGCACGATGCAGTCATGAAGATTGTTGCTAATGCCAGCTTCGGCAAAGCTCTTCTGATGCTTGATGCTGCCGTCTTTACCGTCGAGGATGTAGAACACATCGCCGGAGGTGCTGTGGTTTTTGTTTTGGTTCGGATCCCAAGTGGGGTTACCCACCAAAACAACTTCGTTATAACCGTCGCCATCTACGTCCTGAATCTGACAGGGCTCGTCGGCACCGGTCTTGGTGATCCACATGTTGGGCACCGGCGTTTCCGGATTGGCAAACCACTGCCACATCATTTCGCCTTCAATATTGAAAGCGGTCACGGACCACACCACACGGGGATTTCTGGCGTCGCTGGTGTTCTGCGCGGTGTTGACCGCCAGGATGTCGTTGCGGCCATCGCCGTCCAGGTCGCCGATACGCAGGCGGCAGGCAGGACCGGCGATTTCCTTGATGTTGAAGTAGTTGAGCAGAACAGCGCGGTCGCCCGCCGTCATGATGAACGCTTCGTTGGTCCCGACTGACTCGCCGTTGGCGTTGACCGCGGTGACGCTGTAATAGTAATCATGCGCTTTTTCTACGGTAGTATCCACATAAGTGGGATCGGTAACTGTTGCGATTTTCTCCAGCGTGCCCTTGCCGGCTTCGCGGCGGTACACATTGTAACTGGTGGCGCCTTCCGACGCATCCCACGTAATGGTGACGGAATCGGTGGTGACCGGGGTAAACAGAATGTTCTTCGGGGTGGCGGGTTCTCCTGCCGCGCCAACCTGCAAAGTAAATAAGCTGAGAATCATACATAACAGTACAACAATGGAAACAGCTTTTTTCACTTGATTCGCTCCCTTCTTCATTGCCACGCGTTTTGTTTCTTTCTCCACGAAAACGACAGGCTTCAAAAGCGGCCGTAAACCGCAGGAAACCTCAACGCCGTTTTGATGGACTGTGTTTTACGCCTGCCCGGATTCCATCAGCCCCATTCTTCCTTTCCTGAATTTGATTTGGGCGGCAATTTATACGAATCCCTCATACAAACGCTGTCTTCTAGCGCTTGCGGCACAGCCGCAGGGACATCGTAACCATCCGCAATTTGGTCAAATATCCGGCAAGATGGGATACTAACCGGATCAATCGGATTTTCATTTTGGAATGGATCCTGTCAAAATCATGGTACGGAGTGAAAATACACACGAATATTGTGAAATTATATAAATTTTTCTTTTCAATATTTACTAATATGTTAATAATAATACATCTTTTGTTTTCCAGAAGTCAATATTCAAACCTTTAAAAACTAGTGATTCCAAGTTTAAAAAATAGGAATTTTTTTCTATGCTTCCAAATGCATTCCTTTCACGCACCGGCTGAGGATGATTTTTGGCAAAGGAACCATCCTCAGCCGAATAAAACAGACGCAGACCGACCTGCAGGAGGATTGCCGTTCTCTATACAGCAATTTCTACCAAAAGCACACATAAAACAGGTCATTTTCGCTGTTTCCTCGTTTACTGAATTGGGTTATCATAATAGATACGATTGTGATTGAAAAGGCAAACAAGCATCTGAATTGTCCTCTTATGTTCGCCTTTTCGCAGCATTTATTTCGTTTGTTCCAACATGCTGCCCATACCACACCCTTTCCCGGTTGGCATTGATTGCAGCTTATGAGGAGGCTTCGATGAAAAGGCTTTTGTCACCCGTCATTCTTTTGGCCGTTGTGTCGCTGTTCTTGTCCTCCTGCAACACGCCACAGGCGGCTTCTTCCAGCTCCCCTTCTGTATCGGAGTTCGATCCCTACTATGCGTTTTTTTCCGTGCCGTCCGATCTTTCGTTCCTGGAATTTCCGGAGGATTATGCGCTTCCTGTTCTCATCAGCGCCCATTCGGAGGTTCTTGACCTTCGGGAAACCGAAATCACCCCCTATCAGGGGAATTCGGTGTTTCATGTACCTGCATCCATTCCATACGTGGCGCTTGGTGAGCCGGTACAAATCCGCATCCGCGGGGAACAGCCCGATTCCATCCGATTGGAGGACTATGCTCTCAAGTTGGAAAACCTGGACCGCTGGGAAATGCCGATGACCATTCCCCTGGAATTTCACGATGGAAAAGCGGCGTTCGCATTCAGGGACAATCCAGCTGCCACCTTGGACAGCGAAGGCGATTATGAACCGGGCACCAGCATAAGGGGGCTCAAGCTCATCTGCAAATGGGGAAGCACAGAAAAGCATTACACCTGTATGGTGCGCTCTGATTATTTTGTGGATCTTTCCGAAGGTTTCTAAAAAGCCGCCTGTGATCGATCACAGGCGGCTTTCACAGGGAGCGGGCGCTCCCTGTTTTTTTGTTTTCCGATTAGGCGACGCAACCCACTCTGGGACCAAAGCGCTCATAGCTTCCGGCAAAGCAAACTCTGACTTTATTCAAATAGGGTCGGGCCGATTAATCCCGCTTTGCATGCATTTATACAAAATTTGGGCACACGAAAAAGGTGCGCTCTTTGCATGCTTGCAGTATGATGCTCTTAGGCGGCCATTACCTTTTTAAGATTTCGGTGATTGGCTTTCCTGCATATGAGCTCAAAAAATTCATCTAGTTTCATCGTTATTATTGGAAATCGGCGGGATCGGCAAACCGTATCAAAACATACAAGCGGGCACTTGTATCCAGTTGTTTTAATCTTTAAACAAAAAACAGATCGATACTGCAGGATGAGACAAAGGTTATATTGGTCTGCTCTTCATTAGCAAGTACGATCATACCGTATTCATTTCTTATAACCGTTCCCATTGATGAAGTCTGCGTACTTGTTACTATACTCACATCCGGTGTTCCCACAGGCAAAAGGGATCGAACAACCGCTTCGCAATCCGCACAACAATCTGTCGGAGCGGGAACCGGTTCTGGCAAATAAACAATGGCATCGTTATACGTTGCATCGTTGATTTGAATCGTGTCGATACTACATATAGACAAATACTGCGCGAGATTTTGGGGATTTGTCACTTCAAATACTCCGGCACGTCCATTCGGGCCTAAGATCAAAGAGACAGGGCGGCCAACAACGGCATCACCGCTCTCCAAAGTGACAAATATATCATTGTTTGGGTATAGCGTGATAATTTGTTGGATGAGATTTCTCATTTGCTCTTTACAGCCACAGCTGGTGGAATTCATATCACCGGCAGGGCCGGTGGCGCCGGTTGTCCCTGTTGCACCCGTAGCGCCAGTGGGACCTGTAGCGCCAGCTGGCCCGGTCGGGCCGGCAATCCCAGCTGTTCCATCCGCACCGGTGGCTCCGGTGGGGCCTGTGAGCCCCTGGGGGATGACGAAATCAAGGACATGCTGCGGTCCTCCCGTAACATCGCGCACTTCCGCGAAGGCGCCGGGAGCGGCGGTAACGGTACTGCGGATGACAATGGTATCCGCAGAGCTTTCTCCCGCAGGGCCAGCTGGGCCAGGAGGGCCGGGAGGACCCGGAATCAAGCAAGGCTGACAAACTGGCTGGCAGGGATTACAGGGACCCGGACAGCCGCAGTCGCCATTGTAAATGTGCAAAACGAAAACCTCCTTGCAATCGTTTCGGGGAAAGGCTTCCCCACAGCCAGTATATGTCGAACGGCTTTTGAATGCGAGGACGGATTCGACACCGCTTGTCAGGTCTGGTACAATGGAAACGGTTCTCGATTCACTCGGATGACAGGAGGCCGCTATGTACAAAATCCTAATTGTGGAAGATGAGCGCACCATTGCAAACGCCATCGAACAGCACTTGTCCAAGTGGGGCTTTGAGGTCAAACAGGTGACGGATTTCGGCCGGGTGCTGGAGGAATTCGCCGCCTTTTCTCCGGAGCTGGTGATTCTCGATATCCTCCTTCCCTATTACAATGGGTATCATTGGTGCGGGGAAATCCGCAAGTGCTCCAAGGTTCCGATCCTCTTTCTTTCCTCCGCAAGCGACAACATGAATCTGGTCATGGCCATCAACATGGGCGGGGACGACTTTGTCCCAAAGCCGTTTGACCTGGACGTGCTCACCGCCAAGGTCCAGGCCTTGCTGCGAAGAACCTATTCCTTCGGCGGGACCGGGAGCCTGATGGAGCACAAGGGCGTCATTCTAAACATAGGCGACGGGTCCCTTTCCTATGAGGGCAGCACCATGGAGCTGACCAAAAACGAACTGAAAATCCTGCAGCTGCTGTTTGAACGGAAAGGGCAGGTGGTCTGCCGGGAGGACATTATGAAGAGGCTCTGGGATTCGGACAGCTTTATCGACGACAATACGTTGACCGTCAACGTCACACGCCTGCGCAAAAAGCTCTCGGAAATGGGGCTTTCTTCCCTAATCAAGACCAAAAAGGGCGTGGGCTATCTGGTGGAGGGATAAATGAAACAAAAAGGATTTTGGTCGGTACTGGCGGCGTATTTGAAAGCACGGTATCGGGTAATGGTGGGGTTTGTTTTGTTTCTCCTGCTTTTTTGGCTTTTGTTTTTCCTTCTGCACCTTCCTTACGATGCGGTTTTGTACGGGAGTGCCGTCACCCTGGCCGGAGGGCTTTTGTACGGCGGGTATGACTTTTTCAGGTTTTATGACCGTCACCGGCTGCTTACCATGCTGCGCGAAGAAATCACCGTCAGCCTCGACCGGCTTCCTCCGCCCCGCACCCTGCCTGAAGAGGACAGCCAAGCGCTGATCCGGACCTTGTTCGACGACCGGGCGAAACAGATTTCCAAGGCCGACGCCGCTTATCAGGACCGGATGGAATACGACACCCTTTGGGCGCACCAGATTAAAACGCCCATTGCCGCCATGCGCTTGGTTCTTCAGGGAATGCCGCCGACCCAGGCACGGGTGGAGCTCGAACAGTCCCTCTTTCAGATCGAGCAGTATGTGGAGATGACGCTGCATTATCTGCGTCTGCAAAACGACGCAAGCGATCTGCTTTTCAAACGCGTCCCTCTTTTCCCCATGGTGCGCGGGGCGGTCAAAAAGTATTCCATGACCTTTATCCGCAAGAACATTTCCCTGCATCTGACCGAAACGCCCTGCACGGTGCTGACCGATGAGAAATGGTTCACCTTTGTGCTCGAGCAGCTGCTGTCCAACTCTCTCAAATACACGCCGGCCGGCGGGAGCATTTCGATCTATCTCGACCCCCAGGAGGACAAGTCCCTCGTCATTGAGGACACCGGCATCGGCATCCGGCCCGAGGACGTGCCCCGGGTTTTTGAAAAGGGATTTACCGGCTATAACGGGCGGATGGACAAAAAGTCCACGGGGCTTGGGCTATATTTATGCCGGCAGACGCTCAAAAAGCTTTCCCACCGCATCTTTCTCTCCTCTCAGGTGGGAAAAGGCACGCGCATCAAAATTGATGTGAGCGAAGCGACCTTTCCAATCGAATAGGAAATCTTACCGAAGTGTAAGACTGAAAAAAGAAATGTAAGCCAAATCGATGGCAGCGCATTTCTTTTTTTCTTATACTAAAGACAGATTTCAAACAGGAGGTCGGTTTTATGCCGTTACTGGAAGTCAAGAATCTGAAAAAAATCTATACCACCCGCTTTGGGGGCAATCAGGTCCAGGCGCTGGAAAACGTCTCCTTCACGGTGGAAGAGGGCGAATATGTGGCGATTATGGGCGAGTCCGGCTCGGGAAAAACCACTCTGCTGAACATTCTCGCCTCCCTGGACAAGCCCACCAGCGGAGAAGTACTCTTAAACGGGCGGGATATCGTGGGCATCAAGGACAAGGAGCTGGCCGCTTTCCGGCGGGAGCATCTAGGCTTTGTGTTCCAGGATTTTAATCTGCTCGATACCTTCTCGGTGCAGGATAACATTTTTCTGCCGCTGGTTTTGTCCGGCAAGTCCTATCCCGAAATGAGCCGGCGTTTGGCTCCTATCGCCGAAAAGCTGGAGATCACAGATATCTTGGGAAAGTATCCATATGAGGTTTCCGGCGGGCAAAAGCAGCGTGCGGCGGTGGCCCGGGCCCTGATTACCCATCCCCAGCTCGTGCTGGCCGACGAGCCCACCGGCGCTCTCGATTCCAAGGCGGCCGCCCATCTGCTTCACCTGTTCTCCGACATCAACCGTTCCGGCCAGACCATCCTGATGGTCACCCATTCCACCATGGCCGCCAGCCATGCAGGGCGGGTGCTGTTTATCAAGGACGGCATGGTGTTTCACCAGATTTACCGGGGCGCCATGTCCAACGAAGAGCTGTACCAGAAGGTGTCCGACACGCTGACGGCGCTGACCACAGGGGGTGGCGGCCTTGCGTAAGCTCTTTTACCCGAAGCTGGCAGTCACCAACCTTAAAAAGAACCGCAGCACCTATTTTCCCTATATGCTCACCTGCGTTGTCTCCATCGCCACCTTCTACACCATGTATTCCATTGCGGACAATCCTGGTCTTGCCGAAATGCCGGGCACTGATGTTCTCACCTCTATTTTATGGCTGGGAACGATCATCATCGCCCTTTTTTCCGCCGCCCTTCTTTTCTATACCAACAGCTTTCTCATCAAACGGCGCAAAAAGGAGCTTGGTCTTTACAGCATCCTTGGAATGGAGAAACGCCACATCGTCAAAACCCTGTTTTTTGAGACGCTGTTCATTTCCGTGCTCTGTATTGCGCTGGGGCTTCTGGTAGGCGCCCTGATTTCCAAGCTGTTGTTTTTGATTCTGCTTTACCTGCTCAACCTGACGACCCCCATCGTCTTCACCCTTTCCTGGGGCGGCATGGGCGTCACCGCTATCCTGTTCGCCTGCATCTTTTTGCTGACGCTGCTGACAAACTTCTGGCAGATTCACGTGGCAAACCCCATCACCCTTTTAAAAGGCGGGCAGACGGGAGAAAAGGAACCCAAGTCCTCCTGGCTTTTGACCCTCATCGGCCTTCTGGCTCTGGGGGGCGGTTACGCCATTGCGCTGACCGTCCAGTCCCCTTTGGACGCGCTGCTTCTCTTTTTCCTGGCGGCGCTGCTGGTGATCATCGGCACCTTTGCCCTTTTCACCTCCGGCAGCATCGCGCTTTTAAAGCTTCTACGGCGCAACAAGCGCTTTTATTACCGGCCGAAAAACTTCATCTCGGTTTCCGGGATGATTTACCGCATGAAACAAAACGCAGTAGGCCTTGCCAACATCTGCATTCTCAGCACCATGGTGCTGGTGGTCATCTCCACCACCGTTTCTCTGTACCTGGGGCAGGAGCGGATGCTCGACGAACGCTTTCCCATGGATGTAACGGTGCAGTGCGCCGACAACCAGGAGCAGATCGACGCGGTGCATCTGGCTATCCGCACACAGCAGGAAACAAGCGGCGTACAGGTGACCGAGTGTTATGACTACCGCTGCTTTCAATACGTGGGTTTTTCCCAGCAAAACATGATCCTTTCCGACGTGCCCGGTGATTTCCAGGGAAACGCCACCAACTACATCAGCACCGTGACCCTGATCCCGCTTTCGGATTATAACCGCATGGAAGGCAAGGACGAAACCCTAGGAAAAGACGAAGCCCTGGTCTTTACCCGGGCGGGCCAATTTGGCAGCCAGACGCTGTGGATCGACGAGCAGGAGTTTTCTGTAAAGGAAGAGCTCAGTACCTTTGTGCTGCGGGAAAAAGTGGACCAGGCCCCGCAAAACAGTATCTTTGTCATCCTGGCGGACATGGACGTGATCAATCACATCCTCGCTTCCTATCCCCAGGAGGAGGTTCCCGCCACCATCGACCACGTCACCACCTTTAATATCGCCGGAAGCGATGAGGCCGCCGCAGCGTTCTCAGCCGACCTGCGCCAAGCGTGCAGGACTGCGATTCCTGGCGTCTGGGTAGATAGCCGGGAACTTAGCCGGGAAGACTGGTACTCCACCTTCGGCGGCTTTTTGTTCCTGGGCCTATTCCTGGGAATGCTCTTTATGATGGCCATGGTCCTCATCATTTACTACAAGCAGATTTCCGAAGGGTACGACGACCACGACCGGTTTACCATCATGCAGAAGGTGGGGATGAGCAAGCAGGAGGTCAAGAAAACCATCCACAAGCAGATCCTCATGGTGTTCTTCCTGCCGCTGCTTTTCGCCTGCGTACACATTACGGTGGCGTTCCCAGTTATCTCCAAGCTGCTGCTTATTTTCAACATGACGGACACCACCCTCAACCTGGTGTGCACCATATTGACGGTGCTGTTCTTCGCCGTTGTCTACGCCATCGTCTATTTCCTGACCGCCCGGACCTATTACCGGATCGTACAGGAAAAATAACCGGGGATAAGGGGGAGTTTCGATGCTCGGTACGATTTTTCTCATTCTTTCCATTGTGGCTCTGGGCTCGCTGGCCATCTCGGTCATCGCCGGAGCGTTTGCCGGCGGGTTCGCGGGCGTGACGAGAAACGGCAAGTGGTCCATTGCTTCACTGGTCGTGTACATTATTTTCTTTTCCCTGTATATCATTGTGACCTATCTGGTTTGAGAGAAAGAGCGTTCGTTGCGAACCGGCAACGAACGCTCTTTCTCTGCATCCCGCTAATCCTATTCCAATATCCGGTCCGGGCGGCGGCAGCCGGAGAGAAGGCCAGTATCTTTCCGCAGGGCTCTCTGAAAACTACACGGATGCAAAAGGCCCGGCGCCGTATGCGGACGCCGGGCTGGTTTTTTACGTTTTTTTGATAAACTCCGTTCTGCACACCGGGCAGGTGATGCAGATTTTTCCTTTTCCCTTAGGCACGCGCAAGGTATTCTTGCAATTGGGGCACTTATAATACCGGTGGGTCTTCCTTCCCTTGATCCGGTTTTTCATCCGGCGAAACCAGGCCGGAATCGGACGCCACACCTTCAAAAATGCGTCGTTTTCCTTTGCACGCCGGTACTGGTTGCGCGAAAACATGCGAAAGACACAGAATGCCAGGGGAATCAGCGCGAGGATTACCAGAAGATAAGTGGTAAAGTTCCCCACCATCGCCAGCACAAACCAGGTAATCATCAGGGCAAGCCCAAGCTGATCCAGGCCATGCCGCCCCATCATAAAGTTCTGAAACCAATTCATTTCCGACCGCTCCGTTTCTCATAATCTAATCCGAGCAGCGCCGCACTCTGCTTGCTGATTAAGAGGTAATTATAACAAAGCCGTCTGGGTAAAACAACCACTATTCTGAAAACTTTCTATGGACAAGTTCCTCTGGCCGATCAAGAGACCGCTTCTCGGAGCACTCGGTCCTCTTCGATCCTGCCGTCGTGGATGCGCACGGTGCGTTTGGCAGACTGGGCGATGCCATTGTCATGGGTGATGAGGATGATGGTATGCCCCGCCTGGTTGAGAGAGGTGATGGCGGCGAGAACCTCAGCGCCGGAGGCGGAGTCCAGGTTGCCGGTGGGTTCGTCGGCCATGATGATGGGCGGACGGGCGGCGATGGCCCGGGCGATGGCCACCCGCTGCTGCTGGCCGCCGGACATTTGAGCCGGCCGGTGGTGCATGCGGTTTTGCAGGCCCACCTGGCGCAGAGCGTCGGTGGCCATGCGGCGGCGCTCGGTTTTCTCGATACCCCGGTAGATTAAGGGCAATTCCACGTTTTCCAGGGCGTTTAGGCTGCTGATCAGGTTAAAACCCTGGAAAATAAATCCAATCTGGCGATTGCGGATGTTGCTCAAGGCCCCGTCGTTTAGGTGAAAGACGTCGGTTCCATTGAGATAGTATTCTCCGCTGGTGGGCCCGTCGAGACAGCCGAGAATGTTCATCAGAGTGGACTTCCCCGAACCGGACTGGCCGACGATGGCGACGAATTCCCCGGCGGCAATCTGCAGATTCACCCCGTCGAGCGCGCGCACCTCGTTTTCTCCGGCATTATAGATTTTATAAATGTTTCTCAGGTCGATCAGATAGGAATCCATGATGCATCTCTCCTAAGCACAGTTTGTTTTCCTTAGTATGTCCCGGCAACTGTCCTTTCACGTATTTTACGACCTCTTTCGGTAAAACTATTTTTCGCAACGCATTTATTTTACTCCAAAAGGGATGTGACGGAATCTTGAATCTGACGCAAACAGAATATTCGAACATGACGGACAAGGCATCGCCTCCGTCTAAATTTCTTCGCAATTCGATTTTAGCCTTTGTGGTGGGCGGCGCGATCTGCGTGATCGGGCAGGCGCTCATCAACCTATGGTCCATGGTACTGCCCCTGGACGACGCGAAAATCGCCGCCTCGTGCTCCCTGATCTTCTTATCCGCGCTGTTTACGGCGCTGGGCCTCTACTGCAAGCTGGCAACCTACGCGGGTGCGGGTACACTGGTGCCCATCACCGGGTTTGCAAACTCCATTGCGGCGGCGGCCATCGAGTTCAAAAGCGAGGGGCTCATTCTGGGCACCGGCGTGAAAATGTTCATCATCGCAGGACCGGTGCTAGTATACGGCCCGGTGGCGGCGGTGCTTTACGGCATCCTCGCGTGGCTGCTGCGGCTGTTTGTATAGGAGGGGCGACACATGGCTTCAAGAGCGGGTAAACACACACTTATGATGCAAAATAAGCCCTGCATCTCCGGCTTTGCGGCGGTGGCGGGCAAAAAGGAAGGGGAAGGCCCCTTGGCCCGGCGGTTCGACAAGCTCTATGAGGACACCCACCTGGGCCAGACCACCTGGGAAAAGGCGGAGAGCACCATGCAGGGCGAGGTGGTAAACCTGGCTTTGGGCAAGGCAAACCTGACCGCGGGCGATTTGCAGCTGATTCTGGCGGGCGATCTTCTCAACCAGTGCATCAGCTCCACCTACGGATTAAGGGAGCTCAATGTCCCGATGCTGGGATTGTTCGGCGCGTGCTCGACGATGGCCCTATCCTTGGGGACGGGGGCGGTACTGGTGGAGAGCGGCGCGGTGCAAAACTGCGCGGCGGTCACCTCCTCGCACTTTTGCACGGCGGAGCGGCAGTTCCGCTATCCGCTGGACTACGGCGGGCAGCGGGCACCCACCTCCCAGTGGACGGCCACGGCGGCGGGCAGCACGGTGCTGACCCCCGGCGGGAACACAGGCGTTCCCAGCGTGCAGGCGGTGACCTTCGGCAAGATTGTGGACATGGGCATCACCGACATGAACAACATGGGCAGCGCCATGGCCGGTGCGGCGGCGGACACGATCACCACGTTCTTTACCGATACCGGCTTAACGCCGGACGACTTCGACATGGTGCTCACCGGTGATTTGAGCCAGGTGGGAAGCGATCTGATGAACCAGATTCTAGTTCGCAACCACATCGAGCTCAAGGAGAAACACGCCGACTGCGGCCTGCTCATTTACGACCGGGAAACCCAGGACGTGGCGGCAGGCGGCTCGGGCTGCGGCTGCTCGGCGGCGGTACTGTGCTCGTACGTGCTGCAGGAAATGCAGGCGGGAAATTTGAAGAACGTGCTGTTCGTGGGTACGGGGGCGCTCATGTCCCCCACCAGCGTGCAGCAGGGGGAAAGCATCCCCGGCATCGCGCACGCGGTGTGGATTACCGGCTGCTAGCCGCTTTCGGGAGGTGAAAGGATTATGGATATGTTTTTGGAATATTTGAAAGCCTTTCTGGTGGGCGGCGCTTTGTGCCTCATCGGGCAGCAGCTCATCGACCGCACGAAGCTGACCCCGGCGCGGATTCTGGTGGGCTACGTGGTGGCCGGCGTCATCCTGACCGCAGTGGGCCTGTACGGGCCGCTGGTGGAATGGGCGGGCGCGGGCGCGACGGTGCCGCTGAGCGGCTTCGGGTACCTGCTGGCGACGGGCGTGGAGGAAGGCATCCGGGAACACGGGCTTCTGGGCGCGCTGACCGGACCCTTTACGGCGGCAGCCGGGGGCGTTATGGCGGCGATTTTGTTCGGCCTGCTGGCGGGGCTTGTGGGAAAGTCCCACGACAAGTCCTGACGAAAACGGAAAAAGGGCGGGAATTCCCGCCCTTTTCTTATGGGTCTGCCAGGTTTCGGATGGAGACGCCGTTTGCACGGCAGCAGTTTACAGTGTACCAGGTTCCGCCGGAGGTTTTGGTCAGGTAGCACAGGCAATGGCCGCTATTCTCGGCTAGATACCGATTTCGGCGGTGCATACACCCGGGGTCATACTCTTCGCTGGTATAAACCACCTTATCCGCCTGCTTGAGAATCGCTTCATAGCGAAGCCGGTCCTCTTCCCTCCACCGGGCTGCCTGGTTCTTACAGGGAAGGACCAGAATCAGGCGAAGCGCGGGATGGGCCGGGCGCAGACGCAGGACGGCTTCGGCCGCCAGGGTATCGAATCCCAGCGCGCCGCCCGCTCCAAAAAAGCGCACTCCCTGGGCGAGCAGGCGGAGGATTTCCTCTTCCAGCCGCTGCGCAAGGGCCGGGATGGCCTTCTTGGGAAGCATCCGGTGGCCGGTAAAACAGCAGGTTTGTTCTCGCATGGTCATCACCTTAAATCAATAGGATTTCTTAGAAAAAACAATTTAAAAACTGCGTTATATCTATAATAACATATTTAATCAGTATATTCAAATATAAACAACGTTTTTAAATAGTATATATCGATATTCATCTGCAATAACCTATAGGTGGAGGGATGAATATGGACGAAATGTTTATTCGGAATCGTATTACGCAGCTTCGTATTCAAAAGGGCGTATCAGAATATAAGATGAGCTACGATCTTGGCCACAGCCGTGGATATATCAACAACATATCTTCCGGCAAAGCACTTCCATCTCTGAAAGAACTGCTGGCTATTTGCGATTATTTCAATATTTCTCCTACTGTCTTCTTCGATGAAGGCATATCCTATCCAGTAGAAATGCACGAAGCTATTGAAGGATTGAAACAATTGAGCCAGGACGACATTTCTTTGATTGTCGAATACATTAAGCGGCTTCAAAACAAATGAGGAAAACAATATGAATGCTAAAGAAGCGGTTGCTAGGCGCATCCTGGCATTGTGCAACGAAAAGGAAATCGTCGTGAATGCCCTGGCCAATTCGGCTGGCATATCTCCTTCACCATTTACAGCATGCTCAATACCAAAAGCAAGAATCCGGGAATCGTAACTATTAAGAAAATTTGCGACGGTATGGATCTCAGCCTGCGCGCATTCTTCGACGACCCACTTTTCGAAAATCTGGAACAAGAAATTAGGTGATTCTTTTGGATAGTTTCAAAATTGAAAAAGATACAGAAAAAATTTCGTCCATCAATCGGACGATTCGATTTAAACCGGAACACTTTGATAAGATTATGGAATTGAGCGATAAGACGGGCGTCTCTTTTAACAAAATTGTAACACAGTGTATTGAGTTTGCTTTGACCCACTTAGAGGAATAGGTTATGGACATTGGATCCGCAATCAAAGAACGAATCTTGCAGCTTTGTGAAGAAAGAAGCCTAACCGTAAATCGCCTAGGAACCATCAGCGGCGTCATACAATCTACCATCAACAATATTGTCAGCGGACGCAACAAAAGCACAACGGTTTCCACGATTAAAAAACTATGCGATGGCTTGGAAATTACCATTATTGAATTCTTCGATGACCCACTTTTTGAAAATCTGGAACAGGAAATAAAATAAATTCCTCAAAAAGGGCCCCAGAAGGGAGGCTGTTGTCCTCTCTTCTGGGGCCCTTTTGTTGCGGCGGCGTATTTTCACCCGCTAGTTCCGAATATTTGTTCGAATTCCCTTGACTAGAACATATGTTTTGTCGTATACTATTCTTATAAGGAGGGATTTTCTTGGACCTGTTCGACAAGCTCAAAATCCTCACCGACGGCGCCAAATACGACGTGGCCTGCACCTCCAGCGGCGTGGACCGGGAAAATGGGGCGAGCGGCATGGGCAGCGCCGTGAGCTGCGGCATCTGCCACACCTTCTCGGCGGACGGGCGGTGCGTTTCCCTTCTGAAGGTGCTCATGACCAACTGCTGCATATTCGACTGCGCCTACTGCGTCAACCGGCGCAGTAACCCGGTTCCAAGGGCGGCCTTTACGCCCCGGGAGCTTGCGGATTTGACCATGCAGTTCTACCGGCGAAACTACATTGAGGGGCTGTTTTTAAGCTCGGGCATCCGCAAAAGCCCGGACGATACGGTGGAGCAGTTCATTAAAACGGTTCAAATCCTGCGAAACGAATACCATTTTTACGGCTACATCCACGCAAAGGCCATCCCGGGCGCGGACCACGCGCTGCTTGCCCGGCTGGGGCTGCTGGTGGACCGGATGAGCGTGAACATTGAGCTGCCCAGCGAAAAGAGCCTGTCCCTTCTGGCGCCGGACAAGTCGAAAACCTCCATTTTGAAGCCCATGGGGTTCATCACCGGCAAGCTTCAGGAAAACCGGCGGGATTTGGTGCAGTACCGGCATGCGCCGAAGTTCGCCCCTGCCGGGCAGAGTACGCAGATGATTGTGGGGGCCAGCGGGGAAACCGATTACCAGATTCTCTCTCTGAGCAGCGCTCTATATAAGAAGTATAAGCTCAAGCGGGTGTTTTTTTCGGCGTACATGCCGGTGTCCTCCAACCCCTTGCTGCCGGCGGCGGACACGCCGCCGCCTCTTTTGCGGGAGCACCGGCTTTACCAGGCCGACTGGCTTCTTCGCTTCTACGGCTTTGAAGCCGACGAACTGCTCGACGAGGCAAACCCCAGCTTTAACCCGCTCATTGACCCCAAGTGCAACTGGGCGCTGTCCCACATGGACCGGTTTCCGGTGGAGGTGGGGAAAGCGGACTACGAGGAGCTTTTGCGGGTGCCGGGCATCGGGGTCAACAGCGCGAAGCGGATTCTGGCGGCCCGGCGGGTAGGGCCTTTAAGCTACGAGGGGCTTAAGAAGATCGGGGTGGTGCTCAAGCGGGCGCAGTATTTCATCACGGTCAACGGCAAGCTCAACGACGGGCTTCGCATCACCCAAGACGGCATTCTGCGCAGCCTCATCTCCCAGCAGGGGGTGGAATATGTGCGGGGGCAGTCGGCCGAGCAGTACGAGCAGCTAAGCCTCTTTTCCCAGGGGCGCATTGGAGGAAGGGAGGCGGTGGCATGTTTGCGCGGAGGGATGTAGTGTACGAGTACGACGGGACGCTGGACGGCTTTTTCTGCTGCGTGTTCGAAAGCTTTCGGCGCAAGGAGACGCCGGCCGATGTGCGTCCCTTTTGTTCGCCCCAGATGACCCTTTCCCCGGTGCGCGCTATTGAGACCGACCCTAAGAAGGCCGAGCGGGTGCGGCGGGCTATCCCTAAAAAGCTATCCTGGGAGGGGATGACCCTATTGGAGCACGCGTTTTTGACCTTTCTGGAGCAAAAGGAACTTTTTATGCTCCAGTTTGTACAGCTGGGGTTTGCCATGGGGCCTAACGTGATACGCCACCTGACCCACGACACGGTGGCGACTCTTTTGAAGGCCCAGCGGCATCTTTACAACGAAAGCCACCGGTACAAGCAGTTTGTCCGCTTCTCGGTATCCGGCAGGGTGCTCACCAGCGTGATTAAGCCGTTAAACCAGGTGCTGCCCCTGATTGCCCCTCATTTTATCGACCGGTACCCGGAAGAGGCGTTCCTCATTTACGACGAGACCCACGGCATGGCGCTTTGCTACCGGCCGGGCCAGTGGGCCATTGTGCCAGTGGATTCCTTCGAGCGAAACGACCCGGACGAGGAAGAGCAGAAGTACCGGGATCTGTGGTGCGAATACTACGACGCCATCGCCATTGAGGGGCGGTATAACCCCAAGTGCCGCATAAACCACATGCCAAAGCGGTACTGGGAGGAGATGACCGAGTTTTGCCGGGAGCGAAAGCCGGGGCTTCGGCGAAACGACGCGCCTTTGGCGGGACAGCAGGCGCTGGATGGAGAATAACGCGCAAAAACGCCTTCTTGCAGCTGCAAGAAGGCGTTTTTTCATTTGATATAGCGGTTTTGCCGTTTGGGCGGAGTATGACGCCGGCGGATGCCTTCGATAAGCGTGTCGATCAGCAAAGCGATGAGGATGCCCGCCGCGTAACAAATCAGGTCGCTGACTAAGAAGCCCTGGCCCAGCACCAGCCCTCCCAGGGTAGTGGCGCGCACGGAGTCAATCCAAGGCGCGTGATATATCTGGGAAAACTCAATCCCATAGGAAAAGACCAGGGCACACAGGGATACGAGCCACACGGGTTTTCGCGCCAATAAGACGGCAAAAAGGAAGTAGACCATCATGGCCCAGATGGTGTCTCCCCCGTACTCGCCCAAAAACGCGGGCAGGTTTGCCCGGAAGGCCCGGGAAGCAAGTCCCAGCCCGATACAGGCCGCCGCAAGGACGGCATATAACATTCGGTTTCGTTTCATTTAAGAGTCCCCTTTCGTTTGCAGGGAGTATCATACCATGAAACCGTAAGCTTGAAAAGCGGGTGGTCACAAAACGTTCACAGAAAAAAGCTTGCAATTTCATGAATTTGGTATTATCATAGATTAGCACTCGATGATAATGAGTGCTAATTTTAAAATCAAAATGGCATTATTCGCCGGATAAAAAGAACCCATCGAAAGGAAGGACGTTTTCATGGAAGTCAAACAGTTTCAGGCGGAATCCAAGCGGCTCTTGGACCTGATGATCCACTCCATCTACACCCACAAGGAGATTTTCCTGCGCGAGCTTATTTCCAACGCCAGCGACGCCATTGATAAACTCCATTACCGCTCTCTCACCGAGGAAAATGTAAAGGTGGACAGTGCTGCCTTTGAAATCCGCATTGACCTGGACAAGGAAGCCCGTACCCTGACCATTTCCGACAACGGCTGCGGCATGACCAAGGAAGAGCTGGAAAGCAACCTTGGCGTCATCGCCAAGAGCGGGTCTCTGGCTTTCAAGCAGGAAAACGAGGCCAAGGAGGACATCGACATCATCGGCCAGTTCGGCGTGGGCTTTTATTCGGCCTTTATGGTCAGCGACAAGGTGACGGTGATCAGCCGTCCCTACGGGTCGGACACGGCTTACAAGTGGGAGTCTGAGGGGGCCGACGGGTACACCATCGAGGAATGCCAAAAAGATTCCTACGGCACGACGATCATCCTGCACATCCTGGAAAACCGGGAGGAGGAAGACTACGACGAGTATCTGGATTCCTACCGCATTCAGGGAATTGTCAAGAAGTATTCCGACTACATCCGCTACCCCATCAAAATGATGGTGGAGAAAAGCAGGCCCAAGGAGGGCAGCGAGGGCGAATACGAAACGTACACGGAAGAGGTAACGGTCAACAGCATGGTGCCCATCTGGCGCAAGACAAAGGCGGAGGTCACCGAGGACGACTACAACCAGTTTTATAAGGAGAAGTTCTTCGACTTTACCGATCCCGTCCGGGTCATCCGTTCGAGCACGGAGGGTACGGCGACCTATACGGCCCTTCTTTTCATCCCGGCTCGCACGCCTTTCGACTATTACACCAAGGAATACGAAAAGGGACTTCAGTTATATGCAAACGGCGTGCTGATTATGGAAAAGTGCGCGGACCTATTGCCTGATTACTTCAGCTTCGTCAAGGGCTTGGTGGATTCTCAGGACCTTTCTTTAAATATTTCCCGGGAGATGCTTCAGCATGACCGGCAGTTGAAAATCATCGCCTCCCGCTTGGAAAAGAAGATCAAGAGCGAGCTTCTTTCCATGCAGCAAAACGACCGGGAGAAATACGACGCGTTTTTCAAGAACTTTGGCTTGCAGCTGAAATTCGGCGTTTATAACGACTACGGTGCCCATAAGGACCTGCTCAAGGACCTGCTGGAATTCTACTCCTCTACAGAGAAGAAGCTCGTTACTCTCAAAGAATACGTGGAACGGATGAAGGAGGACCAAAAGTTCATCTACTACGCCTGCGGCGACACGGTGGAGAAAATCGACCGGCTGCCCCAGACGGAGCTGGTCAAGGACAAGGGGTATGAAATCCTGTACCTGACGGAAAATGTGGATGAGTTTGCACTCAAGGTGCTTCATGAGTTCGACGGGAAGGAATTCAAGTCGGTGTCCGCCGGGGACCTTGGGTTTGAGGAGACCGAGGCGGAAAAGAAGGAGGACGAGGCCCAGGAGAAGGAAAGCCAAGAGCTTTTCACCTTTATGGGCGAAGCGCTGGCCGGCAAGGTAAAGGCGGTGCGGGCATCCAAGCGGCTCAAGTCCCACCCGGTTTGCCTTTCCAGCGACGGGGAGCTTTCTTTGGAGATGGAGAAGGTGCTAAACGCCATGCCCACCGACGAGAAGGTGAAGGCGGAACGGGTGCTGGAAATCAACGAAGGCCATCCCATCTTCGCCACTCTGACCCACCTGTATGAGACGGACAAGGAAAAGCTCAAGGATTATGCCGCCCTGCTTTACGACCAGGCTTTGCTTATCGAAGGGTTCCCCATCGAGGACCCGGTGGCTTATTCGAACCTGGTTTGCTCGCTGATGGCGGACAAATAAACAAAACCCGGCCCGCGGCGTTCTGTCGCGGGCCTTTTGTATGGGCAGCTTTTCATTTCAAAGGTGAGAGCGCTGGGATGGAAGGCGAGGCACCACCCACTTTTATAACCGGGAAAAGCCCACTTGTTCGTTTGGATGAGCGCAGCGGCATATCAATCCAGATACGCTTGTATACTTGGTTTCAATGCCTTTGACGGATGGTCGTTTTGCATTTTTTGGTCAGATTGCCCAACCGGTTTGGGGCGCTTTCGCATTGTATCGGAAGAAAACCGTGCTATAATAAAAACAACGGATTTTGTCGAATCAGAAAGGATGGATTGCCCATGGCGACGCAGTTGGAACTCAAGTACGGCTGCAATCCCAATCAGAAGCCCGCGCGGATTTTCGTCAAGCACGGGGAACTGCCGGTGACGGTGTTGAACGGCCGGCCCGGTTACATCAACTTTCTCGACGCGCTCAACTCCTGGCAGCTGGTGCGGGAACTCAAAGAGGCTACCGGTATCGCGGCCGCCGCGTCCTTTAAGCATGTCAGCCCTGCTGGTGCGGCGCTGGCCCTGCCTATGAGCGATACGCTCAAGAAGATTTACTTTGTGGACGATCTCCCCCTCTCCCCTCTTGCCTGCGCCTACGCGAGAGCCAGGGGGGCTGACCGGATGTCCTCTTATGGGGACTTTATCGCCCTCTCTGACCCCTGTGACAAGGAGACGGCGGCTCTAATTGCCCGGGAAGTATCCGACGGGATCATTGCCCCCGGCTATTCCGACGAAGCGCTTGCCATTCTCAAAGGAAAACGAAAGGGAAATTATACCATCCTGCAAATGGAGGAAAGCTATCGGCCCGCTCCCATCGAGCACAAGGATGTATACGGCATTACCTTCGAGCAGGGGCGCAATGAGCTGCGCATGGAGGAAGGCCTGCTTACAAACATTGTGACCGACTGCAAGGAGCTGCCCGCCGAAGCAAAGCGGGACCTGCTTGTGGCCCTGATCGCTTTGAAATACACCCAGTCCAACTCCGTGTGCTATGCGAAGGATGGGCAGGCCATCGGCATTGGGGCGGGGCAGCAGTCGCGCATCCACTGCACACGCCTGGCGGGCAATAAGGCGGACATTTGGTATCTGCGGCAGCATCCCAAGGTGCTGGCCCTTCCCTTCAAGGCGGACATCCGCCGTCCCGACCGGGACAACACCATTGATGTTTACCTGTCCGACGACTTTATGGACGTGCTGGCAGACGGAAAATGGGAAGAATTCTTCACTCAAAAGCCCGTACCCTTTACCAGGGAAGAAAAGAAGGCCTGGCTTGAAACCCTGTCGGGTGTTTCGTTGGGGTCGGACGCCTTCTTCCCCTTCGGTGACAACATCGAGCGGGCAAAGCGCTCGGGTGTGCAATACATTGCCCAGCCGGGTGGCTCCATTCGAGACGACCATGTGATCGACACCTGCAACCGCTATGGCATGACCATGGCCTTTACCGGCGTGCGGCTGTTCCATCACTAAGCGAAAGAATCCGCATGCAGACAGCATCTGTGTAACCGACAAGAAAGCCCCGGGCGAACTGCCCGGGGCTTTCTTTGCTTTCCATATAAAAATTCTCGAAAATAGGTTGCCATTGATGCACAAAACCAGGAACCTGCGCACCGTCTCCTGTAAGAGAATCCACATTGGTTCTTGCGACCGGGCAAGCGCCCTTTTGGCCTTGTTTTACGCATGGCCAGACAAAGCCTTGTGCCAGAATGTCTACAAGCGGCTGGACACAAGCCGCCCCCCTTCTCACGCAAGCAGACGCCGACGGGACGCATGTTACAAAAGGCCCAGGTCTCTAAGGTTCTGCTGGTGCTCCTCAAAGGTAGTCGCGTACACGTACTGGGGCGGCGAATCGGTGCTGGTGGCGAAGTAGAGGTACCCGGTATCCGCCGGGTAAAGGGCGGCGTTGATTGCGCGGCGGCCGGGATTGCAGATAGGGCCGGCCGGCAGCGCGTCACATTTATAAGTATTGTAGGCTTGCGCATAATCCGGCGTCAAATACCGGTTGACGTATTCCCGGGTGGCGTCTGCCTGCAAGGGCATGCCGGCGGCAAGGCGGTTATGAAAAACCGAGGAGACTTTGGCCACTTCGTTCGCATTGCCCGCCTCTTTCTCAATGATGGACGCCAAGGTAACCAGCTCGTCCACGGTCATGCCAAGCTGAGCAGCACGGGCCCGGTCGGCAGCCGTAATGTTGGCCTCGGCGGCGCGCAAAAACTTACCGACCACGTCTTGGGGCTTCATGTTTACATAGAAGGTATAGGTGCTTGGGTAAAGATACCCTTCCAGCAGATAGCACCGGTTGGGACTGTTCCCTATTCCCGCGACCAGGGGATAATAGCTGAAATCATAGGTATTAACAATGTCCAAAAGCGCCTGCTTGGTACACACGCCATTGGCCTCCAGCCGTTCCCCAATCTGCGCAAGAGTAAAGCCTTCGGGAATAGTCACATCCACCGTTTCACGGCCCTGGGGCTCTTCGCTGGAAGAGGGGGTCTGGGGTGTGGTGGACGAGGCCTCAGGTGCAGTGGAGGAATCCGTTTTCGATTCCGGCTCCTGCGACGAAGGCAGATCACTCTGCTCCGTTAGCGACTGGGGAGCGCTTTCCAGCTCGGAGGGCAGCGGCAACGAGGACGACGGACTGCTCACCACTCCGCCATCGGTACAGGCGGAAAGGGACAAACCCAGCAAAACCGCCAATATGGTTATTCCGATTCGTTTCATATAGGCTCCTTCCTTTTGTTTGCCCGCGCAGACCTTGTTGGCAGAGGGCCGGCGCGCGGATGGCTTTTGCCCGTTTTTTCTTTCTGTTTAATACTCTGATTATAATCTTTTCTCGATTTTTGTCAAATTCGGAAAATGCGGCCGGCTTTTTATAGCCTAAAACGATTGAAACTCCCGCTCCTCCTTTACCAGTCGGATCTTTTCTTGCTCAAAGTCCTCTTTCCTCTGAAAAATGGCTCGGCGGAAGGTGGTGAGATCTGCTTGCTTTCTGGTTGTACGGCGGTATGCTGACCCGCCTCTTTTCTACAAAAAGAAATCCCCTTGCGGCGAAGCATACCGCAAGGGGAAACCCAATCATAAAGCATCCGATCTCTATTTGTCCGACAGCTGTAGCACGCCAATGGCGTCCTTAATGGTCTTTTCCATGGCCTCCCGGCTGTACTTATCCACCTCGGACTTATCCTTGGGTCCATGAGTCAGGCAGGCGGCGCCGCCAATGCAGCCGGACTCGCAGGCCATTCCCTCGATGAAGTTGCCGCCCAGCACGTTCTTAGAGGCCTTGAGCAGGGCGATACGGCATTCGTCGATGCCCGAACAGGTCACCGGCTTATAGTCGAAATCCTCTTCAGTAATGCCGTTCTCTTTCAGGCCCTGCCGCACTGCATCGGTCAAGCCTCCGCTGCGGGCAAAGATACGGCCGTAATAGGAGGCATTGTCCAGCACGTCGTTGGGCAGATCCTGAATTTCGATGTTGCGCGAGTCAAAGAGGGCCAGAAGCTCCTCAAAGGTAATGACCACGTCGATGATGTCCTTGACCCGGTCAAGCTTGCGCTCCGCCTTTTTGGCGATGCACGGGCCGATAAAGATGATCTTGGCACTGGGATCCATCTTCTTAAGGTATTCGGCAATGGTGGCCATGGGCGAGAGGTTGTGAGAAATATGCTGCACCATGTCGGGGAAGTTGATCTTGATGTAGCTGACAAAGGCGGGGCAGCAGGAACTAGTCAGAAAGCCCTTCTCATAAAGCTCTTGGGCCTCCTTATTGGCCACCATATCCGCGCCCAGGGCCGCCTCAACCACGTTATAGAACCCCAGCGCCTTGAGGCCGGAAACCACCTGGCCGATCTTTGCGTTGCCGAACTGGCCGGAAATGGAAGGGGCCACGATGGCATACACCTTGTAATTTTTATTGTTGGCGGAATTCTTTAAAATAGAGATGGCGTCGAGTATGTAGGATTTGTCCATCAAAGCGCCGAAGGGGCACTGGTAGACGCAAGCGCCGCAGGCAACGCACTTGTCGTTGTCAATACGGGCCTTTTTATCCTCGTCCATGGCGATGGCGTTCGCCTTGCACGCTTTTTCACAGGGCCGCAGGTTTTTCGAAATGGCGTTATAGGGACAGACGTTCAAACATTTGCCGCAGGAAACGCATTTTTTCGGATCGATGTGCGCCTTGTGGTCAATGAGGGAAATCGCGCCCCTGGGGCAGACATTCATACACCGGTGGGCGATGCAGCCGCGGCAGGCTTCCCCGACGCTCATCTGGGTAACCGGACACTCGTCGCAGGCAATGTCCAGCACTTCCACCACGTTGTCATTCTCCTTGTCGCCACCCATGGCAAGCTTCACCCGCTCGGTGATGATGGCCCGCTCCTTGTAAATGCAGCAGCGCAGGGTGGCCTGAGGGCCCGGCATGATCTTCTCAGGGATTTTGATCAGGTCGGTTTCCAGCTTGTCCTCGAAGGCCAGCCTCGCCACCTCGCGCAGCACCTTATATTTCAGCTCCTGCACATTTGTGTCAAACATGCTCATTCTCATGCTATCGATCTCCCGTTCGCAAAATTCGAAACGCAACCGCGTTGCTTCCTTTGACGGAAGCTTCCTGCCCATTTTTTCGAATGCAGGATTTCCGCCACTCTTACTATTACAGAATTCTACACTAAAACGGAAAAAATCACAATAGCAATTATTGTTTTCACCAGCGCTCGGTTTTGTGAAACTTTCACAGAGAATCGGAAATCAGCCCATAATTCAGACCGCTTTTATGCGCTCCCTCCTTCAAAGGCGCCGTATTCTTACCGCAGCGCCCGGACATTCTTCTGCAAAAAGGTGCTCAAATGCATCACTGGGATGCAAAGGAAAAACCACAGAACGGTAAAAAGAGGGCAAATCTGGCCTTTGATATTAAGCGGCAGATCCGAATAATCCCAGACATTCCATTTGAGCTTGCGGTTGACGATGCAGCCGACGAACAGCTCCATACCGGTAATGACCGCTGAACCCAGGACGCATTTCTTGGGCAGGCTGGCCTTTTTGCATTTTTGGTTGATCGAATTCAGTAAGCACATGCACACCCCGCCGGTGACGCCCATGGTCCAGTGGGTAAAGCCTCGCCAGAGCACCTCGATGAGGCTGTAGCCGCCGCAGCCGATGGAAAAAAGCAGGGCGGTTTTCTTTAGTTTTTTCAACGTCATCCCTCCCACATTATGGTTTGCACCGTTTGGGGAAAGGATGCATGGAAGCTTCTTACATGCAAAACATAAAAGATAGGCAGTAAACCGCTTCCTTTATGGGAATCTTAAGATTTTCTTAACCGTTTGCTTTTGCCGGCGCCTTCTCCTATAATGAATTTGCAGCAACCGAATAAGGAGATGTGGAAAATGGGAACGTCGATTGTGGTCGTGGACGACGAAAAGGAAATTGCCGATTTGATCGAGGTATATCTGAAAAATGAGAACTATGAGGTGCACACCTTTTATGAGCCGCTGAAGGCCCTGTCTTTTATCGAGAGCGGGCAAGCGGTGGATCTGGCAGTTCTAGACGTGATGATGCCACAAATGAGCGGCTTTGACCTATGCCGCAAAATCCGGGAAACCTATACCTTCCCAGTGATCATGCTTACCGCTAAGGTGGAGGACATGGATAAAATCACCGGCCTTACCATCGGGGCGGACGACTATATCACAAAGCCGTTTAACCCGCTGGAAATGGTGGCCCGGGTAAAGGCCCAGCTGCGCCGGTATACCCGCTACAATGACGGAGGACCAAAGCCGGGGGAAAATGTCATCGATTTCGCGGGCTTAGTCATCAACAAGGACACCCATAGCTGCACCCTCTACGACCGGGAATTGAATTTGACGCCCATTGAGTTCAGCCTTTTGTGGCTTTTGTGCGAAAACCGGGGACGGGTTCTTTCCTCGGAGGAGCTATTCGAGCGGGTGTGGGGAGAGCGGTATCTCGACTCCAATAACACCATTATGGTCCACATCCGCCGGCTTCGGGAAAAAATGGGCGAGCCGCCGCGCAACCCGAAGTTTATCAAAACGGTATGGGGGGTTGGATACAAAATTGAACAATAACTTTCTTCGCCGGTACCGTAAAAAGCTATTCGGAAAAATCCTGCTGACCATCGGGCTGTGCCTGATGGGGCTATTGCTGTGCCTGTTTTTGGCTGACGGCATTTTCAACGACCTGCTTGCAAACCTGGTGTACCGGTTCAGCCCGGACCTTTACCGCTTTTTCGTCTCCTATAAGATAGAGCTGATATTTGTGGCCTTCGCGGGGATCACCGTCGTGGTGGTTTACTTTACCATATCCAAGTCCACCGAATACATGGATGTGTTCGTCCAGTCCATCAATAAGGTTTTCCGCAAGGACGAGAGTCTGGTGATGCTGCCTAGGGATTTCAAGGAGATTGAGAACACGCTCAATTCCATCAAGTTCGACGCCCTAAAGAACGAGCAGCTGGCCAAGGAGGCCGAGCAGCGCAAAAACGACCTGGTGGTTTACCTAGCGCACGATCTGAAAACGCCGCTGACCTCGGTGATCGGGTACCTCTCCCTTCTCAACGAGGAAGGGGATATCTCTGCGCAGCTGCAAAAACGGTATTTATCCATTGCGCTGGAAAAGTCGGAACGGTTGGAGGATTTGATCAACGAGTTTTTTGAAATCACCCGGTTTAACCTGCAGAACATCACGCTGCAGGTCACCCGCTTTAACCTTTCCATGCTGCTCGAGCAGCTGGCGGATGAATTTTATCCGCTGCTTTCTCAAAAAAAGCTCACCTGCCGCGTACACGTTCCTGCTGACCTGATGGTCTACGGGGATTCCGACAAGCTCGCCCGGGTGTTCGACAACGTGCTGCGAAATGCCATCAATTATAGCTATGAAAATACCCCTATCGACATCCAAGCTGCGGTTAACGGCCAGGGGGTACGCATCGTGTTTCGCAACCAAGGCCCCCAGATTCCAGAGCACAAGCTGGGGAGTATTTTCGAGAAATTTTACCGGCTGGATTCCTCCCGCTCCACCAAAACCGGCGGAGCCGGGCTGGGTCTTGCCATCGCCAAGGAAATCATCGAGCTGCACAGAGGCACCATCGCCGCCAAAAGCAGCGCCCAGGCCACGGAATTCTATCTTTATCTTCCTTTCGGCGGTCCGTCTTTTTCCGCGTCGCAGAACGGTCCGGCTCTTCCATTGCCCCCTAAATCCGTATAATCTATATAAAATTATACAGTTCGTTTTCATTCGACTCCTTCTTTGCTCTTCCGATTTTCGCAACTGTATCCGCGTTGTAACAAATGGTTACAACGGGCAGGCTTCCCTTGCATTTCGTATAAAAATGTATGATAATAAAAGATAAGAATACACAAGGGATTCTTTTGTACAAAAATAGAGATTCCGGAAGCTTTCCGAAAAACAAAAAGGGACCAATGCAAAAGGGGTAGTGGATATGAACCGAAGGACCAGCCGGGGCGGCAACCGGCGCAGAAATCCAATTAAGAATATTATGCCCATTGTGATTATCGCGCTGGTGGTGCTGTCCGGTGCGGTGGTTTGTGTGGCGATTGCCAATGGGGTCAGCGTCCCCACGGGGGGAACGGTGGACAGCGCAGTTTTGTCCCAAAGCCCCAGCGAGCTGGCAAGTGAACTGCCGGCGTCCTCCTCTGAGCCGGAGCCTTCCTCTACAGCGCCGGTCTCCTCCGAGCCGGTGTACGACCGGAGCAATTATGTGACATATAAGGGAGCGATTGAGCATATCTTTGTACATCCGCTGGTGGTATACCCGGAGCTGGCCTTTGACGGGGATGCCTCCGCCAAGGGGATGGACGATTACATGACCACCGTCACCGAGTTCAAACGGATGCTGGAAGAGCTTTATAAGAACGATTATATTCTTGTCAACATCGACCAGATGTACGGCGAAATCCAGAACGACGACGGAACCACCTCTTATGGCCGCCTTCCCTTCAAGCTGCCAAAGGGCAAAAAGCCGCTGATTATTTCCACCGACGATATGAACTATTACCAGTACATGCGGGATGACGGCTGTAACTGGAAGATGGTAGTGGGAGATGACGGGCACATTGCAGAGATGAGTGTGGACCCGAAAACGGGCAAAGAGGTCATTACGCAAGGCAACGAGGTATTCTCCATCATCAATCAGTTTGTCGAAGAGCACCCGGATTTCTCCTTTGAGGGCGCCAAGGCCATTGTAGGCCTGACCGGGTATAACGGAATCCTTGGTTACCACACCCAGGCGGATTCTCCTGACGACCGGCAAAAGGAAATCGAAGCGGTTAAGCCGGTTATCGAATGCCTGAAAAAGGACGGCTTCCAGTTCGCTTCTCACAGCTATGGGCATCATCATATGTCCAAAATGAGCGCCGAATCCATCCGGGAGGACTGCCAAGCCTGGAAGGACGAGGTGGAGTCCCTGATTGGAGAAACCAGCGTTTACCTGTTCCCTTATGGCGAATATCCCGACCATGGCACGCCACAATACAATGTGCTGGTGGAATACGGATTCAACTATTTCTCCGGCGTCGGCATCAACACCTATCAGAAAGTGTACGATGCGGGCTACGTATTTGACGACCGCAAAAACATCGACGGCTTGACCCTGCGCACCTGTCTCAAGGAGGGTCCCGACGCCGTCAAGGCCAACGGCCAGCCCACCGCCCGCACCCAAGTGTGGAAGATGATGGACGTCAACTATGTCTTTGACAAGGCACGCGGCGACGAGCCGGGACAAGGTGTGGGCGTACAGTAAAAACGACGTATTTCCTGCAAATTCCCCAATAACCGGTATAATATCTATTGTTTTTTACTAGGAGTAATTGATGAGAACATTTCTCAGCCTTTTGCTTGCATTGCTTGTTGCATGTTCGCTTGCCGGTTGCTCGGAGGATTCCACTTCCGGCAAGCTGCTCAACTATCCTCTGGAGGCGGATCCGACCCAGTTGGACCCACAGCTGGCGGATTCCTACGAATCGAAAATCCTGTTGCAAAACTGCATGGAGGGTTTGACCCGCATCGCCTCGGACGGATCGGTCATCCCAGGCGTGGCCGCTAGGTGGGACATTTCCGAGGACAAGCGGACCTGGACCTTCTATCTGCGCCGGGATACCTATTGGTCCACCTACAATGGGGAGCGGGTTGCGCCGGTGACGGCGGACGATTTTGTCTTCGCCCTTCGGCGGCTGGTAGACCCCGGTACCCATTCGACTCTGGTCCACGAAGCACAGGTAATCCAGAATGCTTCTGCGATCGCGGCGGGTACGCTGGCGCCGGACCAGCTGGGTGTAGAAAAGGTGGACGACTATACGCTGGTGATGCACCTAGCGTATCCATCGGAGGACCTGGACCGTCTGGCGGCTTCCACTGCTTGGCTTCCCTGTTACCAGCCTGCTTTTGAGGAAGCCTCGGGGCGGTACGGTCGGGATAAGGACACCTTGGTTTACAACGGCCCCTTCCGGATGATGCTGTGGGAGCACGGCAAAACGCTGCGCTTGAAACAAAATCTCAATTATAAGGGCCATCTGGCTCCTTCTCCTTCGGGGGTTCTTTTTACCATTGGCGTGAAGCCAGAGGAGATGCCCACTGCTCTGCTAAATGGCGAGGTGGATGCAGCCACAGTGCCGGGAAATTTGATTCGAAAATTCAAGGATACGGACTATCATGTAACCGAGTTTCAGGATACGGTTTGGTCTCTCTGCTTTAATGAGAAGGACGAAATTTTCCGCTCGAAAAATATGCGTCTTGCCATTGCAAGCGTGATGGACCGGGCATCCATGTATGCTTCCCTGCCTTCCTATTTGCAGGCGTCCTACAGCCTGGTGCCGCCGGAAGCCGTTGTGGGCGATCAGCCGTACCGGGAAGAAGCATTGTCCTCTTTCCCTATTGCAGAAAATCCGCAGGCGGCGCAGGATTACTTTGCCGCCGGATCGGCGGAACTGGGGCTGACCGAGGCTCCTCAAATTGATCTGCTCTGCCCGGACCAGGCGGACATTAAGCTGTCTCTGGGCTTTCTGCTCCAGTCCTTACAAAAGCACTTGGGGCTGTATGTGAATCTGGTTCCCTTGTCTCTGTCGGACTTAAACGCTAGGGTGGAACGCGGCGATTATCAGATGGCCCTCTACTCCATTCAAGGGGGTAACGACTGGGCTTCTTCCCTGCTGGCTACCTTCCAGACCGATGTTCCTGCCAATGTGACCGGATTTTCTTCTTCCACGTACAATAGCCAGCTCTCGCAGGTGCTCACCGGCGCCATTGTAAACGACATGGCCGTGGAGGCGCTTTATGGGTGCGAAACCCTTCTTTACAGCGATGTGGCGGTTATTCCCCTTTATCTGGAAAGCCGGTATTTTGTGCTCTCGCCCAATGTCAGCGGTATTGTGGCTCGCTCCTTCTATGATGGCGTGAGCTTTATCGAAGGCGGAAAAAGCGATTAGAGAAAGAAAAAGGGCCCATGCAGGCAGATGCAAAAACTGCCTGCATGGGCTTTTCTCTATGGCTGAGGTCTTAGGTGTAAAGGACCCTTACTGATCGAAAGGAATTGGAAAAGGCGGATTGCCGTTTTCCAGGCAAATAGACCTGTTTTTTCATGCTCCACAGCAACGAAAGAATTCTCTATCGTGGGCGGGTCTGGTCGTCTCATTGTGCAATTCTGCCTGGGTTTTGGATCAATGGGCATAGATGACGCAAAATCATCCGAATGCTACCGCTCGCCTGTGCTTGAATTCCGCCAAATTTACGCAAAAAAGACCGCTTTCGTTTTTGGAAAGCGGTCTTTTTTCTCGTCCTGATTGCGCTTAGAGCAGCTCGATGATGCACATCTCCGCCGCGTCACCACGACGGGGGCCCGTCTTGGTAATGCGGGTATAGCCGCCGTTGCGGTCGGCATACTTCGGGGCGATCTCGTCGAACAGCTTCTTGACGACGGTTTCCTTCGTGATGAAACCAAGGGCAAGACGTCTATTGTGAAGATTATTTTCCTTCGCAATGGTGATGAACTTTTCGGTCAGCGCGCGGACCTCTTTGGCGCGGGTGACGGTGGTCTCAATCTTCCCCTTTTCCAGCAGGAAGGTCACCATCGCCCGAAGCATCGCCATGCGGTTGGAGGTGGCTCTGCCGAGCTTTCTGGTACCTGGCATTCGAATCACTCCTTTACGGAAGTTGTTGGTTTGTGCGTACGGAACGACTGTTATTCGTCGTCCGACTGAAGAGAGAAGCCAAGGGCATTGAGCTTGCCAATGACCTCTTCGAGAGACTTACGACCCAGGTTGCGCACCTTCATCATATCGTCCTCGGTTTTATTAATCAAATCCTCAACCGTGTTGATGCCAGCGCGTTTGAGACAGTTGAAGGAACGCACGGACAGATCCAGTTCTTCAATGGTCATTTCCAGAACCTTTTCCTTGCCCTTTTCGTCCTTCTCCACCATAATCTCGGTTGAGTAGGTTTCATCCGACAGGTCCACAAACAGGTTGAGATGCTCAGTGAGCACCTTGGCCGCCAGGGAAACCGCTTCCTTTGCGGAAATGGTACCGTTTGTCCAAACTTCTAAGGTAAGCTTGTCGTAATCGGTAATCTGGCCGACACGGGTGTTCTCAACCGTGTAATTGACCTTCAGGCACGGCGTAAAGATCGAGTCCACAGGGATGACGCCGATCTCTGCCGCCATGGTCTGCTTGTTGCGCTCCGCAGGAACATATCCGCGGCCTTTGGTGAGGGTGATCTCCATATAAAGCTTCCCGTCGGCGCCCACTGTGGCGATGTGCAGGTCGGGATTGAGAATCTCCACCTCGGAATCGCACTTGATGGAACCGGCCGTCACGTCGGTTTCTCCGTCCGCTTCGATATAGACGATCTTCGGACCCTCTCCGTGGATACGGGCGGTCAGGCCCTTGATGTTGAGGATGATCTCGGTGACATCCTCTTTCACACCGGGAATGGTGGAAAACTCGTGCAGAACACCGTCGATTTTCACACTGTTGACCGCAACGCCCGGAAGGGAGGACAGCAGAACTCTGCGCAGGCTGTTGCCCAGCGTAGTGCCGTATCCGCGCTCAAGAGGCTCCACCACGAATTTACCGTAGGAACCGTCCGGCGCCAATTCGACCGTTTCAATTCTGGGCTTTTCTATCTCTATCATAAAACCCTCCTTAGCAGGTTGAACCTGCACACATGCAGGACTTATTTTTTGCCGAACCAAAAGCCGACATCGACAAACCGCCGATGCGCGCGGGCGGCGGCAAATGCCCGCGCCTGCCATGTGTGCAGATAATGTGTCTATCCGCTAACGCCTTTATCAAAAGGATGGCATTACTTGGAGTAAAGCTCGACGATGAGGGTCTCTTCGACATCGAGATCGATGTCCTCACGGTTCGGCAGCGACAGGACCGTGGCCTTGAAGTTATTCCGGTCCACTTCCAGCCACTTGGGAGCCGGACGGGAGCCGTTGGCTTCCATGATCATTTTAAACTTATCACTGTTGCGGCTTTTGTCGTAAACCGCGATCACATCGCCGGGTTTTACGCGGAAGGAGGGAATGTTCACCCGCTTACCGTTAACCGTAAAGTGACGATGGGTTACCAGCTGTCTCGCTTCGGGACGGCTGGAGGCAAAGCCCAGACGATACACTACATTGTCCAGACGGCTTTCCAGCAGACGAAGCAGGTTTTCACCGGTCACGCCCTGCTTGCGGTCAGCCAGCTCAAAATAATGACGGAACTGACTTTCCAGAACGCCGTAGTAGCGCTTGGCCTGCTGCTTGGCACGCAGCTGGATTCCATACTCAGAAGCTTTCTTGCGTCCCTGACCATGCTGGCCAGGTGCATATGCTCTGCGGACCACTGCACACTTGTCGGTATAGCATCTCTCACCCTTCAGGAAGAGCTTCTTACCTTCGCGGCGGCAAAGTCTGCAAACAGCATCGGTATATCTTGCCATATTCTTGCACCTCCAATTATTCGGTCTTAGACGCGTCTTCTCTTAGGCGGACGGCATCCATTGTGCGGGATCGGGGTCACGTCTTTGATCAGATTGACCTCCAGGCCGGCGGCCTGCAACGCACGGATGGCGGCCTCGCGGCCGGCGCCCGGACCCTTGACGTACACTTCGACCGACTTCAGGCCATGCTCCATCGCAGCTTTCGCGGCGGTGTCGGCGGCCGTCTGCGCGGCAAAGGGAGTGGACTTTCTGGAACCACGGAAGCCTAATTCGCCGGCGGACGCCCAAGAAATGGCGTTGCCCTGAACATCAGTGATGGTCACGATGGTGTTGTTAAAAGTAGACTGGATATGCGCCGCACCCTTTTCAATATTCTTGCGCTCGCGGCGGCGACGGGTGGTTGCACCCTTCTTGACTTGAGTTTTTCCTGCCATCTTCTGATATCCCTCCTTACTTCTTCTTGTTGGCGATGGTCTTCTTCGGGCCCTTGCGGGTACGGGCATTGGTCTTGGACCGCTGTCCGCGCACCGGGAGTCCTCTGCGGTGACGAATCCCGCGATAAGAACCGATCTCGATGAGTCTCTTAATGTCGAACGCCACATCGCGGCGGAGGTCACCCTCTACCCGCAGGTTGTGGTCGATGTATTCACGGAGCTTGGATACGTCGTCCTCGCTCAGATCGCGCACGCGGGTGTCCGGATTGACGCCCGTGGCGGCAAGGATATCATTGCTGGTTTTGCGGCCGATCCCGTAGATATAGGTCAGGCCGATCTCCACCCGCTTGTCACGGGGCAGGTCTACACCAGAAATACGCGCCATAGCATTACACCTCCATTAATTACGCCCAAGGCTTAGCCCTGACGCTGCTTATGTTTGGGGTTCTCACAGATAACCATGACTTTCCCCTTGCGTTTGATGATCTTGCATTTTTCGCAAATAGCCTTTACGGAAGGTCTGACCTTCATGGAAAACGCCTCCTTATTGTTGCGGATGCAGGCATGATTCGGACAAGCGGCGTCCTATCGTTGCATTCAGACGCCTTATTTGGAACGCCAGGTGATTCGGCCGCGGGTCAGATCGTACGGAGACATCTCCAGCGTCACCTTATCCCCGGGCAGGATGCGGATGAAGTTCATCCGAAGCTTTCCGGAAATATGGGCCAAGACCTGATGCTTGTTGGGCAGTTCTACCTTAAACATGGCGTTCGGAAGGGCTTCAACAACTACGCCCTCGAGTTCAATGACATCTTCTTTGGACAAGATTAATTCCCTCCAGTCCCGTTGCGAGGTCCGCCGCCTTCTTGCGAAGAGGCGAAACTGCGTAGTGCCTTGCGTAACGAGCGATTGGTTCTCAGTGCGTCGTCAGGAAGGACGACGCCGGTTTTTCGGACATGCCTGACGTTTTTGCGTTTGGGACGTTCAAGCAACCGTTCCTTTCCGTCCGCGACCAGTACCGATGTTGCGTCGGCACAAAGCACGGTGAGCGCTTTGTCCTTGTCCCGGCCGGCTCGCGATATGACCACACGACCTTTGACCATGCTGTCCTCCTCCCGCATCAATCGGGCTTCGTCAGAATGACCGGGCCGTCAGGCGTAATCGCGACGGAATGCTCAAAGTGGGCAGACAGACTGCCGTCGTTGGTCTTTACCGTCCAGCCGTCGGCCAGAACGTGGACCTCCTTTTTTCCGGCATTGATCATGGGCTCAATGGCCAGGGTCATGCCGGGCAGCAGACGGACCCCTCTGCCGGGGGTGCCGTAGTTGGGAACGCTGGGGTCTTCGTGAAGACTCGCGCCTACTCCGTGGCCGACAAATTCGCGTACCACCGAGTAACCGCGCGCCTCGACATACTTCTGCACCGCGCTGGAGATATCCCCCAGCCTTCCGCCGGGTACCGCTGCCTTGATGGCGCAGTACAGGCTTTCCCGGGTGGCGTCCAAAAGGGCTTGGGCCTCTTTGGAAATAGCACCGCAGGGGAAGGTGTAGGCGTTGTCTCCGTGATAGCCGTGAATCTGCGCGCCCAGGTCTATGGACACAATGTCACCGGCTTTTAAAACACGGCTTTTCTTTGGTATGCCGTGGATGACTTCGTCGTTGACGGAAATGCATGCAGTCGCAGGGAAGCCGTTGTAATGGAGAAAGTTTGGGGTGGCCCCGCAGCTTTCGATATACTTGCGGGCAATACGGTCGATTTCCTCGGTGGTCACACCAGGCTCGACGGCCTCGCCGGCCAGCTTCAACGCGTTTGCCGAAATCCGGCCCGCCTCACGCATAAGCGCGAGTTCGCGGGAAGTTTTCAGTACAATCATGCCAAGTCCTCAATGACCGCCAGAGTCAGGCGGCTGGTTTCCGCCACGTCCTCCTGGCCTTCCACCACAAACAAAATGTGTTTGCGCTCATAGAAGGCTTTGAGCGGCTCGGTCTGCTCGTGATACACGCGCAGGCGTTCCTCAATGGTTTGCGGACGGTCATCCTTACGCTGAATCAGGGTGCCGGAGCACTTGTCGCACACTCCTTCAATCGCCGGCTTTTTGTAAAGCACGTGATAGGTGGCGCCACAGCTCTCGCAGACACGGCGCCCGGACAATCTCTGGATGATCGTTTCGTCCGGAACCTCAATGTCGATGACCCGGTCGATGTCGATGCCCATACGGTCCAGGGCCTCGGCTTGCGTGATGGTTCTGGGGAAGCCGTCGAGAATAAACCCGTTTTTGCAGTCCTCCTTGGAGAGGCGGTCCTTGATGATCTCAATAACCAGTTCATCGGGAACCAGTTTGCCCTCGTCCATGTAGGACTTCGCCTGCTTTCCCAGCTCACAGCCGCTCTTCAGCGCTTCACGGATAATATTACCCGTAGAAATCGCAGGGATCGGATAATGCTGGCAGATAACTTCTGCCTGGGTACCCTTACCGGCGCCGGGGGCGCCGAGAAGAATCAACTTCATAACAAAACGCACTCCTTGCAAGAATGCACCTTTTGTGCATTAGGTTCTAGGGGTTAGGGCCATGGTGACCGCGTCGAAAAAGGCTTTTCCCTGTTCTCGGCGGCACCATCGCCTTATCCAAACGAAACAGTCCCTAATCCCTAAGCAACGCAAGTTGCTCTTATTCAAGGAAACCTTTGTAGTGACGCATGAGCATCTGAGACTCGATCTGACGAACGGTCTCGATGGCGACGCCGACCACAATGAGGATGGAAGTACCACCCAGCGACAGGCCGTGAATGCCGGTAACCGCACCGAAAATGATCGGCAGGATGGCAACCACACCCAAGAAGAGCGCGCCGATGAGGCAAACCTTGGAGATGATCTTCATAATGAAGTCAGAGGTGGGCTTACCGGGACGGATACCCGGGATCGCACCGTTGTTCTTCTTGAGATTATTGGCCATTTCAATGGGATTATACTGGATGGAAATATAGAAATAGCTAAAGAAGATAATGAGCAGGAAGTAAAGGACGCCGTAAAGCCAGCCAGTGGTAGAGAAGGCATCGAAGAAGCCTTTCCAGAACCCTTCCTTTGCCTGCACAAACATCTGAATGGTGGACGGAATGGACAGGAACGAAGAGGCGAAGATGATGGGAAGAACACCAGACATATTGACCTTGATCGGCATGTGGGTGGACTGCCCGCCATATACCTTACGCCCGACCACTCTCTTGGCGTACTGAATCGGAATGCGGCGCTCCGCATCGGTCATCAGAACGATGAAAGCGATGATCAGAACAAAGATCACCACGATCGCCGGGACAATGAAGAAGTACTGGGTCTGGCCCTCAAAGCCCATCTTGAAGTATTCCACCAGCTGCAGCACCATGGAGGGGCCGCGGGAAACAATACCAGCGAACAGAAGGATGGAAATGCCGTTGCCGATGCCCTTTTCGTTGATCTGCTCGCCCAGCCACATCATCAAAGCAGAACCGGCGGTAAAGGTCAAGATGATGACGATGGCGGTGAATACGCCGTCAAAACCGGAGTTATACTTGACGATGTTGCTGTTGTACAGATAGGCATAATAGGCGCCGGCCTGGATCAGACCTAGGACAATAGTAGAATAACGCGTGTATTTTGCGATTTTTTTGCGGCCCTCTTCGCCTTCCTTTGCCATACGTTCCAGAGGCGGGATGGCGACCGTGAGCAGCTGAATGATAATGGATGCGTTAATGTACGGAGTGACGGACAGGGCGAAAAGGGTTGCCTTTTCCAGTCCGCCGCCGGAAATGATGTTGAAGTAACCGAGCAGGCCGG
Organism: Clostridiales bacterium; assembly: GCA_018364155.1. Classification (GTDB taxonomy): domain Bacteria; phylum Bacillota; class Clostridia; order Oscillospirales; family Acutalibacteraceae; genus Solibaculum_A. Next base: position 248,471 of record JAGZMM010000003.1, read on the forward strand.
TGTCCCCCGTCATGGAGCTCATGAGGGTTTTCAGCGCCTCCAGGTCGATAAAAGGAACCGGAATAGCGGCGCCGATTCGGAACACCACGATAACCATCAGGGTATAAAGGATCTTTTTGCGCAGGTCCGCGATCTTCCATGCATTACGGAATGTCTCGAACATGTCAGATCACCTCGGCCTTTCCTCCGGCTGCTTCGATCTTCTGCTTCGCGGATTCCGAGAACTTCGCCGCCTTCACGGTGAGCGCCTTGGTAATCTCGCCATTTCCCAGAATTTTCACGCCGTCGTAGACTTTCTTGATGACGCCGGCGGCTTTGAGTGCCTCGGCATCCACGACGGAGCCGGCCTCAAAGGCCTCCAGTGCATCGACGTTGATCGCTGCATATTCCGTTGCAAAGATATTGACAAAGCCTCTCTTCGGGATACGGCGCATCAGGGGCATCTGGCCGCCTTCAAACCCGGCACGCATGCCGCGGCCGGCACGCGCCTTCTGACCCTTGTGGCCCTTACCGGCAGTCTTGCCGTTGCCGGAGCCGTGTCCTCTGCCTATACGCTTTACCTCCATATTGGAGCCTTGCGCAGGCGAAAGTTCATGCAGTTTCATTTACTTGCACCTCCTTGCTTACGCTTCGGTTACCTCTATGAGGTGGCTTATTTTTGTGATTTTCCCACAAGTCGCGGCGTTGTCAGGCTGAACGCTTTCGTCGCCGATCTTGTGCAGGCCCAGAGAATTGGCGGTGGCGATCTGATCCTTCTTACTGCCGATGAGGCTCTTGACGAGCTTAATCTTCTTCATTTCAGCCGCCCCCCTTAACCGATAATTTCTTTGACGGGCTTACCGCGCAGGGCAGCGACCTCGTCAGCGTTTCTGAGCAGCTTCAGGCCTGCGATGGTAGCACTGACCACATTGCAGGGATTGTTCGAACGCAGGGCCTTGGTACGGATGTCCTTAATGCCGACCGACTCGACGACCGCACGCACGGCACCGCCAGCGATAACGCCAGTACCGGGAGCAGCGGGCTTCAGGAGAACCGCGCCCGCGCCGAACTTACCGATAACCTCATGGGGGATCGTCGTTCCGCGGAGGGAAACCTTGATCAGATTTTTCTTGGCATCCTCGATGCCCTTGCGGATCGCGTCCGGAACTTCACCGGCCTTGCCCAAGCCGTAGCCCACCGTGCCGTTGCCGTCGCCGACCACGACCAGAGCTGCGAACTTGAAGATGCGTCCGCCCTTGACGGTTTTGGATACGCGGTTGATGGAAACCACGCGCTCCACTAATTCCAACTGAGTTGCGTCAATTTTAGCCAAGCCTTTCTCCTCCTTACTTAGAACTTCAGACCGCCCTCACGGGCGCCTTCGGCCAGTTCTTTGACTCGGCCGTGATAGATGTTGCCGCCGCGGTCAAAGACCACTTCCGTGATGCCCTTTTCCGCCGCGCGCTTTGCGATCAGTTTGCCCACTTCCCGGGCAGCCTCTTTGTTTCCGCCGTAACCGTTGAATTCCTTATCCAGAGTGGAAGCGGAAGCCAGGGTCACGCCCTTTACGTCGTCAATCAGCTGGGCGTAGATGTTGGAAAGGGAGCGGAATACATTCAGGCGCGGACGTGCAGCAGTGCCCGAAATCTTGCCGCGCACACGGGTGTGGCGGTTGAGCCTTGCCTTGTTGCTGTCAACCTTAGATACCATAATGTTTCACTCCTTACTTCTTGCCGCCCTTACCGGCCTTGCCTTCCTTGCGGCGGATGACCTCGTCGACGTACTTAATGCCCTTGCCCTTGTAAGGCTCCGGCGGACGCTTCTCGCGGACTTCTGCTGCAAACTGGCCGACCTTCTGCTTGTCGGGGCCGAGAATGACAATCTTATTGGGAGTCGGGGCCTCGATGGTGATGCCGTCGATCTCCGGGACAATAACCTGGTGGGAATATCCTAAGTTCATCACAAGATTCTTGCCCTGCTTCTGTACACGGTAACCGACGCCGTTGACGTCCAGCTCCTTCTTGAAGCCGTTGGTCACGCCCTCGACCATGTTGGCCACGAGAGTGCGGGTCAGACCGTGCAGAGAACGGTGCTCTTTGTCGTCCGACGGACGGGTCACTGTGATCACACCTGCGTCAACCGCCACCTGCATATCCGGATGCAGGCTCTGGGTCAAAGTCCCCTTGGGGCCTTTGACGGTAATAACGGTGCCATCCAGCTTTACGTCTACACCGGCAGGAATCGTGATGGGCTTTCTTCCTATACGAGACATTTCCTAAGCCCTCCTTACCAAATAAAGGCGAGAACTTCGCCGCCAATGTTCTCCTTGCGTGCACGACGGTCGGTCATGACACCCTTGGAGGTGGACATAATCGCTATTCCGAGGCCCTTCATGACGCGGGGCATATCTTCACAGCTTGTATAAATGCGCAGGCCGGGCTTGGAAACCCGACGCAGGCCGGTAATGGCGGGGGTCTTATCAGGGGCATATTTCAGGTTGATCTTGATGATGCCCTGCTTGCCGTCGTCCACTACCTGGAAATTCCGGATGTAGCCTTCGTCGAGCAGAATCTGCGCAATGGCTTTCTTCATATTCGACGCGGGCACACTTACGGAATCATGCTTGGCGCTCGTTGCGTTGCGGATTCTGGTGAGCATATCCGCAATGGTATCGGTGATCTGCATGCCGTTTCCTCCTTTGCTGTAGCTTTACCAGCTTGCCTTCTTTACGCCCGGGATCTCGCCCTTATGGGCAAGCTCGCGGAAGCAGATACGGCAGATGCCAAATTTGCGAAGATAAGCGTGGGGTCTGCCGCAGATTTTGCAGCGGTTGTAGCCACGGGAGCTGAATTTAGGCTCTCTTTTTTGCCGGACCTTCATGGATGTTTTCGCCATTTTTCATTCCTCCCTTACTTCGCAAACGGGGCGCCCATGAGCGTCAACAGCTCTCTGGCTTCCTCGTCGGTGTTCGCGGTGGTGACAAAGCAAATGTCCATGCCGCGGACCTTGTCGATCTTATCGTAGTCGATCTCGGGGAATATGAGCTGCTCCTTGACACCCATGCTGTAATTGCCACGGCCGTCAAAGGAATTGGGGTTGATGCCGCGGAAGTCGCGCACCCGGGGCAGCGCCACCGAGAACAGGCGGTCGACGAACTCATACATCCGATCGCCGCGCAGGGTAACCTTTACGCCGATGGGCATGCCTTCGCGCAGCTTAAAGTTCGCGACGGATTTCTTCGCTTTGGTGGGGACGGCCTTCTGGCCGGTGATCGCGGTAATGTCGCTGATAATAGCGTCGATGACCTTGGAGTTCTCCTTGGCCTCGCCTGCGCCCACGTTGATGACGACCTTGTTGAGCTGCGGAATCTGCATGCAGCTCTTATAGCCGAATTTCTTCATGAGAGCGGGAGCGACATCGCTTTTATAAAAATCCTTAAGTCGAGCCATGTCTTATCCTCCTTAAAAGGTCTCGCCGCAGTCTTTGTGTTTGCAAACCCGCTCCTTGGTGCCGTCGCCGTACACCTTGGTTCCGACGCGGGTGGGCTTGCCGCACTTGGGGCAGACAAGCATAACCTTGCTGGCGTAGAGCGCGCCTTCGGCCTTCACAATGCCGCCGGGATCGCCCATCTTGCGGGGCTTGACGTGCTTGGTAACCATGTGGATGCCTTCCACGATGACCTTGCCCTCCTTGGGGCTGACCTCAAGCACTTTTCCCTTCCTGCCCTTGCTGGTGCCGCTGATTACCATGACGGTGTCGCCCTTTTTGACGTGTAATTTGTTGTTCATCTGCGCACCTCCATTAGAGCACCTCAGGGGCAAGGCTGAGGATCTTCAAATAATCCTTTTCGCGAAGCTCTCTGGCCACCGGGCCAAAGATACGCGTGCCCCTCGGGTTCTTATCCTCTCTGATGATAACGGCTGCGTTTTCGTCGAAACGGATGTACGAGCCATCCTCACGGCGAAGGCCGCTGGCGGTACGAACAACCACCGCTTTGACCACTTCGCCCTTTTTCACTACGCCGCCGGGTGTTGCCTTTTTGACCGAAGCGACGATCACGTCGCCGATGTTTGCATATCTCCTACCGGAGCCGCCCAACACGCGAATGCACATAAGCTCCTTCGCGCCTGTGTTGTCGGCCACCTTGAGGAATGTCTGCTGCTGAATCATTCAGGTGTTCCTCCTTTCAACAAGCGTGATTGCTTATTTTGCCTTCTCCAAGATCTCGACCAGACGCCATCTCTTGTCCTTGGAAAGGGGGCGGGTCTCCATTACAAGCACGCGGTCGCCGACGTTGCACTCATTCTTTTCGTCATGCGCCTTCAGATGAACCGTGCGCTTGATGATCTTCTTATAAAGAGGATGCTTGACATTGTCCTGAATCGCTACGACGATGGTCTTATCCATCTTGTTGCTGATGACTTTGCCTACATTCGTCTTTCTGAGGTTGCGTTCTTCCACAGCTTACTCCTCCCTTCCCTTATGCGCCCTGCGCTTCTTTGAGCTCAAGCTCCCGCAGAACCGTCTTAACCCGGGCAATGTCCTTCTTGACGGCGTTGATGCGCATGGGATTGTCGAGCTGGTTGATCGCGTTCTGGAATCGCAGGTTGAAAAGCTCCTCTTTCAAATCCTTGAGCTTCGTGTTGAGCTCGGCAACGGTCAATTCTCTGATGTCTTTGGCCTTCATTACTGCTCACCACCCGTTTCTTCCTTGGCAATAAACTTGCACTTGATGGGCAGCTTGTTGGCTGCCAGTCTCATAGCCTCGCGGGCAATCTCCTCAGAGACACCAGCGATTTCGAACATGACCCGGCCGGGCTTAACCACTGCCACCCAGTACTCGGGGGAGCCTTTACCGGAACCCATTCGGGTTTCCGCCGGCTTCTCGGTGATGGGCTTATCCGGGAAAATTTTGATCCAAACCTGGCCGCCGCGCTTGATGTAACGAGTCATGGCGACACGGGCGGCTTCAATCTGATTGCTGGAAATCCAGGCGGGCTCCAAGGCCTGCAGGCCGAAATCACCATAGGTAACGGTGTTGCCGCGCATGGCCTTACCGGTAAGGCGGCCTCTCTGGACTCTGCGGTATTTGACTCTCTTGGGTAACAGCATTATCTGCGGCCTCCTTCCTTACGGGACGGGCGGGCATCCTGCAGAACCTCGCCTTTGTACAGCCACACTTTCACGCCGATGCGGCCGTAAGTGGTATTTGCTTCGGCAAAGCCATAGTCGATGTCCGCGCGGATGGTCTGCAGCGGAATGGTGCCCTCGTGATAATGCTCACTGCGGGCGATTTCCGCGCCGCCCAGACGGCCGGACACGTTGATCTTGATTCCCTTCGCACCCATGCGCATGGCGCGGCCGATGGACTGCTTCATGGCGCGGCGGAAGGAAATACGCTTCTCCAGCTGAGCAGCGATGTTTTCGGCCACCAGCTGCGCGTTCAAATCGGGGTTCTTCACCTCGACGATGTTGATGGAAACCGGTTTCTTCAGCATGGCTTCGCACTGCAGGCGCAGCTTCTCGATTTCCGAACCGCCTTTGCCGATCACCATGCCGGGCTTCGCACAATGGATGTGAAGCACGACGCGAGCGGAATTGCGCTCGATCTCGATCTTCGGGACGCCTGCGGCGTAGAGCTGCTTCTTAAGCGTCTTTCTGAGATTGTAATCCTCGACCAGCGTGTCGCCGAAATCCTTGTCGCCCACATACCAGCGGGAATCCCAGTCCTTGATGACGCCCACGCGCAAACCGTGGGGATGAATTTTCTGGCCCATAAACTAACCTCCTTTGACGCTTATTCCGCTTCCCTGAGCACGAGGGTCACGTGGGATGTCTTCTTCTGAATCTGAAAGCCACGTCCGTGCGGACCGGGACGCAGGCGCTTGAGGATCGGGCCGGGGCACACATAGCACTCGGCGATGTAGAGCCTCGAAACGTCCATATGATGATTGTTCTCCGCATTCGCAACGGCCGACTTGAGCAGCTTCTCGAGATACTCGCAGGCGGCCTTGGGGGTATATTTCAGAATGGCCGCGGCGGTTTCTGTGTCCTTACCGCGGATCAAGTCCAAAACAATTTTCACCTTGCGGGGTGAAATACGGGCATATTTCAGGTTTGCCCTTGCTTCCATACCGTACACTCCTTTCGGCCGCTATTACTTGCCGTTATTGGACGTCTTGGAGCCAGCATGGCCCTTGAAGGTCCGTGTTGGCGCGAACTCGCCCAGCTTATGGCCAACCATATCTTCGGTCACATAGACCGGAACATGCTTTCTGCCGTCGTGAACAGCAAAGGTGTGGCCGACAAAATCCGGGAAAATGGTGGAAGAGCGGCTCCAGGTCTTCAGGATGCGCTTCTCGCCATTTTTGTTCATTTCTTCAACCCTCTTGAGCAGCACCGGCTGCACGTAAGGGCCTTTCTTCACGCTTCTACCCATGAGTTCTTAGTCTCCTTTCCACACCTTACTTGCCGCCGCGACGTTTGACGATCATCTTATCGGAGCGGTTGTGCTTCGCGCGGGTCTTGTAACCAAGGGCAGGCTTACCCCACGGGGTAACCGGGCCGGGACGGCCCACCGGGGACTTGCCTTCACCACCGCCGTGCGGATGGTCGCAGGGGTTCATAACGGAACCGCGTACCGTCGGACGCCAGCCCATGTGACGCTTACGGCCGGCCTTACCAACCTTGACGTTCTCATGGTCGACGTTTCCGACCTGGCCGATGGTGGCCATGCACTGAACGGAAACGTTGCGAAGCTCGCCAGAGGGCAGACGAAGGAGCGCGTAAGCGCCTTCCTTTGCCATCAGCTGGGCCATGTTACCGGCCGAGCGAGCAAGCTGCGCACCCTTGCCGGGATAGAGCTCCACGTTGTGTACAAAGGTACCAACCGGGATATTGACCAGGGGCAGGGCGTTGCCGGGCTTAATGTCCGCAGACGCGCCGGAAACCACCGTGTCGCCCACTTTCAGGCCGTTAGGCGCGATGATGTAGCGCTTCTCGCCGTCCTCGTACTGCACCAGCGCGATGTGAGCAGAACGGTTGGGATCGTACTCAATGGTGAGAACGGTCGCCGGCATGTCCAGCTTGTTGCGCTTGAAGTCGATGATGCGGTACTTACGGCGGTTGCCGCCGCCGCGATGGCGGACGGTGATACGGCCGTAGCTGTTGCGGCCGGAGGTATTCTTCAGGGGAGCCAGCAGGCTCTTTTCAGGGCTGACCTTAGAAAGGCCGGCATAATCGGTAACCGACATGTTGCGTCTGGCATTGGTCGTCGGCTTAAAAACCTTGATAGACATGTTGGAATCTCACACTCCTCATATTGGCTTTGCGGGGCTGTCTGTTCCCCATACGTTGCCGGTTCGCAGGCTTTTCGCCTGCGTCAAACCATCGAAATTTAGAACATGCCCTCGAAGAAGGAAATCGGCTTGGAGTTCTTCTTGAGAGTGACGATGGCCTTTTTCCATGAGGGGGTGTAGCCCTCGAAACGGCCCTGCCGTCTCATCTTGCCGCGGACATTGATGGTGTTGACCTTGTCGACCTTCACGTCGAAGGCGCTCTCCACGGCCTTGGCAATTTCGATTTTATTGGCGTCCTTCGCTACGGCGAAGGTGTACCGCATGTTGGGGATACCCGCCATGCTCTTTTCGGTGATGATGGGGCGGATTACGATATCATGCGCGTTTGTCATTACGCATACACCTCCTCGAGCTGCGTTACGGCGCCTTTGGCGACAATCAGCTTGTCGCAGTTGAGAATGTCGTAAACGTTGAGGGTATTGACCAGAGCGGTCTTGACACCCGGGATGTTACGGGCGGACTTGATGACCTTTTCATCCTTTTCCGGCATGACGATCAGAGCCTTCTTGCCGGCTTCCAGCTTGGAAAGCATATCGACGACGGTTTTCGTCTTGATTTCTTCCAAAGCGATGGAATCCACCACCACAAACTCATTGTCCTGCACCTTGGAAGAGAATGCGGACTTCATGGCCAGGCGGCGAACCTTCTTATTCATGCTCAGGCGGTAGTCACGGGGCTTGGGAGCAAAAACGATACCGCCGTGTCTCCACTGGGGAGCGCGGGTGGAACCCTGACGTGCGCGGCCGGTGCCCTTCTGTCTCCACGGCTTTTTGCCGCCGCCGGAAACCTCGGCGCGGGTCAGCGCCGACTGGGTGCCCTGACGCTGGTTGGCCAGGTAGTTGACCACGGCCAGATGCATCACGTGCTTATTGGGCTCGATTCCGAAAACGCCTTCGGAAAGCTCCATCTCGCCGACAGACTTACCTGCCATATCGAATACTGAAACCTTAGGCATTGTGTTTCCTCCTTCCCTTACGCGTTCTTCACGCTGTCGCGGATGACGACGATTCCGCCCTTGGGGCCGGGAATCGCGCCCTTGATGGCGATGAGGTTATTTTCCGCATCCACCTTCACGACATCGAGATTCTGAACGGTGACTCGCTCGGCGCCCAAATGGCCCGGGAGCTTTTTGCCCTTGAACACGCGGGACGGGGAGCTACATGCGCCGTTGGAGCCAGCGTGGCGGGCGACAGGGCCAGTACCGTGGGATTCCTTCAGGCGATGGAAATTCCAGCGCTTGATGGTGCCCGCATAGCCCTTACCTTTGGAAATACCGGTGACGTCGATGTGATCGCCGGCCGCAAACACGTCCACTTTCACAATGTCGCCGATGTTCATGTCGTCAGCGCTGTCGAACTTGAATTCGCGCAGGTGACGCTTGGGCGCCACATCCGCCTTGCCGAAATGGCCCTTGAGCGGCTTGGTGACGTTTTTGTCCTTCATGTCGCCGTAGCCAAGCTGAACTGCGACATAGCCGTCGTTTTCGACGGTCTTCTTCTGGACGACTGCGCACGGGCCGGCCTCCACGACGGTGACGGGAACTACGTTGCCCTTCTCGTCGAAGACCTGCGTCATGCCCAGCTTCTTGCCGATGATACCTTTTTGCATGGTATGATCCTCCTTCGGTTATTGGTCGGGGAATCCCGACGTGACCTCGTCCGTGCGAATCGGCGGATTCAGTGGGTTAAAGCTGAATCTCGATTTCGACGCCGGCGGGGAGTTCAAGGCCGGTTAAAGCCTCAACTGTCTTGTTGCTGGGTCTGAGGATGTCGATCAAGCGCTTGTGGGTACGCATCTCGAACTGCTCACGGCTGTCCTTGTACTTATGGACCGCGCGCAGGATGGTCACCACCTGCTTGTCAGTGGGGAGCGGCACGGGGCCAGAGACCCGAGCGCCGGTGCGTTTTGCGGTTTCGACAATCTTCTCTGCCGACTGATCGACGAGCTGATGATCGTAACCCTTGAGCCTGATTCTGATTTTTTCCTTGACTGCCACGGAAAGTCGCCTCCTTTTACTAGTTGGCGGGCGGCGTTAAAAACGTTCTACGCCTCCGGGTGTTTCGTCCCCGGACATTGAAAAAGCCGGACAAACTGCGCACAGTTTTATCCGGGGTTCCGTCTTGTAACGTCATAAGGGCACAAACGCCGCGGAAAAGCCGCGCCGCTTCAAAACAGTGCCGTATCATTTCGCCCGGTTTAAAATCGGACATACTCCGCGGAAAAACCGGCCTACCGGCCGCAACCTCCCGCATCATCGCATATCTGTGCAGTCACGCTCGATTATAATACCATAATTCAGGGGGGAATGCAAGAAAAAAATTCGGCATTTCGCGAAAATTTTTCGGAGAAAATTTAGGTATTCGTCACATATTCCGTAAAGGACTGTTTTATACTAATTATAAAGGAAAACGAGTCGGATTGCACGACAAAATTCCGCTTGCCCAAACGAAAGTAGACTTTTATAATAAAGGAAAGCATCACCCGTCTGTAAAAGGAGAAACGCTTATGAACGTGGTACGGCGCATCCAGATCTACGGAGACTCCATTATGAAAGGAATCCTCCTCGACCATAAGAGCAGCCGCTATTATCCCCAGCCGCCCACCAATCTGAATGCATTTAAAGAAGAGTTTGCGCTGGATATCCTCAATAAATCCAAGTTCGGCTGCACCATCGGCAAGGGCTACCAGCAGCTTTGCCGCCAGCTTCAGCGTGGACTCGACTGCGACATGGTACTGCTGGAATACGGCGGCAACGACTGCGACTATGACTGGGACAGAGTTTCCGCCGCACCTGAGGCGGACCACCAGCCTCATACGCCCCTCAAAGAGTTTGTAGCGATCTATCGGCGGATGCTTAAGAACCTCAAGGAGCACGCCGTCACGCCCATCCTCATGTCCCTGCCTCCCATTGACGCGGAAAAATACCTCAACTGGATCACTCGCACGGGCTTAAGCCGGGAGAATATCCTCAAGTGGCTGGGAGATACCCAGATGATTTACCGCTTTCAGGAGCTATACTCCCATACCGTCATGAAGCTGGCCTATGAGACGAAGAGCCTGTTTGTGGACGTGCGGGCCGCTTTCTTAGACAAACACAATTACAAAGACCTTCTTTGCGACGACGGCATTCATCCCAACGAAGAGGGACATCAGCTCATCAAGCAGGTGTTCTCCAAGTTTGCCGACGCGTATTTAAACGGCCGGCCCCAAATCGTGCTGGGGTAAGCTCTCCTGATCAGAACCGCCCGGCAGCCAAACAGCTGTCGGGCGGTTTTTCTGTCTTTTCCCTATTGGGACGACGATCTGTCGTCCTTTTCCTTTGGCTTCGTCACGGCGTTTAAAACGGCGATGATCCCCATAATCAGGGCCATGACCACCAGGATGCCCAGCATTCCCAGCCCCATCAGCTTCAATGAATTCCAAAAATCCGCCATATGAATGGCCCAAAGCAGTTGCAGCATCGTGCTCCATCCCCTCTCTTATAGCATGCCCGGCACCAGCGCCAAAATGATGCCGCCGGCGATGACCGAGCCGATCTGACCGGATACGTTTGCGCCTACCGCGTGCATTAACAGGTGGTTTTGGTTGTCTTCCTTGAGCGCCATTTTCTGCACCACCCGGGCGGACATGGGAAAGGCCGAAATGCCCGCCGCGCCGATCATGGGATTGATCTTCTTGTCCTTCTTTAAGAACAGATTCATAAGCTTTGCAAAGAGCACACCGCCAATGGTGTCAATCATAAAGGCCACCAGACCCAGCACCAAAATAAGCAGGGTTTCGATGGTGACAAAGTTTTCTGCCGTCATTTTGAAAGCAATGGTGATCCCTAAGAAAATCGTGATTAAGTTAGCGAGGACGCTTTGGGCAGTCTGAGCAAGGCTGTCCAGCCGCAGGCACTCCCGCAACAGGTTTCCGAACATCAAAAGCCCTACCAGGCCCACCGACGCGGGCGCGATCAAACCCGCTATCACCGTCACCAGAATCGGGAACAAAATCCGCGTAGTCCGGGAAACCGACTTGGGATTATAGGGCATGCGGATGCACCGTTCCTTTTTGGTGGTCACCAGTTTGATGCAGAAGGGCTGGATGATGGGAACGAGCGCCATGTAGGAATAGGCGGCCACCGCGATGGCGCCCAGATAGTTGCTCTTAAAGATGTTGGCCACTAGAATGGAGGTGGGGCCGTCCGCCGCACCGATGATACCGATGGATGCGGCGTCGCGCAGGTCAAACCCGAACACCACCGCTAACACAACCGTAAAGAAAATGCCGAACTGGGCGGCGCCGCCGAACAGCATGACTTTGGGATTGCTCAAAAGCGGGCCAAAGTCAATCATAGCCCCGATACCCACAAAGAGCAGGAGCGGCAGTGCCTCCGACGCCTCGATTCCCACCTCGTAAAGCCACTGGACGATCCCTTTGACCTCACCCACGCCCGCCATGGTCTGATCGAGCACGCCGGACAGCGGGAGATTTACCAAAATCGCCCCGAAGCCCATGGGCATCAGCAGCGCCGGTTCCAAGTTTTTCGCCAGCGCCAGGTAAATCAGCAAAGCGCCGATGGCATACATGACCACCTGCTGCCAGCCGATGGAAAGGATGCCGTTCCACAAAAAATCAAAGCTTTGCAGCCATTCCAATGTTCCTACCCCATTTCTGTCTAACCCGGCTGTCCGCCGGTGCGCTTTTTTCGCCTTTACCAAAGGCAGTGGTATTTCATTAGTATGGACGGGACTTCCCCGTTCTATTTCAATTGTCCCCGCAAAAGAAGGCAAAATCAGCTGCTTCGAGCCAGAAGCGCCCGGACTTCCCTGAGCTTTGCTTTGCCGTCGGCATACCCCCGGTCAGCCAAGTCGTTTAGCACCCTGGGATCCTTTTCATAGGTGCTCACCGTCAAAGACGCGGGCGGCTGGATCACCACCGCTCTGCCTTCCTCCTCCAACCTACGGCACAGCCGCACCTGTTCATTATAAATCCCGCTGGAACGGGAAAGGGCCTCCACCAGTTTCGGAAACCGACCGTAGACCGATTTGATCATCCCCAGTGGATAGCCGATCTTTTTCTCATGGCTCAAATGTTTTGTGAGCACGATGACGTTGAGGGCATTGCCGTCCTCCATGGATTTTTCCACCGGGATTGGGCAGACACAGGCCCCGTCGAGAAGCGGACGTCCTTCGTACTCCACCACCTTCGACACAAACGGCACCGAACAGGACGCAGCCAGTACATCGGTACGGCCGGGGCCGATGTGTTCCTTCCCGTACCAGACCTCTTTTCCGGTGGCGCAGTCGGTGGCGCCTGTCAGCATGGTGACGGGCGAACGATGCAGCCCGTCGTAATCAATGAGCGCATGTTCCGCGGCAATCTGGTTAAAAATAAAGTCATACCCGAACAGCGACCCGGTAATCATCATGTTTTGCACACTCAAGAGGCGGGGATCCTGACAATAGTCCACCAGCACCCGGCGGGTGCGCCCTGGCTGCCCCGACACAAACGCGGTGGCGTTGAGCGCGCCGGCGGAAACCCCAATGACATAAGGAAAGGCAATTTTATGATCGGCAAAGGCCTCCAGCACGCCGGCGGTATAGGCGCCGCGCATGCCGCCTCCTTCTAAAACCAAGCCCACGGACATACGGCATCCTCCTTGCATTTCATTCAGGCGATATCTAAAATTATACATCATCCTAGTGCAAAATCAATCAAAAAAGTGCTGTAGGAGGCATTTGTATTGGGATGAATGTCGGGGAATTGAAAAAACAAAAGAAATTTGGAAATTCTCTTGACAAAGCGCAACCAAGCATATTATAATGTTACTCGCCCCTTACGGGGACATGCATGTGGCGGCATAGCTCAGTTGGCTAGAGCATGCGGTTCATACCCGCAGTGTCGTTGGTTCAACTCCAACTGCCGCTACCATAATACGGACTTTTCCCCGGATAAGTCGAGTAAAAGTCCGTATTTTATTTGGCGCGTTGGTCAAGCGGTTAAGACACGGCCCTTTCACGGCTGTAACAGGGGTTCGATTCCCCTACGCGTCACCAGATTTGCGTTAGGCTGGCTATTCCGGCTGGCCTACGCGGATCTTCTTTCCTTTGGACGCATAGCTCAGCTGGTTAGAGCGCCTGCTTCACACGCAGGAGGTCAGCGGTTCGAGTCCGTTTGCGTCCACCAAAAAGGCCATGTACCGTTTGGTATGTGGCCTTTTTTCATTTCCTTTTGTAGGTTTTACGCTGGTTCATCCTTTTTCGGGTATGGTCGGGTTGGCGGCATTGGGAGCAAGCCGTGCAAAGCTATAAACGGTATCCGTCGTGCTTTTCGCCGCCCGGCTGCGAATCGAAGGGCGATTTTTCTTTTGAAGGCAGGTGTCTATGCATGTCCCCTTTTCCAAACATCGTGAACATTGGCCTGGTGGCCCACGTGGACGCCGGCAAAACCACCCTGACTGAACAGCTTCTTTACACAGCCGGCGCTATCCGCGCCCCCGGCCGGGTGGACGAAGGCAGTGCCCAGACTGACTTTCTGGATCTGGAGCGAAAACGCGGTATTTCCATCCGCGCAGCCTCCACGGTGCTTTCCTGGAAAGGGCGCACCGTCAACCTCATCGACACTCCCGGCCACACCGACTTTGCTTCCGAGGTGGAGCGGGTGCTGCAGGTGCTTGACTGCGCGGTGCTGGTGGTTTCGGCGGCGGAAGGAATTCAGTCTCAGACCGAGGTATTGGCCAAGGCCCTCGCGAAGCTGAAGACTCCCACGGTCCTTTTCTTCAACAAAATTGACCGGGCGGGAGCGGATCTTTCCCGGGTGCTGAAAGAAACAAAAGAGCGGCTAGGGTTGCCACCGGTGGTGGTGGACGATCTGTTTGCTGACAAACCGGTGGAGGACGCATTGGTAGAGGCGCTGGCAGAGGAGGATGACGGGCTTTTGGAAGCTTACCTGTCGGGCGAGCCTATTTCCAAGGAGCGGCTTTTTTCGTCGCTGGCCGCCGGTGTAAGAGCCCGGCAGCTCTTCCCTGCTCTGACCGGCTGCGCCCTCAAAGGAACCGGTGTCGGAGCGCTATTGGATCTTCTGACGCTGGCAGCGCCGGAAAACAAGGGAGATGTGCAAGCACCGTTGTCCGGTGTCATTTTCCGCATGGAGCATGACAAGACCATGGGGCGGATTTCACACGTCCGCCTTTACGCGGGAACCTTAAAAAACCGGGATATGGTGCGAAACGCCACCCAGGACTTAGAGGAAAAGGTGGTGCAAATCCGCAAAGTGAGCGGCGCAAAATACGAAGACACTGGACTTTTGCAGGCGGGAGACATCGGGGCGGTGTGCGGTCTTGCCCACGCCCGGGTGGGGGATATTTTGGGCGATCCGGGACCGGTTCCGGGCGGATGCTCCATCGCTCACCCGCTTCTAAACGTGCGGGTGTTCCCCTATGAAGAAAAGGACTATCCCGCTTTGGTGGCTGCAATGGAAGAGCTTTGCGCGGAAGACCCGCTTCTTAGTATGGCGTGGGTCCCGGAGGAACGAAACCTGCTCATTCGCATCACTGGGCTTATCCAGCTGGAGGTTCTCGAAGCGCTGATGATCACCCGTTTCGGCCTGCGGGTTTATTTTTCCGATCCTACGGTGATCTATAAGGAGACGCCCGCCTCGACAGGAGAAGGCTTTGTGGCCTACACCATGCCCAAGCCCTGCTGGGCGGTACTGCGGTTCTTAATAGAACCGGGACCGCGGGGCAGCGGAATCGCTTACAAAAGCATCGTCAAAAATGACGACATTCTTTACCGTTACCAGGCTCAGGTAGCCCAGGCTCTGCCGGACGCTCTTCGCCAGGGTCCCTTAGGCTGGGAGGTCACCGATGCGAAGATCACCCTTATCGCCGGCGAACACCACAACGAACACACCCACCCGCTGGACTTTATCGTAGCCACTCCCATGGCCATCATGGACGGGCTTGTGAACACCGGCACGACTCTCCTGGAACCCATGCAGGCCTTCCGCCTGTCCCTCCCGGAAGAGGCGGGAGGCAAGGCGATGGGGGAAATCATTCGGATGCGGGGTCAGTTTGACACGCCGGTAATCCAAAACGGTGTATTCACCCTGGAAGGACGGATCCCTGCCGCTACCTCGATGGAGTTCCCGGTTTTTGCGGCGTCCATATCCGCAGGGCGGGCAAATCTATCGGTGCGGTTTGACGGCTATGAGCCCTGCCCGCTGGAATTGGGCGCGACCACGCCGTACCGGGGCGTCAATCCCTTGGACCAGGCCCGCTACATTCTCAGCATCCGGGGCGCACTTTGAATTTGCAGCAAATTGTGAATTGTGTTGCAAAGTCCTTGCAACTTCGGCCATAAAATGGTACAATCATGGACGAAAAAATCAAAACAGTAGGAGGAACCCACATGGATTTTGCCAGAAAATGCATCGCTGAATTTTTCGGGACCACCATGTTTGTCCTGATCGGCTGTCTCGGAATCAGCATGTATGCCAGTACCTTGGACGCCTTGGGCCTGTGCCTGATTTTTGCCTTTGTATTCATCGCCATGTATTTTGTAATCGGCCGGGTGTCCGGCTGCCACCTCAATCCCGCCGTTTCCTTGGGGATGGCCATTACCGGCCGGATTTCCTGGAAGGAATTTGCCGGTTATGCCGTGAGCCAGCTGGTGGGCGGATTCGCTGCCTGCGGCCTGATCGCCCTATTCAACTCCCTGTTCGGCGTTACCGGGTACAGCGCGAACGCGGTGTATGTGGACACTTATAAGTATCCTTATGTGGTGGAATGCCTGGTCATTGAGATCATTCTAACCATGCTGTTCGTTCTGGTTTTCTTGGCCGCTACCAAGAAGGGTAAATTCTCCGGCGTGGCCGGCATCGGCATCGGCCTGAGCCTGCTGGTCTTTTATATAATCGACTATGGGTTTACCGGCGCATCCCTTAACCCTGCCCGCAGTCTGGCCCCCGCTATTTTCACCGGCGGCACCAGTCTGACGAACGTATGGGTCTTCCTAGTTGGCCCGCTGGTAGGCGCGGTGCTCGCTGCGTTTTTGTACAAGTTCTTTGCAAAAGGAATGGCAACCGACGAAAGCGCACATTAAACTGAGAAAAAGGGTCGCAGGAAAGCGGCCCTTTTTTGGCCGAAGTTTCGCATTTGTGTTTGTCTGTATGAATCGTCCCGGTCATACATACACTAAAATCATCGTAAAAGTATAGGAGGCAGATTATGAACGTATACGATTTCAAAGTGAAGAAAATGGATGGAAGCGAGGTTTCCCTGCGCGATTACGAAGGCAAGGTGCTTCTCATCGTCAACACGGCCAGCAAATGCGGCTTTACTCCGCAATTCGCCGAACTGGAAGCGCTCTACCAGAATTATAAGGACAAGGGCCTTGTGGTTCTGGGCTTTCCTTGCAACCAGTTCAAGGAACAAGACCCGGGCAGCAATGAGGAAATCATGGAGTTCTGCACCCGCAACTACGGCGTCACCTTCCCCATGTTCGCGAAAATTGATGTAAACGGCCCCAATGCCGCGCCCTTGTTTGAGTTTTTGACGGCACACACCAAGTTCGAAGGGTTTGACATGAGCCATCCCATCGGCCCGGTTCTGGACGAGCTCTTGTCCAAGGACGGGGACTATAAGGCGGATAACCAGATCAAATGGAATTTCACCAAGTTTCTCATTACCAAAACCGGCGAAATCGCCAAGCGGTTCGAGCCGACTACCACGCCCGCCCAGATGGAATCGAGCATCCAAAGCTTGTTGTAAGGAATACAAAAAGCCGCCCGCAATGGTTACGGGCGGCTTTTTGCCAGCTGAGATGGCCGTATGATTTCAAACCCGGACAGCAAAAACCACGGCGGCTTCTGACAAGCCGCCGTGGTTTTTGCTTATTCACCCAGCCGGATCATTTCCATAATCGGCCGCTTGGCCGCCTGGGCCAGGGCCGGATCGATTTGGATTTCTGCGCCGCCCGTGCCCAGAAGCGCCCGATAAACATCGGTAAGCCCCGTCAGCCGCATATTGGGGCAAAGAAGCTTCTTGCTCAGCACGGGGAACCGGCGGTCCGGATGGTGGAGAGACAGCCAGTCGGAAATAGATTTCTCCGTGCCTATGATCACGTCCTCCTTGCACTGCTCGGCAAAAGACAGGATGCCGGAGGTAGAACCCACAAAATCCGCATACGCAAGCACCTCTTCCCGGCATTCGGGATGAACGGCCAGCTTTGCCTTGGGATAGCGTTCCTTCATCAAGGCGCAGTCCCGTGCGGTCACCGCCGCATGAACCGGACAGCACCCATCCCAAAGTTCAATTTTCCGCTCCGGCAGCTGCCGCTTGAGCCAGCCGCCCAGGTTCGCATCGGGAATAAACAGGATCGGGGTTTCCGGCAGCTTTTTCACAATGGTAAGCGCGCTCGACGAGGTGACGCACACATCGCATTCTGCCTTGAGCCGTGTGGTGGTGTTTATGTAAGCGACAACCGTATAATCGGGATGATTTTCTTTAAAGCGCCGCACCCGCTCGGGCGGAATTTGGTCGGCCATGGGGCATACCGCTTGGTCCACCGGTAGCAGGACCTTTTTTTCCGGATTTAACAGCTTGACCGTGTCCGCCATAAAGCGCACGCCGCACAGCACAATGGTGCTCTCCTTGCGCTTCTGGGCCGCCACCGACAGGGCGAACGAATCCCCGCAGATGTCCGCAATCTCCAAAATCTCCGGCGACTGATAGCTGTGCGCCAGAATGGCCGCGCCCGTCTCCTTTTTGAGCCGCAAAATTTCTTCCTGGAGTTCCTTCATCATTGGCCTTTTTCCTCCTCAAGCACCAAGGCGGGCCTCAGCCGCCTGGCGATCTTTCCCGCCTCCACCCCGTCGAGATGGATGCGCGTGCGCAGCAGGTCGATGCTGTCAAACTTCTGCTCGGGCCGCATGAAGGACAGCAGACAGACCGGCACCTTTTTTCCGTACAAATCCCCTTCGTAGTGGGGAACCCAAGTCTCATAAAGAGGGGCGGGCGCACCCACGGTGGGACGCACGCCGAAATTGGTCACTGCCGGCCAATAGCCTCCCTCAATTTTGGCAAGGGATGCATATACACCGAACTTCGGTTTTACAAATCCCTCGGGAACCAGTTGATTGAGGGTGGGCGTGCCCATCAGGCGCCCCAGCTGCTGGCCCCGGACTACTTCAAAATCGATGACAAAGGGGCGCCCCAGCAGCCGGGCGGCCTCCTCCATCTTTCCTTCCCGCACCAGCGCCCGGATCCGAGTGGAGGACACCGGCGCTCCGTCCACTTCCACAGGGGGGATGATGGATGCGGCAATTCCCCGCTCTTCGCACAAGTGCACAAGCGCCGAAGCGTCTCCGCTGGCGTTTTGGCCGAACCGGTAGTTGTAACCGCACACCACACGCTTAGCATGCAAAGACTCGATCAGCACCCGGTCTACAAATTCTAGCGGGGTCATATGGCGGATGCTCTCAAATTCTGGACGGACCAGAAGCCCCACCCCTCTTTGGGCGAGCAGCCCTTCCATAACCGAAAAGGGCATCAGCCCCTCCGCAAATCCGGGCTTTGTAAAGGTGAACACACAGGCGAGCAGCCCGTCGCCAGCAGCGGCCAGCGCCCGGTCAATCACCGCCATATGGCCCAAATGCAGCCCGTCGAAGCACCCCAGCGCCACTGCGGTATTCTCTGTTTGATTGGGAAGCGCTCCGGTTATCAACACAGCATAAGCTCCTTTGTTCTAGAAAAATCCTCGTTTTATTTACGATGTTTTTCCCAAAGAAAAACTCGCTTTCTTTGGGAAAAACGCCGTAAAAGCAGCGGTCATTCGGAAAAAATCCGCTTGACCTTTAGCTCCTGGGCGTTCTCATCCACCATTCCTAAGCCAGCGAACTTGCCTTTGGAGTCGTACACCCGTACAAATGCGCCGTGGGTTTTCGGCGCTTGGTTCACCCTCGCCAGAAACAAAGCTCCCCCGTTTCGAAACCGGGTGAACTGCGCATCGGTCACCTGTACTGCCGGATAGCCTGAAAGCCCTGCGTCCACCGGCAAAAGCCGGTCGCCAAGCGTTCCCTTTTCCGAAAGGGCCCGGGCCTCCTCCAGGGTAAGGCAATCGTCCAGCGAAAAGCCGCAGGCCTTTGTCCTTCGCAGGGAGGTCATCACCGCCCCGCAGCCTAAAGCCTGTCCCAAATCGTGGATGAGCGTGCGCACATAGGTTCCCGCCGAACAGGAGATGGAAAGGGTGTATTCCCCCGTCTCTTCCCTTGCACCGGTTAACGCAAGCGTAAACACCGTTACCTTACGGGCTTCCCGCTCCATCTGGATTCCCTGGCGGGCCAGCTCATAAAGCCGTTTGCCGTCCTTCTTTACCGCTGAATACATGGGCGGCAGCTGCAAAATTTCCCCGGTAAACCGGGGCAGGAGCGCCTGGATCTCGTCTTTTTTGCTAAACACCGGGCGGCTCTCCACCACTGTGCCCCAGATGTCCTGGGTGTCGGTGGTGATCCCCAGCTGAAAGCCGGCCTCATATTCTTTGTCGTGGCTGGGGAGCAGCTCGGCGGCACGGGTGGCGCTTCCGGCCAGAATCGGCAGCACGCCTGTGGCCATAGGGTCCAAGGTCCCGGTATGCCCTACCTTACGGGTGCAAAGCAGCCGCTTCATCACTGCCACCACATCAAAGGAAGTAAAGTCTTGAGGCTTGTCAATGCATAGAATTCCGTTCATCTTCCCGCTCCGCCGCAATTTCCTTTAAAATCTTGTCGCAGGCCTCCCGGGCCGTGCCGGTCACTGTGCAGCCGGCGGCGCGCATATGGCCGCCGCCGCCAAGTCTCCCGCAGATGGAGCTGGCGTTGAACTCTACGCCGGTACGCACGGAAATCTTCCATGCCCCGTCGCTTTTTTCCCGCAGGGTCACACCGATTTGCACCCCGTCGATCTGCCTGGGAATCGGGGTCAGGCCGTCTAAGTCGCTTTCCAGCGCTTTCGACTTTTGCAGCATCTGCTTCGTTATGTACATCACCGCGCAGATGCCGTCAAAATAATATTCCACCGACTCCAGCGCCAGCCGCTCGATCTCGAACCGGGCTCTCGACTTAATCTCGAACATAAGCCGGTTGATGGGATACGTGTCGATCCCCACCCGCATCATCTGGGCCGCAATGGCGTGGCTTTGCGCCGTGGTGTTAGCATATTTGAAGCAGCCGGTATCGGTGGAGATGCCGGTGTAGATGGCGGCGGCAATGTCCTCATCAATGGTCACGTCTAGCTCCAGCAGCACCTCGAACACCACCTCGGCCGCCGCTGCATATTCCTTGAGCAGCAGGTTTGCGGCATACTTGGTGTTAGAATGATGATGGTCGATGCACAGGTCCACCCGGTCGGCGTATTCGCTCAGGCCGCTGCCCAGCAGAGGAGCGTCGGCCACGTCCACCGCCAGGATAAACCCTGGCTCAAACGCGCATTCCTTCATGTCATGATAGAGATAGGAGTACTTTTGCGGGATCGGGTCGGAGCAGACGACGCGCGCCCGTTTTCCCATGGAAAGCAGGCCTCGGCACATGGCAAAGGCGCATCCCAGGGTATCCCCATCCGGGTACTGGTGGGTGAGGATCAGAATATCGTCCGCTTCACGCAACATCTGCGCCGCCTGGGCGGTAGTCACCTCTCTCACCCTTCTTCCCCCTTTTTGCTGATCTTGTTCAAAAGCGCGGAAATGTCCGCGCTGTGCGCGATGGAATCGTCCGCCACGAACCGCAGCGCCGGCGTATGGCGCAGGTGTAGCCGGGCACTGAGCTCGTGCCGGATGAAGCCGGACGCGCTCTTTAGCCCTTCCACCGCAGTTTTGGCCGATTCCAAGCCGTTGACCGAACTGATATACACCTTGGCCACCGACAGGTCGTTTGAAACCTCGCAGCGCACAATGCTGATGATGCCCGCCACCCGCGGGTCCTTTAAAGAACGGAAGATATCCGTCAGTTCTCTATGAATGTCTTCGGTTGTCCGGTCCATTCGATGTCCTGCCATTGCGAATCCCTCCCCGTATATCGGATATTATTCCTGGTATTCTTCCATGATATACGCTTCAAAGATGTCGCCCTCTTTGATGTCGTTAAACTTCGTCAGGCCGATGCCGCATTCATAGCCCTGGGCCACTTCCCGCACGTCGTCCTTAAACCGCTTGAGGGAATCGATCTTGTCCTCGGCGATGACGATGCCGTCGCGCACCACTCGGATTTCCGACTGGCGGGTCACCTTGCCGTCGAGCACATAGCAGCCCGCCACAGTGCCCACGTTTGAAATCTTGTACACCGCGCGCACCTCGATGCGGCCTTGAGCCACTTCCCGGAACTTGGGCGCGAGCATTCCCTTCATGGCCGCCTCGATTTCCTCAATGCAGTCGTAAATGATGCGGTACAGACGGATGTCCACCCCGTCGCGTTCGGCGTTGGTCTGAGCCACCGGGTCGGGACGCACGTTAAAGCCGACAATGATGGCGTTGGAGGCGTTTGCCAGCATCACGTCCGACTCGGATACGGCACCCACCGCTCCATGGATGACGCGGACTTTCACCTCGTCGTTGGACAGCTTTTCCAGAGACTGGCGCACCGCTTCCACCGAGCCCTGTACATCCGCCTTGACAATGATGTTGAGCTCCTTCATTTCGCCTTCCTGCATCTGGCTGAAGAGGTTGTCAAGGGTGACCTTCTGGTAGGCGGCGAACTGCTCTTCCTTCATTTCCTGCTTGCGCTGCTCTACCAGTTCTCTGGCGAGCTTCTCGTCGGAGACGACGTTGAACACGTCGCCGGCGCTGGGCACTTCCGCAAGGCCTGTGATTTCCACCGGCACGGAGGGTCCGGCTTCTTCCACGCGGTTTCCACGGTCGTTCACCATGGCACGCACACGGCCTACCGCCGTACCCGCCACGATCACGTCGCCGGCGTGGAGCGTACCGTTTTGCACCAGCACCGTCGCCACCGGGCCGCGGCCCTTGTCAAGCCGCGCTTCAATGACCGTGCCCTTGCCCGCCCGGTCGGGGTTTGCCTTGAGCTCCATCATATCCGCCTGGAGAATGATCATTTCCAACAGGTTATCAATCCCGGTGCGCTGCTTGGCGGACACCGGTACGCAGATGGTGCTGCCGCCCCATTCCTCTGGCACCAGCTCGTATTCGGTGAGCTGCTGCTTGATGCGGTCCGGGTCGGCGCCGGGCTTATCGATCTTATTAATGGCCACGATAATGGCAACGCCTGCGGCCTTCGCGTGGTTGATGGCTTCCACCGTCTGAGGCATGATGCCATCGTCCGCCGCTACCACCAGCACGGCAATGTCGGTCACCTGAGCGCCTCTGGCCCGCATGGAGGTAAACGCCGCGTGGCCAGGGGTATCCAGGAAGGTCACTTCCCGGTCGCCCAAATACACCCGGTAAGCGCCGATGTGCTGCGTGATGCCGCCTGCCTCGGTGGAGGTGACGTTCGCATCGCGGATGGCGTCGAGCAGAGAGGTCTTGCCGTGGTCCACGTGACCCATAACCACCACAACCGGCGTTCTGGGCTGAAGGTTCTCATCGGTGTCCTCACTGTCGTCGATGATGCGCTCTTCAATGGTAACCACTACTTCCTTCTCGGTCTTGGCGTGGAACTCCATGGCGACCAGCGTAGCGGTATCAAAATCAATCTCCTGGTTGATGGTGGCCATAACCCCCATCATCATAAGCTTTTTGATGACTTCGGAGGAAGTGGCCTTCAGCCGTGCGGCCAGCTCGCCTACGGTGATCATCTCCGGGATGGTAATGGTCATCTGCTTTTTCTGACGCTCGGCCGCGATTCTCTTAAGACGCTCGGCCTCGGTCTCCCGGCGGGAATTGTATTGTTTGCGGCCCCGGTTATAGAACTGGGAACGCTGGGTCAGCTTCTGCTTTTGGACAATGTTGTCCTTCTTGGCACGGTCGGGTGCCAGCTGCTCGAACTTTTCGTTGTACTTGTCAAGCTGCACCACCGCGCTGCGGGTATCCACCGTACGGCGTTCACGCGGGCCCTTGATGGGGGCCTGCTGCTGAGGCCGCTGGGGAGGCTGGGCTGCGGCCCGCTGGCTGGTGGGACGGGGCTGACCGCCCACCGGCGTGATCCTTCCGCCGGGGCGAGCCTTGCTCTGACCCTGGCCGGCCAGACGGGCCTGGCCGCCGGGCGCAGGACCCACCGGGGTAATCCGTCCGCCGGGTCTCGCTTTGCTCTGACCTTGGCCGGCCGGAGCGGCGGGACGGGCCTGCGAGCCCGGGGCGGGCGCTACGGGCGTAATCTTTCCGCCGGGGCGGGCCTTGCTCTGGCCCTGGCCGGCCGGAGCAGCGGGCGCAGCCGGCGCTTTTGCGGCCGGGGCTTCAGCGGGTTTCGCCGGCTCCTCTTTAAAGACGGAGGTAGGCGCCTGGGCCGGCGCTTCCTTCGGCGCTTCCTTGACGCCGGAGGCAAAGTACTCGTCGAAGTTCTCTACCTCGCTGTCCTTTGTAAATTTTTCGAACACCACGTCCAGCTCTTCTTCCGTGAGGGCAGTCATGTGCTTTTTGGGCTCCTCAAAATACTGGCCCAGCAGATCTACCACCTGCTTGCTTGGCAGATTGAAATCCTTTGCCACCTCGTGGACTCGGTATTTATTCATCATAACGCAGTTCCTCCTTCATTCTCGAAGCGGCAAAGCTCCCTGATCTTTTTGGCGAATCCGGCGTCGTTGACCGAAATCACACCCACCCGTTTTCCGATTGCCATGCCGATTTCATCCATACTCTGCGTAAGGTGCAGGCATTCCTGCCCCCACTCCTCGCAGACCGATTCGATTCCCGACGCCGAACGGCTTGAAAAATCCCGCGCCAGAAGCACGACCCTGGTTTCACCCTTGGCGACTGAGCTTTTCACCGGGTCCATCCCCATGGTGATCTTCCCCGCCCGCCTGGCGATTCCCAACAGGTTAAGCAGCTTATCCTTCATCTGTCGCGATTTCCTCCTCCATCTGGTCGTACACCTGCGGGGAAATGGCGCAGGAAAACGCACGCTCCAGCCGCCTGGCCTTTCTGGCCGCCCGCAGGCACGTCACGTTCTTGCACACATAGGCGCCCCGCCCAGGCTTCTTTCCCGTCAGGTCGAGCGAAATCTCGCCCTGGGGACTTTTCACTACCCGCACCAGCTCCTTCTTCGGCTTCATCTCGCCGCAGCCGGTGCACATTCGCATGGGAATCTTTTTTTGCATTCGAATACCTCTTGTATCATAAAATCACGGTCCAAAAGACCGCAGTGGTTATTCGCCGTAAAATCCGCTTTCGGGGCGGATGTCGATCTTCCAGCCGGTGAGCTTGGCGGCAAGGCGGGCGTTCTGGCCCTTGTTGCCGATGGCCAGGGAAAGCTGCCCGTCGGGCACTGTGGCCTTACAGGCATGCGCGCCGTCCGGGTCCACTTCCACATTCAGGACAGTGGCCGGAGAAAGGGCCTCAGCGATAAACTTGGCCGGGTCGTCGCTGTACTTAACAATGTCGATCTTCTCGCCGCCCAGCTCGTCGACGATCTTACCGACTCGCACGCCCTTGTTGCCGATGCAGGCGCCCACCGCGTCCACCTTGTCGTCCCGGCTCATCACCGCAAGCTTCGTGCGCGAGCCCGCTTCTCTGGAAACCGCTTTAATTTCCACCGTGCCATCGTAAATCTCCGGCACCTCCATCTCAAAGAGGCGCTTGACGAGCCCCGGATGGGTCCGGGAAATGATTGCCTTGGGTCCACGCTCGGTATCCTTAACCTCCACCACGTAGACCTTCACATGGTCGCCCTCGTGCAGCTCCTCCTCGGGCACCTGCTCGTTCTTCATCAGAATCGCTTCCGCCCGGCCGATCTCCACCGTCACCGCCCCGGTCTTCGGGTCGATACGCTGAACTACTGCCGTCACCAGCTCCTGCTGGCGGCTTTGGAACTCCGCTGCAATCTGGCCGCGCTCGGCTTCCCGGATGCCCTGGCGGATGACGTGCTTGGCAGTCTGAGCTGCAATGCGTCCGAACTGCTTGGTTTCCAGCTTTACCCGGACCACGTCGCCCATTTGCGCCTTCTTCGTAGACTTGCGGGCTTCCTCCAGCAAAATCTCCGTATCCGGGTCCTCTACCTCTTCCACCACCGTCTTTTTCAAATAGACCTCGAACTTGTTCTTATCCGGGTCCACTTCAATCTCCACATTGTCATGTCCGCCGTAATCGCGCTTGACCGCAATGACAATGGCCGCATTGATCTTTTCGAGCAGATAATCCGCCGGAATTCCCTTTTCCTTCTCAAGCAGGCGCAGCGCCTCAAAAAACTCGGTGTTCATTTTTTCCTTAACCTCCAAAATAATCGTCAACCAAACGGCACAAAGCCGTGTCCTTCTGCGAAAAGCGCAGTACGCCGTCGAGCTCGTTTGTCAGTTCGATCACGCCGTCGGCAAACCCGGTCAGGGTACCTTTGAATTCCCTCTTTCCATCGAGAGGACGGATCAGGCGCAGATATACCGTTTCTCCCATGCACGCTTCAAAATGAGCGGGCCGGGTCAGCTCCCGTTCAATGCCCGGGGACGAAACCTCCAAACAATAGGATTGCGCAATCGGGTCGGCTTCATCCAAAACCGGGTCGATGGCCCGAGAGAACGCCTCACAGTCGTCCAAAGACACGCCGCCCTCCTTGTCAATAAAAATGCGCAGATACCAGGACGCACCTTCCTTTAAAAAGCGCACGTCCCACAAATCGAGATCCAGTTTAGCAGCCACCGGCTCGCACAGATTCCAGACTATAGCGGCCGTGTTGCCGCCGTGGGATGCATTTGCCATAGATTCCTCCACATCCGCCGCAAAATCCGGGTTGCGTCGCTTTGGTCCCCGGTGAAATGGGCGTAATACAAACGAAAGAGCGGGTGCAACACCCACTCTTTCATCAACGGTTTATTTACAAGTATGTATTATAGCACGTGTCTTGCCGATTTACAAGCCCTTTTTGAAAAAATCCCCATAAATCCACGGTTTCTTGTACCAAAACAGCTGCTTCCCCCACTTCACGCAGCAGTGCTGGCAGAGGATGCCCCCTTTTCCCTTCAATAGGCATATCCGGGCTTTCTCTAACAAGAGGAATGCCGGCCAAATCATGGGCCGGGAAACTGCTCTTCTGGGATAAAAAGCAGAACCTGAGACCGCAGACTGGCCGGCAATATGGAGAAGGTACAGCCACGCCGTTCCAAAATTGGGGATCCTGAAACAAACGCTGCTGCAAAACGTGATAACAAAGAAAAAGAAAGGAAAACATCGGCTTTCCTATTCGATAGTCTAAGTATATCGTCTTCCAGTCACACGGCGGTCACAAATGCAAAATTTTCTTTTTTTACCTTTTACCCCTATAAAAGTCAGCCGGTTCAATGGCACGCAGATTGGTGTGAATCTTCACATCATTGCCCCGATAGGTCTGCATAAAAAAGCGCGTGATCCGTTCGAGCACCCCCAGCCCATCTTCGTACCGGCTTAGCGGCAGCATCACCACCAACTGGGTGGAGCTGTAAGTGGAAACCACGTCGCCGCGCCTGAGCTGACTGCATACGCAGCTGCGCAAAACTGCCATCACACTCGGAATGGCACTGGAATCGGGAAGCTCGTCCTGGCTGTCCGTAAAGGTGAACAATGCAATATAGATGCTTTGACCGGTACGCAGGATCCAGCGCGCCAGCATCCGGTAAATATTCCGGAATACGTCATAGTCGCAGTAAAACGCGCCGGCACACTGACTCGTTTCCTGTAAATCTTTCTGGATCACGTGCAAATCCATCTCCAGGTTATGTATTTTCCGGCGGATGGTCCGATAAAGCTGAACCGTCGCCTCCGACAATTCCACTCCCAGCTCATTATGAAACGCATCGCGCAGCCGTTCATAATGGGCGATCGCTTTGGATGGCTGCCCGGTTTTGTAGTAACCATATAAAAGGGCTTGGTTGATCTCTTCCGACAACGGATACAAAAGCACCGCTCTTTCACACGCCACCACAAGCTCTTCATACCGGTGAAGAGCCACCAGCAGCTCACAAAGGCTAAGGACGCATTCGTTATAAATCGTGGAATAATACGCGCTCTTGGATACCACCCAGTCCATATAAGAAGACTTGGGAAGAAATTCCCCCTCATAAAGGGCCACCGCCTCCTGGTAAAGCTGGACGCGCTCTTCCTTTGCCAGCTGTTCGTCTCCCGCCTGTTTCCAAAGTGCCTCGAATTCCGCCGTGTCCATCCGGCAGGGAATCAAAGTATTCCACACATAGGTGCTTCGTTCAAACTGGATAAACGACACCGTTTCCCCCGGCGGCATCAGCTCATTAAGCTGCTTGCGTGCCCGGTACACCAAATTTTTCAGAGTTCCCAAGGGATTGGAGAACTCCTCGTCCCCCCAAAGCGCTTCCATCAGGTTTTCCTGGGAAACGTCTTTGCCGCGGTGTGCCAGCAAAAATTCGATCAACGCCCACACCTTTTTGGTCCGCCCGATATTTTCCGTAAGTTCCTTTTCCCCATACTGGATGGAAAAGCCGCCGAACATACGCACCTTCAGCTCTTTCTTCATGGTTTCTCCTTCCCTGTATGGGATTGATCCGTTTGCTTTTTGAGCGGATGAAATTCCATTCTTTCCTTTCCCAATTCCCCCGCCTTGCGATTGTCTTGATTATACCATAGGAGTAAAAAAACACAAGGATTCTTTCACCTGCGTCTTTTTACTTTTATAGGAAATCTTGATCATTTTTCCAACCATTTTCATGATTCTTTGAAATCTTTTTACAGAAAAAACGCCGAAAGCTGTATCATCCGTTTGGTTGCGGCTTTTGCCCCGAAAAAGGCCCGGCCATTACCTTTGTGGGGAAAAGGCACTTTTTCAAACTCTTTTGCTACAAAAGAAAACGGCGCCGCTTGATGCGGCGCCTGTTTTCTATGAAAGAAGAAGGAGATGAAAATGAAAAAGCATGTGGTTTGTGGCTCTTGTTTTTCCCTGCGAGTATAGAATACCAAAGGGATGTGACAAAACTTTTCGATTCTCGTAAGCAAAGAGAAAACAAAACATGAATGGAATGTGTCTATGGCAAAAGAATCCGCATCCAGCGGCTCGTTTTTATCGCATTCGCACGGTCTTTTCTCTTTCTTCTTTAACAAATCCGGGGCAGGCCCTCTCCGTAAAGCATGGGAATCCGCCTGACTCCTCCCAGCCTTGTGTTCATCCGTACCACGCCTTCACCGGGCCCTTCCACTCTTCCGATGATCGCCGCATGCTTACAGTACCTCGCCGCTCTCAGCGCCGCGAAAGCCCGGCTCTCATCCTGCTTTGCCACCGCCACTACAAACTTTCCTTCGTTTCCCATGGTAAGGGGGTCGAGACCCAGAATGCCGCAGAAGGCTTCTACTTCTTTCGACACCGGCAGCGCCTCTTCCTCCAATCGGATTTCATGGCCCGACTGCCGGGCCCACTCATTTAGCACCGTGGCAAGCCCGCCTCGGGTCACGTCTCGCATGGCCTTTACCTGCACACCCGCTTCGAAAAGGGCGGCAACCCCTTCGCATAAGGGGGCGCAGTCGCTGCAGATTTCATTCTCAATCCCCATACGCGCGCTGAGGATGGCTGCATGATGATCCCCCAGCGTCCCCGACAATAGGAGCACATCTCCTTGCTGGCAATGGCGGGCGCCCAGCTCCCGGTCTGTAGGGAGAAAACCGACGCCAGCGGTGTTGATATAGACGCCGCCCTTACCTTCCACCACCTTGGTATCTCCAGCCACCACGCTCACACCGGCTTCCCGGGCGGTATCCGCCATAGAGGCGGCGATGCGCTCAAGCAGCTCAAGCTCCGCCCCTTCCTCTAGAATAAAACCGCAGGTCAGGTACTTGGGGGTTGCTCCGCTCATGAGCAGATCGTTGACCGTACCGCAGACCGAAAGACGGCCGATGTCCCCGCCGGGGAAAAAGAGGGGGGTGACCACAAAGCTGTCGGTGGTGAGGGCCAGACGGTTCGCACCCGGCACCGCCGCCGCATCCTCCATTTTCGCAAGAATCGGGTTTTGAAACCGGGACGCAAACACCTGCTCGATCAGGGCAGAGGTTTCCTGCCCGCCGCTTCCGTGGGCCATAGTAATTTTCATCGGCTGATTCCTCCTTCTGCGCTCAAAAACGCGTGGTAGCAGCTCCCCTCGGTGGACACCATACAGGCTCCCTGAGGCGTCGTGGGCGTACAGGCCTTCCCAAAAAGGGGGCAGCCCGCAGGTTCCAAGCGGCCCACCAGCACCTGCGCGCACCGGCAGGCCCGGTTCGCCTCCCGGTCCTCCATAAGCCCCCCGCTCCCCGCGTCGAACCGCTCGTACGCCTCCTTCAGCTTGAGTCCGGAGTCTTTTATGATCCCGATGCCCCGCCAGGCCGCGTCACAGGGGGCAAAGCATTCCTCCACCGCTTCCCAGGCCTGGCGGTTCCCGTCCCGGGTCACCACCGAAGGGTACAGGTTTCGAACCGTTCCCTTTCCTCTGCTTTTGGTAAGCCCGTACAGAGCGGCAAGAATGGATTCCCCGGAGAACCCGGCCACTGCGAAGGGAAGCCGGTAACGCTGTGCCAGAGGCTCAAAAATGCGGCTGCCGGTGACTACACTCACATGCCCAGGGGCCAGAAAGCCGTCCACCTGTCCCTGCTGGCAGACCCAATCGATCACCGGAGGCATGGTTTTCAAAGAGGTAAGCAGGCGGATATTATCGATTCTCTGCTCTCTCGCCCGCTTTAAAAGCAGGGCATACACCGGGGCGGTGGTTTCAAACCCCACCGCTGCAAAAACAAAGGTCAGATCCGGGTTTTTCCTTGCCAGGTCCAAAACCTCCATGGGAGAATACACCATCTGCACCCGGCCGCCCTCGGCCTTTCCGTCGGAAAGGCTTCCTCTGCTTCCCGGAACCCGCAGCAGGTCCCCAAAGGAAACCACCACCGTGTCCGGTTCTTTCGAGAGGGCGATGAGCCGGTCGAGATACGCGGTCACGGTGACGCAGACCGGGCAGCCGGGACCCGATACCAGGCGGATGGTTTCCGGCAGAAGGCTTCGAATGCCGTTTTTGGCGATGGCGGCGGTATGGGTGCCGCACACCTCCATAAACTGCACCGGCGGGCCGTCGTACTGCCGGATGGCGGTTACTAAGTCGGTCATAGCGCCTCCAGCTCCGAGAACAGGTCGGTGAGGCTGTCCCCTTCTTCTTTAGAAAGCACCTGCAAAATACAGCCCGCGTGCACCAGCACATAATCCCCAGGCTTTGCCTTTACAAGGCCCGCCTCCGCCTGAACCCGGTTGCCGTTAAAGTCCACCGTGGCCCTGGTCCCTTCCAGTTTGATTACCTTGCCCGGCAATGCCACACACATGCTTCTCATCCTCCGCCTTTCTTTTGCATGAATACACCTAAGTACGCCTGGCCCAGAGCCAGCGAGCCGTCGTTTACTGGTGTTTTCTCGTTAAGATAAACCGAAAACCCATCCGCTTGCAGCCGGTCAAGGCATTCAATCAGCAGCAGCCGGTTGAAAAATACCCCGCCGCACAAGGCCACCTTGTTTTCTCCCGTCTCGGCCCGGATCTGGCGGCAGACGTTTGCCACCATCTGCGCCGCCGCTTCGTGAAACCCCAGCGCCAGGGCGCCCGGGTTTGCCCCTTCATCAGAATACCGTCCAAGCTGGGAAAACAACTGCGCCTGCCCGATCTGGAGGATTCCATTTCGTTTGAAAAGCGGGAAGGATAGAGGCACGGGAGCAATGCCCGCTTCTTTCGCAGCAGTTGCCGCATGTTCCAGCGCCTGCGCGCATTCTCCTTCGTACCGGTTTCGCTTGCCCAGCCCCAACCGGGCGCTGATCCCGTCAAACAGACGGCCCATGCTCGAATACGCGGCTACGTTTATCTTCGCCTCAACCGCCCGGCGCACCAGAGGAAACCTTTCATCCTCGCATTCCTCTCCCGCCGCCAGACGGTAGCACAGGCCGGTCAAAGACGCGTCCTTCGCCGCCTGGTCCCCGCCGCAGATGGGCAGGTAGGCCAGGTGCGCCATACGCGTCATCCGCTCCTCCTCGCAAAGCAGGAACTCCCCGCCCCACACGGCCCCGTCCATTCCATAGCCGGTGCCGTCAAAGGCAACGCCGATACAACGGCCAAGCCCGTGCTCGGCCATCACCGACGCCACATGTGCGTGGTGATGCTGCACCTGAAGGAAGGGAATGCCCCGTTTTTTAGCCAGCGCCTGGGCCAGACGGACGCAATGGTAGCCGGGATGCCGGTCACAAATTACAGCGCACGGATGGATGCGAAAAATCCGTTCCATCCGTGCAAGGGTTTGTTCAAACAAGGTCTGGGTTTCTTCGTCATCCAAGTCCCCCAAGTGCTGGCTGAGATAGAGGGAACCTTCGTGCAAAAGGCCGAAGCAACCCTTCAGATCCCCGCCCATGGCCAGCAGATCCGCTTTTGTTTTGACCGGCAGCGTCACCGGCAAAGGAACGTATCCCCTCGCTCTTCGGCTAAGCTGCGCCTTTCCTTTGACCACCCGGGCAACCGAGTCGTCCAACGGGGTGAGAATCTCCCGGTTGTGGGATAGAACCCCGTCCACCAGCCCATTTGGCAGCAAGAGCGCCTCCTCATCCCGAAACACCATGGGCTGTCCGCTCCGATTGGCGCTGGTGGCCACCAATGGGCCGCATTCGTCCAGAAGCAGCTGCTGCAAGGGCGTGCAGGGCAAAAAGGCGCCTAGCTCCCGGCTTGTCCCCGCCACTGCCCGGCAGAAGGGATCCTTCTCCTTTTGAAGCAGGACAATGGGCCGGGCCGGAGAACCAAGCAGCTCTTCCTCCGCGGGGCTGACCGGGCAATGAGCCCGGATTGCGGCCATGTCCGGGTAAAGGACCGCAAAGGGCTTCCCTTCCCGGCCTTTGGCCTTTCGCAGGCGGCAAACCGCCTCCTCGTCATAGGGCGAGCAGCAAAGCTGGTATCCCGCCAGTCCCTTCACGGCCACCACTCCGCCCGCTTTCAAAACCCGGACCGCCTGCTTCACGGCTTCGTCTCCCTGCTCAACGCGACGCTTTTTTCCGTCTATCCAGGTAAACGCCACCTGAGGGCCGCAATCCAGACAGGAAATGGTCTGGGCGTGCCGCCGCCTACCGTCCCCCTGATACTCGGCCTTACAAGCCGGGCACATGGCAAAGGCGTCCATGGTAGTGGTTTCCCGGTCATAGGGAATGTCCTTTAAAATGCTGTACCGGGGTCCGCAGGAGACACAGCTGATGAGAGGATACCGGTAGCGGCGGTTTTGGGGGTCTCTAAGCTCCCGCAGGCAAGCGTCACATACCGGCAGGTCTGGCGGCAGCACCGGGACGGCATGGTCGCCGTCCTCGCTTGAAACGATGGAAAACCCGTCGAATGCCTCCTCCTCTGCAGGCGAAACCTGCACGTCGGCTACCACCGCGCCCGGCGGCGCAACGCAAGAGAGGCGGTGGACCAATGCATCCATCGCCTCTTTCGAACCATTGACGACGATGGTGACCACCCCGCCGTTGTTGCGCACCGTTCCCGTCAAGGAAAGGGCGGATGCCTGGCGGGCTACAAAGGGACGAAATCCCACCCCCTGCACCACGCCCCGCACGGTCACCGTCCAGGTCATAGCAGCTCGGCGCTCTTGATCTCGATCTGGGTGCCCACATCGGTAGGCTCCCCTTCCACGCCGCAGTCCGGGCAGGTTAAGTGCATGGGTTTGCGCTCAAAAAGCTTGCCGCACTGGGGGCACTTGAGCTTCGCCTTCACGTGCTCAACGCAGATTTGGGCGCCTTCACAAACAGTACCCGCGGACACTTCGTCAAAGTACATGCGGATGCTCTCTTCCGAATAGCCGCAGCTATCCCCCATCACCAGGGTGATCTTCGTGACCTTGCGCTTGCCCTGCTTGCTTGCCTGGGCCACGCCGTAGTTTACCATATCCACGGCCTTATGATAATCGTGCATGGATTTTGTGCCTCCTATTCGTAGTAATTCGACAAAACATTACAATATGTATTCCTATTATTCCGATTTTGCAGCGGTTGCCGGCGGTTCCTTGGGCAGTTCGGGGGGCTTTTCCACCGTATCCACCCGTTTGTGCGCGTCCGGCTGTGGGTAGCTTCGCTCCATATGCAGGCACTTCTTCGGGCAGTTTTCCACGCAACTGTTGCACTGGATGCAGCCGAAGCGCTCGATGCTCCAGGTCCGCGCCGCCCGGTCCACCTGAATGGCTCCCGCCGGGCACTTGCGCATACACATGCCGCATAGGATGCAGGCATCCATGTCGATGGCCACCTGGCCCCGGGTACGCGCGGGATAGTCCCTGGGCTGGGCCGGGTAAGGCCGGGTGACAGGCTTTGAAAACAGGTTTTTCAGCGCCACCCGGGTAAAATTCATCATGTTCATCCCAATCTCCCCTTTCCTGCGGTTACCGCTCGGTGCAGCTGATGCACGGGTCGATGGTCAGAATCAAAATCGGCACGTCCGCCAGCTGGCAGCCTTTGAGGGTTTCGAGCATGGCGGGCAGGTTTGCAAAGGTAGGGGTGCGCACCCGCACCCGGTCTAAAAACTTGGTACCGTTTGCCTTGACATAATAGACGGCTTCTCCCCTAGGCTGCTCCACCCGCATGAAATGCTCCCCGTCCGGGAACCCCTTCACCGGTACGGCGATCTCTCCGCCGGGGATTTTCGCCGCCGCCTGGCGGATGAGGTCAAAACTCTGGAAGATTTCTTTGATACGCACCTGGGTGCGGGCGTAGCAGTCGCCCACGTCGCTGGTAATGGGTGTAAAGTCCAGGTCCGGGTAAGCGGCGTAGCCCAGCTTGCGGGTGTCCCGGTCAATCCCGGAGGCCCGCATAAAGGGCCCGACCGCACCGAAATCATGGGCCTGCTGCTTGGTTAAAAAACCGACTCCCTGCAAACGGCTGTTGACCGCGTAGTCGTTCAAAAACGTCTTTGAAAGGATGTGCAGCTCCTTCTCCATGTCGTCAAACAACGCCACAAAGCTTTTGAGCATGTCCGCGTCCATGTCCTTACGGACGCCGCCGATCTTGTTGACCGAGAAGATGACCCGGCCACCGGTGGACACCTCAAACATATCGAGAATCTTTTCTCTCAGCCGCCAGCTCTGCATAAACAGGCTTTCAAATCCGAACGCGTCCGCTAAAAGCCCCAGCCACAAAAGATGGCTGTGGATACGGGACATTTCGCACCAAATGGTGCGCAGGTAATGGGCCCTCTGGGGAACCTCCACCTTCATAATCCGCTCCACCGCCTCGCAGTAGCCCATGCCGTGCATGAAGCTGCAAATGCCGCAGATGCGCTCAGCCACGTACACATATTCGTGAAAATCCTTCTTTTCCACCAACTTTTCCAGGCCCCGGTGGACAAAGCCGATGGAGGGAACGGCCTCCACCACCTTTTCGTCCTCCAGCACCAGATCCAGATGGATGGGCTCAGGCAGCACCGGATGCTGGGGACCGAAGGGCACTACACTTCGCGTCGCCACGTTCAACGCCTCCTTATTTGAAGGGCGTTTGCTGCTCGATGCGATACAGCTTGCCCTTGTAGTCGGGTGAAATCAACTGAATGGGAACTCCAAACAGGTCGGTAATTTCGTTTTCATAGAGAAACGCAGGCTCATAAATATTACTGATGCTCATAATTTGCGCATGCGGACCGACAATAAGACGCAGGTGCGCCATCTCATAGCCTCTGCCGAAGGAATAGGTCAGCTCGCTGCCTCCTTTGGGTCCGGCGCCGGCTGCTCGGCCGCCGTCTTTCGTTTCTGGTCCAACAGGGCCACCGCCTTGACCACCCCGTCCATAATAGCCTCCGGGCGGGCGGCGCAGCCGGGAACATAAATGTCCACCGGCAGCACGGTGTCCACCCCGCCTTGGATGTTATAGCATTCCTTAAAGATGCCGCCGTTGCAGGCGCAAATGCCCACCGCCACCACGACCTTGGGATTTGGCATTTGATTATAGATCTGCCGGACCACCTGGGCGTTCTGGTGGTTGATACCGCCGGTGATCAAAAAGATATCCGCGTGCTTGGGGTTGCCGGTATTGATGACGCCGAACCGCTCCACGTCGTACACCGGCGTCAGGCAGGCGAGCACCTCGATGTCGCAGCCGTTGCAGCTGGAGCCGTCGTAATGGAGCAGCCACGGGGATTTGGATACGTTCATGCGCTCTCCCCCTTTACTTAATCATGGTTAGAATCAACAGATTGATCACGCCGGCCACTAAGGTGACCACCCAGGTGGTTTTGAGCATGTTCTGCCACTTGACCCGGGGAAACACGTTGTCAATAAGGATTTCGAGAAAATAGGAAACGAGGATCACAGCCACTGCCACAATCCAGCTCCACCACGTGGAGTTGACAATAAAGAGGCCCACTACCCCTAACAGGAACACGTTTTCATACCAATGAGACAGCTCCACACAGGCTAGGATATTGCCGGAAAGCTCGGTGGTCAGGCCCTTGACCATCTCCTGATGGGCATGGTGGGTGGTGCTCAGGTCGTAGGGGGACTTGCGGAATTTGATGGTGAGGATAAACAAAAAGCCGACGAAAATCCCCGGCAGGTAGCCGATGGCGGACTCTTTGGCCGCAATGATGTCCAACACCGAAAAGCTGCCGGTAGAGATGTAAAACCCGATGGCCGCCAGCAGCACCATGGGCTCATAGGCCATCATCTGCATCAGCT
This sequence comes from Clostridiales bacterium, assembly GCA_018364155.1. GTDB lineage: Bacteria > Bacillota > Clostridia > Oscillospirales > Acutalibacteraceae > Solibaculum_A. The sequence goes on from JAGZMM010000003.1 coordinate 284,546, forward strand.
CCCGCTGGGCGCCCATGGCGCTGTAGGGAGAGTTCGCCGAGCAGGCGGACATGATGAAAAAGATGCCTGCCAGCGTCAAGGCGAAGAAGACCAGCAGGATATCTCCGCCGAAGAAGAAAAGCCCGCCGGTAAAGACAATGAACAGCAGAAAGCCGTAGACCAGGAAATCCTGGACGTTGTTGACCACCACCGATTGCTTTTTAAAGAGCTTAAAGAGATCGTAGAAGGGCTGCCAGACGGACGGGCCCTTGCGCCCCTGCATCCGGGCGGAAATCTTCCGGTCAAAGCCCGCCAGCAATCCGCCCAGCAAAGGGGCAAGCAGCACATAGCCCGCCACCCAAAGAATACGCCAGATCAGTTCCATCTTAGACGGCACCTCCGATCGCAATGGTCATCAGCACCAGAAGAGCGGCTGTGGACAAAATCAGAGAAGGCTTTAGAAGCTTCTTTTCCCCAAAGTATTCCTCCATATACCAGTTGGCCAGGTACATGGGCTTTTCTTTTCCGTAGGAATCCACAAAGGCCCGGTCGTTGCCGGCGTTGGCCCCGCCCATGTAGGACATGACGATTTTCCGCTTCTTGCCGAAGGTGAGAAACCGCACCGCAATGGGCAGAATCACAATGGCGCACAGCATAATGAGCATGATAAAGAGATTGCCCGAGCTGATGATCGCTGGCAGGGTTTCGTGGAACATGTCCGCCAGGAAAGGCTCCACTAAATAAGTGGAAACAAAGGGGAAGGAGATGCACAGGCCGATCATCAGAAAGGCCTGGGATATCAATGAAAACCATTCGCTTCCCTTTACGGTATTGGGAAGGCGCTCCGAGTTATGGATCATGGCCACCAGCTTTCCGAGCCACTTGGTCCAGTAAAAGAGCGTGGTGGCGGAGCCGAAGATCAAAAACACCACCAAAAGAATGCTTTTCGAGTCCACAAACGCTTTCAGCGCCGCCCATTTGGAAATAAGCATCCCGAAGGGGGCTAGGAACATGCCCGCGATTCCCACGATCATGACAAATGCCATTTCCGGCAGCTTGACGATCAGGCCGTGCATGTCCTCAATGTTGCGGCTGCCGATGCTGTTTTCCACCGCGCCCACCGACAAAAACATCAGCGACTTGGACACGGCGTGGAACATCATCAGCAAAACGCCCGCCCAGACCGCCTCATGCATCCCGACTCCCGCACAAGCAGCGATCAGCCCTAAGTTGGACACGGTGGAATAGGCCAGCACCTTCTTGCCGTCGCTCTGGGAGATGGCAAGCATGGAGGTGGCCAGGAAGGTAAAGCCGCCGATGGTGGTGACCATGGTGCCCGCCAAGTTGCCGCACATGGCCGGGGCCAGGCGGATCAGCAGGTACACGCCCGCCTTGACCATGGTGGCCGAATGAAGCAGTGCAGAAGTGGGGGTGGGAGCCACCATGGCGCCTAAGAGCCAGCCGCTGAAGGGAAGCTGGGCGCTTTTGGTAAGCCCTGCGAAAGCCAGCAGAATCACCGGAATGATGGCGACGGTGGTGCCGCTGCCCATGGCCACTAGATCCTGTAAGGTGTTCACATGCAGCACCAGGGCCGCGTACACGATGGCCACGGCGAATCCGAGGCCGCCCAACAGGTTCATCCACAAAGCCCGAAAGGAATTGCGTACCGCTTCCGGCGTCTTGTTATACCCGATGAGCAGAAAAGAACAAAGGCTGGTAATCTCCCAGAAGAAGTACATCCATGTCAAGCTACTCGAGAAGATCAGGCCGAACATGGCTCCTAAGAACACAAAAAGCATGGCGAAGAAAAAGGCCCGCCGGTCCTTATATTCCTTGTGCCTAGCATGATAATCCTTCATGTATCCCACTGCGTAGACACAGATGAGGCAGCCGACGATGCCCACGATCAACACCATGATCACGGTAAGCTTATCGGAAAAAATACGATTGCCCGCAATCTCATTTTTTCCGGTAAGCTCCAGCCATGCGATCAGGCCCGTCTGCGCTACCGACAAAAGCGCCACATAGTACTTTCGAAATTTAAACCCATAAAATACAATCAGGCCCATCAGGCCGATTTCCGCCGCCAAGATCCCCATGTCGATGGCCTTGGCCTCCGGCAGCAGCGATAGATCACCGCCTCCGATGAGGGCATCGGCTGAAAACCAGACCACTCCCGCCACAATGGCGATGCAGCAGGCAAAAATGAAATATTTTCGCCCCTTTCCATGCCGTTTCATAAATGCAAGCGCAAGCGCCGCCAAAAAGGGGAATACGATCAAAAACGCAATCATTGGCAAAGCGAATCCCTCCTTCTTCCAAAATCCGTACCGGCAAAACAAAACGAAACCCCTGCCGCAAAACCGGCAGGGTCCCTTACAGGCATATCGAATGGCCTGCCCTGTGGAGAGGGCAAAACCGGCGAAACATAGTCTGTTTTTGTTTAAATCAGACGAATTTTGTTTTTTTCTGCTCTTATATTACTTCACTCGGCCGAATAAGTCAATAACCCCTCGCCTTCGAACCTCCCCGTTTCCTTCTTTTTACAGCCATCCGTATGTACATGTACAAAAAGGTACGCCGGCAGAAAAGTCTATCCCCTGCCGGGCGTACCTTTTTCGATTACGCAAACACCTTCACACGCGGTTCAATGGGTGCAAAGGACTTCTTTGGAGGTGCTGCCGTTGGCACGCCAAACGGCATTTGCGAAAGCAGCGTCCAGCTTTCCGGAATGCCAAAGCGGGTCTTTACTCGCTCGTCGATAAGCGGATTATAATGCTGCAGCGACGCACCAAGCCCCTCTGCCTCCAGCATGGTCCAGACGAAAACCTGGAGCATCCCGGCCGACTGCTGGGCCCAAATCGGAAAGTTCTCCCGATACGCAGGGTACTTTTGCGCAAATTCTTTTACCACCCCGTCGTCGTTGAAAAAAAGAACCGTTCCATATCCTGCGGCAAAGGATTCCACCTTTTTCTGCGTCACAGGAAACTGTTCCGGCGCAACCCGTTCTTTTAACACTTCCAGCACAATCTCCCACAGCGCCCTGTGATGCTCACCGAACAGGATCGCCGTCCGGCCGCTCTGCATATGAAAGGAGGACGGGGTGTGCAGCACTGCCTCCTTCACCAATTCCACAATGTGTTCCTTGGGAACGCTGGTTTTGTCTGAGATGGTGTAAACACTCCGGCGGTTTCGAATCGCCTGTAAAAATTCCTGGGTCATCTTGGCGCCTCCCTTGTTTTTGGTAGTATACGCAAATTTCCCGGAAACCATCCTTCTCCGGCCAACACTGGTTTCTTTCTCCGGTTACCGTGCGGATATATTTATTATTGTAGCGCAACGCCTGCATCCCTGTCCATCCATTTTGCTGCCGCCAGGCCCATTCTCTGTTTTTCCTACGAGAAAAAGAATGAAAAACGCAATAAAAAATCACCGATGCAAAAAAGCCGTACAAACATGAATATTTTTTTGCTTTCACATTGTACATACATATGTTACGCTTAAATCAAAGCAAATCACCTAAAATAAATTATGAAAGGGGGATCTTTTTATTCTTTGTTATAAGTCCAGATTCCACTTATATAACGGAAAAGGAGAAAAAAAGATGAAAGGAAAGAAAGCACTCGGCATTCTTCTTGCGGCGGCAATGACCTCCAGCTTTTTGTTCACCGGAGTCCCGGCAGGAGCGGCCGGGCCGGTGATCACTGCCTCCATGAGCCAACCGGCTTACGGGCTGGACACACCGGCTGTAGCGACGGTGGTCACCTCAGGCACGGTAGAAAAATGCTATCTGGCAAATGAATCGGGCATGGGTCTGGTTTCAGAGCGAACTTGTAAAGACAACTTGGATGGTACCCGCACCTGGACCATTTCCCTGTCGCTGGCCACCAAAGGTGTACGGACGCTCAAGGTGATGGCCGACGGGGTGGATACCGGGGTTACCGTTTCCTTTTCTTTGGTGGAGCACTACGAGCCGCCCCATACGGCGCCTGCGCTGCTTCGCGCTGAAGGACCGCAAACGGGTTCGGTCAACCAGCCCTTCCCGGTGACGGTGATCACCAACGATGCGGTCGAATATGTGGCGTTGTTCAATGAATCGGGCAGCGGCATAGTTTCCACCCGGGCCTTCTCAGACAATGGGGACGGCACTCGCACCTGGCTGCTGATGACGAGCCTAGCCACCCGGGGAAGCCGCAGCTTCTCGGTGAAAATTGCGGATGCCTCCAAGGTCTGGCAGGACACGGAGGCTACCGTTTCAGTCTGGCTCGGCGTGGACCAGGAACCGCAATACGAAGCGGCACCGGCAAAAAGCCGCTCTTCTGTACACGATCCCTCCATCGTCCAGGACAAGGACACCGGGGAATACTACATCTTCGGCTCCAATCAGGGAGTCGCCAAGTCCTCCGACCTGATCAATTGGAGCACGGTGCGCTGCCAGCTTTACGGCGAGGACGTAGCCTCCAATCTGGCCGGTTCTTTCGCTTGGGCCGGATATAAGGACGGAAGCACCAATGCCGGCAACGGGATGGCTCTGTGGGCGCCCGATGTGATTTACAATCCCCGGTATGAAAACGCAGACGGCAGCAAGGGCGCTTACATGATTTATTACCCTGTCTGTTCCAACCACAAGCGGGGCGCCATCGGCTACGCGGTATCCCAAAACATCACCGGCCCCTATCAGTACGGGGATACCATCCTTTACTCCGGCTTTACTCTCACCGGCGGGCCGGACGAAGAAGGAACCACGGCGGACACCATCTGGACCCGAACCAACCTGCCTGAGCTGATCGAAAACGGTACCATCGAAGGGCTTCGGGACAGCTGGTTCAACGAAGACGGCAGCTACAACATTGTTGACCACGCCATGCCCATCGACCCGGCGGTTTTCTTCGATGAGGACGGGCGGCTGTGGATGGTCTACGGCGGCGCCATGCTCATTGAGCTCGACCCCGCCACCGGCGCGGCCAAGTACCCCGGAAAGGACGGCAAAACCGAAGGTGGAAACGACATCGACCGCTATTTCGGCATCCGCATTGCCGGCGGCTTCTATAAGGGCGGCGAAGGCGCGTACATCGAGTATGACAAAGAGAGCGGCTATTACTATCTCTATGTGACCTACGGGCAGATCACGGAAGGGTATAACCAGCGGCTGTTCCGCTCGAAAAACGTCACTGGCCCCTATCTGGATGCCAAGGGGCAAAATGCTGCTTTTGCAGACGATACGGTAACGCCCTCCGACTATGGCGTCAAAGTAATGGGCAACTACAAGTTCTCCGGAATGAGCCAAGGCTATAAGCACGGCGGGCACAATTCCATCTATACCGACGAAAACGGGCAGATGTACAACATCTATCACCAGCGCTTCGAACGGGGAAGCAACCACCAGGACCGCATCCACCAACTGTTCCGCAATCAAGCCGGCTGGCCGGTGATGGCGGTATATGAAAACGCCGGCGACCTCATTTCCCCAACCGGATACGCCATGGACGAGATTGTGGGGTACTATGAGTTTGTCAACCACGGCACCCTTTCGAGCTCCGGCATGCTCGACACCTTCCTTGTTCGTCTCAACGAGGACGGTTCCATCACCGGCGACCTGGAAGGACGCTGGAACATGACCGACGGCACCTATTATATGAGTGCTGCCATCAACGGCGTGACTTATGAAGGCGTTTTCTTCAAGCAGCAGGACGAATCCGGCCTCAAGCGCCAGGTGATGACCTTCTCGGCCATCGGGTCGAACAACGAAACCATCTGGGGCAGCCGGCTTTCGCAAAGCGACCGGGACCTGGCCGCGGCCGAAAGCGCCGCCAACGCCCTGGACCTCGCGCCGAGCGTACACGCCGACCTGGCGCTGCGTACCAGCGGCGATTATGACACTCGCATTTTCTGGACCACCAGCGATCCCTTTGTTCTGACGTCCCGCGGCGTGGTGCATCGTCAGGCGGAGGAGCGGCCCGTCACTTTAACGGCCTACGTGATGAAAAACGGAGCGGTGGCTGTTCGAACCTTTGATGTGACTGTGGAAGCCGCCCAAAGCGGCGTACAGGCTTTTGACGGCAAGCCCCTTTACCAGTTCTCCTTCTCCAACACCGACGGGGCCTTTACCAAAAACACCGGCTCCCTTTTGGGCGCAGGGCTGCTCACCGGCGATGGGACGGTGGTAACCGATTCGGACAAAGGTTTGGTACTCTCCACCTCCGGCGCAGGCGCTCTCACCCTGCCGGGCGATACCCTTTCCGGTCTGACCGAAGGTTTCTCGGTATGTTTCTGGGTAAAAACCGACGGCTCTTCCTCCCTCTTTGAAGCGTCGGGAAAAGGCTTTTCAACATGCATCGGTTCGGATCTGCGGGCAACCGTGCAGGCAAACGGCCAAACCATACGCACCGGAGAAGCCTCTCAGGCGCTGCCTGCGGGCGAATGGGCCTGCGTCACCTACAGTGTGGGACGCACCGGTATAGACGTGTACCTCAACGGCAGGCTGATTTCCTCTGCGAAAGCGGATCTTTCTTTTGTCTTTGGAGACGGCCGGCTTAACCATCTCACCGTGAAAGCGGGTGGCGGTGCAGGCGCGGTCCTGCTCGATGACGTGGCCGTCTACGCGCCTGCCCTGACCGCCGACCAGGCAAACGCCATGATCGATCCGGACATTGCCTGGCAGACCGATTGGCAGATCGACTTCGGCACCGAAACCTCCGCCGTCTGGGGCGGCTTTACCCAGATGACCGACCAGACTCTTTACAAAAAAGTGGGGCTATTGCAGGGATACGGTTTTAAAGGGCCGGTTCAGTCGGGAGTCACCCCCACTGGCGGCGCAAAAATCTGTGACTTTGTGTATGCAAAGGGCGGCGAGAAGTACACCTTCCAGATGGATCTTCCAAACGGCACCTACCGGGTATTCATGTACACTGGCGCCAAGGACGCCATCAACACCACCAACTTCTATTTCCAAGATCATGCAGACGATGTGCACACCCAGGTAACGCCGGAAGGGGTCGCGTCGGACAACTATGGCGGTCCCAACACCTATACGGTTGAGGTTACCGACCAGTTGCTGACGGTCACCATTTGGGGCGACGCTTCCCTAGGAGCAGACGCGATCACCGGCAGGCTCAATTCCATTGAGATTACCCGGTTAAGCTGACGGCTTTTTTCCTTTTGTCTAGTCAAAACCACCCGCTTTGCGGGTGGTTTTGCTTTTTACCTATCTGTTGTTATGGCTGCTGGCACTTTGGTCTCGCCCTGCTTCAAGGCACGCAATCACAGCCATCTCAAAGCAAAGGCCTGTTTTCCTTTTCACCGGCCAAAACCTATCGTACAATCGCCGTTTTACCGATGCGCAGAGGAATTCCTGTTTTCGGCTGCGAGGGCTTTTCTCTGTCTGTCCTTGCCGGAAGGGGACGTGCCGTGCAGCGCACGAGAGGCGATCAGCGTGGTTACCGGGATGGCCAGAATCACTGCGATGCTGCCGGAAAGGCCGCGGATCACTTCCACCACCAGAAGATCCAGATTGATGAGCGCGATGTACGGCAGCGAATACATATAGTAAACCAGCAGGATGTTCAAACTGCTGCCGGTAAAAGCCAGAATGAGGGTATTGGTCATGGTGCCCATAATGTCCTTGCCTACGTTCATTCCCGAACGCCACAGCTGCTTCTGGGTCAGAGTAGGATCGATGCTTTTCATCTCGGTTAAGGAGGATGCGATGGACATGGCCGTATCCATTACCGCGCCAAGAGCGGCGATCAGAATGCCCGCAAAAAGAAGGTCCTTGACCCGCAGAGCGGTGGAATCAGAGATAAACAGCAAAAGCTCCGCTTCCGATTCATTTAAGGTAGAAATGTGGGAAATGGCGCCGGTGGCGTAGGCGATGACGCCGGCGAACATGGTACATACGCTGCAGCTGACGGCGGCGATGACCGTCTTTTTGCAAAAGCCGTTGAGGGCCAAGAGGGTCACGGCGGTAGAGAGCACCACCACAACCACGGCAGCCAGAATCGGTTCCACGCCTTTGATGATCATGGGAAGGAACAAAAAGAGGACACAGAGAATGGTAAAGGCCAGGGAGGCGATGGATTTAAGCCCTTTCTTTCTGCCAAAAAGGAGCACCACCGCCAAAAACAGGGCCAGCAGGAGATAGAGGTAGTTTTCCCGGCTGTAGTTGACGACGCTGGTGGTCACAAACCCGTCAAAGCTGGAAATGACAAGCTCGGTGCCCACACTGGCAGGCTTATTATTGACGCGCTGGACGTAGTTGATGGCGGTGGTGCTGCGGCCGGCAAATTCGCCGGTGAGAATCTCCAGCTTAAGCCATTGCTTTCCAATCTGGATAAAATCATAATCCGGATCGGGGCCCATGTCCTCTTTCTCCACCTCGATGACCCGGGCCTTTTCGTAAACAATGCCGTCCTGGTAGTCGCCGGGCTTTTGGTAATCAAGGGTGGTGTTGAAAACATAGAGAAACGCAAAAAAGCCGACGAGGAACACAATCCAGGCGGCGGTGCCGATTTTCTTCTTGGGATTTTTCATAAGGCAGACATCCTGTCTTTTTATTTGTTGCAACCAGGTGGGACCAGGGCGGCGGGAGGGCCGCCCTGGTCCTTGGCGAGGGGATGTGTAAGGAAGAATCGCGTAAGGGGGTTACGCGGCGAGATAGCTTTGGATCAGGATATAGTCCTTGGTATCCACCACACCGTTGCGGTCAATGTCGCAGCGGGTCTCGGTGGTGGACTGGTAGTAGGACAGGGCGATGGAAAAATCTGCCAGGGTCACTTTTGCGTCGCCATTGATGTCGGAAGCGGCGCGGTAGGAGTAGATTTCGGTGACCACCGTATCCTCACCCAGGTTGGGGGTAACGTCGACGGCGTCAAAGCTGCCGTCCTCATTGGTAACCTTCTGGGCGCTCTGGGCCTTCACCAGGGTGACGGTGGTATCGCCTACGGGAGCGGTTTCCTTGAGCTTGAAGGTGAAGGTCGCCACGTTGGTTTTGCCTTCGTTGGTGACGGTATCGCTGGTACCGATGACAATGCCGGCCTTGCCGTTTTCATCGGTGGTGTTGGAGAAGAGGGTGTTTTCCAGGTTGCTTTGGGCCTCCACCAGCTCAAGCACGTTTTCATCGTAGCGGATTTCAGCCTGGTAGGCATTTACATCCTTGAGGTTTTCCATAGAGACGGTGTAGGAAACGGTGTCGCCCTTTTCCACGATGCCAAGGTCAGAGCCTTCGATGGAAGCCACCTGTACGTCGCGGGTCACGGTCAGGGTGTCGTAGAGGTATTTATCGGTGGTAATGGTGTCGGTGTTGGGATCATACTTGAACATATAGGTGTTGAGGGTGAAGGAATCCTGGGAGACTTCCATCTCCACGATGACCTGCTCCTTCTTCACATCGCTGCCGGTGTCGGTGGAGTTGACGTCCAGGAAGGCATAGTTGGGAAGGAGCGGATCGCCTTCGGAAACCGTGTAGTTCTTCTGGGAATACCATTTCAGGCCGCCGGCATGTCCGCCGACCATGTAGAGCGGCGCGTTTGCAGGCTTCTGGGTTTCACCGGCGGCGTTGACCACCCGGTCGGCCTTCTGGCCGTCCTCGGTGATAAAGCCGCGGGAATACACATGGTCGTGGCCCTGGAGAACCATATCCACATCCAGCTGGGCGAAAATCGGGCACCAGAACTTTCTGGCCGCCATAACATCGGAATCGGTAATATGGGAAGCGCCGGTATAAAGAGACTTATGGAAGCCCACGATGGTCCACTGGCCCGCCGCCTTGGCTTCGGCGACTGCTTCACGCAGCATGGCTTCCTGCTGGGCTCTGGCGTCGGCGTTGTTCTTAGCCTCTTCCAGGTTGAGCATGATGAACTTGGCCGGTCCGTAATCAAAGGTGTAAGCCACCTGGCCGGCTTCAGCAGGGGCGTTGATGTGGCTGTTCAAGGTATTGTTGTCATGATTGCCGCGGACTGCCGCGATGGTGTTGTTGGCAAACATGTCCTGGCCGCCGGTAGGGAATGCGCCGGAATTGTTGAAGAGCAATTCCCACTGACTCTCGCTGGTGGCGGTGTCGGTGATGTCACCGGCTAAGTATACGAAATCCAGGTCCGGGATCTTGTTGACCTCGGCAAGGGTGGCGCCCAGGGCCTTCGCGTCGCTCTCTCTGGCCACCTGGGTATCCGCCAGATAAGCGAACTTGAAGCTGTCGGTGCTGCCCTTGGCGGGGGCGGTCTTAAACTTACCCTCATAGATATCGGCACCTTCCCCCACCGTGTAGGTATAGGTGGTGTCGGGTTCCAGGCCGGAAACCACAATCTTATGGAAGCACTTGTTGGCCTGGCCGAAGTCGGACTCGCCTACATAGCTCTTGGTAGCGGTGTCCCCCTGCTTTTTCACCGTGATGACCGAGGGGCATTCGGCGGCGGTGGTGTAGGTGACGTTTACCTGGGTGGAAGGATCGTCGCCCATGTGGACGTTGAGCTGGCGGGGCGTCTTGTCGGTGGCGCCTTCGGCAGCCGCGGCCACAATCGGCACGGGCTCGCTGGCGGCGGGCGCCGCGTAGGCCATAGACGTGGTGAACGCGCTCATCAGCAGGACCGAAGCGGCCGCCAGACTGATGGCTTTCTTCATGCTTTTCCTCTTCATCTGGGAAATTTACCTCTCTTTCTTACTCGCCGTTTTTTTCGACTGTATGATTACACACACCAAAGCCACATTCAGCGCAACGCTTATAAGCAGGCCGATGAGCAGGCCCATGTTCACGCCGCTGGTGGAGGGGTTTGGGGTGGCATCACCCTGGGATAGGCTGGAGGAAAGCTGAGAGCTGTCCTCATTTGGGGCAGAAACCGATGGATTGGACGAAACGTAACCGGACGGCTGCGAAGAGGTACCGCTTTGGGACGGGATAGAGGATCCAGCCGAATTTCCGCTGTCCGGGCTTGCCGGCGACGACGTCTGTCCAACAAAGCCGGAGGACGAATCCGAAGGGGTACCCGGTTTCGCACCTTCGGGCGGAGTCAACGGAGGCACCGGCGTTTCGTCTCCCTCTCGGTCGAGGAGGATTTGCTTTTGCGGCGTCAGGAGCGTTTCGTCCACCCCGCCGCCGTTGAGTTGGTACACGCTCAGGTATTGCAGAGCGACGGCGCTGTCCGTCTCCCCGGAGTAGGATAGGGTGACAACCGCGTTCACCGGTCCTTCAAAGGCATTGCTGCCGGAGAAAAAGCTAAACCAGGTAATCCCCCGCGCTTTGGTAGGCGCGGTGACCGAACCAGAGGCGTTTTCAAAGCGGACCGATTCCACCTCGACGCCGTCGGCGCATTGCAGGCCGAATTCCGCTCCGGCATAAGGGCTCTCGTGATCCACCGTCAGGGTAATCTGGACCTGGGTCTGCCCTGCGCGCAGGGAAACCCGGTCGGCAGCGGACACGGAAGCGGCAAATGCCTGAAACGGCAGGCAGAAAAGAAGCATCCCGCATAGCAGGACGGCGATGCATGTTTTCATTCGATTTGTTCCCTCCCTTTTGACAGACTCAAGTGTATCCGTCTCACGTAAAGGGAAGACGGACGTGGGATAAAAAACAGGTAAAATCCGGATAAACTCCCACCTTTCCCGAACGCTTTCCTGCGTAAGGTGCATCATTTGTCATGCCCGTCTCTTGCGCGCAATCGCCAAACTTTCACCAGAAGCAAACTTTGCGTTTGCACCAGAAAATCGAAAGCTCTCCGAACAGCAGCTCCTCCGCCCGTTTTCGAAACCGCTCGTCTGGAGCGCCGGGCTTTTCTTTTGCTGCTCCATTCCCTGCTTTTTGGCATATAAGGATATGGTCAGCTCAATTAAGCCTGCACCGTCATGGGGTTTTAGCGACAACTCGTAGTGTTCCACCAGTTCGCGCAGCATACGGCTTTCAAATGTTTCGGCCCGCATGGAAGGAATCCGGTCGATCAGCTGCTCGGCCTCCACCTTGGTCAGGACTCCTGTCATTCTCCACCGACGTAGAAATGGTGCATAGAACGTAGAGCTTGTGGACCAGATCGTTTGCAATACAGCGGGATAATTTTCTCAGTGGGCCGTACAAGCCATTTGCGCAAATATAAGCAAAGAGGGACAAAGCCCGCAGGCCTTGTCCCTTAACCGATTTTATATGGCTTTGGATGTGCTATTCCCTCACCTTTCATTGCAATTCTGGTATGATGTCGCTTGCCTGTTCCAATCTCTCGTTTGGCTGCGACCGGAAAAGCAAAAGAGGTGGACCAGTGGCGCAAACGCGCCCGATTTTTTACAAAAAAACGGAACAAGCGAAGTTTATCGCTTGTTCCGTTTTGGTGGAGCCTAGGGGAGTCGAACCCCTGACCTCTGCGATGCGAACGCAGCGCTCTACCATCTGAGCTAAGACCCCACATATTCTATGTCTACTGCTACAACCGCTCTTTTTCATTCAAATCCAGATCATGCAGTAGGCCAACCAAGCAAAACCGATGGACACCTTTCACATTACGCTTTTCTCAGCTGACCTAACTATTATATCGGCAACAAAACCTTTTGTCAACACCCATTTTCCGATTTTTTCTGCACGCTTCTATTGCTGCCTGCATGGTTTTTCAAAAAAACCTCGTCCTTATAAAATATGATACCGGCCTTCCTTTACCATATGGGCGGGCGGATTTTCCTGCGCAACACCGACTCCAACCGAAAGAACTACTTCATGCCCTTGTGGAAGTTTAAGTAGCTTGCGCAATTTTTCTGCCTGCGGCTCAACGAACGCCTCATTGGGCGAACCTAAAATCACGCTGCCAAGGCCCATTCCCTGAGCGGCCAGAGCAATGTTCTCAGCGGCAATGCCGCAGTCGAGATAGCTCCAGAAAGAAGCGGAGGGCTCACAGGATATGAAAAACACCGTAGGCGCGTGAAAATAGATATCCGCATCGGGCTGATTGAGTTTTTGAAGCGTTTCCTCATCCGCCGTTTTCTTCTGCTCCTCAATGGAAGCGCGGCTGATTTGCGCGAGAATTTCAGGGTTTTGCACTACGGTAAAATGCCAGGGCTGCCGGTCCATGGCGGAAGGAGACGCCAAAGCCGCTGAAATCAACGCCTGAAGCTGTTCGCCGGTAATCTGTTCTCTCCGGTAATTGCGGATGCTGCGGCGGTCCAATATGGCTTCCAAAACGGTAGATTTCATGTAACGTCCTCCTCGTATGCAAACAAAATGTCCTATTTTTTCCCTACCTGTCATAAAATCATTTATACCACGCGTTCACGAGGATTGTCAACCTTCTTTCGGTTGCGGGAGTTCTCCGGGCATGCTATAATCGGAATACGAGTACCTTTTCTCCTTTTTCCACATAGGATAGGCTGTATTCTTATGTCCAAGGAGGAATCGGTATGCTGGAGTCCTGTGATGGGCTTTCTGTAAATTTGGCGGCGGCAGCCTTCGCCTCTGCTCTGGCCGAAGGCCTGACCTCCGCTGAAATTGGGCTGTTGGCGTCATTTTTCAATGTGATGGGAGACAGCCTGAACACCCTTGCAATTGCCAAAGCGCGCTGTACCATTTCGGAGCAATCTCAATAAGCACCCGCCCTTCCCCGTGCGGTCCGGCGGGAGCCTTCCCTGATTCCCGCACGGAAAAGGAGTCTTGCCAAAATGGCCGAATTTTTCGCCGCTTACCCGGCTTTGCAAACCCTTGCACAGATTCTGTCGGAGGTGCTTCGCTGGCTGGTGATTCTGCCGGTTTTGGGGTTCGTGATCGTATGGTTTCGCTCCATGCGCCAAGACCTTCCGGAAAACACGCCCATCGCCGTGCTGGTAAACGCGGCGACTCGGGATGTGACCCGGATTGTAAACCCGGAAACGGCCATCGGCCGTTCCCGCAACTCGGACATTATTCTGAATTTCCCCACCATTTCCCGCAACCACGCGGTGATCAGCCATCGGAAAAACGGCTGGCTCATCTTCGACACCAACTCGAAAACCGGCGTGTTCGTCAACGGGGAGCGGGTGAAGAAAAGCGCGCCGTTAAAAAACGGGGACGTCATTTCGCTGGGCGGAGTAACCTATGCCTTCAGCGACCGGATTATGGACTAGAGAGGATGTGACGCATGTTGGACAGCATCCGCATAGGCAAGCAAAAAAGTGCAAAGCAAAAGCTGCGCAAACCGGTAACCCAGGCGGGCTTATTCGGCCTACTAACCATTTTTCAGCTCATCTGCCTAATCCGCCTTTTGTTCTCCGACCGGGTGATGGAAAACCCGCTGCACCTGCTGGCGTTGGTTCTCTTGATCGGGGTGGAGTGGGTCTATTACGGTTTTAGCCGGGCCATCGGGCGGGAACACATCGAGCTAGAGGCCTCCGCCTTTTTCCTGACCTCCATCGGATTTGTCGCCCTCACCGGCGTGCTTCCTTCCTCCACTTGGATGCAGCTCTTAGGCGTGGTGGCGGGTCTGGTGGTGTATAACCTGGTCATCTGGTTCATGGGAAGCATTGACCGGGTGGTCAAATACAAGGTTTGGATCGGGGTAGGCGGCGTGCTGCTGCTGGCGGCCAACCTCATTTTCGGCAGCATCATCTACGGGGCGCAGAACTGGATCAAAATCGGCCCCATTACCTTTCAGCCGTCCGAATTTGTAAAGATCGCGTTTGTGATGACCGGGACGGCTACGCTGGACCGGCTTCAGTCTTCCAGGCACTTGACCTGGTTTCTAGCCTTCTTCGCGGTATGCATGGGCGCCCTTTTCTACATGGGGGACTTCGGCACCGCCTGTATCTTCTTTGTGACCTTTCTGGTGATTGCCTTCATGCGCTCGGGAGACTGGAAGACGCTCATCCTTTTCTGCGCGGGTGCAGCCGCAGGCGCGGCTTTGATTCTTCAATTTAAGCCGTATATCGCCAAGCGCTTCGAGGCCTGGCGGCATGTGTGGGAATTTGCTGACACGTCCGGCTATCAGCAAACCCAGCTTCTCATGTCGGTGGCGAGCGGGGGACTGTTGGGCCTAGGGCCGGGGCTGGGGGTGCTGCACACGGTAGCGGCCTCTACCACCGACCTGATGTTCGGCATCGTGTGCGAGGAATGGGGGCTGCTTTTGGGAGCGGCGGCGGTGTCGGTCTATGTGGGCTGGGCACTGTTTGCCGGCCGGCTTGCCGGGCGCACCCGCTCCTCCGTCTATTCCATCGCCGCCTGTGCGGCGGCCAGCCTGCTTTTGTTTCAGGCGGCGCTCAACCTGTTCGGTGTCACCGATATTCTCCCGCTGACCGGGGTGACTCTTCCCTTCGTCAGCCGGGGCAGTTCTTCTATGATTGCTTGCTGGGGGCTTTTGGGATTTATCAAAGCGGCGGATTCCAGAACCTATAAACAAGGGAGGCTTGCCGCATGAAAAAAGTCATTCATCGGGCCATTTTGGTCTACATCCTCATCGGTCTGTTCTGCATTGGGATGGCCGCCTTTTTCATCACCTGGTTTTGCAACGGGTCGGATTGGGTGATGAACGAACGAAACCGGCACATCTACGCAAACGGCCTGATGCAGAACACCGGCGAAATCTATGACCGGGACGGGGTGAAGCTCGCCTACTCGGAAAATGGGCTTCGCTATTACGCAGAGGACCCTGCTGTGCGGGAAGCTTTGCTGCACACGGTGGGCGATACGGAAAATTTCATCTCCAAGAGCATCCAAAAGCAGTTTGCCGCCGGCCTTTCCGGCTATAACCCGGTGGGCGGGGTGCACATGCTGGAGGAATGGAACCAAGGGGGCAAGGTCAACCTGACGGTGAGCGCCCAGGTAAGCCGCGTGGCGCTCGAGCAGCTCGCCGGGCGCAAAGGCGCCGTGTGCGTCTACAATTACAAGACCGGCGAGGTACTCTGCTCGGTGAGCACCCCTTCCTACGATCCTCAAAACAAACCGGACATGGACCCCGATTCCGAGCAGTACCAGGGCGTTTACGTCAACCGGGTCCTGTCTGGGCTTTATCCGCCCGGCTCTACCTTTAAGTTGGTGACGGCGGCCGCCGCCATTGAGAACATTCCCGACATTATGACCCGGGAATTTGTCTGTTCCGGCCAGTATGAGGCTTCCGACGGGGTTATCAAGTGCAACGGCGTGCATGGAACGCTTACGTTTGCAGAGGCGCTGGCCGAATCGTGCAACACGGTGTTTTCCCAGGTGGCCATTGAACTGGGGACGGTGCGCATGACCGAGCAGGCGCAAAAAATGGGCTTTAACGGGGACTTTACGGTGGACGGCCTTTCCTATCCCGGCGGAAGCTACAAGGTGTCGGATGCAGGCGCGGCGGATTTGGGATGGTCGGGCATCGGCCAGTATACCGATATGGCAAATCCCTTTACCATGATGACCATTGCGGGAGGCATCGGCAACGGCGGCACAGTGGTGCAGCCCCGGCTGGTAAACAATGTGCTCGGGCCCTTGAACATCCCCACTTACATCGGCAAAACTACCGAGGGAACCAAAATCATGGAAAGCTCTACCGCCTCGATTTTAGCGGACATGATGCACGGAGCGGTGCTCAACAACTACGGGGCAGACAATTTTGCGGGGCTTGACCTGTGCGCAAAAACAGGTACGGCGGAGGTCAACGACTCCTCAAAGCCCCATGCCTGGTTTGTGGGCTTTGTGCGAAACGAGGAAGCGCCGCTGGCTTTCGCGGTGGTGATTGAGAACGGCGGCTCCGGGTTCAAGGCGGCCGGGTCGGTGGCAAACGCGGTGCTGCAAAAGAGTGTAGAGGTATTGAATCAAAAATAGGGCTTGACAATTGCGTCTCCTTGTTTTACAATGCAACCCAAAGAAAAAAGTGCATACATTCCTTTGGGCAGGGCGAGCGGGAACCTTTTCGGTTCTCTGCGATTCCCGACCGGTGGTGATGCCAGCTTTGACTGGATAAGTCCAACAGCCCCAACAGCCGATGCGGTGAGAATCCGCAACCGCCAGTATAGTCTGAATGGGAAAGGAAGAGGAACCCGAATAGCAGGAATTTTCGCGCAATTGGGCGAATTTTCGGTATATTTGGTTTATAATATTACGTTTTGTAATAAAAAAATCTTCTTTCCAAAGGAACCTTCGGAAAGAAGATTTTTTTATTTGCGGCGTCTCACACAGGGTTTGGATCCGCCCTGCGCAAACGTCAAATCTCATTTTGTAAGGGGAGGAATTACCTATGACCAAATCCATGACCACCTTGCAGCGCCTGGTTGTCATCGCGTTGTTTGCCGCTTTGACCGCAGTAGCTACCATGTGCATCTCCATCCCGATTCCCGCCACCAACGGCTACATCAACATTGGGGACACCGTCGTGTTTATCACCGCTCTCTTTTTCGGGCCGCTTGCGGGAGCTTTGTCCGGCGGCATCGGCTCAATGCTGGCAGACCTTTTGCTGGGCTACGCCCACTGGGCCCCCTTCTCCCTGCTCATCAAAGCAGCGGAAGGCGCGGTGTGCGGCCTGATTGCCTACAAGGCGCTCAAGGGTAAAAAGTACTCCTGGCGGGCGATTGCGGGCATGATCGCAGCGGGGCTCGTGATGGTGCTCGGTTACTTCATCGGCGGCACCATTCTCAAGGGCTCCTGGGAGGTGGCGCTCACTTCCGTCCCCTCTAACCTCATTCAGGGAGGCGTATCGGCGGGGCTGGCCCTTGTCTTATCGGTGCTGCTCAAGCAGGTGAAATCCTTCCGGTAACGACGGTCGCTATTTTTCCAGGGCTTTTAAAAGAGCGGCCATATTTTTGCCCAGGTTCTCAAAGGTGCGCACCCCTTCTTCGTCCTTCTGAGCGTCCCCAAGGTCCCGGGCAAGGGTTAAGTTCCAGTAGGTAGAGCCGGGGACGATCATCTGCTTGATGCCAAAGAAGAAGTTGATGGCGGCGTAAGCGAAGGTGCCGCCTGCCCGGCGGGCAGCTACCACGGGGGCGCCTACCTTGCCGGCCAGCGTCTGGCCCAGAGCGGAACCCGCCCGGTCGATGAGGGCTTTGGTTTCGGTGTTGATGTTGGCAAAATAGACCGGCGACCCGATGAGGATGCCATCGGCCTCTTTCATCTTGTCGATATACCCGTTCATTCCATCGTCGGGAAGAACGCAGTGACCGCCGTTTTTCTTACATCCGCCGCAGGCCCGGCAGCCGGCCAGGGTGTGGCCGCCCACCTGGACAAGCTCCGTATCGATTCCCGCTTGTTCCAGTTCATGGAGCACCACCTTCAGGCTGAAAGCGGTGTTCCCGTTTTTGCGGGGGCTTCCGTTGAATGCGACTACTTTCATAATTTAGACTCCTTTCTCTAAGGGATGGAAAAAGCCCATCCGAATCCTATGTACGAAAGCCGGAGCTCCAGCGCTGAACAGACAGCGCAGGGCCCCGGCTTTGTTGTGCATGGTGCCTTGGGTTATTCCTCCGGCTGCACCGGAGTAATCACCGGCTTGCCGTCGCGCCCGAGCATCACGGTCAGCCCGCCCGCGTATCCGGAAGCATGGTATAGGTAATTGACCCCGGTTTCCTGGTCCACCCAGATTTCGAAGGTGTCCATAACTCCTTGACTGAAGATTTTTCGAAATCGATCGGATTTTTTCATCAACTTTCTTCCTTTCCTGCCGGTTCTTCCTTGACAAAACCGGTGTGTTCGGCCATGCTCTGGATCACGTCCAGAAAACGCAGGTAGAGTGCCTTGCCTAACTGGGCGCAAACGCTGTCCCCCGGTCGGCTGCAAAGCATGGCAAAGGTCTGGCCGATGGCAGCCGCCACATCACGGCCCCGGTGGTACTCAAGAAAATAAAAGGAGAAGGCAAAAGAGCGCTCCACATCGTCGTAAATTTGCGGCGCATCCCGTTTGAGCGTTTCATAAAAGGTGGACAGAGCCGCCCGGGCACAGTGGGCATTTGGAACATATTTGTCAAACCCCACCACGGCCGCAAAGGCCAGCAACATCTGGCGCTGCTCGCGCATCTGGGCGTTCTCCGAGCTGTCCATTCCGAAAAAGCTTTCCCCGTTGTCGGCGTATACCTCGGCTGCCGCCGCCGCACCCAGGCCACGGGCCTTTTCCAGGTTTCCGTTTTCCTTTTCCCGGTTGAGCTCCCGCAGAGACGCTTCTGCGTCTAAGTCCTCCGAGGAGGAAATCTCCCGGGACGGGTGGCTGCCGGCAATGCGGATGTCGTTGTCTTCACACATGGGAATGCCTCCCTTTGTTTCTTTGAATTTTAGGCTTACTGCTCCCGGTCCTGCTTGTCCTTAGCCTTGCGCACGGCGATGGCCAGCTGGTCGGGACAGGAGGTGGCCTTAAACCCGCAGGTAGTCCCCTTCAGTAAGGTTTCCACCTGATCGACGGTCATTCCTTGCACCAGCTTGGCGATCCCCTTTAAATTGCCGTTGCAGCCGCCGTCGAACCGGACCGATTCGATTTTATCCCCGTCGAGCGTCACATGAATGGCCCGCGAACAGGTGCCTTTGGTTTGATAGACGTATTCCATGAAAATTGTCCCCGCCTTTTGCTGTTTTAACTGCAAGCGGGAAAAGAGACCGTTCTCTACGGTATATGCAGCCTTGTCCCGCTCTATACTATGGATGAAAAAGAATGGTTATATTCTTGCGATTCCTTCCGCCTTTGCAGCCGCCGCCACCGCCTTTGCCACCGCATCGGCCACGCCCGGTTCAAAAGGCTCGGGCAGGATATATGAGTCGCAAAGCTTGTCCGCCGGGACAAAGTCCGCCAGTGCCTTAGAGGCCGCCACCTTCATGCTCTCGGTAATGTCCCGCGCCCGCACGGCCAGCGCCCCTTTGAAGATGCCGGGGAAGGCCAGCACATTGTTAATCTGATTGGGATAGTCCGACCGGCCGGTACCCACCACGGCCGCGCCGCCCGCCTTGGCTTCGTCGGGCATAATTTCAGGAACCGGGTTTGCCATGGCGAACACCACCGGATCCTTTGCCATGGAAGCGACCATGTCCCTAGTCACAAGCCCTGGGCGGGAAACGCCGATGAATGCGTCCGCTCCTTTGAGTACATCGGCTAAAGTCCCTTGTTTTCTCTCCCGGTTGGTGACCGCCGCCATCTCCTTCTGCGCACAGTTGAGCCACTCGGCCCCTTCGTAAACGGCGCCTTCCTTGTCGCACAAAATCAGACTGCCCACCGAAAGCTGCAAGAGCAGCTTGCCGATGGCGATGCCTGCCGCACCTGCGCCATTGATGACCACCGTAGCGTCCTCAAGCCGCTTGCCCACCACCTTCAATGCGTTTTGCATGGCGGCGGCGGCGATGATGGCGGTGCCGTGCTGATCGTCGTGAAACACTGGGATATCACAGCATTCCTTGAGACGGCGTTCAATTTCAAAGCAGCGGGGCGCGGAAATGTCCTCCAAATTGATGCCGCCGAAGCTTTTGGAAATGAGCCGGACGGTTTCAACGATCTTATCCGGGTCCTTGCTGTCCACACAAATGGGGAATGCGTCAATGTCCGCAAACGCCTTAAAAAGAGCGCATTTGCCTTCCATCACCGGCATAGCGGCCTCGGGGCCGATGTCTCCCAGGCCCAAAACGGCGGTGCCGTCGGTGACCACTGCCACCAGGTTATGCCGCCTCGTCAGCTCGTAGGACTTGGACGGGTCCTTCTCAATGACCAGGCAGGGCTGTGCCACTCCCGGCGTATACGCAAGGGATAGCTCCTCCCGGCTGTTCACCGGGACGGTGGCCTTGACTTCGATCTTTCCTTTCCATTCGTAATGCTTTTGCAGCGCCAGTTCCTTGATGTCCATCCTGTTCCTCCCTATCGCCGCAGGTCTCCGGCAAAAGCCCGAAACCGCGGCTGGGCAAAGGCAAAAAGAATTGCTTTTTTCCCCTGCCTGCTCTATAATGAATAACGAAATAAGTGTATTTATTATACACCATGCCTGTCTTCAAAACAAGTGTACGCGGCGGCAAAGAGCAGAGAAACGCAGGGTGTGGTTCCCTCCCCTTTGCCACCGCCGGATTTCCATAAATCTACTGCAAAGGATGTACCCAACATGAGCATCGACCTTCCTATGCTCGACACCATGTACGAGCAGCTGCACGCTACGGTGGAGCGGTATCCCAATTCCACGGCTCTGATTTACTACGGCACCCATCTCTCCTTTTCCCAGCTCGACGACCTCGTTAACAGCTGCGCGGCGGGACTCAAAGCGCTGGGAATCAAAAGAGGGCACCGGGTTACCATATGCATGCCGAATCTTCCCCAGACCATCGCCGTGATTTACGCGGTCAATAAAATCGGGGCAGTGTGCAACATGCTCCATCCCCTTTCCACTGCGTCGGAGGTTCGGCATGGGGTGGAGCTGGTGAAAAGCAAGGTGGCGTTCTGCTTTGACATATCGGAAAAAGCGTTTGACGGTCTCCCGGTCACCTTAATCTGCTGCAAAACCGCCCAGTTCTTCGAAAAGACCCCGGTGGGCTTTGTGCGGGGTAAGGTATACCTGCACCGCACGAAGGATAAGCGGGGCCCGGCCCAGGTGAAGCAGAAGTTAAGCTGGCAAGCCTTCTTAGACGGGGGCAAGACCTATCTCAAACGTCACGGAATTCCGCCTACGGTGGGCACACGGGACGACACGGCTGCCATCATGTACACCGGCGGCACCACTGGCAGCCCCAAAGGAGTCATGCTTGCAAACGACGCGGTCAATCACTTATCCTTTCAAATGTTTCCCATTGCCAAGGATGTGCTGGCGTCCGACGGGATGCTGGGGGCGCTGCCGGTTTTTCACGGGTTTGGTTTCGCGCTGTGTATGCACACGGCCATGTGCGTGGGAATGCGGTACGCGCTCATTCCCCGCTTTGACCCGAAGGACTGCTGCAACATGATTTTAAAAGAAAAAATCTCGCTGATTTTCAGCGTTCCCGCCTTTTTTGAGGGGCTCCTCAAGTGCGGCGGTCTTAAAGGGCAGGACCTTTCCTTTATCCGTCTGGTAGGTTCCGGGGGCGACATTGTTTCCGACGACCTGAAAGCACGGATGGATGCCCTGCTTAAGGAGGGCGGGTCGGACACGTACCTCATCTCCGGGTACGGGCTGACCGAGTGCGTTACCGCCTGCACCATGGCCCCGCCGGTGGAGAAAGTGGGGACCGGCTGCGTGGGAACTCCGTTTGATGGCAACGAGATGAAGGTGGTGCGCCTTGGCTGCACAGAAACGATCGTGGAGGAAGACGGGGAAATCTGCATCACCGGCCCGACGCTGATGAAGGGCTACTGGCAGGATGAGGAGGAGACCGCTAAGGTACTAAAGCGCCATCCAGACGGCAAGCTCTGGCTGCACACGGGGGACATCGGGCGCATCGGCAAGGACGGGCAGCTTTATTTTAAACAGCGGCTTAAACGGGTGCTCAAGGTGTCCGGGTACCTGATATACCCCTCGGTGATTGAGGAGCGGCTGCGGTGCAACTCCTTGGTGGAGGACTGTTGTGTGGTAGGGGTGCAGACCGCAAGCGGCACCAAGGTCAAGGCCTATGTGGTGCCTCAGAGGCCGGCAAAAACGCAAAACGAACAGGAACTTCTGGCTGAAGAACTCAAGCGTTATTCTTCCCAGACGCTCAACCGGTGGAGCATCCCGGCTCAGGTGGAGTTTCTCCCGGAGCTTCCCCGCACCAAAATTGGAAAGGTAGACTTTAAGGCACTGGAAGCCAGGCAGTCCTAACGCCGGGCAAAGGAGGACGCATATTTGAAAATCCTGTTACTCGCCTATCTCGACCGCAATTTCGGGGACGACTGTATGGTCCGCCTCTTTTTTCAGGCTTTTCCAGAGCATGAAGTGTACCTTTGCTGCCGGGACGACACGTTGCTGCTCCCCTTTGCAGACCTGCCCAATCTGCGGGTGTTCCATGGTTCTCTCAAGGCTGCCTCCAAGGACAAAAGCTTTGATGCGTGTGTTTACGTTGGCGGCTCCACATTCATCATTCACTCTTGGAAGCCTGCGTTGGTACGGGTGCTGACGGACGACCGGTCCCAGTGGCGGTTTTTACGCAAGGACGGGCTTCTGGTTTATTTAGGATGCAACATTGGTCCTTTCTACTGGAAGCACGGGAAGCGTTTGGTGCGGTATGAACT
Source organism: Clostridiales bacterium (assembly GCA_018364155.1). Taxonomy (GTDB): domain Bacteria; phylum Bacillota; class Clostridia; order Oscillospirales; family Acutalibacteraceae; genus Solibaculum_A. Next base: position 307,557 of record JAGZMM010000003.1, read on the forward strand.
GAAAAAAGCTTCGCTGACCACGGTGCGAGACCGGTATTCCCTTTCCGTGGCAGAGGGACGCAATTGCCGGTATCATGCGGACCTGCTCTTTTCCATGAATCTGCCGCAGGTAGAGCAGCTGGGGGAATTGCTGGGCATTACCTGCTACAACAATTTTCAGCACGCAGATGTGTGTGAAAAGAACGCAGTGTTTCTGGCAAAACTTGCGGACCAGTATATCGAACGCACGGGAAAGGGCGTCTTTCTCTTTGCTTTCGACACAGGAGTGGAAAACGATCTGTTCGCCGCTCATCTGGTCCTTTCCCACATGAAAAACAAGGAAAAAGCGCAGATAGCCGCCCATCTCGATAACGGAGAAACGGTGCTTGCCGCCATGAGGCAGTGCCGCACGCTTGTCTGCGTACGGCTGCACGGGGCGGTGACGGCGCTGCAAATGGGGTTACCGCTGATACCGGTGACCTACTCGGATAAGATGAACCGCCTGCTTGACGAGCTTTCTATCCCGGCCAAGCGGTATCCATGGAGGACGCTGTGGGAACAGCCGGTTTCACAGGTGCTCGACGAGGTCCTGACAGCGCCCCGGCCCCAGGTGGATAAGGAAGCGCTGGCACGGGACGCTTATGGGCATATCGAAGACGTAAAGGCGCTGTTTTCCCAGTGGGAAGAGCGGCACAAACGATAAAACCGATTGTAAGGAAATCAAACAAAAGGGAAGCTGCCGGTTAGCCGGCAGCTTCCCTTTTGTTTTTCTTGTCTTCTATCGTCTAAAGCGATGGATAGCCGCGCTCACCGGGAATGGGATGGGTAGAAGGAGGCGCATAGACAGCTAAAGTGAGAGCTTGGTATCTTTTCTCCCTGCACAGAATGAAAGAAGGTGCGATGCCCGCAATTGGATTTCCTTATCGGCACAGCCGATGATTCTCCTTCATGAATAAGCAAAGGCGCAGGGAAATCCCTGCGCCTTTGCCGCATTTTGCGATATTTTCTATGGAATGCTGTTTTCTGCAAAACCAAAACTACCGAGTGATTCTCACCGTGTAGTCCACATCGGTGGCTTCATACACGCGGTCCGCTCCGGCCACACGCACGTTGAGAGTACGGGTCCCGATCGAACCGACACTGGTGGCGTAGGTCCAGGTACGGGTGCCATCCGCATTGTCCACATAGCTCAGAGAAGACGGGGCAAGGCCCATGCCGCTCTCGTTAAAGAGACGCACGAAGGAAACCGCCTGGTTGGTCTTAATGGTAACCTCAAAGGTCTGGTTTACCTTTACGGTAGCCTTTCCTTTGACGGAGATGGCTTGCGGAAGCTCTTCGACAGGAGGTGCCACCGTCTCGTTTGCGATGGCGAAGCTCACGGTTGCACCAGTGTCTTCATAATCCGCAAAGACCTTCAGAGTACGCGCACCGACCGTACCAAGGCTCAGCTTAAGGGTCCAGGTCAGGGTATTGTCTTCATTGAGGACGGGCTCCTCATGGGTGCTGACCAGACCGTTGCCCAGCTCATTGGCCAGGTAGACGAAGTCTACGTTTTTGCCGGTGGTGACGGTAACCGTGATTTCATCGTTGGGCTTGTAGCCGGGAGCATCCGTCGAGGCGGTAACCGGGGTGTTGGAATAGTACATGGGATAGGTGGGCAGTTCCATCGCCAGGACCTGATCCTTCACATCCTCGCCCAGGTAGAAGCCCAGGTGCGGCGGCTGGTTGTAGCAGCCGTTCTGATTGGCGACCGCATTGCGGTAAACCGGATCATGCATGAGGGTGTAAATCATGTAGTCGGTGGGGATATCGGTGGTATAGATGCGCAGCTCAGAAGAATCCGCCGCGCGGGTGACGATTTCCTCGCGCCAGTCGCCAAGAATGTCGGCGGCCAGATTGGGGGTGTTCTTAGTGCCGTTGTTGGTCATGGTGCCTTCGAACACATCCAGAACATCCATATTGTTGGTTTCCCAATTATACTTATAGATAGTTTGGGCGGTATAACCGTCGGGAGCGCCGATGTTTTCGCCATCGGGCAATTCAGACAGCAGGTCACCGTCCCAGTAAGCACGCCAGTTGCAGGAGAAGTTGACGCACTTGGTTTCAGCGATTACTTCACCGTAGACATTGTAGATGGAGCCAGCGGGAACCTGGCCGGGCGTTTCGTTGCCGGGACGCTGGGACCAGATTTCAAAGCCGGGATTCGGGGTGATGTTGGCAGCCACGCCGCGGCCGGCGTCGAAGTTGCCAATCTTGTGACCCAGCAGACGGGCGCCGTTGCCGGCGTCGCTCAGGGCATAGTTGACGACCGAGTTGCCAGATTCATAGGGCTGGAACACTTGAAGGCGATCGGATTCGGGGATCATGGCAGCCAGATGGATGGTATCGCCGTGAGCCACGTTATCCATGCCGTTCTTGCCGTTCTTGATCCAGAGGATAGAACCGTCGTGGTCCAGCGCGATGGAACCGAGGATCAACTCGTCATAGCCGTCCGCGTCCACGTCGCCGGCGGCATTGTTATGGTTACCCTTACCGCCGTAGCTGCTGCCAAGGGGCGCGGAATCAAAGGTCCAAACTTCTTGCAGCATGTCGTCAATCAGCTGATAGGCAACGACCGTGGTTCTAGCATAGTAGCCGCGGTTCATCAGCGCGGTCGGACGAACGGCGCCTTCCTCACTGGAAGACAGATCCGGCAGATAACCGAACGCGCAGTTGTAACGGTCAGAGCGGTTGTAAGAACTGTCGCCCCAGTCGCGGACATTGCCCACCGGGAACGCATAGTCACAGTAATCGATGACTTCGCCGGTGAGGCCGTCAATGGCGACCATGTACTCGTTGCCGCCGTTGATATGGCCGGTACCGGAACCGGAGAGAATCACATTGGTACCTTCCAGGGAAGGATCACCCACGATGTCGATAATGGTGGACTCGTCGTCCATGTCGATCTTGCCTTCGGCATTGGGGGCGTAGGTACGGGTGCCGTCAGCGCCCTTAATCAGGAACTCAGCCTTGCCGTCCATATCGAAATCGTAGAACAGGAATTGGCTGTAGTGAGCACCGGAGGGTACGTTGTAGCCCATGGCAAGTCTCCACAGCACGGTGCCGTCGAGTTTGTAGCAGTCAAAGAAGGTGGGGCTGCTCAAAACGCCGGAGGTACCAGAATCGAACTGGTTGGAGGGATACCACTTCACGACGATTTCATATTCGCCGTCGCCATCCACGTCGGCAACGCCGGCATCATTGGCAGAGTAAGTCGCTACCACCTTGCCTGCGATATCCGGATGATCGCCCGGGTACTGCAGCGGGATGGCCATGTAGTTGTTCTCCCAAGCGGCCGTTTCCTCGCTCATGGAAGAAACGCCATTGAGGATCGTCTCAACCACATACTTGTCGCCGGGCTTGCCGTCCTTATCCACAAAGTTCGTCACATTGGTGATGGGCTGGGCATTGATCTTCTCACCGTTGCGATAGAGATTGAAGGAGATGTCCTTGCCGTATTCGGAGGCAAGCAGACGCCAGGAAACAAAGATGCCGTCGTCGGACTTCAGCGCAACCACGCCGCGGTCGAGCCATTCCATGGAACGCTCATAGCCGTTGTAGTTGGTGCCAAGGTCCGCGTAGCTGACGCGCTGGGTGGCGGTAAGGTTTCTAGTCAGCTCATAGGGAACCGCATCGCTGCCTGCGACCGGATCTCTCGCCACGATGTTGGTGGTGTAAACATAAATGCCTTCCTGGGAAGCGTCAAAGGGATTGTCGGAAGTCCAGCCGGAGATATCCGCCTGAATCCACTGGCCGTTGCTCAGCTTCACCGGCACGGTAGCGGGCAGAGCGGGGGCCTCCGTCTGCGGATAGTCCACCTGAATGGTGATCATTTCCTGAACGGATTCCACGTAGTGGTACTTGTGATAGTCCATCTTAAAGGTGGCTACCAGATTGCGGGGATTCTCGGTTCCTTCCAGAACCAGCGGGGCGGTATAGGTATAGGTCTGGAACACGGCCGGGTCAAACGCCGGCTCACTGGTCCATTCGCCGACCTTGATGGTCTTCTCGGAGCCGTCGCCCATCAGAGCGTTGACTTCGGTGGGGAGGGCAATGGTATCCAGGGAGGATTCCACGCGGTCGGCAGGCTGCTCGATGGACAGGATGTTGTTGGCCGCATAGGGCTCGTAGGAGATCTTAAAATTATCCAAGTCCTCATATACGGTAACCGGGTTGCCGCCGTTGCGGCCGCCCCAGAATACCATACGGTTGAAATTGGCATGGTTGGCGGCAATGTCGATGTCACTGAATACGGTGGCGGTAGCGCCTTCCACATCCCGGGGCGTCAGGGAGACGCTCATTTTGTGGTTGACAAAATCGAAGTCCAGAACTACCTTATACCAAACCTTGGTGGCAAGGCCGGTATTGGTGATTTTGGTGGTGGCGGGGTCGCCGTCCACAACCAGGTCGGTAAGACCGCTGACGCGGCCATAGTTGCCGGCGACAAAGCCCAACTGGCCCTTATTGCCGAACACGAACTGGAACATGGGCGTATTGGTCGCGCTGCTGTAGAAGCGCAGGGCGCCGATGTTGCGGGCGTTGGGCACATCGCCGGGACGGTAATCAAAGGAAATCTGAAGGGACTGCGAATCAATGTAATCGAATTCCTTCATGCTTCCACGGTCGCCGTTGCCCTGCTGATGCCAGGTTTCCAGGTAATGGTTTCCGTTTTCTTCGGCAAGGTGGACGTCAAACACGCCCGTACTGCCTACTAGGTCTTTGTTGCCTACGGTTCCCCAGAATTGTTCGAAGTCGCCCTCGAAGTCATCAAAGAAGGGATTCGCAGGTGCCGCGCCAAACGCAGTCATCGGCACAATGCCGATGAGCATGACTGCGCTCAGCAGGATCGCAAGTAGTTTCTTTGCTTTCATTTTCTCTCCTCCTAATGCATTTTGGCCATAGATACTATGACCTTGCCTTTATTATGCATTTCGCTCGTTATCATGTCAATTCCAAAAAGGTAAAACTTTGTACTTAATTTTTTACACTATTATAATTAGTTATCAAATGTTAGTACAACTTTTCATTAAATAATACACAAAAAAATTCATATTTATGGCAAAACGCAAAAAAGCAACCAGATTACTATGTGTGTAATCTGGTTGCTTTTATATAGACAATTGTTACATGATCGGATTCTTTTTTCCGTGCCAGAAGAAATACTCCTGGGTTCCCATCTGCCGATAAGTCTGGATGCGCTTGGTAATGTCCTCATCCTTGGCGATGGATTCCTTGGAGAAAAGGGACTGCTCCAGATTTTTGGTGGCGGCCAGCTCATGGCCAATAAGCGCCCAAGTGGAGTCAAAAAGGTTGGCAAACTCCGGATTTTCCATGGCCTTACAGATGAAGGACTGGCGGGGCTGGTTGATGTCCTCGCCGGAAATCTCCATGAGGTTGTAGCGGGCGCAGTATTGCTTGATGCGTCCCAGCTGCTCCATGGTGTTGCGGGAGGGCATGTAGGTCACGGCGTTGAAGCCAAGCGCATGGATGGCTTCAAACAGCTCGTCAATGTACTGGTCCTCAAACCGCTGGGCCTTTTTGTCGCCGGTGACCGACTCGCCCACGTCACCTAAATACGCATAGGCGCTGATGGCCCCGATCTTCCTGGCAAACTCCACCGCTTCCCTGGCATGGGGGCATTCGTCGGTGGCTTCGATGTAGAACTTCGGGACAAACTCGCTTTTGAGGACGCCCAGCAGGTCGTACATGGCGTGGGGATTCTGCTCATCCAGAAGATACCCTTCGATTTTCGGGGAGATGTTCAGCTTCATTTCGGTTTTCAGGAAGGTGACGAGGGCCTCCCCTTTCCCGTACTTTCCGATGATTTTGTTGGCAAGGGCCGCAGTAATATGCCGCTCGGTGATGGAACCGTTACGCGCGTTCTCAGAAATGGGGTACACGTCCTCGTCAAAGTCCACCGATAAACCATAGGGCGCCACCAGTTCGTTAATCTTTTCGGTCATGGCGCGGTTGCGCAAATTGCGCGCCTCCCGGTAGGGGCGGATAAAGGCCTCCACCTTATCGATCTGGGTGTGAGGGATGCCGTGGATGGCCATGTAAAAAATAGATTCCTGATCGGGGTTGTTGATCCGCCGGCCGTAGAGGGGGGTGTCGTCCGCTTTGGCACGCAGCTCCATGCCGATGGTGGTGGCCATCCCCACGATTTCGCCGGCCTTGATAAACTCTCTGGCGCCCGCGATGGAATCGTGGTCCATGATTCCCGCCGTCTGCAAGCCCGCCTGATAGGCCATCCATACCGCCTTGGTGGGCGAATAGGGCGAGAAGGAATAGGTGGTGTGGATGTGGTTGTTGACGGAGTTGAGCTGTTTGGGTGCCTCCATCTCCCCGTCCTGGATCTTCTGCATGAGCGCTTTCAATGCGTCCAGCCGATCCCAGCTGTCCGGTGCGTTTAACTGGGCAATTTGCTCGTCAAACATGTAGTCCTCTCCTTTCAAATCCGTTCTTCTTTTAAAAAAGCGCCGCGGCAAAATCCCCCGCGTTGGCGCCCCATAGGTAGCGCTCCACCTGTGCGTCCGAAAGCGCCTGCTCTACGGCATTCCTCTCATGGGGAACGCCGGTAAGGGCTTTTTCAAGCAAGGAAACGTCCCGGTCTCCGAAAAAGTCCCCGAACACGCGGATGGCAGCAATGCGGCCTTCCTTGACGTTGAGATGAATCTCCGCCGTGCCGCTTGCAAACTTATATTCCGCGTACACCTGGTATTTGGGAGAATCTCCATAGTTCCAGGCCCAGGTGGCGTACTTTTCTTCCCGCAGCTTGGCGATTGCGGCCTTGTCCGCTTCGGTCAGGGAATACGCCTGCGCGTCGCCGGCGCAGACCTCCTTCGCCACATGACCGATAAAGTCTTCCACCGTCATGGGGGCTTTCAGGTGCTCGGAAATGTTCGTCACCCGGGCGCGCACCGATGCCACCCCTTTGGATTGGATTTTTCCCGGCTTCACCTGCAACGCATCAGTTAGGTCGGCCATGTCCGCAGAAAAAAGCAGCGTTCCATGGTGCATCATCCGGCCGTTTCTGACGCACTGGGCGGTGCCGGAAAATTTCCGTTCCCCGATGCACAGATCGTTTCGTCCCCGCAGGGCTGCGTCCACTCCAAGGGAATGAAGCGCCCGCAGAATCGGCTGAGAGAAATGGGCAAAATCGGTGGCATGGCCGCTGCCGGACACGAGAAAGGTATAGTTGACGTTCCCCAGATCGTGAAACACCGCGCCGCCGCCGGTTAAGCGGCGCACCACCGGGATGCGATGGGCGGTGATGTAATCGTAATTGATTTCCGACATGGTGTTCTGGTTGCGCCCGACAATGATGGACGGAGCGTTGCGCCAGAGCATAAAAATGTCCTCCTGAAAAGAGGTCAGAAGATACTCTTCCGCGGCCAAGTTAAAATAGGGGTCGGTGGAAGCGTTAAAAAGATACAGCATAAAACGGTTTTCGCTCCTGTGGGAAAGAATGCCCGACTTTCCCAGGCTCTTCTTTTCAAAAAAGCCTGGAATAGCAGGACAGGGGCAATTTTTCAATTGCCCCTGTGCAGTTGTTGTTTTGTTGTAATCCCTTACACGCCCAGCTTGCTGCGGCGGAGCATCTCTCCGTCGGTAAAGTTGGCCTCAGGGGTGTAACCCTCCAGGGGCATGATGCGCTCGTGGATGGCGTCAATAAAGGTGGACGGCTGCGGGAAGAAGAACTTCTCCATCTCGTAGCAGGGCGTGATCCAGTTGCGAGAACCCACCACCACAGGCGGCGCATCCAGGTAATCGAAGGCCAGAGCGGTGACCTTTTCGGCCATTTCCGCCATGATGGAGCCACGCTCGCAAGCGTCGCCCGCGATGATGATCTTGCCGGTCTTCTTCACCGACTCGATGACCTTGTCGTAGTTGAAGGGAACCATGGAACGGGCGTCGATAACCTCGGCGGAGACGTTGTACTTCTCCTGCAGAATCTTCGCCGCGTCCAGAGCACGGTAGAGGGTGGCGCCGATGGTCAGGATGGTGACGTCCTTACCCTCGCGCTTAACGTCCGGCTCACCGAAAGGAACCTCGTAGGATTCGGTGGGCACGCCGCCTTCGTGGAACTGCTCGCCCACGTCGTAGATGCGCTGGCTTTCGAAGAAGATGACCGGGTCGGTGCCGTTGAGGGCGGCGGTCATCAAGCCCTTGGCGTCATAGGGGGTGGCCGGGAAGGCGACCTTCAGGCCCGGAATATGGGAAACGAGAGCGGTCCAATCCTGAGAGTGCTGGGCGCCGTACTTGGAGCCCACCGACACGCGGATGACCACCGGCATTTTCAGGATACCGGCGCTCATGGACTGCCACTTGGAAAGCTGATTAAAGATTTCGTCGCCCGCGCAACCTAGGAAGTCGCAGTACATCAGCTCCGCAATGACGCGGCCGCCCGCCATAGCATAGCCGACGGCGGAACCAACGATGGCGGCTTCGGAGATGGGAGAGTTAAAGAAGCGGTGATAGGGAACCGCCTCGGTTAAGCCGCGGTAAACCGCGTAAGCGCCGCCCCAGTCGCGCACATCTTCGCCGTAAGCGATGAGGGTGGGATCTTCGTAGAATTTATCGAGAACGGCTTCAAAAATACCGTCTCTGAGCTGGAAGACCTTGTTCTTGGAAACAGGCTTGCCGTTCTTATCGAAGCCCCAGCGCTCCTTGCGGGCAATCTGCTGCACGCGCGGGTTTTCTTCCTTAGGCATGAGCATCTCGCTCTCCCGGTCTTCCATCTTGGCGACCTTCTGGTTGGAGAACATGATGCTTTCGATGGCGTCAGGCTGCTTTGCAAGGTCGATGCGGGGCGAAACCACCGGATCGGCAGCCAGGCCGCAGACCTTGGTGATGAGAGCCTTGACGTCCTCGCGGATAGCGGCAAACTCGTCCGCGCTGGCAACGCCGGCAGCGGTCATCTTCGCCTCGTAGCTTTCCAGCACATCCTCCTTCGCCCAAGCGTCCATTTCCTCCTTGGTGCGGTAGGTGGAAGCGTCCGACGGAGAGTGGCCGGCCATACGATAGGTAACCACGTCCAGAAGGACCGGGCCTTCGCCCTGCTCCAAGAGCGCCTTCTTGCGGCGCATGGCTTCGATGACAGCCAAGGGATTGTAGCCGTCCACACGTTCGGCGTGCATCTGGGCGGGGTTGATACCGGCACCCGCGCGGGCCAGGAAGTCGTAACCCATGGTTTCGCCGCGGGTCTGGCCGCCCATGCCGTACTGGTTGTTGAAGATGTTGAAGAGGATGGGCAGACCCTTGTTGTAGCCTTCCTCCCACAACTGCTTAATCTGGTCCATAGCGGACATCATCATGGCTTCCCAGACCGGGCCGCGGCCCATGGAGGCGTCGCCGATGTTGGCGATGACGATGCCGTCTTTGGCGTTGCTTCTCTTATAGAGAGCGGCGCCCATGGCAATAGTGGCAGAGCCGCCGACGATGGCGTTGTTGGGATAGATGCCGAAGGGCGTGAAGAACGCGTGCATAGAGCCGCCGATGCCCTTATTAAAGCCGTTCTCCTTGGCGAAAATTTCGGCCAGAGCGCCGTACACCAAAAAGTCGGTGGCCAGCTCTTTGACATCGCCCGGGTTCTTCTGCTTGCCTTCGATGGCTTTGAGGGTCTTACCGCCCAGGAAGTTCTCCATCACGTCCATGAGCTCCTTGTCCGACAGCTTCTCGATGGCGGACAGGCCCTTGGCGAGGATTTCGCCGTGGCTACGGTGAGAACCGAAGATGTAGTCGTTGATGTTGAGAATATATGCCTGGCCCACGGCGCTGGCCTCCTGGCCCATGGAAAGATGAGCGGGGCCGGGGTTGTTGTACTCGACGCCGTTGTAGGAATTGGTGGTCTTGATGAGATAGAGCATGGTCTCAAACTCGCGGATGATGGCCATGTCCCGGTAAATGCGCATAAAGTCGGCCTTGGAGTAGTTTTCCTTCTCCTGCTCGATGGTACGGTCATACTGGTTGACCGGAATGTCCTCAAAATGAATGGTTCCCTTGGCACGCAGGAACTTTGGGTCGACGAACTGTGACTTTGGCATGCTTATAACACTCCTTTAATCTTGGTTGGGCAAATTCAGTTGTTTAGAACTTGAACAGCGTTTCGCGGATGATCTCGCAGACGGTGGGATGGGGGAACACCAATTCCTTGGCATCGTCCACCCGCATTTCCGTCTCGATCATCAGAGCCGCGCCGTAAATCATTTCGGACACATAGCTGCCCATCAGGTGCACGCCGAGGATGCGGCGGGATTTCTTTTCCACCAGGATCTTGCACAGGCTTTCGCCGCCCTCGTTTTCCGCCACATAGCGGCCGGAATAGATGAAAGGAAGCTTCTGGCAATCGTACTCGATGCCCTTCGCCTTGGCGGTTTCCTCGGTTTCGCCTACGCAGGCGACCTCCGGATAGGTGTAGATGACCGCCGGAATGGCCTCGTAGCGCATGTAGTCGCGCTTGCCGGTCATGTGGTTGACCGCCACCTCGGCCTCCCGGTAGGCGGTGTGCGCCAGCATGGACTTGCCGTTGACGTCGCCGGCTGCGTACACATTGGGGACGTTGGTCATCATGTGCCGGTCGGTGAGGATGGCGCCCCGGTCGGTGGCCACGCCGATGGTTTCCAGGCCGATGCCCTGGGTAACCGGGCGGCGGCCAATGGAGCACAGGGCCTTCGTGGCCTTGCATTCGACAATCTTGCCATCCTTTTCATAGACCACCGCGCCGTTCTTGACCTCGGTGACCTTGCTAGAGAGCTGGAAGTCTACGCCCTTCTTCTGATAAGTCTTCAGAAGCAGCGCAGAAATTTCGCTTTCAGTGGGGCCGGCAATGTGGTCGAGCATCTCGATGACGGTGACCTTGCTGCCTACCGAGTTAAAGTAAGAAGCCATTTCCAGGCCAATGACGCCGCCTCCGATGATGACCAGGCTCTCGGGGATTTCTTCTAGGTCCAGGATTTCCCGGTTGGTCATAACAAAACCGGCCTCGTAATTTTCCCGCAGGCCCGGGATAGGAGGCATGGCCGGCATGGAACCGGTGGCGATAAGGAGCTTCTTGCCCTTATATTCCTTGCCGCCTGCTTCCACCACAAAGCCTTCTCCATCCTTGCCCTTGATGACGCCTTCTTCCGACACTACCTCTACGCCGTTCGCCTTCATGGCGCCGCGAATGCCGGAAACCAGGGTCTTGACCACCTTGTTCTTACGGGCGACCACCGCCTTATGGTCAATGGTGGCGCCCTCCACGCTCACGCCGAAAACGGAGGCGTGACGGGCATAGTCGAGCATTTTTGCGCTGTTTAGCAGCGCCTTGGAAGGAATGCAGCCCTCGTTGAGGCAGACGCCGCCCAATGCCCGCTTTTCGATGACGACGGTTTTTAAGCCCGCGTGGCCCGCACGCTCACCCGCCAGGTAACCGGCCGGGCCGCCGCCCAATACAATCAGATCGTAGCTCATGATGCTTGCCTCCTTATTTCGCCAGCAATACGGTGAAGTTTTCCAGCGCCGTGACCAGTTCCTTCAAGAAACGGGAGGCAGGCGCACCGTCGATCACCCGATGGTCGGCGGTGAGGGAAAGGTTCATGGCCGGATAGGTTTTGATCTCGCCGTTCACCACGCGGACCTTGGTCTCGATGGTGTTGACGCCCAGAATGGCGGTCTGCGGCGGATTGATGACGGGAGTGAAGCTTTCCATGCCCAGCGAACCCAGGTTGGAGACCGTGAAGGTACCGCCCGAAAGCAGGTCGGGCGCGATGGAGCCCTTCTGGCAGGCTGCCGCCAGCTCTTTGGCTTCCTTGGCGATTTCCGAAAGGCTCTTACAATCGGCGTTGCGGATAGTGGGGACCATCAGGCCGCGCTCGGTATCCACCGCCACACCCAGGTGCACATGGGTAAACTGACGCACCTTATTGTCCACACAGTGGGCATTGAAATCGGGATGGTTCTTAAGGACGCGGGAAACGGCATAGAGGATCACGTCGTTGATGGTGATTTTGCCCACGTTCAGGGCTTCGCCGCCCGCCTTGACCGCTGCGCGGAACGCGTTGACCGCGGTCATATCGAAATGCATGTTATAAGTAAGCTGGGCAATGGTAGAGAGCGAATGAATCATGTTCTTCGCAATCACCTTGCGGATGTTGGTCATGGGAACGTCCACATACTCAGGACCCTCGTCGGCCACAGCGGCTGCCGTGGCAGCGGGCGCTGCGGGGGCATTCAGGTCGGCCATGCGCACACGGCCGCCAATACCGGTGCCCTCGATGCCGGAGCCTAAGCCCACAAAGCCGTCTCTAGCGGCAAAGGTGGCGGCGTTGCCGGACGCGATCATAGCGTCAATGTCCCGCTCGATGATGCGGCCGTTGGGGCCGGTGGCGGGAGCTACGGTATAATCGACGCCCTGGCGGGCAGCCAGGTTCTTCGCCCGGGGTGAAATTTTGATAAATTCATCCGCGCTGCGGGAAACCGTCTGGGCGGGTGCGGTTTGGGCTGTCTCTTCAGCAGGGGCGCTGTCTTCGCTGGCGGCCGGGGCCTCTTCCTCTTCCCCGGCGGGCTTGAACTGGGCGGTGCTTTCCCCAGGATTGCCGATGACGCACACGTTCGTCAAACAAGGAACGTCGTCGCCTTCCTCAAAGAAGATGTCCAGCATGGTACCGGAGAGCTTGCTTTCCTCCTCGAACGAAGCTTTGTCCGTCTCGTAGGAAAAAAGAATGTCGCCGGGCGCAACGGTGTCGCCCACCTTTTTATGCCACTTTGCAATGATACAGCTTTCTACCGACTGTCCCTGCCGCGGCATGATTACTGCTGTTGCCATTTGGTTCCCTCCTGCGTCTGTAATTGTAACATTTGTGTGAAGTTTTGTGAAAATTAACACTCGCTGGTGTTATTTTATCATTTACACCCCCTCCTGTCAACCGCCTGATCGGTAAAACCCCATAATTTTTGTTAAGGTATTGTGTACAAATTCGAAACGTTTGTCCTTGTGGGAGAGCGCCGGATGGAGTACAATAAAAACCATGTGAAAAATCGCGGATACGTAACCAGTGTGGAGGGGTTTTGATGCTTGACAGCATAGCGGTCATTGCCGAACAGGTGGCGATGCTGTATCTGATGATGGCGGCGGGGTTTTTCTGCTTTAAGAAAAAGCTCATCCGGGAAAACGGCGCAAAGCAAATGACCGACCTGCTTTTATTCGTGGTTACACCCTGCGTCATCGTTTCTTCCTTTGAAATCGAGTTTGACGCGGCGCTGCGCGACGGCATTCTGATCGCCACCGGTGTGGCGGTGGGCGCTCACGCCCTGGCCATCGGGATCGGGATGCTGTTCTTCAAAAAAGAACCCGGCTCCCGCAGACGGGTGCTGCGCTTCTCGGTGGTGTTTTCCAACTGCGGCTTTATGTCCATCCCTCTGCTTTCCGCGCTGCTGGGCAGCCGCGGGGTCATTTACGGGGCGGCTTACTTAGGCGTCTTTAACATCGTCCAGTGGACCTATGGCGTTTACCTGATGACCGGGGACCGCAAACAGGTGTCAGTCAAAAAAGCAATTGTGAATCCCGGCGTCATCGGCCTGGCGCTGGCCTTGCCCATCTTCTTTTTCTCCATCCGGCTGCCGGACGTTCTTTCCCAGACCATCGGGCAGCTCGCCAATCTGAACACGCCTTTGGCTATGGTGGTCATCGGGTGCCACATCGCGGCAGCAGACTTAAAACAAGCGTTCTTAGACAAGTCCATTTACCTGGCGCTGGTGCTGCGCCTCTTAGCGGCTCCCCTGCTGGTCACTGCCCTGCTCCTCCCCTTCCACTTCGAACGGGACCTGCTTCTCGCCTGCGTCATCCCCGCCAGTGCGCCTGCGGCGGCCACCACCGCTTTGTTCTCCGACCGGTTCGGTCAGGACACGGGGCTTGCCTCCAGCATTGTGACCGTGACTACTCTAGTTTCCATTGTAACCATGCCGCTGCTGATTCTAGTAGCGTCCGTGTAAGGTGCCGCATTGTCTGCAAATGGATCGTTTTCTGACTGGATTCGCCGTTCCCCCCCCCGTTGCTATAAAACAGGGAAAAGGCCCTATTTTTTCATGATAGTCAATCGTACCAGTTGGGAAGAGGCTGGCATCCGTTTTCTCTCGGTTATGGGCTCCATATTGCCAGACCGTCCCATGCTTTGCCCATATTCCAAAGAAGTCATGACGTTGACAGCCAAAAGGCGGATGAAAAAAGACACCTTATAAACAAGGCAAGGGCAGGATAGACCGCAACGGCCTATCCTGCCCTTTTCGTAGTATCCAATCCACTGTGACGCCTGTATGACAAGGAGGAAAATCGCTCATCCGTTGTCATAAATCTTTACGCATAAGAGAATCGGTTTGTTCTTCATCGCCCACAAAGAACGAATGTGTACCAATTTCGTAAAATCCAGTCTTTTTGTAAAAACGAAGAGCCTTTTCATTTTTCTCCCACACGCCAAGCCAAACATACCGTTTCTTGCGCAGATTGGCTATGCGGATAGCTTGCTCCATCAAATAGCCGCCCAAACCTTTGCCTTGATATTCTTTGGATACATAGATTCTCTCAATTTCCAACGACTGTACGTCATGAATATCCGTTTGCGCGGGAGCCTCGTTTAACTTCAAATAGCCTGCTAATGTCTCGTCGGAATAAAGGAAGTAAAACGAAGTATTTTCATTGGACAACTCGCTGCGAAGTTTTTCGATATCAAAAGCCTTCCTGAGATACGATTCCATATTAGAAGGAGTATTTTGGTGTACAAAGGTTTCAAAAAACGTCCTGCAAGAAAAATCACGCAGTGTGTCGATATCTTCCTGTGTGCATTGCCTAAAACATAAATTCACCTTCATGGCTCCCTTGCTTTATTACGTATGCTTGTCCGCCAGTTCATTATACAGCAGCATCCTCTGAAAAACCATTCTCTTTCATTGGCGTTGGCTTTCTTGCCGATCGCTTCCCAATTCATCCGCCGTCCTCTTTGGGCCACGCCTCCCGTTTTTTCCCAAAGGCACCCATCCGCGCAGGCGGCATACACTGTACTGAGAGCGGCAAAACCTCCGGCGGTTTTCCGCCGGCGCCAGGTCTCTGGCACCCCGCTCTCTTGAGATAGATAGGCCGGAGGATGCCTGCACCCTCCGGCCGCTCCTATCAAAAAGTCCGCTCCTCGCGCCGCCAAATCCCATTCGGCCCGCAGCTTTGTCCCTTCGGCACGCTTGCTGCATCAGCCATTGTCGTCCTGGAACAGGAAAGGAACGCTTGCTTCTCCGCCTGGGGAAGCGGAAGAAGCCAAAACATAATAATACTCGTACAACGCCAGCGCACGGGTCCGATAGAGATTGAGGCGGACCAGTGCGTTGGTGTTATTTTTCTGGGTATCGTCCCCCTGGCGCACGCCTGTCATTACCCCGGCCAGGGTCAGGTGGTCGTCGGCGTACAGCTCCCAGCTTTCCTGCTCGTTTTGCAGGGAGATGGACTGCTCGCTGCTGGCCGCGCCGTTTGCCAGAGAAAAAGCGTTGCTCATTTCATCCTTCCAATAGTCCCCGTAGCGCAGAGTTACCTCCAGCATCTCGTCGGAAGCGGCGTTTGCGATGGCGTCCGTCTCCCGGACAAAAGCCTTGTCCAGCGGGTTCTGGGCGGCGATTTCCTCATAAGCAGTCCCCGTGCTGAACCGCGGCCGGAAGCCTTCCAGGTAAGCCGATTGGGTGGACACGCCCCCGCCGGAGGCCTGGGTCTTGTTCTCGCATCCCGAAAGCATCAGCAAAATCGTGAGCACGCTTACAAGCAACAGGGAAATGGTCCGTTTCATTCCTTACGCTCCTTTTTCTCATCCGGCCGGCGCAGCGCCAGCATCAGGTTTTTCAAAATTTCCTCCACATAGCCCCGTGTTTCCTCGGGGCATTCTTCGAACAAATAGGCCACAGGGGTCTGCTCATGCGCGTCCCGTTCCCCAAACAGCACATAGTCCGCATCCAGCTCCAGAAGCGCGCATATGCGGTATAACGTCTCCACCGACATGCCCTTCTGTCCAAGCTCAATGTAGGAATAGAACCGAGAGGAGATGCCCAGTTCTTCCGCTACCTGTTCCCGAGTCAGATGCAAAAGCTCCCGCTTTAGGCGGATTCGTTTTCCCATCTGGCCAGCCAAATTCTGGTTCATCCCCAACACCTCTTGGTTCTATTCTAACCAAATACCTTGCCGCTAAAACGATACCATAGTTCAATTTAGAACTATTAGTTCATATCGTGGGATTTTTTCACGAATGGCAGCCTAAGGTTGAAAACCCAATGTCTTTAATAGGAAAAAAAGATTGATTCAACGGGGTTTTTCTGGCATAATACTCCTTATAACCAATTGTACTGCAGGTTTTTGAATGGGATCGGAGGTATCAGGCATTGGACGATAAACAGGTTCTCGCCGCGTTGCTCTTTCCAGAGGTGACCAAAACGCCGGAGGAGATTTTAGAGAAATACCCCAGACGGGTGCGGGAAAATGGCGAAAAGGTGACTCGTTTCGCTCCCAGCCCCACTGGTTTTTTGCACATCGGCGGCCTTTTTACCGCCATGGTCAACCGCCGGGTGGCGGCGGACGGTATCTGCTACCTGCGCATTGAGGACACGGACAAAAAGCGTGAGGTAGCCGACGGGGTCACCGGCATCATCAACGGCTTACACCGCTTCGGCATCGACTTTGACGAGGGAATGACCGGCCCCCAAAGCGAAACCGGCGAGTACGGGCCTTACTTACAGTCCAAACGCAAGGAAATCTACCAGGTGTTCGCCAAGTCCCTGGTGGAAAAAGGCTTTGCCTATCCATGCTTTTGCACGGAGGAGGCTCTCGCTGAAAAGCGCAGCCGGCAAGAGGCGCAGAAGGTCAATCCCGGCTACTACGGCGAATGGGCTTCCTGCCGGGAGCTGACGCTTGAGGACATCAAAGCCCGCTTAGAGCGCGGCGAGCCTTTTGTGCTGCGCCTGCGCTCCCCCGGCCGCCCCGACCACAAATGTTCTTTTAAGGACGCGGTCAAGGGCAAGATTGAAATGCCGGAAAACGAGCAGGACATTGTGCTTTTAAAGCGCGACGGTATTCCCACCTACCACTTCGCCCACGCGGTGGACGACACGCTGATGGGCACCACCCACGTTATCCGCGGGGACGAGTGGATTTCCTCGGCGCCGGTGCATTTGCAGCTTTTCTATGTGCTGGGCTTCAAGCCGCCTGTGTACGCTCACGTATCTCCCATTATGAAGGAGGAGGACACAGGCAAGCGCAAGCTGAGCAAACGCAAGGACCCGGAAGCGTCGGTGGAATACTACCGGCAGGAGGGATACCCGGCGGCAAGCGTCATTGAATACCTGCTGACCATTGCCAACTCCAATTTTGAAGACTGGCGCAAGGCAAACCCCAAGGCAGACAACCGGACGTTTCCTTTTAAGCTTTCGGCTATGAGCCGGTCGGGCGCGCTCTTTGACCTGAAGAAGCTCAACGACGTGAGCAAAAACGTCATTTCGGTCATGCCGGCCAAGGACGTCTTTGCGCTGGCGGCTGAGTGGGCCAGGGAATACGATCCGCCGCTTTCTAAGCTGCTCGACAGGGACGAAGCGTTCGCCACCGCGATTTTCGACATTGACCGCACGCCGGTCAAGCCGCGCAAGGACATCGGCAAGTGGAGCGACGTGCGCGATTACGTGAGCTACTTCTACGACGAGCTTTGGGACCGGCAGCGCTCGATGCCGGAGAACCTTTCCAAAGAGGACGTAAGGGCGGTGTTATCGGCTTATCTGGATGCCTATAACCCCGCTCACAGCAAGGACGAATGGTTTGCCGCCATCAAGGATTTGTGTGAGCCGCTGGGCTTTGCAAGAGAGGTCAAGGAATATAAGAAAAACCCCGACGGGTACAAGGGGCATGTGGGGGATGTGAGCTCTGTTCTCCGCATCGCGGTAACCGGACGAAAGAATACCCCCGATTTGTACGCGATTATGCAGCTTTTGGGCGAAGAACAGGTGCGCCAAAGGCTTTCGGAATGCCTGTAAAGGCAGTTTGCTTGCGGGTGAAAAAACGGGAAAACGAGGAGGACGTTTCATGGAAACGAGCGTAAATTTCATTCATGAGGCCATCAACGCCGATTTGGAGGCCGGGGTATACGACCGGGTACAGACCCGGTTTCCGCCCGAACCCAACGGTTATCTGCACATCGGCCACGCCAAGGCCATCAGCATCAATTTCGGCACGGCGAAGAAGTATAACGGCATCTGCAATCTGCGCTTCGACGACACGAACCCCACCAAGGAGGATGTGGAATATGTGGAGTCGATCATGGAGGACATTCGGTGGCTGGGGTATCAGTGGGACAACGTGTATTACGCGTCCGACTATTTTCCGTTTATCCACGCCTGCGCAGTTAAGCTCATTGAGAAAGGCAAGGCCTACGTGTGCGACCTGACAGCAGATGAAATCCGGGAATACCGGGGAACTCTGACCGAGCCGGGCAAGGAAAGTCCTTATCGAAGCCGCTCGGTGGAGGAAAACCTGGACTTATTCGCCCGGATGACCGCCGGAGAATTTGAAACTGGTGCGAAGGTGCTGCGGGCGAAGATCGACATGGCTTCCCCCAATCTGAACATGCGCGACCCGATCATTTACCGGGTGCTCAAGGCCACCCACCACCGCACCGGGGATCAGTGGTGCGTCTATCCCATGTACGATTTTGCGCATCCCCTGTCCGACGCGGCGGAGAAAGTCACCCATTCCCTGTGCTCGCTGGAATTTGAGGATCACCGGCCGCTTTATGACTGGGTGCTTCGGGAAGTGGGAATCGAGCAGCCGCCCCGGCAGATCGAGTTTGCCCGCCTGAACTTAAACTACATGCTCACCTCCAAACGCAAGTGCCTCAAGCTGGTAAAAGACCACATCGTATCCGGCTGGGACGATCCGCGCATGTCCACTTTAAGCGGTATGCGGCGGCGGGGATATCCCCCGGAAGCCATCCGGGACTTCTGCGAGCGCATCGGCGTGGCAAAGGCGGCAAGCGTGGTGGACTACGCGCTGCTGGAATTCTGTGTGCGCGACGAGCTGAGCAGAAAGGCGCCTCGGGCCATGGCGGTGCTGCGGCCGCTCAAGGTCATTGTGGACAACTATCCCGATTCCAAAACCGAGGATCTGGAGATCGAGCTGCATCCCGACCGGCCGGAGCTGGGTACGCGGACGGTTACCTTCTCGAAGGAGCTTTACATTGAGCGGGAGGATTTCATGGAAAACCCTCCCAAGGGGTATTTCCGCCTCTGTCCGGACAAGGAGGTTCGCTTAAAGAGCGCCTACTTTGTGAAGTTCAGCCATGCGGACAAGGACGAAGACGGCAACATCTTAGCGGTGCACGTAACCTATGATCCCGCTTCCCGGGGTGGCAACTCGCCGGACGGGCGCAAGGTCAAGGGTACGATTCACTGGGTCAGCGCCGAAAAAGCGGTGGATGCCGAGGTGCGGCTCTACGACCGGCTTTTCTCGGTGGAAAACCCGTCGGACGAACGCGGCGTGGAGAGCTTTGAGGACAATTTAAACCCCGATTCTCTCCTTGTGCTCACCGGGTGCAAGCTGGAGGAAACCCTCGAAGGCGCCAAGCCGGGAGAGACCTTCCAGTTCATGCGAAACGGGTATTTTACTGTTGACCCGGACACCACTGAGGACCGCCTGGTATTCAACCGGACGGTGGCGCTCAAGGATTCCTGGGCAAAGGCGAAAAAATAAAACGTGACGATGCAGGATAAAATAAGAGGGCTGGGAACAAGATGTTCCCAGCCCTCTTTTTACGCCAGATCAGATGGAAGAGAAGAGCATAACCGGTTTGAGCCAATATCCCACCAGCAAAATACCGATGATGATGACCGCCAAACAAACCCCGCAGGACACGCCGTAAAACACTTTGCTGCGCATTGCGCTCCCTCCCATCGGCCAACTTCATCTATGCAGACATCTCTCATACCTATAAGACGAGGGCGGAGGGCAAAACGTTGCAGAAAATCGGAAATTTCTTTGCGCGATTTTTCCGCCCGCCATGCATATTGCCCCGCCGAACAAGCAAAATAAAGGTTGTACACTATATTATTGAAAGGCTGGAGAGAATATGACGGATTTGGTACATGGAAATCCTTTGTGGACTGCGATAAATGCCGTGCCGGTTCAGTACCCATGGCTGGAAAAGGATGAAACCTGCGAGGTAGCCGTGGTGGGTGCAGGGCTCACCGGGGCGATGATCGCCTACCAGTTTGCCAAGGCAGGGATTGACACGGTGCTGCTGGCCGGCTCGTCCATCGGTTACGGGAGCACCTCGGTAAGCACGGGGCTACTGGAATACGATGCGGCGGGAACGCTGACGGAACTAACGGAAAAAATCGGCTCGGACGAGGCGGTACGGGTATATGAAATGGCCGAAGCGGCGGTGCACAAAATGGAGCGCATGGTTGGCGAGCTGCCAGACAACGCGGGCTTTACCCGCCGGGACAGCCTTTATTACTGCGACTGCCCCGAGCACGACGGCTTTATCCACGAGGAATACCTCAAGCGGCGGCACACTGGCTTTGATGTGGAGCTGATCGACCGGACGGCGGCGAAGGACCGGTATTCCTTCCCCATTTCCAGCGGCATCGTGAGCAAAAACGCGTCGGCAGAGGTGGACCCCTACCGTCTGACCCACGCGCTGGTGGCGGCGGCGAAGCAAGCGGGCGGGCGCATCTACGAGCATTCCCGTATTTATAACATTGTCACCGACGACAAGCGCCAGACCCAGGACCAGGTGCTAAGCTCCGTTACCCGCCACTATGTTTACGCCAACAAGGTAGTCATCGCCTCCGGCTACGACGCAGCCCAGTTCACCGGCGGCCTTACCAGCCAGAGCACCGTCTTTGCCATGGCGACAAAGCCGGTGGAAGGATTCGCAGGCTGGGAGGACCGGAGCATTCTGCGCAACCACGACTGCCCTGAGCTTTACCTGCGCACCACCGCTGACAACCGGGTCATCATCGGCGGCCTGTCCAGCTCCTTTATCGACGGCGGCGGACGCATCGGCGGCATCCTGTCTATGCCATACCTTGCTTCCAAGCGGTACTGTGAGCTGGAAACCCATCTTAAGGACATGTTCCCTGGAATCCGAGGCCTGTCTGCCGAATACGACTATGCAGGCGCCTTCTGCACCACTGTGGACGGCCTGCCCATCATCGGCGGAGAAGCAGAGCATCCGGGCTGGTACTTTGCCCTGTGCCCCGGTGACAACGGCATCCTTTGGGCCAACATTGCCTCCGAACTGCTCCTTGAGCTGCACAAGGGTGAGCCCTCTGAGGACCTTGCCATGTTCGCGCCCTGCCGGTATAAGCCGGCCAGCCACGCGGGCAGCCGCAAGCGCAGGGAAGCCAAACGCTAAACGGACTTTTCTTTTCTGGAAAAACGGATGCATACAAAAACAATCAAAACAGAGCCCGGGTATCTGGCGGTCTTGCCAGATACCCGGGCTCTGTTGCGAAAGGCCAAAAGCGCAAACGCATGCCTCTTTTTGTAAAAGAAACTAGATCAATTTCCGTGTTCTCTCTCTGCTCGTGTGGCTGCTTTGCCAAAATCCCGGCGTTTATAGGCACAAGACGGTTTCTCTGCTGGAGAAAAGCAACGCCCCGCCGGTCAGCCGCCTAAAAACAGGTATTCCGCCAAGGCGAACCATTCCCGTACCCAATAGCCCGGCAGCATATCAAACCGGGTGGCGTTT
This sequence comes from Clostridiales bacterium, assembly GCA_018364155.1. Lineage (GTDB taxonomy): Bacteria > Bacillota > Clostridia > Oscillospirales > Acutalibacteraceae > Solibaculum_A. The sequence goes on from JAGZMM010000003.1 coordinate 329,318, forward strand.
GCCAGAGGCTGGGGCGAAAGGCCCGCTTCCCTGGCGAGCATCTGAGAGCGCCACTGATGGTACCCGTCAGTCACCAGCACGACCTGGCTGGAAAGGCCCTGTTCTTTGAGGATGGCGGCGCAGTAAGAAAGGTTTTCCCGGGTATCGGTCGCCCGGTCCTCCAGCAAAATGCGGGACGGGTCGATCCCCCTTGCGGACAGGTACGTCTGCATGGCTTTCGCCTCGCTGACCGGTTCGTTGGCTCCCTGGCCCCCGGTCACCAGACACACCGCGTCCGGGTGCTCCTGCAGATAGGCAGCGCCCAAATCCAACCGGGCGGCAAGGGCGGCGGAGGGCTGTCCGGCCGGGTCCACCTTTGCGCCGAGAATGACCACCGTGTCACTCTGGGGGGCGGGGCCGCCATAGGCGGCATAGAGCATCTGCCCGGTGAACGCCAGGCATGTCCCGATTCCCACCGCAAGAACAGCACCGAGGACGCAGAGGACCGCTTTTCCCGCCCATTTGGACCCTATCACGCGAATGAGCCTTTGAAAGCCGGGCCAAAACAGCAATACCGCCAGCGCGGCAAGTTCTGCCGCTACGGCCGCAGTCATCCCCACGTGCCAAACCCCGCTGAAAACCGGGGAGGCACACCAAAGAAGAAGCAGCAGGTCCAAAACGGTCAAAACAATCCGCAAAACCGGTGTCTTTCTTCGTCTCATCGGCTCACCTTTTCCTGTGGGCAAAGAGACCACAGGTATTGGTACACAGGCAGGATCGATCTAAAATCCGTCTTTACCTGCTCGAGCAGCGCCCGGGAAAACACCTTCTCATCAATGGGACAGGTGGCCTGGAAGTAAAGCTCCTTGCGCTGGTACCACTGGGCGATTTCGGGCGGTTTTCCAGCGTATTTCTTTTTATAAAGGTAGCCGAGCATCGCAAAAGCATCCGCCTTTTCGGCCGCCTTTCGCACCGCTTCAAACTCGGCGGGATTTGCGTCGATGCGGGCGCGCAGGGCGTTCATGGTTTCGGTGGTGGCGTCAAAATACCCCATGCCGTATTCGTAGGCCTCGGGTCTTAACTGAAAGTAGAACATAGGGACCGTCTTCCAGTTCTCCACGGCAGGTTTGGGCGCCAACCACAGATGGTCCTGGTAAATGGCATCTCCGTGGTAGTAACGCATGTCCTTATAAATGCGGGAAATACGCACGTTGAAAAGACGATTCGGGTCGAGCCCGGACACAAACTCCGTCAGCTCCTTGGAAAGGCTTGTGAAGGGGTCCAAAAGATGCCGGCGGTATTCCGCCTTATGCTCCTCAAACCAAGCGCGGTTGTTGTTAAACCGCAGGTTCCACAAAAAATCGATCGTATCCTGTGTAAAGCCGGAAAAGGGCGCGTTCTTTTCCATATGCGTTGGCTCCTTTCGTTGGGATTGCTGCTTTATTGTACCGCGCCTTTGCCCTGGCGTCAAACACAAAAGAAGCACGCCCAAGGGAAAGGGAATCTTTTGTGTTTTGGCCCTTGCGCGGGTGGGAACATGCTGGTAAAATGAGCGTAGCATCGGCGTTTGAGCCGATTTTGCAAAGGAAGCCTTCTATGGAGGGATAAATTATGCGTCTGTCCTTGGATGTATCCGGCTATGAAGCCAAAAAGACGACTCCGCTCCCCTTTCTGGGCATGTCGCCCAAAGGGGAAACCCTGTCGGCCAACAGTGGTTATTTTGAGAAAAACGGCAAGCCCTGGTTCCCGGTTATGGGGGAATTTCACTTTTCCCGTTTTCCCTGCAATCGCTGGGAGGAAGAGCTCTTAAAGATGAAAGCCGGCGGGATCAACGTGGTGGCCACTTATGTATTCTGGATTCACCACGAGGAAATCGAGGGCCAGTGGGACTGGAGCGGGAACAAAGATCTGCGCCGGTTTGTAACCCTTTGCGGCAGACACGGGCTTTCCCTGCTGCTTCGCATCGGGCCCTGGGCCCACGGGGAATGCCGCAACGGCGGGTTTCCCGACTGGCTTATGAAAAAGCCTTTCCCGCTTAGAGAGAACAACGACGGGTATTTTTATTGCGTGCGGGGCTTTTATCACAACATTTATAAGCAGGTGGACGGCCTGCTCTTTTCCCAAGGCGGTCCCATCATCGGGGTGCAGCTGGAAAACGAGTACGGCCATGTGGGGGGCCTGAGCGGCGAAGCGGGAAAAGAGCATCTGCGCACCCTCAAGCGGATCGCCGTGGAGGAGGGCTTTGCCGTTCCTTTTTACACGGCGACGGCCTGGGGCGGCGGTATCGTGGTGGACGACGAGATGCTGCCGGTGCTGGGAGGATACGTAGAAGCGCCCTGGACCCAGCATACCAATGAACTGCCTGCCAACGTCAACTACCTAATCGAACCCTTTCTCAACGATACCGCCATCGCTTCCGACTTCCGGGAAGCGGATGATGACGGCTTTACCTGCGACATTGCACGGTATCCCTTCTCCACAGCGGAGCTGGGAGGCGGCTTGATGCCCACCCATCACCGCCGGGTTAAGGTCACGGGGGACGATACTCAGGCCATGATTTTAACGAAGCTTGCCTCCGGGGTCAACCTGGTGGGATATTATATGTATCACGGGGGCACGAATCCCATGGGGCGCCGCTCCTCTCTGGAGGAATCCCGGCAGACCGGCGGCAACAACGATTACCCGAAGCTCAGCTATGATTTTCAGGCGCCGCTTGGCGAGTTCGGCCAGGCAAACGACGCGTATCACACCTGTAAACTGCTGCATTTTTTCCTCAAAGAGTTCGGCGGCGCGCTGACTGCGATGGAAACGGTGATCCCGCCTGTCAACTCTAAGGACGCGGAGGACATGGATACGCCCCGTCTGTCCATCCAAACGGATGGGAAAAGCGGCTTTCTCTTTCTCAACAACTATCAACGCAAACGGGTCATGACCCAAAAGGTCCTTTCCATTGCCCTGCAAACCAAGATCGGACCCGTAACGTTCCCGGACCTGACCCTTTCAAACGGCTGCCGGGCCATCCTTCCCTTCGGGCTGTCCTTGGACGGAGTCTCCCTTTCTTGGGCCACCGCCCAGCCGATTGGACGCACGGTGGTGGACGATACGCCTGAATATCTCTTTTTCACGCCGCAGGGGATTCCCGGGCAGTTTGCGCTCAAAGGCGTCACCGTAGCGGCGCTGGAAAACGGGATGCAGGACAAGACGGGGGATTTGCTTGTTTTATCTGTGTCCGACCCGAAAAAGGCGATGGCCGTTACCCTAAAAGGAAAATCCGGGATCGTGCGGCTGCGCTGCCTGCCCTACGAAGCGGCGCTGTCCCTCTTTCTGCTGTCAAACGGCCAGGCGATCTTCTTCCCCGGCCTTGTCATAGACGACGGGGAAACCGCCGCCCTCTTTTCTCGGACGGCGTTGACAGCGGTGTGTACCCCTCACGCCCTGCTGCCCCAGGTAAAAACCGACGGCGTACAGGTAACCTGCCAAGGGACCGACCCCGCTACCGGGTATTACCGGCATTCCCTGGCGCTTACACCGGTAGAAACCCAGCTTTGTCTGGAAGAGATACCCTGCATGAAGGAAAACGTACGGACCTGGAAGGTAGCCATCTCCTGCGAGCCGAAGGGCATTCACGACCTGTTTTTGCAGCTTCATTGGGCCGGCAGCGAAGCGCGGCTTTACTTAGACGATACTCTGGCGGCGGACACCTATTACATCGACGGAGTATGGGACATTGGCTTGTCCCGCTTTGACATCAAAGGGGACACGGATGTGCGCCTGGAAATCACCGCCTACCGGGAAGGGGACGACATTTTCTTTGACTGCCCGCCCAAGCTGGAAAACGGCGTGGCCTGCCGCATCGAACAAGCGCAGCTTTCTCCAGAATATCAAATCGACCTTTCTCTCATGAGCCTGTAAAAGCGGAAACGAAAACGTCTTGACACGGCTTGCGGTGGGGAGCTTGGATGCACAGGGCGCCGCTTTCTACCTAGAAAGCCTTGACCCTTTCCGGGGTTTTTACACATAACTACGAATAAAGGATGGATAACATCATGGCGATCATTACCATCAACGCAGACCAACCTCAGAATACCATCAACCGCAATCTGTACGGCCAGTTTGCCGAGCATCTGGGCCGCTGCATCTACGAAGGGCTTTACGTGGGCGAGAATTCCCACATTCCAAACCGCAACGGCATGCGCACCGACGTGGTGGAGGCCCTGAAAAAAATGAAGATCCCGGTGCTGCGCTGGCCGGGCGGCTGCTTTGCGGATACCTATCATTGGAAGGACGGAATCGGGCCCAAAGAGTCCCGCAAAAAGATGATCAACGTCCACTGGGGCGGAATGGTGGAGGACAATTCCTTCGGCACCCACGAGTTCTTCGAGCTGTGTGAGCAGCTGGGATGCGAGCCCTATATCAACGGTAATGTAGGCAGCGGCACGGTGCAGGAAATGCAGGAATGGATCGAGTACATGACCTTTGACGGGGTATCCCCCATGGCGAAGCTTCGGGAAGAAAATGGCCGCAAGGAGCCGTGGAAGGTAAAGTATTTCGGTGTGGGCAACGAAAACTGGGGCTGCGGCGGCTTCATGCGGCCCCAGTATTACGCGGACCTATACCGCCGGTTCTCCACCTATTGCCTCAACTATGGGGACAACAAGCTCTATAAAATCGCCTGCGGTCCCAACCGGGGGGATTATGAGTGGACGAGAGTCCTTATGCGGGAAGCGGCTCCTTTTATGGACGGGCTGACGCTGCATTATTACTCCTATAATAAAGAGAACCGGTCGGCCACCCAGTTCGGGGAGGCCGAATGGGCCGAAATGCTCAAAGACGCGGCGGGAATCGAGGAAGAAATCGTCCGGCACACCGCCATCATGGACGAATACGACCCCCAGAACCGCATCGGTTTACTGGTGGACGAGTGGGGCGCCTGGCACGACGAGGAACCGGGCACCATCCGCGGCTTCCTCTACCAGCGCAACACCATGCGCGACGCGGTTCTGGCGGGGCTGTCTCTGAACATTTTCAACCGCCACAGCCGCCGGGTGCAGATGGCGAATATCGCCCAGCTGGTCAACGTCCTACAGGCCCCCATCCTCACCGACGGGGCAAAAATGGTCTGCACTCCCACCTATTATGTATTCGAAATGTACGCCGTCCATCAGGACGCAAAGCTTCTGCATGCGGCGGTGCAGACGCCGGACTATACGTTTGGGGAAATTACTCTGCCTAAGGTGAGCGTTTCCTCCTCCTTGGCGGAGGACGGGGCTGTAAACCTGACTTTGTGCAACCTGAGTCCAAATGAGAGCGAATCGGTCACCTGTGAACTTCGAGGCAAAGCGGTGCAGGAAGCCGCCGGCCGGGTGCTCACGGCACACGCTATGAACGCCGGCAACGACTTTGAGACGGGCGAGTTGGTTCAGCCCGTATCTCTTCCCGTGACCTTAAACGGGGACGCCCTTTCCTTCACCCTGCCGGCCAAATCGGTGGCGGTGGTGACGGTCCGATGACCCATCCGGTTCCCTGTCCCCGCTGCTTGGAACTGACGGACGGAGAAGCCTTTCGCCAGTCGGTGGAAGAATACGCCGCTTCCCTGCCCGAGGAGCGGTGTGTAACCGATGCGGCCTATCAGACGAGGTTAAAGGTATGCCAGGCGTGCGGCGCTCTCTTTGACGGGGCCTGCCGGTACTGCGGCTGCTTTGTGCTGGTGCGGGCAAGAAAGAAAGGCCTTTCCTGCCCCCATCCGGGCGGATCGAAATGGCCCGAATCCATCTGACGACGCAAGGAGGCGGTCTGTTGAACACGCGCACCGAAATCGGTTCTCCCCCTTTCATCCGTTTCGCCCCCTTTCTGGCGGCCACGGGCGGAGTTCTCCTTTTGCTCTTTTTCTTCTTGGACCAGAGCCAGATCACCTTGTTCCAAAGCGCGGTCTTGCGGGTGGTGCTGCTCCTTTCGGTAGGGGCGGCCGCCTGCGTGGGGGCGGCCCGGTACCTGTCTGGCAGGCTTACCTTGCAGCAGGCGGTGTTTCTTATGCTGGCGGGGGCTTTGTTCCTTCGTATTCTTTATATGACCGCTACGCCTTATACCATCCGCCAGCACGACGTGGAGGGCTTGGGCGGTCAGGGGCATTTGGGATACATGCAGCTTCTCTGGGAAACGGGGACCCTTCCTCAGAGCGACGACTGGCAGTTCTACCAGCCGCCCCTTCATCATATAATTTCGGCCCTCTGGGTCAAGGCGGGGCTGCTTTTGGGCTTCTCGGTGGAGCGGTGCGTGGAAAACATTCAGCTGCTGACCGTCTTTTACTCCATGGCGATTTTAGTGGTGCTTCAAAAGATTCTCGCCTATTTCCGTCTTTCCCCGGTTTTTCAGCTGTGCGCCCTTCTCTTCGCCGCCTTCCACCCCACCATGCTCTACATGAGCAGCGGCATCAACAACGACATTCTGATGCTCCTGTTCTTCCTTCTCGCTCTTTTGTTTGCCATCCGGTGGTACTACCGGCAGACCTTCGGGAACATCCTGGTGCTGGCCTTGTGCATCGGGCTTGGCATGATGACCAAGCTCTCCTGCGGCATTGTGGCGGTTTTGGTGGCGCCGGTGCTGCTGTATGGGTTTCTCAAGTCGCGAAAAAAGGGGCGTTTGGCGGGCCAGTTCGCAGCCTTTGGGGCGGTATGCGTGCCGCTGGGGCTATGGTACTCGGTGCGCAATTTTCTGCGCTTCGGCCAGCCCTTCGGCTACGTACCCATGCTGCCGGAGGACAGCTTTCAGTATGTGGGCAACTATTCCGTTTTCCAGCGGCTCTTTTCCCTGCCTTTTGACCAGTTCACCGGCTCTCCCTACGTGTCGGTGGCGGACGATTACAACATTCCCATGTACGTGGTCAAGAACTCCCTCTTCGGCGAGGCCAGCTACCAGTCCCTCGCCCCCTTCGCCTGGGTTCTCGTCTATGCAAATCTGGCGATGCTTTTGCTGATTGCTGCGGCGTTTGTTTATTGCCTTGTCAAAGGGTTCGGTCGGGGCCCTCGGCTCCCGCTGGCCCTGCTTGCCGGGAACGTGCTGCTGCAAGCAGCCTCCTACTTAAACTTCTGCTTTCAAATGCCTCACGCCTGTACCATGGACGTGCGGTATATGGCGTCGGCCATTCTATGCGGCGGATTCTTTTTGGCGCTGGCCGGACAAAGGATAACCGAGCAGGCCAAACGGCCCATTCGCTGGCCCCAGTATGCGTGCGTTCTGGTGGTGGGGCTCTTCTCCTTCGGCAGCGCCCTCTTCTATGCCCTTGTTTAAAGAACAGGCCAAAAGCGGCCGCCCCATACCGGGGTGGCCGCCTTTTTTCGTTTGTACATAAAGTATTTACAAATGGCCTCTTGACAAAGAAGAACGGGAATGGTAAATTAATACTCAGATTAGCACTCTAACTTATTGAGTGCTAAAACAGTCTGGAGGTTTGTAACCATGGAGCTTGGTGAGCGCAAATTAAAGGTGCTGTCCGCTCTCATCGAGGCTTACATCAACACGGGCGAACCAGTTGGTTCCAAAGCGTTGCAGGAGGCCCTCGACCGAGCGGTTTCCTCTGCTACCATCCGCAACGACATGGCTGAGCTTTCTGAGCTTGGCCTCTTGGAGCAGCCGCACACCTCGGCTGGGCGGATTCCGTCCCCGAAAGGATACCGGCTGTATATTGACAAGCTTATGTCCCATGCCCCGGTAACAAAGGAAGAGCGCCGGTTTATCGATACGATGCTGGGAGAACACGCCGACGACCCGGAACGGCTTTTGGAAAACGCGTCGCTGGCATTGGCGCAGTTGACCCGGTTTGCGGCATTGTCCACCACCCCGGAAAGCGAGACGGCGGTCATTCTCAAATGCGAGCTGATCGCGGCGGGGCGGCGGCTGGCCATTCTTTTGCTGGTCACGTCGGCAGGCATGATGAAATCCAAGCTGTTTAAGACCGACACGGACATTACCCCGGAGCTGTGCGAACGGTTTCGCCGGGTGACGGCCGAGCATGTTTGCGGCGTGCCCCTGTCGGACATCTGTCTTCCCTTTGTCCAGACGCTGGCTGCGTCTCTGGGGGAACACGCCTTTACCATGACTCCCCTTCTCATCGGCCTGTATGAGACGGCAAGCGAGGCGGCACAGGCGCAGGTACGGCTGGAAGGCCAGGCGAATCTGCTGATCCATCCGGAATTTGACGGCGAGCATGTGCGGCGGCTATTGGAGTTTTTAGCAAAGCGCAAGGAGCTTACCGAGCTGCTCCATCAATACCACGGCGGCGTGAACGTGGTGCTGGGAAGCGAAAGCCCCACCCCGGAGCTGGCGGGTTCGAGCGTGGTCATCGCCCGGTACCGGCTGGGCAGCCGGGAGGGCGGCACCATCGGCGTCATCGGCCCGAGCCGGATGAATTATTCGAAAATCATCCCAAGCCTTGAATATTTCGCTCTGCGTTTAGGCAACCTCCTATCGGAGGACCTGGACGAAAGAGGCGAAGCACAAGCGGATTCACAACAAACATAGAAGGTGGGACGCACATTGAAAAAGAAAGACGCAAAGGCGGAGACGAAGGCCGCCGAAAACGAGACGGTTAAGAACGAAGCGACGGAAAACCAAGAGCAGGATACGGCAAAGGAGCCTGAGGCGGAAAATCCGTTGCAGGCGCAGGTGGAGCAACTACAAAAGGAACTCAAAGAGCAAAAGGAGCTGCTGCTGCGCACGGCAGCAGAGTACGACAACTATCGCAAACGCACCGCCAAGGAAAAGGACGCCACCTGGAACGACGCAAAGGCGTCAACGGTTTCGGAGTTTCTCCCAGCGCTCGACAATCTGGAACGAGCGCTGACCGCCCAAGGGGATGCGCAGGACATCAAGAAGGGCGTGGAAATGATCCACAAGCAGTTCCTCGATGCCCTTACAAAGCTCAAGGTGGAGGAAATCCCCACGGTAGGCGAAACGCTCGACCCGTCCTTGCACCATGCGGTGATGCATGTGGAGGACGAGGAAGCGGGCGACGGTGAAATCGTCGAATGCTTCCAGAAGGGCTATAAAACCGGCGACCGGGTCATCCGGTACAGCATGGTTAAGGTAGCCAACTAACGTTCGCAGCGTTTTTTCATAGATTCACACATAGAATATCAAACCGTTATAGGAGGAATTTGAGTATGGCAAAGGTAATCGGCATAGATTTGGGTACGACGAACAGCTGCGTTGCGGTCATCGAAGGCGGCGAACCGGTTGTCATTACAAACGCGGAAGGCGCCCGCACTACCCCGTCGGTAGTGGCAATTTCTAAGAACGGCGAGCGTATGGTGGGCCAGGTGGCAAAGCGCCAGGCCATCACCAACCCCGACCGCACCATCGCTTCCATCAAGCGGGACATGGGCACCAACCGCAAGGTCACCATCGACGGCAAGGCCTACACGCCCCAGGAGATTTCTGCTATGATCCTGCAAAAGCTTAAGGCGGACGCGGAAGCGTACTTGGGCGAGAAGGTGTCCGAGGCGGTCATCACGGTCCCGGCTTACTTCTCTGACGCCCAGCGCCAGGCCACCAAGGACGCGGGTACCATCGCAGGCCTGGAGGTCAAGCGCATCATCAACGAACCCACCGCCGCGGCGCTCGCTTACGGCATTGATAAGGAAACCGACCAGAAGGTCATGGTCTACGACCTGGGCGGCGGCACCTTCGACGTGTCCATCATCGAGATGGGCGACGGCGTGCAGGAAGTGCTGGCCACCGCGGGCAACAACCGTCTGGGCGGCGACGACTTCGATCAGCGGATTATCGACTGGATGGTGCAGAACTTCAAGGCGGAAACCGGTGTGGATCTGTCGGGCGATAAGATGGCCATGCAGCGCTTAAAGGAAGCGGCAGAAAAGGCGAAGATCGAGCTGTCCGGCGTGACCACCAGCCAGATCAACCTTCCCTTCATCACCGCCGATGCCACCGGTCCGAAGCATCTGGACATGACGCTCACTCGCGCCAAGTTTAACGAGCTGACCGCGGATCTGGTGGAAAACACCATGGGCCCGGTTCGTCAGGCGCTCAAGGACTCCGGTCTTTCTGCGGGCGAGCTGGATAAGATCCTCCTGGTAGGCGGTTCGAGCCGCATTCCCGCGGTGCAGGAAGCCATCAAGAAGTTCACCGGCAAAGAACCCTTCAAGGGCATCAATCCTGACGAGTGCGTGGCCATCGGCGCAGCGCTTCAGGCAGGCGTTCTGGGCGGCGAGGTCAAGGGCCTGCTGCTGCTGGACGTTACGCCTTTGTCCCTGGGCATCGAGACCATGGGCGGCGTTATGACCAAGGTCATCGACCGCAACACCACCATTCCCACCAAGAAAAGCCAGGTGTTCTCCACCGCCGCCGACGGGCAGACTTCCGTGGAAGTCCATGTTCTGCAGGGCGAGCGCGAGTTCGCCCGTGACAATAAGACCTTAGGCATGTTCCGTCTCGACGGCATCCCGGCCGCGCCCCGCGGCGTGCCGCAGATCGAGGTCACCTTCGACATCGACGCAAACGGCATCGTCCACGTGTCCGCCAAGGACCTGGGCACTGGCAAGGAGCAGCACATCACCATCACCTCCAACACCAACATGAGTAAGGACGACATTGAGAAGGCGGTCAAGGACGCCGAGCAGTTCGCAGCGGAAGACAAGAAGCGCCGCGAAGAGGTGGACACGAAGAACGCCGCCGACCAGATGGTGTACCAGGCGGAGAAAACCCTCACCGAAGCGGGCGACAAGATTGACGCGGCGGAAAAAGACGCGGTGCAGAAGGACATTGACGCCCTCAAGGAAGCGCTCAAGGGAACCGACATGGAAATGATCAAGTCCGCCCAGGAGAAGCTGCAGCAGTCGCTGATGAAGGTGGGCGAAAAGATCTATAACGCTGCCCAGCAGCAGGCTTCCTCCGGTGCCGGCTCGGCGCCCAACGACGGCCCCAAGACCGACGAAAACGGCAATGTCTACGATGCGGAGTTCCACGATGTGGACGACGACAAGAAATAAGAAACCCGTTTGAACCAAACCGGGCGACGTACCGCGTAAGGGGGAGTTTCCTCCTTACGCGTTCGCCTGTTTATGGAAAAGCGGTTACATAACGGATGCATATGGCCGCACGCGGCGGCCGCGACCCATGACTTTTCATACAAGGCGGGATTACTTTGGCTGAAAAACGCGACTATTACGAAGTGCTCGGCGTGGGAAAAAACGCGTCGGAGGACGAAATCAAAAAGGCCTATCGCAAGATGGCAAAACAATACCATCCGGATCTAAACCCCGGCGACAAGGATGCCGAGGCCAAGTTCAAGGAGGTCAACGAAGCCTACGAGGTTCTCTCGGACAGCAGCAAAAAGGCGCGTTACGATCAATTTGGCCATGCCGGAGTGGACCCCAATTATGGCGCAGGCGGCGGATACGGCGCAGGCGGTTATGGGGGCGGCGGCTTCGGCGGCTTTGACTTTGGCGACATGGGGGACTTGGGCGATATCTTCGGCTCCATCTTCGGCGGGGGCAGCAGCCGCTCTGCCAACCCCAACGCCCCGAGACGCGGCGCAGACATCAACACCGCCGTCACCATCTCCTTTGAGGAAGCGGCTAAGGGCTGCAAGGTGGAGGTAAACGCACCGCGGGTGGAAAACTGTCCGGAATGCGGCGGTTCGGGTGCGGCAAAGGGGACTTCGCCGAAAACCTGTCCGGAATGCGGGGGCAGAGGCCAGGTCCGGGTGACCCAGCGCACCCCCTTCGGCGTGATGCAGACCCAGCGCACCTGTTCGAAATGCCGGGGCAAGGGCAAAATCATCGACACGCCCTGTAAAAACTGCAGCGGAACCGGCCAGATTCGCCGTTCGCGGCGGCTGGAGGTCACCATCCCGGCAGGTATCGACGACGGCCAGGGAATCAACCTGCGCGGCCAGGGCGATTACGGCACCAACGGCGGTCCGGCGGGAGACCTGCATATCACTGTCAATGTGCGGCCCCATCCCCTGTTTGAGCGGGACGGGTTCGACGTTTGGTGCGAGATTCCTCTGACCTTTGCCCAAGCAGCTCTGGGGGCGGACATTACGGTTCCCACCCTGGACGGCAAGGTAAGCTACCACGTACACGAGGGCACTCAGCCTGGGGATGTGTTCAAGCTCAAGGACCGGGGCATTCCCCACCTAAACGGGCGAGGCAAGGGCAACCAGTTTGTCCGGGTGACCATCGAGGTACCCAAGAACCTGACCGAAAAGCAGAAGGAACTGCTCAAGGAATTCGAGTCGAACGCTTCCGACCACAACTATCAAAAGCGCAAGGGCTTTTTCGACAAACTCAAGGATTTCATCAGTTAAGGGGAAGCTTCGTCCGGCATGCGGCCCGTCGGCTGCATGCCGGTTTTCGTATGGGATAGGCTACAACATTTCGGGGCAAAATGCAGCATATGCTTGTAAATACGGCGGCGATTGTGCTATAGTATATTTGTCACGCCTATGGCAGTTTTGGGAAAAACCGATGGTTGGTTTTAATCAGCAGTGTTTTTCTTTTTTGCTGCGTCTAAGAAAAGCAAATGCAGTTCTGATTTTGCCTGAAAGGGGCCTGTTCTTGATATGGGACTTTTTCTCGATCTGATTCTGATTGCGCTGGCGTTTTTGCTCATTTGGTCAGCGGCAAGGCGGGGATTTACTTCCATCTTCATCCGCACGGTGGGGAACATTGTGGTGTTTTTCGCAGCGGTGTTTCTTTCCTTCGCAGCGGCAGACTGGCTGTTTGACGCAGGATTGCGGGGCGCCTTAGTAGACCGGGTGCAAGTGCAACTGGCCACCGTTTCCTCCACAGAGCTGGAGGACATCATTGGGCAGGCGGTGGCGGGCCTTCCGGGCTTCCTTTCTTCGCTCATCGAAAGCTTCGGTTATTCGGTGCAGGATTTGGCGCCGCAGATTCAGGAATCCATTGCCGGGCAAAGCGCCGCGGCAGCGGCTGCGATTGTGGACACGGTGGTAAAGCCGGTGGTCATCCTGATGCTGCGCGGCATTCTGCTTTTGGCATTCCTGATTTTGGGCTGGTTTCTCATCCGCCTCTTATCCCGAACCGCCAACCTGGTGGTCAACATTCCGATTGTACGGGGCGTCAACCGGTTTTTGGGCGGGATCCTGGGGCTACTAAACGCCGCTATTATGGCGCTGTGCGTTACAGCGCTGTGCTGGTTCGCCATAACCTTGTGGGGAGACACCATCCCCTTCCTGAATACCCAGACCATCGAAAGCTCTTACCTGTTCCGCTTTGTCCTCGATCACAACATTCTGTTGCAGTTTACCGAAGGGCTGTTCGCGGCTGTTTAAAAAAATGAATCGGCAACAAAATGAATTGCTCTTCGGAAGGAATGATATCCGATATGTCTTACTTGAAAAAGAATTTAACCATCCCGAACCTGCTGTCGGTGTTCCGGATTCTGTTGATTCCGCTGTTTATCTATCTATATCTGGAACGTTCGGCGGTGGACTACGGGATTTCCGCAGGCGTCGTGCTTCTGATTTCCGGCGCTACCGACATGCTCGACGGCTATATTGCCCGGCATTTCAATCAAATCACCCAGCTCGGGCAGATTCTTGACCCCATTGCCGACAAGCTTACTCAGGCGACGGTGGTCATCTGCATCGCGATCATGCATCAGCAGAATAAGCTTTTGATCCCGCTGGTGCTGATTTTCCTCGCAAAGGAAATCCTCATGGGCATCGGCAGCCTGGTGCTTCTGCGCCGGGGCGCACGGCCTACCGCGGCGTTGTGGTTCGGCAAGGTGGCGACCATGGTGTTCTATGCAGTGATGCTGATCATCGTCTTCTTCCCGACCATGAACGATCTGGCAGTTACCATTCTGGTAGCAATTGTGGCGGCTTTTATGGTGTTCGCCTTAATCCGGTACGCCATGCTCTTCTTTCAATTGCTCAAGGCCACGCCAAAAAAATAACGGTTCAAAGGCGGCGCGGCCTGCAAAGCATATGGCCGGGCCCCTTTTCTTTCCCAAACGAATGCGCAAAGCTCGGACGAGCTTTGCCACGTTCCCTATATTTGTACCGCGTCCCATTGGGACGCATGGAGGGTAATCAATCATGATGTGCAGCAGATGCAAAAAACGCATGGCGGTTGTGTTCATCACCCGCATGGAAGGCGACAAAAGCTATAACGAAGGTCTTTGCTTGGTGTGCGCAAAGGAACTGGGCATCAAACCGGTCAATGACCTGATGGACAAGATGGGAGTCAGTGACTCCGATATCGAAAATCTAAGCGAACAAATGACGGACATGATCGGTGCCGCCGGCGACCCAGACGATGAAAACTTTGAGCCGGGCGGAGCGGCTACCTATCCGTTTTTGCAAAACCTCTTCGGCGCACAGCCTGGGTCGGAAGACGAGGACCTGGCACACGTAGTCGGGGAAGTGGACGGCGAGGAGGAACCAGCATCCAAGCGGGGACGCCGCTCGAAGGAAAAGAACGGCAAAAAACGCAAGTATCTGGACATGTACTGCACGAACCTCACCGGAAAAGCCAGGCGCTCAGAGCTTGACGCCATCATCGGCCGGGACCAGCAGATTTACCGGGTTATCCAGATCCTTTCCCGCCGCACCAAAAACAATCCCTGTCTAATCGGTGAGCCGGGCGTGGGCAAAACCGCCATCGCCGAGGGCCTAGCGCTTCGCATTGCAGCAGGTGACGTTCCCATGCGGCTGGCGAAAAAGGAAATTCATCTGCTGGACCTGACGGCTCTGGTGGCGGGGACCCAGTTTCGCGGCCAGTTTGAAAGCCGCATCAAAGGCCTGATCGACGAGGTAAAGGCCGACGGCAACGTGATTTTGTTCATCGACGAGGTGCATAACCTGGTGGGTACCGGTGACGCGGAAGGCTCCATGAATGCGGCAAACATTTTGAAGCCCGCGTTGTCCCGAGGAGAAATCCAAGTGATCGGCGCCACTACCTTTACCGAATACCGCAAGTATATCGAGAAGGATTCTGCCTTGGAGCGTCGGTTCCAGCCGGTGACGGTGGAGGAGCCTTCCATGAAGGAAACGGTAGAGATGCTCAAAGGCATTAAGCACTACTATGAAGCGTACCATCGGGTTTCCATTCCGGATTCGCTTCTTTCCACCGCTGTTTCCCTTTCCGAACGGTACATTACCGACCGCTTTTTGCCCGACAAGGCCATCGACCTGTTGGATGAAGCCTGCGCTCACGCCTCTTTGCGCAATACTGTGATTCTAGAGTACGACAAGGCGATGGAACGGGTCAAGGAGCTGAGCGAACGGGAAGAAAACATGGCGGAGGACCCGGAATTTACCGATTACGAGACTCTCGCCTCGGTGCGGGCGGAAATCGCGCAGCTGCAAACCAAAATCGACGAGCTGGCGCCGACAGCGCTTAGCAACGCTGTGACCAAGGGCGACCTTGCCAAGGTGGTGGAGCTGTGGACGGGGATTCCTGCCGCTCGGGTAGAGCAGTCGGAGCTCAAGCGGCTGTCTCACCTGGAAGAAGCTCTTGGGAAGAAAATCATTGGTCAGCCGGAAGCAGTAGCCGCTGTGGCGGCCGCCGTACGCCGCAGCCGGGTGCAGATCAGCACCCGCCGCCGGCCAGCTTCCTTTATTTTCGTCGGTCCTACCGGGGTAGGCAAAACGGAGCTGGTAAAGGTGCTGGCGGCGGAGCTCTTTGACACGCCGGAGACGCTCATTCGTCTGGATATGTCCGAGTTCATGGAAAAGCACTCCGTTTCCCGCATCATCGGTTCTCCTCCGGGCTATGTGGGGTATGACGAGGCGGGGCAGCTGACCGAAAAGGTCCGCCGCAAGCCTTATTCGGTGCTGCTGTTCGACGAAATCGAGAAGGCACATCCGGATGTGATGAACATTTTGCTGCAAATTCTCGACGAAGGCAAAGTGACCGACGCCCATGGCCGGACGGTGAATTTTGAAAACACGGTTATTGTCATGACCTCCAACGCCGGCAGCCGGGATACCAATGCGCTGGGCTTTGCCAAGTCTGCCTATGACGCCAGCCGCGATCGAGCGCTCAAAGCCCTGTCCGACTTCTTGCGTCCCGAGTTCATGAGCCGAGTGGACGAAATTGTGGTATTCCGGCCCTTGGACGCGGAAGACCTGAAAAAGATTGCTGACCTTATGCTGGGTGAGCTCAAAGAGGCTGTGGACGAAAAGGGCATCTCCATCTCCTGGGACGAAGATGTCAACGCACTGCTTGCGAAGCTGGCGGGCCACGGCAAGCATGGCGCCCGGGATCTGCGCAGCATCATCCGCCGGGAGGTGGAGGATCGCATCGCCACCATTCTGGTCAACCAGTGCGACAATCCGCCCAGTGTGCTCAAGCTGCAGGCAAAGGGAGAGCATGTCTCAGTAACGGCCGAATCAGGAGGGGATTCTCTGTGAGCGAATTTATCGGCGGATATCCGCCTCAATATACCATGTCCGGGCACGTGGGAACCTTTGACGGGGACCAGCACCGGCATTTAAAGCCCTCTTCCATCCTCAAGTACCAGCAGGAGGTGGGCGAGCTGCATCTGTCGGGCGGAAACATGTCCTACGCGCAGCTTTACGACAATGGGCTGGTATTTGTTCTGTCCCGCACCAGCTGCAAAATTTATCGGCCGCTTACGCTGGAGGAACGTTTTTCCCTGACTACCTGGCACCGGGAAAACAAAGGAGCCCAGTTCATTCGCTGCTACCGCTTCACGGATGCGAAAGGAGAAACGGTGGTGGAATCGGTGACGACCTTTGCCATGATCGACCCGCATACCCACCGGGTGCTGCGTCCGAAGGTGTTCTTTGAAAAATACGACATTCACATGCAGCCGGCGGAGCAGGTGGGCGCACCCGACCCGGGCAAGCTCATCATCCCCGACGAACTGCCGCAGGTGGGTGTGCGCACGGTGCGCTATTCGGATACTGATTACAACGGCCATCTCAATAACACCGTTTATGCCGACCTGCTGACTGATTTCATTCCCGGTGGTATGGACGGGCGGGTTCTAACCGGGTATCAGATTTCCTTTCTCAAGGAAGCCCGGGAAGGCGAGGAAATCGCCATCCACGCCGGGGCGGACGAGAATGGAGAAAACACCTTCCTGTTTCGCGGTGTAACCGAACGGGGCGTTTGCTTCGAGGGGCGCTGCACAGTGCAGGAAAGCAAATAGCGGGAAAACCGCCTGCCTTTTTATAGGCAGGCGGTTTTCTTACGTAACGTTGTTTTACGATCTTTTCTCTGATAGACTGGATGTGAAAAACACTTCCCACGATAAGGGAAAATCCACCTGATTTTCTTAGATGACAAAACAGAGAAAAAGGAGGCCATATGATGATAAAATGGTCTTGGAAACCCCATCGGTTCCCTCTTTTTCTTTTGCTGGTACTCTTGGTGGGCGGCATTTGGTATGCGGTGGATTACGCTCTCTATGGAAATATCGGCTTTTCCGACGCCGTCACCCTACAGCCGGAAGAAATCGAATCTATGGAAATCCGTACAGGGCTTGGCGATGCTAAATATGAAACCCATGATACCGCATACATCGCTCAGGTTCTTGAAGAATTGGATGCCTTTCGCTTTCACAGACGTTCCAGATCGCCTTTGCACCGTGTCGGGGGATGGAGCTATTCTCTGGATTTTACCGTGAAAGACGGCGGGCGCATTCGTTATACCTTGGATACGGGCTTTTCCTGCTTTGATGGATATGATAAGCCATGTATCACTGGTGGATATTCCGTAGACGATCTGAACCGCATGGGTGATCTTATGAAGGAAATCTACTATTATCTAGCGGAGCACGGCTCGCTTACCTATACGCCGGATCCTGCGGAAAGAGGCCCCTACGCGCGGCCCTATCCTTACACCCCGTCCGCTCTTCCGGAATCCTCTTCGCTGCCTGAGTCTCCATAAAGCTTTGTTTTCCTGCTTTATTCGCTCTTCCTGAAATTAGCGGTTGTCCAGCTCCTTTTTGTGAGAGGCCGCATACCAAAGTCGTTTGTACAGTTTTAGCTGTAGTCCTTTCATGAACAAAATCCGCCCTGTCCGGCTTTTTATCGGACAGGGCGGATTGGCTATATGTTATCCTTATTCAGCCTTCTTCGCTTCTTCTATGACCTTCTGGGCCACGAAGGGAGGCGCTTCCTCATAGCGCTCAAACGTCAGGGTGAAATGCCCGCGGCCATGGGCCACCTGGCGCAGATAGGTGGTAAAGTCCGCCATTTCCGCCACCGGTACTTCGGCACTGACCTCCTGCAGGCCGTCGGGACCCGCGTCCATACCCAGCACGCGGCCGCGGCGCTTGTTGACTTCGCCGATAATGTCGCCCATCTTCGCCTCCGGCACGTACACCTTCAGGCTGCCGATGGGTTCGAGAAGAACCGGGCTCGCCTGGGGGATACCCGCCTTGTAAGCGAGGCTGGCCGCCATTTTAAAGGACATTTCCGAAGAGTCCACCGGGTGATAGGAGCCGTCCACCAAGGTGGCCTTCAGGCCAACCATCGGATAGCCCGCCAGCACGCCTTCCTTGACACAGTCACGCAAGCCTTTTTCCACCGCCGGGAAGAAGTTCTTAGGCACCGCGCCGCCGAACACCTTCTCTTCAAACACCAGATCGTCTCCGTCGCAGGGTTCAAACTCGATCCATACATCGCCGAACTGGCCATGGCCGCCCGACTGCTTCTTATGCCGGCCTTGGACCTTTACCTTCTTGCGGATGGTTTCCCGATAGGCAATCTTAGGTGCAGAAAGCTCTACATCCACGCCGAATTTCTGCTTGAGCTTGGAAACAATCACGTCCAAATGCTGCTCACCCAAGCCGCTTAAAATCATCTGATGGGTCTCGGTGTTGTTTTCCACTCGGATGGTGGGGTCTTCTTCCTTGAGTCTCGCCAGGCCTGCCGCAATCTTTTCCTCATCGCCCTTTGCCTTAGGAGTGACCGCCTTGGAAAGGCTGGGCGCCGGGAAATCGATCCCTGCCAGGGTAACGGGACGGGACACGGCTGCTAAGGTATCGCCAGTGTTGGCGGAGGTAAGCTTCGCCACCGCACCGATGTCTCCGGCTACGACGCAAGGTGTATCCTCCTGCTTTTTGCCGCGGATGGTCAGCAGCTTGCCGATTTTCTCAGTAGCACCGGTGCGGGAATTGACCATCTGGGTTTCCGGCGTCATTTTGCCGGAGATCACTTTGAAATAGGAAAGCTTGCCCACAAAGGGGTCAGCCACCGTTTTAAAAATAATTGCAGCTGTCGGCTCGCTTTCGTTCACCTTCAGCTCCACCGCGTCGCCGGAGGGAGTCTCCCCCATCTCGCCCGCCGCTTCCTCTGCCGAGGGAGCTAGGGACACAATGTTATCCATCAAAAGACCAACGCCGTCGAGCGTGGCGGCGGAACCGCCCAGCACCGGGGTAATTTCCCCGTTGCGCACACCGGAGGAAACCCCAGCAATCAGCTCCTCGGAGGTAAACTCCTCGCCGCTGAAATACTTTTCCATCAATTCTTCGCTGGTCTGTGCCACGGCTTCCGCGATGGCATCGCGCATTTCGCTTAAGCGGTCGTCTATGTCGGGCATGGCGACCTCGTGCCGTTTTCCGCCGCTGCAGGAATAGGCCTTGAGCTTGAGAAGATCCACAAAGCAGTCGATCTTTCCGTTTTCCACATGTGGCATAATAATCGGGCAGACCGTCACCCCGAACGCGTCCTTGAGGGACTGGTAGCTTTTGAAGAAATCGCTGTTTTCTTCATCGAGACGGCTGACGAAAAAGTATTTCGGGATGCCGCGCTTCTCCGCCGCCTTATATCCTTTTTCCGCGCCAACCGATGCGCCGGTCTTGCCGGATACCACGATGACCGCCAGCTCTGCCGCCCGGATTCCCTCACACAGGCCGCCTGCAAAGTCGAACAGGCCAGGTGTGTCGATCACATTGATCTTTTTATTCAACCATTCCAGCGGCGCGACCGCCGTGGAAACAGAAGTTTTGCGTTTGATTTCCTCCGGGTCAAAGTCGCACACGGTATTGCCGTCGGCTACCTTGCCCAGGCGGTCCGTCGCTCCTGCGAGAAACAACATGGCCTCTGCCAGAGAGGTCTTTCCCGAGTCGCCATGTCCCGTAAGAACAACATTACGAATGTCTTTGGCCGAATACTGTTTCAAGGTAAGATTCCCCTTCCGATGTACTTATTTGCACGAACTTGGCATCTTCGCCATTTTCGGTATTGCCATGTTTCACAGTTCCAAAATACCGATTGGGATAATTATAGCGTATTTGCCCACACAATTCAAGAAAAATTAGCGTATTTGATAAAATTTTTCTTAGGTCATGAATTTTTATCGTTTGAATTGTGCAATTGTGACAGTATTTTCCCATTTGTGTGACTGCTACCCATAAATATGCGGCGCTTGTCCCAAGTATACCGGAGACGGTATGCAACATTTGCAAAAATGCCGGAATCCGAGCGGAGAAATTGCCGCGGATTTCCATGGGCGATTTTGCAGGGTTTTGTTTTCGGCCCGCGTCTATTATACTGGTACCAAGGAAACAAAATTCAAAGGATGGGAGGAAAGCCGATGGCCCATGCAGAAGAACTGGTCGCAAGGATCTTATCCGGCGAAAAAGAACTGTTTGAAGAAATCGTCAAGCAGTACCAGGGCCTGCTCTACTCCATCGCTTATTCCATCCTGCGAGATGAAATGGAAGCGGAAAACGTGGCACAGGAGGCGTTTATCCACGCGTATCTGTCGCTGGACCGCTATGAGGGGCGGGGCTTTAAAACCTGGATTTGCCGCATCGCGACCAACAAAGCGATCGATGTCAAGCGAAAATGGACCCGGCATCTGCAGCATACCACAGAATTCCCCGAAAACGGGAACGAACCTTCGGGCGGGGAATTTGAGGAGGATGTGGAGCTTCGCGACGAGTACCAAAAGCTTCTGGCGGTGATCGACAGCCTCCCGGAGCGGTATGCCAGGGTGGTACGGCTG
Organism: Clostridiales bacterium; assembly: GCA_018364155.1. Taxonomy (GTDB): domain Bacteria; phylum Bacillota; class Clostridia; order Oscillospirales; family Acutalibacteraceae; genus Solibaculum_A. Next base: position 350,266 of record JAGZMM010000003.1, read on the forward strand.
CGGCACATGGAAGGCCGCAGCATCGCGCAGATTGCCGATATCACCGGCCAGGCTCAGAAAACCGTGGAATCCCAGCTATACCGGGCCAAACAGATGATCAAACGAAAGTGGGGTGAGAATTGTGACGAAGCATTACGACGAGGCGCAGTGGCGGCAATACATAAATAACACCTTGGACGAGGAACGCCGGGATGAAATGGAAGCGCACCTCTTTGGCTGCGACCATTGTCTTCAAACGTTCACCGGTCTGCTGGAAGGGCAAGCGGTGTGTGAGGTGGACTTCGCCGATGAGGTGATGGATTCCTTGCCTGCAGTACGGCCTGTTCCCAAGCCGGTGCTCAAAACGGTGACGCCACAATTTCGCAGGAGGATGATCTGGTGTTATGCGGCGGCGGCCGTGGCTACGTTGATCATTACCTTCACCGGCACCTTCACAAACTTTGGCGAGGGACTGGCGCAGGCCCTTCCCGCCAGCGCCAACGCATTAACCCAGTTTACCGGGCAGATCACCACGGGGCTCAACTCCATGACTGCACCCAAACCCACACAAAAGGAAGAGGAACACGTTTACGAAGGTACGGAAGAAGATTCCCCCAAGCTTTATGACATATTGGCCGACTGGCTCAAGGGCAGCAACGCAAAGACCTCATCTCAATCCGAAAAGGAGACGACGAAATGAAAACAAAAAGCACCTTTCTGACCATTCTATTTTCTTTTCTGCCCGGCGCGGGCCACATGTATCTGGGTCTGATCAAGCAGGGCATTCAGCTGATGGTCCTCTTTTTCGGAACCATCTTTTTGAGCAGCCTCACTGTCAGCTTTTTCGGGAACGTCTTTTCCCTGCTGCTGTTCTTTCTGCCGGTTTTCTTCTGTTACAGCATTTTTGACGCGGTAACCAAGAAGAACCTGATCAACCAACAGTTGGTAGACCCTCGGCAGATGGCCCAGGAAAATCTGGGCATCTTCGAATGGCTCCACCTGCCTGAAAAGTTTACGCCCAAAGGCAAGAGCTGGGGCAAAATTGTGGCTTGGGTCTTGATTGTGCTGGGTGTGCTTTTCCTGCTTAACAACGGCTTTAACATCGTATTGGACATCATTCTCTCCTCCAACAACTATTCCAGCGAACAAATCAACCGCATTTTTAATCTCATCCGCAACATCCGCAATCTCTTCTGGCAGGTTCTTGTGGCTGCGGCCCTGATTTTCGGCGGCGTTTATCTGCTCAAGGCCACCAAGCCCAAAGCCCCTAAGGAGGACGACATTCCCTATTACGAGCAGGACCTGCATTCTGACACGAAGGAGGAAGAGAAATGAGACGCTGGCGTGTAGGCAACATTTCCATGGCGGCAATCCTGATTGTAGCGGGAGTTCTGCTGCTGGTTTCCAACTTTACCGACCTAAACTTTGGCCAGGCCATTGCCATCGGCTGGCCCATCATCATGATCCTATTGGGGCTTGAAATGCTCCTATATCTCTACTTTTCCAAGGACGAAAAGCCCCGCATTCAATTTGACGGCTTAAGTATTCTCTTCGTCTGCCTGATTCTGGTGGGCAGCCTGATTACCTATGGCATCACTGCCGTCTTCCAAAGCGATGTGACTAAGGCCTGGATGGAAGAAAGAATGGACCGGTATTCGTACTCGACCGCCGTCACGGAAAATGTGGATGTTTCCAACCTTACCACTCTGACCCTGGACGACCAGAATGCCGACATTAAGGTGATTCCTTCCGATCAGCTTCGAGTCACCCGCAACATCACGGTGCGCTATAACGACAAGGAGGCCTGCAACCAGCTGCTTGCCCTTTATCGGGACAATGTAAATGCGGTTCCTTCGGACGGGGCGGTGACCATTACCGGCGGCCCCAACTCCATGAACTACCAGATGACCGGTGCACGGCTTTATGTGCAGTACATCGTCGAAAAGCCGGATGGGGTGCGCCTGAATCTGATCAGCTACCGCGGCCTTTCCCTGTTGGGAGAACCAGCAGCCAATATCTACACCGAACAGCACGAAGATGGACGCTTAGTCCCCTATAAGGAGTGGAGCAATCCGTCCTACGGCGATTCTGATACGTCGTCTTTCAGCGAACTGGAGGACAAAAGCGATTCCCCCCAATCGGAATCTTCCCCATCCGAGTCTTCCGCGCCGACGGAGGATTCTTCCCTGCCCGCCGAGAGTTGACCGTTCTATCTGCCTTTTCGTACAAAAGCAATCCCGTTTCTTCTTGCGTCTGCGAGCCACCGTGGACGCTCTATGCGTAAAAAAGCCTGGCATCCAAAAAGGCACACGCCCATAAGGAAGTAATTTAATCATGTTGCAGGGCGGCATAGTCAAAGGCTATGCCGTTCTGCTTTTTCTCTGCCTTTCAACCGTTTGCTTGTCCTCGTCCTGTTCCAGCTCCCCTATAAAGTTCCAGACAATTTCAATCTTCTGTCTGCGGTGTCCGCTGGATTTGTCTGGCGCGTGGACAATAATTTTCTTTACAAACTCATTGACGATAGCAGGCGTTAATTCCCGTATTCCCACATACTTGCGGATAACGGCAGCAAAGCTGTCAAAATCCGTTCTGTCCTGTTCGTAAGTATCAACGGCAGCTTGCTCTACCTTGACAAACTCTGTCAGTTCCTTTTGCTCCGCTTCATACTCAGCGGACAACTTCAAGAATCTTTCGTGGCTGATTGTGCCGTTAATATCGTCCTCGTAAATCCGCTTGAAAATACGGTCAAGCTCGGCAATCCGTTTCCTTGCCTGTCCGAGTTCTTTCTTTTGCCGCTTTACTGCCTTTTCCGCTTCCTCAAACCTCTGCTGATAAACCATGTTTTGAAAGCTCTGTATATCGTCAAAGAACATAGCCGTTACATCAAATATCCTTTGCAGGACGAACAGCTTTAAGGTTTCTTCTCGGATAAAATGCGCGGAACAAGTACCTGTATTACTCTTGTAGTTGGAGCAGACATAATGCTCTTGCTTAGGCGCAAAATTGTTTGTCGTGCAAAAGTACAGCTTTTCGCCGCAGTCAGCGCAATAAAGCAAGCCGGAAAATAAGCCTTGCCGTCCTGTCTTTGTGGGGCGGCGTTTGTTTGCTCTTAATTCCTGTACCCTCTCAAATACTTGTTCCTCGATAATAGCAGGTTGCGTATTGAGGAAAATCCGTTGATTTTCCGGCGCATTTTGCAGACGCTTTTTCAGTTTGTGGGATTTGGAATAGGTCTTGAAATTGACCGTACACCCTGTATATTCCGGGCGTTCCAAAATCCCCGCTATGGTTTTGAAATCCCACCGATAGAGATTATCCGGCATAGGCTTTCCGTCACGCTTTGCATAGTAGGCTTTGACTGTCAACACCTTGTCTGCTGTCAGCACTTTTGCTATCTGCATGGGTCCTTTTCCGGCAATACACAAATCAAAAACCCTCTTTACCACAGCGGCAGCTTCCTCGTCCACAATCCACACTTTCTTGTTGTCTGGGGATTTCATATATCCGTAGGGCGGATTGGTACAAAGATGTTCTCCGGCGTTGCCCTTTGCTCGCATGACCGCGCGGATTTTCTTGCTTGTATCGCGTGCGTAAAAATCATTGAACAGATTGCGGAAAGGGGTAAATTCGTTGTCGCCCTTGTCACTGTCTACTCCGTCATTGATTGCGATATAGCGAATATCACGCTCGGCAAAGAAACTTTCAGTGTAGTAGCCGACTTTCAGATAATCGCGCCCCATGCGGGACATATCCTTGACGATAACCGTCTTGACCTTTCCTGCTTCCGAAAGCCTTATCATTTCATTCCAGCCCGGTCTGTCAAATAATGAGGTGTGATAGCGATAGCGGCAAAAAGCTAATAAAATCAATGGTTTTGCGGACAGCGGATAGACAGGGAATGTGTTAAAAACTGAATACGCA
>JAGZMM010000006.1 GCA_018364155.1 Clostridiales bacterium
GAAGGACAAGCTGACCAGCTTTAACGGGCAGACGATTACCTACGATGAAATCGGAAATCCCATTACCTATCGGGACGGCATGGCCTTTACCTGGCAGCATGGCCGGGAGCTGGCAGGGTTCACGAAGGTGGGGACTACGGCGAGCTACCACTATAACGACAGCGGCATCCGCACCAAAAAGGTGGTAAACGGGGTCACAACCGAATACTATCTGAATGGGTCGACGATTCTTACCCAGATCACCGGGGATGAGCGGCTGGATTTCCTGTATGACGACACGGAAAGCCTATTGGGGTTCCTTTCCGATGGGGAAAGTTACTACTATGTGAAGAACATTCAAGGGGACGTCATCGGAATCCTGGACAGCGACGGCAACCAAGTAGTAGAATATGTGTATGATGTGTGGGGAAAGGTGAAGCTTGTCTCCGGGGCGATGTCCTCTACTCTGGGCCATCTCAACCCCTTCCGGTATCGCGGGTATTACTTCGATCAAGAATCCGGGCTCTACTACCTCAACTCCAGGTACTATGATCCCCAAACCTGCCGGTTTATCAATGCGGATGGGCTTATTTATTGCGAAGATGCCATCCCTACGAATTTATTTAAGTACTGCGACAACAATCCTGTAACCAATACAGATCTCAGTGGGTTTTGGACACGTGGTTTTGGATTAAATGTAAATGCTACTGCTATATTAGGCGTCTCTTACTCAATCGGTATTTATTGGGATGATAAAGGAAGCATACAGTTTCTTATGTCTCCTGAAGCGCATATCGGAGTGGTTAGTGCAGGGGCTGGAGCGTTCTTTCAGTGGACGGGATTAGAGACGGTGGACCAATTACTCGGTAAATCCTATAATGCGGGTTTTTCCATTGGTGCACCTGGTTATGTAGGTATTGATGGAATTTTTCAAACAGGAGAAGAACATGGAAATGATCCTCCCATTGGTGGGCAAATAAATGGAGGAATCGGAATAGGCACGGATATACATGGAGGGATCAGCTATACAATGAAGGTGCCAACTATGCCGACATATTATTACTATATGAAGGCACATGATATGAAAGTCCAGTACGGCTTAACCGAATCGGAAGAACTGTTCTTAGCAGGAAAACTAATACTATGTGATTCTTGGAGGGATGAAGATGTTGAGCGGGCAATGGTGTTCTGGTTCCCGGTAAAAGCCATGCGTTAGAGAGGTGGTAAAATTTTATGAAGGCGATGCGTTATCATTATATGGCTTTGCTTTGGTTTGCCGTTTGGTTTGTAATCATTATTTGTGTTGCCTTACTTACACAACGAGATGGGAAAATATATCCTCCCCTTTTAACGGGGCTTCTAGCAGTAAATTCCGGAGGCATGACTGTGATCTATACCCGAGGCTTTTGGAGGATTACGGATTGGGGGAAAGACAAAGTAAGAGGACAATTAATTTGTTTTCTTCTTATGTTGTCATTGGGCTTTTTTACCATATTATGTGGTTACAGCATTATTGAATATTTCATTGAACATGCTTAATGTCAAGGAACCGCCAAGGCCCGCCATTTGGCGGGCCTTGGCTTTTGTGTGGATGTTACTACGCCGGTATTCTGGACAGCGGCGGGAATACGGTGGTAGAATATCTATACAACGCCTGGGGGCAGGAGGTAGGCCGCGGCGGCTCCATGTGGCAGACCCTTGGAGAGCTCAATCCTTTCCGCTATCGTGGGTATTACTACGATAACGAGACGGGATTCTATTACCTCAATTCCAGGTACTATGATCCGGAGATCGGTAGGTTCTTGAATGCCGATGGGCTTATTTATTGCAAAGATGCCATACCCGTAAATCTATTTAAATATTGTGACAATTCCCCCGTTGCTAGTTCGGATCCAAATGAGTTTTGGACCATCGGAATTGGCGTTACAGGAAACGGGACCCTTGGTGCTGGGTATTGTTATCAATCGGGGTGGTATTGGGATGGACATGGATGGCCAAAAATGTTGGAATCACATTCCTTTCAATCAGGAGCTTCGTGTGATATAGGAGGAGCGTTGTTTTTACAGTGGACGAATCTGGAGTCTGTTGATCAATTACTTGGAGATGGATATTCAGCAGGTGCATCTATAGGAGCCAAACCATATTTTGGAGCAGATTTAGTCTATCAAGGGGGAAAAGAACATGAATATGACGACCCAATTGGATTCCAACTACAGGGAGGTGTCGGCGCTGGCGTAGATATACACGGCAACTGGACGAAAACCAGTGAATGTAAATCTCGGGATATATTTCATACTGCTACAAATAGGGCATTGGAAAGAACCGCAGTTTGTATAGATATTCAACGTTGCATCGGCCTAACAAAAGTGGAGTATAATACGTTGAAAAATTGTGCGGAAAGGCACGATTATTACACATATGAACAAATTAGACCGTTGGCAAATTATTTATTCCCAATTAAAGGAATGAGATAAAGGAGGTAATTTGTGTGTCTTCGATGAAATACCATTTTAGAGCGCTAAAGTGGATGCTGTTTGTTATGTTATTAATGCTATTAGCGATGTGCTTAACTGAAACTATCCCTCAGTACATTGTTTCCGTTGTTTTTGGAATTTCTATATTAGCACCAAGCGGAATGTTTGCTTGTTATGTTTCAGGGCTGAGAAATATTACTAATTGGGGAGAGAATCCAGCCGGTAAAAAAACAATATTTATTTTTTCTGCTTGCATTACAGGTTTAGCAATATTTGTAGCAATGGGCTTTTTTATTGGAACACTATTATTGAATAGATAAAGGTAAAGCAAGCACAATAGAAAAGATTTTGGCATTTTGAATTAATTGAGCCCATTTAGCAAAGAGGACGGCTATTTAATTTAGCCGTCCTCTTTCTACAACGATGCGGGGAGTTTGCTGGGCTTGAAGTGGAATGGAACTGCGTACTACTACGTCAAGAATCTACAAGGGGATATTATCGGGATTCTGGACAACGATGGTACAAAAGTGGTAAACTACGTGTACGATGCTTGGGGTCAAGTCTCTTTGGGAGGAACTCCATGGAACTGGGTTGCATTAGGAGAACTTAATCCCTTCCGCTACCGTGGGTATTACTACGATACCGAGACAGGATTCTACTATCTCAATTCCAGGTACTATGATCCCGAGATCGGTAGGTTCCTCAATGCGGACGCAAGTACAGACACCGGAAACGGCGTACTTGGAACAAACATGTTTGCCTACTGTGAGAATTCTCCGATTATTAGAAGAGACGCCAACGGAAAATCTTCTGTGGGAATCTGGGATGTGGTATCTTCTGCCGTGCTATCTGTGACTTCTGGCCTTCAAACATTATCCGTGGAAGATGGATCAGACAAACTTCATCAAACAATACAAGTATTAAAGAATCTATATTCAGTTCCGGTAGTTGCAAATCAAACTAGATCAGCTTTAACAATGGGAATGGCTGTAGCAAATTTGTATCATTCCTTACCTTTAACCAGTTTGATGATGACGCATGCTTTATATGGATATGGTTTGGAACCATCACAATCATTACAGAATGAAATAGTAAGATACGTTATTAATTCTGCTGAGCTTGACCATATTGTTCAACAATGCAAAATAAATGCAGAGGGGGATAGATTCTACTTTTCCTCAACAAAAGTCGCTTTTAATTCAACTACCGATTTGTTTCTTAGCATTAACAAAGCAATTATAAATGTTAACGGTTGGAAAGGCCGGAATGGCCTTTGGAGTATTTACGTTATGGTGTTCGATACATATGATTTTGATGTTATGGCAAAATCAGGTTTAACAGCTTATATTAATAATTATGCTTTTATTCTCCAAGAGTCAGGAGCACTCATTCCCTATAAATGGCGTGTTACATTTTCGTATAAGGAGCCTGCTTAACTATGAAAAGAATATTGATATTTTGCACTGCACTTGTAATGAGCATGAGTCTAACATCCTGCTTTGATAATACCTATCCCATAGGACAAGGTACCGTTGCTGCATTTGGAGACAATCGTTTTTACTTTACTAAAGATGAATTTAGTGAAAACTCATTTATGCTATTTGATCACGAGCGTTCTACTTTGGAAGGAGCGATCGATTCAGGTATTCGAAAGTATGGGGAATACTCTTATATCTATACGATTGGAGACAAGGGGTATACAAAGGTAAACGAAAAAACAGGTGAAGTTAAACAGAGCAAATCCCTAGAAGATTTCTCCGAAGACGATCAGGAAATCTTTCGGCAATTAGAGCAAAATGAGGCTGGTTTAGAAAAGTGAAACAAGAAGGAGGACCTAAATTTTAGGTCCTCCTTCACATTTTGCGAAACTTATTCTACCAGCCCAGAATTATATGGAAAAATATAATGACGTAATAGCATTTCGCAAAAAACGGAGACCGCCTTTATTGATAGGTCTCCGTTTTTTTTACTTTTTATCCAGTTCTACAACAGTAAGCAATTCCATAGCAGGCAATATGCATGTACCCGTTTCCACCAGCTTCCTCGTACTCTCTAAACAGCTCCCAAAATGCTTCTGATTCCATCTGTGTCCATGAGTGTGATGGGTTGGTTTCTGCACGAGCGTAGTATCGATAGTTCTGCAATAGGCGATCTCTGATTTTATTACGTTCTCTGCGCTTTGTAGACTCTTCCATTCTCATCAGTCTGTCAACGGTATCCTTATGCATTTCCTTCCATTCGGAAATTTGATACTCAAGCCTATTTTGAATATCGATGCTCTGCCTGCGATACTCTGGATACTTATGTACCTCATCCAAAGCTTCCTTGATTTGCGTATCTCGAAGTTTTTCAGTTTCTGCACGTTTGTTTTGATCATCGATTTTACATTGAAAGAATTTCTTAATCTGCTTGTACACGAAAAATAAAAATACACAGGCAAGGACAGCTTCGACAATCTCTAAAACAGTGATATCACCCAATAGGTTCATAAATTCGTCAAACCCCTTCAATTATATCATCCCCAATCCAAACAAATGCAAATTCTAATAGCATTGAAATCATCCAAGAAGTGCTAAATCAGCACAGCCCATATCCGTTCACGACAAACGGAGCCGTAAGGCAAGAGTGGCATATTGAAAAAGGTATAATTCCTATGGCTAAGGCAAAGGTGACTACAAAAGTAACGGTTTATGTGATCGTGAGCGCCGTGTCATTGTTCGCAAGTAAGTACCGTAGTCCGGGCTGATTTCGCCATATTTTCGATATACACTTGATGGCTATTTATAGCTTATTTACCAGTAGGTTCATAATCCTGTTTCGTTTTATCATTCACGTATTTTTCGTATAGTCTTTTCATAACGATTCCGAGATAGCCAGCGATTACTGTGAATACAGAGTAGACAAAAATTTATTTACAATACAACGATATAAAGAAACGCAAGGACATATATTAAGTGTGCATTTCATTGTACCAAAAATAAAAATATGGTATAATTCTTTTTAACCAGCCGTGCCAAAATGCTTTGACCGGTTGGCGGGACCATACCAATCGGCAACTGCCGTTTTCGGTCCTGACTTGGTTGACCGGAGGATCGTATTCATGCAGACAACCCGTTTTGTTTCCCATTCGCCCCAAGACACCGAGCGTTTTGCCCAAGAGCTTGCAAAAACCCTTTCGCCCGGCGACGTGCTTGCGCTGTACGGCGGCTTGGGAATGGGAAAGACCGCCTTTGTCCGCGGCCTTGCCAAAGGGCTCGGGGTCAGCGGAGAGGTATCCAGCCCCACCTTTGCCCTGGTGCATGAGCACCCGGGAGATTTGGAGCTCTATCACTTTGATATGTATCGGGTGGAAGGCTGGGATGACCTGGAATCCACTGGCTTTTTCGAGTATCTAGCCCGGGGCGGTGTGCTGGCCGTGGAGTGGAGTGAGAACATTGAAGGCGCTTTGCCGTCAACCGTCATCCGCGTGACCATCGAACCGGGGCAAAACGAATATGAACGCGTCATCACGGTAGAAAGAGGCGAAGACTCATGCGCATCTTAGCGATGGATTCCTCTGCGGTTTGCGCCTCCTGCGCTTTGCTGGAGGACGGGAAGCTGATTGGAGAACAGTATTTGAACGTGGGGCTTACCCACAGCCAGACCCTGATGCCGCTGGTGGAACATCTTTTGGCTGCGGCGCATGTAACACCGGCCGAAGTGGACGGCTTTGCCGTAAACAGCGGACCCGGTTCCTTTACGGGCATTCGCATCGGGGTGGCGGCAGTCAAGGGGATGGCCTTCGGGCAGGAGAAGCCCTGTGTTGGTATTTCCACTCTGGAGTCCATGGCCTATCTTTTCGAAGGCTTTGACGGGGTGGTGTGCGGGGCGATGGACGCTCGGTGCCAGCAGGTGTATCAGGCATTGTTCGAGGTTCGAAACGGTCAGGTCATCCGCCTGTGTGAAGACCGGGCCTTGACCATTGCCGAGCTGACAGATGAACTAAAGAGTCTGGGAAAACCGGTGCTTTTGACCGGGGACGGCGCCCATGTCTGCGAACCAGCTTTTGCCGAGAAGGGGATTGCCTTCCGTTTGGCTCCGCCTCACCTTCGCTATCAGCGTGCCTATGGGGTTGCCCGGGCGGCTGAGCAGGCATTTGCCCAAGGCAGGGGCGTGGACGCGGCTGCTCTGCTGCCGACCTACTTGCGTCTGCCTCAGGCCCAGCGGGAACTCAAACGCCGGCAGGCGGCGGGAAAATAAGCGAGCGGAACAACCGCCGCAGTTTAACCCAGAAGCGCAAACGGCGCAACGAATACATGAAGAAGAAATACGGAGGAAAAACAAATGATTGCATTGGGATCAGACCATGCGGGCTTTCCGCTCAAGGAAGAAATCCGCGCGTATTTGGACAGTAAGGGCATTGCCTACAAGGACTACGGAACCTATAGCAGTGACTCGGTCAATTACGCCCTCTTCGGCGCAAAGGTGGGCAAAGCGGTGGCTGCCGGCGAGTGCGACAAGGGGATTCTCTGCTGTGGCACCGGCATCGGCATTTCCATCGCGGCCAACAAAGTTCCCGGCGTGCGCGCCGCCTGCTGCTCGGACTATTTCAGCGCCAAATACACCCGCCTTCACAACGATGCAAACATCCTGTGCATGGGCGCCAGGGTGGTGGGCGTAGGCCTCGCTTTGGAACTGGTGGACGTGTTTTTGAACACAGCCTTTGAAGGCGGCCGTCATGCGGACCGCATCGCTGTCTTCGAGCAGATCGAAAAAGGTGAACTATAAGTTCATCTGTAGAAAAATAGGCCCGGCGGAAACCATTCCTTCCGCCGGGCTTTTCTGTTTGAAAGCCGGTTCTCTAGGAGAAAAATGCAGAGCCAGCAGATCATTGATCTGCTGGCTCTGCATTTTTTAGCAAGCGTTTGCCCTTTTCACTTTAGAGCACCGTCGCCGCCCATCAGCCTGGTCATTTCCTCTACGCGCTCCAAAGGAAACGGCGGAGCGCACAAAGGCAGCATAGCGATGGACATCAGCTTCATAGGATTGTCGTCCGCCGCCACCCGGTTGGAGGACAGCTTGCCGCAGCGCTTACACCGATGGATTACAGCCCATTCGCCGCGCTTGCGTACCCAGACGCCGATCGGTTCCATAATACCGCCGCAGTCCGCCGCCCGGTCGCCCGGGTCCTCGTCTACATGGAGGCTGGAAAGGCAGTTGGGACAATGGTTGCGGTGGTCGCTGCCTGCACCGGCGGCTACCACCAGCCGGCCGCAGACTTTACAGGTAAAACTGTCGCTGCAGGGGTGTGTTTTATAATACCCCTTTTCAAAGGTTTTTCGTTTATTCTCCCGATTCATGGGGATGATTCCTCCTAAAAAGTTTTAAAAACCTTTTGGGAGGCTTGAGCAATTGAATTGTTACGCAAACCTCCCGGTCAGCGCACAATCACCGGTTCACAAGATCGTTTCAACAAGCAGTCTCCTTTTGCTTTGTATTATTTTTCTGTTACGGCAGTTCGCCGCAACCCCATCCTATCACAACCAGCGGAATATAGGAAGACCAAACCGCTCTTTTCTTCCCTCCAATTTCAGGGAAATAGGGCAGCTTTATCAGCAACCTACACGTTTGCACTTGCCTGAGGCTGGGGATTCGGGTTGGCAATCGCGTACTCCATTTCGTTGACACGGGCCTGCAGCATCTTTTTAATGGCGATGCCCCAGAAGCCCTTGAGGCCCATTTCACCTGCATAGACGCCGGGAAGAATCGCAAACTTAATCCATGCCTGCACGCCCACCGAGTCGCCCAAGTACTCGTACTTGAAAAACTGCGGAGCCGTCATCAGACCCACGCCTTTTTTCCAGACGTCTTCGCCCTCGTATTTGACATAAGTAAAGCCTTCCCGCTGCAAAATCGGCACCAGGAGGGCGTCGATCTCCTCCTTCGAACGAGTGGTGGCAATGCGGTTTATATACCGAGACATCTTCGTTTCCCCTTTCTTTTCTCCAAGCATTTTTGCGCACAGACAGTATACCATAGTCTAGAATTTCTGTAAACGCAATTTCCGCAGCTTCCCCGTACCGCCGCCAAATCCCGCCCAAAGGCCGGAATGATGGATTTGCTTATTTACAACCGTTTTGGTCTGTATTATAATAATGGTATTCATATAGGCGTATTGTAAATTCCCAAATCCAACGAAAGTGAGGAATGACTTGTCAAATAGAAAAAGCGTATCCACTCGCCTGTGACGCCTGTGTGGCAATGGGCGTGGATGCCGATAAGGCCATCGAAGGGGCCGATCAATTTCCATTTCTCTGCATAGCTGGCAGGGAAGCCATGTGCCCGGTTTTGAAGAAAGCGACTTTTTGACCATCGGCAGAAGCTTTGGCGAGTTTGTACGCTCAAAGAGCTGTGTGCGAGGTGCTGCCGGGCATGCTTTTCGAGTCAGTTTCCGCTCTTAAGAAGTAGAGGCCGGAAGGCGGCAAGTCCCGCCGTTTGGGGCTCTTCATAGGAAGCCTTTCCCATGCCGATCGGTGCCGTGTGGGATTCCTATAATGAAAAAAAGAAATGCCGATGGGTATGGACTGGACCGACGAAGTCCGTGCCTGTGAGAAGGTTGTCCTTTGCAAGAGATCAGCGGCAAATAAACGAGATTTTTATCGGCGGGGCGCGGCAAAAGCCGTACCCCGCCGCATAGTTACATAAGGGAGGAACAAACATTATGGCGAACAAACGCGTGCTTGCCTTTGACTTTGGCGCGTCCAGCGGCCGCGCCATCTTAGGCACCTTTGACGGAAAGACCATTTCCCTGCAGGAGATTCACCGCTTTTCCAACGACCCAGTCAGCCTTAACGGTACCCTTTATTGGGACATTCTGCGTCTTTACCATGAAATCAAGCAAGGTCTTATCAAGGCGAAGCTGGCCGGCGGGTTTGACTGTGTAGGCATCGACACCTGGGGAGTAGACTTCGGTCTGTTCGACGAGGAGGGCCGGCTGCTGGAAAACCCGATTCATTACCGGGATGCGCGCACCGAGGGGATTATGGAGGAGCTGTTCAAAGTGATCCCCAAGGAAGAGATCTATGAAAACACGGGCATTCAGTTCATCGCACTCAACACCATCAATCAGCTCTTCTCTTTGTCGAAGAACCGTCCGGAGCTCTTAAAGCGGGCGCATAAGCTGATTTTGGTTCCCGACATGATGGTTTACTTCCTTACTGGGGCTCAGCATTCGGAGTACACCATGGCTTCCACCACCCAGCTGATGAACCCCAACACCGGCGACTGGGCCTATTCGCTCTTTGACCGGCTGGGAATTCCGAAGGACATTTTCTGCGACATTGTGGATGCGGGTACCTGTGCTGGAAATTTGAAGGACGATTTGTGCAAGGAGCTGGGAATCCCCAGTGTTCCGGTTTATTATGTGGCCGGCCATGACACTGGTTCGGCAGTGGTTTCCGTTCCGGCAGAAGGGGACGACTTTGTGTACATTTCCAGCGGCACCTGGTCGCTGATGGGCACCGAATGCGAAAAGCCGGTTATCAACGAAAAGAGCCTGGAAAACAACTTTACCAACGAAGGCGGTTATGGACGCAACGTGCGCCTGCTCAAGAACATCATGGGCCTGTGGCTAATCCAGGAATCCCGCCGCCAGTGGCAGCGGGAAGGCTTTGAGGTCAGCTTTGCGGACTTGGAGCGGGAAGCCTTGGCCTGCAAGCCGTTCCAGTGCTTTGTGGACCCGGATTACGAGGCCTTCAACACCCCCGGTGACATGCCCAATAAAATCCGGGACTACTGCCGCATGACCGGCCAATACGTGCCTGAGAGCCGCGGCGAAGTCATGCGCTGTATTTACGAGAGCCTGGCCCTCAAATACCGCATGACCTTTAAGGCGCTTGAGGACCTGACCGGCCATCCTTATCCTTGCCTGCACATTGTGGGCGGCGGCACCAAGGACGGGCTTTTGTCCCAGTTTGCTTCCAACGCCTGCGGCGTCGAGGTCATCACCGGTCCCATTGAGGCCACCGCCATTGGTAACATTTCGGTTCAGCTTATGGCCATGGGCGAAATCGCCAACCTCAAGGAGGCCCGCAAAATCATCGCTTCCTCCTTTGAGCAGAAGAAGTACCAGCCCAAGGATGTGGACGCTTGGAACGAAGCGGCAAAGCGTTTTGCTGAGATAATCAAGCGATAAAAATAGAACCAATATGTTTGGAAACAGAGAAAGAGTGTTTTAGCGGAGATCGCAAGCGCAGGAATAGAGAGTCCAACGGCATCTGAAGGAACGCTGGGGCTGCTTTCTGGAAAAGAGAGAATGAAAGACAATGAGCAAAAAGAGCATTTTGCTGGTGGGTGTGGGCGGCTACGGCCGCACCTACGTAGACCTGCTGCTAAACCACCTGGACCGGGAGGAATACCCGGTGGCAGGGGTGGTGGACCCTTTTGTGCAGAAATGTCCGCTATACGGCCGGATCCAGGAGGAGCAGATTCCCTGCTATGACACGATGGAAGCCTTTTACGGGGAGCATGAGGCGCTTTTGGCTGTGCTCGCTACCCCGATCCATCTGCATGCAGGGCAGGTGATGGAGGCCATGGAACACGGCTCTCACGTGCTGTGTGAAAAGCCTCTGGTGCCCAGGCTGCAGGACTTGGATGCCATTCGTCAAACCATGGCCCGTACCGGCAGACAGCTGAGTGTAGGGTTCCAGTGGTGCTTTTCCGATGTGATTTTGAAGGTGAAAAGGGCCATCCTGGCCGGAGAATACGGCAGGGCTTTGTGCCTGCGCTCCTTTACCGCATGGCCGCGAAACTTTGTCTACTATAGCCGGAGCTGGGCCGGGAAATACCGGGCTCGGGACGGCAGCTATATTTTGGATTCCATTGTCAGCAACGGCATTGCCCATTATTTGCACAACATGCTGTTTTTGTTGGGGGACCGGCTGAATACGAGTGCGCCTCTGGTGTCGATGGACGCGGGGACCTACCGGGCCAACACCATTGACACCTATGATACGGTGGCGTTTTCCGGGAAAACAGCGCAAGGGGTGCCGGTACATTTCTACGGCACCCATGCCTGTAACTTCAGTATCGACCCAACTTTGGTCTATGAATTTGAAAAGGCTACCGTCACTTATAACCTGTTCGCACCTAAGGACCAAATCGTGGTTCACTACCGGGACGGACGAGTGGAGCAGCTGGGATCTCCCAACGATTCTAAGGAAAGCGATAAGCTTCTGGGGACTTTGGGGCAGATTCTGGGGAAGAACCCCGCCTATTGCGGGCTTGATACCATCGTCCCTCACCTGGCGTGCTTTGACGCATTGTCGGACTTTGTGCCGGTTTTGGATTTTCCACAGGAGTTGGTGGTGGATACAGGGGAGCAGCGGTATGTAAAGAACCTTCACTGGGATCTGTGGCGCTGTTTTGAACAGGGAAAGCTTCCTTCTCAGATGGGGATTGCCTGGGCGCAGCCGGAGGTAGCAGTGGATCTGACCGGCTATACGGCTTTTCAGGGACGGTTGATGGAGGAAAGCTTGGAAAAGAGAAAGGTATAACTCTCAAGCGATTCTTTTGGCCAATCGAATTTTGGCGCGGGGCTAAGAAGGTTTTTTTATGTTCCCAGGACTATGACAGAAAAAGATGTGTCTATTAAAAAGCGCAGCTGTCCATCCGGACAGCTGCGCTTTTTAATAGAAGGGCGCCGGGCTGCGGTCAGTTTCGCACCAAGCGCTTGAGAAAAAAGGTGGCGAAGAAAAACACGGCGCTGACCAATACGATGGTGGGTCCGGCCGCCGCCCCATAGTAGTAGGATACCACCAGGCCGATTACACCCGCTGCCATGGAAAACAGCACCGAAAGCAAATGATACTGACGCATGTTGCGGGCCACGTTGCGGCTGGCAGCGGCGGGGAGAATCAGCAGGGAATTGATGATAAGGATTCCCACCCAGCGGATGGAGATGGTGACGATCACAGCGATGACCAGGATGAAAATCAGCTCCATGGTCTTCACCGGGACCCCGCGGCTGGCAGCCAGAGTACTGTTGACGCTGATCTGCAGCAGCTTATTGAAGCAGAAAATCCAGAAAATCAGCGTCAGTACCAGAACCACCGCCAAAATGGCGATTTCCGCCGGACGGATGGTCAAAATGTCACCGATCAGATAAGAGGAGTACTTGGAAAATCCGCCGCCCGAAGAGAGAAGCACCAGGCCCAGCGCCACCGCTGTGGAGGAAAAAACGCTGATAACCGTGTCGCTGGACGAAACCCGGGAACGGCGGATGCTGTTTAATAAAATGGCGAACACGATGGCAAATAAGGTCATGGCCACCACCGGCTCGGAGATGCCCAAAAGCACCCCAATGGCGATGCCGGTCAGAGCGGAATGGCCCAGAGCATCGGAAAAAAAGGCCAGCTTGTGGTCCACCACCATAGTCCCGATCATGCCGAAGATGGGGGTCAGGAGCAGCACCGCTAGCAGCGCGTTTTTCATAAAATCGTAATGCATGAAGGAGAACGGCAGAATCGATTCCATACATTCATAAATTGCTTCCATTACCGGTCCTCCGCTTCCACAAATACGTTGAATTCCCGTTTAAAGGCGTCGCTTGCCATGACTTCTTTGGGCGTCCCCATGCTCAAAACCGTCTGGTCCAAAAGCAGCATTTTGTCCGCATACTGAGCCACGTAATGCAGGTCGTGGGACACCATGAGGATCGCCATATCCCGTTCCCGCTTGAGAGCGCCGAGCTTTTCGTAGAACACGCTCATGCCATTGCTGTCGATGCCGGAGACCGGCTCGTCAAGGATTAAAAGCTCGGGGGCCGGATGGGTGGCCACCGCCAACAGCACCCGCTGCAGTTCGCCGCCGGACAGGTCGCAAAGCCGCCGGTCCAGCTTGTCGTCCATTTCGAATTCCGCCAGGTATTCCCCGATCTTTTTGTGGAGAAACCGCCCCTTGCTCAAAAAGACCGGACGGCGGGAAATCATAGCCGCAAAAAAGTCGTACACGCTCACGGGAGAATTGGGATCCAAGTCCAGCTTTTGAGGGACATAGCCAATGCGGATGCGCCGTTCTTCCCCAGAGGGATCGTGAAACTGGATGCTGCCGGTGTGGCGCAGTTCCCCCAGCAGCGCTTTGAGCAGCGTCGTCTTGCCAGCCCCGTTGGGGCCGATGATGACCGTCAGCTCCCCGCAGTGCAGATGAAAGCTCACGTCGTGCAATATTTGCGTTTTCCCGGAGGAAACGCCGATGCTTTTTATGGTCGTGCAGCACGACCCTTTCACATGCCTCATTGTCCCAATGCCTCCACTAACTGATTGAGGTTTTCCTCCATAGCCTTTAGATACGCGTCCTTTTCATACGCGCCGGACACGCAAGGATCCAACGTGTAAACCTTTGCACCCGTCTCCGCCGAGATGGTCTGGGCAAGTCTGGGCTCGTACTGGGGCTCGGCAAACAAAGCCTTGCACCCGCTTTCCTCCACCTTGTCGATGGTTTCGATCAGCTCTTGTACCGTCGGGTCGGTTCCAGGTTCGCGCTCAATGACGGCTTCCACGTGCAGGTCGAATTCCTCGGCAAAATAGCCGAACGCCTCGTGAAAGGTGACAATACCGCGATTGGGCAGGGGGTCGATTGCCCCGTGCATTTTGGTTTTTAAGTCGGAAAGCTTTGCTTTATACTTCTGGGCGTTGATCTGATAAATGGCTTCATTTTGCGGATCCGCTTGGGACAGGCCGTCAGCAATGTTTTGCACGTACTGCATGTAGTTGGTGATGCTCACCCAGACGTGGGGGTTCCCCTCCTCGCTGTGGTCGTGCCCCTCCTCCTCATGATCGTGGCCCTCATGGTCGTGGTCGTGCCCTTCCT
The DNA here is from genome assembly GCA_018364155.1 of Clostridiales bacterium. GTDB lineage: Bacteria > Bacillota > Clostridia > Oscillospirales > Acutalibacteraceae > Solibaculum_A. The sequence goes on from JAGZMM010000006.1 coordinate 14,301, forward strand.
CGAGCAGCTCAATACCATCGCTGGCGGTGATCAGGGTGACCGACGGATAGCTTTCCAGCACCTTTGAAAGAAAGTCCTCCATGCCCGCTCCGTTGATCACCAGCACGTCCGCTCCCTCCATGGCGATTAGATCCTGAGGAGTCAGCTGATAATCGTGCAGGCAGCCGGTGGTGGGCTGAGTCAGGTTTTGAAGCTGAACGCCGTCTACTCCGTCCACTAGGTTGAGAGCGGCGATGTACACCGGATAAAAGGAGGTGACCACCTTGATCCGGGCGTTTTCACTGGACGGATGCGGATCGGAACAGCCGGAAAAGAACATACAGACCGTCAGCAGCAAAGCCAGAAAAATTGCAGTTTTTTTCTTCATAGACACCTTCCAAAAGAAAACAGGTTTGTTTGAATCCTATTTATTATAATCATAGTATAGCATACAGGGCAAGAGGAAACCGCGCGCCAGCTGGTATTTTTTCTGAAATTTCCTTGGTCACACACTGTTAAAAATCATTTCATGTTGTATTTACCAGAAAAGCAAAAGTTTGAAACATCCAATGGATATGATAAAAGCACAGCAAGCGGGAAGGCCCGCACAAGCATAAAGAAAAAATCAGAATGACAGGAGAGGACCTATCATGTTGGATAACGAGAGAAACAACGAATTTGATTTTCAGGAGAATCCCCCCGGCAGCGCCAGCCAGCCTGCATCTCCCACACCGGGTGCCTACGAGGCAAGCGCAGGGGAGTCTCATCAGGAAAGCGAGTCCCAGCCGAGCGCTAGCGCTTGGCAGCAGCCTGCGGACGAAAACAACTGCACCTACCATTACGTCCGCCCGTCGGTGGACGAAACCAAATACAGCGGCTACCAAGCTCCGGGCTATGAAAATTCCGCTGCCCACGTGCCGCCGTCTCCCGAACAAGACCAGAACCCTTATGCGTCCTACCAATACGGCTACCAGCCAAAGGACCCTATGGAGCACCTGCCCGATCCGCCGGTTACTCCGCCGCAGCCGCCCAAGCAGAAGAAAAAGAAAGAGAAGCGGTCTTACAGCCTTGCTTCCATGATCGCCGTTTCGCTGGCTTCCGCCCTGATCTGTGGCGTTATTTCTTCCTCTGCCGTAGTGGTGCTCGGCGGCAGCCTCCAAAACGCGACCGCCCAAACCTCCTCCCAGGGTGACTCCAGCACCCTCAACACCAACAACAATAAGACCGTCTACGTCAATGAATCCGCTGAGGCAAACATTGGTACCGCCTATAATAAGGCCGCACCCTCCGTGGTGGGTATCCGGGTTTCCGCTCCCAGCACCGGCGGTCTCTACTACGGTCAGGAAAGCTCCTCGAGCAGCGAAGGCTCGGGCGTGGTTTACACCACCGACGGCTACATTATCACCAACTACCATGTGATTTCCAGTGCCGTGGAAGGGAATACCTCTTCCAATAACCCCTTCGGCCAGCAGCTACCCGCTCAAAACACCACCATCGAGGTCTTCCTTCCGGACAATCCGGACGAAGGTATTGCCGCCACCATCGTCGGCTATGACGCAAGCGCGGACCTGGCGGTTTTGAAGATCAACAAAACCGGCCTGACCGCCATTGAAATCGGCGATTCTGAGTCCATCCAGGTGGGCGAGAAGGCCATCGCCATCGGCAATCCCGGCGGGCTGGACTTTATGGGCTCGGTCAGCTCCGGCATCATCAGCGGCTTAAATCGTAAAATCCAGACCGAACAAGGGGTGGAAATGAACCTCATCCAGACCGATGCGGCCATCAATCCCGGCAATTCCGGCGGTGCCCTCGTCAACGTCAACGGCCAGCTCATCGGCATCAACAACTCCAAGATGGCCGGCGAGAATTTTGAAGGCATGGGCTTTGCCATCCCGGTCAACGAAGTGGTGGAAATCTGTGATCGTCTCATTAAAAATGAGAACGCTCCCACCCCATACATCGGCATCACTGCCAACTCCAGTTATGATGCGCAGACGTTGCAGCGCATGGGCTATCCGGCCGGCGTAGTGGTCTACTCGGTGTCGGTGGATTCGCCTGCTGCCGATGCAGGTATCCAGAGAAACGATATCATCACCAAGTTCAACGGCGTTGAGATTTCCAGCTACCAGATGCTCAATAGCGAAAAGAACAAATGCGCTGCCGGCGATACCGTCACCATTACCGTTTACCGCAACGGCCAGTCCATTGACCTGCAGGTAACGCTGGGTTCCGCCTCCTAAGAGCAGCCGCATAAAAAAACTGCCCGGTATGCGGGACTGACAACCGCCTATTGCCTGCCATTCTCCATTTGTGAAAAAGGCGTGCGCCCGCGCTGCGCAGGGCAGATCAAATACCGGGCGTCCGGGTTGCCCTTTCCTTCCCGGATGCCCCGTAAAAAAGAAAATCCCCCGGCGGGAAGGAGTTGCGCACCAAACGGTACTCCCTCAACAGCCGGGGGATTTTTGCGCCAAAAACAGGGTTTCTCTCAGACCGGATAGGGCGGTTCGTTCACCGCCGCCGAGGCGGCCATATGAACGGGATAATGCAGATCCGCCGCAATGGAATCGGCGTTGCGCCGGATGGTTCCCAGCGTGTCGAAAAATTGCGCCGCCTGCGACTCTGATACCCCTTGCATCATACGGGAATACCAATCTCCCACTAGGTGATCGATCTGATCGCGTTTTTCATAGGCCTTTTCCGTCAGATACACACTTTTGACCCGCTTGTCCACCTTGTCCTTGACCCGGAACACATAGTCCTTCTCTTCCAAAGACTTGATGCCGCGGGAAACCGTGGCTTTGTCCAGATAAGTCAGTTTCGATAGCTCGTCTTGGCTGGTGCCGTTGGCGTTATAGAGCATAAACAATAGGGAAAATTCAATGTTGGTCAGACGGAGGGAAGCCAAATGTTTGGAGAGAAACATTTGAAAATTATAGAAAATCCCCAGAAAATCCTTTCCCACGGTAAAAAGAGACATGCCGCATCCTCCTTTTCTTTTGTGTTGGTGAAAGTTCTAGGAACCCAAATCGGGTACAGCTGGAAAGAATGCAAAAATTATAACATATTGGAAGGTGAATAACAATGTTTTCCTGAATCCTTCCGCAATTTTTACCCATAATTATACAAATAAACAGAATTCTTGTTCTAGAGTGGTAGCTTTTTTATTTTGCCTTTTCGGCGAAAATCATAAATTATATAGACAAAAAGACAGTTTAAACAAATTTTTTATCTAAAAAATGAATAGTTTGTAAAGTCGTTGGGAATGATAGACATTTTTTCGATTGTGTTGTATAATCAAGTCGAAAACCCATTGAGAAAGGCAGTTGGAAAACGTTGAAATTATTAAAACGTGCTGCCGCGGCAGTGATGGCGTTGGTCCTCGCGCTGGCGGCAACCGGATGTGACCGCATCCGACAGGACGATATCGCGGTGACGGGTGTGGAAAACTCCGTTTCCGTCGGCGTCTACCGTGCATTCCAGGTAGACAATACCGGCAACGCCATGGCATATGTGGAAAACACGAACGATATGGTCAACCAGACCATCGATGGAAAGCCTGCGGCCCAGTGGATCAAGGAACAGACGGAATCTCAGCTGCGGTACTACATCGGGATAGAGGAAAAGTTGCGTCAGCTGGGAAAGATTCCGCTTACCAGCGAACAGCAGGAGAGCATAAAGGAAAGCGCCGAAACCCAATGGACCACCAACGGCGCGTCTCTTTATTACGAGCCCAACAATGTTTCAAAGAAAAGCTTTGAGACGTATATTTATTATAAGTCCCTTCCGTCCATCCTGCTGGAAGCTATGTATGGCAAGGATGGGGCGCAAGCGGTTTCCGACGAGCAGCTTCTGGCCTTTGCGAAGGACAATGTGCTGATGGCCAATTATATGTGGGTGCTTAAAAATGCAGCGGTCGTTTCTGGGGCGGAGGAAAAGAACGCCGCGCTGGTGGAGGCCTTCGAAGGGTATCGAGACGGGGTCAACAACGGCCAGATGACCTGGGCGGACGTGGTCGCAGCGGAGGAAAGCCGGATGAATTCCGATTCCACCCAGCCCAAGAGCAACAACAAGGAGACCTGGGTGAATTCCAAAAACGCGGTCAATCTGACCGACGCGATCAAGGAGCAGTTCTTTGCCACCGAACCGGGCAAGGCGCTGCTGGTTCCTGATGCGCCCAGCAACATGATTTATTTCTTTATACGTTTTACCGATGCGCAGATGCTTTCCTACATCAATGAAAACCGTACGGAAATTCTCAGCCAATATACGGGTGATTCTTTGGAAGAGGATATGACGGCTTACGGCGAAGCGTTAGCCATCACATTTGACGAAGAAAAGCTCAGCGTTCTTTCCATTGAAGACATCGTCATTGATACTGGGGACGAAGAGGAATAACCATACAGTGAAGAAAAGGAACTTATTTGCATCCGTGCGGCGTCACACCGCACGGATGCATTTGATTGAGGAGGTTGCAATGGGGAAGAGAGTGACGGCCGGATGTTTGGCCGTGTTTTTGTTTGCGATTTTATTTTCCGGCTGCAGCCGCCTTCCCCATGAGCCCATCCGGCGGCAGGACTTTCTGTTCGACACCATCGTCACCGTCACCCTTTACGACAAGGAGGACGAGGCGCTGCTTTCCCAGTGTATGGAGCTGGGGCGGCGGTATGAGAACCTGCTCAGCCGCACCAAGGAAGGAAGCGACATTTGGCGGATTAACCACGCAGACGGGCAGCCAGTTGCCGTTTCTTCGGAAACGGCCCGGCTGATTGAAACGGCCCTCTCCTACTGCGCCATGGCAGACGGCGGGTATGATATCACCATCGGCGCGGTGTCCGAACTGTGGGACTTTCGGGCTGACGAACCGTCGCTCCCTGCAAGCGGGCAAATGAAAGAAGCCCTTAAAACAGTGGATTACCGGGGCGTAAACGTAGACGGCAACACCGTGACTCTTACCGTACCCGGCGCGCAGCTGGATTTGGGGTCCATCGCCAAGGGATACATCGCCGACCGGATGGCGGATCTGCTGCGCGAACAGGGAGTCCAGAGCGCCATTCTCGATCTGGGTGGCAATATCTATGTGCTGGGCGGCAAACCGGACGGGACGGATTTTCGAGTGGGGGTTCAGTCTCCGTTTGACGAAAGCCAGCTGGGCGCTGTGTCGGTAAAAGACAAATCCCTGGTCACTTCCGGGGTCAACCAGCGGGGATTTACCATAGACGGCAAACGCTACCATCATTTGCTCGACCCCGAAACCGGCTATCCCATTGACAACGGCCTTGCCAGCGTGACAGTGGTCACCGACCGGTCGGTGGATGGGGACGCACTGTCTACGGTGCTGTTTTGCCTGGGGGAAGAGCAAGGAATGGAGCTGGCTGCACGGCTGGGAATCGAGGCGGCGTTCGTGCGAGACGACGGGCAAATCGTGCAGACGGCCGGCATGGGGCTTTCATAGCTGAACTGGGCGGATCCCGCTTTTCTTCTGCGGTCATTCTCTGGCGGCCATACGTCAAAAACCGAAAAACGAGCAGCGTTTTCGTTTGCGGCAGAACAATCAAAAAAGCAAAGTTTATTCGGACTTTTTGATTTTATAAAAGAAAAATGCGCTGCCTGATTTTTTCATCTTCTTATCCATCCATTGACACGGTTTAAGGCACGCATGGAGGACATGCTATTGATGCGGCGGTTTTTCCGCCGCATCAATAGCAGCTTGAAAAAGCCCGAGCGCAAAGGGCGGAGATTTTGTGAAAAAAGCAATCTCGGTATTGTGTGCAGCGGTGTTTATGATGGCGGTGGGAACTCCGGTTCTCGCAGCGCAGTCCAACGTGCGGATTCAATCGATTCAGGAAGAAATGACAGGCGAAAGGGCACAGTTTTCGGTATCCTATCCAAGATTGACCTGTATGAGCGATGAAAAAGCCCAGGAACGTCTGAATGTGATGCTGGCCGAACAGGCCAAACGTGCCAAGGTAGAAGTGAAAGCAGCCATGGAAAAGGGCGACCCTGTCGATGGGGAAATCGGCTTTGAAACGGCTCGAAACGGTGGCGGCATTGTAAGCCTGGTTATCCACGAATATCTGTATACCGGAGGCGCAAACGGGCGGACCACAAAGGAAGGGTTTACCTTTTTGAGCACTACTGGACAGAAACTGGAATTGATGGATCTGCTTAAACCAGACAGCGGAGCGCTGGAAACCATCAATGGAGAAATCAGCCGGCAGATTGAGGAGAGAGGCCTTGTAGGCGAGCAAATCGAAGAATTTACGAGCATTGCAAGAAACCAGCCTTATTATCTGACCGGTGACTCTCTGGTGATTCTTATTCCAGAAATTACACTGTTCGCGCATTCCGCTGGCGTGGTGGAATTCCCAATTCCCCTGACCCAGCTGGAAGACCAATTGCAGGACTTTGTAAAACCGTGCTGACACACGGCAGCGGACGGCAACAGCCGTCCGCTGTTTTCTTTTTACAAGAAGATGCAGTTGCTTTTTTCAAAATTGGATTATAATAAAGAAATAGCCTGACAGACGGAAAGTGCCGCCGGGCCGAAAAGAAAGCAACGGTACATAAGCAAACCCTTTCGCGGCAGCGCACCAAAGACGGCTGGGAAAAGAAGCAAACGCATCGGCCTAGTGAATCGGTTTGATAAAAAGGAGCGCTCCATGAAACACAATCCCGCTTTTTATTGGAAGCTGTTTTCTTCCACCTTTGCTTTAAGCGCCTTCACATTTGGAGGCGGTTATGTCATCATTCCACTGATGCGAAAGAAGTTCGTCGAGCAGTACCGCTGGATCGGGGAAGAGGAGATGCTGGACTTGACCGCTATCGCCCAGTCCTCGCCCGGAGCCATTGCGGTCAACGCCTCCATCCTCATTGGATACCGCCTGGCCGGAATTCCCGGAGCGCTGGTGACGATTTTGGGAACCGTCCTGCCGCCTCTATTGATTTTGTCGGTCCTGTCCTATTTTTACGCCGCCTTTCGTGCCAACCGGGTGGTGGCAGCGGTGCTCAAGGGAATGCAGGCGGGAGTGGCGGCGGTTATTTTCGATGTGGTAGTGGGGATGGCAATCCAGGTGGGAAAGGAAAAGAAGCTTCTTTCTGTCCTTATGATGCTCGGGGCATTTGCCGCCGCCTATCTGCTTGGGTGGAATGTGATCCTGATTTTGCTCATTTGCGGCCTGCTGGGAGCGGGCCGCGCCCTTTACGGGGAGAGACAGGGAGGGGAGAAGGAATGATGGCCTACCTTGCGCTTTTTTGGAGCTTTTTTCAGATCGGGCTTTTTAGCATCGGCGGCGGGTACGCTGCCATGCCGCTGATCCAGGAGCAGGTGGTAGAGATAAACGGCTGGCTGAGTTTGGGAGAGTTTGCCGATGTGGTAACCCTATCCCAGATGACGCCCGGCCCCATCGCCATCAACGCGGCTACCTTTGTAGGTATCCGGGTGGGCGGAGTCGGCGGTGCCATCGTGGCTACGCTGGGCTGTATCACGCCCTCCTGCGTGATCGTGCTCATCCTGGCAAAGCTTTATTACAAATACCGGTCTCTGTCGCTGATCAAGGGAGTGCTCGCAGGGCTGCGCCCGGCAGTGGTGGCGCTGATTGCGGCGGCGGGCATGTCTATCTTGACTCTGTCCTTCTGGGGAACGGGCGGGGAAATCCGCCTGGCATCCACCGACTGGGTTGCGGTATTCCTTTTTGCAGCCGGCTTTTTCGTGCTGCGCAAGTGGAAGCCAAACCCGGTTTTTGTCATGCTGGGAGCAGGTGCCTTGGGCGGAGCGCTTTACCTGATTTTGGACCTTCCCGTGTGAACACGGCCTTAACATCCAGACTGGTTTCTTTATGGGATCTTTTCTTGTATTTTTCCTCTCACAGGACTATATTGATACCAACAGGTATGCCACCTGTACCAAAAGGAAATTTTCGAAAAACGAGAGGGTTTATCATGAAAAAAACCGTGTTTCGAGGTTGTGCCACTGCCATCGTCACTCCCATGAAGGATGACGGCGCCATTGATTACCACATACTTAACGCGTTGCTGGAGCACCAGCTTGCAAACCATGCCGACGCCATTGTCGTAGCCGGAACCACGGGGGAAGCTTCCACCATGACCGATGAGGAGCATCTGGAAGTCATTCGGTTTACCGCCGCGGTGGTAAATGGCCGGGTGCCGGTGATCGCCGGCGTGGGAGGTAACTGCACCCAGCACGCGGTCAGCCTGTCCAAGCTCGCTCAGAAGGCGGGTGCGGACGCTCTGTTACACGTAACCCCCTACTACAATAAGACCTCCCAGGAGGGACTCTATCAGCATTTCAAAGCCTGTGCCCAGGCGGCCGATCTGCCGGTTATCCTCTATAATGTTCCCTCCCGCACCGGCGTGAATATCCAGCCGGACACCTGTGTGCGGCTTTGCGAGGTGGAAAACATCGTCGGTATCAAAGAAGCCAGCGGCAGCATTTCCCAGATGGCTCAGATTGCCGCCCGCTGCGGCAACCGGCTGGACATCTACTGCGGCAACGACGACCAGATTACCCCGTCCCTTTCGCTGGGTGCCAAGGGCGTAATTTCGGTGCTGGCCAACCTGCTGCCTCATGTAGTCCACGACATCTGCCAGAGCTACCGGGACGGCAATGTCCAGCACAGCACATCGTTGCAGCTGCAGTATCTGGACTTGATCGGAGCCTTGTTTTCCGACGTCAATCCTATTCCGGTCAAACAGGCTCTGCGGTTTATGGGCGTGCCGGTGGGACCCTGTCGTCTGCCCTTGTGTGAGATGGAGCAGGAGAAGGCGGAAAAACTGTGGAAGGTGATGCAAAAGCACGGCCTTTGCGCGGCGAGCCGGACGTATTTTGCCCTGCCGATTCTAAACGGAAACATGGTTTCCGCGTAAAAATTCGAAGATATCCGCTTGTCTGCGGTTTTATTTGAACAGGAGGCAACTGATTATTTCGGCGGCCTCCTGTTCGTTGCGTTTTGCATTGTTGGAAGGGAACTGGAGAATGCAGCAAAGACATGGGGACGCTCATGTTGAGCGGGAGTTTTACTCTTCGGAAATATCATTGCAAGGAAAGACATTCTGGAGCAAACGCTGCAGGATTGTGTTGGGTATCGTAAAAAATGCAAAAACGCGGGACCATTATGGTCCCGCGTTTTTGCATCTGGCGTACCGGCACAAAAAGCGCCTATTCTTTTTCCTCCAGCTCAGAAACCCGGTAGCTTAAAGTCAAGAGGCTGTCCCCTAAATGAACGTTTTCGATGACCGCATCAGGGAAATGGACCGACAGGTCATAGTGGCTGAAATTCCAGAACCCCTTGATACCGAGCTTGGTCAGACGGGTCGCCATCTCATGGGTGGATTCTCTTGGGATACACAGCACCGCTACCGCCGGATGATTGCGGCTGCAAAATTCCTCCAAGCCCCGGCTGTCCTGCACCGGGATTCCCTTGATGACCTGGCCGATGAGGTTGGGATTTTGATCGAAAATGCCGATCAGGTCGAACCCGCGGGTTTCAAACGCCATGTGGTTGGCGATGGCGCGCCCTAAATTGCCCGCACCGATCAGGATTGCCCGGCGGCGCTTATCCGTCCCCAGGATTTTCCCGATTTCCCGGTACAGCTGGTCCACGATATACCCGTATCCCTGCTGCCCGAATCCACCGAAACAGTTGAGATCCTGCCGGATCTGCGACGCGGTCAGCCCCATACGCTGGGAAAGCTCCCGCGACGAAATGCGGGTGACCCCGTGCTTGAGCAGGTCCCCCAGAAACCGGTAGTACCGGGGAAGGCGCCGGATTACCGACATGGAGATGTTTTCCCGTTTGTTGCTCATCGTTTCTCATCCTTTGTTCTGATAGCCGTGGGGTTGCAAGAAAAGGGCACGGCCCGGGCCGTGCCCTTTTTGTCCGCATGGAATTAGTTCTGCATTGCCTCGATGGTCTGCATCACGTATTCGCCGAACTGGCTGCAGGTAGCGCCCGTATCCCGTCCGGTGATGACGTACTTCTTCTCTTCGTACATGCACTTGTCCAGCGCTTTTTCCAGCAGGTCCGCCTTTTCCTGGCGGCCGATGTGGCTAAGGAGCATCACCGCCGCGCGCAGCATGGAACAGGGGTCTGCGTACTGGCCGCGGCCTTCGTTCATCATGCGGGGAGCGGAGCCGTGGATGGCTTCGAACATGGCGTAATGCTTGCCCAGGTTCGCGCTGCCGGCGGTGCCCACACCACCCTGGAACTCTGCCGCCTCGTCGGTGATGATGTCGCCGTAGAGGTTCGGCAGGATAAACACCTTGAAATCGGTGCGGCGTTTTTCGTCGATCAGCTTCGCAGTGGTGATGTCAATGTACCAGTCGTCGGTGATGATCTCGGGGTATTCTTTGCCGATCTCCTGGCACAGGCGCAAAAACTTGCCGTCGGTGGTTTTGACCACGTTTGCCTTGGTGATGATGGAAACCCGCTCCTTCTTATTCTTGCGGGCATAGTCGTAAGCAAGGCGGGCGATGCGCTCGGTGCCCTGGGTGGTGGTAACGGTAAAGTCCACCGCCAGGTCGTCGGTCACGTTGACGCCGCAGGAACCCAAGGTGTAGGCGCCTTCCGTGTTCTCCCGGAAGAAGGTCCAGTCAATCCCCTTTTCCGGCACCTTTACCGGGCGGACGTTGGCAAACAGGTCCAGCTCCTTGCGCATGGCCACGTTTGCCGACTCGATGTTGGGCCACGGGTCACCAGCACGGGGCGTGGTGGTCGGGCCCTTTAAGATGACATGGCACTTTTTCAGCTCGGCGAGCACATCGTCGGGAATCGCCTTGCCTACTTCGGCGCGGTGCTCGATGGTCAGCCCGTCGATGGTGCGAAATTCCACCTTGCCCGCCTCAACCTCATCCTTGAGGAGGTACTCGAGGACCCGGGCGGCTTCATTGGTGATGATCGGGCCGATCCCGTCCCCGCCGCACACGCCGATGATCAGCTTGTCAAGGTGCTCAAAATCGGTGAACTCCTTGTCTGCCTTCATCCGCTCCACCCGTTCGAGCTGGGCGCGCATGACCTGTTCAAATTTTGCTAGGGCTGCCGTGATTTTGTCTTCCATTCGTGTTTCCTCCTGGCTCAAAGTAAAAAGGCTTATTCCGCCTGAAGCTTCGTGTAATTGAGAAGGCCGCCGGCCAGCAGCATCTCCCGCTGGCGCTTGGACAGCTCGCAGCGCACCGGGAACTTGGTCCCCTTGGTCAGATTCTCCACCACAATCTCGCCGCCTTCGGCGATGGCCTTGCGGATCTCCGGCAGGCGCAGCTCATCCATCTGATCAATCCCGTCGTAGTCCGCGTCCTTTTCAAAGGTCAGCGGCACGATGCCGGCATTGATCAGGTTTGCCGCATGGATGCGGGCGAAGGACTTGGCGATGACCGCCTTGACCCCTAAGTACAGCGGCACCAGCGCCGCGTGCTCTCTCGAAGAGCCCTGGCCGTAGTTGGAACCGCCCACCACGATGCCCTTGCCCTCTTCCTTACAGCGGGCGGGGAACTCCTTGTCGCACACGCCGAAGCAGAACTGGGACAGATAGGGGATGTTAGAACGGTAGGGGAGGATTTTCGAGCCCGCGGGCATGATGTGGTCGGTGGTGATGTTGTCCCCCACCTTGAGAAGCGCCTTGGCCTCGATGGTGCCGGCAAGCGGTTTGGACTGGGGGAAGGGCTTGATGTTGGGCCCGCGCAGGATTTCCACCTTGTCCATTTCCTCCACCGGGGCGGGAGCGAGCACCATGTTGTCGTTGATCAGGAATTCCTCGGGCAGGTCGATGCAAACCATCTCGCCCAAGGTGCGCGGGTCGGTGAGCACGCCGGCAATGGCGGAAACCGCCGCCGTTTCCGGGCTTACCAGATAAATCTTGCCGTCCGCCGTGCCGGAACGGCCTTCAAAGTTGCGGTTGAAGGTGCGCAGGGAGACACCGCCGGAATTGGGGGACTGGCCCATGCCGATGCAGGGGCCGCAGGCGCACTCGAGCACCCTTGCGCCCGCCGCGATGATGTCCGCCAATGCCCCGTTTTTCGCCAGCATGTTATACACCTGCTTGGAGCCGGGAGCGATGGACAGGCTTACGTCCGGATGAACCGTCTTGCCCTTTAAAATGCGCGCTACCCGCATTAAGTCTAGGTAAGAAGAATTGGTGCATGAGCCAATACATACCTGGTCGATTTTGATTTTGCCGATGTCCTCCACGGCCTTGACGTTGTCCGGGCTGTGAGGCATGGCGGCCGCCGGGCGAAGAGAACTCAAATCAATGGCGTATTCCTCGTCGTAGGCAGCGTCCTCGTCGGAAGAGAGAGCCACCCAGTCCTCCTCGCGGCCTTGGGCCTTGAGGAACTCCCGGGTCACCTCATCGGACGGGAAGATGGAGGTGGTAGCGCCCAGTTCCGCGCCCATGTTGGTGATGGTGGCGCGTTCGGGCACCGTCAGGGACTTGACGCCCTCTCCGGCGTATTCGATGATTTTGCCCACACCGCCCTTGACCGACAGCATCCGAAGCACTTCCAAAATCACGTCCTTGGCCGAAACCCAGGGACGAAGCTTGCCCGAAAGGGTGATGCGCACCATTTTCGGCATGGAGATGTAGTACGGGCCGCCGCCCATGGCTACCGCCACGTCCAAGCCTCCCGCGCCGAAGGCCAGCATACCGATGCCACCGCCGGTGGGAGTGTGGCTGTCCGACCCGATGAGGGTCTTGCCGGGCTTGCCGAACCGCTCCAAATGTACCTGGTGGCAGATGCCGTTGCCGGGACGGGAGAAGTAAATCCCGTGCTTTTTGGCCACCGACTGGATAAAGCGGTGGTCGTCGGCGTTTTCAAAGCCGGACTGGAGGGTGTTGTGGTCGATATACGCGACGCTGCGCTCGGTCTTTACCCGCGGCACGCCCATGGCCTCGAATTCCAGATAAGCCATGGTGCCCGTGGCGTCCTGGGTCAGCGTCTGGTCGATTTTCAGGCCGATTTCGCTGCCCACGGTGGTGTCGCCGCTGAGCAGGTGCGCTTTGATGATCTTTTGTGCTAAGGTATCGCCCATGTTAGACTGCTCCTTTCCGAATCAAACAGAAATTTCAATACACATATAATGATTTATTATCGCCCAATTCGACCAGTTTGTCAATTCCCTAACAGGTAAAAGACACCCCAACCGGTTGTGGTTTTGAGAAGGAAAAGGCTGGGACAGGCCACAAAAGGCGGGAAATGCATGCTCCATGGCAGGCCGGGCTAAAGCTGCCCGCCAGCGGACCCAGCCGGTTTTCCCTTGCGGCAGGCCGATGCTCCGGCCAAAACTAGGGCGAAAAATCCAGCCCACTCCCAAGTGAACGCCGTTTGAAGCCTGTGAGGCCTCATTTGTGGTATCCCAGTCCGTTTCATTGCCAGCCCAATTCTAGTAAAATCTAGGAGAGGTGGGACGGATGGAACCATACCAGTGGGAAAAGTACCGGCGGCTGGGGCTGAATATTGCCTATTACCGCCGGATGCAGGGGTTGACCCAGATGGAGCTGGCCGAACAGCTGAACATCGACCGCACCCATATGAGCCGCATTGAATCCGCGCGCACAGGGGTGTCCCTTGACCTGCTTTTCGCCATTGCCGATCAGCTTCACGTCCCTGTAGAAAAGCTTTTTGAAAGGGAATAAGGATGGACTTAGAAAGGGAAATTTTGCTCCACCTGCTGGCCCGGTACGACGTGTCCGTGCGCTTTGAGAATCTAGACGATTCCATCCGGGATTTGGCGCATATGCAGTGTATGCTGGCGTTGCACGAAATCCGCGCCATTTTGGACGATGAGACCTTGGACGACTTTCAGTGCGTCGAAGCCATCGTCCAGGTTTATGAAAAAATCGGCGCAAACGGCGGCTCCAGGCACGACTTCTAGCAAACGCATTTTGGCCGCCCGACTTATTTTTCCTTGCGGTTTTTGTCCGGCTGTAGTATCCTTATAAAAAAAGTTCCGCTTCTCCTTGGGGATGCCGCGGCCTCGTGGGCCGAAAGCCAGGGACAAGCGGGAAAGGACGGAGAAGCATGGAGGATTCCTACAACCAGGCGGTGCGAAACGCCTTGCAGCCGGGAGAATATGTCCTTTGGGAAGGCGCGCCCAGAAAGGGCATTCGATTGCAAAAGAGCGATGTGGTTTTGATTCCGTTCAGCTTGTTTTGGTGCGGGTTTGCGGGCTTTTGGGAGTATACCGTGATTGCAGGCGGCGGCCAGCTTATTATGGCGCTGTTTGGGCTTCCGTTTATCTTGGTGGGGCTTTACTTGCTTTTTGGGCGGTTTGTCTCCCGTGCAAGAAGCCTCAGCTCCACCCAATATGTGGTGACCGATCAGCGGCTTTTGTTCCTCTATCGGAAGAACACCCAGTTCCTTTTGTACCAAAACATCGAAACCCTGGAAAAGGAGCATACCAAGGACAATCGGGGAACCATCTACTTTTTCCCCAGGAATTTCTATTATAATAGAACCGCGTCCTATCGCGGGAGCGCAAACCCCTTGCAGGGCAGAGCTTTTGAGGACATTGAAGATGTGGAGCGGGTTTACCGCCTGATTGAAGGAAAGGTGCTGGAAGCCTCCCGGATGGACTCGGCCGACCGCTGAAAAAACACATAAGAAACGCCCCGGTACGGAAAGCCAACGTACCGGGGCGTTTTCCTTTTTGGATTTAATGTATGTGGCAGGCCTCGCAGTCCTCGATTTCCCCGACGATGGGCACCGGGTCGATGCCAATGCGGGTGTAATAGTCGGAAATGGCGGCCTTGATGGCCTGCTCAGCCAGCACCGAGCAATGCACCTTTACCGGTGGCAGCCCGTCAAGCGCCTCCATGACCGCTTTGTTGGTCAGCTTCAGGGCCTCGTCAAGGGTCTTTCCCTTGATCATTTCCGTGGCCATGGAGCTGGTGGCCACCGCCGCGCCGCAGCCGAAGGTCTTGAAGCTGACGTCCTCGATGACGTTGTCCTTGACCTTGATGAACATCTTCATAATGTCCCCGCAGCGGGAGTTGCCCACCTCGCCCACGCCGTTTGCGTCAGAAAGCTCGCCCACATTGCGCGGATGGGCGAAATGATCCATTACCTTTTCACTGTATGCCATAGTCGAAACTCCTCTCAGTTCGGTTCCTTCTCGTTTTTGATGATCTCGTCCCACAAAGGAGACATGTCCCGCAGCCGCTGCACAATGGGCGGCAGAACCTCTGCGATGTGTCTTACGTCCTCCATGGTGTTATAGTCCCCCAGGCTCAGGCGCAGGGAACCGTGGGCAATCTCGTGGGGAAGGCCAATCGCCAGCAGCACGTGGCTGGGGTCCAAAGACCCGGAGGTACAGGCCGAGCCGGAGGAACCGGCTACCCCGTTAAAGTCCAAAAGCAGAAGAAGGGATTCCCCCTCGATGCCTTCAAAGCAGAAGTTCGCATTGCCGCACAGGCGCTGTTCCCGGTCCCCGTTTAAGCGGGAGCGGGGGATTTTGAGCACTTCCTCGATGAGCGCGTCGCGAAGCTTTGCAATTTCCCGGGTCCGGCCCGGGATATCCCGGCAGGCTTCCTCAACGGCGACTCCCAGGCCCACGATGGACGGCACGTTCTCCGTGCCCGCCCGGCGCCCGGATTCCTGGGCACCTCCCTCAATGAGGTTTGGAAGGCGCAGGCCACGGCGGCAGTAGAGAACGCCGATGCCCTTAGGCCCGTGCAGTTTATGCCCCGACAGGGACAGAAGGTCGATGCATTGGTCCTTCACGTCGATTTCCACCTGGCCCACCGCCTGTACTGCGTCGGTGTGGAAGAGGACCCCTTTGTCCTTACAGATGCGGCCGATTTGAGGGATGGGCTGGATGGTGCCGATTTCGTTGTTGGCGTACATGATGGTGACCAGGCACGTGTCCGGCCGGATGGCGGCCGCTACGTCTTCGGGATGAACCACGCCGTTGTGGTACACGTCCAGATACGTAACCTCGAACCCTTCCTTTTCCAGAGCCTGCACCGTATGCAGCACCGCGTGGTGCTCAAATTTTGTGGTGATGATATGTTTCTTTCCCTGAGCGCCCAGCTTGCGGGCCACGCCCTTGATGGCCCAGTTGTCCGCTTCCGATCCGCCCGAGGTAAAGAAAATTTCGTTTTCCGCCGCGCCCAGGGCCTTGGCGACCTTTTTCCTGGCTTCATCCACCGCCGCGTGAGCCTCTTGGCCCATGTGGTAAAGGCTCGACGGATTGCCGTAATGCTCGGTAAAAAAGGGAAGCATCGCCTGCACCACCGAATCGGATACCCGGGTGGTGGCGGCGTTGTCCGCATAAACAAAACGATCCATAACAGAAACTCCATTCCGCCGCTGTGCGCCGGCAATAAAATAAAGAAAACTTAAGAAGCGTCCCGCACAGCCAAAGAAAGCACAGGGCGAAGATCCGCCCGTCTTGCTTTCCAGTGGTTTATGGTTTGCACAAAAGAAGGAAAACATACCTGCCCGAACCACAAGACCAGGCGGACATATTCACGATGTCTTTTGTGTATGGCTAAATTGTATACCAAAAAAGTATATATTTCAATTGCTGATTTTGATAAAACATCGTGATTTTTTCACCATATTACTGGTATCATCCTATAAAACAAACCGGTTATCGGCTGGAGCCGCCCGCCGCCCGTTTTGCCGCCGCGACCGCCAGCGCGTCGCACCGTTCGTTCTCCAGATGCCCCGCGTGCCCCTTGACCCACACAAACGTCACCTCATGCCGCTCCAACAAATTTAACAGCGTTTCCCATAAGTCCGGGTTGAGGGCCGGCTCCTTGTTGGAGCGTTTCCACCCCTTGGCGCGCCAGCTTTTGGCCCAGCCCTTTTCCACCGCGTCGATGAGGTATTTGGAATCGCTGTAAAGGGTGACGCGGCAGGGCTCTTTGAGAGCGGAAAGCCCCGCAATGGCGGCCGAAAGCTCCATGCGGTTGTTGGTGGTGGCGGGGAACCCTTCACTGAGCTCCTTCTCTGCCGTCCCATAGCGCAATACGACCCCATATCCGCCCGGCCCCGGATTCCCGGAGCAGGCACCGTCGGTAAAAATTTGAACTTGTTTTTTTGCTTTTTCCATGCAGCGACTCCTTTGCATGCCGCCCGCGGCATTTCCTAGTGTCTTAGTAAGGATTCATTATAACAAAAAAAAGGCCCGGCGGCAAGGGTTTCCTGCCGCCGAACGAAAAAACAGGGAAAGTTTATTTGTAGGCGCCGCAGTCCCGGCAGAACCGGTTGTCGGCCTTATTGTGCATACCGCATTTCTTGCAGATCCAGTCGCCGCTGGCAGGCGCCGGGGAAGCGGACGGGGAAGTGGAGGCGGTGGGAGCAGAGGAACGGGAAGCCAGCTCTTCCTGCTGCTCGGCGAGGACGATCAAGTTGTTATTCGCCGCCACCAATAGGTCAATGAGCTCGCCAATGGCATACAGGAACAGACAAAACAAGAAGCTGCTGACCCATACGGTGATCATGGAAACAAAATCGAATCCCCTGCCGCCGAATACGTTGCCGATGACAATGCCGCCGAAAAAACACAAGATACCTAAGACGATGGAACTGATTTTACAGACTTTTGAAACCGTGCTGGACATAAATACCCCTCCTTTTTCTTGTGTAATCAGTATAAATGAACCGATATTCCATATACAATTGGCAAATTTCACAAAGTATTTATAAAATTTTCTACCTATGGAAATCTTTCATAAAAACACAGGCCAGGGAAAAATATGTGTATGAAGGTTCCCTTTTTGCGGGAATACTATTTGTACGAGTTTGCCCATGGGCGACCGTACGAATGTATTTTTGCGAAGAGGTGTCTGATCAAATGAAAGCGGTAATCATGGCGGGGGGAGAGGGAAGCCGGCTGCGCCCTCTTACCTGCGACCTTCCAAAACCCATGGCACGGCTTTGCGGCCGGCCGATTTTTGAGTACATTTTGGACCTGCTGCTGCAAAACGACTTTGATGAAGCCGCCGTTACCCTGCGCTACCTGCCAAACGCCATCACCCGCCGGTTCGGCTCGGACGGCAAAACCGGGCGGTACCGGGAGATGAACCTGACCTTTGTGGAAGAGGAACAGCCCTTGGGCACGGCGGGCGGCGTGAAAAATGCGGCCAAAGGCATTGACGAACCGTTTTTGGTCATCAGCGGCGACGCGCTGTGTGATTTTGACCTGTCCGCCGCCATGCGGTTTCATAAAGAGCGGGGAGCGGCGGCCACTATCCTGGTCAAGCAGGTGGAGGATCCGCGGGAATACGGCCTGGTAAATTACAAAGAGGACGGCACAGTCACCGGTTTTTTAGAAAAGCCGGACTGGGCCCAGGCCAGCACTGACACAGCTAACACCGGCATCTATCTGCTAAGCCCGGAAATCCTCGACCTGATTCCGGACGGGGAAAGCTACGATTTTGCCAAGAACCTGTTCCCGAAGCTTCTCTCCATGGGCCGGACCGTCTGCGCCTACCCCTGCGCCGGCTACTGGTGCGACATTGGAGACCTGGATACCTTCTTAGCCTGCCAGCGGGACATTTTAAACGGTAAGGTCCGTTGTGTCATGCCCTCCAAGGAAGCCACCGGTATTTACTGTGCCGGGGCTCTTCCTCAGGGGGACTATGAGATCATTCCGCCCGTCTATCTGGGCGAGGGGATTACCGTGGGGGATGGGGCGGTCATCGGCCCGAACACGGTAATCGAGGACGGCTGCCGCATCGGCCGCAGCGCCAAGGTCAAGCGGGCGGTGCTGCTGCGCGACTGCTACCTGGGGGACCGGGCCGCCTGTACCGGCGCCCTGCTGTGCGCCAATTCTTCCGTCAAACGGGGCGCGTCCGTCTACGAGGGCGCGGCCCTGGGTGCGGGCGCTGTGGTCGGCGAAGGGGCAACGGTGCGTCCGGGCGTGCGCATCTGGCCGGGAAAACGGGTGGAGGAAGGCGCCGTTGCGGCAGTGAACCTGCAGTTTGGCACCGTGCGCTCCGGCTTTTTTGACGACGACGGCGTATCCGGCGAGACCGGCGTGGAAATGACGCCGGAATTCATGGCCCGGTTCGGCGCCGCCGTGGGTACCGTGCTCAAAGGAAAGACTGCGGCTGTTTCCGGGCTGCCGGACGAATGCTCAAAAATGATGAAACGAGCGCTCATTTCCGGCATCCAGTCCACCGGCGCGGGGGTGCTGGATTTCGGCGAGCTCTTTGAATCGGCTCTGCGCTATGGCACCCAGCTTTGCGGCGCGCAGATAGGCGTCTTTGTCTCCGGTGGGCTTAAAACCCGTCTGGCTTTGTGCACCGGCCAGGGCCTGCCTCTTCCCCGCAGCATGGAGCGGGACCTGGACGCCTGTATGCAGCGAGGAGAATTTTCCCGCTGTGCCTATGAGGAAATCCGGGAAGCTGAGCCGGTGCCCGGCATTCTCGAGCAGTATAAGCATGCGCTCAGAGAGTATGCGCCGGGTGGCCTTTCCGGGATGAACGCGGCCGTTAAGTCCGCGTCTCCCTTAGCGGGGCGGGTGCTGCGAGAGGTGCTGTTCGGCCTGGGCTGTACAGTGGAATCGGGCCTTCAGCTGCACATCGGCGCGTCCGGGACCCGGCTGGCGGCGGCCGATGAGGAAACCGGCTACGTTTGGGCCGAAAAGGTGCTCACCCTGTGCTGCTGGGACGAATTTCAAAAAGGGAACGACGTGGCCCTTCCTTATGAGGCGCCCCGAGCCATCGACCATCTGGCAGGACGGGAAGGACGGCGGGTGCTGCGGTATCTGGACTGCCCAACCGGCGCCTGCGACAAGGAAGCGAGAGCTTTGGCGGAAAGGCAGCCCTGGGTGCGCGACGGCATGATGTGCGCGGTAAAGCTCCTTCGGATCCTAAAGGAGAAAAAAGCTACCCTGAAGGAGCTCTTGGAGCAGATTCCAGGTTTCTCCATCGCTCAGAAGAGCATTCCCTGGGAAGGCAATCCCGGCCGGGCTCTCAAGCGGCTGGCCGGGGAAGGCTACCGGGGGGACGCGGCTGAAGGCGTGCTCATCAGCATGGGCAAAGGAAAGGTGCTGGTGCGCCCGGCCAAACGAGGCAAGGGCTTTAAAATTCTCGCCGAGGCGGCCAATTTTGAAACAGCCATGGAACTGTGCGAAGGGCTTCAGGAAGCTATTTTCCGCCAGGAGGCCCCAAAAGAAACGCGTTCTTTGGATTTGTAAAGAATCTATGTACAATCGGCAATCCCTGCCGGCATCCTTGACAGATAGGACGCCGGCAGGTACAATAAAACAATATACATGTTGCATTTTTTGGATACAGCAGGAGGAACCCATGGAATTTTCCCGCTTTTCCCCTGCATCAGGAGTGCTTTTTTAACACCAGCTTTACTTATTGCAGAGCTTCGCTCCTTTCTGACAAAATGATTTGTTCTACCGTTTTATACTCAACTGAGATGGACTTTTGACAGCGACGGGCTGTTTTTTATATCCGCAGACCGGGTTTGCGGGTCTTGGCCGGATGGAGAACATACGGACTTCAAATTTTTCCTTTCCCCGTGTACGACCGGCGGCATTTTGGGGAATACTGAAGACAACCGATGGACATCTCCCCCCCGGCGGAGAGAATAGAACATGCAAAATGTGTACGGAACCATTAGGATAGTCGACAAACACACCTGCCCGCGCAAGACAAACGGACAGGTTTGGTTTGCTGTGCTTCCCTTTGAAAAAATATGGAGGTTATCGAGTGGCAAACGAAAAAATGACAACATTGGCTCCGGCGGCGGAAATCCAACCAAAGCCGAACCAAACCAAACCCAAGCGGCGGACGAAGCCCGCAGGTCAGGGAAAGAAAGCTGAGAAAAAGGAAATGGAGGCGCCGGCTTCCAAGAAGAAATCGGAGAAAAAGGCGTCTTCCCAGGGAAAGGGAAAATCTCGTTTCGGTCCGCGGCCGGCCGCGGCAGCCAAGCCCCGTGGGAAAGATGTGGCGGCAAAGGCCATTCGCAAGGACGGCAAGGATAAGCCGGTGCGGGTGTATTTTTTGGGCGGCCTCAACGAAATCGGCAAGAACATGACTTTGTACGAGTGCGGCGACGATATGTTTATCGTGGACTGCGGTCTTGCCTTCCCGGACGAGGATATGCTGGGTGTGGACCTGGTAATCCCGGATTTCACCTTTGTCGAACGCAACAAGAACAAGATCCGCGGCATCCTGCTTACCCACGGTCATGAGGACCACATCGGTTCTCTGCCTTTCCTGCTCAAGAAGTTCAACGTCCCTCTCTACGGCACCCAGCTGACCCTGGGCCTGGTAGCGGGCAAGCTGCGCGAGCACGGGCTTTTGAACAAAACCAAGCTCAACGTCTGTGCACCCGGCCAGGTGGTCAAGCTGGGCTGCTTTTCCATTGAGCTCATTCACGTCAACCATTCCATCCCGGGTGCGGTGGCCTTTGCCATCACCACTCCCGCCGGCGTTATCATCCAAACGGGTGACTTTAAGATCGACTGCACCCCCATTCACGGAGAAATGATCGACCTGGGCCGGTTCGGGGAATACGGGCGAAAAGGAGTTTTGGCGCTGCTGATGGATTCCACCAACGCCGAGCGCCCCGGCTACACCAAGTCCGAGCGCAGCGTGGGCGAAAGCTTTGACGTGCTCTTCAAGCGGGCCGAGCACCGGCGCATCGTCATCGCGACCTTTGCGTCCAACATCCACCGGGTTCAGCAGATCATCGACGCCGCTGCCCGCTACGGGCGTAAGGTGGCCCTTTCCGGGCGCAGCATGGTCAACGTGGCGAGTGTGGGAATGGAGCTCGGATATCTGAAGGTGCCAGACGGCATTATTATCGATCTCGACCAGATCAACCATTACCCTAAGGAAAAAATCGTCCTCATCACCACCGGCAGCCAGGGCGAGCCCATGTCGGCGCTGACGCGCATGGCCTTCTCCGACCACCGCAAGGTGGCGGTAGGCCCAGAGGACTTTATCATTATCTCCGCCACCCCCATCCCCGGCAATGAAAAGACGGTGGGCAAGGTGGTTGACGAGCTTCTCAAGCTTGGCTGTGAGGTAGTCTACGAGCGGATGTACGAGGTGCATGTGTCCGGCCACGCCTGCCAGGAGGAGCTCAAGCTCATGATGGGCATTACCAAGCCCAAGTTCTTTATTCCTGTCCACGGTGAGCAGAAGCATTTGCAGAAGAACGCGGGCCTTGCCAAGAGTATGGGCATTCCCATCAAGAACATCTTTATGCCGGACATCGGCAAGGTGGTGGAATTCACCCGCAACACCATGAAGGACGTGGGTACGGTCCCCGCCGGCCGGGTCATGGTGGACGGCATCGGCGTGGGCGACGTGGGCAGCATTGTGCTGCGCGACCGGCGACATCTGGCCGAGGACGGCCTGATTGTGGTGGTCGCCACCATTGACTCCATGGACGGGCACATCATTTCCGGGCCGGACATTGTTTCCAGAGGCTTTGTGTATGTGCGCGAGTCGGAGAATCTGATGGAGGACATCAAGTGCAAGGTCCAGACCGCACTGGAGGACTGCAGCGACCATAACATCCGCGAATGGGGCAACATCAAGACTCGGGTGCGCGACGATCTGAGCAAGCTGATTTTCGACCGTACCAAGCGCAACCCGATGATTTTGCCGGTTATCATGGAAATCTAGCAGAAAACCTGGGCGGTAAGCATTCAAGGAACGGGGGAAGACAGCATGAAGAAAGGACTTAGCTATCTTAACAGCGTACCGGTGGTGCTGCTTTGCCTGCTGGGGCTCTTTACAGGGCTTAGCTGGTTTTGGGACCGGCGGGTATTCTTCGGCTGCCTGACCGTCTTTGTTTTGGCGCTTGCCTTTACCCTGATTCATATGGCGCGGATACGGAAGGAACTGTTTCGCTATCTGCAAAAGCTCACTTCCACCATGGGCAGCGCCGAACGGGAGGTGCTCTCCACTTTCCCGCTTCCCATGGTGGTGCTGGGAGAGGACGAACAGATTGTCTTTTATAACACCCTTTTTCGGGAACGGGTGCTAGGAAACCGGGACGCGTTTCAGATGCCCTTTCGCCGGGTGCTGCCGGATCATGCGCCGGATACCTTGATCGGCAAAGCCACCCCGGTGACAGTGGGCAGCCGCCAGTTTACCATTTACGGAGGAAAAACCTCGGCCGAGACCGGCATGTATATGCTTTATTTCGTTGACGATACGGTGCTGAAGCTGACGGCGGAGGAATATAAGCTGTCCCGCCCGGCGGTGGGGCTTATTGTGCTCGACAATATGGACGAGCTTATGCAGTATGCAAAGGAAAGCGAACGGGCCCAGTTGGCGGTTCAGATCGAAACCCTTCTGGAGCGCTGGATGGGGATGACGACCGGGTTTATCCGCAAAATCGGAAGCGACCGGTTTTTGGTCGTCATGGAGGAGCGGCATCTCGTGGAGATGGTGGACAACCGCTTCCCTGTTCTTGACGAGGTCCGTTCGGTTACGGTGGGCGAACGCATGAGCGCCACCCTGTCCATCGGCATCGGCCGGGGCGGGGATACCCTGCGTGAATGCGAGGAAATGGCCCGGCAGGCGCTGGATATGGCCCTTGGCCGGGGCGGCGATCAAGCGGCGATCAAATCCAGGGCAGGGTACGAGTTCTACGGCGGCGTGTCCAAAAGCGTGGAAAAACGCACGCGGGTGCGCAGCCGGATCATCGCGTCGGCTCTGGCGGAGCTCATCGACGGCAGTGAAAACGTGCTGATTATGGGCCACAAGGCTGCGGACTTGGATTGTTTGGGCGCGGCGGTAGGGCTGACACGGATGGTGAAAACCCACAATAAGCCCGTGTCCATCGTGTTAAACCGGGAGACCTCCCTTTCGGGAGCCTTGACCAAACGTATGGATGAAAACGGGATGGGAAAGCTTCTCCTTTCGCCGGAAGCGGCAATGACCGCGGTAACCAGGCGGACGCTGCTGATTGTGGTGGATACCCACCGGCCGGATTTTCTCGAGTCCAGAGAGCTTTACCAGATGTGCAAGGCGGTGGTTGTCATCGACCATCACCGCAAGATGGTGGATTACATAGACAACGCTGTCATCTTCTTTCACGAACCGGCCGCTTCCTCTGCCAGCGAAATGGTGGCGGAGCTGCTGGAATACACCGACGATTCCTCTCTGACCCGGTTTGAGGCGGAGGCGATTTTGTCGGGCATTATGCTGGACACGAAGAACTTTATCCTGCGCACCGGCGTGCGCACCTTTGAGGCGGCTGCCTATCTGCGGCGCAAAGGTGCGGATACCGTGGAAGTGCGCAAGCTCTTCTCCAGCAGTATTGACACCTATCAGAAAAAAGCGGCGCTGGTGTCCGGCGCGCAGGTATACAAATCCTGTGCCATCTCCGCTTCCGACTCGAACGGACCGCACATGCGCATCTGTTCCGCCCAGGCGGCGGACGAGCTTCTCTACATTGACGGGGTGGATGCTTCCTTTGTCCTTTATAGGGAGAACGGGACGGTGTTCGTCTCCGCCCGCTCCATGGGAGCGGTCAACGTACAGCTGATTATGGAAGCCATCGGCGGCGGTGGTCATCTGACCATGGCGGGGGCGCAGCTGCAGGGGATGACCCTGGCCCAGGCGCGTCAGAAGCTGATGGAGGCCATTGACGTATATCAGGCGAGCCGGGCAGTCAAAAGGCTGCCGGCGAAAGTTTAACATAGGGGGAATCGGTTATGAAGGTGATTTTAAAGGCGGACGTGAAGGGTTCCGGAAAGGCCGGGCAGCTTGTAAACGTGTCCGACGGGTACGCCCGCAATTTTCTGTTGCCGAAGGGCCTGGCGATGGAAGCCAACGCCCAGGCAATGAACGATTTTAAGAATAAAGAGCAGGCCGCGAAGCACCGCCAGGAGATGGAAATCAAAGCGGCAAAGGAAGCGGCGGCAGCGCTTGCAGGAAAGACAGTGAAGATTTCCGCCAAAGCGGGCCAGGGCGGCAAGCTTTTCGGCTCGGTGACCTCCAAGGAAGTGGCCGAGGCGCTGGGCAAGCAGCTGGGCGTGGAGATTGATAAGCGTAAAATCGCTATGGACGGCGACATCAAGGCGTTCGGCACCTATGAGGCCCAGGTCCGGCTTTACACCGGCATTACCGCGGATATTTACGTGCTCGTAGGCGAATAAACAACAAAGCCGTGCGGTTTATCGGCACGCAGGCGCAACCGATAAGACGGATGCAGGCGGGGAATTTCCCCGCCTGCATCTTGGTGCATAAATGAGAAGGAAGGGAGGGAACCGGAATTTATGTGTGCGGCGTCGAATTCGTTTGGAATGGACGGGCTGAATCTGCCTTATAGCCTGGAAGCGGAGCAGTCGGTTTTGGGTGCTATTTTGCTGGACAGCTCCTGTCTTTCCCGGGTGCGCAGCGTGTTGCGAAAGCCGGAGTATTTCCATCTGGCCCAACACCGGGCCATCTACGCCCAGATGTGCGCACTGGAGGACTTTCAGAAGCCGGTGGACTTTGTCACCGTTCTCGAAGCGCTGACGGCGGCGGAGGTGTATGACGACGCGGCGGGCAAAACCTACTTAACCCAGCTCGCCCAGATGGTCCCGTCCATCGCAAACGTCATGACCTATGCGGAGATTGTACGCAATAAGTACGACATCCGCACCCTGATTTTAGCCTCCCGAGAAATTATCGACACGGCCGCTGACGGGCAGACTCCTGCCGACGTGTTGTTGGACAGCGCCGAGCAGAAAATTTATGACATCCGCCAAGGCCGGGACACGGGGGAACTGCGGCACATCGGCAACGTCATCGTGGAAGCCTACGACCGGCTGCAAAAGCTCTCCACCGACACCACCGGGGAATTCGCACCCTTGTCCACCGGCCTTTCCGGGGTGGACGCGGTGCTCACCGGCTTCAATAAGTCGGACCTGCTTATTCTAGGGGCCCGCCCCGGTATGGGCAAAACCAGCTTTGCTCTAAACCTTGCCTATAACGTGGGAGTGAAGCAGAAGAAAACGGTGGCGTTTTTTTCTTTGGAAATGTCCTGCATGCAACTTGTCATGCGTATGCTTTCCTCGGAGGCGCGCATTTCCGGGCCTCAGCTAACTTCCGGGCGGCTGTCGCCGGAGGAGTGGAAATCCTTTTCCATGGCGGCTTCCATGCTGCATAACGCCCCCATTTATTTTGATGATACCTCTACCATCACCGTCCCGGAAATCAAGGCAAAGCTTCGCCGGATGAAGCAGGTGGACCTGGTGATGATCGACTATTTGGGTCTGATGACCACCGGCCGGCGCACGGAAAACCGGGTCCAGGAGGTTTCCGAGATCACTCGGACCCTCAAAGTTATGGCTAAGGACTTGGACGTGCCAGTTTTGCTGTTGGCCCAGCTTTCCCGCGGCAGCGAGCACCGGGCGGAGCACCGTCCTCAGCTTGCCGACCTGCGTGATTCCGGTTCCATTGAGCAGGACGCAGACGTGGTCATGTTCTTGTACCGCAGCACGTATTATAAGGATGGGGAGGATGGCGGCCAGTCGGACAATCCCAACGCTGCCGAGCTCATCATCGCCAAAAACCGCCACGGCGCGGTGGAAACGGTGCCGCTCCATTGGGAGGGCCAGTTCACCCGCTTTACCACTCAGGAGTTTATTCAGCCAAATGGATAAGTTTGTCGAGACCCTCGAGCAGTTTCATATGCTTTCTGCAAGCGAAACCGTGCTGGTCGCCCTGTCGGGAGGAGCCGATTCGGTTTCGCTTCTTCATCGTTTTGTTTTGCTTCGGAAAGATAGGAAGCTGACAGTGCTGGCGGGGCACGTCAACCATGGCCTGCGCGGGGAGGAAGCGGACCGGGACGAGGCTTTCTGCCGGACTCTTTGCGAAGCCTGGTCGGTTCCTTTTCTCAGTACGCGGGTCAACGTCAAGGGGGAAGCGGAGAACACCGGCGAATCGGTGGAGGAATGCGCCCGGCGGCTTCGCTACGCTTTCTTGGAGACACAGGCGGAGAAAAGGGATGCCCTCCTTGCCACCGCTCACACTGCCGACGACAATCTGGAAACCGTTCTTTTGAACCTTACACGGGGAACGGGGCTCAAGGGCCTGTGCGGCATCCCGCCGGTACGGGGGAGGATTATCCGCCCGCTGCTTTTCTGTGAACGGGGGGAAATCGAAGCCTACTGCAAGGCACACGGCCTATCCTATGTGACCGATTCTTCCAACCTTTCCGGTGAATTTGCCCGCAACCAGCTTCGCCTTTCGGTGACGCCGGTGCTCAAAAGCCTCAATCCAAGCCTGCTTTCCGGGATTTCCCGCATGACCCGGTTTCTTCGGGAGGAAGAGGAGCTCTTGGAAACCCTGGCGCAAAACGCCCTTTCGGCTGCCAAAAAAGACGATGGGTTCGATGCTGCTGCTTTGGCAAAGCTGCCGTCTCCGCTGCGGTTTCGCGCCTTAATGCGGTTGGCAAAGAATGCGGGCGGGTCCATAGGCGCGGCGCATGAACCGGCGCTTACCGGGATTCTCCATGGAGGAGGAAGCACAGATTTGCCCGGTGGCGTGCGTATGATGGTGCAGCGCGGCAGGCTGACGGTTTTTGGAAAAGAGAAAGAAGAGAAAACGTCTCTGCCGGTTACGGCCCTTGCCGTCCCGGGCGAAACCAAAGTAGGCAGGCGCTGGATCTGCACGCAGAAAATGGAACAGGACAGGCAGAATGTTTACAATTTTTTATTTTATCATGCCCTTGACTATGCTAAAATAAAGGGAACTTTACGGGTCCGAAGCCGCCGGCCCGGCGATAAGCTCACTCTTTCCAGAAGAAACTGTACCAAATCTCTGAAAAAACTTTTTCAGGAGGCGCACCTTCCGCCAAAAGACCGGGACGCGGTCGCCGTGGTGGAGGATGACGAAGGAATCGTGTGGGTGGAAGGGTTCGGATGCGACCGGCGGGTAAAGGCCACAGGGGAAACGATTTCCCTGCTGCTACTTGACGTTAGGGAGGAAGATGGCTTATGATGGAGGATGTGGAGTCGGTTCTTTTTGATGAAAAGGAACTCATGCGGATCGTCAGCGGTCTAGGCGAGAGAATAAGCCGGGACTATATCGGAAAGAATTTACTTATAGTAGGAATTTTGAAAGGTTCGTTTATGTTCATTGCGGACCTGATGCGCGCCATTACCGTGCCCTGCTGTGTGGACTTTATGGCGATTTCCAGTTACGAAGGAACCAAACCCTCCGGTATGGTCCGGATTCTTATGGATTTGAAAAAGCCAATCGAGGGTTATGACGTGCTGATTGTGGAGGACATTCTCGACAGCGGCATGACCCTTTCTTATATACTCAAAACCCTCAAAGCAAGAAACCCAGCCAGCATTAAAATCTGCACTCTGCTCGATAAGCCTGCCCGGCGCTTAAGCGAGGTGTTCCCGGATTACACGGGGGCCCTGGTGGAAGACCGGTTTATTGTGGGCTATGGGCTTGACTATAATGAAAAGTACCGCAATCTCCCGTTCATCGGGGTATTGAAGCCAGAGTTCATTGACTCGTAATTGCGAGATTTACGCCTGTCAAAAAGGCGCAAGGAGTGAATAAATACTTGAATAAACATGTCCGAAATCTGTTAATCTACGCGGGCGTTCCCATTTTGATCATCATCGTGGTGTACATGTTCTTGATGTCCACGCCGCAGAAAACCCTGCAATACTCGGAAATCCTTCAGTATTTTAAGGATGAAAAGGTTTCCGAATTTGTGGTGGACACCGGCAGCGGCAACATGGAGATGATCGTTAATGAGGAAGACGGCACGCAGAAAAAAATCAGCTATAAGCTTGCAAACCTGACCATCTTCCGGGAGGACACCCTGCCTTACATCGAAGCGTACAACGAAGGCAAGGCCCCCGCAGACCAGATGAAATACGAATATCAGCCGGCGTCGGATATGCCGTGGCTGTTAAGCTTCCTGCCTACCATCATTCTGATCGTGGCGATGGTGCTTTTGTACGTCTTTATGATGCGGCGGATGACCCAGGGGCTCGACGGTGGTTCGAAAACCATGAACTTCGGCAAGGCCAAGGTCAAGCAGGTTTCGGATGAAAAGCGCAAGACCACCTTTGCGGACGTGGCGGGCGCGGATGAGGAAAAGGAAGAGCTTCGGGAAATCGTGGACTTCCTCAAAAACTCCCGCAAGTTTAACGAGCTGGGCGCCCGTGTGCCCAAGGGCGTGCTGCTGGTGGGCCCTCCCGGTACCGGTAAAACCTTGCTGGCCCGCGCGGTGGCGGGAGAAGCGGGCGTTCCGTTTTTCTCCATCTCCGGCTCTGACTTTGTGGAGATGTTCGTAGGCGTAGGTGCGTCCCGTGTGCGCGACCTGTTTGAGCAGGCCAAGAAGAACGCGCCCTGCATCATTTTTATCGACGAAATTGACGCCGTTGGCCGTCAGCGCGGCGCAGGTCTCGGCGGCGGCCACGATGAACGCGAGCAGACGTTAAACCAGCTGCTTGTGGAAATGGATGGCTTCGGCGCCAACGAAGGCGTCATCATGATTGCGGCCACCAACCGCGCGGATATCCTGGACCCCGCCCTGATGCGTCCGGGCCGGTTTGACCGCCAGATTATGGTGGGTTATCCGGACATCAAGGGCAGAGAAGAGATTCTCAAGGTACACGCCAGAGGCAAGCCGATTGCTCCGGACGTGGACCTGTCCACCATTGCGAAAACCACCTCCGGCTTTACCGGCGCGGATTTGGAGAACCTGCTCAACGAGTCGGCGCTCCTGGCTGCCCGCAAGGGCCTCAAGGCCATCACCATGGCCGAGGTGGAGGAAGCTACCATCAAGGTGGTGATGGGCGTGGAGAAGCGTTCTCACGTGGTTAACGAGCGGGATAAGAAGATTACGTCCTATCACGAGGCGGGCCACGCCATTGCGTCTTATTTCCTGCCGACTCAGGACCCGGTCCATCAGATTTCGATTATCCCCAGAGGGATGGCGGGCGGTTACACCATGTCCCTGCCCAAGGAGGATAAGGCTCACATGACCAAGCTCGAGATGAACGAGCAGATCGTCAGCCTCCTGGGTGGCCGGGTGGCGGAAGCCGTGGTACTAGGCGATATTTCCACCGGTGCTTCCAACGACATCGAACGGGCCACCGATATGGCCAAGAAGATGGTCATGAAGTACGGCATGAGCGATACCATCGGCCCGATTTCCTATAGTTCCAGCCAGAACGAGGTGTTTTTGGGCCGTGACTTCGGCCACACCCGCGAGTATTCCGAGGAGCTGGCCAACAAGATCGACAACGAAGTGCACAACATCGTCATGACCGGTTACCGCCACTGTGAAAAGATTCTTACCGATCATATGGCGAAGCTGCATGAGGTCGCCATGGCCCTCTTTAACGGCGAGAAGCTTTCCGGAGAGGAATTCCGCGCCATTATGGAAGCGGAGCCCAAGCAGGTGGAGGAATCCATCGAGTCTCAAAATTACCTGGGTACCGAAGCCTCTGAGAAGAGCAATATCTCGGGCGACGAAAATGAAACCGAATCCAAATAAGGTGAAAAACGGGGGTACAGAATCGTACTCCCGTTTTTCATTTTTTGCTTTGATCCACGAAAAACATCGAAAGGGTTCCTGCGGTTTTCCTAAGAAAGAGCGGATTTGTGTCGGGTATGATCACCATGTCCCCAATGTAGACGACGAAAGCCGCCGTTAAATGTATGGCGGTGTTGACGGCGTAGACGTAAAATAGCTCCCGTCCTACCTTGGTTTTCGCAAACGGCGCTGCGTAAAAGCAGCGCCGTTTTTGACGATGCCCCGGGTATACTTGACAGAGTTTCGGGAATGGTGTACATTGAATAAATATGAACGTTTTCGTGGGTGGAAAATTTTTCTAGATTTAAGCACATGCCGTCTTTGCGGCAAAAAGCAATCCATGCCGGAAGGAGAGGCAACATGGCAAAGAAAAAACAGGAGTACGGAAATGACAGCATATCCTCGCTCAAAGGGGCGGACCGGGTGCGCAAACGCCCGGCGGTTATCTTTGGGTCGGACGGGCTGGAGGGCTGCGAGCATTCGGTGTTCGAGATTCTCTCCAACTCCATCGACGAGGCGAGAGAAGGGTATGGCAAGCAAATTATCGTTACCCGCTATGGGGACGGCTCGGTGGAAGTGGAGGACTTTGGGCGCGGCATCCCGGTGGATTATAACCAAAAGGAAGAGAAGTTCAACTGGGAGCTGGTCTTCTGCGAGCTGTACGCGGGAGGCAAGTACAACAATATGGACGCGGAAAGCTACGAATTCTCCCTGGGCCTCAATGGCTTGGGCCTGTGCGCCACCCAGTATTCCTCCGAATATATGGACGTGGAAATTTACCGGGACGGCACAAAGTATACCCTGCATTTCGAGCGCGGAGAAAACGTGGGCGGGCTTCACAAGGAACCGGCGTCTCCCCGTCATCCCACCGGGACTCGAATTCGTTGGCGCCCGGACTTGCAGGTGTTTACCGACATTGCCATCCCGCTTGAATACTACCAGGATATTTTAAAGCGCCAGGCCATCGTCAACGCAGGGCTGCGCTTTCTTTTGAAGGACGAAGGAAAGAGCGGGGTTGAAACCTACGAGTACCTCTATGAAAACGGCATTGCCGACCATGTGGCGGAGCTGGCTGGGGATACGGCCATGACCGGAGTGCAGCTGTGGCAGACCGAGCGCCGGGGCCGGGACCGGGCGGACAAGCCAGAATACAAGGTGAAGATCAATGCCGCCGTCTGCTTTTCCAACAAGGTCTGCACCGCGGAATATTACCACAATTCCAGCTGGCTCGAGCATGGAGGCGCGCCGGAAAAGGCGGTGCGTTCCGCCTTTGTTTCCCAGATCGACGCCTGGCTCAAGCAGAATTCCAAATACAAGCAGTCGGAAAGCAAGATTACGTTTCAGGACGTGGCTGACTGCCTGATTGTGGTCATTTCCTCCTTCTCCACCCAGACTTCTTATGAAAACCAGACCAAAAAAGCGATCAATAACAAGTTCATCCAGGAGGCCATGACCGAGTTTCTGCGCCATCAGCTGGAGGTCTATTTCATCGAGAATCCTCTGGACGCAGAGAAAATTGCCGGTCAGGTGCTTGTGAACAAGCGAAGCCGGGAGGAAGCGGAGAAGCTGCGCATCACCAGCCGCAAAAAGCTCTCGGGCAACATAGATTTGTCCAATCGTGTGGAAAAGTTCGTCGACTGCCGCAGTAAGGATACGTCTATCCGGGAAGTGTACATCGTGGAGGGAGACTCCGCCCTGGGCGCCTGCAAGCAGGCCAGAAATCCGGATTTCCAGGCCATCATCCCGGTGCGGGGCAAGATTTTAAACTGTCTGAAAGCCGACTACGACCGTATATTCAAAAACGACATCATCACCGACCTTTGCAAGGTGCTCGGCTGCGGGGTGGAGGTTAAGACCAAGGCCAATAAGGATATTTCGTCCTTTGACCTGAACGCCCTGCGTTGGAGCAAGGTCATCATCTGCACCGATGCGGACGTGGACGGGTTTCAGATCCGCACCCTCATCCTCACCATGCTTTACCGGCTCATGCCCACCCTCATTGACGAGGGAAAGGTGTTCATCGCCGAATCGCCTCTTTATGAGATTACCACCAAGGACGAAACCTATTTTGCCTATTCCGACCGGGAAAAGGGTGAGGTGCTGCAAAAGATCGGGGACGTGAAGTATACCCTACAACGCTCGAAGGGGCTTGGCGAGAACGAACCGGAAATGATGAGCCTGACTACCATGAATCCGGATACCCGTCGGCTCATTCAGGTGACGGCAGCCGAGGTGGAAAAAACCGCCGCCATGTTCGACCTGCTCCTGGGGGACAATCTGCCCGGACGCAAGGACTTTATTTCGCAGTTCGGCCGGGCTTATCTGGATATGGCCGACGTATCTTAACGGGAAAGGAGGATCCGTATGCCGCCGAGAAAACGAAAAACAACGCCCCCGAGAAAGCCCGCCATGAAAGGGTACATTGAAGGTGCGGGGGAGGTGGTCGTCCAGCCCATTACCGATACGCTGGAGAAAAACTACATGCCCTATGCCATGAGCGTCATCGTCTCCCGGGCTCTGCCGGAGATCGACGGGTTCAAGCCCTCTCACCGCAAGCTGCTTTATACCATGTATAAAATGGGGCTTTTGACCGGGCCGCGAACCAAGTCCGCCAACGTGGTGGGCTCCACCATGAAGCTAAACCCCCATGGGGACGCCGCCATTTACGAAACCATGGTCCGCCTCTCCCGGGGAAACGAAACCCTGCTGCATCCCTTTGTGGATTCGAAGGGAAATTTCGGGAAGTCCTATTCCAGAGACATGATGTACGCCGCCTCCCGGTACACCGAGGTGAAGCTCGACTCCATCTGCCAGGAGCTCTTCCGGGATATCGATAAAAACACCGTGGACTTTGTGGACAATTACGACAATACCTTAAAGGAACCCACACTGCTGCCCGCAGCCTTTCCCACCGTACTCGTCAACGCCAACACCGGTATCGCGGTTAGTATGGCAAGCTCCATCTGCCCGTTTAACCTCAGAGAGGTCTGTGAAACCACCATCGCCCTGATGAAGGACCCCGACCACGACGTGGCTTCCACGCTGCAGGCGCCGGACTTTCCTTTGGGCGGGCGCATTCTTTACGACCGGGACGGGCTTGATAAGATCTACCGCACCGGCCGAGGCGGGATACGGGTGCGCGCGGTCTACCAGTACGACAAGGAGAGCCACTGCATCGACATTACCCAGATTCCGCCCACTACCACCATCGAAGCGATCATTGATAAGGTGGTGGAGCTGGTCAAAAGCGCGAAGGTCCGGGAAGTGGCGGACATCCGGGACGAGACGGGCCTTGCGGGTCTAAAAATCACCATTGACTTAAAGCGAGGCGTGGACCCGGATAAGCTGATGCAGAAGCTTTACAAAATGACGCCCCTGGAGGATACCTTCTCGTGCAACTTTAATGTCCTCATCGGCGGGACGCCTAAAGTGATGGGCGTTCGGGAGCTATTGAACGAATGGGTGAAATTCCGCAGCAATTGTGTGCGCCGACGGGTATCTTTTGACCTGAAAAAGGCCCAGGACAAGCTGCATC
This sequence comes from Clostridiales bacterium, assembly GCA_018364155.1. Taxonomy (GTDB): domain Bacteria; phylum Bacillota; class Clostridia; order Oscillospirales; family Acutalibacteraceae; genus Solibaculum_A. The sequence continues at coordinate 48,314 of JAGZMM010000006.1, forward strand.
TGCTCAAGGGTCTGTCCAAAATCCTGCTGGACATTGACAAAGCTATCCGCATCGTCCGGGAGACCGAAGAGGAAGCGGAGGTGGTGCCAAACCTGATGATCGGGTTCGGCATCGATGAAATCCAGGCGGAATACGTAGCGGAAATCCGATTGCGCCATCTAAACCGGGAATACATCCTCAAGCGCATGGAGGAAACCGAGAAGCTGGAGAAGGAAATCGAAGAGCTCACCGCCGTTTTAGGCAGCGAACGCAAGGTAAAAGAGATCATCATCAAGGAGCTGACCGCCATCGCTCAGAAATACGGCCAGCCCCGCCGGTCGGAAATCCTTTACGAGGTGGAGGATACGGACATCGAGGAGGAAGTGCCCGATTATCCGGTTCATTTGTTTTTGACGAAAGAAGGGTACTTTAAAAAGGTCACCCCCCAGTCTCTGCGCATGAGCACAGAGCATAAGCTCAAGGAGGGCGACGCGGTGGAGCAGGCGCTGGAAGCCACCAACAACACCGACCTTCTGTTTTTTACCGACCAATGCAAGGTCTACAAAGCCAAGGCTTCCGACTTTGACGACACCCGTATCAGCACCCTTGGCGACTACATCCCCGCAAAGCTGGGAATGGACGAGGGCGAGAACGTGATCTACCTGGTGGCCACCAAGGATTATGCGGGCTTCATGCTCTTTGTGTTCGAAAACGGCAAAGCGGCGAAGGTGTCCTTCGAGAAATACGCAACCAAGACCAACCGCAAGAAGCTGGTAAACGCTTATTCGGATAAGTCGCCTTTGGCCGGGGTTCTCTATCTGCCCGAGGACCGGGAGGTGCTCCTCAAGTCCTCCTCCCGCCGGATGCTCCTGGTGCACACGGGAGCCATTTCTCCCAAGGCCACCCGGGATACCATCGGTGTTTCGGTAATGACGCTGAAGAAAAATCACCGGATGGCAGCTGTCGTTCCTTATGAAGAGGGGATGCTTGCAAAGCCTGACCGGTATCGCACCAAGAACATCCCCGCCACCGGTGCCTTGCCTGCCCAGGAGGACATTGGAGAACAGTTGACCCTATCTTAACCGCCTGGCAGTGTGTATCAAAAAGAGCGCGTAGGAGGGCCATTCAGGCCCTCCTACGCGCTCTTCCTCTTAATTTACGGTATTACACAGGAAAGCAGCCGGCGAAATTAGCCGCCGGCTGCTCTTGCGTTGAGAACAAGCAAACGCAATTGGTTTGTTCTCATTGCGGTAATAGTATGACCGGGGAAAAGAAGAAATATGCGGCGGCCGGTTCTTTTTTCATGCACAGAAAAAAAGAGTGCTTTTTGCATTTGCAGGTATATTTTTCTCTGTATGCACATACCCTGAATCATGGGAACCAACGGCAACGAAAAAGGCTTTCTTTTGTGTAACAGCTTCCATCGAAGCGGGAAGCATGCCAAACCAGTTTCCATTGAAATTTCTGCCGACAAAATGAGCGCGGACATACATGCAAATTTTTTGCCGAAAAATTTTGCATTGGGTGTTGACAATCCCCGCGACTTATAGTAATATATACAAGTCGCCGGTAAAAACACCGGGAACACTTGGAAAAGGGAGCATAGCTCAGCTGGGAGAGCACTTGCCTTACAAGCAAGGGGTCACAGGTTCGAGCCCTGTTGTTCCCACCAAACAAATGGCCCGGTAGTTCAGCTGGTTAGAACGCTAGCCTGTCACGCTAGAGGTCGACGGTTCGAGCCCGTTCCGGGTCGCCATATTTGCCTCTGTAGCTCAGTCGGTAGAGCAGGGGACTGAAAATCCCCGTGTCGGTGGTTCGATTCCGCCCGGAGGCACCAGTTTGCGGACTTAGCTCATCTGGTAGAGCGCCACCTTGCCAAGGTGGAGGTAGCGAGTTCGAGCCTCGTAGTCCGCTCCAAATGAATGGACGCTTCTGGTATTCAAGACGTGGATGAGAAGCGTCCATTCCTATACGGCGCCATAGCCAAGTGGTAAGGCACGGGTCTGCAAAACCCTGATTCCCCAGTTCAAGTCTGGGTGGCGCCTCCAGTGAGATCCCCGGTACGCATCGCGTGCCGGGGATTTTTTCGCGGCAAACGTAAAAATATTCCGGGCCTTTGCGTTGAGCAAGGGAAGTGGTATACTAGGAAGCAAGACGACGAAACCGTCGTACTTAGAAAACAGAGACTGTAAAAACGGACAGGGACTATGGTCGTATTTTATGAATGGAAGGGAAGGAACCAGTATGACGGTCCAGGAATGGCTGGGAGAACACAATCAATTGGGAATTGATATCTGGCAGAGCAAGTACTGCTACCGGCAGGAAAGCTTTGAGGAATGGCTTGACCGGGTCAGCGGCGGGGACGGGGAGGTACGCAGCCTCATCGCGCAGAAAAAATTCCTGTTTGGAGGGCGCATCCTCTCCAACCGAGGGTTATATAAGGACGGCGTTAAGGTGACCTACAGCAACTGCTATGTGCTCACCCCGCCCGAGGACAGCTTGGAGTCCATCTTTGACTGCGCCAAAAAGCTTGCCCGCACCTTTAGTTTTGGCGGCGGCTGCGGCATTGACATTTCCGGTCTGGCTCCCCGTGGCGCTATGGTCAACAATACCGCAAAAGTTACCTCCGGCGCGGTCTCCTTTATGGACCTTTACTCCATGGTTACCGGCCTGATCGGGCAAAACGGCCGGCGGGGTGCGCTGATGATTTCCATTGACTGCGCCCATCCGGATTTGGAGGAATTCATCCATGTCAAGTCTGACTTAACGCGGGTGACCAAGGCCAATATTTCCGTGCGCATTTCCGACGAATTCATGCAGGCGGTGAAGGAGGACGGGGATTTCACCCTGCATTTTACCCGCAAGGCCACCGGCGAAACCATTACAAGAACCGTGCGTGCTCGGGAAGTTTTCAACGAAATTGCCCGGATGAACTGGGACTTTGCAGAACCCGGTGCTCTGTTCTGGGACCGCATTTGCAGCTGGAATCTGCTGAGCAATACCAAAGAATTCGTCTTTGCCGGCACCAATCCCTGCGCCGAGGAACCTCTTCCGGCCGGCGGCAGCTGTCTGCTCGGCAGCCTGAATCTGGCCGCCTTTGTCAAAGACAAGCAGTTCGACGAGGAAGCCTTCTGCCAGGCGGTGGCGGTTTCGGTCAAGGCGCTCAACGATGTGCTCGACGAGGGGCTGCCGCTGCATCCGCTTGAGGAACAGAAGGACAGTGTCCGCAATTGGCGTCAGATCGGCCTTGGGGTCATGGGCATCGCGGATATGCTGATTGACCTGGAGATTCCCTATGGTTCCCCTGAATCGGTGGAGCTGTGTGACCGGATCGGCCGTCTTATGAGCAACGCCGCCATGGCCGCTTCCGCCCTCCTTGCCAAGGAAGAGGGGACGTACCCCAAATGCAAGGTAGCGGAGATTATGCAAACCCCTTACTTCAAGGAAAATGCCGACGAGGAAACGGCACAGCTTGTCTCCCAGTACGGCCTGCGCAATTCCCAGCTTCTGACCATCGCCCCCACCGGCACTTTATCCACGATGCTGGGTATTTCCGGGGGAATTGAACCGGTCTTTGCCAATTATTATGAGCGAAAAACCGAGTCTCTGCACGGCAAGGATGTTTATTATAAGGTCTATACCCCCATTGTTCAGCAGTACCGTACCGCCCATGGCATGGTGGACGACGAGGAGCTGCCCGCATGGTTTGTCACCGCACAAACCATTGATTACCGGGATCGTATTGATATGCAGGCGGTGTGGCAGCGGCATATCGACGCCTCCATCAGCTCCACCGTCAACGTACCCAATTCCTTTACCGAGGAAGAGACCCAAGACCTTTACCAGCTCGCCTGGGAAAAAGGGCTCAAGGGTGTCACCATCTTCCGGGACGGCTGCCGCCGTACTGGAATTTTGACGGTGGACGAGAAAAAGGCCGACCGGGAACCCTCCGGTCTGCGCCGGGGTGAGATCGTCCAGGTGAGCAACAATGTGGTGGGCAAAAAGCGCAAGCTGATGACCGGCTGCGGCAGTCTGCACTGTACGGCCTTTTTTGACCCACAGACCGGTGCGTTGCTGGAAACCTATCTCAACAAAGGTTCCACCGGCGGCTGCAACAACTTTATGATCGGCCTTTCCCGGATGATCTCCCTTTCCGCCCGCAGCGGGTGTGATATTCATACCATCGTCGACCAGCTTTATAGCTGCGGCTCGTGCCCTTCCTACGCGGTGCGAACCGCCACCAAGCACGATACCTCCAAGGGGGCATGCTGTCCCATCGCAGTGGGCAACGCCCTGCTTGACATGTGGGAGGAGCTTCAGCAGGAACTGGGCCTGACACAAGAAAAAAAGGAGCCGCAAACAGACGCAGAAAATCCCTGCCCTCAGTGTGGGGAAGAACTGGTGTTTGAAGGAGGCTGCTCCATCTGTAAATCCTGCGGCTGGAGCGGATGCTCCTGAGAAAAGGATGGAGAACGAAAAGAAAGAGGAGCAAAGCGTTAGCTTTGCTCCTCTTTTGCGTAGAAAATGGATTTTCGCAAGGATTTAACCGGTGAGAAGCTCCAGGTTCCCTTGTGTGATTGCAGAAAGGTTTTCCTGGATTTTTTCGACTGGCCAGTCCCACCATCGAAGGACGAGCAGCTGCCGCACAGTTTCTTTGTCAAAGCGCAGCTTGATCTTTTTTGCCGGAACTCCGCCTACCACTGTATACGGCGCCACGTCTCTAGTCACCACTGCCCGGGCTCCGATAACGGCGCCGTCGCCAATATGTACTCCGGAAAGAATGACTGCCTCATACCCGATCCAAACGTCGTTTCCAATGACGATGTCTCCTTTGTTGTCCCATGCGGACGTAACGAGTTCCTTCTCTAGGCCCCATTCCTCAAAGAAAATCGGAAAAGGATAGGTGGACAAGGATTTCTTGGCGTGGTTAGCACTGGTAAAGAGAAACTTGGCGCCGCAGGCGATGGAACAAAACTTTCCGATAAGCAGCCGGTCCTTATTGACCGGATAATGATAGAGCACATTGTTGGTTTCAAACTGGGCAGGGTCGTGGACAAAATCATGATAAAAGGTATAGTCACCCACTTGAATATTAGGATTGGTAATCACCCGGTTTAAATAAACCGTATCCCGGTCCTGGGTGCGTGGATATCTGTTTTCTGGAATAGTCATGGAAATCCTCCTATTTTATTTGTTTTAAACTATTCCAGATGCTACTATGCAGCGTTTCACGTCATCACCTTCCCAATGCCGTTTGTTTTTCCGGCAGCTTTCTTTTATCATACTACGCCGGTTGCAAAAAAACCATACTTGTTCGAAAGCGACAGTCTTTTGTTTTTTTGGTTTCTTTTGATGTACGTGCAAGATGGTATTTCGGAAAGCTTCGCCCATCTCCTACACGCAGCCATCCGCACAATTTCATGAAACTGGAAAACAAGAGTGCAGTTTTTATCGAATATTTTCTATAAGTGGAAAATGAAAGAAATCAAATCGCAGATTGTATCCGGATCTTCGGATATATTTTTTGCCCAGGAAAGAACGAGAAAGATCTTGTACGGGATATGTATGTAATAAATGTTGCATAAATATGAAATTATGCGCGACATATAGATGGAATTATCCCGAAACGGAGAGAAAACGTGCTTCATTCGGAGAAACGTGTATTCCAACGAAAAAACGTTTAAAAAACCGTTTTTTTCTTCTAAAAATTTGGCTTTATTCTCAATTGAAGATGTAGTAAACTAAAAACACATGGTAAACCTCATCAAATTCTATTGATAGAAAGGATGAATTTGTGCAAAATTATTTAGATGCATTCGATGAGGCTGCCATTTGCGTATTGCAGCCGCTACATGTAGAAATGTTGCTTTTAGAGCAAAAGACGGTTGCAATGGGAAAAGAAAGTGAAAGGGGATCAAACATGAAACTCAAAAAGCTGTTGAGTGTAGTTCTCGCTGTTATGATGATCGTGAGCATGATGAGCTTCGGATCGGTTATGGCGTTTGCGGCGGATTCCTATACCGCCAGCGCCGACCGGGAGGTCTACGGAATTGCGGATCCGATCGTTGTAACCGTCAAAGCCCCTGCGTCGGCGGCAAAGGTGTACTTAGCCAACGAATCCGGCGCGGGCCTGGTTTCCGACCGAGTCTCTACCCCCAATGCAGACGGCACCAATACCTGGACCATCACCCTTAACGTAGCCACCATGGGTGAGCGCACCCTGAAGGTTATGGCGGACGGCGTGGATACCGGCGTTACCGTTTCCTTCAAGATCGTGCAGAAGTATGAGCCGGACGTCCCGGACTATGAGGAGCCGACCTTTATCAGCGCCAACGGCCCCACTTCTGCGGCGGTCAACGAGCTGTTCCCGGTGACCGTGGTAACCGGCAAGGGCACCACCCAGGTCGCGCTCTTTAATGAGTACGGCAACGGTATGGTCAGCACCCGCCTTTACTCGGAGAACGACGACGGCACCCGTAGCTGGGTTTTGATGACCAGCGTGGGCAGCCGCGGCATCCGTAATTTTACGGTGAAGTATGCGGACGACTCCAAGAGATGGATCGACTCTGGGAAAACCTTCACCGTCAGTGTGGGCGCCTACCAGCCGGAAGAGTTTGAACCGGCCGATTCCAAGAGCCGTTCTTCCGTGCATGACCCGTCCATCGTCAAGGATAAGGACACGGGCGAGTACTACATCTTCGGTTCCAATCAGGGCGTGGCCAAGTCCTCCGACCTGATTAACTGGAGCAGCGTGCGCACGAGCCTTTACGGCTCCGATATCGCTTCCAACCTGGACCTGTCCTTCGCAGGCTATAAGGATGGTTCCACCAACGCCGGCAACGGCACCGCCATTTGGGCGCCTTGCGTCATCTATAATAAGGATTTCGTCAACAAGGACGGCACCAAGGGCGCTTACATGATCTACTATCCGGCGTCTTCCAACTATAAGCGTGGCGTCATCGGCTTTGCCACTTCCCAGTCCATCACTGGCCCGTATACCTTCGGCGCCAACGTGGTTTACTCTGGCTTTACCACCTGCGGCGGCCCGGACGAGCCCGGTGTCACAGTGGACACCATCTATACCAATACCCATCTGGATGAGCTGATCGCAGCCGGTACCCTGGAAGGCTTCAACAACGACTGGGTCCTGGCGGACGGTACCTACAACGTGGCCGAGTATCCCCAGTGCATCGACCCCGCTGTCTTTACGGATAAGGATGGCAAGATGTGGATGGTATACGGTTCTCACGCGGGCGGCATCTGGCTGCTGGAAATTGACGCGGCCACCGGTATGCCCAAATACCCGGGTAAGGACGGCACCACCGAGGCCGGCCTGCAGATCGACCGTTACTTCGGCATCCGCATCCAGAGCGGCTACTCTCTGGGCGGCGAAGGCCCGTACATTGTGTACGACCCGGTTTCCGATTACTACTACCTTGACGTGACCTACGGCCAGATCACTGAAGGTTACAACCAGCGCCTCTTCCGTTCCAAGGACGTCACCGGTCCCTATGTGGACATCACCGGCAAGAACGGTGCGGTCGGCGAGGATGTGACCAATCTGGACGAATACGGCGTCAAGATCATGGGCAACTATGACTTCTCCAACCTTAGCAAAGGCTACAAGCATGGCGGCCACGACTCCATGATCGTGGTGGACGGCCAGCTTTACAACATCTATCACCAGCGGTTTGAAACCGGCGGTAACCATCAGAACCGCATCCATCAGATGTTCCGTAACGAAGAGGGATGGCCGGTCATGGCCGTCTACGAGAACGCCGGCGATCAGATTTCCGAGACCGGCTATGCGCTCGACGAGATTGTGGGCGACTATGAATTTGTCGACCACGGTACTCTTACCAGCTCCTACATGCAGGATACCCTGCTTGTCACGCTCAATGCCGACGGCACCATCACCGGCGACGTCGAAGGCACCTGGGGCATGACCGAGGGCACCTATTACATGAACGCGGTCATCAACGGCGTGACCTATAAGGGCGTGTTCTATAAGCAGCAGGATGAATCTGGTCTCAAGCGCCAGGTTATGACCTTCTCTGCTTACGGCAGCAACAACACCGCTATCTGGGGTTCCCGCTTGTCTACCAGCGACAGCGACTTTGAGGCGGTCAACGCCGCGGCGGCTAAGCTGAGCGTGCCGTCCTCCACTTCTGTGGATCTGCCCCTGCGCTCTACCGGCGATTTCGGCACCACCGTGTTCTGGGCCACCAGCGATGCGTCTGTGATCAAGGCCTGCGGGGAAATCACCCGTGCCGACGAAAACAAGACTGCCACTCTGACTGCAGTTGTCATGAGAAACGGCGCTTTGACCATCAAGGAATTCAATGTTCGTGTCAATAAGGCTGCCGAGGGTACGGAAGCCTACAGCGGTGCCCCGCTTTACAATTACAATTTCGGCACCAACGACGGCTTCTATACCAAGAACTCCGGCAATCTTGTGGGCATCGGCACCATGGTCGGTTCCGCGTCTGCTTATAACGACGCCGATAAGAGCATGGTCCTGTCTGTTGCCAACGAAAACGATTCCAGAGCCAATTACCTCAAGCTCCCCTCCGATACCTTCCAGGGCATCACCGAGGGATTCAGCATCGGTATGTGGGTCAAGACCACCGGCTCCACCTCGATCTTTGAGGCTGAAAGCGATTGGGTGATTCTCAAAATTGATTCGGCGAAAGTTCCTTCTGACCAGTGGTCTTATGTAATGTATACGATTAACAAGGAATCCATTGCTCTTTACGTTGATGGCGAACAGGTTGCCTATAAGGAAGAGGATTTATCCTATCTTTTCGCCAACAAAGATTTTGACGAAATGGACGTCCGCGTGGGCGCGGGCCAAGGCACCGTCTACATCGACGACCTGACCATCTATGGCACGGCGCTGACCGCTTCCGAGGCCAAATCCCTGGTCGACCCGAACTCGGCCTGGCAGACCTCCTGGAAGATCGACTTCGGCACTGAAACTTCTCCGATTCAGGGCGGCTTCACCCAGATGACCGAGAAGACCGTCTACAACAAGAAGCTGGAACTCCTCCAGGCGTACGGCTTTGACCGCGAGATCAATTCCTATAAGACCGCGGCGGGCGGCGCGAAGATCTGCGACTTTGTGTATGCGGAAGGCGGCGCGGAATATAAGTTCATGGTAGACCTGCCCAACGGCACCTATCGTGTCTTTATGTACACCGGCGCGAAGGATTCCATCAATACCACCCACTTCTACTTCCAGGACAACAAGGACGACGTACATACCCAGATTACGCCCGAAGGCGTTGCTTCGGATAACTACGGCGGACCGAACACCTATAACGTGGAAGTGACCGACGGCAAGCTGACGATCACCATCTGGGGCGATGCTGAAGAAGCCCAGGCTTATGCCCAGGCTTACGGCGGATCCGCTATGAGCGGCCGTATCGGCTCCATTGAGATCACCAAGATCGGCTAAGCAAAAGTTCCATCGCTTATTTGAGTAAGCGGCAAAAAGGGCGGGATTTTTTCCCGCCCTTTTTGCTTGCCTGAAAAGCAATCCAGACAGTTATGGCCGGTTGTCTGGGAAGAATCTGGCGGCTGGCTGCGAACGCAATGCAGTGCCTTACATAACCCAAAGCCAAAAAAGGGCCTTCCGGTAGAAACCCGGAAGGCCCAAAACTTACTGGAAATTCATTTGACTGGGAAGATAGAAGGACGGATAAAAAGAAGAAGCATTCTGATACATAGGCGTCCCCTGGGGAACCAGCCGGCCGCCGCTTTGGTTAAGAATCAGCATGGAAGCTTTCGCAGGATTTTGCATCCAGCCCGGAATGGGATTCTCCTGCGGATTGTTGCAATGAATGATGTTCAAGTAAACAAACCTCCCCTCTTTGAAACCTGTACCGGAGGGTACGAAAAAGACCATTACCAGCCTATGCGCCAAAAGGAAAATGAGTGACAAGCATAGGGGAAAGATAGAGGAAGGCCGGGTCGGCGTTTCTGGCGGCTGCCGCTTAAAAAGGCAGACCGCAAACAAACGGTCCGCCCGAAAGAAACAATCTATTTTTCCAGCATGTCGAACAGTAAGGACAAGATACGCAGCACTTCGTTCTGTTGCTCAAGGGGAAATCTCTCCAGCCTTCTCTGAAACCAGGCCCACTGCAAATTCGACGAATTATGGATAGAAGCAGGGGTATGATTGAAAAGATCCTGGATTTCAACCTGAAGCCCACCCGCGATTTTACTGAGGGTTTCCAACGTTGGATTTTGTTCGCCCCGCTCAATGTGCCCCAAATGCGCGCTGGTCAGCTTGGATTGGTATGCCAATTCTTCTTGGCTCCATCCACGCTGCATGCGAAGTTTTCGGATATGCTTTCCAACGGAAAGGTTGATGTCCGTATTCGACATGATATCACCACCTGGAGTCATCATACGCTATATTCTGATATTTCACAAAGTATTATAGTATAAGCGACAAAATAAAAAATACTCTTGCGCCTAAAAAGAACGCCTATCGTAATTTTTATGAAATACAATCGTTTTTAAGGAAAGAAGGAAAGAAAAAAGTAATGTTTTTACATGAAAATCAGTTTCAAATCTTTTATAATTTGATTTGGAATTATTAGTAAAAAATATTGTATTTTGCAAATTACAGGTCTATAATGTTCCGGGGGGAATTTAGCAAGGAGGAATCAAATAAGATGCACAGGTACACCGTATGTGAAAACGAGATGACTTCAGAGGAATTGGGAACATATCGGTCCTATGGGCTTGCCTACCGCGAAGAGGACGGAAGGCAGGCAAGGATTGCGGACATTTCCTTAGACCGCGCACAGGTGGAAATTTTGGCGCAGAAATGCAACGAGTTTGGCCTCGAAACCATACATGTATTTGACGCCATCGAAAACTTTTTTGCCGAGCAAGCAGCCCTGTAATAAGAAAGAGCCGCCCAAATATTTGGGCGGCTCTTTCTTATTACAAAGGACCCTGGAAGGGAATCCGTTTCCAGGGTCCTTTTCTTGATTTTATTTGATATCGATTTGACGGGTTGACGGAGGCGTTTCCTCCTTCTTAGGAAGCGTAAGCTCCAGAATGCCGTTTTGATAAGAAGCGGAAATGGCGTCTGCTTTGACGTTGGCGATGTTAAAGCTTCTGGAGAAGGAACCGTAGCGGCGTTCCTTACGAACGAACTTGTGCTGGTTCTCTTCCATCTCGGAGTTGTGTTCCCCGTGGATGACCAAATAGTCCCCGTCCACATCAATGTGGATGTCTTCCTTTGCGAAACCGGGAAGCTCCGCCTGAAGGACGTATTTATCGCCCTTGTCTACAATATCGGTGCGAAACTGTGAGACATTGCCGCCAAAGGCGTCACCGAAAAAGTTGCGCTCAAAGTTGTCCAGGTAATCAAACAGGCTTTTTTCATTGCGTCCAAAAGGCATCAGATCAAACATACAAATCCCTCCTATGATGAATGCGTTGTGTAAGATATAGCGGTTAGTTTGCTTTCACAGGAATCATTGGATTCGCCTTCCTTCGCTGTGCTTTCTTTTTCCTTTCAACATTTTTTATTATAGGAGCCGGTTGTGACAAAATATGAGATGAAATATGAAATATCTGTTAAAATTAGCACTCTAAATAATAGAGTGCTAATTGAGACAAAAAAAGACCGGGATAGAACACAAGTCCATCCCGGTAATCAAATTCGAACGGCTTTAATGACAGCGTTTGAGCAGAAAGCGGAAGAACAAAAGCAACCCTGCCGGTACCCCGACCAGGACGGCAACGCTTGCCAGAATCAACAACATCGACATACTGCTCACCTCTCTTTGCAGCTCTGAGTATAGCACAAGAGAGATAAACGCAGTGTTATTTCCCAGCTTCGCTCGGTGAAGATTGTGTTAAGACTCGCCGGATTCTTTCTCTGATTCCTCGCAAAGGGGAGGGGCCTTGTCCGAAGCCTTTTGCTGCTGAGGCTTGTCGTCAAAGGTGTGCACGAAAAGGAACTTGCGGATGGCAAAAATCGCCGCAACCGCCAGAATACCGATCAAGGTTTCCAGGGTCGTGGTGTGATACACGATGATCTGGCGGGCAATGGCGTAAAGAAGCACTTCGATTGCGGCGCCAGGCGTATGTTTGATGAGCATTTTGATGAACTCCAGACCGATGACCAGCGCTAAGGCGTGGCCCAGGAAACCTTCGAAGGTGTCCACCGTCAATAGCTTGCCGTCAAAAAGACCCATTTCCTGGATCAGAGAAACCGAAGCCAGCAGGATGCTGATCAGGATTAGAATGGACACGGCAATTTCAATAAAGCCCGCGAGCCGGGTGATCCACTTATTGAGCCAGTTTTTCATGGCGTTCCCTCCCACTTTTGATAGCTTTATTGTACCGTATGGCGCCGTGGGTGACAAGCGAAAATACAAGGAAAAAGAAAAAGCACAGAAAAAACTTGAAACGGGCGCCGAACCGTTTCAAATGCGGCTCTATACAAATGGCCTTCGGCCATCCACGCCAAAAACCATAGACACACTTCCTTCGCTGTTTGAGCAGCTTTGCCGGCAGAGCCATACTTGTGAAGATTGGTGAATATACTCCAATAGAAACAAAAAAGGGGGAATATATGGTGCCTTTTGGAATGGCGTTTGCCGGAGGCGGAACCCGGGGAGCGGCGCATGTAGGGGTTTTGATGGCGCTGGAGGAACACGGCCTTAAACCGGACGCGGTGTCCGGCGCCAGTGCCGGCGGCATTGTGGCGGGCCTTTACGCAGCGGGATTTACCGCAAAAGAATTGCATGAGGTGGTAAAAGAGCTGTCCAAGAAAGGCATGCTGCTCGTCGACCCGGCCTATGGCGATATTTTCCTGGCTCTTGGACAATTTATCAGCCGTAGACCCTTGTCCCTGTCCGGCGTTCTCAAAGGGAACCGGCTCGAGCGCTATCTGGATACCCTCACCGAAGGAAAAAAGCTCTGTCAGCTGTCCATGCGCACGGTCATCCCAGCGGTGGACTTAATCAGTGGTCTGGTGGTTTCCTATACCAACCACCTGTTCGGCGTGCGCCCTATGCGGGGCGTGACTTGGGAAAACGAGGCCACCCTCAGCGAAGCCATGCGGGCCAGCGCAGCGGTTCCCGCCGTGTTCCGGCCCAAGGCAATCGGCAAACGCCGCCTGGTGGACGGGGGCGTGGTGGATATCCTCCCGGTGGACCTGCTGGTGGCCGCAGGAGAAGAAAACGTGCTGGCGGTGGACATTTCCGGAAGCTATCAGTGCCCCAAGCATCTGGACATTCTAGAGGTGGCTTCCCATTCGTTGGGGATTTTGCAGGATAGCCTTCGAGAGTGCAAGACAAGAGGGGAACGTCTCTTGCTCAAGCCGGCGCTGCCCGAAGATGCGGGCCTGCTGACCTTTTCTCAGATGGAGGACTGCGTGCAGGCGGGATACGAAGCGGCCAGCCGCATGATTCCCACCATTCGTGCGCTGTTTTCCCTGCAAGAGGACGACGGGGAAAGGGAGAGAAAAATGGCCCGCTAGGGGAAATCGGAAAAAGAAAGGACGGTATGGTAGAAGTTTTGAAAAAAATATGGTACACTATGAACAAAAATGAATGCCATACGAATGGGAGCCGAATAAACTTATGCGCAAAACATCCATCCTGCTCGTAGAAGACGATGCCGATATCAGCAATATGCTTTGTGATCTCCTCACCCAAAACGAATATGCTGTGGAGCCTGCCTATTCGGGGACCGAGGCTATTTTGCTGATGGAGAAAAATGCCTATGATCTGGTGCTTCTAGACCTGATGCTGCCGGGCATTTCCGGGGAAGAGGTGCTCGCTCGGATCCGGCACAGCTCGGATGTACCGGTGATCGCCGTATCCGCAAAGGACGACACCCGCACGAAAATTCAGGTGCTCAAAAGCGGCGCGGACGACTATGTGACCAAACCCTTTCATACCGATGAGCTGCTCGCCCGCATTGAGGCGCTTTTGCGGCGCAACAATGCTCGTCCGGTGGGCAGGGTGTTTCATTTTAAGGACATCACCCTGAATCCCTCCACCTTTGAAGTGAAGGTAGGGGAGGAGCCGGTCAGCCTTACGAAGCGGGAATACCTGATTTTGGAGCTGCTGATGAGCAATCCCAACAAGGTTTTTACCAAGAACAACATTTTTGAATCGGTTTGGAACGAGACCTTTCTGGGGGAGGACAATGCCGTCAACGTGCACATCAGCAACATCCGCCAGAAGCTGGCCAAGATTAACGCCAGCCAGCCGTATATTCAGACCGTGTGGGGCATTGGGTTTAAGATGCATACGTAATGAAGAAACACACGCAAGGAAAACCGCAGGCTTATTTTATGAAACGGCTTGCAGATGCCGCCTGAGCGCTCTTGTTCGATTCTATTTCAAACAGGCGGGGCGGTACTTTATGGGCTGCCGTAAAAGACGAATCCTGATAAAACAAAAGAGCCTGGGGCAAGTGTGTGCCCCAGGCTCTTTTCGCAGACGCAGCCTGCCAGCCGAATTGTTTATTTTTGCTGGAGAAATTCCACCAGCCGCTCGTTAAACGAATCCAGCTCATCGTAGCAGACGCCATGGGCGCTATGATCAAACGCGAAAAGCTGGGAATTGGCGATGGAGCGGTTGAGCTCCTGGGCAAATGCAAAGGGGCAGAACTGGTCCTGCCGTCCGTGAAAGATGCCGGTGGGAACGGTGATCTTGCGCAGATCGGAACGAAGGTCCTCGTCGCGCATGGCGATGGCGGTCTGCACGGTGGCGATGCCGCTTGCCTGCAGACACAGCCCTTTTATCCAGGAAAACATGGCGTCGCTGTGCGGTTGGGCGAAGAGCAGGCCGGCAAACTCCTCTATCAGCTGCGGCCGGTCGGAGGATGCCTGGCGGATCAGCTCGTCAACCTGCATTTTGGTCATGCCGTGGGGAGAGCCATACTTTTGGATAAAGGCAGGCGCTGCCGCAGAAAAGAGGCAGAGCTTCTCCACCGGGGCGCCTGGAAAGAGAGACAGGTATCGCAGTGCCACCGCCCCGCCCAGGGAAAAGCCAGCCAGTGTAAACTGGGTCAAGCCAAGGCTTCGCACCACGGCGTTTACGTCTCGGGCCAATTGGTTGTACCGGTACCCGTCGGAAGGCCGGTCGGAATCACCGAACCCGCGCAGGTCCATGAGGACGCAGCGGTAATCGTACTTGGGCAGCAGGTGCAGCTGATATTCGAACATGTTGCGGTTGAGCGGCCAGCCGTGGAGGAGAAAAATGGTCTTCCCGCCGGCCGGATTGATGTCCTCCACCGCAATTTTGACATTCGGCTGTACATTCACGGTAATCAAAAAAATCCCTCCTGAATCCGTCGTTTACCTTACCATATGAAGAAAAGACGGCGTTCAGAAGCGGATTTTTTCTTTTTATCCGTTTGGAAAAGTGACCGTGATGACGAAGGTGGACGCTTCCAGGGCCGCCTCGATGGTTCCGCCCATGCGTTCGGTCAGCTTCTTTGCGATGGACAGACCCAACCCGGTGGTCCGACGGCTTCTGGAGCGGTCGGTGGTGTAAAACCGGTCGAAGAGATGAGGAAGGTCCGCCTCTTCGATGGTGTGGGTAGCGTTTTCAAAGCGGATACGGCAGCCGGATGCGGTTTGCTGAGAGCAAATGCGGTATTCCCCATCTCCGTGGACCAGAGCATTTTGCAGGATATTCGCAAAGACCCGGCGAAGAGCGTCCTGGTCTGCAAAAATGACCGGTGAACCGTCCGGAATATCCACACTTGGACCCGCGCCCTTCTGGCAGAAATCGTCGTAGAAAAGGGATACGGCGTCCCGCAGCACATTGTTTACCGGCAGCCGTTTCGGTTCCAAAACCAGCTCATCCGCCTCAATGCGGGCAAATTCAAAAAGCTGGTCCAGAAGCTTTTGCACAGAGCCAATCCGCCGGTCGATCACCCTTAGGTACTGCTCGCGTTTTTTTGCCGGTATCTTTGGGGAGCGAAGCATCTGCAGGTAGCCGGAGGCGGAGGTCAGCGGCGTGCGAAGATCGTGGGAGATGCTCGTGATGGTGTCCTTGTAATTGCGGCTGACCCGCAGGAGGGCCTGTTCGGTGCGGCGGTGCCGCTCCAGCGCTTCATTGATGTCCACTGCCAACGCATCCACATCCCGAAAAGTAAGCGTAGTGCTCAGCTGCAGGCTGGTGTCGGTTTGCTTTAGAAAGTCCATCTGCCGTTTTAGGGCACGTACCTGCCTGCGGTACCCGTGCAAAAAGGCGGACAAAATGCCCGCCGTCACTGCAAGAAGGATCACTGCCGTCCAAAGAATTCCGTTCATGGTCGATCACGCTCCCGTAAAGGTAAGAAGGACGGCAGTGCCATGCCGTATCTTCTTATTTGATGTCTCGCCGGACAAAGGAATATACGCCAAAGAAGGTAAAGACCGCGAAGGTAACCACCGCCACAATGGCGCACCGCAGCACCGCGTCGCCGCTGAGCGGCAGCACCGACAGCTCGGTGATGTTGGAAAAGAGCCAATATTTCGAAAGGTCTATCCGGTCTTCTTTCAGCAGGTAGTTAAGAAAGGTACTGATGAGCTGTGGAATCAGGACCACAAAGGACACCGTACAGATGTTGACCGCTACCGCGCCGCCGATGCTGCGCAGCAAAAAGGAGATCGCCACCATGACGCCTACAGCAGCCAGGTGCATGAGCACCTGCATGAAAAGCAGGGTCAACACATCCGAGAGATTCGCTGTGCCAAAACCCCAGAGGACCGTACCAGTGGCCAGGGCTGCACCCGCCATCAAAAGCAGCATGAGAGTGCCGGCGACCGCACCGGTGATGAGCTTGGAAAAGTAAATAGAGGTTCTGGAAAAGCCTTTGGCCGCGATGTTTTTGAACGTGCCGTGAGAGAAGTCCGCTGTTACGAACAGGGCGACGAAAATGCCGATGAGCACCGGCAGCAGATTGCCGCCGAAGGACGTGGTCATTGCCCACAGGCCGTTCATATCCCCCTCAAATCCGATGGCGGAGGTGGACATCCCCACGCCGTAGGAAGGAATGTCTCCCTGGGCGATTTCCGGGGGCATGAGCTCGATCATTCTATTGAGAAGCTCATAGGAAAAGACGCTGAAAATCGTAAAGAACGCCAGCACCAGCGCACAGATGTAAAAAGACTTCTGCCGCCACAGCTTATAGAATTCGGTACGTAACAGATTAAGCATTCCCGTAGCCTCCCATCCGCTGCATGAAGTACCCTTCCAAATCCTGCCCCGCCGGAGCGATGGTCATGACGGTCACACCATTTTTCACAAGCGTGGTGTTGACCATGCCGGAATCCTCTAAATAGCCGAACAGGCGTATGGTCTGGTCAGGCAGCACGTCGAACTGATCGGTTTTCAGTGCGCTTTCGAGCACCTGCGCCGCCTTTTTTACGTCGTCCACCTGGATGCGCAGGCAGCGCCGGCATCGGGTTTGCAGCTCGTCTTTGGAAAATTCGTCCACCAGTACCCCTTGGTTGATGATGCCGTAGCAGGTGGCGATTTTCGCAAGCTCCCCTAAGATGTGGCTGGAAAGCAGGATGGTGATGCCTTTTTCCCCGTTGAGCATGAGAAGGAGATCGCGGATTTCCTTGATGCCGGTGGGATCCAGGCCGTTGATGGGCTCGTCGAGAATGAGAAAATCCGGATGCCCCAGCAGGCATTGGGCGATGCCCAGGCGCTGGCGCATGCCCAAGGAAAAATGCTTGACCTTCTTATTCCCGGTTTCGGCCAGACGGACGGTTTTAAGAGCTTCGTCCACGCTGCCCTTTTCCGGGATTCCCAGTAGAAGCCGGTGGGCCTCTAGATTTTGTCTCGCCGTCATGTTGGGATACAGGGAAGGATATTCAATCATGCTGCCGATGCGCCGCCGGCTTCTCGAAAAATCCTGTCCGCCGAATAGGGTCATGTCCCCCTTATCCGGCCGTGCAAGGCCGGTGACCAGGCGCATGAAGGTGGTTTTACCCGCCCCATTTTTGCCGATAAAGCCGTAGATATCCCCCTCTTTTACGTGCAGGCTGACCTGGTTGACAGCCGCCCGGCCGCCGTACAGCTTGGTTAGCCCGTTGGTTTCCAGAATCAGTGGCATACGCTCGCCTCCTTTGTTTGATGCAGCCAAGTATATCGCCCAAGGTTTTCGAAATCCTTCGAAAAAGATAAAGAAAAGATAAAGTCCCGTGGTTTTCTTCTGAAAAAGACAGGCGCGGCGGCCGGCAATCCTTTGCCAGCCGCCGCGCGGTTACATATCCAGATCCCTGCCGAACACATATGCTTCGAATTCTCCCATCGGCATGGGCTTTGCATACAAAAAGCCCTGGGCCATGTCGCACCCGATCTTTTTGAGAAACGCAGCTTGCACCTCCGTCTCCACTCCCTCGGCCACCACCCGGATGTTGAGCTCCTTTGCTATGGAAACCACCCCGGAAATCACCGTTCTACCCCGGTCGCTGTTGGCCGTTTCCCGGAAGAACTCTCGGTCCAGCTTGAGGATGTCTACCGGAAGCTCCTTGAGCAGATTCAGCGACGAGTACCCCGTGCCGAAATCATCCATAGATAGAGCAAAGCCCACTTGATGCAGCTGCCGCACCAAATCCATAAAGATCGTAAAATTGTCAAATACCACGCTTTCCGTCAGTTCCAGCTCGATGAGCTTAGGAGGGATGCGGTAGTGCTCCGTCACACGCTGGTATTTCTCGATAAAGTCCATATTGTGCAGATGGACCCTGGAGAGATTGACGGCAATCGGCACCGGAGTCAATCCCAAGTCCAGCCATAGCCGCAGCCGTTTGCAGACCTGTCGGAATACATACAAATCCAGTTCCAGAATAAACCCGTTGCGTTCGAACAAAGGAATAAACCGATCCGGTCCAATCAGGTCTTTTCCCGGCCAGTTCCAGCGCACCAGCGCCTCTGCACCGGATACCATACTGGTTCCAAGCGCAATCTTCGGCTGTAGATACACGACGAATTCACCATGTTCCAGTGCCCAACGCATGTGATTTTCCATGTTCTTTTCCTTCAGCATGTGGTCACGGATGCAGTCGGAATAATAGATGCATGCGCCCTTCTCATTGTCCTTGGAGGCTTTGTGGGCCAGGTTTGCCCGTTCGATTAGGGTAGTGATGGGCAGGGACGGGTCCGCAATCTTATACACACCGCTGAAAAGAACTAGGGCGTATGGAGTGTGCTCGTTGGAAGAAGCGCAGATGGCGTGGCGGATTTGTTCGATCCGGCCGGTCAGGTCCTGTGTGGTGGAATAGCGCAAAAGCAGAAGAAAATAATCGTTTGCCACTCGGCAGAACGCTTCGTTTTCTTTGACCTGCTTGTGTAAGCAGGCGGCAATGTGGCATAAAGTTCGGTTTCCTTCTTCGTAACCAAACGCGTCGTTGATGTATTTGAATTTGTCCACATCCATCTGAACTATGGCATAGTGCACATGGGTATGCTTCTCCAACAGATTTTTTGCATCCAGCAGGAACCAGGCGAGATTGTGCACGCCGGTCACGCCGTCATAATAAGCGAGCTGTTCAAGCTGCTGTTTGCTTTGGTGCTGATATATCACAATATACACAAACAAAAGGGCAAACAGCCCGATCACACCGATGTAAAGAAAAAGCGTGCGTGTCAGAATAGAGTCGCTGCGCTCTGACACCACGCTTGCAGGCGCTACCGAAAGCAGGTACCAGTCGTTGACGCCGATGGGAGTGTAATCCATATATTTGACCACGCCGTTGATCTCATATTCGAGAATGCCGGATTTGTTCAACAACATGTTGAATTTTACTTCGCCGCTGTCCGCATACACGGTGACATCTGGATTGCGAAAAAGGCTGTCAAGCCCGGTGAAGCCGGGGTCGTGGCCAGGATGGGCGGTATTGACCACCAATTCTCCCGTGTTCTGCACGATATAGGAATATCCCCGGCCCTCAAACGTGGAAACCGAAAGCAGCTCCTGATAGACATCCATATGATGGGCTGCGAAAATGACAGCAATAGCCTTGTCCTGTTTATAGATCGGAGTGGCGTATACATGGATGGGTTCACCGTCTGCTTTGTCGGTGAGCATATCCGTTACCGACGGATCGCCGTTGATAAAAGCATCGTAAAAATAGGCCTGGTCGGAAAAGTCCATCTCCATGTGGTCGGTGGTATGTGCGATGCCGTCGGACGTGATGATGCCCATTCGCTTAAACCCGTTGTTTTCACAAACGCCTTCCAAGGTGGGAAGAATCCGATTCAAATCCAAGTCTTCCTGCGCGCCGAGGAACTCGGCCAAATCGTGCAGGGTGCTCAAATCTCCGTCGATCTGCTTTTTCACCGTTTTGACGCTTTGCTGGGAAATCTCAGATAAATAAGCATTGGTTTCCGCCTTCAGGTTCGCGGTCAAATCCTTCATGTAAAAAACCGCGAAACCGGAGAGAATCGCCAGCATCAGCCCCACCAGGAAAATGGAGACGGCGATGGAATTTTTTTTGGTTTTCATCAGGTTCGCTCCCAGCTTCCCATCTGCCAAAGAGCCGTGGCCTTAAAAGACAGGAATCGATCGATATGTTTTCCTTAATCTTATCATAGGCACACCCCCAACCACAAGCAGATTTTTCGCCTTTTCCTTACAAAAAACCAGGCTGCACCGAATCTGTCCGGCACAGCCTGGTTTTTAAATGGAGAGTGAAAAATGAAGAAGGAGAAAGAAAAAAGGGGTACAATCGGAAGAGAACAAGCAGAAAATGGGGTTGTTTTCTGTTTTATCCGGCTCCTTCCGACGCCTTTATCATATGTGATATTTATGACTTCCTTTTATCATAGGCGTAAGCATTTCATAAACAAAAGATGAACGAAAAATGAACATGTGCACAATGAACAGATAGCATTAGTTTGTTTTATAGAAATAATACAAATAAAATGCAAAAAACAGGGAAAAATGCAAATTTATCGATTTTTCTAAGCCGATCGGGATCTCTTGTATTATTCTTTTGGATCGCCGGGTTTATTTTTTTCATGCTTTAGGAAGTCCTGTTAAAAGCATAGCCTGCAAGCGGGAAGAAAAACTTCCAGTTACGGCGGAATTCTGCATAATTGCAGGACTTTCGGTGGCATAATAAATCTGGTATTTTTTGGTTGTTTCCCAGCATCCACCGCGAATAGGGTCATTTCCCACCGATAAAAGTCCGTTTGCGTGCGAAGCTATAATGCGGACAAAAACGCAGTGTTATCAGGAAAAACGCGGCTGATGCCGCAAGCCAGGAGGTAGAAATGTTTGTAAGAAAATCAAAATTTCTGTTCTCCCTGCTGTCCGGCGTGATTGCCGGCGTGCTTGCCTTTACTCTTACGGTAGGCACGACCATTCCCGACCGGTTCAGCGTGGTGGAGGGCGAAAATTTTTCCATTGAAAGCGGCATTCCGGTGGATGTGCAGCCAAGTGTGGTTTCCACCGACTCGGTGGAGGCCTCGGTTGCAACCGCCGGCCATAGTTATAAGGTGGACTTAAAGCTTTTGGGTCTTTTCCCCGTCAAGCAGGTGACGGTGGACGTGGTAAAGGGAACTACCGTCATTCCCTGCGGCACGCCCTTTGGCATTAAGATGTTTACCGATGGGGTGCTCATCATCGGCATGTCCACGGTGGACACTGAGGCCGGCTCGGTAGACCCTGCCAAGGACGCAGGACTGGAGCTGGGAGACGTGATCGTCTCCATCGACGGCAAGAGCGTCATGAGCAACGAGGATGTGTCCAAGATCATTTCCGAATGCGATGGAAGCCCGCTGGTTTTGTCTGTCCGACGGGACAATATGACCTTTGACGTATCCTTTACGCCTGCCTTTTCCAAAAGCGACGGCTGCTATAAGTTGGGCGCCTGGGTGCGGGACAGCTCCGCCGGAATCGGGACCCTTACCTTCTATGAACCCGAGTCCATGGTATTCGGCGGGCTGGGCCATGGCATCTGCGACATGGATACCGGCGAAATCCTGCCCCTAATGTCTGGTGAAATTGTGCCGGCCGTCATCGGCGGCATCAATCCCGGAAAGGTAGGACAGCCCGGCGAACTCAGAGGAAGCTTCAGCTCCGATAAGGATATGGGCGTTCTTACGCAAAACGGGGAAACCGGCGTCTATGGCATTCTGGACACCGCGCCCTCCGCTCATGAGCCCATGCAGGTGGCCATGCGCCAGCAGGTACAGGAGGGCAGCGCCCAGATTCTGACCACCATTGACGGGGAAACGCCCCAGTATTACGATATTACCATCGAAAAAGTGAATTTTAACGACAACAGCCCCACCAAAAATATGGTCATCCGTATCACCGACCAAGAACTGCTCGACAAGGCGGGCGGCATTGTTCAGGGAATGAGCGGCAGCCCTATCATTCAAAACGGAATGCTGGTGGGTGCAGTGACGCATGTGTTCGTCAACGATCCCACCCGCGGTTACGGTATTTTTGCGGAGAATATGCTGGATTCCGCCAAACAGGTCGATACCAAAGCGGCGGCATAAGCGGCAAATTCGCACTTTTTCCGATCAGCATTTTTGCTGATCGGAATTTTTTTGTTCGCATTTGTAAATCCCGTCCTGCACGAAAGCAAGAAAGTGCCTCTTCTTGACAGGACTGGTCGGTGTGCTATACTCAAATCAAATGCAAATAAATGAGATTGGAGAGAAAACAATGAGTCGGTTGAAACAGGGAATCGCGTGTTTGCTGGTATTTTTGGTTGCGTTTGGATGGCCCTCCTGCGCCGCTGGGCAGGGAGAACCGGACTATTCCCGGCAAACAGCCTGGGCCTACAATGGGATTGGCGAAAACCAGGAGGCCGATTTGTTCCTGGTTTGCCCCACGGTGTATTCCGGAAGCGATACCAGTTTTAATATGTCGCTGCAGGACCAGGAAACCAAGGAAGCGTTTTTGGGCGCGCTGAACATGGAACGGGGAATTTATGAGAAAACCTGCCGGATGTACGCCCCTTATTACCGGCAAGCCTCCCTGTCCGCCTACGAGGAGCAGGGTCCGGCCATGGAGCAAGCGCTTTCTCTTGCATATGAGGACGTAAGCGCCGCTTTTGACTATTATTTAGAGCACGAAAATCAAGGGCGGCCCATTGTACTGGCCGGGTTTTCCCAGGGGTCTGATTTGTGCCTGCGTCTGCTCAAAGAGTATTTTGATGACGAAGAACTGAGCAGCCGGCTGGTTTGTGCGTACCTCATCGGCTGGCGGGTCACCCAGGAGGATCTAAACGAGGCGCCTTGGCTTTCCATGGCGCAGGGGGAAAAGGATGTGGGCGTCCTCGTCAGCTTTAACAGCGAAGCGCAAGAGGTAACCTCCTCCATGATCGTGCCCGAAGGGGTAAAAACCTTGTCCATCAATCCGCTCAATTGGAAGACCGACGGCACCGTGGCCTCCAAAAACGAAAACCTGGGCGCTTGTTTTACCGATTATGAGGGGGTCATTCTTGAGGAGAAAGCGGGGCTTTGCGGCGGATACCTGGATGCAGCGCGTGGAACACTGAAAGTCACTGACGTTACACCCGAGGAGTATCCACCGGTACTGAGTTTGTTTGAAGAAGGCGTTTACCATTTGTACGATTACCAGTTTTTCTTCCGCAATTTAGAGGAAAACATCTCTGTCCGCCTGGAACAGTGGCAAAAGCAAGCGTCCGCTAAGGCGGCGTAAGCCAGCTGCATGCGCTTTTTTGCTGGATTGTGCCAAAACGACGGTTACCAGCGTACTCGACAAGGCGTCGTAATAAACCCGCCGGAACGAAGCCGTCTTGCAATGAATTCCAAAATTTTCAAAATTATTTTCAGAAATCCCTTGCAATTTATGGTATTATATGGTAATCTAATGGCACCGGAAAAAACTGGAATGTGAGGGATTTGAAATGGAAAAAGGACTTAAACTTTTATTGGCGGATGACTCTCTGGAATTTGGCAAGGTGTGCGCCCAGGCGCTGGAGAACCGAGGGATCGAAATGGTCACCTGCCCGAAGGATGGACGCAAGGTGCTTGACTCGATTTCGTCGGTAAACCCAGATGTGGTGCTTTTGGACGTATTTATGCCCAACCTGGATGCGCTGGGCGTCATCCGCGAGACGCAGCAGAGAAATCTGGAAAAGACGCCGCAGTTTGTCACCATGTCCAGCTTCGATAACCCGAGGCTTGAAAACGAGCTGATGAGTTCGGGCGCCGCGTATTATTTCCTCAAGCCCTTTGACGCGGATTACATGGCCGACCGGATTTGTTCCCTTTGCAGCGAATCGCCCGCGCCTGCGCAGCTTCATGCGGCAAGGCCGGTCAATCCCGCCCAGTCGGATTTGGAAGTGCTGGTGACCGACATCATTCATCAAATCGGCGTGCCGGCTCACATTAAGGGCTACCATTATCTGCGCGACGCCATTATGCTGTCGGTGGGCAACAGCGAGTATATCAACGCCGTTACCAAGCTTCTTTATCCCACCGTGGCCAAGCGCTACCAGACCACCTCTTCCCGGGTGGAGCGTGCCATTCGCCACGCCATCGAGGTGGCTTGGGACCGGGGCGACGTGGACATTTTAAACAGCTATTTCGGCTATACCATTCACAATGGCCGCGGCAAGCCTACCAACAGTGAGTTCATCGCGATGATTGCCGATAAGCTCCGCCTCCAACTGAAGGCCAGCTAACCATAGCGTTTGCCTTTTTCCTCATTTTATGACAAAAGCGTTCCCGCCTCAAAGAAACGCCTGGAACATCTCCAGGTATGTGGTTTTGCTTCATCCGCGTTTTCGGTTAACGAAGGCGTGAAATGCAGCTTGACCGGTTCCTTTGCCAGGCTGGAACGCTTTTTTGTTTTCAATGTCAATCGGCAATTTTCAATAGGGGTACAAAAGAAGGAGAAATCGGATATTTTATATGCATTGCAATTTCCATTTTTCATACCTTTGAAAATTGTAAACGCCACGTGCTTTTGCACGTGGCGTTTATTATTTCGACAAGGGAAAAGAACCGGTAACTAAGCAATGCGCAATGGAATGCTTTGGATGGAAACACTCGACAGGAGTGCATAAACATGAGATAATTTATGAAAAACAGAATGCGACTTTCCTATACAAAAACAAGCTGACAACTTGCTTGACCGCCGTTTTTCCGGGCGATTTGATTTCTGCATGTTCTTGCATGAATTCTCAATGAAAAACAAATGCGTGCTGTTATAAAAAACAAAACCTTCGTAAAGGTAGGCCCTTTGCGAAGGAGAAATACCGCCATTTATTTGAAGCAAGTGTACCATAAATGCGTGTTTTTTACAAGTGTATTTTGAAAAAAAGATAGATAAACTGGAAAATGTACGTTACACTTGGTCCAAAATCAGCCGATGTGATCCCTTATTAAACTTTTATAAGGGTCATTGGAATGGTCATCTTTTTGCTATACTGGAGATACGGCAGAGCCACAAAAGGAGGAATCAATCTATGTCGAAGACAGGGGAGAATATACGCAAAAGGAAAGACGGCAGATGGGAGGGCCGGTATCCGACTGGCCGCAATCCCGATGGGAAAATGCGGTACCGTTCGGTTTACGCCAGAACCTATACAGAAGTGAAGGAGAAGCTGTGTGCCGCCCGCCAAGGTATGGTTGCAATGGAGCAGCCGTCGACTTCACGACATATGTCTACCGGCGATGTCCTCAATCTATGGCTGCAGTCCATAGAACTGCAGGTGAAAAAATCCACGTACAGCCGATACCGGGGCATCGTCGAAAAGCACCTGCGTCCCCGGTTTGGACGTCTGCAAGTCCATGATGTCACAAGCGCCGATTTGCAGGCCTTTGCCGCGGACCTGTCGCGGGATTTGAAGGGAAAAACGGTGCGAGATATCCTGACGGTTATGGGGCAGGTACTCAAATACGCAGCGAAGCAGGGTTACTGTGCAAAAATCGATACCGTATGCAAAATCAAGAAAGACGAAAACGAGATGCAGGTTTTGTCGCCTGACGAGCAAAAGCGGCTTACGGCGCGGCTTATTGAAAACCAGAGCCGGGAAAGTATGGGAATCCTTTTGTGTCTGTATACCGGCCTGCGCATTGGAGAAATCTGTGGCCTTAGGTGCAACGACATTGACCGTGCTGCCGGTACCCTGCGGGTGCGGCGTACGGTACAGCGGATTTCCGACGGGAATGGAGGAACTGAGATATGGATCGACGCGCCGAAAACGCAACGGTCCGCCCGGGAAATCCCCGTTCCCTCGTTTTTGCTGGATACCGTATGCGAGCAGGCCTGGAAAGGCTGTTATCTTCTCACCGGAACGGACACCCCCATGCAGCCACGCACCTTGCAAAATCATTTCAAACGGATTTTAAAAGAGTGTGGGCTGCGAAACCTGTGCTTTCATGCGCTGCGTCATACCTTTGCCAGCCGCGCGATTGAAGTGGGGTTTGACGCAAAGTCCCTTTCGGAAATTCTCGGCCATGCCAGTGTCAACATCACGCTGGACCGGTATGTGCACTCCTCCATGGAGCTCAAACGAAGTCATATGCAGCGCTTTGCCGCCGTTCTTTAACGGGTCAGAAATATGGTAGAAAGAGCCGGAATCCCTTTGCAATCAAAGGGATTCCGGCTCTTTTGGCGCAAAGGGCCTACCTTTACGAAAATCAGCAAAAAAATACTGCAATCAGTATGTCCAATTTTTCGTAGCGTATTCACAAAGCCGGAACAGACAGGCAGAGGAAAGAAAGGCGGCAAAGAAGCAACCATGACCACCGCAAAGAAAATAAAAAAAATATGGAATGCCGGCATCACCCTCATTGTCGTATTGCTGGCTGTTTTGGCTGCGCTGATCGCGGGTCCGCGTCTTTTTGGCATACAGGTGTATTCCGTGCTTTCGGGCTCTATGGAACCGGCCTTTCCCACCGGCTCGCTGCTCTACGTCCAACAAATAGACCCAGCCTCTATTCAGGTAGGAGATCCGATTACGTTTGAGCGGTCCAGTGAGATGCCGGCCACCCACCGGGTGGTGCGTATCGACAGGGAAAAGCAGCAGTTTTATACCAAAGGCGACAACAACGAACATGAAGACGCCGCTGCAGTGCCGTTTCAAAGTCTTCTGGGAAGGCCAGCGATTTGTATTCCCTATCTCGGTTATATTTCCAATTTTATTCAGCATCCGCCTGGCTTGTATCTGGCTATTGCGGCCGGTGCGGTTTTGGTGCTGCTGATTTTGATACCGGACCTGTTTGACCACGTGGAAAAGAGAAACCGGCGCCGGTCTGCACAAAAGGACGGACCACAGATTCAGGGGTAACGCCACAAGGCTCCCAGATAAAATTATTTTAGGAGGTTTTTTCGATGAAGGCAGGAACAAAAGGATTGGTGCTATCGCTGTGTGCGGTGTTGCTTGTGGTGGCAACGGTATTTTCTACGGCTGCGTTTCTCACCTCGCAAGACCAAGTGACCAACACATTCACCGTAGGAAACGTCAAAATTGCGCTGGACGAAGCCAAGGTAAATGAATACGGCCAGACAACGCCGGATGTTCCCCGTGTGCAGGCAAACGAGTACAAGCTCATCCCCGGCCGTACTTATACAAAGGATCCCACCATCCATGTGGATGCAAACAGCGAGGACTGCTGGTTGTTTGTAAAGGTGGAGAACGGCCTGTCTGCCATCGAAGCGGCGGGTGATACGACCATTGCCGCGCAGATGACGGCCAACGGCTGGACTGCGGTGGCAGGTACATCCAATGTGTATGCCTATAAGGACATGGTAAAGGCTTCACAGAACATCCCGGTATTCGGCAGCTTTTCGATTGCCAAAACGGCCCAGACCGCGGGTTATGAGACGGCTGTGGTCTCTGTCACCGCCTACGCCGTGCAGGCGGACGGCTTTGACACTGCTGCCGACGCCTGGACTGCCGCGCCGATGAACTGACAAGGCAGGAACACGCCTGTTCTTATTTTATAGTATCATCCGTCATGAAAGGAAGGATAAAACATGAAAAAGAACGTTCTCATTCCGATTGTCGCCATTGCTCTGGTGCTGTGCTGTGTGGTGGGTGGCTCGCTTGCCTGGCTGGTGGACCAGACGGATCCTGTCAAGAACACGTTCACCGTCGGCGATATCAACATTGATCTGACGGAAACCACTACCGATTACAAGATGGTACCCGGCAACACCATTGCGAAGGATCCCACCGTTACGGTGAAAGCCGACAGCGAAGCAAGCTGGCTGTTTGTCAAGGTCACCGCGTCTTCGAACTTGGATGAATTTATGACCTATGCCATCGCGGACGGCTGGACGCCCCTGACAGGAGAGGACGGCGTGTATTACCGTCAGGTGCCTGCGACCGAGGCCGACACTACCTTTGCCGTGCTCAAGGACAATGCCGTATCGGTGAAGGATACCGTGACCAAAGAACAGCTGAATGCTTTGGAAGCCGATACCTATCCCACTTTGACCTTCCAGGCCTATGCGGTACAAAGTGACAACGTTACCACCGCTGCGGACGCTTGGGCGAAGCTTTAATTCTTCTACTTCCTCATGTGCCAGCTGCTGCCGCAAACGGCCTGAGAGAAGGGACTGCGCCGGTGCAAGAAAGGCTTTTGCTGATCCCGTTGCCCATCATCATGGGCACAACGTTCTCTAGGTTTGTTTATGGCAGCAGCTGGAAAACAAAGGTGCTTGTTCCAGGCGATTCAGGCGGTGGCTTTTCCTTGCCCATGCCGCGTTTTGGGTCTCTCCTGACAGGAAAGGCCGCAGGATTCCTGAATCCGCTCTTGTTTTGATTTCGCGTATGCCCTGCCCTCATCGAGGGCAGGGCATACAAGGGTATCTTGGCGAAAAAGGTAAAGGAGATGTCCTTGTGTGCCCTGCGACATGCAGCGGCAGCGATCAGGCTGAAACGAGAAATCACAGAAAGGAAATGCGTTATGAAACGAAAACTTTTGGTACTTGCCCTATTCGTCGTGTGTCTTTGCGTCGCGGCCTATGGTACCGTCGCGTATTTTACCGCAGAGGATACGGCCACCAATGTCATTACAGCGGGAAATATTCAAATTGAACTTGAAGAAACTGCCGTTTCGGAGAATGGCGAACTCGTCCCCTTTGAGGATTTGAGCGGCGTCATGCCGGGAACGGATGTATCCAAAATCGTGCAGGTGAAAAACACCGGGTCACAGCCTGCCTACGTGCGCATCCAGATGGAAAAGGTCATCACCTTGGCTGAAGGCGCGCAGGGAGAGGCGGATGGAAGCCTGCTTTCCTGTGACCTGAACGAAGAGGACTGGACGTACAAAGACGGATATTACTACTACAAGGAATCTCTGGCCCCCGGTGCGCAGACCGAGCCGCTGTTTACCAAAGTGACCTTCTCAAAGGAAATGGGGAATCTCTATCAGAACAGCAAGGCCCAGATTGATCTTGTGGCGTATGCCACACAGGCAGCCAACAACGGAGAAACGGTTTGGGATGCCGGCGGCTGGCCCACAGGAGAATAAAAAGGAGGTTTTCGCGGATGAAACGCAGTCGAAAATCGAAATGGCTGTCTCTCCTGCTTTGCTTTACCATGCTGGCGGCGGTCATAACCTGTGGTACCCCCGCTGTTTTCGCGCAGGGGGAGAGGAAAGATGCCGCCGCAAACGGATTTACAAGCAAAGAAACCGCCACCTTCACAAAAGGGTTTTATGTAGGGGATGCTTTGCCTCTTGCCGCAGAACTGCGTGACCAGCTTTTTTCCAGCGGCCTGGATGACCACGGGTTCCGCCTCGCAGTCAACCAGATGAATCTGGAACAGGCAGGCAGCTTGGAAAGCGTGGTGGACGAGGGCCAGGCATGCAGCATTCTCGACGCCATATGCCACAACGGATACCAAACCGAAGAGAAAAACGGCGTTTACGGCGCAGCTCTTGCGGCGGCGGGCGTCCGTGCGGCGAAACGTAACGACGCGCCCATCTGGCCGGAACCAGGAGCCATTAAGCTGGATAAGGACGCCAAAGCGGTGGCAGGCCAGGAGAACCTCTGGGAAGTTACCTTAGGGATCCAGGGGAAAAATTATCAGTCCACCACCGACGTGGTACTGGTCATCGACCAGTCGGGCAGCATGAGCGGACAAAAGCTCAGTAACACCAAGAAAGCAGCCAAAGCCTTTGCAGAGAAGCTGCTTACTGAAGGCAGCCAGACCCGTATTGCCATCGTAACCTATTCCAACAGCGCCTCCACAAACGGCATCTTTTATACCTATGAAACTAAAGCCGCCTTTGATAGGGCCATCGACGCCATTGGAGCCGACGGCGGCACCCACCAGCAGGCGGGAATCCACAAGGCGGATGCGCTTTTGTATTCCACCGCCTCTACCGGAGTGCTCAAAAACATCGTGCTCCTTACCGATGGTGCGGCTACCTATAGCTATCCCTTTGTGGGAACAGCCACCTACTCGGATTGCAGCTCGCTTCATCTGCTAGCGGGGCAATACGGCGGCACCATTACCAACGCAAGCTTTGTGCCGGCGGTGGATTATACCACAACCGTGGGAAACGGCAGCTCTTTTAATCTGTATTATAACGCCTATGTGGACGCTACCTGCAGCCATGGCGTCACCGAGCGGCATGCATACGGCCAGTATTCTTACAATAACAGCGGTAACCTTGTGCTGAAAACCGACTTCGATTTTGGAGAAGCGACGAACAACGGCGTAGGTACCATCTGGGAGGCCAACCAGACCAAGGCAAAGGGCACTACCATTTACTCGGTGGCGTTGCAGGCGGGAGAGGACGGCGAGAACGTTCTCAAGGCCTGCGCTACCGATCCGGCCAAGGGCTACTATGAAATCAAGGCCAACGACAACGTGGAGCAAAAGCTGGAGACCGCCTTTGAGGCCATTGCCGGCAGCATCTCCATTGCGGCCTCTCAGGGCGTCGTGACCGATCCCATGGGGGAGAAGGTGGCGTTGGCTTTTGACGGCGCTGATCCGGTCATTACCAGCAATCTGACGGAATATAGCGCCGGCCAAGCCGATGTTTATATCAGCCAGGGCAGCGCTTCCTATGACTCTGCCACCCAAACCATTCAATGGAGGGTGGGTAATGTCAACGAAGGCGCGAATCCGGTGATGAAGTACAAGGTTGCCGTGAAGGAAGGCGCCACGGTGCAGAAAGGCGAAGTCATCGATACGAACAAAGAGACCACCTTCCGATATAAAGATTATCAGCAAAAGGACGCTGAAGATCATTTTCCCATTCCCAAGGTCACGATCGGCGGCGGTACGATTTTGGTGCACTGGTACCGGGTCAACGAAAGCGGCCAGCCTGTGAACGAGGACGGTCAGGTGGTGGATTCCCCATCTCTGGCGCAGCAGCTGGAGCCTGCGGCGTATTTTGTGCAGGATGGCAGCCAGGGTCTGGAATATGACACACCTTATACGGTTACACCCAAGCGGTTTGACGGCTACCAGTACGACCGCTACATTCTAAACGACGGGCCTTTGACCCAAGGCGACGCGGTAACCGTAATCCTTACTTCACAAAACAGCAACCAGCATGTGTGGTTTTCCTATTATCCCCGTGCGCAAACATGTACCCTGACCATATCGAAGACCGGATCCCAACCGGTGGACGAAAACCAGACCTTCCAGTTTCGCGTCACCGGTGCCGACACGGATACCCGGGGAGTGGACCTGATTGTTACCGTCCATGGGAACGGCTCCACGACTCTTGTGGAGTTGCCGGCGGGCAAGTATACGGTACAGGAATTGACCGACTGGTCCTGGCGGTACGAGCCGGATTCCATGACCAAAGAGGTTCTTCTGACTCCTGGTGAGGAAACAACTGTGCCTTTTGCAAATACGCGGGTGAAAACCCAGTGGCTTGGCGGCGATTATTACCTGGATAACCGGTTTGCAGGCGCCAGGCCCGCAGCTTGAGAAAGGAGGCATGGTGTATGGTAATCCGAAAGAAAACCCGTGCTTCATCCTATGCTGGGAACAAAAAGCGGCTGTGGTTGACCGTGTCGCTGGTGCTGCTTTTTACCGTAGCCGCCGGTGCCACTCTGGCCTTTCTTGCAACCGGCACCAACCCAATCGTCAACCTGTTTACGCCTTCCAAAGTAACCTGCCAGGTGGAGGAAGTGTTTGACGGTGTGGCAAAAGAGAATGTGTCTGTGAGAAATACCGGGAATACCGCTGCGTTTATCCGGGCGTCTTTGGTGGTAACCTGGAAAACGCCAGACGGGAGCACCGTTTTAGCCCAAAAGCCGGAGAGCGGCGTCGATTATTCCCTGATCCTCGCTGAGGGAACCGGCTGGACGCAGGGCGGGGACGGGTATTGGTATTATTCCGAGGCCGTTGCGCCTGGGGAGAATACGGGACTGTTCATCGAGCAGTGCAAACCGCTGACCCAAAAGGAAGGCTATGTGCTTTCTGTGGAGATCGTGGCCTCTGCTGTACAGTCCTCTCCGGGAACGGTTGCCTCTGATGTGTGGGGCGTTACCGTTGAGAACGGAATCATCACCACGGCTTCGGCCGGGCAGTAAGGAGGTATGGATATGAAAACGCTGAGAAAAACACTTGTCCTGCCTCTTATGGTGCTGGCGCTGCTGATGAGCCTGACCGTCCCGGCCTTCGCACAGGGGAACGTTGCCTATGATGGAAGCGCGCAGAAGTTTGTGTTTGCCCCGGGAAGCGAATGGTCTCCCACCGACCTTTTCTCCGATTTCAAAGAAGTGATGCCGGGCGACAGGCTGACCCAAAAAGTCGTCATCCATAATGACGTTTCCAACCAGGTGAAGGTCAAGCTTTATCTGCGCGCGCTTGGCGCAAAGGAAGGGTCGGAGGAATTTCTTTCCCAGCTGGGGCTGACGGTGGCCCAGGAGGGCGATTCCCCCCTCTTTGCCGCTCCCGCGGACCAAACGGATGGATTGACCGATTGGGTGTACCTGGGGACCTTTTATTCCGGGGCCCAGGTGGAGCTGAATGTGACTTTGGACGTTCCGCTGACGCTTGGAAATGCCTTTCAGGATGCCGCCGGGTATTTGGAGTGGCAGTTCAAAGCGGAGGAGCTGCCGGTTTCACCCGACGACCCGCGTCCGCCGGATACCGGCTATGAAAACAACACTGTCCTTTGGTTGGCGGTAACCGCCGTCGCCTGTGCAGCCCTGCTTGCGATTCTTCTTGTTCTTAGGAAAAGAAAGGCCCGCGCATAGTAAGCGCATGAAAAGCAAAACGCAGGGGACAGATTTTAATCTGTCCCCTGCGTTTTGCTGCAAATGAGATCACAGAAAAAGCGCCCCCGTTTTCTTCAAGGAAATTGGGGCGCTTTTTTAATCGGTCGATTCCAAAGGGAATCCGGTTACTGCCGAGTGAGCTTTGCAAAATTAGCCATGAGCTTTTTGGTGCCCACTTTATCGAAGGCCACCTCTACTAAGGTATCGTTGCCCACCGGTTTGACCGAGATGACCATACCCGGCCCAAAGGCTTTGTGAGAAACCCGGTCACCCACCGAGAAAAGGGCCTTTTTGGTCATATGGGCGGAATTGTCCGATCCGGTGCCAACCCGCCGCGCAGCATTGGCGGCAATGGCAAAGGCCTGCTTGCGTTCGTCCGGCTGACGTACCCGTTCTGCCGCCGGGCGGCGCATGGTAACCTTTTCGATGCGCTCCACCAGTTCTTCCGGGATTTCCTCGGAAAACCGGGAAACCTTGTTGCGGGCGGTGGAACCGTAAAGCATGCGCGAGCAGCACGAGGAAAGGTAGAGCTGCTCCTTCGCCCGAGTGATGCCCACATAAGCAAGCCGCCGCTCTTCCTCGATCTGGTCGGGGTTATAGATGGCCTGCATGCCTGGGAAGATGCCTTCCTCCATGCCGGGGATAAACACCACCGGGAATTCCAAGCCTTTGGCCGCGTGCAGGGTCATCAGAGTCACCGCGTCGGCGCTGGAATCGTAGTTGTCCACGTCGGTCATCAAGGAGATTTCCTCCAAGAAACCGGCCAAAGTGGGCTGCTCGTTTTCGTCCTCATAGGTCATGATGGTGGAGGCGAGCTCGTTGATGTTTTCAATCCTGCCCTGAGCCTCCTCGCCCTGGGCTTCCAGCATGGAAAGGTACCCGGTGCGCTCGAGCATATGCTTATACACGTCGTGCAGCGGCAGGATTTCCATTTCTTCTTCAAACTCCCGAATCATCCGTGCAAAAGCGGTAAGCCTGGGTGCGGAACGAGAAAAAGCGGCAAACCGGTCGGCCTGCTCGATTACGTCAAACAAAGGAATGTTTTCCTGGGCCGCGATTTCCATAGCAGTGGCTACCGTTGCATCCCCAATCTGGCGTTTGGGTTCGTTGATGATGCGGCGCAGGCGCACGGTGTCGGCATGGTTGTTGACCACGCTTAAATACGCCAGCATATCCTTGACTTCTTTATGCTCATAAAACCGAAGGCCGGCCAAAATCCGGTAAGGGACCCCCGCCTTCACAAACGCCCGCTCAATGGCGGAAGCCTGGGCATTGACCCGGTAGAGGACTGCGAACTCGGAAAACTTGCGCCCGGCCGCCGCCGCTTCCACAATTTTTTCGGTCATAAAAGCGGCTTCCTCCTGCTCGTTGTCGCACAGAAGCTTGACGATTTTGTCGCCGCCCTTTTTGTCGGTCCAGAGGTTTTTGCCCTTTCGCTCCTTGTTGTTTTCGATCACAGCGTTGGCCGCATCTAGAATGCAGGCGGTGGACCGATAGTTCTGCTCAAGACGGATCACCTTCGCATCCGGGTATTGCCGCTCGAAGCTAAGAATGTTCTCAATGGTGGCCCCGCGGAATTTATAGATGCTCTGGTCATCGTCGCCAACCACGCACAGGTTGCGGTGGCCCTCGGAAAGGAGGCTGACCAGCTGGTACTGAACCTGGTTGGTATCCTGATATTCGTCCACCATAATGTAGCGAAACCGATTCTGATAATGGGTGCGGATGTCCTCGTTCTCCTTAAGGAGAATGACCGTCTGCATCAGCAGATCGTCGAAGTCCATAGCGTCCGCTTCCTTTAAGCGCCGCTGGTACATCTGATAAATTTCCCCGATCTTTTTCAGGCGCAAATCACTGCCCGCCGCTTCGATAAAGCGTTTTGGGTCGATCATAGAGTCCTTTGCGTGACTAATGTGGTTTAATACGCTGCGTACCGGCATCACCTTGTCATCCACCCGCAGCGCCTTCATGCATTCCTTGAGCAGACGTTTCTGGTCGTCGGTGTCATAAATGGCGAAATTGCTGCTGTACCCGAGCCGGTCAGCGTCCCGGCGCAAAAACCTGGCGCAGGTGGAATGAAAAGTGGCGGCCCAAACATCGGCGCCGCCAGTGGGCAGCATTTTGTCAATCCGGTCCTTGAGTTCACCTGCCGCTTTGTTCGTAAAGGTAATGGCAAGAATCTGCCACGGGCGCACCGGCTCTACCGCCAAAAGGGAGTCGAGCTGTCCGTCGTCCGGTTTCGTCCCTTCCACAAAGGCATGAAGCTGGCCCAGCGCCTCGTCGTCGATCCCTTGAGGAACCTGGTGCGAATGATAGGCCTTGCCGAACCGAATGAGGTTTGCAATGCGGTTGACAAGCACCGTGGTTTTTCCGCTTCCCGCGCCCGCCAGAATCAGCAAGGGGCCCTCGGTCTGAAAAACCGCCTGTTTTTGCATGTCGTTCATGCGGCCAAAAATTTTTTCCAGCGCCTTGCGCCGGACTGTACTGTACTCCGAATTCATCTGCTCGCTCCTATTAGTCAAATCGGCTGTCGTTTTCTTTTCTTTCATTTTACCGCAATTTGCCCTCAAAAGCAAATGCATTCTTTCTGGACCCTCGTCGCCTAAGATCAAAAAAAGAAAAAAACGCAGCTTTCTTTGGCAAATGCCGCACCTTTTTTCTGCCCGGGCATAGCCTGGGGATGGATGGAAAACGGCAAAAAAGCGCGGTTGCCGGAATTCCCCAAAGGAAAGCGCCCAAGCGCTGACCAGCCTTTGAAGGCGGCAAAGGCGGCGGTTTTCGCCGGGAACTTGTCTTTTCCCTCTCAAAACGCGCACATTTTAGTGACGCGAACCGCGCAGACACATACACTGATATTGAAGTGACAGCTTCAATACACAAACAGGAGGATTCATTATGGCTGATAACAGGTTTCAGACATGCGATGGCTTCAACAGCGGAAACTTCAAAGAGGCAGTCTGCATTGATACCAGCAGAATTTACGATTCCTGCTCGGACAAAGACTGCCTGGAAGATCTTAGGGTGTACTTCACCGAATGCAATCAGCGGATTGTCGACCAGGCCGTGAGCGTACGCAGCCGCAGAGCCGACGTCATCACCGTGTACATTGATATCGAGCCGGTCCCCTTCAACAAGGGCTTTTACTCGGTGGATATGACCTTCTTCTTCGATGTGGTGGTCGATGTATACGCTTCTCCGGCGTCCCATCCCTGCACCATCGACGGCCTTGCGGTCTTCAACAAGAAGGTCATTTTGTACGGCAGTGAAGGCGCGGTCAAGGTGTTCGCTTCCGACTACCGCTTTGACAACGATGACGATCAGTACCGGATGACCGGAAACCTGCCCAAGGCAGTTTGCCAAGCAGGTGCCCACAAATGGGAAATGGGTGGACCGGTCCCGGCCCAGAGAAAAAGGCGAAGATTCCTCGAAATCTTCGCCTTTTTTGGCAGACGGCGCCAATGCCGCCGCGCGGTTTCGCAGTAGTTTGCCTTGTTTCTAGCGGTTTTACCGCTAAAATGCACCCAGAGCCGCGGCCGGGCTGCCCGCTTTTTACCCCAGCAAACCCGAAACAAAAAGCAAGCCGACCTTCCGGCCGGCTTTGCATACGTTTTTCAATTTTATTCCTTTTGCTTTGTGTGCCTTTTGATGGCTTCGAAGCTTTCGCTGCTGATGACGTGTTCAATGCGGCAGGCGTCATGCACCGCCGTGTCTGGGTCTACGCCTAGGGCCGTCAGCCAGTTGGACAACAGGGTATGGCGCTCGTATATTTTTTCTGCGATCTGCCGCCCCGCGCTAAGCAAAATCAAAAACCCGTCCGGGTCCACGTCGATGTATCCGTTTTCCCGCAGGTTTTTCATCGCCACGCTAACGCTGGGCTTGGAGAACCCCAGCTCATTGGCAACGTCAATGGAGCGTACCGCACCCTTGCGCTTTTGCAGCATCAATATAGTTTCCAGATAGTTTTCTGCCGATTCTTGTATTTTCATGATTCACCACTCTGTCGTATCCCGTGATTATCCACAAATTATAATTCATAGTATATCATATTTATGCACGTAAATGCAAGCGGTCGGCCGTCTTTGCCCAGAACCGGAAAAAAGAAAGGAGATTTTTTGAAAATTCTCTTGACAAACTCGTTAGTTTAAGCTAACATATATGAGGTTAGTGAGTGCTAACTTTCTTTTTGGTACAATGGTTAGCTTATACTTACTGAAAGGCGGGGGTGAAATATGATGCCGTTACTATTTGCAAATGTCGGGGAAGAAAACCTGATTCGAAAGGTAGGCGGAAGCCCGCAGGTAAAGGCGCACTTGGAGAATCTGGGGTTCGTCATTGGTGGAAATGTTACGGTGATTTCCACCATAGCGGGGAACCTGATCGTCAATGTCAAGAATTCCCGCGTGGCGATCAGCCGCGAAATGGCCAGCAAAATAATGGTCTAACCTAGTTCATGGAAACGAGGAGGAAATAGGCATGAAAACGCTTAAGCAGGCAAAGGTGGGCGATGTGGCGACGGTGGTCAAACTCCACGGCGAGGGTGCGGTCAAGCGCCGCATTATGGATATGGGCCTTACAAAAGGCACGCGTGTGCAGGTGCGCAAGGTGGCGCCTCTGGGTGATCCGTTGGAGGTTACCGTGCGGGGCTATGAGCTCTCCATCCGCAAGGCGGATGCTGAGATGATCGAGGTGGAATAATGGAAAAATAGGGGCGCGGATGCCCCGCTTTTTCGGCATGATGGTTAGTATGGACTAATTACATAGGGAAAGGAACGACGCGGCATGGATATCCGAATTGCCTTAGCAGGCAACCCGAACAGCGGAAAAACCACCCTGTTCAATGCACTGACCGGCGCCAACCAGTTTGTGGGAAACTGGCCGGGCGTTACCGTGGAGAAAAAGGAAGGTAAGCTGAAAAAACACAGCAATGTGGTGATCATGGACCTTCCGGGCATTTATTCTCTTTCGCCTTACACTTTGGAGGAGGTGGTGGCGAGAAACTATCTCATAGGGGAGCGTCCTGACGCCATTCTCAACATCATTGACGGTACCAATCTCGAGCGCAACCTGTACCTGACGACACAGCTGACCGAGCTGGGTATTCCGGTAGTGGTTGCGGTCAACATGATGGATGTGGTCAAGAAAAACGGCGACCGCATTCACATCGACGAGCTTTCCCGCCAGCTGGGCTGTAACGTGGTGGAAATCTCGGCGTTAAAGGGAACTGGAGTCATGGAGGCGGCCGAGGCGGCGGTCAAAGCAGCCGGCGGTACCAAGGCCATTCCCCAGCACAGCTTCAGCGGCCCGGTGGAGCACGCCATCGCCCACATTGAGGAGGCGGCGGTGCATAATCTGCCTGCCGAGCAGCAGCGCTGGTACGCCATTAAGATCTTCGAGCGGGACGAAAAGGTCCTGTCCCAGCTAAACCTGGACAAAACCGTTCTCGCCCACATCGAAGAGGATATCAAGGCCGCGGAGAAGGAGCTCGACGACGATGCCCAGAGTATCATCACCAACGAGCGGTACGTATACATCGCGTCCATCATCAAAAGCTGCTACCAGAAAAAGAACCGCGGCAAGCTCTCCACCTCCGACAAGATCGACAAGGTGGTAACCAACCGCTGGCTGGCTCTGCCGATTTTCGCAGTGGTCATGTTTATCGTCTATTTCCTGTCGGTCACCACGGTGGGCACCTGGGCCACCGACTGGGCCAATGACGGCGTGTTTGGCGACGGCTTCCACCTCTTTGCCATCGGCTCGGCTGAATACGAGGAAGCGGCGGAGGAATATGTGGTTCCCGGAGCCATGGTGGAGGCCTTCGAGTCGGCCGCAGAGGAAGCGGATTTAGACCCCGCCGCGGCCACCGATTTGACCACCACCGCTTATCTCTATGACGACGATGGAAACATAGAGGAAGAAATCCCCGTGGACTTCGCCGCTTATACACAGGCCGCTTCCATCGAAGAACCCGATCCTGCCAGCTACGGCGTGTGGGTGCCGGGTCTGCCGGTGCTCATCAGCGACGGCCTGAATGCCGTCAACTGCGCCGACTGGCTCAAAGGCCTGATCTTAGACGGAATCGTCGGCGGTGTCGGCGCGGTTTTGGGCTTTGTTCCCCAGATGCTGGTTCTCTTTTTGCTGTTGGCGTTCCTGGAATCCTGTGGATACATGGCGCGTATCGCCTTTGTTCTCGACCGGATTTTCCGTAAGTTCGGCCTGTCCGGCAAGTCCTTTATCCCCATGCTCATCGGTACCGGCTGCGGCATCCCCGGTATTATGGCTTCCCGAACCATTGAAAACGACCGGGACCGCAAGATGACGGTTATGACCACCACCTTTATCCCCTGCAGCGCCAAGCTGCCGATCATCGCTCTGATTGCGGGCGCGCTGTTCGGCGGAGCTTGGTGGGTGGCGCCCAGTGCCTACTTTGTCGGTATCGCGGCCATCATCCTCTCGGGTATTATGCTCAAAAAGACCAAGATGTTCGCGGGCGATCCGGCTCCCTTCGTCATGGAGCTGCCAGCGTACCACTGGCCCACGGTGGGCAACATTCTGCGCTCCATGTGGGAGCGGGCTTGGTCCTTCATCAAGAAGGCCGGTACGGTCATTCTCCTTTCGTCTATTCTTCTTTGGTTCTTGCAGGGCTTCGGCTTCGAGAACGGTAGTTTCGGTATGGTTGAGGACCTCAACAATTCCATTCTGGCGGTCATCGGCGGCGCAATTGCCTGGATCTTTTCTCCCTTGGGCTGGGGCGACTGGCAGGCGGCTGTGGCCACCATTACCGGTCTCATCGCCAAGGAAAACGTGGTGGGCACCTTCGGCGTGCTCTACGGCGGCTTCGACGAGGTGGCCGAGAACGGCTGGCAGGTCTGGGTCAACATGCGTACTTTCTTCACGCCTCTTTCGGCCTATTCCTTCCTGATCTTCAATCTCCTGTGCGCGCCTTGCTTTGCGGCCATGGGCGCCATCAAGCGGGAGATGAACAGCGCCAAATGGACCCTCTTCGCCATCGGATACCAGTGCGTGTTCGCGTATGCGGTCTCCCTGGTGGTCTATCAGCTGGGTATGTTGTTTACCGGTCAAGGCAATATCATCGGCTCCATCGCTGCCTTTGCCATCGTGGCACTGATTCTCTACATGCTGTTACGCCCGTATAAGGAAAGCAACACCCTCAAAGCAAAGGTGAAGGTATAAGCCGGAGAAGGAGGAAGCAAAGATGTTGGATTTCCTTTGTGCAAACTGGGGTACCATTGTGATTGCGGCGGCAATTGCCGCCATAGTGGTTCTAATCCTCGTAAAGCTTCGAAAAGACCGGAAAAAGGGAAAGTCCAGCTGCGGCTGCGGCTGCGACCATTGCCCGTCGTCGGGCATGTGCCATAAAAAGTAGTCCTCTCCAAGACCGGCGTTTTCCAGACCGAGCCGGAAGCGCGCAGCGCTTTGTGGAGAAGCAATCCGGAGCTGGCGGAGCGGGAAAAAGCTTCCTGCCCCGCCAACCGGACTCGAGCTATATGAAAAAGCAAACGGCAAAGCCCGCCGCAAAGAAAAGCAGCCTGAAAAAATCCTTTTTCGCTGTTCTTTCTTCGAGCGGTATGGACGGCGCACCGTTGAACCATCAACCAACTGTACGGCGAAAGCCGTTTTTCAGCGTATTTAAGTTAGCTAAAACTAACTTAAATACAAAACAATCCCGTTTCTCTGGATGCTGTGCAGGCGGGTTCGCAATCAAGGCGAAAACAACCGGAATATTTGGGAAAAGGCCGTCGAAAAAGCAAATGCCTTATGCTTCTTTGGCAGGGCAGCGGATCTTGACACAAAAAGCTGGAAAAAATAGAGAAAATACGTGCGGCGAGCGGCTGCAGAAATCATAAGAAGGTCAAAACAGAAAGGAGCAACTATGAGCATTGTAATTGTGGGCGGAAACGAACGAATGGTTTGCCAGTACGAAACTATATGCAGGGAATATGGGTGCAAGGCAAAGGTGTTCGCCAAAGAAAATGGTTCCCTTAAGAAAAAAATGGGCTGCCCGGATCTTTTGATTCTTTTTACCAGCACCGTTTCCCACAAAATGGTCATCAGCGCCTCCCAAGAAGCAAAGCGCAATCATGTTCCGGTTGCACGGGTTCATACCAGCAGCGCCACCGCTTTGCATTCGGTTTTGTCCGAGCATTGCATGAAACGATAGAGAAGAAAGGAGAATTCCTTTGCTGGAGCCATATCTGATTTCGCATTGTGCGCCGACCCTTGCGTCCTTGAAAACAGCGAATTTGTTTACAGTTTCCTTTTCCTGTGAACCCCTACTGCGCAGGCAGCTTGCCCAATGGAACGCACAACTGGGCGGCAAAGGGATTTCCCTGCTTTTATTGCATAAGAAGGCCAATACGGCGCTCATATACGTGTTTCGCCGGGCACGCTTGCAGACAGATCTGAAAAAACCGGGTGTTGCCCCGCTTCTCACCGGCTATGGCTATCGGCATACCAGCGTGGACTACTGCTTGAGACGGCTGAAAAAACGCCTGAGAAAATGCGATTGCTTTCCCCATGAAATCGGGCTCTTTTTGGGTTATCCCTTGGGCGACGTCATTGGGTTTATTCAAAATGAAGGGAAAAACTGCAAATGCACCGGTTGCTGGAAGGTGTACTGCGATGAATGCGAGGCCCGCAAGGCCTTTGAGAAAATCCGTAAGTGCCGGGATGTGTATACCCGTCTTTGGAATCAGGGAAGAAGTGTTTGGCAGCTGACGGTGGCTGCTTGACATATCAAACATACATAGAAAGAGGTTTTGTCTGTATGAGTAAAGTAGCAGTTGTTTATTGGAGCGGTACCGGAAACACCGAGCAGATGGCCCAGAAAGTCGCAGAGGGGGCCAAAGGCGCTGGGGCGGAGGTTATGCTTTTTACTTCGGCGGAATTTGGCGCCGACGCGATGGACCAGTTCGACGCAGTGGCCTTCGGCTGCCCCTCCATGGGTGCCGAGCAGCTGGAGGAAAGCGAATTTGAACCCATGTTCTCCGCTTGCGAAGCAAAGCTTAAGGACAAAAAGATCGCCCTTTTCGGCTCCTACGGCTGGGGAGACGGCGAATGGATGCGCACCTGGGAGGAAACCTGCAAGGGAGACGGTGCGGTGCTCGCCTGCGACAGCGTCATCTGCAATGAGGCGCCCGATGACAACGCACAGGAAGCCTGCGTCAAGCTGGGCGAAGCCTTGGCGTAAACAACTCTTTGGCGTCGTCTGATTGCGTATCAGAGTCTTGCCCGGGTGACCGTATGGCGTCCGGGCAAGACTGCTTTTTAGATATCGAATGGCTTCGAAAACCGGCGTCGTCCTTTTGACGACGCCGGTTTTCGGCAAAAGCTTGAGGGGAACCGTTTCGTTTGGTCAGCCTTTGGCAAAAACGCAGGCGGCAAGGATGGCGCGCCGCCGCACGCGAACCTCTCCCGCTCATAACATGCCCCTTTTTTTCATATAAAAGGAAGGAAAACGGGGAAAAGGAGGGGACGGTATGGCAAAGGGAAAAGCTCCTCAGCTGCGGTATGAATTTCAAAACCCCAACACGCCGGCAGCCACGCGGGAGCGGGTCAAGGAACTGGTCATCGAAAAGCGGCTGGAGCAA
Source organism: Clostridiales bacterium (assembly GCA_018364155.1). Classification (GTDB taxonomy): domain Bacteria; phylum Bacillota; class Clostridia; order Oscillospirales; family Acutalibacteraceae; genus Solibaculum_A. The sequence continues at coordinate 91,078 of JAGZMM010000006.1, forward strand.
ATCCATAGGATACGAACAGAGTAATTTGCCGACGGACTTTTTCTATTTGCAGTTGACAAACGGAAGAGGAAATGATAGAATTGCTTTGTCAATTAAAAACTTTAAAGCATTAAAGCAAAACAATGGAATGAAAAGAGTGGAACATCCATGACAATGAGAAAAGGCAGCCTTATGAGCGTCCGAGACGATGTGAAGGTTTTGGATGCTACCATCCGCGACGGCGGGCTTTGCAACAATTTTGAATTTACAGACGAATTCGTTACCGCGCTTTACAAAGCCAATGTAAAGAGCGGCGTAGACTACATGGAATTCGGTTACAAAGCCAGCAAACACTTGTTTGACCCCTCCAAATTCGGAAAATGGAAGTTTTGCAGCGAGGAGGACCTTCGTTCCATCGTCGGGGACAACATCAGCGATATGAAAATCGCGGTGATGGCGGACGTAGGCCGATGTGACTTTAAGACGGATTTTCTTCCCAAAAGCGAGAGCGTCATTGATTTTGTCCGCGTTGCGTGCTACATTCACCAGATTCCCGCTGCCGTTGAGATGATTGAATACTTGCATCAATTGGGCTATGAAACCAGCTGCAACATCATGGCGGTTTCCCAGGCAAGCACCGAACAGATTGAGGATGCACTGGATATGCTGTGCAGCTCTCATGTGGACGTTCTTTACCTGGTGGACAGCTACGGCTCCCTTTATCCGGAAAACGCGGCGGCCCTCGCACGCAAATATATCGATTATGCGGAAAAGGCGGGAAAAAAGGTTGGCTTTCACGCGCACAACAATCAAAACCTTGCCTTTGCCAATACGATTGAAACCATGTCTTACGGGGTTTCCTACCTGGACGCAACGGCCATGGGGATGGGCAGAGGCGCGGGAAACTGTGCCATGGAGCTTCTTCTGGGCTTTCTGAAAAATCCCAAGTTTAGTCTTTACAGCCTGCTTACCTTTATTGAAACCCACATGATTCCCCTTAAGGAAACCGGAATTGTCTGGGGCTACGACTTGCAATATATGTTTACCGGGCAGCTCAACCGCCATCCCAAAGAGGCCATGGCCTTCACTGCCGAACACCGAAGCGATTACTGTGAATTCTATAAATCGCTCCTGGATAATTTCTAAGAAAAAAGCTCCGGCTTTCTCCCGCTTACGGGCCAGGCCGGAGCTTTGCAAGGTTTGCAAAGGAGGATATTTTGAGAATTGCCGCCTATTGCCGGGTCAGTACCGACAAGGAAGCGCAAATCGAATCGTTGGAAAACCAAAAGCTCTTTTTTGAGGACTTTGCAAAAAAACAGGGATATGCTTTGGTACAAATTTACGCGGACGAGGGCATTTCCGGCAAACAAGTCAAAAACCGCACCCAGTTTCTCCGTCTGCTTGCGGACGCGAAGCTGGGGCTTTTTGACATGGTGGTGGTCAAGGACATCAGCCGTTTTGCCAGAAACACGGTGGATTCCCTCCAGGCCATCCGGGAGCTGAAAGCCAGCCAGGTGGAAATCCTCTTTTTGTCCAACAACCAGACGGTTCTGGGGAACAGCGAGTTTATGCTCACCATCTTCAGCGCCCTGGCCCAAGAGGAAAGTGCCAACCTTTCCAAGCGGGTCAAGTTCGGGCTGGAAGTGAGCGCCAAGAAGGGAAAGGTCCCCAACTTCATCTACGGATACGATCGGGTGGACGCACAAACCTTGCAGATTGCGCCCAGGGAGGCCCGGGTGGTGGAGGAAATCTTCCGCCTTTACGTCAAGGAAGGGCTTGGAACCAGGCGGATCGCGGCCCAGCTGGACGAAACGGGCGTTCCCACCAAAAAGGGAGCCGGATGGTCTGCGAAAACCATCCGCCGGATTCTAAGCAACCCCATTTACGCCGGGGTCCTTCTCAACCACAAAACCGAGACCACCGATTTTCTCACCGGCGCCAAACGGTCAAGGCCTCAGGAGGACTGGTTTGTTCATCCCCGGGCGGAGTACCGGATTGTAGACCCGGACCTGTATGAAAAGGCCCAGGCCATTCTGAAGGAGCGGCAGCACCGTTACCGGCCAAAGGAAGAGAGACCGGCCGAGCGATATAGCGGCCGGCACCGGTTTAGCACCCTCATCCGGTGCCGCCACTGCGGATATTCCTTTACTAAGCGGGTTTGGTCCTCCCGTCTGTGCACCCACGTGTTCTGGCATTGCGCGGGAAACCACAACCGCACGGCCCGCTTTTGCCCGAACACCATCAACCTTTACGAGGAGGACCTGCTTTGTCACCTGAAGGAATATCTTCTGTCCATCCTGGGGGACCCGGCGGTTTTCCAGGAAGAGGTGACAAGAGAGGTAAGCCGAAGGCTTGCCGGAGAACGGAAGCAAGAAAGTGCGGCAAAGCTGGAGGAGCAGCTTCGCCGCCTTGCCGTACAGATGGACCGGCAGAAGGACCTTTATACCGAAGGCATCCTGTCCATGAAAGAGCTCAAAGCCCAGCGTGCGCACTTGGAAGCCAAAATGCAGGAGCTTGAAAAGCGGCTTGCCGCCTGGCAGCGGGAACCGGAGGAGATGAAAGCCGAAAAGGCTGCGGCCGCCCAGGAACCACTGGATTTGGAACAATGGGAAAACGGCGATTTTCGCCGGCTTCTCGAAAAGATTACGGTCGGGGAAGAGGGCACGGTTTTGATCCGGTTTCAAGAGTTCACCGGGCAAAAGGCATCCCATTTTCCATTTGTGGGCAGCTAGTCAGGTGGCCGACCCGATCATTCTTTCCGCGCGGGTATGCGATCCCTGCGAGTGCCGGGGCGGCTGCGACTGCTGCGGCGAAGGCTGCGTCATTCCCGATTGCATATGCCGCCGCTTCGGAGGGCCTCTGGGCGGCTGCAGACCGGAAAAGGTCATATACGTAACCATCGGCGTATTTACCATTATCCAGCTGGAGAGAAATGTTCAGATGCTCATTCCTGTCTACGATTTCTGTATCCCGGATAAGGAGTGCACCACTACTACCGACAATCCCTGCGATCTGTTCCAGAAGATTCGCTTCCCGGTGGAGCAGTTCTTCCCGCCCAGAGCGGAGGACATTGCAAACGACGACGACGGGTATCACGGCTGCTGCAAATAGCATCAAGGCAGAAGATGGCCAGTCTAAAACAGGCCCCCGCAACGCACTGCGGGGGCCTGTTTCTATGGCGCACAAAGAGGGCATAAGCCCGGAAGGAAAAACAAGAAAACGGAAATCGGTCTTTGCCTGTATGGCAATCGTGCCAACAGTGTCAAACTGCATCCGGAGAAAAAAGAAAGGCCGGAGGCGGTCAAAAGCCTCCGGCCTTTTTTGTGAATCAGTGATATTTAAAACACAATGGCGCCGTACTTGGCGGCGATGGTACGTAGCGTGTTGGGGTCCATCTCGCTGTCCGAGTCCACCAATGCCCGGCCTTGGTAGAGCCGCAGAGCAGTGTCCAGGCCTTCGGGGCCGTCTGCCAAGAAGCAGACGGGCAGGCGGGACATATGAGCGTTCTCTGCAAACAGCAAAGCGTCCTCCCGGTTGCGGATGTGTACTAAGACGGCACTCACCTGTTCGTCCTCCATGTCGATGAGGTTGTCCGCCAGGTCCAGATCGCATTCCACCGGGTCACTCAATGTAATGTCGTCCCCCAAAAAGAAGGCTTCGCCCTCTCTGGCGGCGGCATAGGCGTCCGGTTCCTCTGTCCTTTCCGGGAGAACCTTCCGGTCGAGCAGCTCACGCAGTGCCGCGATGTGGGCGGGCGTTGCGCCGCAGCATCCGCCGATGATGGTAACCCCGGCGTCGAGCAGGGCGGAAAGCTCCTGAGCAAATGCCTCAGGCGGCAGGTAATCCCCGTCCTCGGAGTCAGGAAGGCCGGCGTTGGGCTTGGCGATAAGGGGAACGGTGGCATGGGAAGCGGCCTGTGCCAGGAAAGGAAGCATATCTGTAGGGCCGGTGGAGCAGTTAAGCCCCACGGCGCTGGCCCCCATGCTCTGCAGCGTAATGAGGGTGGGCAGCAAGGACGCGCCCGACAGGGTGTGCCCCGTTTTGTCCACCGTGATGCTACAAAAGACCGGCAGGCCCGTTTCCTTGGCCGCCAATAGGGCCGCCCGAATGTCGGACAGGTTCATCATCGTCTCGCAAAAAACGAAGTCCACTCCCGCCTCTTTGAGAACCTCCACCTGTTCTTTATAAATCTCCACAAGCTCCTCGAAGCTTGCTTCGCCGAAAGGCTCGATGAACAGCCCCGTGGGGGACAGATCTCCCCCCACCAGTGCCCGGCCGGCTGCCGCTTCCTTGGAAAGCGCCACCAGGCGGGCGTTCATTTCCTCCACCTGGTCGGCCAGCTTATAAAAGGAAAGCCGGGCCCGGTTGGCGCCAAAGGTGGGAGCTAAGACTGCGTCCGACCCCGCTTCGATAAAGCTGCGCTGCAAGTCCTGCAGCGACTTGGGATTTTCCAAAATCCATTGCTCCGGGCAGACGCCCCTGGGCATTCCGGCGGCAATCAGGTTGGTGCCGGTGGCCCCGTCCAGCAGAAGGGGCAGCTTAAATGGAAGGTCCATTTGGTTGATGTTCAGCTCCTTTGTATGAATAAAAGCCTTGGGACTTCAGGTTCCAATCCCGTTTTTCTTTCTATTTTAGCACAGGTTTTCTTTTCTGCAAACCTTTTCGAAGGCGAAGGAACGAATTACATGCTTTCCGGCGCGGTAATTTTCAGAAGTGCCAGCACATTGTGTAGCACCCCGCGCACCGCCATGCACAAATTCAGACGCGCCTGCATCAGCGGCTCATTTTCGCCTTTGACGTGGCAGGCATTATAGAACTTGTGGAACAAAGTAGCAAGGTCAATGGCGTACCGGGTGATGCGCGCCGGGTCATAGGCCTTGGCCGCCTCGATGATTTCGCCGGTGTAAGCGGAAAGATGCCGGATGAGCTCGCGCTCTTCGGGCGTTTGCAGGGCGATGAGCTCCTCGCGGGTGCAGGCCCGGGGGGTCACCCCTTCTTCCTTGAGGTTTCTGAGAATCGAACAGATGCGCGCGTGGGCGTACTGCACGTAATACACCGGGTTCTGGGAGGACTGCTCCACCGCCAGACTCAAATCAAAGTCCAGCTGGCTGGTAGATTCCCGCAGGTTAAAGAAGAACCGGGCCGCGTCCAGAGGGATTTCGTCGAGCAGGGTCGCCAGGGTGATGGACTTGCCCGTGCGCTTGGAAACCTTTACCGGTTCCCCGTTTTGGAACAGCCGCACCAGCTGCATAAGCACAATGTCCAGCTTTGAGCCATCCAGGCCGATGGCGTCCAAAGCGCCCTTTAACCGGGCCACATGGCCGTGGTGGTCCGCGCCCCAGACGTTGATCGCCCGGTCAAACCCGCGCTTCTCTAGCTTATTGCGGTGATAGGCGATGTCCGCTGCAAAATAGGTGGGATTGCCGTTTTGCCGGATGAGCACCTCGTCCTTTTCGCCGCCGTGTTCGGTAGCCTTGTACCAAAGAGCCCCGTCCTTTTCATAGGTAAGGCCTTTCTGCTTCATGAGGTCCATGGTGTCCTTCAGCTCCCCGTCGTTGTGGAGCACACTTTCCCGGAACCATTCGTCGTAATCAATGCGGTAACGGGACAAATCCCGGCGCAGCGCGTCGATGTTGCGGGGCAGAACATAGTCCACCAGCGCCTTTTTGCGGGTAGCCGTGTCCGCGTTTACATACCGGTCGCCGAACTCTCCGGCAAATTCCTTAGCCCGCTCGGTGATATCCGCCCCGTGATACCCGTCCTCCGGGAAGGGCACCGCATCCTCGCCCTGAAAATGCTGCAAATACCGGGCCTCCAGGGAAAGAGCGAACTTTTCGATCTGGTTACCCGCGTCGTTTACATAGAATTCCCGCCATACCTGGTACCCCGCGGCGTCCATGACCGCCGCAATGCCGTCGCCCAAGGCGCCGCCCCGGGCGTTGCCGATGTGCATGGGGCCGGTGGGGTTTGCGGAAACAAACTCCACCACCACACGCTCGCCCTTGCCATAGTCCGACCGGCCGTATTGCTCGCCCTTGTCGAGCACGTCCTTGACAATGTCCGCATAATAGCCGGGGTTTAAGAAGAAATTGAGAAACCCAGGACCTGCGATTTCCACCCGGTCAAAGTAAGTGCCCGTCAGGTCCAGATGTTCTCCGATGGCCTCGGCGATTTTCCGAGGCGCCGTGCGCAGGGTACGGGCGGAGACCATAGCCGCGTTTGCGGCAAAATCCCCATGGGACCGGTCCGCCGGGACCTCAATGGTGAAGGGGGCAAGTTCCCCCTGAGGAAGGGTAGAAGCCGCGATGGCCTTTTTTGCCGCGTCCTCAATGGCGGCGCGCAGCTGGCCGGTTGCTTTTGTGACTACATCTGACATGAGTTGTTTCCTGCCTCTCTGATGGTAATTTGTACGTCGTTGCGGCTGGCTAAGTCCGCGTTAATGTCCAGGTTATAGCGAAAATGTAGCTTCCCGCCGGTTTCCTTCAGCTCCACGTCGATCTGCTCAGCGAAAATCCCCACCATCATAGCGCCAAAGCCCGTGTCATATGCGCAGTGATGGCGCTGGCCCTTTTCCAGAACCAGTCTGGAATGCTGGGCGCCGCCGCGGATGAGGGTCACCTTCCGGTCCCCCTCCACCTTTAATGTGGTCACCACGCCGTCGAGCCCCGTGGCCTCCGATTCCCGGTAGGTGATATAATAATTGCCGTTCATCCGGGTAAAGGACCCGATGGTGGTCAGCTCCATGGTATCAGAAGCATCGTCCACCTGATGAAGGCTTTTGATGTCGATGAGTACGTCCTTTTTCAATGAAAAATCTCCTTCAATTGGTTAGCAGGCGGTGGAATCGATGTCCACCTGCCGCACATCCAGGCTTTCCTCGCTGCCCAATAAAATCCCCGCCAGACGCTGGAACCCGTCGATGGAGTCGCTTACGAAGAACCGGCAGGCGCCCGGCGCCGGACGTTCGCATAACGCATCCTTTTCCCGCAGCAGCGCTGCCGCCGTGTGGGCCGCTTCGCAGCCGGTGTTGATGAGGGTGACTTCCGGGCCCATCACTTCGTGGATTACGTCCCAGAGAAGGGGAAAATGGGTGCAGCCCAGAATCAGCGTGTCGATCTTTTTCTCGCGCAGCGGGATGAGATAACGCTGGGCCGTAAGCTTTGCAATCTCATCGTCCCTGCGAAACCAGCCGCTCTCCACCAAGGGGACGAACAGCGGGCATTCCCGGGTAAACACTTGAATGTCCGGGTTTAGTGTATGCAGCGCTTTGTCGAAGGCCTTGCTCTTGATGGTGGCGGTGGTGCCGATGACGCCCACCCGCCCGGTTTTGGTGGCGGCGGCCGCTGCCTTGGAGGCGGGGTCCACCACCCCGATAAAGGGCAGCTGGATGGCCATCCCTACATGGGGCGCCACCGAGCTCACCGTACCGCAGGCCGCAATGACCAGCTTAATGTCCATGCTGCTTAAAAAACGGATGTCCTGCGCCGCATACTTTTCTATGGTTTTGACGCTGCGGGTGCCGTAGGGAACCCGGCCGGTATCACCGAAATATACAATTTGTTCGTTTGGCAAAATGGTGCGCAGCTCTTTGACCGCCGTCAGGCCACCGAGCCCCGAGTCAAATACGCCGATCGGACGGTTATCCATCAGCGACACGCCCTTTCCAGCCCCAGCTCGATGAGCCGGGAAAGAAGCTGCGGATAAGGAAGGCCCGCCGCTTCAAAAAGCTTTGGGTACATGCTGATGGAGGTAAAACCGGGGATGGTGTTGGGTTCATTTAAAAGGATAGCCCCGTCCGACTCGCGCACAAAAAAGTCCACCCGTGCCATTCCTTCGCAGCCCAGAGCCAGGAACGCCTCCACCGCCAGCCGGCGGATTTCCTCGATGGTTTCCTTTTCAAGCCGTGCCGGAATGTGCAGCTCGCTTTGCGATTGGTACTTGGCTTCGTAGTCGTAAAACTCGTTGCAGGGCACGATTTCGCCCACCGTAGCCGCCACCGGTTCCTCGTTTCCAAGAACCGCGCATTCCACTTCCTTGCCTACAATGGCTTCTTCGAACAAAATCCGTTCGTCACAAGCGGCCGCTGCCTCCATGCAACGGGCGAGCGCGGCCCGGTCTACGGCCTTGCCCACTCCCACCGATGAGCCCGCGTTTGCCGGCTTTACAAAGACCGGGTACCCCAAGGCCTTTTCCACCTTCTCGAAAACCGCCTTTGGGTCCTTCTTATAATCAAACGCCCGGCACCAGGTCCACTTAGCCTGGGGAATGCCGGCGCTTTCAAGCGCCATGTTGGTGTAGATTTTATCCATCGTCAACGCCGCCGCCGCGCATGAGCACCCCACAAAAGGAATGCCCGCCAGGGAAAGAAGGCCCTGGACGGTGCCGTCCTCGCCGTTCTTGCCGTGCAGCACGGGAAACACCACGTCGACGGGAAGTATGCGCTCCCCGGTCTCCTCCCGGATCACCAGGCCGCCTGCCGCCGTATCCGGTGAGAGAAAGGCCGGCCGGTTGCCCGGGTTCTTTTCCCAGTCCCCGTTTTCGATGGCGTCCACAGGCCCGAGATAATAAAACCAGCGCCCGTCCTTGGTGATGCCCACCATGACGACCTCATACCGGTCTTGGGGAATGTGTTTGAGCACCGAAGCCGCCGACAGCCTGGAAATTTCATGCTCCGAGGAATTGCCGCCGAACAGCACGGCAACCGTGTGTTTATTCATATCGTAACCTCCAACCGTTCGTTTACCAATGATACAACTACATAGTTTACCATCAACCGCTTTCCTAAGTCAATGCTTAAGAAGAAGCGGGCAGACGGATTGTTTAAAGGGATGCATATTTGCCACAAAACAGGAGGAAATCTGCCGTTTTCCCGGGAAGAGCCCCAAGGGAAGATGACAAACGCAAAAAGCTATGCTACAATAAGGGCCAAGATCAGGAAAGGATGTGTCGTGCATTTGGAGAAAAATACGGCATTTGAATTGATTAAAGCCCGGGTGGCCGGCGTACTCAAGGAGCAGAATTTCCAGCTCAAAAGCGACGAAATCGTCGACGGGCAGGACGGCAGCCGCTACGCCCTTTTTACCACGGAGAAAAGAGCGGTGGGCATCGTTTGGGATGCGAAGAAGAAGCGGTATGTGCTGCAAATCAGCACCGTGAACGACGGGGAAGTGGACGAGAACTGGCGCACGCTGGCGCTGTGGCTGTTCGACCCCGAGACCCAGAACGACCAGGACGCCAAGTCCATTGCCAACGACTTTGAGGATTCCCTTGTGCAGCTCAATCCCAAGAACGTTCCTGTCAAGCGCGAGCCTACGACCAATAAAAAAAGCAAAATCACCATGGACGGCTTTGTGCAGAATTTTGTCAAGCTCTATCCCCAGTATCAGGATGAACTCGACGCCCATATGCAGCATTACGGCCAGCTTCTGCCCGATACCTTTATTGACGAGGTTGTGGCGGAGTATATGATGAGCATGCTCACCCAGAGGAAAAATGCCTTTATTAAAAAGTTATTCGAGTTCCTCAACAACCATTACAACAACGGGGACGATAACGTGCGTTCCGCCATTATGGTCACGCTGTTCCGCCATCTGCTGGAAAACGAAGAGGTGGAGCGGCTGGCACAGGACACGTACATGTCCGAGACGCTCAAGCGTTCCTGGCTGCAAATGAGCCGGATGCTCAAGAAAAAGGGCGATAAGCTGCCCTGGTAAACCGGGACTCGTTTGCAGGCCATTGTCTATGCCGATCGAACCGATACCATCCTTACAACCAAAGAACGGGAGGGATCCATATGGAGCAAAACGATCGAACCGGGCAGATGGGCTATCCGCCTCAGCCGAAAGAGCCCGCGCGGCCTTATAAGCCCCCGGTAGAGCCGTTCTACCCGTCCTACCAGCCCGGATACGGTCCGCCTTATGGAGCGCCTGTGCAGACAGCAGGGCAGCCGCCGGCATCTCCTTTGGGCTATCCGGGCCAAACCAATCCGATGCCCCAGCCTTTAGCGGCAGGTCAGCCAGCGCCGGGCGGACAAAGCGCGTCGGTACATCCGGACGGACCGCCTCCTTTGGCTGGAAATCCGAATGGAGGTTCGGGGCCGGCTTCTCCTTTTGCCCCGCCTTCAGGGCCTCGGGAAACGGGTGCGCAGTGTGCAGACCCGGCAGTACAAAACGTGTACCAGGGCCCGGTCTATGCGGCAAGAGCCTCCGGGGAAGCTTCAGAGATTCCGTCTCTCTCCCGGGAGACGGCGGTTGAGCAGCCGGGCGCTTCTTTCCAGAATAGTCCCCAGCCCCAGTTTCACAATGCCGCCGGCCCAGCATCGCCCTATCCGCCTCGTCCCTCTCGTCCGGCGGGAAATCCCAATTACGTGCCTCGCAAGGCAACCAAGGCTTATCAAACCATGCTCAATACGGCCCGTCAGCCGAAAACCTTGGTGATGCTGGCGCTGGTCCTGGTTTACGGCATTTTATTTTCCGAGACCATTCTGCGCGCCGGCCTGGGCCTTTCTGTCCCGCTGACGGTAGCGGCTTTTTGCGGCATTTCCGTGTGGTACTGCAAAATCTCCGGCGTTGGGTTTTATAAGCCCGCCATGGTTTTGCTTCTCCCCATTGGGCTCATCGCCGCGAGCTTTTTGTTCATTGATTCTGGAGCGACCCACTTCTTTAATATGTGCCTGCTGTTTGTGCTCATTCCCATCCAACTGGCCGCCATGGCCCGGGCGCATACGGCGAACCTGTTTTCGCTCGAAAGCTTTAAGCGCGCGTTCCTTGAAGTGTTCTGCCGGCCTTTTTCCAATCTGGATATGCCCTTTTTGGCCTTTTCCAGAAAAAAAGAGCACGTTCCCGGTAAGAACAGGACAGCCCTTGGCATCTTAGTCGGAATTTTGGTGGCGCTGCCGGTGGGGCTTTTGTTCATCGCTCTCTTTTCCAGCGCGGACGCCAATTTCTCAAGCCTGTTCGGTAGAACCTTCCAATTTATAGCACAGAACATCGGATTTATCGTTACCGATGTGTTCTTCGGGTTGGTCATTGCTCTGTTTTGCGCTGCTTTGTTCATCGGGCTCAAGGGCAGGCAGGGAGAAGGAACTTCGCAAAAGGACACGCAGGGTGCGCCTGGACGCAAGGGCGGCCTGCCTGCCGCAGCGGTGGGAAGCTTTCTGACGGTGATCGTGCTTATCCATGCGGCTTTTGTGGGTGTGCAGTTTCAGTATCTGTTCGGTAGCGGAAAGGGCCTGCTTCCCAATGACTGGACCTATTCCCAGTACGCCCGCTGGGGTTATGTGGAATTGTCCATAGCGCTGCTGATCGCGCTGATCCTGGTGGCAGTGGTGCTGTTTACGTCCAAGCGCAAGGAAAACGGGCGTCTGCCTATCTATATCAGCCTTTCGCTCACCGCCTTAATTTTGTGCGACTTTGTGATTTTAGCTTCTTCCATCTATCGGATGCTTCTTTATATGAAGATGTATAACCTGACGGTTACCCGGCTGCTGGTGCTTTGGTCGATTGTCCTGATGGGTCTTTGCATGCTGTGGCTTTTAGGCCGGGTGTGGTTTGCCCAGTTCAAGGTACTGCGCTGGTGTGCGGTAACGGTGATCGCCATGGTGATCGTGCTCAATGTGGCAAACGTAGACGTTCTCGTAGCAAGGGTAAATGTGGACCGGTATCTGGCTGGGCAGACCCAGGAGATCGACTGCCGGTACCTTTCCACCCTTTCGCCTGCTGCAGCGCCCCAGGTGGAGCGGCTGCTGAACACAGATGTAAAAGTGGAAGCCCGTGCAGCGCTGCGGGTGCAGTCTTATAAGCTCGACCGGAAAAACTGGCGCAATTTCGCTGTCCCGGACCTGGAGGCGAGAAAAGTGATGGAACGAAATAACATTTCGTCGAGCCGGTATTATACGGGTTCTTATTCCGCCTCGCAGGAGTTTTACGGAGCCGGCGGAAGAGAAATATAAATGTAAGAAAAGGGGCCTGGCCTTTCGTTTTGGTCCCTTTTTGCGGGAATCTGCCAAGCGTTGCATGTAAGGCAAAATTATCAAATTCAGGGCTTGACGGGGAATAGGACATGTGTTAAAATAGTTACACCTCTGAATGGGCTTATTTTTTTTGCCCGATTGAGGGAGGCCAAAATTATTCCGTCACACGGGAGGTGCCGAACAATGAGAGTCAAAATTACCCTTTCTTGCAGCGAGTGCAAGCAGCGCAACTACAACACCATGAAGAACAAGAAGAACGATCCCGATCGGCTTCAGATGAACAAGTACTGCCGCTTCTGCAAGAAGCACACGCTCCACAAGGAAACCAAATAAGACCAGACGGGAGGAAGAAAGATGTCTGACGTTACCACTGAGGTCAAAAAGCCGGAAAAGGAAAAAAAGAGCTTCTTTTCGAAAGTGGGCAAATTTTTCCGCGGCTATGTCAGCGAATTCAAGAAGATCGTCTGGCCGACCTGGAAACAGGTTAGGAAGAACACCCTTGTTACCATCGTTATGGTAATTGCCGTGGGCATTTTCATCTGGCTGCTGGACTTTGCGTTTGGCTGGTTGCTGGATTTTGTTCTGGGCTTGATCGGCTGATGAGAGGAAGTAGGGTACATGGCTGAAACAGCGAAATGGTACGTGGTGCACACCTTTTCCGGATATGAGAACAAGGTGGCGACCAATTTGCAGACCATGGTGGAGAATCGAAAGCTCCACGACCTGATTCAGGAAATCCGGGTCCCGACTGAAACCGTCGTCGAGCTGACGGACAATAAGAAGCGCGAGGTGGAGCGCAAGCTCTTCCCGGGCTATGTCCTGGTAAAAATGGTGATGACAGACGATAGCTGGTATGTGGTGCGCAATACGCGCGGCTGCACCGGCTTTGTCGGGCCTGAGTCGAAACCGGTTCCCTTGACGGAGGAAGAGGTTTTGGCTTTGGGCGTCGAGAAGAAGAATTTTGTCGTCAATTACGCAGTGGGCGACAACGTCCGTATTGTGGACGGTCCGCTGGAAGGCTTCATCGGCATTGTCGAGGAGCTGGATGTGGAGAAGAACAGCGTACGGGTCCGCATATCCATGTTTGGACGGGAAACCCCGGTCGAACTGGAGCTGGATCAGGCGGAGCCGGTGGAATAACCGGTTGTCCGCATTGCTTTGAAACGAACGGCTGCCGCCGTTTGCTTGGAGCGTTTCGCTCCTCGGGGCCTAAGGGCTCCGGTGGGAGGAGGATGCATCGGAATCCTCCGCCAATTACCACGTTATTTTGGAGGTGCAAACAATGGCACAAAAGGTTACGGGTTACATCAAGTTACAGATCCCGGCCGGAAAGGCCACCCCTGCGCCGCCTGTCGGCCCTGCACTGGGTCAGCACGGCGTCAACATCATGGCATTTACTAAGGAATTCAACGAGCGCACCAAGAACGATGCAGGTCTCATCATCCCGGTGATCATCACCGTGTATGCGGACCGCTCCTTCACGTTCGTCACCAAGACCCCGCCGGCTGCGGTCCTCATCAAGAAGGCCTGCGGTATTGAGAGCGGTTCCGGTGTCCCCAACAAGACGAAGGTTGCGCAGATTACCAAGGAACAAATCCGTAAAATTGCGGAGCAGAAAATGCCCGACCTCAACGCTGCGAATGTAGAGGCTGCCATGTCCATGGTCGCCGGTACTGCCCGCAGCATGGGCGTCACGGTCGCTGATTAGTCACGCCCGGGTGGGAGGAAATCATCCGTTATACCACTCAACAGGAGGAAAAGCTAATGAAACACGGTAAAAAATATAACGATTCCGTCAAGTTGGTGGATTCCACCAAGCAGTACGACCGGGACGAGGCTCTCGACCTGGTGGTAAAGACGGCGAAAGCCAAATTCGATGAGACCGTCGAAGTGCACATCAAGCTGGGTGTTGACGGCCGTCACGCTGACCAGCAGGTCCGCGGCGCGGTGGTTCTCCCCAACGGTACCGGTAAAAAGGTTCGTGTGCTGGTTTTCTGCAAAGGCGACAATGTACAGCTCGCTAAGGACGCCGGCGCGGAATATGTCGGTGACGCCGACCTGGTTGCCAAGATCCAGGGCGAAGGCTGGATGGATTTCGACGTGGTCATCGCCACTCCCGACATGATGGGTGTGGTCGGCCGTCTTGGTAAGGTGCTCGGCCCCCGCGGCCTGATGCCCAACCCCAAGGCCGGTACCGTTACGCCGGACGTGGCCCGCGCGGTTAAAGAGGCGAAGGCCGGTAAGATCGAGTACCGTCTCGACAAGACCAACATCATCCATTGCCCCATCGGAAAGGCTTCCTTTGGCCCCGAGAAGCTGGGTGAGAACTTTGACACTCTGGTTGGTGCCGTTCTTAAGGCGAAGCCGGCGGCGGCAAAGGGTCAGTACATCCGTTCTCTGGTGGTTTCTGCCACTATGGGCCCGGGTGTCCGTCTCAACCCGGCCAAGTATGTTGGCTAAACTTTGTGAAATGAATTGACATGGAAGAAATTCTGTGTTATTCTAATTAAAACGCTGTTCTTACCCTAAGACAGCAGGTGCTTTGTGCGTAATGGTTTAACCGCCTGCCGAGGAGAAAGAGCGCAGAAGATTCGAGCGCGGAAATTTCCGCTTTCGTATGTGTCTGTATGCCCTTCCCGTCGGCTTGACGGGAAGGGCTTTTTTCGTACAAGATCTTTGATACCGGAGGTGAAAGAATTTGCCAAGCGAAAAGATTTTGGAGCAAAAGAAGCAGTTGGTCAGCGATCTTTCTGAGAAGCTGAAGAACTCGGTAGCGGGCGTCCTGGTCAGCTACAAGGGTATTTCCGTGGCGGACGATACCAAGCTGCGCAGCGAGTTGCGTGCGGCTGGCGTGGAATACGGCGTTGTGAAGAACACGATGCTGCATCTGGCAGCTGAAAAGGCGGACTTAAGCGAGCTCGATAGTGTCCTCACCGGCACGACTGCTCTTGCAATCAGCGCGGAAGATCATGTGGCGGCGGCAAAGGTCCTCAAGAAGTTTGCCGAAACCCACAAGACCTTTGAAATCAAGGCGGGTTTTGTCGAGGGCAAGGTCATCGACAAGGCTGGCGTGGAGGAACTTGCAGAACTGCCCTCCAAGGAGCAGCTCATTGCCCAGGTCCTCGGCGGCTTGAACGCCCCGATCACGGGTCTGGTGTACGTTCTCAATGCGAACATTACCGGTCTTGTACGTGTCCTCAATGCCATCGCGGAGAAGAAGGGCGCGTAAGGTTTTCCTACAAATTTAAATTTGCTATGATATGATGGAGGTAACAAAAATGTCTGATAAGGTTTTAAAGCTCATCGAAGATGTCAAGACTCTTTCCGTTCTGGAGCTCTCTGAGCTCGTTAAGGCTCTCGAAGAAGAATTCGGCGTTTCTGCTGCGGCTCCGGTTGCGGTTGCTGCTGCGGCTCCGGCTGCCGGCGGCGCTGCTGCTGCGGAAGAGAAGACCGAGTTTGACGTTGTCCTCAAGGAAGTCGGCGCCAACAAGATCGCGGTCATCAAGGTTGTCCGTGAGATCACTGGCCTGGGCCTGAAGGAAGCCAAGGAAGTCGTTGACAACGCTCCGAAGGCTCTCAAGGAAGGCGTTTCTAAGGACGATGCCGATGCGATCGCTGCCAAGCTCAAGGAAGCCGGCGCGACTGCGGAGATCAAATAAGTTTTTTGGATTCATGAAAAGGGCTCCGGTATATACCGGAGCCCTTTTTGCATAAAAAATACGAAGTTTGGCAAAGGAGATCAATTTTCTCTTGACAGTCCATCTGATATAAAATATATTATATATAGTATATAATTATTATATTAAATAATAGATGGGTGAGAGCTCTTGGAGGTCAACGGTTTTAAAGACGAGGTATGGGATTTGCTTCATAGAATTTCGGAAAATATGGACCGGGTTTTCCGACCATTTACCGAACAGGAGGGGCTTACCATGATGCAAGCCCGTGCACTGATCGAAGTGGGGCAGTGCGGAGCTCACACGGTGGGGAGCCTGGGAAAATGTATGGGCATAGCCAGTGCCAACGCATCGGCACTCTGTAAGCGCCTGGAAAAGGAAGGGTTCCTTTCCCGCACGCGGGACGGGCAGGACGAAAGGCTTGTGCATCTTGCCGTAACGCCTTTCGGCCAAGATGCGCTTAATCGTATCAGCGAGGCCATTCGTGATCGGTATCATAAGATTTTCCAGGAAAAAGACCAAGAAAAAATGGACTCCATTCTTAGTGGGCTTCATGATCTTAACGATCTGCTCAAACAGATGGAAAACAATCAGATAGACCAGAATAAGGAGGAATCCGTATGACTGAGCAAAAAAAGACTCCTAAAAAGCCGCTTATCTTTTATTACATCATCGCCATGCTAGTGCTTCTTCTGCTCAATGCGCTGCTTTTCCCGACCCTGCTTGGAAATCAGGTCAAGCAGGTGGACTACGGCACTTTCCTTGCGAAAATCGACGCGGATCAGGTCAAGGAAGTGGAGGTCCAGGAAAATGAGATCGTCTTTGTGACAACGGGGGATGATGGAAAAGAAGAAGTCTGCGTCACCGGCAAAATGGACGATCCGGACCTAGTCAGCCGTCTGCAAAATTCCAGCGCTCAGTTTTCCAGGGACATTCCCAAAGAGAATTCCCCTCTGCTCAACTTTTTGTTGACCTGGGTGCTGCCGATCCTTTTCTTTGTAGCCATCGGTCAGCTTCTCATGCGTTCCATGCAAAAGCGCATGAGCGGTGCCAACGCCATGACCTTCGGCAAGAGCAACGCCAAGGTCTATGTAGAGGCCCAAACCGGCAAGACCTTTGCAGATGTGGCCGGGGAAGACGAGGCTAAGGAAGCGTTAAAAGAAATTGTCGATTTCCTTCATAACCCGAAAAAATACGCCGAGATCGGTGCAACCCTTCCCAAGGGCGCTCTGCTGGTGGGTCCTCCCGGCACCGGCAAGACCTTGCTTGCCAAGGCGGTGGCCGGGGAAGCAAAGGTTCCCTTTTTCTCCATTTCCGGATCGGAATTTGTAGAAATGTTCGTGGGTATGGGCGCTGCAAAGGTACGCGACCTTTTTGAACAGGCCCAGAAAAAAGCCCCCTGCATTGTCTTTATCGATGAGATCGATACCATCGGCAAAAAACGGGACACCGGCGGTTTCGGTTCCAACGACGAGCGGGAGCAGACCTTAAACCAGCTGCTCACCGAAATGGATGGCTTTGATGGCAAAAAGGGGGTCGTTATTCTCGCCGCGACCAACCGGCCGGAAACGCTGGACAAAGCGCTTTTGCGCCCGGGCCGGTTTGACCGCCGCATCCCGGTGGAGCTGCCGGACCTGGCAGGACGAGAAGCTATTCTTAAGGTGCACGCCAAAAACATCAAGACGGACGATCACATTGATTATACCACCATCGCCCGCGCCACTTCCGGCGCGTCTGGCGCCGAGCTTGCCAACATTGTCAATGAGGCGGCCTTGCGCGCAGTTAAGTGCGGACGGGATCGAGTCATCCAGGAGGATCTGGAGGAATCGGTGGAGGTGGTCATCGCCGGGTATCAGCGCAAGAGCGCAGTCATTTCTCCCAAAGAGAAGCAAATTGTGGCCTATCATGAGATCGGTCATGCTCTAGTGGCCGCCGAGCAGACCAATTCTGCTCCGGTGCATAAAATCACCATCGTCCCCCGTACCTCTGGGGCTTTGGGCTATACCATGCAGGTAGCGCAGGAAGACAGCGTGCTGATGAGCCGGGAGGAAGCCTATAACAAAATTGCCACCTTAACCGGCGGCCGTGCAGCGGAGGAGCTGATTTTCTCTTCCTGCACCTCCGGCGCCTCCAACGACATTGAACAGGCCACCAAGCTGGCCCGCGCCATGGTCACCCGTTTGGGAATGAGCAAGGAGTTCGACATGATGGCGCTGGAAACTGTCCATAACCAGTATCTGGGCGGGGATGCTTCCCTTGCCTGCTCTGAACAGACGGCGGCAAAAATCGACGCCGAGGTGCTTTCCATCATCAAACAGGCCCATGAAAAGGCTGCCGGCATTTTAAAGGAGCATGTGGAAAAGCTGCACGAGCTGGCCGCTTATCTGCTTGAGAAGGAAACCATTACCGGAGAGGAGTTCATGGAAATCCTCAACCGCTGACAGCGCCAAAAAGAGGCGTATCGGATTAGATAGGGAACGGAGCGATACAATTGCGTACAGAACAAGAAAATCCCTTAGGAACCGAGCGGGTGGGCCGGCTGCTTTTGCGGCTGGCCCTGCCCGCTGTCACCGCACAGCTGGTCAATATGCTCTATAACATTGTCGACCGCATTTACATCGGGCACATTCCCGATGTGGGCGCGGCCGCGCTGACCGGAGTAGGGGTCACCTTCCCGGTCATCATGGTGATTGCCGCCTTCAGCGCCTTGATCGGCATGGGCGGCGCACCACGGGCTTCCATCAAAATGGGACAGAAGGACGACGCCGGCGCAGAAGAAATCATGGGAAATTGCCTGACCGTGCTCGTCGGGATTTCCGTGGTGCTCACCGCCGTCTTTCTGTTTTTCGGTCGGGACCTGCTCTTGCTTTTTGGAGCAAGCGAGGATACCATCGGCTATGCCAGCAGTTATATGAACATCTATGTCTGCGGCACCATCTTTGTCCAGCTGGCCTTGGGCATGAATTCTTTTATTTCCTCCCAGGGCTTTGCCAAGACCAGCATGATCACCGTGGTCATCGGTGCTGCCATCAACATTGCGCTGGACCCGCTGTTTATTTTTACATTTGGTTTGGGCGTCCAGGGCGCTGCCCTAGCTACCATCCTTTCCCAGGCGGTATCGGCTGTTTGGGTTATGTGCTTTCTTAGAGGAAAAAAGACTCATCTGCGTATTCGCCGGTGCTATCTGCGCCCAAAGGCGTCGGTGATGCTGCCGGTGCTGGCGCTGGGCGTGTCCCCTTTCATCATGCAGAGCACCGAGAGCTTGGTGAACATCGCGCTCAATTCCTCGCTGCAGACTTACGGCGGAGACCTGGCGGTGGGAGCCATGACCATTTTAGCAAGCTTGATGCAGGTGCTGACCCTGCCGATTATGGGAATCGCCCAGGGAGCCCAACCCATCGCCGGGTTTAACTTCGGCGCAGGTAAAAACGACCGTGTCCGAAAAACCTTTAAGCTGCTGCTCATTTCGTCGGTAACCTTTTCTACCGTGCTGTGGCTTGCGATGATGCTCATTCCCCAGGTATTCATCTCTCTGTTCAACAACGACCCGGACTTAATGAAGGTTACCGTTTGGGCGGTGCGCATCTATATGGGTGGCGCCTTTGCGCTGGGTGCTCAGTTTGCCTGCCAGCAGACCTTTATTGCCGTGGGCCAGGCGAAGGTATCGCTGCTTTTAGCCTTGCTTCGCAAAATTGTGCTGCTTATTCCGCTGATTTATATTCTGCCGAACTTCTTTGCCGACCGGGTGTTTGCCGTTTTCCTGGCCGAGCCGGTGTCCGACCTGCTGGCCGCCACCATTACGGTCATCACCTTCTCGTTGCAGTTCGGCAAGATTCTCGCCCGCAACAAACCGCCGGCGAAAGAACCGGCGGCCTGATGAAACGAGGAACGGCATGGATCGGATTTGTCTTTTGTTTTTGTACTTCTTTTTGTACAGCGTGATCGGATGGGTCTGTGAGACGGCCTATTGCTCCATTGGAAAACGAAAATTCGTCAACCGCGGCTTTTTAAACGGCCCCCTCTGTCCGGTTTACGGCTTTGGGGCGCTGGCGGTGGTTTGGCTGCTGCGTCCGGTTTGCGAATATCCGATTTTGGTGTTTGCCGCCGGCGCGGCGGTGACCAGTGCGCTCGAATACCTGACCGGTTACCTGCTGGAAAAGCTTTTCGGGCTCAAGCTCTGGGACTATTCCAAGCGCCCTTTCAACATTCGCGGGCGAGTCTGCCTGCGAAACTCGTTGCTGTTCGGCTTGCTGTCCTTATTTTTGGTGGAGTTTCTGCACCCGGTTTTGCACGCGCTTTTGCAAAAGATTCCTCCGTGGCTTTTGGATGCTGCAGCGGTTGTGCTCTTTGTTTTGCTGATTGCCGACCTGACGGTCACCGTATGCACCGTGCTGCAAATTAGCGGTAAGCTCAAGCAGATCGGGCAGGTGCTTGAGGAGATCAATGAACGAAACGCTGCCAGCCTGCAGCAGATTGGCAAACGGTTCAATGAAAGCGTGGATGCGATCAAGGAACACCAGAAGGAGCGCCAGGCCGATGCAAAGGAACGGATTGACCAGTTAAACGCCCGGCTGAGCGAACTGTTTGCCCAAAAGCGCATGCAGCGGCGCATCTTTAACGCCTTCCCCAATATGCAGTCAAAAAAGCATCAGGAGACTCTCGACCGGTTCAAGGAGCTTGCTAACCAGAAGCGGAAAAAGAAGAGCAAAAAGAACTCCTGAACATTTGCAAACACATCCTGCGGCCTTTTTTGAAGAGGGAATGGTACAAGGAAAAACGGAAGGCCCGGCAGCGAATTTCGCCGCCGGGCCTTCCGTTTGTATGTTGCAGAGAATGTGCGAGTTTATGGGGAAAGCACCTGGGCCTTGACCACGTATTCTCCGTCTGGCAGAGAGGGAAAGACATAATAGCCGTCTGCGCTGGACATGGTGACCGCAACTAGACGGGTTACACCTTCTTGCGCCGTGTAGAGACCCACCCAAGCAAGGGGGATGGGGGCTCCGTCTGTGCTTTTGAGAAAGCCGCTGAGAAAGGAAACGTCGGCCGGCGCTTCCTTTGCAGAAAGAGTAAAATTGATCATTACCGACGCTTGATCCGCAGACAGGGTAACCACCGCACTGTCACAACAATAGGAGCCTTTCGCCGCGATGGCGGTATAGCTGTCAAACGCGAGGCCGTAGAGAGCATATTCGCCGGTTTCGCCGCTCAAGGCGCAGCCGACCACATTTCCGGAAGAATCCATCAAATCAATGCGGGCGCCCGGTACCGGCGTCTGATCCTTTGCCGCCTGTACCGTGCCGTAGACAGTACCTTTGCCGCCGGTGACCGGCTGCAGGACCAGTTCCTTTAGCAGCGCCATATCCCCGGATAGGGAGACCGACAGAAGGGAAGCGGCATGGTAGCCTTCCTTTGCCACGCTGACCAGATAGGCCGCCGGCGACAGAGAATCAATGGCGAAATACCCTTTTTCATCGGTATACACGTAGGAAACCAAACGGCCGCTTGCCTCATACAGGCAGACAAGAGCTTCTTCCACCGGTTCGCCGCCAGGGGAAATGCGGTAGACGAAGCCGGAAAGCTGAAGAGGAAGAGGGGGCGCTGGGAGTAGTGTCAACGTGGCGACGGCAGGCTGTTTGTCAACAATGGAAACGGTGTTTATGAGGGTTTGCGGCGTATCGGTCGCGGCAGGTTGCATCCATTCATCCCTCCAAGATCCGGATAACATTTGGTTGCTTGCAAGCTCGCCTTTCCAAAAGAAAGACGGGACAAAGACAGGAGCACAACTGGGGTCATCTGCCATTCGTGATCGTTAGCACAGCAAAAGCGCCCGCATTCGAGAGCATGCGGGCGCTTTTCTGCCCTACGGCTGCATCCGCGTGGGAACATTGCGCAGATTTTTGGGTTTGGTGCGCGCGTCATAGAAATTGATGAACTTGATGGCATACAGGTCGCACAACACGTATCGGTTCGAGTCTTCCTGGTATAGGGTGACGTAATTGTTCCCCGAGGCGTAAAGGATGCCGTCCTTGATGACGATGTTGTTGGTGCCGATCAGAAATTCGATGATCACGTAAACGCCTAGGTTTCTGGCAATGACGCCGCGCAGGGAACCTTGGTATACTTCTTCGTTGGTTTGGGGGTTTTCAATTTCCGAGATGGGTTCATTGTTAGACATATCCAGATTGCTGTTTCGATTGATGTCGCCGTTCATACTGTGCATCATCCTCACTTATGTTTGATAGTAAGCATCGGTGGGATTGTAAAAACAGTGCTCGCCAATGCGTGTGGCAAAAGTGCCGACGGAGCTGGGAAAATTGGAGCGGCAATTGGTAGAAAAGGGATTGAAAAACCAGAGAGCCTGCCCTAAATTCCACAAACGCCCGCCTGCAATTGCCCAGTCCGCTATGTCGTAATGAATTTGATCAGGCCTCATATTATAGATGTTTTGCGGATTATAGGCGCCGCGCTCTGTTTCTGAGGCGCATACAAACTGCCCGGGCTGGAAAATAATCCGCCGGATGCTTTGCTGGCCTACCCTTGCGTATTCGCCTCCAGGCGCATTGACGCGGTTCATGACTACGCTTGCCACAGCCCGCATGCCGTTGTCTCCTTCGCCTCCCGCCTCGCACTGTATGAGCCTGGCGAGCAATTCCCTGTCTGAATAGGCCATACACACCACTCCTTCAACAGTCTCAATATATGTGACGGATGGCGGTGTTTATGTCGGATTTGCAGATTACGGACGAGGTAAGGTGGCAACATCCAGGTAAGGTAGCCGATTTTTGAAGTTCTGTTTGGCGCGAACCAGTGAGATTCTCCCTTTTTCGCGGTATAAGACAGGTTTTGCCCCGCATACAGTACCAATAGAAGAAAGCGGGGGATCAATATGGATGAACGCAAACCCTTTGCAGACGGCCATTTGCCGGAGGAAAACCAAAGCCCTTGGGACAGCGTGTGGATGGATCAGCTATACGACTACCGGTTTGAGGATGCAAACGCCCCACAGGCATCGGTCTTGTTTTTAAAGGTGGACTGGAAGGAATGGGATGCCTCCAAAAGCATTCTAGAAGAGGCCGGGCAGGAGCAGGCGCGCAGCTCTCATGCCCCCAAGCCGCAGCTGTGAAACAAAAGTGTAAAACGCAGAAAAGCCCCTGGCTCCGAATGCATTCGGAGCCAGGGGCTTTTTGACCGCCGCGATAAATTCATCAATCGGCTCAAACAGGTTTTAGTCGAACCGGCGGGTAAACAGATCGCTGTTTTCCAGCAGGCTTTCCACCGTGTCAAACCCCAGCCGGTGCAGCAGTTCGATGACATAGGGGTTGTCGATGGGGGTCGGGTATGGGGCCTCGTCTCCGTAAACATTGACGTGTTCCCGGCCAAGCTCCCGGTCCAGGATGGCCTTGGGACCGCCCACACAGCCGCCCACGCAGCCCATTCCCTCCAGGAAATTGGCCTTGACCTTGCCCTCCTTCAAATCGTTTAACATGGCCTTGCAGGAAGGAACGCCGTTTGCCTGCTGGGCTTTTACCGGAATGGGCCGGTCGGGGTTTAAGCGCTTGACGGTAGATTGCACCGCTTCGCTGACCCCGCCAGTACGCGCATAAATGCGCCCGGCGCGGGAGGAATGCTCCCGGTCGTCGTCAGGCAGTGTTTCCGGCTGGATACCGGCAAAATCAAAAATCTGCTGAACCTCCTCAAAGGTAAGCACGTAATCCACCGCGTCCTTCACGTCCGGCTCCCTGGCCTCTGCCTTTTTCGCCAGGCACGGGCCGATGAAAATAACCTTCGCTTCCGGTTCCAGCTGCTTGATGGTGCGCCCACAGGCCACCATGGGGGATACCGCTCCTGGAACGTGGGGCAGCAGATGGTGATACACTTTGCGGATCATGGCGATCCAGATGGGACAGCAGCAACTGGTCAGCTGATAGTCCTCATCGGTCAGAATGTTCTGGTCAAACTCCAGCGCCTCCTTGAGGGTGAGGAGGTCCGCAAACAAGGCGACCTCCACCATTCCCGCAAATCCCAGCTGCTTAAAGGCGGAGCGCAGCTTTCCAGGCGTTACTTTCTCAGAGAACTGGCTGATAAAGGCGGGGGCGATGATGGCGTAGACCGGAGCTTCACCGCTGTTCACCATGGCCAGGGCAGGCAGCACGTCCTTGCTGGCGATCAGGTGCTTGGCCTTGCACCGGTCCACACACGCAGCGCAGCCCACGCACAGATCGGGCGTGGGGGTGGCGTTGCCGTGCTCATCCAGCTTTAGCGCGTCAAACAGACATTTTCCCGCACAGTTGGCCTTTTCCTCGTCCGAACAGTTGCATTCTCCGATCCGCCAAACCGGAGCGTACTGATCCGGGTGAAGCAGGCAATCCAGCGGACGAGCGTCGAAGTCACTTTTGCGGATTTTTTCCAACTCTTCCTTGGTGGCGTTGTGAACCGCAGCGTTCATCAAGCGCAGATAAATTTCATTAAACGTCGGCATGGCAGACCGTCCTTTCCTGGGGCGGACAAACACGGTTGCCCGTTTTGCCGCCTTTTCATTAGCATCACCAATTTTTCACTGTTTACTTATCTTAGCAGGACAAAGAAAAAAGCGCAAGGGTATTTGCCACTCCTTTTCTAGAAAAAGGAATGCAGCAAACCGCCTTTGTTCCCGCACAAACGAACCAGCGCTGCGAAAGGTTTGGTTGCTCTAGGTCTGCTTAGGATTTTAAAATTTCATTCGATATGCTACAATAGATACGTTCTATTTTGAAACACCGAGACGGCGGAGGAAAGCCATGCTTCAATTGATATTAGGCCGCGCCGGCAGTGGGAAAACCGGCTGGCTGCGGGACAAGATCGCCGAAAAAGTCCGCAGCGGCGAAGAATCCCTCATTCTGCTCGTACCCGAGCAGGTTTCCTTTCAAAACGAACGGGCGCTTTTGGGGCTTTTAGGTCCTGCCCTTGCCAGACGGGTGGAGGTGCTCAGTTTCACCCGCCTGACCGACCGCATTCAGAGAGAAGCGGGAGGCGGCGCCGGCCGCCGGTTGCAGGACAGCGGCCGGTGTATGCTCATGACCGCGGCTCTCGAGCAGGTGAAGGACGAGATGTCCTTTTACCGGCGCAGCACGGGAAGCCCGGATTTTGTCAAGGCGGTGCTCCAGCTGTCGGGCGAATGCAAGCAAAACGCCATTTTGCCCGCCGCTCTCGAAGCAATGGCCGACGGCATGGAGGAAGGGTCCTTAAAAGAGAAAACCCGGGAGCTTTCTCTGATTCTCGGCTCCTATGAGGCACTGGTGGCCGCCTCCTTTGTGGACCCTCTGGATGATTTAACCCGCCTTGCCTCCTTGCTGGCGGAATATCCCTTTTTTGAAGGAAAGCAAGTGTTTTTAGACGGGTTTACCGGCTTTACCGGCCAGGAATGGGCAATCTTGAAGCGGATTCTCGCCCAGGCGGCTTTGGTGACGGTGACCCTCTGCGCCGATTCCCTGGACGAGCAGGGCGGATCGGGTCTTTTTGCCCCGGTAGCAGAGACCGGGCGGCGCCTGATTGGCCTTGCTAAGGAGCAGGGAAGCCAGGTGGCGGTCCCTGTTACGCTTACAAAGCCTTTGCGCTATCAAAGCGGGGCTCTGGCGAAGGTAGAGCGGGAGCTTTTTCGCTTTACTCCGGGCGAAGAGGCCCAGGAAGAAGATGCCCTGTGGCTGTTTGAAGCGGCCAACCCTCAGGAGGAGGCCCAGTTCGTAGCCCGCACTGCCCGGTATCTGGCCCGCGTCAAAGGGTACCGGTACCGGCAGATGGCAGTCATCGCCCGCACCGCCCAGCCCTATGAGGACGTGCTGGAAGCGGCCTTTTTGCAAAACGAGGTGCCGCTGTTTTTAGACCGGCGGGAGCAAATCGATGCGAAACCCCTGACCGCCGCCGTGCTGACGGCGCTGGAAGCGGTCAGTGGAAACTTCGAGACCGACGCCCTCCTTCGCTACGCAAAGACCGGGTTTGCCGGGCTTACTTTGGACGAAATTTCGCAGCTGGAAAACTATGTGCTTTTGTGGGGCATTGACCGGCGCCGCTGGCTCTCTGACTGGCAGGGAAATCCCAAGGGTTTTGCCGAGCAGTTTTCCGATGGAGCAAGGGAAGCCCTGTCTGAGATCAACCGCTCCCGTGCCCGTCTCGTGGAGCCGCTTCTTCACTTGGAGCAGGCGGCCCAGGACGCGGACGGAGAGGGCATGGCCAAAGCGGTTTACGGGCTTTTGGAGGAAACGGGGGCTGCTTATCAGCTCAAAAGCCTGGTTACCCTTCTGCGGGGAGAGGGGCGAAACCAGCTGGCCGACGAACAGGCGGCCTTGTGGGAGCTTTTGATGACCATTCTCGACCAGGCGGCTCTCACCCTCAAGGGAACCCGCCTTTCGCTGCGGCGGTTCCTCGATACCCTGCGCCTGGTTTTCTCCACTTGTGACCTGGGGCTCATTCCCCAGGGGCTCGACGAAGTGCAGTTTGGCGCAGCCGACCGGATGCGGCCCAATGAGCCCAAAGTGACCTTCCTCATCGGCGCAAACGACGGGGAATTCCCGCAAAACCGTTCTCCAGGCGGGCTTTTGACTGACTTTGACCGCAGCCGCCTGATTGCCATGGGTCTGCCGCTGTCCCAGTCGGTGGAGCAGCAGGCCCAGGAGGAACGGTTTTTGACCTACACGGCGGCAGCCAGCCCCAGTGATCTGCTCATCGTCAGCTACAAGCGGCAAAACGCGGTGGGAGACGCTCTGCTTCCTTCCGTGCTGGTGGGGGAGCTTCGCCGCATGTTTCCGACGCTTGCCACTCAGGTATCCGAACTAACGCCGTCTCTGGCCCAGGCCGTAAGGCCGGCCTTTGAGCTGACGGCCCTCACCTTTCGGGAACCCACCGTGCTTTCCGCGTCTTTGAAGGCCCTTTTTGCAACCCGGCCCGGTTACCGCCAGCGTCTGACTGCTTTAGAGCGTGCCGCTGCCCGCCGGCCCTTCGCCTTTGCCGACCGGGAGGCAGCCGCTCGGCTTTTCGGGAGAAAAATGACCCTGTCTGCTACCAAAATCGAGAAATACCATCTGTGCCGGTTTGCCTATTTCTGCCGGTACGGGCTGCACGCGAAGCCGCGCAAAAAAGCGGAGTTCAACGCTCTCGAATACGGCACCGCCATCCACTTTTTGTTGGAACGGCTGCTGCGCACCCATTCTCCAGCCCAACTGAATGAGCAGCCTCCTGCCTCCTTGCAGCGGGAAATCGACGGGTTGCTGGAGGAATACGTCACCACCCGCCTGGGCGGCTGGGAGGACAAAACCCCGCGCTTTCGCTATCTGTTCTCCCGCCTGTCCAAAACCGCCCGCATCCTGGTGCTCCAGTTGGTGGCGGAGCTTTGCCAGAGCGAATTCGTTCCCACGGACTTTGAGCTTGCCATCGGGGAAGGAGGGGACCTTGCTCCCATGACCCTGCGCTTGCCCGGTGGTGGAGAAGTCCAGGTGGAAGGAAAGATCGACCGGCTTGACGTGATGCACAAAAACGGCAAAAGCTACGTGCGGGTGGTGGACTATAAGACCGGAACCAAGGTGTTTCAGCTGTCCGACGTGCTTTTTGGCCTGAATATGCAGATGCTTTTGTACCTCATCACCGTCTGGCAAAACGGAAAGGACCGGTATGGGGACGTGGTTCCCGCGGGAATTCTCTACATGCCCTCTCAGGACGCACCGGTGGAGACCGACCGGCACGCAGACGAAGCGGCAGTTAAAAAGGAGAAAGGCAAGCAGTTTAAGATGAACGGCCTGCTTTTGGACGACAAACAAGTGATCGTAGGAATGGAGCCGGGCGCGGCAGGCCTGTTCATCCCTGCAAAGCTCACCAAAAGCGGAGAGCTGGACAGCCGCTCGTCGGTGGCCTCTCTGTCCCAGTTTGGCCGGCTGGCCGCGCAGATGGAGGAGCTGCTTACCCGCATGGCCCAAACTCTGCTGGAAGGGGATGTAGCCGCCGTCCCCGCCGCCGGGGAGTACGACGCCTGCGCCTGGTGCGACTACAAAACCGTATGCGGCCACGAACGGGGAGACCCGGTGCGCTTTGTGGAGAAAATCGATCGGGTACAGGTTCTCGAAGCGCTTGCAGACAAGGAGGTGCAGCCATGAGCGAAGGGCGCACATGGACAAAGGAGCAGGAGCAGGCCATTAAGGCCCGAGACGGGACGCTGCTGGTGTCGGCGGCGGCAGGTTCGGGTAAGACGGCGGTGCTCGTGCAGCGGGTTATGGAACGCATCACCGACCCGGAGAATCCCTGCGACGTGGACCGGCTGCTCATCGTCACTTTTACCAGGGCCGCCGCCGCCGAAATGCGCGAGCGCATCGGGGCCCGGCTTTCCGAGCTTTTGCTGCAAAACCCCGCCGATCGCTACTTGCAGCACCAGCAGCTTTTGCTGGGCCAGGCCCACATCAGCACCATCCACAGCTTCTGCGCGGACCTGGCCCGGGAAAACTTTCATCGTCTGGGCCTATCTCCGGACTTTAAAATTGCCGAAGAGAGCGAGGTAGCCGTCCTTTCCGACCAGGCTATGGACGAGGTGCTCGAGGAGCGCTACGGGGAAGGAACCGACGGCTTTCTTCGCCTTGTGGAGCTGTTAAGCCCCAAGCGGGACGACCGGCCCTTGAGCGACATGGTGCGGCGGCTTTACGAATTCATCCGCTCCCATCCGTTTCCGGACCGGTGGATGAAGGAAAAGCTGGCACTCTATCACCCTGACGGCCCGGTGGGGCGTACCCCCTGGGGCGAAATTGTGGTTTCTTATACCAAAAGCGCCCTTGCCCACGCAAAACGGCGCCTTGCCTACGGTCTTCGCCTGATGCAAAGCGAGCCGGAAAGCGAGGAGCTGTACGTGCCCGTCTTTTCCACTGCCAGAGAACACCTGTGCGCCGTGCAAGCGCTTCTGGAAAGTCGGGATTTGGACAAGGTGGGACAAGCGCTGCGTTCCTTCTCCTTTGCCCGGCGCAAGCCGGTAAAGAAGGGAACGGTGCTTACCCTGGGGCCCCAGCTCGACGCGTTGAAAAAAGAGGTGCAGGACTTGGTAAAACGTCTGTGCGGCCTTTATGAGGCGGGGGAAGCGGAGTGCCGGGAGGACTTGGATGCCCTCTACCCGCTGGTGGAAGCTTTGTTTGACACCGTCCGCCTTTTTTCCAGGCGCCTCGATGAGAAGAAGGCGCAAAAGCACATGGTGGACTTTGGGGACTTGGAGCACCTGGCCATCCGTCTGCTGGTAAGGGAAGAGGAAACCGGCTTTGCCCGTACTCGGGAAGCAAAGGAACTGGCCGCCCGGTTTGAAGAAGTGCTGGTGGACGAATACCAGGACACCAACGAAGCCCAGGACCTGATTTTCCGGGCGGTATCCCAGGAGGAAAGGAACCTGTTCTTTGTCGGGGATGTGAAGCAAAGCATCTACCGGTTCCGCCAGGCCATGCCGGAGATTTTTCTGCGCCGGCGCAATTCCCTGCCCAGTTATCAGGACGGCAATTATCCCGCTAAAATCACCCTGGGGCGCAATTTTCGCAGCCGGGAAGGGGTAACCGATGCGGTCAACTTTGTTTTTCGCCAGCTCATGAGCGAGGAGCTGGGGGAGATGGCATACGATGAAGCCGAAGAGCTTCGCTGCGGCGCGGTTTATCCGCAAAGCGGGGAGGCGGACGCCGAGCTGATGGTGCTCGACCTGTCCGGCATTTCCAAGGAAGACGACCGCAGCGCCGCCCAGGCGCGGGCCATTGGAACACGCATCCGGGAGCTGATGGACTCTGGCGCCACCGTGTTCGAGCACGGGCGGCTGCGGCCCATGCGCTACCGGGATATCTGCATTCTTCTGCGCAGCAAGGAAGGGCGGGCCGCCCGGTATGTACAGGAGCTTTCGCTGCTTGGCATTCCCGCGTATACCGACGTGTCCGGCGGCTTTTTCGGCACGGTGGAAATCTCCTGTATGCTTTCCCTATTGCGGGTTCTCGATAATCCCGTGCAGGACGTGCCTCTTTTATCGGTGATGCTTTCCCCGCTCTTCGGCTTTACCCCCGATGAACTGGCGGACATTCGCATGGCGTCCTCGGGCGGCGCTCTTTACCATGCGGTGGTCGCCAAAGCTGGGGAGGACGGCAAATGCCAGGAATTCTTAGAGTCTCTTTCCAGGCTGCGGCTGTCCGCGGCAGTGCTGCCTGCCGCGCGTCTCTTAAACGAAATCTATGAGCAGACCGGGTACGCCGCCATGGTCCAGGCCATGCCGGGCGGGTCCCAGCGCAAGGCGAATCTGCTGCTTCTGACCGAGTACGCGAAGAAGTACGAGAGTGTGGGCTATGGAGGCCTGTCCGGTTTTCTTCGATTCATCGACCGGCTCGAGCAGCGAAAGGACGACCTGGCTCCCGCAGCCACGTTGTCCGGCGCGGCAGACGTGGTGCGAATTATGAGCATCCACAGCTCCAAAGGGCTGGAATTTCCGGTGTGCATTGTGGCGGGCTTGGGCGGCCAGTTTAACAAAAGCGACGTGCGTGCTCCTGCCCTTCTCCACCCTCAGCTGGGGGTAGGCCTCAAGCGGCGGGATGCGCTTGGCCGCCAGTTTACCACCCTGCCCCGGGAGGCGGTGGCGTTGGAGCTGGAGCGGGCCACCCTGTCGGAGGAGATGCGGGTGCTGTACGTAGCGATGACCCGGGCAAAGGAACGACTCATTCTGGTAACGGAATTAAAAGACCCTGCGGCCACGCTCCAAGCGGTGGCGGCAAACCTGCCCCCGTCCGGGCGTCTGGAACCCTTTTTTCTGCGCCGTGCCAAAGGCTTTTTCGAATGGGTTCTGGCCTGTGCTCTGCGCCATCCGGATGGAGGAGCGCTTCGCGCGCTTGCCGGGCGGGAGGATATCGAACCGCTGCCTGCTTCCTCGTCCTGGGCCATGTCCATTGTTACTCCGCCGCCCGTCATTGGAGCACAAGAGGAGGACACGCAGCCCGCCGTCCCTGCCCCCGACCCGGCGCTCATAGACCGCATCCAAACCCAGATCGACTGGGTGTATCCTTTCCAGGCGGTCAACCGCATTCCCGCTAAGGTAGCCGCGTCGGAGCTGGCGAAATCCGAGCAGACAGAAGCATTTGTGGCCGTTTCCCGTCCGGCCTTTTTAAGCGGCGGCGGGCTTACCCCCACAGAGAAGGGCATTGCCCTGCATAGCTTCATGCAGTTTGCAGATTTTAACCGGGCATCGGAGCGCCCGGAAGAGGAACTGAACCGGCTGCTCTCGAAAGGGTTTTTGACGAAGGAACAGGCGGATTCCATTCGTATAGAGAAGGTGCGCCGTTTCTTTGCAAGCGAGCTGTATACAAGGATGAAGGCCGCCCGGCAGGTTTACCGGGAAATCCGCTTTAACGTGAGCATTCCGGCCGGCCGGTTTGCCGGGGAAAACGTGGATGTACGCGGGGAACTGGTGGTGCTCCAGGGTGTGGCGGACCTGGTGATTGAAGAAGAAAGCGGACTTGTGGTGGTCGATTACAAGACTGACGCCGCTCAGGATGGGCAATCGCTTCTGTCCCGCTATGCAAAGCAGCTTCGCCTTTATGCTTACGCCATGGAGCAGGTTTTCCATAAGCCGGTAAAGGAATGCGTTGTGTACGCGTTTTCCCTGGACCAGTCCTTTTCCCTTTGTGGGGAAGAATCGGAACGGACTTCTTTGTAAAAAGAAGCTCGATGGGTAAATATTGCAATTTATTCGGAGTATGCTATACTTGAATATAACTAAATTTTGGGCAAACACAGCGCCATGGCTTTCTAAGAGCACAACGAGCTGTGGACTGGACGGAATAGGAGTGTCAGCATGAATCCATATGCAAAGCAGGGGCAAATTTATCATCCTTACCAGCCGCCCTATGGAAGGGCGCCGGATCATTCGCTTTGGGCTGTGGCGGAAAAGAAAAACCTATGGCACATGGGGAATGGAATCGGCCTGGCCATTCTGGGTATGCTGGCAGTGTCCGCTCTCATTGGGTTTGGCTTGGGCTTTTTCGGAAGTCTTTTTGGGTTTTATAACGCAAAAGGGGAATTTGTGGGCCCGGACGTGGCCGAGCAGCTGGTGACCTTGATCGGCTATATTCCTATGCTGATTGTTCCTTTTGTCATCTATGCCAAAGCCAAGCGGATCCGTCTTTCTGACGTGGCGGTTTTGTCGAAACCGCGCAAGGGGCTGATGGCCCCTGGCATCTTTGTGGGTCTGGGCTGCTGTATTCTGGGTAATATTTTGGTCATGATCCTGTCCATGCTGATGGCAATGCTGGGCATTGAGATCACCACGCCGGTCATGTCGGTTCCCACCACTTTGGCGGGCCAGGGAATCTATCTGCTGACGGTGGGAATTCTGCCCGCCTTTATTGAGGAGTTCGTTTTCCGCGGCATCGTCATGCAGCCTCTGCGCCGGTATGGGGACGGGTTTGCCATCGTCATGTCCGCCATTGTTTTCGGCCTCGTGCATGGAAACCTGGTGCAGATTCCGTTTGCCATGGTGGTGGGGCTCATCATCGGATTTTTTGTGATAAAGTCCAACTCCTTGTGGGTGGGTATCGTTATCCATCTGATCAACAATACCGCCAGCGTAGTGCTGACTATGCTGCTTTCCGGCGTAAACGACGTGCTGGGAAATCTGGTGGTGCTGGCGTATTACGGGGTTCTGATTCTGCTTGCGATCGTGTTCTTGGCCGTGCTCATTGACCGGCAGCGTTGGGTATTTCGGAAAAACCCGGTCCAGTCTTCGCTGTCTCTGGGTAAGCGGGTCAGCGCTTTCCTCTTTAACCCTGGTATGATTCTCGCTTTTCTCGCTATGGTGTATATGACCAGTTTTTACGTAAAGTTTGTGGGCCGATGATAAGGGAACAGGATATTTGCTTCATGAAAGAGGCCCTGCGCCAGGCGGTGCTGGCGGCTGAGGAAGGGGAAGTACCGGTTGGCGCCGTGATTACCAAAGGGAACGAAATTGTCGCTGTGGGGCGAAACCGCCGGGAAACCGGCAAGTCTGCCCTTGCTCATGCGGAGCTGGAAGCGATTGCAGAGGCTTGCCGCAGGCTTGGCGGCTGGAGGCTGTGGGAATGCACCTTGTATGTAACCCTAGAGCCCTGCCCCATGTGTGCGGGTGCCATCATCAACGCGCGTATCCCCCGGCTGGTATATGGTGCGAAGGACGAGAAAGCAGGTTCCGCCGGGTCGGTGGTGGATTTGTTCTCTTTGCCCTATAACCATCGTCCCGAGGTGGTGATAGGGGTGCTGGAAGAGGAATGCGCCGGAATTTTGCAGACGTTCTTTGCCGCTCTCCGGAAAAAAAGAAAGGCGCAGCCCAAACGATGGAAAAAGCCGCAGGGATAAACCGGCGGCTTTTTACAAACCCAGCCCAAACAAGGCGAACCCCCTCCCTCCTTGACAAAATCGGGATCATGGGGTAAGATGGACAACGGTTGTAAAACAACATATTCTAGATATTTGTCTCCGTAGCTCGGTAGGATAGAGGTCCGCCTCCGAAGAGAACCGAGAGTGTTCCCCAATGGAGGGGTAAAAGTAGTCAAAATTGAATATGCGCCAGTAGCTCAGTTGGATAGAGCGTCCGCCTCCTAAGGTTATGCTCTACCGGCCGCCTTACGATGAAAAGTGATCGTTACCAATTTTAATTGAATAGATGTCTCTGTAGCTCAGCAGGATAGAGCGTTCGCCTCCTAAGCGAAAGGCCGTGGGTTCGAATCCCGCCAGGGACGCCAGCAAACACGCCGAAAACCTTTG
>JAGZMM010000004.1 GCA_018364155.1 Clostridiales bacterium
GGGGAATTTATGAAAAAAACTTTTGCATTGATTTTGGCGGTCTTATTTGTGGCGGTGAGCTTCTCGGGGTGCGGGACGGGACCCAATCTGGGATTTACTCATGAGGAATTTGGACAAATGCTTCAGCAGCGAATTGATGAAAGCAACTACAACTTGAAATTATCCTATTGGGACTATTTTGTGAGTGATGAAGGGATTGGTCGTTATATTGGTCGTTATCTATGTGATGGATCCACTGTTTTTTCTTTTGTACTAACCTGTACAAATGGGGAAACCGGCCCGGTTAAAGACATATCCCTCGCTCAAGACTATAAAAAGCAAGACATTCCTCGTGCCACAAAAGAGTTTCTGTTCGTAGCAGAGCAAATCTACGAAATATGCAATCCGGAATTTACCGAAGAAGAAAAAAATAGCTTCCAGACTAATATCATAGATACAATTAACAAAACATCTGAAGACTACTTTTATATCACCCAAAGGAACATCCGGTATGATTATTCAGATATAGAAGAAATAGATGTTATATTTTTTACTGCTACAGCAGAGAACTGATAATTATCTTTTCGGCGCGCTCAAATGAGCGCGCTTTTTTATCTCTATTTTTAGGAGGCGAACTATGGACCAGAATTCTTTTTCCGGGCAAAACAATCTCAATTTAGACTTAGGCATGCGTATCGATTTTGATACCAGCACCTTAGAACAAGGCATCGGACAGGCCGTCTCTTTACTTAACCGGCTAGCAGCCGCAACAGATAAGGCTGCCAAAAGCCAGGCGCAACTTGACAAAGAACTATCAGATAAAACTGCCGCGGAAAACGCCAAGCTAATGACCAAAACCGTAAGCACTGGGATGGAAACGCTTTCCTCTCTTACAGGAGGCGCCACGGACGCAATCGGGAACATTATCGTTATGCTTTTCTCATTGCGGGAAGCGATGCTGGCAGGTGCATCAGCCGGAGCAATCTTCAACGCGGCGGTTTCCGGTATTATTGGGATCGGTGTTTCCCTTGTGACGGGTTTAATCAATACCATTCAAGAAGCACAGCGTGAACAGCAACAGGCGTTTGAAGATGCGGTCGACAATATGAAAACTTATAGCGACAAGCTGGCAACCGTCAAAAAAAATATGGATATTTTAAACGATTCCACCTCCACCGTGGAAGAGCTTACTAAGGCACGAAATGCCTTAGCCGATACTCTGGATGGTGTCAAAATCGGCTTGGACGCTGAAGGAAACGCTATTCTGGCAGAGAACGATATTATTCAGCAACGGATCGACAAAGTGAAAGAAGAATTGGAGCTCAATCAAAAAAAGGTTGCTTCCAGCTTTGATGAGAAACAAACCTCATTAAGAAGCAAAGAACAGCAGATAGATAACAAAAAAAAAGAGCAAAAATCTACAAATACTGCAATTGAAAACATCGATATTACCGGCCGCGAATCGGATCGAAGCGATTTGGAAAGCCAAATCGAGACGCAGACACAGGAGCTCATTACCCTGGAAGCTGAGCGGATGGAAAAGCAGCAAGAGGCTGGCGAAGCATTTACCGCACTAATCCAGACACAGATTGCTGGCTATAACGATATGTCTTCTATCCGTCAGGCAGTCATAAATCAAATGATTTCGGAAAATGAAAATTTGATTACCTCGGAGAACGGCGTCGAGCAAGTGCTTGAAATCATCAATAAACAATTGGAAAATCGCGCAGGACCGTTGGAGTATATTCAAAGCTGCGAGGAGATGGCGCAGGCGAATGAAAAAATCCGAGCGGGAGTTTCCGATGATCTCAATTCTCTGCAATCTCTTTCCAGCGCATACCAGACTTTACAGCAAGACGGAACCCTGTCTGCTGAGGCTCTGTACAATCTCGGTCAGGCGTTTCCTGAAATCAATAGTTACATTGCGGAAAGCGGCGATCTTTCCCTGCAAAACGGACAATTGCTGGTTGATTTATTCAATGCAAAAATGACGATGCAGAATCTGGAGCGGGAATCGCAAATTACCACTTTAGAGGCGCAGAGACAAACGGCCGCTGAAGAGTTAAGAAATCTTACCGATAAAGCACATGCCTACGACACTCTTGCAGATGCAGCAACAAACGCAACTGTACAACAACAGCTAGAGGCAAGCAAAGGAAAGCTTGACGATATCGACAAGACAATTGCCACTCTAAAAGCTGCATCAAAGACTGCCTCTACTATTACTTTTGGCGATCTGCAACCAAAAGGTAACTCAAAAAATAATTCCTCCAAAAACGAGGCGCTGCAAAACGAAATAAAGCTGCTTGAGCAAAAGAAAAAGATGGATCAGGTGACCAACGAAGAAGAGCTCGCGTGGCTGGAGAGAATGCTGGGGCAGTACCGCATGAGCGCGGAAGAGCGGCAGGATCTGGAGTACCGGATTTACCAGGTGAAAAAGAAGCTGCAGGATGAGGAAGAAAAACGGCTACAGCAACAGATCAAACAGCTCGACGAGCTGGGAAGTGCGGTGACCTCGGCGCTCAAGGCACGGTACGAGGAACAAAAGGAAATCGAGCAAAAGCGCATCGATGACAGCATCCAGAGCTGGAAGGTCTGGGAGGAGCAGACGGTCGCGGCCATTCAGGGGCAGATCGACGCGCTCGACGAGCTGGAAGAGGAACAGGAGTCCGCCGATAAGCGGGCGGAATACGAGCGCAACAAGCAGGCGCTGGAGCTGCAAAAGGCGTATGAAAAGGACCTGTATCAGCGGGAAATGATTCAAAAGGAGATCAACCGCCTGGACAAGGAAGAACAGAAACGTCTCGAGCAGGAAGCCAGGGACGAACTTCGCAAGCAACTCGAACAGCAGATCGAGGATGCAAAGGAGCAGTCCAAACAAAAGCAGGAGGCTCTGGAGAAGGAATCGGAGGCCTTGGATGAGACCTACGAAAAGCTGATGCAGGATTCGGCCTTGAAGGCAGAAGCCGAGCGGATGCTGATGCAGGCAAGCCAGGAGGATATCCTGCAGCTGCTGCAGAGCTATGCGCCGGACTATGAGGTGGTTGGCCAGTCCATGGGCGAAAAGCTGGTGGAAGGGTTTACGCAGAAGGTGGGGTCCATCGAGGACTACTTCAATCGGATCCAGACGCAGATCGACGCGTTTCACTCGGCGGTGGCCAATGCTGCCAACCAAGCGGCCGATCACTTCTATGCGAGCCGCGCACAGGAAGAAGCAAGAATCGCCGCGCAGGCGGCTCCGACCAACGTCCAGATGACAGTCAATTTCAACCAGCCGGTGGAAAGTCCCATCGAGACCCGGCGGGAATTGGAAAAAGCCATGCAAAGCATGGTCGTCAAAATTCAACAGGGAGGTTAATTGTGAAATGCAAAAACTGATCTATGTTCCGCCTGGAGCTTCCATCGACCGCATCGACGAATGTGCGGTCTTTTCTTTGTCCCCGCCGCTGATTCTGGGCACCGTATCCGGCGTGGGCGGGGCGGACACTACGCTGGTGCAAGACACTATCCCGGGGCTCGACGGCGTACATGTGTACACCATGCGCACAGAGTCTCGGGAGGTGAGCGCTACCATTCACGTCAAGGGGGGGACCAGGCAGGGAATGTACGAAAAACGGTTTGCGCTCATTCGCAAGCTTTCCCCGAAAAAGGATCCGGGTATGCTCTATTACCAGAACGATTACATTTCGGTGCGCATTGCTGCGTATCCAGCGAATGCGGCGGAGTTCGCCACGCGGATCAAGAACTTTAACACCGCACAATTGTCCTTCCGGTGCCCGTCCCCTTACTGGGAGGCGGTGGAGGAAATGCCCCCTTCCTACATGGCCTATGTGGAAGGGGGATTTTCGTTCCCGCTGGAATTTGCGCCGGAAAACGACCACAAGATCCAGTTCGCATCCCGCTCCAACCACTGCACGGTGGTAAACGGCGGGACGGTGCCGACGCCGGTACGCTTGACCATTTTGGGACCGGCAAAAAATCCGTCGGTCATCAATCAGACCACCGGAGAGGCGATTTCGGTAAAGAAGGTTCTCGACGAAGGCGAAACGCTGACGATTTACACCAAGCCGGGAGAAAAGCGGGTGCTGCTGACCGACAAAAACCAGGTGACCACCAGCGCGTTCGCCTATATCGATTTGCAGAGCAGCTTTTTCCAGCTTCAGCCGGGGGTCAATGAGTTGACGTACGCTTGTGAGAACGACAGTGTGCTGACGCGGGTCATCATTCAGTTCCGCGAACGGTACGCGGGGGTATAAGATATGAAAATTCCTGCAATCCGTATCATTGACACAAGCGGCGCGCTGCTGACGGAGGTGGATACCTATACCTCCCTGTACTTTAAGCGCAGCTGGCAGGGGGTGGGCGACTTCCAGTTCGTCCTGCCTGCCGACGCGCAGGGACTTGGAGATATTGGGCTGGGCCATTATATCATGCTCGATAACGACGGGCACCGGGCTGGAATCATCCGAAGTCTGGAATACACCGAGGACAACCGCGGGCCGGTTTTATCCGTCAAGGGAGTGACGTTAAACGGTTTGGCAGCCCAGCGCATCACGGTTCCAAAAATGAAAGATGTGAACGCAAACCCGGATAGCGGCGAACCGGAAGAGACAGACCCGAACGGCGGCTATGATAACGTTCCAGAGCTGACAAAGGAAAACCCCAACCCCATTCCGGTGCCGGCGGAAACAATTCTGAAAACCTATGCGTCCCGTCATTTGGCGCAGCCGCAGGACCCCACGCGCCGGATTCCTATGACGGTGGATGCAGATTTCGGACGAGGCATGAAGACCGTTTGGATGAGCCGGTACGAGCGGCTGGACACGGTGCTGCAAAAGGCGGCGGAATACTGCGATATGGGATGGGAAATCTACCTGGACAAAGACGGCGGGCTGCATTTCGACGTGATCCCTGGTTCGGATCATTCGGTTTCCCAGGAGGAGAACAGCCCGGTGCTTTTCTCCCTTGACTTTGAATCCATCAAGAGCCTTAACCATTTGCAGGATCTGTCCGGTTACCTAAACCTGGGCTATGCGGCTGGAATGGGCGAAGGGTATGACCGCACGGTACTGAAGGTGACCAATGAGCAAACCGAGCCGACGGCTTTTACACGGTTTGAGACCTTTCTCGACTGCGGCGACCTGGCGATCACGGTCTCCGACACGGCTATGAGCCTGGTGGACGAAGGAAAACACCAGCTCAAGGAATTCGAAAAGCAGGAAAGCCTCTCAGCGGTAGTAGCGCCGGAAAGCTCCTTTGTATATGGTGTGGACTGGGCTTTGGGCGATCTGGTGACCATCCAAAGCCGGATTGGCGGCGTCTCTTTAGACGCGCGGATTGCAGAGATCACCGAACGGTACGAAAGCACGCAGATGGGCATTGATGTAACCTTTGGAACGGCTCCGCTGCATTTGGGACGGGTCATTCAAAGCCTTAAAAACATTCCCCGGTAAAAACCGGACTGTACCATGCAAAACGGAACATATAAATATTTGCGGCGCCGCGCGGGAACCCTCCCGCATGGCGCTTTTGATTGCTTTGCAATACCGGCAAAGCAAAATGACGAAAGGAAGTGAGACCATTGAGCGAAAGTTCTATGTTTTTTGATTCGTACCTGGACGACAAGCGGCTGTATTCCTCAGGCGACTTTGCAAAATATATGCGGCTTTTCTACGCGGACGGCGTGGTGATGCATCAGACAAACGCGGAAAGCCTTAAGGTCTACAAGGGAACGTCGGATTTGTCCGTCTCCATCAATCCGGGCGCGGCGATTATACGGGGCTATAGTTATTTCAACGACTACGAACCGCTGCACAAAGCGCCTTTGGGCGCGGATGCCTCCTACCCGCGCATTGACCGGGTAATCCTGCGCCTGAGCTTAACGCAGCGCAGTGTGTCGGCCGACATCAAACCGGGAACGGCGGCTTCCACTCCCCTGCCCCCGCCTCTTACCCGCAATGAGAACGAATATGAGCTGTCACTGGCGCAGCTATATATTCCAGCCAATTCTGCCGTTATCGAGAAGGTGACGGACGAACGGTATGACGCCACCGTCTGTGGCATTGCGGCGGGGCTTTATACGCTGGATATGGAAGACTACCGCAAGCAGATGGAAGATACTTTAGACTGGCTTTCTCAAAACGCGGGATACAGCAACCCGAA
Source organism: Clostridiales bacterium (assembly GCA_018364155.1). GTDB lineage: Bacteria > Bacillota > Clostridia > Oscillospirales > Acutalibacteraceae > Solibaculum_A. The sequence goes on from JAGZMM010000004.1 coordinate 6,142, forward strand.
CCTGCTGCTCGACAGCCACTTTAAGGTGTGGGAGGACGGCGACTCGTTTTCCGATATTTCGGCACAGGGCCAGTATACCGCCACCATGTGGTCGGTAGTGAATATCAGCGGTGTGGCGGGGCTTTCGGTGTCCAAGGCGCAAAACGGGATGCGCCTCGCTTTTGGCGGGAGTGGTGAGCAGGTGGTCATGGTGGCCCAGCAGATGGAGCAAGCGGACAAGGCGGCGCTTGACGGACAGACGGTCACACTGTCGTGGTCGGTTGACGGCACCATTTATCAGCGCACCACCCTTTTCCAAGCATCGGCCAACAATCCGGTGGAACTCTTCGTCAAAGGCGAAGGCGGATCGGAAGCTGTGCTTAACTGGGTAAAGCTGGAGCTTGGAGCTACACGGACCCGGTGCATGCCAAGGCCGTTTGTTGAGGAGCGTAATGCTACGCTGCGATATTTTAAGAAAATTGACAGCGCGGTTCGCAATTACGCGTATGGGTCGCTTCCCTCCGGCGGATGGAAGGCATTTTACAACTATAATTACGAGGAACTAGTCAAAAAACCGCAGCTGTTGGATGCAGAAGAGAAAAATTTTGTGATTATGGATTCCACAAACAACACCCCTGTGATGGAAGCTCAGGCGGCTTCGATCCATGTTGTTTCCCCGCGCAATCTGACCCTTGAGTATGATGCGAAGGACCATACCTATCTCATTCCTCAGAAACCGATCCGGCTGGATGCAAGGGACGCGGCTAACCCACTGCCGACGATTGCCGTCTATTCTGTACAGGGACCAAATACGGCAAAGAAGGACGAGCCTATCACCTTTACGGTGGTGACCAGCCCAAACACAGCAAATATCCGTCTCTACAATGACAATGGAACGGTGTTGTCCCCCTCCTCCCAAACGGTGACTTCCAATACAGATGGGACAAAAACGTACACCTTTATCGTGTCGCTCGGGAGTCCGGGAAATCGAACCTTGGAATTCCGCGCGGCAGGAGCCGACGGTATTTATTTCGTGCCGGGATTCCCGGTAAACATTAAAATAACAAATTCCTAACGGTTGATAAAAGGAGGAGATTTTTTTGAGCGAGACATCCATGTTTTTCGATTCCTATCCCCAGGATGAACGAAAGTATTCGTCGGCGGCTTTTGCTAAGTTTATGCAGTTATTCTATGCAGACGGGGTGGTGATGAACGGGGACAGCTGCCTGCAGGTCCGCAGGCGGGAAGGAGAGCTGGCAGTGACGGTGGACCCGGGCAAGGCCGTTGTGCGGGGCTATGCGTACTTTAACGAGAATGAGCCATTGGTGTTGTCTGTTCCTTATTCCAACTCCACCTATTCGCGCATTGACCGAGTGGTGCTGCGGCTGGACCTGCAAGAGAAGGCACGCAGTGTGTCGCTGAAAATTTTGGAGGGAGTTGCGGGCGCCAATCCTTCCCCCAAGCCGTTAACCCGCAACGATATCACTTGGGAACTGTCGCTGGCACAGCTGCATGTTCCGGCCAACGCCACAATGGTGACGGCGGTAATTGACGAACGATTGGATGCGTCCGTGTGCGGAGTGGCGGCTGGACTCTATACCCTCAACGCCCAGGATTACCAGCAGCGGGCAGAAGAAATCCTGGATCAGCTGGCTAACCAAGGTTACGTCACGCTGACGGAATACAACAGCAAGGTGAATCAAAATGTAAAGACGACCGCTTCGCCTACCTTTGCGGGGTTGACGGTCAAAAGTACGATCAGCGGTACTGCCGACAATGCGTCGAAGCTCGGTGGGCTTGGCCCGGAGGGATATCAGAAAAAGGTGACCGTTGGGACTTCGGTGCCCGGTTCGCTGGCGGAAGGCGAAATCTTTGTATTGGTGTAAGGAGGTGGGAGAATGGCAAGTAACTTTGAAGCCGTAGAAGGCACACAGCATAAAGATTGTATGCGCGGAATTCTATATTGGACGTCCACTCCAAATTACGACGCCAACACCAGCACCCTGAACGTCCAGTTACTAGTTGACCAAGACGAAATACAATCCAATGGGCTCCCCTATTACGATTGGAACGGAATGGTTAGAGGGGCTTACATCGGGATAGATGGAGATACACAGCATTTTGGGGAATTTAATTCGGATACTACACTTGGAAAATGGGACTACTCACCGAGCACGTCGCCTACCGGGCATTGGGCAAAAATCATTGTTACCCGAAACGGGTATGTGATCCCGCATAATCCGGATGGGAACAAAACCGTCATGCTGACCGGTAAATTTAACCTTACTTCCGGCGGCAATGGCCCCGGCGAAATAACGCTTACCGCATACGCAACTCTCGACCCCATTCCCCGCACCCCATCCGCGCCGACTAATCCGAGCCTGTCCATGGACCGCAATCATACCGTTTACCTATCCTGGGGAGCCGCTTCCGGGTATGTAACCGGTTATCTGCTGGAATACCGGCATTCCGATCCAAATACGGATGCGTATTCAGATTGGAAATACATGGGGCAAACAACAAATACCTCTTTGGTTACCAGTGTAGATTCTTGGCCTTCTGGAACTGGAATTAACTACCGGGCATGCGCTCTAAACGGGAGTTTAGCGTCCGGCTGGACAGATTTCGGCTGGGTTGTTCGCAAAGGTGGAATATATGCCAGCAACAATGGAGAACGCAGATTTGGGACCGTCTATGCGCCGGGTACGCCTCCGGTCAAGGCGAAAGGCGTCTTTATTGGGAACGCAAACGGAGTTCCTGTGGAGTCTATACGGATTATAGACGAAAAAAATCGCCCGGTTTTGTGAACCGGGTCTAGAAATGAATTCGCGTTTACATGCGAACAAACGTTAGGAGAATTTCATGCGAACCATAACTTTTACGATCCAGGGAGAACAGCTGGTTCCTTCCACTCCGCTGGCCGGACAAGCCGGCGAGCATTTGGACACGCGGCTTTCCTTCTCCTTACCAGAGGAGTGGCAGGGGATGGACGAATATTCCCTGCATTTCTACATGGAAACTGGCCGGTGCTATCAGTCTGTACCTTTGCATGAACCGGTGCAGTTTTCCCTGCCGCAGGCGTTGCTGGCAGGCGGCAATTTGGCTCTGCTTTTGGAAGGGCGCAAAGACGAGGAAATTCACCGCACTTCTATGGCAAAGCTTCTGGTCGAAGAATGTCCGGACATTCCTTGCGGGGAAGCGCAAACAGCCGCCCCCCTGGAAGGTTTGGTCAAGGGACCTTCCAGCACAGACTAAGATTAAACAAAAAAAGACAGGGTTCTCTTTTGGACCAAAGCTGCCATACGTACAGACCTGTTGAGCGTATCAGCTGCATCCATAAAGGCTGCGATCCATTACACGACTAGGCCTGTGTCCAAAACCGTGCTGCCGCGGCAAATCTTATTGCACTTTCCAAACAGGACATATCCATCGGCTGCGCTGGGAATGACGTTTCCGGTGCTGCCCTACCAATAACATGATTTGAGGTGAAGTTTTTGCGAATAATCCAACTTACCATACAAGACGAGGCGCTTTTGGCGGATACCACAATTGCCGGTCAGGCGGGTGAACATTTAGCTGCCGCACTGGCCTTGGATATCCCTGAAGAGTGGCAGGACTGCGACTGCACTCTGCGATTTTACCTGCCTTTTGCGGGGAAGTATTACCGAACGGTGCCTCTTTCCAATCCGGTTTTCTTTCCTTTGCCGCAGGCGTTAATGATTCCAGGAGAATTGCAGGTCTTTTTAGACGCACGCAAGGATTTCGTCGTTCATCGTACCAGTGTGCTACACCTTACCGTGGAGGATTGTCCCGATTGGTGCGGTATGGGGGCACTGGTTGCCGACCGATATGAGGGATTGCTCGATTCCTCATTGCAGGAATTCAAAGATGCTTTGGGGGAGCTTGAAACGCTCACGAACCGGCTCGACGAGGCGGAGGCAGCGGTGGAATCCGCTCAGAAAGCAAGCACACTCGCACAAGCGGCGGCGACAACGGCAGTCGAGACGGTGGCGGGCTTTGAGGGGTACACCAAGCAGGAAAGCAACAGCCGGTACGCCTATGCCCTGACAGACACGGCAGAAGGGACCGAAATCATGGTGGACGACCTGCAAGAGGGGGCACGGTTTGCGTCGCTTTCCCTGACAGGCCTCTGCCGGCAGGATACCTTCCCTGGTCCCATCTCCTACGTAGGAGACGGCGGCACGATTCCCATAATTGTGGATGGGCAAACACGAGACATTCCAGTGGAACTATACGGAATTTCCGATGGGGCAGGAGGCTTCACGGTACGAGATCAATTGGTGATCGACTATGCACAAAACAGTGCCTATGTGCGACGAAACGTGGGGCGCATCGTATTTACCGGCGAGGAAAAAATAGTTTCCGACCTTACTACGGCGCGAGAAACTTCCAATTACATCTATTTGGTTGATTGCCGTCCGGTTGCAAACGGGCGGCTTTTATGCAACCTGCTTCCCTGGCGGCCTAACGGATATGATACCACGCAAAGCTATTGCTGGACGTCAACCGTAATTTCCGTCACCCTGCTCAACAGCGAAACCGGGATTGTAACCGGCGAGGAGAGAGATACATATTTGGAAAAGTTCAGGGAATGGTTCCGCGCTAAAGCGGAGGCAGGCACGCCGCTTACCATTTACTATCCCTTGGAAACGCCCACAGAAGAACCGGTAAACGCGCAGACAAAGGAACTTTTGCTGTCCATCATCCCGCAAGGAACTGGCACGGCCCTGTCAACAGGAGCGCAGCCGCATCCGTCCATTGCCCTTGTCTACCATAAGGACGCGAACAAAACCATCGCGGCATCGCTGCACCGGATTCAATCACTTGAGGAGCTTACGACTGCATCCGTGCCCATGTACGGAGTGCGTTTTGCAGGTCCTGCCAACAGCGGCGATACGGTCACACGTTTATATAACGCCATAGGACTTACAGCTGGGGTTGGAACCGATACCCAGACGGCGGTGAATGATTTCGACCATATTTATCCCTGGTGCGCCCGGCGGCGCTGCTGTGGATACTTTGACGAGAACGACAATTTTGTCGTCAATGCTTACGCTGGAGAGCCAGGGTATGCCACGGATGGCAGCAATGGCGAGGTATGGGTGGAGCACTCGCTCTTTTACTACAAACATGTTTACGATGGCGATGCGGAAGAAATCGTGATTTCCGGTTTTCCCGCTGCTGGATTCTCACCCGCGCCGATCTTTGTAAATCCAGACGGTACGCTGCGGCAAAAAGCATATACCGCCGCTTACCCGATGGCAACCGTGAACGGCAAGGCCACCTCTCGTGCTGGTGTCTTTTCGGATGCGTGCTCGCTTAACTGCGCTATGACTACTGCCAGGACGCTTGGCGAAAGTTACACCACCACAACGACCGCCGAATGGTATACCGAATGCCTGTACATGTGGGTGGAGTTTGCGACGCGGGATTTGCAGACGGTTATGCGCGGCGCGACAAAGCTACCTTCGGCGGGGAGCCACCAGGCGACCGTAGCAGAGAACGCAACCAACCGGATTATTGTAGCAAATGCCACCGCCAAAGGATTTGCCGTTGGGCAAACCATCAATATCGGCACTCTGATTTGGGGGACGCAAGTCGTACAAAATCGGGTGATAACCGCCATCGACGTATACGACACCGACAACAAAGCCATATCGTTTGACGGAGATCCGGCGGATATCGCTGTCGGTAACGTGGTTTACTGCACAGCCCACATTAACGGTTCCTGCGACGGGGTTTTGTCGTCATCGGGATCGCCGGTGTCCAACACGAGTGGATTATATAACTGCGTGTATCGCGGAACAGAGGCCCCATACGGCAATGCCTATGAATGGATATCCGACGTACTCTTCAGAAAAGAGGGTGCCGGAACCGAGGACGATCCGTATATGTGCCGCGCTTACTACCTGCCGGATCCTACAACGTATGCTGCCGGTATGATCACTTCAGATTACGTCAAGCTTCCTTTTGGCCTGCCTGCCACAGACGGATGGGTAAAAAAGCTTGGGCTTGACAACCGCTATCCGCACGTTCGACTGCCAGAGGCCGTCGGCTCGCAAGCGACCGCATATTACGCGGACAACTATTATGCCCCCAGCACGGCCGTATGCGCTGCGGCGGTGGGCGGATACTGGTCCAGCCTAGAGCAAGCAGGCCCCAACTTTTGGAATTGCAGCTGGGTACCGGGCAGCGCAAATGTCAACTGCCGCGCCCGCTTGTCCCACTACCATGGCGGCGCACAAAACACTTTACGACACCGCATTGAGGCTTTGGAAGCCCAGATGGTGAATATGCAGATTGGAGGCTAACTATGTCGGATCATTTTGTTTCTATTTTGACCCGTGTGGTCGAACGAGGACAGTATATTTTGTCCTCAATGGAGGAGAAAATCAATATTTTGTGGTCGGAAGGTCGTCTGACCGATGCCGAGCGGGAAGATCTTCTTGCTCTCGCGGCACAGAGTGCAGATCCCAACTACACGCAGACGAAAACGATCGAAGAACGATTGACCACGTTGGAAACCGAAAGCGTCAACACCATGCTGGCGCTGGTGGAACTCTACGATATGCTGACGGGAGGTGTATAAGCATGGCGATGATTTATGCAACTTTGATTATCAAGGGTGTGAAGGTATATCGGGAAGTTCCCGCCGCCCTCAAGGCCCAGGTCAAGGCAATCCTGGTGGATTGCGGATGCGAAAACTTAATTACTGACTAGGCGTGCCAAACGGCACGCTTCTCTTATTTTAGGAGGTAACATTATGGCAGTATCCATCATTGAACAGATCATCCCGTCCACCAATGCCAACCGGCCGGGCGGGAACTACACGAAGTCTTACATCACCATCCATGAAACCGGCAACAAGGACGCAGGAGCCGGGGCGAAGAACCACGCAAACTGGCTCTCGAACGGCGCAAACGGAGAAATTGGGTATCATTACACCGTGGACGATCACGAGATTTATCACCATATCCCGGACAACGAAAAGGCCTGGCACGCGGGAGACGGCGGCTTAGGCACTGGGAACCTGCATTCCATCGGCATCGAGCTGTGCGTAAATGCGGACGGCGATTTTGAGCAGACGAAGAAAAACGCCGCCTGGTTGGTGGCGAAGCTGATGAAGGACAACTCCATTCCCATCGGCAACGTGGTGCAGCACAACCATTGGTCGGGGAAAAACTGCCCCCAGACCATTCGGGAAACTGGGACCTGGGACGCCTTTCTCGCCATGTGCCAGGCCGAGTACGACGGCGGGCAGCCCTCTCCTGCGCCGGCTCCTTCCGGCGATACCTACACGGTACAGGCGGGGGACTGCCTGTCTGTGATCGGCGCGAAGCTGGGCCTTGACTGGCGGGATATCGCGGCAGTTAACGGCATCACCGAGCCGTACACCATCTATGCCGGCCAGGTACTCCAGCTTTCCGGCGGCCAGCCCGCCCCGGCGCCTGCACCCGTTCCCGCACCCCAGCCGTCCGAGAACACCTATACGGTGGTTTCCGGGGACAGCTTATCCAAAATCGGTGCAGAATTAGGAATCAATTGGCAGGAAATTGCGGCTTTAAACGGCATTGGAGATCCCTATATCATCTATGCTGGGCAGGTGTTGGCTCTTCCGGACAATCCCTCGCGGGAAATTCAGGTAGGCGACCAGGTGCGTATTATCTGCGACACCTATTCCACCGGTCAGCAGATTCCGTCCTGGGTAAAGGATGCCACCCATGTGGTCAGCCAGGTTGGCGACGGCAAGCTTCTGCTGGGAGCAAACGGCGGCATCTGTTCCTGGGTTCCCGCTGCCGGCGTCGTCCTTGCATAGGCGGTGGTCGTCATCGACCGGCTGGCTGACATTTTTCCAAATCTGCTTGTGTGGATGGTTACAGGCAGCTTGGGTGCTTTCTTTATGTGGGTACGCAGAAAGCTGGAAATTCAAAAAACCGAACAGGAACAACAGCGCAAAACCATTGCTGCGGAGCAGGAGGCGATCCGAGAGGGCCTGCAGGCCATCCTGCACGACCGCATTTACCAGGCCCACCGGTATTACACTCGGCATGGTTTCTGCCCTCTTGGCGACAAGAAGAACATCGAATACCTATATCGGCCTTACGCCGCCTTGGGCGGCAATGGGACCGGCAAACAGGCATATGACGACATTATGAATTTGCCCACCGAACGGTTGGGCTCAAAGGAGGACACATGAACATCAACTGGAAAATCCGGCTGCGAAACCCTGTCTTCTGGTGGCAGGTAGCCGTGTCCATTCTCGCCCCGATTCTGGCTTATTTCGGCCTCAACTGGGAGGATATGACCTCCTGGCCAGCATTGGGCAATCTGTTCGTGCAGGCGGTGCAAAATCCGGTGGTGGTAGTGGCAGTGCTGGTGAGCATCTGGCACGCGGTTACCGATCCTACCACCACAGGAGTCACCGATTCGGCCAGGGCCTTAACCTACGACTATCCCAATGCCGAAAAGAAAAACAAATAGCAACAAGCCCCGGATCCATTGCGGTTCCGGGGCTCTTTTTTTGTGCAAAGATTTGGCAAAACACGGGTGAAACAAAAGCTTGCTTGATCGGCCGTAAGTTCGTCCTTTCACATCATTAGGGAGCCAAAGGCTGCCTTTGCAGGGGGCGGACAGCTTTCTTCGTCAATTGGACTGACCTCTTGCCAGCCCAATCGGGGCGGCGTATAATAATGATATCACAGCCGATAGGAGCCGCATTATGAAAGAAACCGCGCAGCCAAAACCCATTCGTTTTCATCCAGACCCGCACAAAGGCCTTTCCTCCGGGCAGGTGGCCGCACGGGTAAAGGACGATCTGGTCAACCACAACAGCACCGTTCCCACCAAGTCGATAGCTCGGATTGTCCGTGACAACGTGTGTACTCTCTTCAACCTGGTCATCACCATCCTGGGGATAGCGGTGCTGCTGGTGAGGTCTTATAAAAATCTGCTGTTCATGGGGATCATGTTCTGCAACCTGATCATCGGGATCGTGCAGGAAATCCGGGCCAAGCGCATCATTGACCGGCTTTCCCTACTGTCCGCCACCGGTGCTCATGTGGTGCGAGACGGGAAAACGGCGGTGGTGCCGGTGGAGGAAATCGTCTTAGACGATGTATTGGAGCTGACCCGCGGCAATCAGGTGATCTGTGACTGTATCTTGCTGGACGGGGCCTGTGATGTAAACGAATCGCTGATTACCGGGGAGTCCGATTCCATTGGCAAGAAGCCGGGGGATTTGCTGCTGTCGGGCAGCTTTGTGGTCAACGGCCGCTGCCGGGTGAGAGCGGAGCATGTGGGAGCGGACAATTATGTGGCGGTGATCTCCAATGAGGCGCGCAAGCACAAGAAGGCCAAATCGGAAATCATGAACGCGCTGCAGCGGATCATTCTGGTGGTGTCCATCGCGATCATCCCCATTGGGGCAGCACTTTTTTACAACCAGGTGAATTTGGACGGAAATACCCTGCAGCACGCAGTGGTTTTTACCACAGCGGCACTGATTGGAATGATCCCGGAGGGCCTAGTGCTACTGACGAGCTCGGTGCTTGCCATCAGCGTCATCCGGCTCTCTAAGCATAAGGTGATGGTGCAGGAGCTTACCTGCATTGAGGCGCTGGCGCGAGTGGACGTACTGTGCCTGGACAAAACCGGGACCATCACCGAAGGGTCCATGGAGCTCAGCGAAGTAAGGCCGGTTTGCGGGGCTCTACAGGAGGATGTGGAGGCGGCGCTGTCCGCCCTGTGCGCCGTGATGGAGGACGACACTCCCACCTTTCAATCCATTTCCAGGCGGTACGGCGGTGCAGCTGTGCAAAAGGCTACGCAGGTGGTCCCCTTTTCTTCGGAGAAAAAATGGTCGGGCGCTTCCTTTGGGGAAACAGGCAGCTATGTGCTGGGGGCGCCGGAAATGGTGCTTTCTGCGCTTGGAAACCTGAAGAAGCCTTTGGACGATCTGGCTACCCAGGGGCGGGTGCTGCTGCTTGCGCATGGAAAGGGAGGGTTTCGCGGCAAGGAGCTGCCGCAAGACCTTTCCCCCATGGCCTTGCTGCTCATTCAGGACGTGATCCGTCCCGACGCCAAGGACACCCTGCGGTATTTCGCCGACCAGGGCGTGACCCTCAAGGTCATCTCGGGAGACAATCCCATCACCGTGTCCACCATCGCAAAGCGAGTGGAGCTGCCGGATGCGCACCGGTATGTGGACGCTACCACCCTGCACACCCAGGAGGACATTGAGGATGCCGTGGAGCGGTATGCGGTATTCGGACGGGTGTCTCCCCAGCAGAAGAAGCAGATGGTACAGGCCCTGCAAAAGAAAAAGCATACCGTTGCTATGACCGGAGACGGAGTCAACGACGTGCTGGCGCTAAAGGAAGCGGACTGTAGCGTGGCGATGGCATCCGGCAACGACGCGGCGCGAAACGTCTCCCAGCTGGTGCTGCTGGACTCGAACTTTGCTTCCATGCCGAGGGTGGTACAGGAAGGGCGCCGCTCCATCAACAATTTGCAGCGTTCGGCGTCCCTATTTATCGTCAAGACCATCTATTCCATTTGTTTGGCGCTGCTCTTTTTGTTTTTACCCATGCGGTATCCCTTTCTCCCCATCCATTTGACCTTAGTCAGCGCTTTGACCATTGGGTATCCATCTTTTGTGCTGGCGCTGGAGCCCAATCACGACCGAATCAAGGGCAGCTTCATTCTAAACGTCGTCTCCCGCTCCATTCCGACGGCGGCCACCATTCTAACCGGGGTCGTGTGCGTGATGCTCTTCGGCCCGGCCTTTGCCCTGACAAGAGAACAGATTTCCACCCTTTGTGTGGCGTTGACCGCTTTTGCGGGCGTGCTGCTGATTTATAAGCTGTGCGTCCCCTTCAACCTGCTGCGCCGGCTGTTGTTTTGCAGCATCTGCGCGGCGCTGCTGATTTGCTTTGTCTTTTTCCGGGACTTTTTCTCCCTGTCCACCTTTACGCCAGTTCTCGTGCTGATTTTGTTTGTGGTGTTAGCCGGCTGCTTTTTGCTCTTTTGGTTTTACCAATGGCTCTATCGAAGTATCCAAGAAGGTTGGCGGCGGCACCAGGAAAAACAGGCGGCCCGATGATCGACAGCCCCTGGGCGGGGGTGTCCTTGGAGCGGTCTGCCGGAGAACTCTAGATTAGCAGACGGGATTTTGGAGGCTTTGCCGTTGCTGGAAAAACGCAATGTGTGGTATCATTAGGAAAATGCCCGATCTGCCTAGGAGGAATGCTTGTGAAATACCGTGCGGTTTTGTTTGATTTCGACCTTACTTTAATTGACGCGAGCCCTGCCATCCTCGCCTGCTATAAGCATACGCTGACGAAAATGGGCTGTACGCCCCCGGATGACGAAGTGATCCGCCGCACCATTGGGTTGACGGTGGAGGATTCTCTTGAGCAGATGTCCGGCTGTCACGACAAGGCCCGCATCGCCGAATATCGGGAGGTATACCGCATCAAGGCGGATGAGCTGATGGTACCGGGAACCTCGCTGCTTCCTCACACGCTCGATACCATCCGCCGGCTACGGGCGGCTGGATGCAAGCTGGGCATCGTCACCTCCAAGAACCATGCCCGGACTCTTTTGAGCCTGGACAAGTTTCAGTTGGCCGGCTCTTTCGATGTCATTGTGGGGTTTGAGGACATTGACCGCCCCAAGCCCGATCCTCAGGGGCTCAACAAAGCCATTGCCATGCTGGGCCTTTCCAAAGAGCAGGTGCTTTATGTGGGAGACAGCTATGTGGACGCTCGGACAGCCAAGGCGGCCGGGGTGGATTTTGTGGGCGTGCTCACTGGGACTACCACCCGGGCTCAAATGGAGGAGTATCCCCATCTCCTGATTGCCGATCATTTGGGACAGATGACCGATTGGCTTGGTGTTTGACCGGCGTAGGATATGCGGAGAATAGGCACGGTGTCTGGTTGTATCCGTTATGCCGACGGATGGACTTCTTCCATCCATAAGGGACCCTTCCATTCCCGCTTTTCTTTGGCAGATGAAACATGGGGGAACCAATGAAAAAGATAGGAAAATACATTCCCAGAATATTATTGCTGGATACTGCTGTTTTTATGGCGATGGCTGTGACAGCTCTCTTCGTGATAAAAGCGTTTCATATGACGTTTCGGGAATGGGTATTTTTCGCAGCAGGCGCCATTATACTGCTTGGGACGATCGCTGGCGTCATCCAACTGATTTTAAAATGGGAGAAAAGAAGCAAAAAAATTCTTTGGATGGCGATATTCGGGACTATTTTGCTTTTCGCCAGCCCAGTGATCTACTTTATCGCCGTACTCAGTTATACGCCGGAACACGTAGTTGAAAGGGACGGAAAACGATACGTGGCGTATGTAAAAGGATTTCGGCATGCGGATGTGTCTTACTATGATTATATCAATGCCGTCGTTGTCGGAGATCGAATCCGGATAAGAGAAGTTTACAAACAACGCAAAGACCCGTTGGAGAACCCATCCGGATGCGAATATGAAATCCAAAGCACAATTTACTACGACGAAAACGGGAATGCAATCGAATGAGCTTCTTCCATTCGCATCCCCGTCCTTTTCGTTCCATCTTCAGTTTTCATGATACAAAAGCCCCGGCACAGGCATGTGTTTGCTGTGCCGGGGCTTTTGTATCATGAACTTAAATGGCAAAAAACAGCAGCACACTGGTCACCGCCAGCAGCGCTGAAATTCCATAGCCCACCGGGCTAAAGGAGAGCAAAAAGAGACCCAAGACCGAGGTGACCACACACACCACCGAAAGGAGCTTGACCAGACGCCCATCAATTCCCGGGTTCTTGCGCCATACGGCATGCCACACCACCCAAAGCAGCAAAAGGACGCTCATGCAAGCGGTCAAAAATGGAAAGCCGTTGCCCGACATGCCCAGAACTCCGATATCAAAATAGGAATAACATCTTTCAATCCGTTCCTGCGGACCCGCTGCAAAGGTCAGCACCGCCCCAATGGGCAGGGCCATGAGAACAATGGCCGCCGCCGTAGCAGCCGCTGCCGTCCATAGAGCCGCCGTACGCCCTTTTCCCTGGAGTTTTTTCATCCTGCCTCTCCTCCTTTGTATCGGTTTTCCTGCCGGAATGCTACTTTCATTATAGGCGCAACGCGGTTGTTTTGCAACAAAATCGGACTAAACCCGCAAATTGTAAACCTATATATAAATAATCGTTGACAATTTAATGCTTTCTCCTTACAATAAAGGCATTCTGATGAAAAGCGGAGGAAGTCACATGTCGTTTGCCAAGGAAGCACGCAAAAAAGTAGAAGTAGGACAGCAACTGACCAAGGCAGAGGCGCTGCTTTTGAGCGGGCAGCCCCTGGGGGAGCTGACACAGGAAGCCAACACGCTGCGTGAACAGATTTTAGGGGATGCCTTTGACCTGTGCGCCATTCTCAATGGAAAATCCGGCCGTTGTCCGGAAAACTGCGCGTTTTGCGCCCAGTCCGCCCACTACCCCACTGCTGTCACGGAGTACCCTTTGTTGGACAGGGATGCCATCGAGGCCGCGGCAAAGGAGCAGGCGGCCCGCGGCGTGCTGCGGTTTTCCGTGGTCACCTCCGGGCGGCGGTTGACCGACGAGGAGGTAGACGCCCTGTGCGACGCGTACCGGCAGATCAAAAAAAGCACCTCTGTGTCCCTGTGCGCGTCGCTGGGACTGCTAAGCGAGGGACAGTTTGCGCAATTAAGGGAAGCGGGCGTCACCCGGTATCACAACAACCTGGAAACCTCCCGGCGGTTTTTCCCTCGGATTTGCACCACCCACACCTACGACGACAAACTCGCCGCGGTTGCCGCCGCCCAAAAAGCAGGTCTGACGGTGTGCTGCGGCGGGATTTTTGGACTGGGGGAAACCATGGAGGACCGCATCGACCTGGGCCTTGAGCTGCGCAGGCTTGGGGTGCGGTCGGTCCCCATCAACATACTAAGCCCCATCCCCGGAACGCCGCTGCAAAAAAACAAGCCCCTCTCACACGAGGAGCTTCTGCGTTCGGTGGCGGTACTGCGGTTTCTGCTACCCCACAGCGCCATTCGTCTGGCCGGAGGCCGGGGCGCCATGGCCGACCATGGAAAGGACGCCTTCCTGGCGGGAGCTAACGCCGCCATCACCGGCAATATGCTTACCACCGCCGGGTTCCCGGCGGACGGCGACCGGGCGCTGGCCCAGGCTCTGGGCTACCGCATCCGTCTGATCGACTGAGTCAATACCTTGTGAGCATTTTTGCAATTTCCAGCAAAAGCTGCTTTTTGCGGTATCCCATTTCCCGGTAAATGCTCTGCATTTCCGCATCTAGATAACTGTCCTGAGACGGGGTTACGTCGCTGACAAAATCGGCAAGGTCACACTCGAAAATCTCCGCAATTTTCGAAAGGGTATCCAGGCTGATTTTCGTGATTCCCCGTTCCAGCTGGCTGATATATCCCACTGAAACCGACAGGGACTCCGCAAGATTATCCTGGGTCTTCCCTGCCGCTTTTCGCTTTTGTTTGATCCGCTGCCCAATCGCGCCGTAATCCACACTCATCCCTATCACCTAAGGATAGTTTATTAGGAATAGCTTCCATTATACAGATATGAATAGCTAAACATTTAGCTATCAGTGTTGATTTCTCTGTCAAATCGTGGTATCCTGAACTCGTATCCAGCGAAATGGAGGAAGAGAGAAGCGGAGGATTTCGATGGAGTTTCTCGACTATCTTGCGGTGTTTTTGGGCTGTCCGTATTTATCCGAACTAAAGCGCTGCCGCATTACCCGCCAGCAGGCGGATGCGCTGCGCGCCCTGCCGATTGCTATGTTTGAAGAAAAAAGCTACCTGGAGGCAGCGCGGTATCTGACCATGGAAAAGCCGGCGACGAACGACATAGCCGCCGTAAAAGAAGTGGTCATTGAGGCGTTGGCACACAAAGGACCGGTTGGTTCTAACAGGTCAGATTGGAGAGCATAATAAAAAGGCTGCGTTTCTTTTTTGAGACGCGGCCTTTCTTCTTGCGGATGATGCACAGCGCTATCCTATTCAGATTTTACACGGATACCGAAAGCGGATCAATTATTCCTCGATTCCCCGCCGGGCCGCCACTCCCTGATGGAAGTAGTGCTTGCGTTCGCACAGTTCGGTCACCAGGTCCGCTGCCTTTTGCACCGATTCACAAGCGCCCCGACCGGTAAGAACCAGTTCCACCGAGGAAGGGCGGTGCTTGAGCAGGGAGAGCATCTGGCCTTCCGAAACAAGTCCCAGCGAAACCGCCACATTGATTTCGTCGAGAATAACCAGGTCGTATGCTTGCGAGCGGATTGCCTCTTCACACGCCGCAAACCCCCGTTGGGCACACTCCCGGTCCTCTTTTTTTTCGTCCCGTCCCAAAAGCAGACCCTTTCCACTGCCGAACTGGCGCACCGTGATTTCCGGAAACCGGTCGGAAAGCGCTTTGGCTGCACAACAGGGAACATCCTTGAGAAACTGGCCGAAATACACCCGCAGGCCCGCGCCAGCGGCCCGCACCGCCAGGCCCACCGCCGCGGTGGTTTTTCCCTTGCCGTCGCCGGTATACACCTGCACATAGCCCTTTGTCATATCCGCTTTCCTCCCTAGGTACGTTTTCTGGGTTGACTATAGCACGGGAATCCTTGCGCTGTCAACCGCGCAAAAAGCCCGTGGGCTTGCCGGAACTCCGGTTTCCCCCACGGGCTTTTTGGTTTTGGCGCAGCTTGCTGCGTCCGGTGCCCCTGAAGCGATGACGAGGGCGCGTCAGGGCTGTTCGCTCAGGAATTTGGCGGCGTCGATGGTTTCGCCGTCCTGTGTGAGAATCAGATGCAGATGAGCAGACTCGGCGATCTCACAGGGAACATCCCCGATGGTGCCGATTTGCTGGCCTACCTTGATCTCGTCGCCTTTGCGCACCGACACGGTGTTGCCAAGGCCACAGTAGGAAGCGACCAGATTGTTGCCGTGGTCGATTTCCACGACCTTGCCCAGAAGGTCGTCGTCATAGACCGACTTGACCACACCGTCGGTCATAGCCCGGACGATGGCGCCCTTTTCCAGCTCAAAGTCTACCGCTTCATGGGCGCGCCAGTCCTTCATGGTTTCCGAGTAGACCAGTGCCTCTCCGGAAAACTCCTTGAGAACAGAGGTCCCGGCGGGGTATACATAGGAAGGGGTGGTATTGGTCGGCTCGGTGGGCTGGGAAGACGAGGCCTCCGATGAGGAAACGGGGGCCGAGGAAGCCGGTTCGGAAGAGGAAACCGGGTCGCTGTTGTCTTCAATAGGGATGCCGCTGACGGTGTTTCCGGCCGGTTCGTTGTAATTATAGTCCACTGCCGTATTGCTGGAGCTGGACGCGGGATCTTCGGTGTTGAGAATGCCGAACCCGTCGAACGCACCCCAGGCAACGCCGCCTACCGCCACCATGCAGATGGCAAGCGCAACATAAAAGCCTTTTCCGGACCAGAACTTTCCGAATTTTGTTTTTTCAAATCGCATATTTCCCATAGGTCTCATGCACCTCCGACAGTAGTCTTGCCGGACTCGGATGGAAATATGCCGCTAAAAGGTACGATTTTTCTGTCGGGTTTGTTAAAAAGGAAGTTTGGTTGTCTTGCTATGTCTGTATCCATCGGCCGGTCCGCGAAACGGCAGGTCAGGCAGGTGCAGACACGCAAAGCAAGGCAGTTCGGCTTTCATGTGTCCAGCGATTCTTTTGCAATACAAAGCAGCGCCTGTGAGTCGGAATCTCACAGGCGCTGCTTTTTTATGAAAGATAAGAAAGGAGGAAGAAAAAAGGGGATGCAAACTGCTTAAGAGGTTGTTCTGTTGTTGTCTTTATTATACCCCGAAAAAAGGGAAAAGAAACCACAATCTGGTTACAAAAGCATCTCAAAACCGATACGATTACGGCCGATTTCTTACAACCGTAACAGCTCTTTGCCGAAATTGTGAACAAAGCTGGACCAATTGGTTAACAAGAGGCTTTGCACCTCTACGCATGGCACAAAACAAACGAGCACCCGGCTGGTGTAGGCCGGGTGCTCGTTTATTGCTAACATTTTTGGTCCAGCTGGAGCAACTCCTTGGGCGGATTGAGAGGATAGCGCCCGGAGAAACAGGCGTCGCAATAGGAAAGGTTGTGGCCGCAGAGCATCTCTCCAAGGGTGGAAAGGTCCAGATACCCCAGGCTGTCGGCAGAAAGCTGCTGACGGATTTCCTCCACCGAATAGCGCACAGCGGAAAGCTGGCTGCGTTCGGGCACATCGGTGCCGAAATAGCAGGGCCAGCGGAAGGGCGGTGAGCTGATGCGCACATGGACTTCGGTGGCCCCAGCGTCTTTGAGCATCTTGACAATGCGCGCGGCGGTGGTGCCGCGGACAATGGAGTCGTCGAGCATAACCACCCGTTTTCCCTTGACGGCAGTGGCTAGAACATTGAGCTTCAGGCGCACGCTGTTTTCCCGCTGCCCCTGGGCAGGCTGGATGAAGGTGCGGCCCACATAGTTGTTCTTCACAAATCCTTTGCCGTAAGGAATGCCCGATTCCTGGCTGTAGCCGATGGCTGCGTCGATGCCCGATTCCGGCACGCCGATGACCAAGTCCGCCTCGACCGGATGCTGCCTCGCCAGCATCCGCCCTGCTTCCTGCCTGGCCTCGTAGATGCTCAGGCCGTCGATCTGGCTGTCAGGACGGGCGAAATAGATATATTCAAAGATACAATGGGCGTGCTTCTGGCCGCAAAAATCGGGAATCGATGTAAGGCCGTCCTTGCCGGCTAGGACGATTTCACCGGGCTGCACGTCCCGGATGTAGCTGGCACCCACTGCGTCCAGCGCACAGGTTTCCGAAGCGAACACATAACCTTCCCCCAGCCTGCCGATTACCAGCGGACGAAAACCCTGGGGATCCCTGGCGGCGATGAGCTTGCTGGGACTCATAACCAGCATGGAATAAGCCCCCTTGATGCGCATCATGGTGCGGCGCACCGCCTCCTCCACCGACTTGCAGTGAATCCGTTCCCGGGCGATCAAATAGGCGATCACCTCAGAGTCAATGGTGGTCTGGAAGATGGAACCCTTGACCTCCAGCTCCCGGCGCAGGTCCACGGTGTTGATCAAGTTCCCGTTGTGCGCGATGGCGAGGCTTCCTTTGATGTACCGCAGCACCAGAGGCTGGGCGTTTTCCCGGAAGCTGCCGCCGGTGGTGGAATAGCGGACGTGCCCAATCCCCATTTGGCCGGGCAGTCCCTCTAGAATCTGCGGAGAGAAGACCTCATTGACCAGCCCCATATCCTTATGGCTGGCGATGACGCCCCGGTCATTGACCGCAATGCCGCAGCTTTCCTGCCCCCGGTGCTGCAGAGCGAACAGGCCCCGGTAAATATGGTACGCCGTCTCCCTGTCCTCACATCCGTAGACACCGAATACTCCGCATTCCTCATGCAGCCCATCAAAGGGCATCGGTTTCGTCATAGCCAAAGTTTTACGTCTCCCATCCATTGGTATCGTTTTCCTTTTGTCTGTGTTTGGCCTTCTGCAATTACATGTAAAAGTATTATCTTCCATTTAACTCCAAATTAAGTCTAAAAATCAGAGGACCGTTTCCTGTCCTCTGATTTTTGGCTCAATTGCTTACTTCTCCAGGCCGATGCGGCGCATAACCTCGTGGTAGGCATCCTCCACGCCGCCCAGGTCCCGGCGGAACCGGTCCTTATCCAGCTTTTCATGGGTCTTGGAATCCCACAGGCGGCAGGTATCCGGCGAAATCTCATCGGCAAGGATGATTTTACCGTCGGTAGTACGGCCGAATTCCAGCTTAAAGTCCACCAGTTCGATCCCGATGGAAAGGAAAAATTCCTTAAGGGCCTCATTGACCCGGAAGGTCATGTCGGTGATCGTCTCCAGGTCCTCTTTGGAAGCCAGACCCAGCGCCAAAATGTGGTATTCGTTGATCATCGGGTCGTGCAGATCGTCGTCCTTCAGGCAGAACTCCAAAGTCGGGCACTTCAAAACGGTGCCTTCCTCCACGCCGAAGCGCTTACTAAAGCTGCCCGCGGCGATGTTTCGCACGATGACCTCCAGCGGGACGATGGAAACCTTCTTCACTGCGGTTTCCCGCTCGGAAAGCTCTTTGACAAAGTGGGTCTCGATTCCCTTCTTCTCGAGCATCTGGAACAAAAGGTTGGACATCCGGTTGTTGACCACGCCCTTGCCCACAATGGTGCCCTTTTTCAGGCCGTCAAACGCAGTGGCATCGTCCTTATAATCGACGATATAGACCTCGGGGTCGTCGGTTTTGAAAACTTTCTTGGCTTTGCCTTCATAAAGCTGTTCACTTTTCTGCATGTTACCACCCATTCTGCCGCCAGCAGCGGCTGTAATCTTCGATTGGCTTACGCCTTCTATTTTAACGCAAATGCGCACACATTGCAAGACGGGATGCCGGTTTCTCCGACAAAATACGACCCATGCTTTTTCTCCGAAAAAGACGGAAGAGACAAACCGGCCTGCAAAAAACGGATGGCTTAGAAGACCTGCTTGATGCGCTCGATGGCCCGCACGGTGTTCTCATAGGTGCCGAAGGCGGTCAGGCGGAAATAGCCCTCGCCGGAGGGGCCGAAGCCGGAACCGGGGGTACCCACCACCTGGGCCTTATGAAGCAGGGTATCGAAGAAGTCCCAGGAGGTCATGTTGTCCGGCGTTTTCATCCAGATGTAGGGAGCGTTCACGCCGCCGTATACGGTAAATCCTGCAGCGGCCAAACCCTCGCGGATGGTTTTGGCATTGTTCCGGTAATAGTCGATGGTTTCGCGGATTTCCTTTTGGCCTTGTTCGGAATAGATAGCCGCTGCTCCCTTCTGGACAATGTAGGGCACGCCGTTAAACTTCGTGGTCTGACGGCGCAACCAGAGGGCATTGAGGGAAACCCCGCCGCACTGGAGTTCCTTAGGCACCACCGTATAAGCGCAGCGGGTACCGGTGAAGCCGGCGGTTTTCGAGAAGGAACGAAACTCGATGGCGCATTTTTTGGCCCCGTCGATCTCATAGATGCTGTGAGGCTTGTCCTCGGAGATAAAGGCCACATAGGCGCTATCGTAAAGAATCAAAGAACCATGTTCATTGGCGTAGTCCACCCATTTCTTTAAGCCCTCGTAGGTAATCATGGCGCCGGTGGGGTTGTTGGGGTAGCACAGGTAGATCACGTCGGGTACTTTGCCCTGAGGCAGGTCAGGGGTAAACTGGTTTTCGGCGGTGCAGGGCATGTAAATAAGCCGGTCCCACCGCTCGTCAGGGCCGTAGTTCCCCGCTCTTCCGGCCATGGCGTTGGTATCCACATAGACCGGGTAGACCGGGTCACAGACAGCCACCACGTTGTCAAGCCCTAAAATGTCGCCGATGTTGCCGCAGTCGCTCTTCGCGCCGTCGCTGATAAAAACTTCGTCCAAATCCAGCTTTACACCCCGGGGTGCAAAGTCGTAAGCGACGATTTTTTCCTTGAGAAAATCGTATCCCTGTTCCGGGCCGTAGCCGTGGAAGGTAGCGGCATTTCCCATTTCGTCCACCGCCTCATGCATGGCCTTGATGACCGACGGAGCCAGAGGACGGGTCACATCGCCAATACCCAGGCGGATGATGTCCGCATCCGGGTGGGCGGCGGTATAGGCGTTGACCTTTTTGGCAATGTTGGAAAAGAGATAGCTGCCCGGGAGTTTCCCATAATTTTCGTTGATGGTGAACATGACGATAAAACATCCTTTCTGATTCTATGGGTTAGACGGCCTTTTCTTTTCGGTCCGCCTGGAAGTTTCGCGAGGAAAACACGCGGGTCTTTTAGAGCTCCACCTCGCCGGTGAACACCGTTTCGGCAGGCCCCGTCATAAAGATGCAGCCGCTCTCCTCATCCCATTCAATGAACAAGGAACCGCCGTTTAAAATAAGCTCCGCCTTGTGGTCGCTCAGACCGTTGACATAGGCGGCCGCCAGAGACGCACACGCGCCCGTGCCGCAGGCCATGGTTTCCCCGGCGCCCCGCTCCCACACCCGCATACGCAGGCGGCCCCGGTCGAGCACCTTGACAAACTCGGTGTTGATCCGTTCCGGGAACAGCGGATGATGCTCAAACCGGGGGCCGAGCACCTCCAGGTTGAGCGCATCCACATCGTCCACAAACAGCACCGCGTGGGGATTGCCCATGGAGACGCAGGTGATGCGGTATTCCTTACCGGAAAGGACCACCGGGTAATCCACTACCCTTTCGCCCGCGGCGGCCACCGGGATTTTTTCCGGCGCAAACTCCGGCTTTCCCATGTTGACCCGGGCGGCGGTTACCTTTCCGTTCTCCACCGTCAGCCATAAGGTTTTCACTCCCGCCAGGGTATCTACGGTGATGGTGGTTTCCTTCGTCAGGCCGTGGTCGTATACATACTTACCCACGCAGCGGATGGCGTTGCCGCACATCTGCGCCTGGGAGCCGTCGGAATTGAACATGTCCATACGAAAGTCCGCCGTTTCGCACGGGCGGATGAGCACCAGGCCGTCCGACCCGATACCGGTATGCCGGTCGGACAGGCGTTTGGCCAGGGCGCCTGGATTCTCCACCGTTTCCTCGAAACAGTTGACGTAAATATAATCGTTGCCGATGCCGTGCATTTTGGTAAACTTCAAGGACGCTTCCTCCATTTCTGCGGGTGATATCCAACCGCCGCATTCCTCTGATGGGGCTATTATACACTGTTTTTTTCATTTGTGGAATATCCAAATTCCACAGAAAAAGCACGGTCAAACAAGTTCTCCTTTGCCCAGCCGTCTCTGTGTGGAGCTTTTTCCCCTGTTCCTGTTCTCTTTCCTTTCCTGGCGGGAAAGGCCGCCAAACGGCCACGGCAAAAAAACCGCTTTTCGCCCCATGGGGTCAAAAGCGGTTTTTCCTTCAAAAGCATTGTCAGCTGGCGATGTCCCCAGCGGTACGGAGAATATGAGAAGCGATCTGAGCCATGCGGGCGCCCGAGTCCATGCTGCGCTTTTGGATAAAGCGGTGCGCTTGCTCCTCGGTCATTTGATTGCGGCGCATGAGCACCTCCTTCGCCTCGGTGATCACTTGGCGTTCCAGCTCCCTCTGCTCGTCGGTTTTCGGCTTGGGCGGCAGCGTGCGCGCCTCCTGGGAAAGCCGGGCGGGCATGGTCTCAAACAGCATTTGGACACTTTCCACCAGGTCGGCGGGGGTGGTAGGCAGCGGCAGCGCCAACAGGCCGGTGGCCCGGCCCAGGTATTCCTCGCCCTGTGCCAGCAGCAGCAAGATCTCGCACCGGCTGCTGACCATGGGGGCGTACTGGGTGATGCTGCCCCGGCCCAGCTTCGTCTGGGTCACCGCAACATATTCATCCTCATTTTCATAGGATGCATCCACCATCTTCTGAAAGGTGACGCACTGCCGGCAGACGCAGAAGCCCGCCTCCTCGAGCACGGTACGAAGCTGGGCCGCCATCTGACTGTCTGAGAATGCGATTAATACCTTTTTCATGTGTTTCATCCCCTGCCTAACCAATAAAATCCTACGGGACCGACGAAACAACTCCGACCCGTAATCGACGAAAAAAGGACAAAGGCGCTCCCCCACAGGAACGCCTTTGTCCTCATAATTTGTATCCTAGCACGATTTTACTGGTTTGTAAAGCGGATAAACGGAAAAATTAATGAAAAAATGATGCGAAATGTAGAGAATACACCTGTTTTCTCTCAGATAAAGAATAGCAATAGGCATATCGCTGAAACCCAAGCATCGGCACGTTTCCCTGGTCCTTTCCAAAATGTGCAATGCGTTCCCTGCCGCAGCCTAAAAGAAAAGACGGGAAAGGGGATACCGCGCGTAAAAATGGCCGTGTCGGCGTCTTACCGGCACGGCCATTGAGCGCCTGCTTTGTCAGGCGACCTTAGATTTTTGCAATGTCAATAACCGACAAGTCTTCCTTGTCCGCCTGTTCCAAGCTCATCAGGAGGGCCGTCGCCGTGTCCAAGGAGGTGATGCAGGGCGTGCCCGTTTCCACCGCATTGCGGCGGATTAAGAAGCCGTCCCGGTTTTCCTTGCGGATGTTGGTGGGCGTGTTGACCACCAGGTCCACCTCGCCGCTTAAGATCATGTCGAGAATGTTGGGCGTGCCTTCCTCGATCTTATTGAGGCGGTGGGTCTCTACACCGTGGGCATTGAGATAGTCACAGGTGCCGCCGGTGGAATAAATCTCATAGCCAAGCTTGGCAAAGCGGCGGGCGATGTCCACAATTTCCGGCTTGTCCGCGTTCTTTACCGTGGCGATGAGCTTCTTGGTCTTGGGCAGGTCGTACCCGCCGCCGATGAACGCCTTCATCATGGCCTCCGGGAAGGAAGACGCCAACCCCAGCACCTCGCCGGTGGACTTCATTTCCGGGCCAAGGCTGATTTCCGCCCCGTAGAGCTTTTCAAAGGAGAAGACCGGCAGCTTGACCGCTACATGGTTCTTCGGCTGCACCAGGCCGTAGGAATAGCCGCATTCGGGGATGGTTTTGCCGAAGATGACGGTGGTGGCCAGGTCCACAATGTTGACCCCAGTGATTTTGCTGATATAAGGCACCGTCCGGGAAGAACGGGGATTGACCTCGATGACGTAAACCTCGTCCTCATAGATGATAAACTGGATGTTCACAAGGCCCTTCACGTGAAGAGCTTTCGCAAGCCGGCGGGTGTATTCCACAATGGTGTCCTGGTGCTTCTGAGCGATGGACTGGGGCGGATAGACGGAAATCGAGTCGCCCGAGTGCACACCGGCCCGCTCCAGGTGCTCCATGATGCCGGGAATCAGGATGTCGTTGCCGTCGCACACAGCGTCCACTTCCAGCTCCTTGCCCATCAGGTACTTGTCCACCAGAATCGGGTGCTCCTGCACCGTCAGGTTTATGATGGCCATGAACTGGACGATGTCATCGTCCGAAAAGGCGATCTGCATACCCTGACCGCCCAGCACATAGGAGGGGCGCACCAGCACGGGGTAGCCGAGCTTATTGGCGGCGGCGAGCGCCTCGGCGGTGGTGAACACAGTGGTTCCCGCCGGACGGGGAATTTCACACTGCTCCAAAATTGCGTCGAACTTCTTGCGGTCTTCCGCCGCGTCCACGTCCTCGGCGGAGGTGCCGAGAATCGGCACGCCCATTTCCCGCAGGGCCTGGCTTAAATTGATGGCCGTCTGGCCGCCGAACTGGACCACCGCGCCGTAGGGCTTT
Organism: Clostridiales bacterium; assembly: GCA_018364155.1. Taxonomy (GTDB): domain Bacteria; phylum Bacillota; class Clostridia; order Oscillospirales; family Acutalibacteraceae; genus Solibaculum_A. Next base: position 30,410 of record JAGZMM010000004.1, read on the forward strand.
TCCAGCTCCACGATGTTCTGCACGTCCTCGGGGGTGAGGGGTTCAAAATAAAGTTTATCGGAAATGTCGAAGTCGGTGGAAACGGTTTCGGGATTGTTGTTGACAATGATGGTTTCAAAGCCCAGCTTTTTGAGCGCCCAGACGCAGTGAACCGAGCAGTAGTCAAACTCAATGCCCTGGCCGATGCGGATGGGACCGGAGCCCAAAACCAGCACTTTCTTCTTGTCGGATGCGGTGTCCACCTCGTTCTCGCTGCAATAGCTCGAGTAATAGTAGGGAGTCGCGGCGGCGAACTCTGCCGCACAGGTATCCACCATCTTATAGCCGGGGACAATGCCCGTCTCCATACGGATGCGCTTGATGTCCTTTTCCGTTACGCCTGCAAAGGCGGCGATGTCCTTGTCGATAAATCCTAAGTACTTGGCCCGCTCAATGACCGCCGGGGCGGTGCCGTTCTTTTTGAGCTCTTCTTCCATCTCCACCAGAGACAGAATCCGGTCCAAAAACCACAGGTCGATCTTCGTTATGGCGTGAATCTGCTCCTTGGTGACGCCGCGGCGCATGGCCTCGGCGATGACGAAAATGCGCCGGTCGTCGATGTTGTGAAGCCGCCGCTCAATGTCCTCCTTGCTCAAGGACTCAAGCATCTTAAGCTTCAGGCAGGTGGTGTTCTGTTCCAAAGAACGGATGGATTTCATCAGCGCCCCTTCAAAGGAAGGCGCAATGCCCATGACCTCACCTGTAGCCTTCATCTGGGTACCCAGGGTACGCTTGGCGGTGACGAATTTATCAAAGGGCCATTTGGGAATCTTGACCACGCAATAGTCGAGCATGGGCTCAAAGCAGGCGCAGGTCTTGCCCGTGATGGCGTTTTTGATTTCGTCAAGCCCGTAGCCCAGCGCCACCTTGGCCGCTACCTTGGCGATGGGGTAACCGGTAGCCTTGGACGCCAGAGCCGACGAGCGGCTGACGCGGGGGTTTACTTCGATGACGCAGTATTCAAAGGAATCGGGGTGCAGGGCGAACTGCACGTTGCACCCGCCTTCGATTTTCAGCTCCGAAATGATGTTTAACGCCGAGGTGCGCAGCATCTGGTGTTCTTTGTCCGCCAGAGTCTGGGAAGGGGCGACCACGATGGAGTCGCCGGTGTGCACGCCCACCGGGTCGATGTTCTCCATGTTACAGATGGTGACCACGTTGCCCTTGCTGTCGCGCATGACCTCGTATTCGATTTCCTTCCAGCCGCCGATGTACCGTTCCACCAGCACCTCATGCACCCGGCTCAGGCGCAGGCCGTTGGTGGTAATGGCCACCAGCTCTTCATAATCGTGAGCGATGCCGCCGCCGGTGCCGCCCAAGGTATAAGCCGGGCGGATCACCACCGGGTAGCCGATGCTCTCGGTAAACGCAATGGCCGATTCCAGATCGTGCACCACCTTGCTGGTGGCGTAGGGCTCGCCGATGCGGTCAAGCGTATCCTTGAACGCCTGGCGGTCCTCCGCGTTGCGGATGGCTTCCGAAGAAGTACCCAGCATGGTGACGTCATGCTGCGCCAAAAATCCCTTTTCCTCCAATTCCATCGCGATATTGAGCGCATTCTGGCCGCCTAGGGTGGGCAGAATGGAATCGGGCTTTTCTTTTTTAATGATCTTGGCCACGGTGGCAGCGTTTAAGGGTTCGATGTACACCCGGTCGGCAATGTCCTTATCGGTCATAATGGTGGCAGGGTTGGAGTTAACCAGCACCACCTCGATGCCCTCTTCCTTGAGCGCCCGGCAAGCCTGGGTGCCCGCATAGTCAAACTCCGCCGCCTGACCGATGATGATCGGGCCGGAGCCCAGAACCATAACCTTCTTTATGTTCGGATTTTTAGGCATGCTGCTCTCCTCCCATCATGGCGATAAAATGATCGAATAAAAAGGCGGTGTCCTTCGGGCCGGGCGAGGCCTCCGGATGGAACTGCACCGTATAAATCGGCCGGCCGGGGAACCGCATGCCCTCCACCGTGCCATCGTTGACGTTTTCAAACGCAACCTCCACCCCTTCGGGCAGGGTTTCGCCCATCACACAGTAACCGTGGTTCTGGGAAGAAATGTAGCTGCGCCCGGACTTGGTATCCCGCACCGGATGGTTGACTCCCCGGTGGCCGTAGGCGAGCTTGCAGGTATCCGCCCCCATAGCCAGAGCCGTCAGCTGATGGCCCAGGCAGATGGCAAAAGTGGGCACATCCGAGTCAAGCAGGATACGCACCTGGTCTATGATGGGGCCGCAGTCCTTGGGGTCGCCGGGGCCGTTGGAAAGCATGACGCCGTCAGGCTTCGTGTCAAGAATGGTTTCGGCTTTGGTGGTCGCCGGGTAAACCGTAACCTCGCAGTCCCGGTCCACCAGGCAGCGCACAATATTCTGCTTGGCGCCCAGGTCCAGCAGCGCTACCTTCCAGCGATTTCCTTTCCCGAATGTTTCCACCTTCTTGCAGGTGGTTTTTTGCACTAGGTCTTTGTGGCGGTAGGCCCGGATTTTCTCCAAAGCCGCGTCCAGATCGGTGATCTCTTCGGTGGTGACCATCCCGTTCATGGTGCCGCTTTCCCGCAGGATTTTTACCAGCGCACGGGTGTCGATGCCGTGGATGCCGGTGATGTCATTGTCTTTGAGGTACTGGTTGAGGCTTTCCTCGCAGCGGAAATTGCTTTGCGTGCGGGACAGTTCGCGCAAAATAAAAGCCGAAACCCAGGGTCGTCTTGACTCTTCGTCCTTAAGGCAAACACCATAATTGCCAATTAAGGGGTACGTCATGACCACGCCTTGTCCGGCATAAGAAGGATCCGTCAACAATTCAAGATACCCCGTCATAGAAGTGTTAAATACCACCTCACAGACGACTTCCTTTTCAGAGCCGATGCTCTGCCCGGTAAATAAGTGCCCATCCTCCAATAGCAGGAAAGCTTTCTTCAAAAGTCTCACCTTTCCCTTCGTGATTCACAGCCTGCTTTTGATTCGGTCGACCATTCTGTTGTCCATTTTTCCCCGCGAAAAAGGAAAAATGCTTAAACTTTCAGTATTATATCATCCTTGTCTGTCGTACGCAATACCCATTTGATTAAAATTATTTTTTGTTGAGCCTGCCAAATCTTGATGTATAATTATACGTAGAACTCAAAGTAGCACGAGGAGGAAGCATATGGAAACGGAACTGAAACTGCGATTTACAACCAAGGAGGGGTACGACCGCCTCCTCTCCCGCAAACGCCTGTCCAGTATGGTCTCTCGCAATATGATGGCCATTTATTACGATACCCCCGACCGCCGGCTGCACCGGGAACGGATCTCCTACCGGGTGCGCAGGGAAGGGGAACGCTACATCGCCACCATCAAAGCCCAGGGAGGCGCCAAGGACGGCATCCATCAGCGGCTGGAATGGAACATTGTCCAGCCTGACGCCATTCCCGATCCCTCCCGCTTTCTCACGAACGAGGTGTTCTCCACCGATCCGACGCAGACCCTCAAGGAAATCCTGGCCGTCATGGGAAACGGACCCTTTGAAGAACGCTGCCGCACCCAGTTTATCCGCCGTACCTCCAACATCACCAGCCCCGAAGCAGTGATCGAGCTGTGCGTGGACGACGGATTTTTAAGCGCAGGCGACAAAACGGAGGAAATCTGGGAGCTGGAACTGGAACTTTGTTCAGGAAGCGAGGAATACCTGAAAAAAATGGGGGAGTTTTTCTGCAAGGAGTACGATTTGGTCCCCGAAAACCGGTCCAAATACGCCAGGTGCCTTGCGCTGCTGGGCGAATAGCCTATCCCTTAACGAAGCTGTAACACATTGGTGACAATCCCGGCCGGTGTCAGGTCCACAATCCCGTAGGTGCGTTTGCCCGTGCGAGACCCTGACACCGTGCCGGGATTTACCATATACAGGCCATCTTCGTAGGCCAGCATGGGCTCATGGGTATGCCCATAGAGGAGAACACGGGCACCGGCGGTCCGAGCGGCGGACTTCAAATCATACAAAGAGTATTTCACATGATAGTTATGCCCATGGGTATAGAGTATAGGCGTTTGGTCCACCGTAACCAAACCGGTTTCCTGAGCAGCGCTCCCCCAATCGCAGTTGCCGCGGACAGAAAAGAAGGTTTTGCCTGGATACTGAGGGATAAGGGAATCCAGCTCGGCAAGGCCGTCCCCCAGAAAAAAGACGGTTTTCGCCCCTGGCTGGGCGTCGATGGCTTCCTTGAGGGAAAAGGAATCCCGGTGAGAGTCGGAAAGAACCAAAATCCGCATGATAAGCACCTCCTGCCGTTTTCCAAAGCGGAAACGTTTGCGTGTCACACCCCGCTTTCCCCGCATAGCATAGGGAAGCAGGGCTATGCATACATTATACTATGAGGTGATGGCATGAACAACCGTTTTCATAATCCGTCCAACAATCCCGCCAATCAAAATCGGCAGGCTCCCACCGGCCGCGCCCAAAGCAGCCATTCCCAGGCTGACAGTGCGGACCGTTTGACCCCCAATCTTTCCGCAGACAAGGAACAGGAGCTGTTAAACACCGCCAGCCAGCGGCTGGGACAAAGCCCGGACCGGCTCAAGCAGGCTTTGCAAAACGGCGAGGTCAAGTCGATGCTCAAAAACATGTCGCCCCAGCAGGCCCAGAAGGTGGAAAGCATCTTAAATGACCCGGCCGCCGCGCAGAAGCTGCTTTCCACGCCCCAGGCCCAGATGCTTCTCAAGCGGTTCATGGGAGGAAAGTAACGTCATTTTGTATCACGCAGAAGGGGGCTCCATATGGACGATCGTACCGAAAAGCTCAACCGTATCCTCTCCACGCCGCAAGGGAGGGAGGTCATCCGGAGCCTTGCCGATCTGTTGGACGAAGAGCCAAACACATCCGGGCCCGCCAAAGGAAATGCTTCCCGGGGGCAAGCCCGTTCCTCCCAGCCCGCCCGCCATACCAATTCGGGGCCGGCTCAGCAGGCCGGCGCCCAGCAAAACAACAGCCAGGGAGAAACCAACGGCTTCGACCTTTCCTCCCTTTTGGGTTCTCTTTCCCAGGGACAAGGCCAGTCCTCCGGCCAGTCCAATCAAAACGGGCCGGACCTGTCCGCGCTGCTCGGTTCCCTCTCTCAGGGAGGAGGGCAAGCCTCCGGTTCCTCCAGTCAGGGCGGGCCGGACTTGTCTGCTCTATTGAGCGCGCTCTCAAAAGGAGGAAACGGGGGACAAGAAAGTGGGGCCTCTATGCCGGACCTGTCCGCGCTGCTTGGCTCTCTAGGCCAGGGAAAAGGCCAAGGAGGCGGACCGGATCTCTCCTCTCTGATGGGGCTTCTGGGTCAGTCGGGAGGAGGTACGGGCGGGGCAAACAGCCTTATCAAGCCGGAAATGCTCCTGAAGCTGGCGCCTTTGCTTGCGTCCATGGGGCAGGACGACGACCGCACTCGTCTGCTGGGCGCCCTGCGCCCTCATCTCAGACCGGAGAGGCAGAAAAAGCTCGACGAAGCGGCCCAGCTGCTCCGGCTTTCTCGCCTGCTTCCCCTGCTTCAGGAACAGGGTATTTTCCCAAGCCCGCGCTGACCGGCACTCATGGCAAATCGGATAGGCAGGAGGTGGGCCCATGAGCCCGATGGAATCCCGCGAAGAGATGCTTCGCATGCAGCAGGACGCCGTGCGCCGGGTCCGTGAAATGCAGGCGCGGGCGCGGCGCACCTTGGAAAAGAGCCAGGAACACGCCGTGGGCCCGGCACCGCCCCCGCAGCGGGAAGAGGCCCATTCCCCGGGGCCGCCGGAAAACGGCAGGAGACACCCCACCCGCTATTCCATTCCCCAGCCCCTCAAGCACGCCCAGCAGCATCATGCACCCAAAGAAAAGCCGCACCCGCGCCCCTTTCCTCAGAGCAGCTTGTGCCAAGGGGGGACGCCGCCTCGTCAAAACGGGGTAACACCGCTGGATATCACAGGCGTTCTCAAAAGCTTGGGGATGGACGCAGACCGGCTGCTTTTGCTGGGACTGATTCTGCTTCTCATGTCGGAAGGGGCGGACCGGATGCTGATTTTAGCGGTGGTTTACACCATGCTTTAGGTTACCGGCCCAAAAGGGCTGCGCCGAGAATGCCCGCATCGTTTCCCAAAACCGCGCAGCCAATGCGCGGAAGAACGTTGTTGCGGCAGAAGGCGTCCCTCTCGGCTGTCTTTCGCACCGGTGCAAGCACATACTCCCCTTCGTTTGCAAGCGCCCCGCCGATGAGCACCGCCTGGGGCTGCAAAATATTGATGACGTTGACCACGCCGTCGGATACATACTGCAAAAACCGGTCCACCACCCCTTGGGCGGCAGCGTCCCCGCCCTTGGCCGCTTCAAACACGTTGCGGCCGTTTAATCCTTCGCCGCTGTGCGCCAGGCGGGACAAGACGCTTTGCGGATGCTCCCGGGCCGCTTTCTGTGCCTGACGCACCAGCGCCGTCATGGATGCGTAGGCCTCCCAGCAGCCCTTTCGTCCGCAGGTGCAGGGCTCTTCGCCGCTGCAAATCACCATATGGCCGAACTCGCCGGCGCCAAAGTTAAAGCCTTCGTAAATGCGCCCGTCAAGCAGGATGCCTGCGCCGATGCCGGTGCCGAAGGTGACGAGCACCAGGGAGGACAAGCCCTTCCCCGCCCCGGCCTTTCCCTCCGCCAGAGCGGCGCAGTTGGCGTCGTTGGCCAGGAAAACAGGCTTGCCCGTAAGATAGGACAGTTCCTTTGCCACGGGAACCCGGTCCCAGCCTAGGTTTCCGGAAAAGAGGATGACGCCCTGGGCGCTGTCCGGTGTTCCAGGGCTTCCCACGCCTATGGAGGCCACCTGTGAATCGTCGATCCCTTCTTGCTGGGGGAGCGCCTTCGCTAGTGCGGCCATGTCCTTCACAATTTCCCTCCAAGGCCTCTGGGCATGGGTGGGGACGGAGGTTTTCGCAAGAAGGCGGCTTTCTTCATCCACCAGGCCGGCGGCAATGTTGGTGCCGCCAAGATCAATACCAATGGTATATTTCATCAAGATATCTCCTTATTAGACTTCTCCGGTAAAGGCCGCGTATTCCTTTAGCATATAGCCGTAGTCCAGCAGAAATGCGTCAAATCCGGGCAGGGCGCGCAGACTTTCCACCGCCTGGGCGGCGGAGGAGGAAAAAGCGTTATCCAGGTAGGGCTTCGCCTCCTTTTTAAGCAGCGGGCAGAAATAGGCGGCCCGGGGATCCGGGACGATGCGCACCCTCCCCTCTTTTAAAATGGGCGCGAAGGGATAGAGCCGGCAGGACAAGGGCCGATGCGCCCGGTCACACTGACCTGGACAGACGGCGAAGGCCACCTGCCGGGTTCCCATACGCTTCCTGGTAATGGTGAGAAAACGAGCCCGGACAAGGGCTCTTTCCTCGAACGGGAACAGAATCATCCCGTCCTCTTCCCCGCCCTGGCAGCATTTTGATGAACACAGCCGGCCGCAGTCGGCCGGGATGGGGGTACGGCCGCCGAAAAGGCGGTAAGCCCGGCGGTAAAAAAACGGCGCCGCTTCTTCTGCTTTTATGGGACAACCCGTCATACCATCGCCCTCCTTTTCTCTATCCTCATGATAGCAGACCCTTTCTTTCCTGACAACCGGTTGATTTCCGCCGAAACCGCACGACAATTTTTTTACGAAACTGTGAATTCTACTAATATCAATTGCTTTTCCCTTTCTTGTCAGATATAATGAAAAATAGAGTATGATTATAGTTAAATTTTACGTATTGCCGATTGCGGTTTCCTATCGGCAGAACATGTGTGTAAAGGAGAGTGTATGCAATGGCAGAAAACAGATTTACCGAAATTACGCCTGAAATCCAGGCTTTGGCGGAGCTTTGCAAGGAAAACGGCTCCATTAATCCCGAACTTTATACCAAATATGAGGTAAAGCGCGGCCTGCGCGACATCAACGGCAAGGGTGTGCTGGCGGGGCTTACGGAAATCTCCGAGGTCCGGTCCTACACCATTGTGGACAGCGAAATGATCCCCTGCGAGGGAAAGCTTTTCTACCGCGGGGTGGACATTGACGAAATCGTAGGCGGCTTTATCCGGGAAAAACGGTTTGGGTTTGAAGAAGTCACCTATCTGCTGCTCTTCGGGGATCTGCCCAATCACGAGCAGCTCGATGCGTTCAAGAAGATGCTGGCAAACTACCGCACTCTGCCCACCAGTTTTGTGCGCGACATCATCTTAAAAGCCCCCAGCTCGGATATGATGAATACCCTGGCCCGCAGCGTGCTGACCCTTTATTCTTACGACGACAACGCCAACGACATTTCCATTCCCAATGTGCTGCGTCAGTCTTTGCAGCTCATTGCCCTGTTCCCCATGCTTGCGGTTTACGGATACCAGGCCTACAGTCATTATCACGACGGCAACAGCCTCTTTATTCACGCGCCCCAGCCCGAGCTTTCCACGGCGGAGAACATTTTACATACCCTGCGCCCGGACAGCAAGTACACCGAGCTGGAAGCGAAGATTCTGGACGTGGCGCTGGTGCTCCACGCCGAGCACGGCGGCGGCAACAACTCTACCTTCACCACCCATGTGGTTTCCTCCTCCGGCACTGACACCTATTCGGTCATCGCAGCGGCCATCGGCTCTCTCAAGGGGCCCAAGCACGGCGGCGCCAACATTAAGGTGGTGCAGATGTTCGAGGACATGAAGGAGAATCTCCACGATTGGACCGACGAAGAGGAAATCGAACGGTATCTGGTAGCGCTTTTGCACAAGGAAGCCTTTGACAAGGCGGGGCTCATCTACGGCATGGGTCACGCGGTCTATTCCCTGTCTGACCCCAGGGCGAACATCTTTAAGAAGTTTGTCAAGAGCCTGTCGGAAGAAAAGGGCCGCACCAAGGAATTTGAGCTGTATTCCATGGTGGAGCGCTTAGCTCCCCAGGTCATCGCCCGGGAACGCAAGATTTACAAGGGTGTAAGCGCCAACATTGACTTTTACAGCGGATTTGTGTATAGCATGCTCGATCTGCCCAAGGAGCTGTTCACTCCCATCTTCGCCATCGCCCGCATTGCCGGCTGGAGCGCCCACCGCATTGAGGAGCTCATCAATGCCGGAAAGATCATCCGTCCCGCTTACAAAAACGTGGCCAAGGGCCGGCCTTACATTCCCATTGACAAACGGTAACCATGGTTTTTGCCCCCGCCTCCCTTTCCAGGGGCGGGGGTTTGTTTGAATGCGCCAGGTTATAAAGAAGCCGGCCCCGTTGGCTTTTGTGGACGGGTCAAAAAACCATCATCAGATACGAAAGGATGCGAGCAGCATGATCATCGGCGCGGACTATTATCCCGAACACTGGCCTGTTTCCCGCTGGGAGACGGACGCGGCCATGATGGAAGAAGCGGGACTCACTGTGGTACGCCTGGCGGAATTTGCTTGGGCAAAGCTGGAGCCGGAGGAGGGAAGCTATGACTTTTCCTGGCTGGACGAAGCGCTTAACGTCCTGGCCGCCCACGGCATCTCTGCGATTCTGGGCACCCCCACCGCCGCGGCGCCCAAGTGGCTGATGGATAAGTATGAAGGCATGTATAACGTGGACGGATACGGCCGCACGAGGGGCTTCGGCTCCAGGCGGCATTATTGTTACAATAGCCCCGATTACCAAAAGGCGGCCCGCCGCATTGCCGCAGCCTTAGGCGCTCATTACCGGGATCATCCGGCGGTGATCGGCTGGCAGATTGACAACGAGTTCGGCTGCCACAACGACGAGGTCTGCTTTTGCGGGCACTGCCAGCGGGAATTTCGCCGATGGCTGAAGATCAAGTACGCCACGGTGGAGGAGCTCAACCGGGCGTGGGGAACGGTGTTCTGGAGCCAGACCTATCGGTCCTTTGACGAGGTGATCGTGCCCGGCTACGCCCAGTGCGACGGGGAAAACGGGCGCAACTTCTGCCACAATCCGGGATTGCTGCTTGATTACATGCGCTGCCGCACCGACTCCGTGGCCGCTTTTCTGGACCTCCAGGTGAAGGCTCTGAAAGAGGCCGGCTGCCGCCAGCCGATTACTCACAATTTTATGGGCAATTACGATCATCTGGACTATTTTAAGCTGGCCAAGGGCGTGGATTTCGTCTCTTGGGACAACTATCTACGCCATCAATGGCAGCAGTCCTCCTACGGGGACGCGGCCCTGGCCCACGAGACCATGCGGGGACTCAAACAGAAAAAGTTCTGGGTGATGGAACAGCAGAGCGGTCCGGCAGGCTGGTCGGTGATAGCCGATTCTCCAAGGCCGGGGCAGCTGCGGCTGTGGTCATGGCAGGCGTATGCCCACGGGGCCCAGGCGATTGTGTATTTCCGCTGGCGTGCCTGTTTGTTCGGCACCGAGCAATACTGGTACGGCATTCTTGACCACGACGGGGTTCCCCGCCGGCGGTACCGGGAAATCGAGCAGACGGCCAAGGAACTCAAGCACATCGACGAAACGCTGGTGGGTGGCGGACCGGTCAGCGAAGTGGCGCTCATCAAAAGCTACGACAACGCTTTCTCCCATCAGTTCCAGCCCCACAATCCCAAATTTGATTATAACGCCCTTCTGCTTTCCTATTACGAAGGGCTGATGCAAAACGGCATTTCCTGCGACGTGCGCTCCATTGATGACGATTTGTCCCGCTACAAGCTGGTTATTCTCCCTGCCTTCCAGCTCGTGACCCCTCCCATGGCCAAAAAGCTCAGTGACTATGTCAGCCGGGGTGGACATGTGGTAATCTCTTTTCGGTCGGGCGCCCGGGAATGGAACAACCAAATGACCGAGCGGACTTTGCCGGGCCTGTTCCGGGAAATCACCGGTGTGACCGTCGCGGAATTCAATTCCATTCTTTATGGAGATCCTATCCCGGTGAAAGGTCCCTTCGGCCAGAGCGAAGCCTCCATCTGGTGCGACCTGCTCGAACCCGACACGGCGAAGCCGTATGCCGTTTACGGGGGTGATTACTGCGAGGGAATACCCGCCGTCACCGTCAACGCCGTCGGCAAGGGCAAAGCCTGGTACGTGGGCTGCGACCTCACTCAGGATGCCATGAAAGTGTTGCTTGGCGACGTGCTCAAGGGCGCTGGGATCACTCCTCCTGTTTCGAATTTGCCAAAGGACGTGGAGGCGGTCTCCTGGGAACGCCCCAACGGACAAACGTTCCTCTTTCTGCTCAATCACGGAAAGGATCCCGTGTCCGTGCCAGTGTCCGGCTTCTCCAGAGAGCTTCTATCCGGACGGCCGGCAGTACAAACGTTATCCTTGGAGGGATATGGAATCGCAGTCCTCACGTAAAAGAATTGGAACATTTTATGAACTTTTAGTGATGGTGTGGACAAGCCGCCGTTTTTCGAGTAAAATATATAGTGAAAACGTTCAAAAAGGGGAAGAAAAATGATGCGAAACCTTTTGGCCCTTGTGCTAGTTGCAGGTCTGGCCTGCCTCACACTCACCGCCTGCGAAGGCGATCCCTCCGATCAATACCGCTATTCCAAACCGGACGATCTGTCCATCGTAACACCCTCCTACAGCGTTGCGGACTCCTCGGTGGACGAAGTCACCCAGGAGCTGACCGAAACCGCCATTGCGTTATTGAATGAGGATGCGGCCATCATAGATCTATTTTTAAATGGCTACACAGAGGACGGGGAATATCTGGATGAGGAGACGGATGCGGACAATTACACGCAGGTGCTTTCTGACACCTTTCCATCCTTTACCTCTGTCAAGGAAAAGATGAGCGAAATTTATGCAGACAACGAATCCGCCGATTTCTTTTTGTCCTTCCCGAATGAGGAGAAGCCCCGGCTTAAGGGAGACGACAAAAGTCTCTATGTGTTAGACGATGAGGATATTATCAAATTTCCAGCCTATGTGGACGTAAGTGAGGTTACCATTCTTGACCATACCGATACATCGGCGACCATTGAGTTTACCTATCGGGGACCGGATTACTTCTATTTCGACTCCTCGGAAGATTTCCCATGGCCTGGTCATAGCATGACTATGTATCTGGTGGACGGTGTGTGGAAGCTGGAAAGCAGCTTTTATCAGTACTACGCTGCCAACAACCCGGAAATGCCCTGGGTAACGCAGTCGTACTCGCCCTCCAGCGCCGCTTCTCAGTAACGGCATCTCTTTTTTCTTCAACAAACCCCGTGGTGCATCGGAGAAATCCGTGCACTACGGGGTTTTCTTTGTAAAGGATACCTGGCTTTTGAACAGGGCGCTGTAGCCGCGCCGGACATTTTTCCTTTTCGCTGGTGAAAAAAGGAACGCCCTCTCTAACTCAAATGGCCCGGTTCCCCATAGGAGAAAACCGGGCCGCTTGTGTCACACCTGGGAAGATGCCTCCTGCTTTGCCGCCGGTTCCGACGGGGGCGTCCAGGCGAGTTTTGTCTCCTTGCGGCGCAAGAGGCGCAACACCATCTGCCCGTCGGACCGCCGCACCGGAATCAGAGCGTTTACCAGCCGGTATCCTGCCATGGCAATGGTACTGCAAAGCAAAGCATCCCATCCAAAGGTACCGGTAGGAAACCACAGCACACCCACCAGTACCAGAGAGGTGAAGAACAGCGATGTGGTCATCATGCCACCGGAATAGTAGGACGCCAGGCTGGCGCTTTCATCTGTAAGGTCCGATTCTTCCTGTTTGAGGGTCATCTCGCAGTGGATGGTGAACAGGTAACTGCGCGCAATCCCGAAGACAATGTGTCCCCCATCCTTGTGCCAGCAGAAGGGGCCGATGTGAAACAGCAGGAGTTCCAAGCCGGAAAGCTTTCCCATAAGCAGCCTTCCCCCTTCGTAAACAAGGGTTACTACAATGGCCGCAGCCATAAGCAGCCCGGCAAAAGCCGGCAGCCGCCAAAGCCCAGGCCCTGTCAGATTGAAGCCGTGCTGTTCGAGGACCGCCAGCGCATAACCGGCGCCTCCACCGACCGCCACCGCCCCCAGGACGGACAAAAAGAGAGACAAACCGAATTTTTCACGTTCCTTCATGTGCCTTCTTCCCCTTTTTCGAAATTTGACTTCCATTATATTCCATACACTATCAAGAACCTCGTCGAATCTGGGAGGCAAAGCTGGAATGGTTTCATCTTCGGAAGGGAAATTTCATAAGGATGGCCTAAGTATTTGCCCGCAATGCTTCCATCCTCACGCACCGCCGGCGGGGTAGTGCGGTCAGCTTCTCCGGTGATGGTATAGGCGGTGCGTTCGTCCACCACCGCGATGCCGGCAGCGACCAGCGCCGCGGCGGCCAGCAGGGTAAAGGTGACCACGCAGACAAAGAGGGTTCGCTTGACGGGAGAATATTCCTTTCTTTTTACGTCCTTCATTTTTGTTAGAGTCCTTTCAAAGTCTGAACCAGGCATTTGCCCACAAGCTCTCCCGAATAGACCGCTTCCTCCAGGGTATTGGCGTCGGTGCCGAATTCGAGCAGAATGGAGCCGGGACTTAGATTCTGGTTGTAGCAGGCATTTTTGAAATTTAACGGCCGGGCAAGGCCTGGATAGGAGTCGGCCATGCTTTGCTGCACACGGGCGGCGAGACGGAGGTTCTGCTCCCAGTTGGGATAGGAAACGCCGTTGTCGTACTCACAGCCGGAAATGATCATCACCTGGGCGGCTTTTTTGCCATCGATGACGGCGGTGGGCTTGACTTTGGTGCCGTCCGAACGGGTGATGGCGTCCCGGTGGACGTCCAGCACCACCTGGATGGATGGATACTGCTCAAGCATGGCGGTGACCACCGCGCCGGACCGGTTGTAGGCGCCGTTGTAGGCGGGATAATCGTGAACCTGCGTATCGTGGATGACGCCGATGCCCGCGTCTTCCAGCTGCTTTTGGATTTCGTTCCCAATTCGGACCATATTGAGGTTTAAATCCGTGCGCCGGGCGGTGACGGTGGTATCGTAATAGCCGCGGTCGGCTAATTCATAGCTTTCGGTGGTATGGGTATGCACAATGAGCACCTTTGGCCCTTCGGTGGACATATCCACAGTGGGCTTGGTCTCCAGGATGTTCTTTATATCTATTGTGCGCCCGGTTGAATTTTTTATCCAAACACTGCCGTAATTATCGCCGGAATTCTCAAAAAATTCTTCGCTGATGGGGCCTCTATTTTCCTGTGGCACCTCGTCGGGCGCGGGAATTTCACTGCTCTGCGACGACGATTGGGCGCTTGACTGAGCAGGTGTTTGAGCAGGCGTCGCACTGCTGGCGCTGGAAGTTTGGGGTGCGGCGTCGGGCGGCTGCTTGGAGGACGCTCGGGATTCAAACAAGGCGCCGGAGCCTTCGGGCAGCAAAAAGGCGGCCGACAGAATGGACAGCTGGTCCGCCACCGAGCCCAAGGATGGTACCACGGCGCATAAAATCAAAAGAGACAAAACGGCCGCTACGGTAGAGACCGCCTTTTTTTTCAGTTTTTTGGGTCTTTTTTGCTTTTCCATCGTCTTCTTGCCTTTTCTCCGCTGCCGTGGGCGGGGATGTGCAATTGGTCCACCGGCTGAATTTGGACGTAGGGCGAGGGAACTCCCGCACCTGTTTTATGCTATGCGGGGAGAAAAGCAGGTATGCCTCTTCTTTTTCGGCACAATATTTCTTCGAGCCTTGCAAACAGGGCCGCTTTCCCCTATACTGATGCTGACTCTATGCAAAAATTTTTGTAAACAGCAAAGGAGAGCACTATGTTTCAGGTACGAGGCGTGACCAAGCGCTACGGCAAGGTCGTGGCCAACGACTCCATCCGCTTTGACGTCAAGGACGGCGAAATCGCGGTGCTTTTGGGTCCCAACGGAGCGGGAAAATCCACCATTATCAAATGTATCGCGGGACTTTTGCGCTTTGAAGGGGAAATCGACCTGTGCGGCTATCCCAACAAAAGCCTAGAGGCCAAGGCCTTACTGGGATACATTCCGGAAATGCCAGCGGTATACGATCTTTTGACGGTGGGCGAGCATCTAGAATTCATCGCCCGGGCCTACCAGCTTACCGATTGGGAAGGGTACGCCGACGAGCTTCTTTCCCGCTTTGAGCTTACCGACAAAAAAGAGAAGCTTGGAAAAGAGCTTTCCAAGGGGATGCAGCAAAAGGTCAGCATCTGCTGCGCCCTTTTGCACAGGCCCAAAGTCGCCATTTTTGACGAGCCGCTGGTGGGGCTGGACCCCCATGCCATCAAGGAACTCAAGGACATTTTTGTAGAGCTCAAGCAAGCGGGGGCATCGGTCCTCATCAGCACGCACATGCTCGACAGCGTGGAGGATTACTGGGACGTGGCCCACATTATGATGAACGGTTCTTTTGCGGCTACCAAGTTTAACCGCCCCGGCCAGGAAGGGGAAAAGACGCTTGAGGAGCTGTTCTTCGACATTACCGAAGGAAAGGGCGCCGCACAATGAAAGGATTACGGTATCTCTTCTTTACGACTGTGAAAAACTCCATCAAGGAGCTCGTCAAGCATCCGGCAAAGCTGGTGATGGTGCTTTTCTTCGTCCTGCTCATCGGGATGATGGTGGTATCCTCCCTGGCGGCCCCTTTGCCTGCCAATGAACGCAGGGACCCGAAGGAGCTGGCGGCCATGGTACTGGTGCTCTACGGGTTTATGTTCTTTCTAGGTTCGAACAACGGATTTTCCTCCGGCGCGTCCTTTTATTCCATGGCGGACGTAAACCTCTTGTTCTCCTGCCCCATCTCCCAGAAAAAGATTCTGGTGTACGGGCTGGTCCGCCAGCTGCAAACCTCCCTGCTTCTGGGCTTTTTCTTGGTTTTTCAGTATGGTTGGCTTTATAATACCTACGGCATTTCAATTGGAGCCATGCTCACTATTCTGCTGGGATACGGCGCAGTGACCTTCTGCTCCCAGCTGACGGCCATGACCATCTATTCCTTCACGAGCGCCGACGAAGGGCGCAAGCGCCTGATCAAATACACCATGCGCGGCGTGTACCTAGTGCTCATCGCAGCGGTGGCGCTGCCCCTCTTGGAAAACACCCAGGATCTGCTAGGCGGCGCGGTAGCGTCCGCCACAGCCCCATGGGTGAACTTCATCCCGGTCTTCGGCTGGCTGACGGCGGCGGTAACCGGCGTTTTAGCGGGGAACTGGATTTTAGTAGCGGCGGGAGCCGGGGCGACGGTGTTGTTTGTCCTGCTGATGCTTGTGCTGGTCACCAGGATGCACGCCGACTTTTATGAAGACGTGCTCAAGGCCACAGAGGTCTCGTTCTCCGCCATCACCTCCAAAAAGGAAGGCCAGCTGCGTGAAACGGTGCCAAAGAACGTCAAGACCGGGCCCGTGGGCATCGGGGGCGGCTTGGGCGCGTCCGCCTTTTACTATAAGCACAAGGTGGAAAACCGGCGGGCGCGGGTGTTTTTGCTGGACACCACGTCGCTGGTGTTCGTAGGGGTCATCTGGCTCTTTTCCTTCTTTATGCGCGACGGGGGCTTGGTATCCGTCTTTGCCTTTGCCACCTACATGCAGATTTTTTCCGTGTCCATGGGCCGGTGGCTGCGGGAGCTTACTTTGCCTTACGTCTATCTGGTACCGGCCGGGGCCTTTCAAAAGCTTCTGGCCATCTGCCGGGAAACCTTCCTGAAAATTGGTGTGGAAGCGGTGCTGGTGTTTCTCCCGGCCGGGCTTATTTTGCAGGCAAAACCGCTGGAGATTGCCGCTTGTATCTTCGCCCGCATCGGCTTCGGCGTGCTCTTTATGGCGGGAAATATCCTGATTGAGCGGATTTTGGGAACGCTGACCAGCAAAACGCTGATTTTGTTCCTCTATTTTCTCATTCTGATTGTGCTGGCCGCACCGGGCGTGGTTGTGGGCGTTCTCGTCGGCATTTTCCTGTCCTCTACGGCGCTGGCTTTTGCGGCCATGGCCGTGTGGAACCTGGCGGTGTCTGTTCTTATCTTCTACCTGTGCCGGGACATTCTCAATTACGCGGAGCTCAACAACAAATAAACAGGCAAAAAAGGGCCGGGAAATATCCCGGTCCTTCCTGTTTCGCGGTTTTTTTGCGCTTGGCCTGCATAAACCCCTCCTAGACGGAAGCATACTAACGGTATGAGTTTCATTGGCGGGAGGCGTTTTTATGTCCAGATTACAAAAACGGGTGGTGACTCTGTACGCGGTCACCGCCGTCTTTTTTATGGTGCTGCTGTTGCGCATTTTTACCGTGTCGTCCGGCACCCAGTTTGCCGAGGCGGCCCAGCAGAACTCTACCCTGTCCTTGCAGGTGCCGGGCAGCCGTGGCATTTTTTACGACTGCAACGGCGAACCGCTTGTGGGCGGGCAGGATGGGTACCTGGCCGCTGTCAGCCCCGAGCCGGAGGCGGCCACCGCTCTTTCCACCGTGCTTGACGGGGAGGAGATGGACCAGGTTCTAAAGCGCATGGGAGAAGGAAAGCCGTTTCTCCTCAAGCTTCCCACCTCCGTATCCGCTCCGGGGCTCGTCCTCTTCCCCGCCTACACCCGGTATAGCGGCGGGCAGACCGTGAACCATCTGCTGGGCTACACCGACAACACCCAGGAAAAGGGCTTGAGCGGCCTGGAAAAGGCCTACGACAGTTTCCTGACCGGCGCGCTGCCGGCGGGAAAGGTTGTCTACTCGGTCAATGCCCTGGGCCGGCCCCTGTCCGGCATTTCTCCTAAGGTGCAAAATACCCAGACGGAGCTGAAAAAAGGCATGGTCCTCACCTTGGACAAGGACATTCAGAGCATCGCCCAGAAGGCGGCGGACGAGTACATTCCAAGCGGGGCCATCGTGGTGTTGGAGATTCCCACCGGAAAAGTGCGGGCCAGCGTGAGCACGCCTTCTTTCACCATGGACACACTGGCGGCGGCCATGGAATCGGAGGACGCACCTCTCGTAAACCGGGCCTTGCAGAACTATAACGTAGGGTCCTCCTTCAAGCTGGTGACGGCCGCGGCCGCCTTGGAAGCAGGGTACACCATCGAGTGGGAGCACGAATGCACCGGCAGCGTGGACGTGGCGGGAGTCGTTTTCCACTGCTATAACAACAATACCCATGGCAATTTGACTATGGAAGGGGCTCTGGCCAAGTCCTGCAACACCTATTTTATCTCCTTAGCAAGAGAGATTGGATATGAGCCGATTTTGTCCATGGCCAAACGGCTGGGATTTGGGTCTTCCCTGCAGCTGTGTACCGGCGTATCCACTCCTGCGGGGGTTCTGCCCGAGGAAAACGTGCTCGCTTCTCCGGCGGCGGTGGCGAACTTTGCCTTCGGTCAGGGAGATCTGCTGGCCACGCCCATGCAGATGGCGTCTCTGGTGAACTGCATCGCCTCCGACGGGATTCTCACCACCCCCTCTCTGGTGGAATGCTTTATCGATGAAAACGGAGAGAAAACGCAGGTGGCTAAGGTGGACGGGGTCCAGGCACTGAGCCCGGACATCGCCCGTACTCTGCAAAAAATGATGGCCGCGCCGCTTTCCTACGGCACCGCCACCACCGCCATGCCGGACAATGGGGGAGCCGGCGGCAAGACCGCCACCGCCCAGACCGGTATGTATAACAAGGAAGGAGACCCGGTCAACCAATCCTGGTTCGTAGGATATTTCCCCTATGAAAATCCCCGGTATGCGGTGGCGGTACTGGCGGAGGACACCATCCAGGGCAGCAAGACCACCAATCCCGCCTTCAAGTACATCGCCGACCATGTGAAGGTGGAATAGGCTGGTGTTTTGGGCATTTCCTGTCGAACCTCGCCTTGACAAGGGAAAAGACAGAACGTATAATAAAAACAATAAAGATCGCTTTATATGGACACTTGGCATTGACGGGAAGAAGCAGCCGCCGCGCAGCAGAGAGAAAGCCGTATTGCTGAAAGGCTTTTGGCGTTTTTGGCGTCTGTCTGGCCGCCCCTGAGCCGCCGCGGCGAAGAGCTGCGCGTCTCTCCGGCGTTAACGGAGGAAAAGCGGCGTTTTGTTTCAAAACGCAATTTGGGTGGTACCACGGAATCGCTTCCGTCCCGATTGGGAACGGAAGCGTTTTATTTTTTATTAGGATGTGACTTTGACCATGCAGTGGACAGGACTCAACGAACTTCGCGAAAAATACCTCTCCTTTTTTGAGAGCAAGGGGCATCTGCGCTTACCTAGCTTCCCGCTGATCCCGCAGAACGACAAAAGCCTGCTGCTCATCAACTCCGGAATGGCGCCGATGAAGAAGTACTTCACCGGCGAGATCACGCCGCCCAGCAAGCGGGTGACCACCTGCCAGAAGTGCATCCGCACACCGGACATTGAGCGGGTGGGCAAGACCGCCCGGCACGGCACCTATTTCGAGATGCTGGGAAACTTCTCCTTCGGCGATTACTTCAAGCACGAAGCCACCGCCTGGGCTTGGGAATTTTGCACAAAGGTGCTCAAACTACCGGTGGACCGGATCTGGGTGAGCATTTATGAAGACGACGATCAAGCCTTTGACATCTGGACCAAGGAAGTCGGAGTCTCTCCCGACCGGATTGTTCGTCTCGGCAAGGAGGACAACTTCTGGGAGCACGGCACCGGTCCCTGCGGCCCCTGCTCGGAGCTTTACTTTGACCGGGGCGAGGAATACGGCTGCGGCTCTCCTACCTGCGGGGTCGGGTGCGATTGCGACCGGTATGTGGAATTCTGGAACCTGGTGTTCACCCAGTTTGATTCCGACGGCAAGGGCAACTACACCCCCCTTGACCATCCCAACATCGACACCGGCATGGGACTCGAACGTCTGGCCTGCATCATGCAGGGGGTGCACAACCTGTTCGAGGTGGACACGGTGCAGAACATCATGAAGCACGTCAGCCGGATTGCAAACGTGCATTACGGGGACAGCGAAAAAACCGACGTGTCCCTGCGGGTCATCACCGATCATATCCGTTCCACGGTGTTCATGATCGGTGACGGGGTAATGCCCTCCAATGAGGGCCGCGGCTATGTACTGCGCCGGCTTCTGCGCCGGGCGGCCCGGCATGGGCGGCTTTTGGGCATTCACGAGCCGTTCCTCTCCGAGGTGGCGGACACGGTGATTCTCGAAAACCGGGAAGCGTATCCGGAGCTTGCGGAAAAGAGCGTGCTTATCAAAAAACTCATTTTGGTGGAGGAAACCTCCTTCGGCAAGACCATTGACCAGGGCCTTGCCATGCTGGACACGGCGGTGGAAAACCTCTCCGGGGACACCCTCTCCGGCGAGGACGCCTTCAAGCTTTACGACACCTATGGCTTCCCGCTGGACTTGACCATGGATATCCTAGAGGAAAAGGGTCTCAAGGTGGACGAGGAAGCCTTTGACCGCCTGATGAAGGAGCAGCGGGAACGGGCCCGCGCTTCCCGCAAGGCTGCCACGGCGGAGGCCTGGGCGGGGACCCGGTCGGTGCTGGCCGACTACCCGGCTACTGTGTTTACCGGCTATGAGGGAACCGAGACGGCGGGCAAAGTTTTGGCCATCGTGCGGGAAGGCGAGCTTTCCGAAGCGGTGAGCGAGGGCGAAGCCCTGGTGGTGTTAGATCAGACTAGCTTCTACGCGGAAAGCGGCGGCCAGGTGAGCGACAGCGGCGTTTTAACCTTAGACGGCATGACCTTCCGTGTGTTCGACTGCATGAAAACCGTGACCGGCGTATTCGTCCATCGGGGCGCTATCGAAAGCGGTGTTCTGAGCGTGGGAGACACGGTGACTGCATCGGTGGACAAGGAGCGGCGGCTTGCCATCATGCGAAACCACACCGGCGCCCACCTTTTGCAGGCAGCGCTGCGCAAGGTTCTGGGCGACCACGTGGAGCAGGCGGGCCAGATGGTAACCGAGCAGACCGTCCGGTTCGACTTTACGCATTTCTCCAGCCTGACGCCGGAGGAACTCCAGGACGTGGAGCAGATGGTCAATCACGTCATTCTGTCCGCCATGCCGGTACAAACCCGGGAAATGCCCATTGCCGAAGCAAAGGCCATGGGAGCTATGGCTCTGTTCGGCGAAAAGTATGGCGACGTGGTCCGGGTGGTAAAAGCCGGGGACTTTTCTACCGAGCTGTGCGGCGGTACCCATGTGGACAACACGGCGAAGCTGGGCCTCTTTAAGATCCTCTCGGAAGCGTCGGTAGCCTCCGGCGTTCGCCGCATCGAAGCGGTGACCGGCGCAGGCGTTCTCGACTATATGAACCATTTAAACGGCCTTCTTCATAGCACGGCGGCTGCCCTAAAGGTGCCAAACGTGGAGGACCTGCCTCAGAAGGCTTCCCAGGCTATGACCGAAGGGAAAGCCAAGGATAAGGAAATCGCGGCCCTAAACAGCCGAATTGCCCAAATCCGCATTGACGGGCTCTTTGCAGGCGCCGAGGTCATCGAAGGCATTCATATCGTCTCGGCTCTCTTCTCAGGCACCGGGCCGGACGCGCTGCGCGCCATCTGCGACCAGGTCAAGGACATGCGGGACGACACGGTGATTGTCGTGGCGGGGACCTTGGGCGACAAGGCCACCATCGCGGCCTCCTGCGGCAAACAGGCGGTGAAAAAGGGCGCTCACGCGGGCAACCTGGTAAGGGCGGTGGCAAAGATCGCCGGCGGTTCGGGCGGAGGCCGGCCGGATACGGCTATGGCCGGCGCCAAGGACCTGACAAAGCTGGACGAAGCGCTGGAAGCGGTCAGCTCCATCGTCAACGATATGATCAACAAATAATCCATCAAGGAGGAACCGAATATGGACTGCCTTTTCTGCAAAATCATCGCCGGGGAAATCCCGTCCACGAAGGTGTATGAGGATGAGCTGGTATACGCGTTTGAAGACATCAATCCCCAGGCGCCGGTGCACGTGCTGGTGATCCCGAAAACACACATTGCTTCGGCGGCGGACATTACGGGAGAAAATTCCGCCCTGGTGGCTCACATTTTCGAGGTAATCCCGGGCATTGCCAAGAAGCTGGAGCTAAAAAACGGCTTCCGGGTGGTCACCAACTGCGGTGACGACGGGGCTCAGACCGTCAAGCATCTGCATTTTCACATCATGGGCGGCCGGCCGCTGCAGGGCCAGATGGGTTAACCCATCCTTACATAAAAAGGGGAACAAAAAATGGATTGCTATACCATGCAGATCTGCGGGCTGACCCGCACCTTAAAACGCTGCCCTCTTAATGAGAAAGTCGACATTGCGGCCTTTATTTTGTTCGGCGACGCGGAGCTGACCGTAAAGGCGGCGGAGGAGCTGCTCAAAAAAAGCCCGGACTTCGATGTGATTATGACCGCCGAGGCCAAGGGCATCCCGCTGGCTTACGAGATGAGCCGCCAGAGCGGGAAGCGGTACTATGTGGCAAGAAAGGCCACCAAGCTCTATATGCGCGATCCCATTGCGGTTGAGGTGAAGTCCATCACCACCGCCCGGGTACAGACGCTGTACCTGGACCGGGATGAGGCGGATTCCATCCGCGGCAAACGGGTGCTGATTGTGGACGACGTGATCTCCACAGGGGAATCCTTAAACGCCATTGAAGCGCTGGTAAAGGAAGCGGGCGGTTTCATCGCGGGCCGTGCCACTGTCCTGGCGGAAGGGGACGCGGCAAACCGGGACGACATTCTCTTTTTAGAGCCCCTCCCCTTGTTCTTCAAATAACCAGAACGTTTTTTAAAGACAGGCGGTGACAACATGCGGCGGACTCTGGCGGTGGTTGGCTTTTCCTGGCTGCTGACGCTGGTGGCCGCCGCTTTTTTGGGTTTTACGGCGGCCATCGTGTTTCTGGTCATGACGGCGGCGGGTGCGGGTGCGGCCTTTCTGGTCCCGGCGCTGCGCAAGGGCCGAACCGTTCCGGCGGCTTTGCTTGCGTGCACGCTGGCGCTGGCTTCCTTTTGCTTGACCGAGCAGTTTTCCTACGCGCCCATTGTCCGCTTGGATGGACAAACGGCCAGCGTCACCGGGTATATCACCGACCTGCCGGAATACACCACCAGCGGGCGGTACCGGTACACTCTGCAAATCACCTCGGTAGATCTGCCCGGTGTGCCCCAGAATTTCAAGGTCACCTACACCAACGACTTTTTGCTCAACGCCGAGCCTTTTGACGAATTCTCCGGGGATGTGACCTTCGCGAAGCCCTATGCTCCTACGGTCCTAAGCTGGAAAACCAAGGGCGTTTATCTGACGGTGCGCAGCGAGGACGGGTTTTGGTTCACCACGCCGGCTAAAAAGCCCTTTTATTCCCACATTGTTACCCTTCGGTCGGCCATGCTCGAACAAAACCGGAAGATGCTCGCACCCGACGCGGCCGAGCTCATCAACGGGGTGCTTCTGGGTGTGGACGATTTCATCGACCCGCAGGTGCGCCAAGATTTTAGAGACAGCGGCATCAGCCATTTGCTTGCGGTGTCCGGCACCCATATCGTGATTTTGACCGGGTTTGTAATGCTGCTGCTGGGACGGCTCAAGGGGAGGAAATGGCTCAAGAACCTAATTGCGGCAGGGTTTGTCCTCTTTTTCATGGCGCTGACCGGGTTTACCCCGTCGGTGGTACGGGCGGGCATCATGATGCTGGTGGTCCTTTTCGGCGGGATTCTCCGCCGGCAGAGCGACCCGCTCAATTCCCTTGGTTTGTCCGCTCTCCTTCTGACGGTCACAAATCCCTATGCAGCGGCGGGGATCGGGCTATTGATGTCTTTCTCGGCCACATTGGGCATCATCCTTTTGGCGGGCCGGCTCCAAAATGCCATGGCTTCCCACATTCCGGACATTCGGGTGGTGGGCAGCGTTCTTCAAAAGGGAAGCGGGGTTGTGGCCCAATCCTTAGCGGCGACGCTCTTTAACACGCCGATTCTGATTTTGGTGTTCGGCCAGCTGTCTCTGGTCGCGCCGCTGACCAATGTTCTGGTGATGTTCCCAGCCTCGGGGATGCTGCTGATGGGCGGGCTTAGTTCGGTTCTTTCTCTGCTGGGCCCCTTTTCCTTTCTGGCGTATCCCTTTTCGCTGATCGCCGGGCTTCTCGCCCGGTATCTCATGGGAGCCGCCCGCTTTTGCGCTCATTTCCCCTTCTCCACGGTAAGCGCGGCAGAGGATTATTTCCTTTTGTGGTTGTGCGGAACCTTGGTTTTGGTGGCGGCAGCGCTTCTCCTGCGAAAGGACGGAACCCTACTGCGCATGACCGCCCTGCTGTCCGCTATCCTGCTCTTTTGCGGGATGCTGTCGGGTCAGCTTCTCAACCGGGGAGTGACCTCCATCGCAGTCATTGGGTCAGAGGGTGGCTCGTCGGTGGTGCTTACGAAGGACGGCCGGGCGGCGGTCATCGGCTGCGGCGGAGCATGGGACATTGGATGGGAAACCAACGAATATCTGTTGGCAAACGGGGTCAAAAGCATCGACCTTCTTTTGCTCCCCAAGCTGAGTGAAGAATATGCGTCCGGCGCTTCGGAACTGCTCAACACCTATGAGGTAACGCTGGCCATACTCCCGGAGGACGGGAGCGAAGCGAAAAATCTGGAGAAGGCCGTAAAAGAGGAGACCATACGCCAGCCCTACGCTTCCTGCGACATCGCACTTTGGGATGGGGTTACGCTGCAGATTGTAACCCAAGGGGAGGAAAGCCTTATTCTCATCCGCGCCGGTTCCACGGCTACGTTATTTGCCACCGAGGGAGCGGACGGGGCGGCATGCCCGGACGTCCCGCTGCAAGCGGCGGTGTTTCACGGCAGTCTTCCGGCGTCCTTTCATCAGGTGGAAAGCCCTCTGGTCCTGGTGACGGGAGAAAGAAAAACGTCCGCACCCGCTTTGATCCGGCTGCAAGCCTTGGAAAAGAGTGCGTTCGCCGTACCCAACGACACCTTTGTGGTACGCACCCGGGGAAACGCGGACGTGATGGTACAAAAAATCCGATAGACGAAGAAAGGACAGATCATGCCGGCTATCAATGAATTGGAACTGAAAAAGCACATCAAAACAGGGGACCTTTCGCGAGTGTATCTCCTGCACGGGGCGGAGGACTATCTC
Source organism: Clostridiales bacterium (assembly GCA_018364155.1). Lineage (GTDB taxonomy): Bacteria > Bacillota > Clostridia > Oscillospirales > Acutalibacteraceae > Solibaculum_A. Next base: position 55,377 of record JAGZMM010000004.1, read on the forward strand.
AAAAAGCTCTACTGCAGGCAGCTGGCCGACAAGGCGGTGGGCGCCGGGATGGACGACTTTAACCGAATGCAGTTCGAGTGGAAGGACTCGTCGGTGGACGAAATCGCGGATGCGGTGGAGATGCTGCCAGTCATGGCCGAGAAACGCTGCGTGATCGTACGGGATTTCGACGCGGAAAGCGTGAACGCCGCCGAGTCAGCCAAGATGACCGAGCTTCTCAAGGACCCGCCGGACACCTGTGTGCTGATTTTCCGGCTGGACGCGGTGGAGGCCAACCTGAAACGGTCCTCGAAATGGAAGACCTTTGTGAAAAAGATCGACGCGGTGGGCTGCTCGGTGGAGTTAGGGCGGCGGGACGCGGCATCCTTGGGGAAAACCCTGTGCGCGGCGGCGGCAAAGCTGGGCTGCACCCTCAGCCCCCACAACGCAAGCTACCTGGTAACCCTCTGCGGCAGCGACATGCAGACGCTGTTCCACGAGCTGGAAAAGGTGTGCGCTTTTGCGGGGAGCGGAGAGATCACCAAAGAGCAGATCAAGGCGGTGGCGACCCCCACTCTGGACGCGGGCGCGTTCGACCTGGTGCGGGCCATTACCCGCAGGGAGGCGGACAAGGCGTTTTCCCTGCTGGATACGCTGTTTGCCAACCGGGAGGAGCCGGTGATGCTGCTGGCGGCGCTGTGCTCCACCTATGCGGACTTATACCGGGCAAAGGTCGCTAGCATGGGCGGGGAACCGGCGGAGGCGCTCAAGACTTGTTTTGATTACCGAGGCAAAGAGTTCCGCCTGCGAAACGCGGCGAGAGACTGCGCGTCTTTGGACCTGTCCCGCCTGCGGGCGGCGCTGGAGCTGCTCAGCAAGGCCGACCGGATGCTCAAAGGGTCGAGAACCGACCGGCGGGTGATTCTCGAGCAGACGGTGGCCGGGCTGCTGGCGGTATAGAGAAGGAGGGTTTTGGGCAATTGATTCGCATCAAGGAAGCGGTGATCGTGGAAGGCAAGTACGACAAGATCAAGCTTTCCTCCCTGATCGACGGGCTGATTCTGGAAACGGACGGGTTTGCCATATTCAAGAATAAGGACCGGCTCCAGCTCTTTCGCCGGCTGGCCGAAACCCGGGGCCTTCTCATCCTCACCGACAGCGACGGGGCGGGCTTTGTCATCCGCCGGTATTTGGGCGGTTCCATCCCCACGCGGTACGTCAAGCACGCGTATATCCCCGACCTGTTCGGCAAGGAAAGCCGCAAGGCACAGCCCTCCAAGGAAGGGAAGCTGGGGGTGGAGGGGGTTCCCAAGCAGGTGATTCTCGACGCGCTCAAAAGGGCGGGGGCCACCTTCGAGGAAAAGGAGGAAGCGCCGCAGACGCGGAGCGAGCCGATTACCCCGGCGGACTTATACGAGGACGGCATCACCGGCCGGGCGGACAGCAAGCGCCGCAGGGGGCTTTTGCTCAAGGCGCTGGACCTGCCGGAGCATCTGTCCTCCGGGGCGCTCTTGCAGGTGCTCAACACGGTTTGCACCAAGGAGGAATACCGGGCGGCAGTGGCGCTTATTACAAAAGAAACCCGCGGCTGAATCAAACGGCTGATTCAACTGCGGGTTTCTTTTTGGCTTCTGGGATAGGGCCTTTCTTCGTCGGTCAGTTCGGCCAGGTAATCCATGCTAGTTCCAAAGAGCTTGGCAAGCTGTTTGCATTGAGAAAGAGACGCCTCCCGACGCCCGCATTCAATCTTCGAGTAAACGCTTTGATCAATGCCCGTTTTCAATGCAATTTGAATCTGTAAAAGCCGATTGCGCTTTCGAAGGATGCGATAGCGGCTCATCTCAATTCCTCCTCCATGGCCTTAATTATAACAACTTATTCTTGTCTTATTAGGGAGAATAACCCTAGATTTTTTTGCTTCCAATTCGTCGGAATCTTCCGTCCGGTTTCTGCCTGACTTCGTGTTCATTTCTTTCGCGTCGCCGAAAGAAACGAACCAAAGAAAGGGCGACTTAAGGGAGAAAAACGGCGTAAAAATCGGGGACGAGGTTTTTCTCCCTTAAGAATCCCTCTGGCATTCAGCCGGGAATGTGAAATAGATTCACAGTCTTCTCTACTCGCCATCTGGGATTGGTGATTCTATTTCACAAAATCGTGTTTTTTCCCCTTACCCTCCTCCGATAAGAGGGGGATTTTCAAGGGGGAAAAACTTGTGTCCCCGTTCCTAGCGTCTTTTTCCCCCTTGAATCGCCTTTTCTTTCGCCTCTTTCTTTTGGCGACGCAAAAGAAAGAGGCACGAAATCAGGTAGGAATCAAACGGAAATGGCCGACTGCGGCAAAGCCGGGTATGTGAATATATTTCACAATCGTTCTCACTCTATCCAATTCCGAAGATAAAAAAACAAAGCGGGGCAGGAGATGTTCTCCTGCCCCGCTTTTGCACATTTTCTTATGCCAAAGACACAATCTTGATTTCAAATGCCGGAAGCTGCGCCTTCACCACATCCCCGGAAGGCGTTTTCACCGCGCAGTCCTGGGGTTCCTCAGCGTTGTTGATGATGACCAGGTTCTTGGTATCGGGGTAATAGGCACACTCGGTATAGAGGTTGTCGCACACGAAGGTATCTGCCGCGTCCTCCTTGCCCGCTGCCCAGCAGATGGCCCGCATGAGCAGCCGTGCGCTCTCCAGGCTGTACCGGAAGCCGGCCATGTAGACGCCCCGGCCCTGGCCGAACTGGTTGGCCGTGAGAGCGGGTGCTCCTTCTTTCTCTAAGAGCACCTGCACCTGATCGTTCAAGAGATACACCCCGTCCTTGCCGAGGATAGAATCGGCCGCCGCGGTGTCCGCGGTGATGTAATGGCTCTTTTCCACCTCATACTGGTACCGGCCGTGGCAGATGCGGGTACCCAGGTCAATGTCCACGCCGAGCACGTCCGCCACCTGGATAAACTGGGTGCTGAAGTCCTGAGCCGCCGGTTCGTTGACGCCGATAAAGCCGCCGCCGTTTGCCACAAAGCGGTTGATTTCCTCCAAAAGCTTCGCGTCCTTCCAGGCCTCGCCGCCGCTCCAGGCGGTGTTGAGCCGGCCGGCGTTGATGAGCACGTCCACACCCGCGGGCACGCCTTTTTCCCGCACTTCGTCGAGGCTTACAAACTCCACATCAATGGGCAGGCCGGACAGGGCCTCGATGAGGTTAATCAAATCCAGCTCCGGATGCTCGTGGTAATGGCCCGAGCAGCTCCAGGAACGAAGCTTGCCCCAAGAGGTGAGCACCGCCACCTTCACCGGCAGGCAATAGGGCTTACCCCCCTGGTGGAAGGATTTTAAGAGCCGAAACTCGTCCGCCACCTGGGCGATGTAATCCTGAAAGTCCGGGAACTTCTGGGTTAAAGACAGATAGCCGCCCAGGCCGATGCGGTCAATAGGCGCGCGCAGGATGGCCCGGCGCACATTGCCCCAGTACCGTTTCGCGTCCAGAGTGGGGTTGCCGCCCTCCATGAAGGTGGGGGCGCCGCCAAGGCCGGTGGGGAACAGGTACGGGTGCAGGCGCAGCTCATGCACCTGCACGTCCTTGACACCAGCGCACAGGCGGGCTTCAAAGCCGTTGAAAACGCACTTGATCAGGCCGTCAAACCCGAATTCCTTGAACCGCTCGCCGTAGGGCTCCACACCCACCCAGCTGTCGTCATAGAACACGTAGGCTTTCTTGCCGTAGCGGTGGACGATGTCCACGCATTTCTTGCCGAACTCCACTACAAACTGGTTGACGAAATCCATCCAGTCCCGGTACTTTCTGCTGGGCGCATTGTGGGTGGCGTTATGAAGGTCGCGGTTGATAAAGTCCTCCGAGGTCATCTTATAGCCCTTAGCCTTCTCGAATTCCCGCAGGGCAATGGGGTTGACGGTAAAGTCATACGAACCCCAGTCGGTAAAATCGTCCCGGCGCTTTTCGTGGTCGGTCCAAATCCAGGTGAAGTTATAGAACATGGAAGTAAAACGGACCACGTTGGTCATGGGATGGTCTTTACACCACTGCTCGAGCCATTTGAGAATCTGCGCCTGGGTCTCGGGATGACGGGGTTCCACCGCCATGAGATGCTCCTTGTCGCCCCAGTCGTTGGTGATGTGGTTGTACATGGAGATTTCCTCCCACAGACGGATGGCGAGGAAATTGACCGTGTACTTGTGATAGGGGACGCAGCCGCGGACCGTGACGGTCCCGGCCTGCTCGTCATAGTCCCAGTTCCCAGCGGGGACCTCTGTGCCGGCGGTGCGGTCGAACACCTGCCAGAATTCCTTGGGCTCGTCCTTCCAGTTGACCGCGAACTGCTGGGTAAAATAACCCTTGAGCGGGTCGATGGTCACAGTATCGCCCTTCGCGTAGACCGGCTCGCTCATAAGGAAGTTCTGCTGAAGCTTGTCCATGTTTTGCTTTGCCCACGCATTGTCCGACCGGATCAGGCAGATGGTGGAATAGATATCGTAGCCTGCGTGGATGATCTCGTCGGAAAGCTGGGTTCCATCGCTGTCGCGGATGACGTCCGCGCCCCATTTTTTGGCCATTTGAAGCGTCAGCTCTTCATAGCCCGCTTCTCCCGGCAGCGTAAAGCCGCCTTGCTTTAACGTATGTTCCATACCCATATCTCACCATTCCTCCAAATGATATTCGATCTTATTAAGCTTCGGCCCCGCTCAGGCCAAACATGGATTCCAAACGTTCGCGCACCTCCGGATTCTGTGCCAGCTGGCTGATGCCCGCCTCGGTGGGGGTGTTGTCGCGCACCCGCTCAAATAACTCCATTGAGGTACGATACATTTCCTGCCCGTGCTCCTTGGTGTCCTCCGGGAGCTTTCGGATCATGAAGCACAAATCGTCCGGCAGCCCGATGTCTCCCAGCAGGTTGCCGAATTCGCTCCCCTTGATCTGCCAGCGGTAACTGCCCTCCTGAGGGTTATAGGGTGTGATGCCGTCGATCTCGTCGAACACAGTGGAAACCGGCTCAGGCGGATCGCTCTCGAGAACCTTTGTAAGCTGGGAATCCTCATAAGCAAACAGGAAGCTTTCCACCATCATGTGAGTGGCGGAAAAGCGGGCCACCGACGCCTGCTGCAGACTGGGATTGTCCGATTCCAGGGCATAGTCGTCAATCTGGACAACTACCTTCCCGTCCCCATTGACATCCTCGGCATAGGCGGTCATGGCGCTTTGCAGCGTGGTAAGCTGATCCCCGGTCAACCCTTTGGCCGTGACAAAGCTCACATAATAATCAGGCTTTTCCTGGGTCACGAAATAGACCACCAGGCTGATAACAATGGCCAGCACCGCCACCACGCCGATGATCTTCGGGCCGTAAAAATACCAATAATCGTGAAACCACCGGGCTACCCGCTTCCCTCTGGACAGGTTCTCCGGCGCGAATTCCTGCCCGTCGTCGGGAGTTTGCGGGTCTCGAATGGGTCTTGGCATGTTTGTCCTCCTTTGATGTGGGTTCCCTCCCCGGCCGCATCATACCGCACGGCGGCCGCCAGGTCCTCAGGCCCGGATTATTCCCTGGGCTTCATGGTGGGGAAAAGCAGCACATCGCGGATGGAGTAGCTGTCGGTCAGCAGCATCACCAGCCGGTCGATTCCAATCCCTAAGCCGCCTGTGGGCGGCATTCCGTATTCCAGTGCCGTGAGGAAGTCCTCGTCGAGCATCTGGGCCTCGTCGTCCCCCTTTTCCCGCAGAGCGGCCTGCCGCTCGAACCGGGCACGCTGGTCGATGGGGTCGTTGAGCTCGGAGTAGGCATTGCCGAATTCCCGGCGTACGATAAACAGCTCGAACCGCTCGGTAAGATGAGGCGCGTCCGGCTTGCGCTTGGTGAGCGGCGAAATTTCCACCGGATAGTCGATAATAAAGGTGGGTTGCACCAGCTGCTCCTCCACCTTTTCCTCAAATACCAGGTTGAGCACGTCGCCCCAGGCCATATCGTCCTTGACTTCTTCGATGCCAAGGCCCTTGGCCGCCGTACGTGCGGCTGCATCGTCCCCGCGGAAGGAGTCAAAATCAAGCCCAGAGAACTTTTTGACCGCATCGATCATGGTCATACGGGCAAAGGGCGGCGTCAAGTCGATCTCCTCGCCCTGGTAGGTAATCTTGGTGGTACCCAGCACTTCCTTGGCAGCTCCTGCGATCAGGTTCTCCGCCCGCTCCATCATGCCGTGGTAATCAGTAAAGGCCTCATAGAGCTCCACCATAGTAAATTCCGGGTTGTGGCGCACATCCATGCCTTCGTTGCGGAAGTTGCGTCCCAGCTCGTACACCCGCTCCATCCCGCCGACGATGAGCCTTTTGAGATAGAGCTCCGGCGCGATGCGCAGGTACATGTCCAGATCCAAGGTATTGTGATGGGTGACAAAGGGGCGCGCGGTGGCGCCACCGGCGATCACGTTGAGAATCGGGGTCTCCACCTCCACAAAGCCCTGGGAATCCAGATAGCGGCGGATGGAGGAAATGATCCGGCTGCGCTTTAAGAAGGTATCCTTCACCTCGGGGTTGACAATCAGGTCCAGATACCGCTGGCGGTACCGGGTGTCGGTGTCCTTAAGCCCGTGGAACTTCTCCGGCAGCGGCAGAAGCGACTTGGACAGAAGCCGGATTTCTTTCGCGTGCACCGAGATTTCTCCCCGACGGGTGCGGAAAATAAAGCCCTTGACCTCAATGAGGTCCCCCAAGTCCCATTTCTTGAACTGGGCGAAGGCTTCCTCTCCCACGTCGTTCATGCGCACGTACACCTGGATGCGGCCGGTGGCGTCGTGCAGGTCGATGAAGTTGGCCTTGCCCATGTCCCGGCGGGTCATCATCCGCCCGGCAATGGCGCAGTCGGTGTTCTCCAGCTCCTCGAACCGGGCCGCAATGTCCGCAGCATGGATGGTCTGCTCGGCGGTGGTGATGGCGAAGGGATCCTTCCCCTGGGCCTGCAGCTCGCTGAGCTTGTCCCGCCGGATCTGCAAAAGCTCGCTTAACGACTGGGTCTCCTGCTCCGGCGACTGGTTTACTTCCTTGGTTTCGCTCATGTTTTATCCCCCCGAGGCGCTCCCGGCAACTGCCGCACGCCCTAAAATTTTCTCAAAAAAAGTGCGGGCAGAAGGAGTGGAACCTGCCGCTCCCCGCCCGCGTCAACCATTTTTCGCAAAAGGCATGTTCCTTATTTCTACCGAATATCCTTTTGTGACTCCTTATTTGGCAATATCCAGAATTTCAAAGGTAACCACGCCGTCGGGGACCTCTACGTCCACCACGTCGCCCACCTTATGGCCCAGCAGTGCCTTGCCCACCGGGGATTCGTCCGAAATGCGGCCGTTCATGGGGTCGGCCTCGGTAGAACCCACGATCTGGTAGCTGACCTCTTCGTCAAACTCCTTATCGAACACCTTGATTTTCGATCCCACATGAATCATCTCGGTGGTCAGATCGTCCTCATCGAGAATTTTCACATTGCGCAAAGTCGCTTCCAGCTCTGCAATGCGGGCTTCCACGATGGCCTGTTCGTTTTTCGCCTCGTCGTATTCGCTGTTTTCCGAAAGGTCGCCGAAGGAACGGGCGACTTCGATTTTATCTGCGATTTCTTTTCGTTTATTGCCTTTGAGCTCCTCGAGCTCCGTCTCCAGCTTTTTCAATCCTTCATCCGTCAAAAGCACCTGTTTTGCCATTGCCATTGTGATAAACCCTCCAAAAGCGCGTCCTTGCGCATTGTATTATGATAGCCTCCGCCTTAAAAAGGCGGAGGCATTCTGGTTTCGTATTTGCGTTACCCCGCATATTAGAATAATTATAGTCAAATCGGTTTCCTATGTCAACGGGGAAAACTCAAAATTTCTCGGAAACACGCGGATTTTCCATCTTTCGTCTACGCCCTTCTTTCCAGCGGCCGCGACTCCGGGCGAACACAGGCGGCAATCCATTCGCCCACCTGTTGGGCCGGCATCCGCCGGCCGTCTGACAGACGGCAGTCGCCTCCATAATAGCCGCCCGGGCACTGGCGGGTGACAAAGAGGGCGGCGGCGAACTGCTCGGGGTCGAGAAAAGAGGGACAGGCTGCGGCGCAGTCCTCCCGCAGCCGGGCGACGCAGCCGGTAACGCTCAGACCAGGCGGAGACGAGTGGCGTTTCTCCAGGGAAAACAGCACCTGCTCTCTCCCTTCATACCCTTCCGGCAATCCTTCGGTGGCCACCGCCACCGGGCAATCCCGTGCGGCGGCCGGTTCGTCGGTAATCAGCAGCGCCGCGCCGTATTCTACCATGGCCTGGCGCTGGGCGTCCAGCAGCTGCTCCGGATTCTCAGTAATCACCTTAACGGTCGCCGCATAGGGCAGAAATCGAACCGCCAAAGAGCCCAGTTGTCCGTCGGGGTCGAACACCGCCACCGACAGCTTGAGCGGTTCAGCCCGGCTGGCTCCCACCGCCGCCACCGCTGCTTCCTGCAACAGGTAACGCTGCAGGCCCTCCCCGGGTACCAGCGGCAACTCAATTTCTTCGGGCGGTTGCACCCCTTTTGGAAGCAAAATCCCTGCCGGCGCCCAACGGGCCAGCTCCTGAATTTGGCCCCACGGCACCGGGCGGTTGCCCCGCTGCTCCCATTTGACTTCCCAATACCGCACCGGGCCGGATTTTATAAGCTCTGCTCCTACCGGGTTGCGTTTGATCCACCCGGTCAGTTTTTCCCAAAATCCTTGCGATATGTGCTCTTGCAGATTGAGTACGGAAAACATTCTCTTCACCTCGTCTATGTGATCAAAAGCCGAAGTTAAAATACATACAGTATATTTTTATAAAATAAATACTGTATATCGTTTTAAACTTCATGCACCATACCCAATCATATGCGTTTTTTCTGCGAAATTTGCAAAAACACAGAAAGATCCAGTAAATTTTACGCTTTGTTTTCGATTTGTAAGAACGAGCCTCTGCGGTCTTTCCATACAAAAAGAGCCGCAGGCTAAGCCACGGCTCTTTTTCTCTCTTCTGTTCTCCATTATGCGGCGCTTTCGGCAGGCGGCTCCGCACTGGAGACCGGTTCTTCGGAAGAGGCGGGAGGCGTCCCGCTTTCTCCGGAATCCGGCGCTGCCGACGTATTCCCATTGGGAACATAAGTGGGCGCAGGTGAGAAGGGAACCTCAATGTAGTCGGTAGGTACCGGCGGGTTGAGAAGCTCCAGCGCCTTTTTTAGCTGCGGGTCGTCCATGGGACTGAGGAAATAGAAATTCTGCTTTTCCTCGGTGCTCAGGCGAACCTCCACATCCGGCGTCAGGCCCACGCCCTCAAAGTTTTCCGACTTTGGCGGATTGAACCTGGCGACGGTGAGATTGATGCTGGAGCCGTCGGTCAAAGTAAACAGGCTTTGAATGCTGCCTTTTCCGTAGGTGGTGGTGCCTACCAGCTGGGCCTTGCCGTAATCGCGCAGAGCACAGGCAAAAAGCTCCGCGGCTGAAGCGGTCTTTTCGTTGACCAGCACGGTCATGGGGATATCCACCTCATGGTCGTCGGACGTATAGATCACATGGGTGCCGGTGCTGTCGGTCCTGGAAACCACGTCACCGGCCGGGAGCAGGTAATCGAGCATGGCGCACACCGATTCCAGCGTGCCACCCGTGTTGCCCCGCAGGTCAAACACCAGACCCACCGGCTCCTGGGCCAGCAGCGCCTCCACCGCGCCGATAAACTGCTCGTCGGTGTTGTTGTTGAATTCGTCGATCTTGACAATGCCCACGCCGCTCATAATACCCGCAGACACGGTGTAGTTGTCATAGCTTGCCCGGGTCAGGGTGAAGGGAATTTCCTCTTCCCCGCGGCGCACGGTAATGTTTACCGTGGAGCCCACCTCACCGCTGAGCAGCTTGGTGGCTTCCCGGTACCCCAGATCCGCAACGGCGCTGTCTCCCACGCGGATGATGACATCTCCCTTCTGCACGCCGGCGGCCTGAGCCGGAGAGGTTGCCATCACCTGGTAGATATAGATATTGCCGTCGGTGTATTCGGTTACTCGAAGGCCCACGCCGGTGGCCTTGCCGTTGATTTCGCTGTTGAGTTCGGTAGTCTGGGCGGCGGTCAGGTAGGAGGAATACTTGTCCCCAATCCCGGCCAGATAGCCGCTGGCCACCATATCCATCAATTCGGTTTCGTCGATGTCTCCAAAATAATTCTCCCGGACCTTTGTGTCAATCTCGCTGATCTTTGCGTACATGGCGCGGCGTTCGTTGATGCTGCCGAGCTTTTCGTCAAACTTTTGCTGGGACAGCACCATCGTGATGGTGACGGTAATCGCAGCTGTCAGCATCATCAGCGCCAGCGTAATGCCCAGTGGAATTCGTTTGTTCATCTAGTCCCGCCGTTTCTCCGTGCGCAGAATTCACGTATGCCCCTGGCCCTTTCGCACGGAAAAGGGCCGGCTGTTCTCGCGAAGTACAGACGAAATTTGCACCCATACTCCCGATGCAAGAGGCCGCTTACCGCGGCCTCTTTTTGCTTTCGTTGTTATCGGGTATGCACGTAATTCATGGGGTTTTGATACTGGTTGTTCGCCCGCACTTCAAAGTGCAGGTGATAGCCGGTGGAGTTGCCGCTGGTGCCTACCAGGGCAATGGGAGTTCCTTTGGTCACATACTGTCCCACGCTCACCAGCACCGTCTGGGTATGGCCATAGAAGGTCTCATACCGCTTGCCGTCGGCGCTGCTAACGCCATGGTCGATGCTCACGTAATTGCCCCAGCCATAGTTCCACTGGCCGTCATTTTTGGCGATGGTCACCACGCCGTCCTCCGCAGCTACAATGGTCTTGCCAGCAATGTGGCCATAGTCGCCGTAGCCGGCAATGTCAATACCGCTGTGGAATTCCAGCCTGCCGAAAATCACGCGGTTTCCATAGGGAGAAGAAATGTTGCTGGCACGATCATACCCGGGAACCGGCCAGATAAAGTTCATCGCCGAGGGATCTTCATCCACGGGCGGAACAACCGGGTTTTCATTTTTGTCTTGCTCGGTTACCTGTATGGAATCTTTTTCCTTCTCGGCATCACTGATACCCTTCTGTGCCAACTCCTGCTGTCTCTGGGCATACTCCATTTTGGCCTGCTGCTCGCTTCGCAGATTTGCAAGCTCGGCCACATTGCTATCAAGCGCCTGCTTAGCCTCTACCTGCTTGGCCTTCTCCGCCTGCACCTGGGTCTTCTTGTCCTGCTGCTCGCTGCGGGCGGCCTGAAGCTCGTCCATCTTAGCGGAAAGGGTTTGTTTGGAGGTCTCAATGTCCGCCTTGGTGGCATTCATTTCCTCAATCTGGGTGCGAAGGGTATCCACCAGTTGCTTGTCCTGCTCGGCAAGCCGCTGCTTGACCTCTGCCTGATAGAGGTAATCGGCAAAATCCCCGGAATTAAAAAACATGGTCAGCGAGGAAACCTCTCCGCTCATATAAAGCACGCGCATGCGCTGCATGAACACCTCGTAGGTATCGTCCACCTGGGCTTCCTTTGCGCTCAAGTCCGTCTCTAACTGGGTGATCCTGGCGTTTAGGCCATCAATCTCCTGCTGCGTCGCCTGCACCTTCCCATCCAGTTCCTGAAGCTGCTGGTCATATTCCTGGATGGTGGAATCCAACTGAGCGATCTGGACGTTGATGAGAGCCTGTTGCTCCTCAAATGCTTGGATTCCTTCTTCAATGAGAGAAAGCTGTTTCTGCGCATCCTTCTCATTTTGAAGTTCCTGGTTGTATTGCACACGGAAATCCGCGATTTTCTGATCACATTCCGCTTCCTTCTGGTCTGCTTCCGCTTGGGTCAAACCCAGCGCCGTCATCGGCATGGAACCGATCATGACGGTCAAAACCGTCAAAAGGCACAGAAGCTTGGTTTTCAGGCCCTTCCTGCGGCCCAAAGATTTATAGGACATTGTAAACACCTCCGCCATTGGTTCTTAAATAGCGTTGCACCGAAATAAAGCTGCCCAATGCGCCCGCGGCCATCCCGATTCCCAAAAAGCACAGCAGGATCATCCATCCCACATCGGAGAAGGGGACCAGAGTCGCAAAGGCGGACATCTTGAGAATGCCGTCGGCAGCCAAGCCGTAGACATACCACAGAATTCCCGTGGACAACAGGCCTGCAATCAGGCCGATCAGCATGCCTTCAATAAGAAAGGGCATGGTAATAAACCCGTTGGTAGCGCCTACCGATTTCATGATGCTCACTTCCAGGCGGCGCTCGTAAATGGTAATCTTAATGGTGTTGGCAATGATGAAAAGAGCCACCAAAATCAGCAGGCCGATGACCCAGAAGCTGATGACCGACACGGTATTGCGCACGTTTAGCATGGTTTCGGCTTCTTCGGTGCGTTCGGACACCTTTTCCACCTGCGCAATGCCCCGCAACTCTTCCACCGTCTCGGTATACCGCTCCACGTCCTTGACCGAAACCTGATACGCATCCGGGAAGGGATTCTCCCCCTTGTAGCCGTCGAACAGGTCCCCGTCCTCCCCCAGCGCCTTTTTCTGAGTTTCCAGCGCCTCTTCCTTGGAGATAAACTTGGTTTGGGCAATGTTGTCCATTTGGCTAAATTTCGCCTGCACTGCGTCGATATCCGCCTGGGTGGTCCCACTCTTTAAGTATACCATCACAATGTTCTGGCTTTCCATCCAGCCCACCGCCTGATTGATGTTGAGCACCACCAGAATCGCACTGCCCAGCAGCACCAGGCAGGACAGCAGCACGCCCACCGATGCCAACGCCATGTTCCGGTTGGTCCACAGGCTGCGAAAGCCCTCTCGAATCAGATACCCGAGGCTACTCGTCTTCATGCGATTCTTTCACCCCCGTATCGGAAATCACGCTTCCATCGTCAATTTGGATCACCCGGCGGTCGAAGCGCTCCACCAGATTCCTTTCATGGGTTACCATCAGCACGGTGGTGCCGCGGCGGTTGATTTCGCTGAGAAGCTTGACCATCTCGAATGACCGTTCCGGGTCGATATTTCCAGTAGGCTCGTCCGCCACGATCATCTTTGGATTGTTGACCATGGCTCTCGCCAGGCCCACCCTCTGCTGTTCGCCGCCGGAGAGCTCCCCCGGCATACAGCGGGCCTTGTGGCTCAGGCCCACCAGGGCCAGCACCTTGGAAACCCGCTTTCGGATCTGCCTGGGAGGCGCACCCGTCACCCGCATGGCGAAAGCCACATTGTCAAACACGGTCATCTTGGGAATTAAGCGGAAATCCTGAAAGACGATTCCCATGGTCCTGCGCATATACGGGATCTCCCGTTTTTTCATCGTGGAAAAGTCAAAGCCATTGACCTGGATCTTTCCGGCATTGGCGACCTCCTCGCGAATAATCAATTTTAAAAAGGTACTTTTTCCTGCGCCGGACGAGCCGACGATAAAGACGAATTCTCCATCCTCGATGGTGAGATTCACATCCTTAAGCGCGGTCGTTCCGTTTGGATAGGTTTTCGTTACGCCACGAAATTCAATCATTCGCTCCCTACCCTTCTTATGTAGATTTCTGCCGGTTTTCAAAACAGATCTCCCGCTGTTGCAGCAAAAGAGGTCCCTGTTCATGGCGGGCGGCAGATAGAAGCATTTTGTGGGTCTTTTAGGAAAAGAACGGAAATTTTCCGTTCAAGCAAACCGAATGTCCGGACCTGCTATACAGACCCGGACACACGTTCTTTCCTTTTCAAGCTGCTTTATCCTGTAAACTCAATACTTTACAGGGTTGGCAGAAAGGTATTTCTTTACCATGAGCGCCACCTTGAAAACGATGGCGTGGTCAAATTCACGCAGATCCAATCCAGTGAGTTTCTTGATTTTTTCCAAGCGGTATACGAGGGTATTACGGTGGACGAACAGCTTCCGGGAGGTCTCGGAAACGTTCAGGTTGTTCTCAAAGAAGCGCTGGATGGTGAACAGAGTCTCCTGGTCGAGGGATTCGATGGCGCCCTTCTTGAACACTTCTTTAAGGAACATTTCACACAGGGTGGTGGGCAGCTGGTAAATCAGGCGGGCAATGCCCAGATTGTCATAGCTGACGATGGTCTTGTCGGTGTCAAACACCTTTCCCACCTCCAGCGCCACCTGGGCTTCCTTGAAGGACCGGGCCAGGTCCTTGATGCCGGTGACGGTGGTGCCGATGCCTACAAAGGCGTGGGTATAGAATTCTCCGCTGAGGGTGTCCACAATGGAGCGGGCCAGCTTTTCCAAGTCCTTGGTCTCAATGTTCGACCGGATTTCCTTGATGAGGGCAATGTCCGTTTCGTTGATGTTGATGACAAAATCCTTATTCTTATCGGGGAACAGGTTCTGGACCACATCGTAGGCCGACACATCGGTACGTGTGGAAATACGGATAAGAAGCACCACACGGGTCACGTCGGTATTAAACCGCAGCTCCCGCGCCTTGAGATAAATGTCGCCGGGAAGGATGTTGTCCAGAATGACGTTCTTCATGAAATTGCCCCGGTCATACTTCTCATCATAGTACTGCTTGATGTTATAAAGTGCAATGGACAAAAGCGAAACGTACTTTGCCGCAAGCTCGTCCGTTCCCTCCACAAACACCGCATAATCCGATTTGGTTACCCCGGTGAATGCCCGGTAGGTATACCCGTCGCTGATAAGAAGGTCAGCTACCGACAAGGTTTCGGTGGAGATCTTCTCTATGGTTTCGCCGATCCGGCCCAATTCGCTGCACGCGATAATAGTGGAAGATTCGTCGATGACCCCAATGGTGCGGTCGATGGCATCCCTCATCTGTACCACGACGCCCTGGAACAATCTGTTGGACATATCAAATTCCCTCCTATATTTACATTACCCAAAACAAATCGAACAAAATGTCAGATTTCTCCCCACTCTTTTTCGATCATTAAGCTTATTCTACACAAATTTGAGACTCTTTGCAACAATTCCACGATAAAAGTTTCAAAATGGTAACAATTTAGCGGAATGAGGAAAAACAACAGAGAAAACCTTCTCCTAATTGTACAGATTTTTATATAGTATGCCATATTATTTTCCTGTTTAATCCATATAGCAAAACAAAGCACCGACTTTTTTCCAGCCTAAGAAAAATCGCCGTTCTCGTTGGCTTTCCCCTTATGTGCCCCGGCTTCCACAAAAAAACCGCTGTGGGAAATCCCACAGCGGTTTTTGTTATGTTTCGAAAGCCAATCAGTTGGTGATGGTTCTCTCGGTCTCTTTGTCGAAGAGATGAATCTTGTTGGTGTCGATCGCCAGCTTGACAGACTCGCCGGGCTTCGCAGTAGAGGTCGGGGCTACGCGGCAGATCATAGGAGTGCCAGCCAGGGTCACGTAGAGGTAAATCTCAGCGCCCATCAACTCGGTCACTTCCACGTCGGCGGTCACGATGCCGTCGGGATTGTCCTCAATGTGCAGGTCTTCGTCCTTGATGTGCTCCGGACGGATGCCCATGACGACTTCCTTACCCACGTAAGCATCCAGCTTGCCGCCTTCGGACTTGCTCGCCGGCAGCTTGATGGCGTAGTTGGCAAACTTGACAAAGTAATCGTTGCCCTTCTTATCGACAACCACATCGATGTTGTTCATCTGGGGAGAACCGATGAAGCCGGCAACAAACATGTTGCAGGGGGTGTCGTACAGGTTTTGCGGGGTATCGACCTGCTGAACCAGACCGTCCTTCATAACCACGATGCGATCGCCCATGGTCATAGCTTCGGTCTGGTCATGGGTAACGTAAATGAAGGTGGTGCCCAGTCTCTTATGGAGCTTGGCAAGCTCGGTACGCATCTGCGCACGCAGCTTAGCGTCCAAGTTGGACAGCGGTTCGTCAAGCAGGAAGACCTTCGGCTCACGCACGATGGCACGACCCAGGGCGACACGCTGACGCTGACCGCCGGAGAGCGCCTTCGGCTTACGGTCGAGCAGGTGAGAGATATCCAGAATGCGGGCAGCCTCTTCCACGCGGCGCTTGATCTGATCCTTCGGAACCTTGCGCAGCTTCAGGCCGAACGCCATGTTGTCAAACACGGTCATGTGAGGATACAGGGCGTAGTTCTGGAACACCATCGCGATGTCGCGATCCTTCGGGGGGACGTTGTTGACCAGACGGTCGCCGATGTAGAGTTCGCCCTTGCTGATTTCCTCCAGACCCGCGATCATGCGCAGGGTGGTGGACTTACCACAGCCGGAAGGACCGACAAGGATGATAAATTCCTTATCCTCAATTTCAAGATTAAAATCAGAAACCGCTGTGACATTGCCCGAGTAAATCTTGTAAATGTTCTTTAGTGATAAACCTGCCATTTTAATAGCCTCCTGAGTTGTATTGTGGTTCGAATTGCTCATATTCAGCATCACTCTGTGTCTAATACTATATCAGAAACTCGAGACGAAGAACAGTCATTAATTACCCAAACTTTGCTTTTGAGGATTATGTAAAACGCCCAGCAGTTCAAAAAACGTACATTTTTTCGTTTCTTTTTAAGACGATTTCACGAACCTTCTTTTACACCCGGTCAAAATGCATTTTGATTTCTTATGAATTTTCAACAGATTTCCTTTTCACCATCCTGCGCATTTTTTCGCAGCAGCGCTACCTCTTCTTCCGTCAATTCCCGGCATTTTCCGCTTGGCAGCTCGTTTTCCAACGTAAAATTTCCGATGGCCGTACGGTGCAGTTCCACCACTTGCCGTCCCACCGCTTCAAACATGCGCTTGACCTGGTGATACATCCCTTCACAGATGCGCACAACGGCGGTGTTCGAGCCGTCCCCGGGCAGCAGAAGAACCGCTGGACGGCATGGGGTACCGTCCTTCAAAACAAGTCCCTGTGCGAAAGCTTCCACTTCCTTTTCTCCCACAGGCCCGTCCAACTTTGCCGCATAGGTTTTGTAAACCTCTTTTTTGGGGGACATAAGTCTATGCGCAAAAGCCCCGTCGTCCGTGATAAGCAGCAGACCGGTGGTATCTTTGTCGAGCCTGCCCACCGGGAATAGACCCCGGCGGCGCAAAGAGGCGGGCAGCAGGTCGAGCACGGTCCTTTGCCTGGGATCGCTGCTGGCGCTCACCACTCCCTTCGGCTTATTGAGCAAAATATAAAGATATTCCTTATAAATAAGAGGCTGGCCGTTCACCGCCACCACATCCTCACACGGGTCCACCTTTTGTTCTGGATTGCGGGCCGTCCTACCGTTTACCGCAACCGCTCCCTTGCGGACCAGCATTCCCGCTTCCCTTCGGCTGCATACGCCCTGTCCAGAAAGCATGCGGTCCAGCCGCATCACCGCCATAAGACGCCTCCTATTCCATTTGAATTTCCATTATAATAGGTATATTGTACGTGTCCGTCCCTGCCGCGTCAATCCCTATACGCCAAAAAGCAGACGGACGGTCAGCGCGCTCATGACAAACCCCACCAAATCCGCGGTTAGTGCGGCGGGCACAGTATAGCGGATCTGCTTGACGCCCACGGCGCCGAAATAGGCGGCCACGGCGTAAAAGGTGGTTTCCGTGGAACCCATCATCACCGAGGCTACCCGGCCGGCAAAAGAGTCGGGCGCGTTGTCCTGAAAAATACTTTCCAATATGGCCAGGGAGCCGCCTCCCGATATGGGACGAAGGAGAGCCAGGGGCATAACCTCCTGGGGCAGACCCAACGCCCGCGCCACCGGAGACAGCGCGTGCACCAGCACGTCGAGGCCTCCCGACGCTTTGAACATTTCCACCGCAGTAATCAGCCCCACTAAGGTGGGCAGCAGCTTGATGGTGGTCTCAAACCCCTCCTTGGCACCTCCGCCAAACACGTCGAAGGACGCCACTCCCTTAAACAGGGCGAACAGTACTGCCGCCCCCACCAGGATGGGAAGAAGATAATCGCTTAGCTGTGCCATAGTTCCCCTCCTCGCTGTGCCGGCATGCGGCTATTTTTTCCGTTCAAACCGTCCTAAGAGCCAGGCGGTTACCAGACCGGCCGTCAGGGAGACGATGCTGGTGATCCACACCGCCGGCAGAATGTCCATGGGTGAGGCGGCGCCGTAATTTCCGCGCAACACCGCCACGGTGGTCGGAATCAGCTGGATGGAAGCGGTGTTGAGCACCACGAAGAAAATCATGTGCTTGGTGGCCCGCTCGGGCGTCTTGTTCTCCTTCTGCATTTCCCGCATGGCCTTCAGCCCCAAGGGGGTGGCGGCGTTTCCCAGACCTAAGAGATTTGCGGTAATGTTCATAGAGATGGCCTTAGCAGAAGCGCTTTTGGAATCCATTCCTTTAAAAATGCGCTTGGTGATGGGACTGATGAGCCGGCTGATCCGGGCGGTCACTCCTGCTTTGTCCGCCACGTTCATGATCCCGCCCCAGAAGCACATGGCTCCCAGGAGGCCCAAGGTCAGCTCCACTGCTTTCCCGCCGCCGCTCATGATGGCGGCGGACACCTCGCTCATGCGTCCGTTGCAGATGCCGAACACCACCGACAGCACCATCAGGCCCGCCCATATATAATTGAGCATGCGCGCCCATTCCCTTCCATGGTTTTGGAGGCCTTTGTGCAGAGAGGTATGCGAAGAAGCCGTCCATTTGCATGTGTATGAAAAAGGCCGGAAATTCATTCCGTCATTATCCTAAATCTGGGAATCCTGGCTTTTGGAAACTTTCCCCTAAAATCATTTGTAGATACAACTTAAAATCTCGATTGATACAAAGTAATTTTTCCTCACAATTTAGTCATAATCTTTCCAATTTCGAGTAATTTCGACGCACTGTTTCGTTAATCATTTAACAATCTCGGAAGAAATTTAAACTATTATCAATTAATATAAGATTTTCGGTTGACATCTATGGAAAATATTATTATTATGAAGACAGGATAGGATTTTAACCTATCAATATAAGGGGGCAGCATTTATGAAATCTACTGGTATCGTCCGTAAAGTCGATGAGTTGGGCCGTATCGTCCTCCCCATCGAACTGCGCCGCACGCTGGACATCAACGAAAAGGATCCGCTGGAGATCTTCGTGGATGGCGGCAGTATCATCCTCAAGAGATATGAGCCGGCTTGCATCTTTTGCAATGACGCAAGAGACATTATCAACTACAAGGGCCGCAACATCTGTCCGAACTGCATCAAGGAGCTTACCGAACGCACGAAATAAGTTCCGAAGCCTCCTACATAAGGTTTTGGCCAGAGCGTCTGGTCCTATCTCTTCCCTGTTATCAAAAAAGTGACGGAGATTCTGAAATCCCCGTCACTTTTTTGCTGTCTGCTTGTACGAAGCAGCGCCTTCTTGAAAATGAGTACTGCCAAGAGTTTCCTCGCTGTCTTGTTTTCCTTGCGCATGCACCGCAGATACCAAATGCTGTTTTTGCCGCCTGCAACCGGGCGGCTTTTTTATTCGATATTTTGACATGGCAAAATATTCATACAAAAAAACGGTTTTTTATAGTTTTGGAAGGCACAAATCAGGCTTTTCCATCGGAAACAAAAAAATGTTCAAAAAGAGACGGCAAAGGTCTCTTTTATCTCTTTGTCGGTTAAAAAGAAGCCGGCCGCACAGACCATGGCGTGCGGCCGGCTTCCTTTTGGCGCGATATGGTCAGATCCGGGCTGCGACCAAATCGCCCATCTGGGCAGTATCCACTTTCTTGCCGCCTTCGGTAAAGATGTCGGGCGTGCGATAGCCTTCGTCGAGCACCTTGGCCACTGCGGCCTCGATAGCGTCGGCTGCCTGGGGCTCCTCCAGAGAATAGCGCAGCAGCATGGACACCGAAAGAATGGTGGCCAAGGGGTTTGCGATGCCTTGGCCGGCAATGTCAGGTGCAGAACCGTGAATGGGTTCAAAAAGCCCGTTTTTGCCGCTGCCCAGGCTGGCAGAGGCGAGCATGCCGATGGAGCCGCTAATCATGGAAGCCTCGTCGGAAAGAATGTCACCGAAAATGTTGTTGGTGACGATTACGTCAAACTGCTTGGGGTTTCGCACCAGCTGCATGGCGCAGTTGTCCACATACATGTGGGAAAGCTCCACATCCGGGTACTCCGCGCCGATGCGGATGACCGTTTCCCTCCACAAGCGGGAGGCTTCCAGGACATTTGCCTTATCCACCGAGCACAGTTTCTTTCCCCGCTTGCGGGCGGAGTCAAACCCTACCCGGGCGATGCGTTCGATTTCGGGAACGGTATATTGCTCGGTATCGTAGGCGGCCGGCTGGCCGTTTACCTCCCGGCGGCCCCGCTCCCCGAAGTAAATGCCGCCGGTGAGCTCACGCACCACCAGAATGTCCAAGTCTTCGCCGATGATGTCTGCGCGCAGAGGAGAGGACGCGCGCAGGGGAGCGAAAATCTTTGCCGGACGCAGGTTCGCAAACAGCCCCATAGCCGAGCGGATGCCCAAAAGCCCCGCCTCCGGACGCAGGTTGCCCGGGAGCGTCTCCCACTTGGGGCCGCCCACGGCGCCCAAAAGCACCGCGTCGGCCTGGTTGCAGAGCTTCACCGTCTCCTTTGGAAGCGGAACGCCGGTCTGGTCAATGGCTGCGCCGCCTAAGAGGGCGTCGGTATAAGTTACGCTGAAGCGGAATTTCTGCGCCGTTTTGTCCAAAACCTTGACCGCTTCCCGGACAATCTCCGGACCGATTCCGTCTCCTTTCAGGAGCACCACCTGATAGTTCTTCATGGATGAAACCACACCTTTATTATAATATAGACCCGTTTGCCCGCCGAAACGGCGAACAAGAGTCGTGCCTGGAGCGCTGCCGTGCGTCCTAGGCGATGCGCCTCTCCTTGAGCGCTGGCATTTATGAGGAAGCCTTTATTTGGATACCGAGCGGTTGATGGCGCACAAAACGCCGCGGATAGAGGCAATGTTGATGTTGCTGGCCACGCCCACGCCGAACACGTCCTCTCCGGCCGGATTCTTTAAATGAATATAAGCGATGGCCTTGGAGTCCGATCCCTTGGAGATGGCGTGCTCGTGGTAGGAAATAAACTGGTAACCCTGGATGCCGATTTGCTGGATGGCATTGAAGAAGGCGTCGATGGGGCCGTTGCCGTGGCCGGTGATCTCCATATCCCGGCCCTCGCAGGCAACCACGCCCTCAAAGCAGACGGCGGCCTCCCCGTTGGTGCCCGATTCTTGGTTGATCTTATGACGCTTGAGCAGGTAAGGGGCGCGGATATCCAGGTATTCCTTCTCGAACAGATCGAAAATCTCCCGGGGCTTGAGCTCCCGGCCCGCCTTGTCGCAGGCAGCCTTGACGATGCGCCCGAACTCCGGATGCATCTCCTTGGGCAGGTTGTAGCCGAACTCCGACTGCATGACATAGGCAGCGCCGCCCTTGCCGGACTGGGAGTTGATACGGATGACCGGCTCGTACTGACGGCCCACGTCCGCCGGGTCGATGGGCAGATAGGGAACCTCCCAGTACGGGGTGCCGCTCTCCTTCATGTACGCCTTACCCTTGGAGATGGCGTCCTGATGGGAGCCGGAGAAGGCGGTGAATACCAGCTCGCCCGCGTAAGGATGGCGCTGGTGGACGGGCATCTTGGTGCATTCCTCATAGACTTCCCGCACGGCGTTGATGTTGCTGAAATCCAGCTTCGGATCCACGCCCTGGGTATACATATTCAAAGCCAGCGTTACAATGTCCACATTGCCGGTGCGCTCGCCGTTGCCGAACAGGGTGCCTTCCACCCGGTCGGCCCCCGCCATCATTGCCAGCTCCGCGTCCGCCACGCCGGTGCCCCGATCGTTGTGGGGATGGACGGAAACAATCGCCCGGTCCCGCCAGGGCAGGTTGCGGCAGAAGTACTCCACTTGGTCGGCAAAGCCGTTGGGCGTGCTCATCTGCACGGTGGAGGGCAGGTTTAAAATCACCTTGTTCTCCCGGGTGGCGCCCAGGGCCTCGAGCACCTGCTGGCAGATGGCCACCGCATTCTCCCCCTCCGTGCCGGAGAAGGATTCGGGGGAATATTCAAAACGAATGTTGGTGCCTGAGCCGTCCATCTCCCGGGTCAGCTCTCGGATGAGCCTGGCGCCTTCCACCGCAATGTCGATAATGCCGGCCATATCCTTCTGAAACACCACCTTGCGCTGCAGAGTGGAGGTGGAATTATAAAAATGGACGATGACGTTCTTGGCGCCGCGGATGGCCTCAAAGGTTTTGCGGATGAGATGGGGCCTCGCCTGCACCAGAACCTGGATGGTCACGTCGTCGGGAATGTGGTTGTCTTCAATAAGGGTGCGCAGAATTTCATATTCTGTCTCGGATGCCGACGGGAATCCCACCTCGATCTCCTTAAACCCCACGTCCACCAGAGTATGGAACATTTTGAGCTTTTCCTGCAAGTTCATGGGGTTGACCAGCGCCTGGTTGCCGTCGCGCAGGTCCACCGAGCACCAGATGGGAGCTTTGGTGATGGTCTTATTCGGCCACTGCCGGTCGGGCAGGTCGACAGGGGTAAACGGAATGTACTTTCGAAACGCTTCTTTCATGGGACATGCTCCTTTCAAAAATCAGTTTGTCAGCCGGTGAAAAAGAGCAATGGGGCTTTGGGGTACAAAACTTCACGCACAATTGAGCGCATCACCAAATGAGGGAAAGCTTTCTGTGCGGGAAGTTTTTTGCGCGTCATTTCCGGTTGCCCCGAAGGGGCGAGAAAATGGCGCATTTCGATTTTTTTGCTATGCTTTTTCATAGCAAAAAGCCCCTGTATGTGAAACCATCACATACAGGGGCGTCGAATCATCTTCTACGCGGTACCACCCTATTTCGATGCGGCTTACCCGCATCCTCACCGGCCTCTAGCAAGGCCTTGACCGATAACGCCGTCACAAGCGTCCCCTCCTACCGCTCCAAAGGAGCCTCAGACGGGCAACTCAGGGATGAGCTATACACACAACCTCCGCTGCCGGCTCGCACCTTCCGCCGGTTCTCTGAAAGCCTTCGGCTATGTCTTATTCCCTTCTACGTCTTTGGGAAACCGTATTCGATTTGACCCTATTATATGCACGCCCGCCCCCTTTGTCAAGGGCGTGTGTGAAATTTTTTTTGCAGCCGAAAGCCGCCGGCGCGCGGGCTTCTTAGGAATACCGCCGGGAATACGCGCGCCTCCTACCAGAGCAGGAAAACGGCGGCAACCGAATAAAAAAGGCTTGTCAGCGTTCCCAACAGATAGTATTCGGCAAACCTGGGCTCCTTGGAAATCCGGTCATACCGGGCGATGGATTTGGCGGTGAGCACCAGCCCCACCGCCGCGTACTGCTCGAGGCAGAGCATGACCATCATGACAATGCGTTCCAGGGTACCGATGGTTGCGCCCGCGTTTTTCACTTCCTCCTGCCCGTCCTTCTGGGGGCGGAACTTGCGAAACAGGGTAAGAAAGAGCAGGTTCGCCGGCTTGCCCGCCAGCAAAAGGAGCAGCACCGCTTTGAGAAGCTCCTCGGTGGTAAAGGCAAGGCTGGCCGCCACCGGGTCCGGCCAAGCACGCAGCGAAAGCGCCCCGTCTCCAAGAGACAGGGAAAGGGCCAGCAGAATCAGAAGGTGGGCCGCCTGGTCCCCCAGAAAGAGGGCGGCGGCGTGGGTGTTGGCCAGTTCCTTTTGCCTCGACAGGAAAAACTTCACCAAATCCACCGCCAGATGGGTCAAGGCGGCCAGAAGGCCCACATAGAGAAGCGCAAAGGAAAAGGGGAACGCAGCCAAAAGGATGCCAGCCATACACAGGGCATAGATTCCGCCGTGGAGCAGCACGTAAAACAGATTGTCCGCTTTCTTTTTGGCCAAAGACGGGGTTTGAAAGATAAAGTCCCCCAGCAGGTGCCCCAGCAGCAGCACTAAAAACCACACGCTTTTGATCACAGCTCCCACC
The DNA here is from genome assembly GCA_018364155.1 of Clostridiales bacterium. Classification (GTDB taxonomy): domain Bacteria; phylum Bacillota; class Clostridia; order Oscillospirales; family Acutalibacteraceae; genus Solibaculum_A. Next base: position 79,211 of record JAGZMM010000004.1, read on the forward strand.
TCCCGTAGATGCTTTCCAGATACGCGCGAATCTGTTCCAAGGCATACCGGTACTCATAAAGCCGGGCGCTTTTAAAGGCCCGGTTGACGCTGGACTGGGAAACGTTCAGCCGGGCGGCGATGCTCTCCTGGGTCCCCCTGGTTTCCAGATAAACGGCGATTTTCTCCCGCTGGGAGGCGGTCCAACCCCGCTCCACCTGCCGGTAAAGGAGGGCGGCGGCGTTGATGAGGCCGTCGCCGGGGTCGCCAGAAAAATACAAAAGCTCTTCTCTGGGCCGTTCTCGTCCGCGCTCGCTTTCCTTCATCCGCTCCATCATAGCGCGGGCGTAATGGTACGCTGGACCGTCGGCCCCGATGGCCAGGCGGCGGGAAATGGGCGTGGTGATTTCCCCAACCCCCACGCCGAAGCGCAGCCGCACCGGATGCATCCGCCGCTGCACCTCCTCGATAAGTTCAAAAGCGGGGACCGGCGTAACCAAGAGGGCCTGGAATTCGTCGCCCAGGGTAATGGTGCAGTCGGACGCCAGCGCCTTTTCATACCGCCCATTGACCTGCGTGAGCGTTTCCTGCAGCTTTGCCTGGACTCCGGCCCGGTCTGCAAGTGCTTTGGACCCAATGATGTCCCCAATGATCGCACAGTACATCTTCGCTTCACCTCTCTGATTTTATTATATCCCTTTTCCTGCATGAAATCAACTTATGCACAATGATGTGCATAAATCGCGCACAAAACACTGCTCAGTTGGCGTGTAGCCAGTGGAACGACAAAATAGTGGAAAATATCTTGTAATTTATCTCTAAATTCTGTTAAAATTTCGGAAGAAATAGTTGAAATTACAGATATCAATGCTATAATAGAATCGTATTTATGCGAAATTGTGTGCGAATTGTACAAGCCATCTCCTGAAAGATGCGTACAGCGGGCGCGTGCCCACCGGCATACCAATCGCAAACATACAAAAGCCCTTCGAAACAAGTCCGCCAAGAGAGGCGCTAATCTTGTTCAGAGGGCCGTGGCGGCGCCTTTCCCAGCGGCCATTCCAATACGGACGGCCCCGGACGCGCCAAAGATGCAGGATTCAACGAAGGAGGAGAAAAAATGGCAAAATCATGGAAAAAAGCTCTTTCCGTTGCCTTGAGCGCGTTGATGCTGATGTCCAGCGTGGCGTTCTCGGGCATCGCGTCGGCGGCACCGGCTACCGACGAAACCTTCCCGGTGGGGTCCACCATGAAGTTCGACTTTGGTACGTCCTCTCAGGAGGCGGTCGATGGCTACATTTCCGTCAGCGGTTACGATCGCTACGACGAAGCCAAGGGATACGGCTGGCAGCCCTTTGACGGCCAGTTGTCGGGTTCTTCGGAAATGGACCCTCCCGATGCGATTCGCGGCGACGGGATCAATTACAACAACATCCGCACCCAGGTGAGCAGCTCCGTGGTGGAATATTCGTACCCGACCTTTACGGTGGATCTGCCTAACGGCCTGTACGATGTGCGCATCATCCAGGGCGGGAAATGGAACGAATATGTTTCCGGCGCTTACTTAAACGGCAACATGAACGCAGTCAAATGGTCCACCGAAGAATGGGCTGACGCTTATACCGAGCCTTCCGAGGCCAGCTGGATTAAAAACGAAGCCGGCGAGTGGCGGGACAACACCGTACGCGTGGCCGTATATGACGGCAAGCTGACGGTGGAGCTGGCTACCAGCCTTACGAATGACGGCGTCTCCGGTATGGGCCGCATCAACGCCATGGAGATTACCCGTGTTGAGCAGCAGGCGGCCAGCGAGCAGCCCCGCATCCGCTTCATCGGTGACTCCACGGTTGCCACCTATCCCCCCTATGACCAGCCCGACCTGACTCCTATCCCTGAGCAGACTGGCTGGGGCTCGGAGCTTGCCAACCGGCAGTTCTTCGCCGACAACGTCATCATCGACAACAAGGGACGCGGCGGCTATTCCGCCCGTAACTTCATCAGCAAGGGCGATTTCAACCGTTTCTTTGTGGATGCCAAGCCCGGCGATACGGTTATGATTGAATGGGGCATCAATGAGACGGCCGCTGGCCGGCGTTATATCAACCCCAACGATCCTGCTCTGTATAAAGAGTATCTGATGAAGTACGTCAACGCCGTTCGTGCTTTCGGCGGCACGCCGGTTCTGGTGACCCCGCACACTGGCAATGCCAACTTCATGAAGTATATGCGTGAGCTGGCACAAGAGGAAAACATCCTTCTTATCGATATGAACCCGCAGTTTGCCGCCTATAAGAAAGCGGTTCCCGCTGCCAGCAGCTATCTGACGGTGGACGGCACCCACCCCTCCCGCGTGGGCGGCATCCTCTGCGCGCAGATCATCACCAACGACCTCAAAGACCTGGACACCCCCATTAAGCCCTATGTGAAGGCGCATCCTCTGAACACGGAAAATCCCCCCACCGCAGTGGTGTCCAACATCACGGTGGCCCGTCAAACCACCGGCAGCATTACCCTTGCATGGGAAATGCCGGAATCGGTTATTTACCATCCCGATCAGATGATCGTCCGTTTCCCTGTTTACCGCAAGGCTGCAGGCGCGGATGCAAGCACGTATGAAAAGGTTGGGGAAGGCACCGCCTACGTCACCCCGGATCTGACCGCTCCTAAACTGAGAATCACCCTGGAATCCCCGGCTACCGGCGATTACGACTATGCCATCGCCGCTACCGGCCTGACTGGTACCGGCCCCATGTCTGACCCCATTACCGTGCGCCAGTATGTGGAATCTCCGCGGGAGGCGCTGGAGAACCTGGCAAATGAATATGGATATGAGCTGCGTCATTACAGCTATCACTACACTCTGGAAAGCTATCTGCCGCTTAATACCGCCCTTACGGAAGCGCTGGATCTTCTGGAAAACGACACCGCTTCTGACGACATGCTCAACGCCGCCCTTAACAACCTGCAAAACGCGGTGAACGGCCTGGAGCGCAGCCTCGGCGTCGTGATCAACGACGATATGGAAGGCGAATTTGAAGCCAACTGGGGCACCACCGGCCAGGTATCGATTACCCGCGAGCTGGAGGAAGACGGAAACCATTACCTTAACTTCTACGTGTCCGCTTCCGGCGGCCGTTCCAGAACCAAGAAGTTTGACGCGGTTGCGTCCGACAAGCTGTCTTTGGAATTTGACTGGCAGCCTGGCAATCCCGACCGGCGCAACGTCACCGAGTTCCGTTTCCTGGGCTCCGCCAACTCTAAGGACCCCTACTTCACTCTCAAGAGTTCCAACAACGGCCACATTGGTTACGTGGCTGGCTACCAGTACGCCGACATTCAGAGCGACGGCTTTGAAAAGGGCCCGGCTGTGGACCTGGGGCTTCGCAACGACATTTGGTATTCCATCCAGGTTGTTTTCGACTACACCACCCACACCGCCGACCTTTACATTCAGGCAAAGGATGTAGACCAGTACCCCGATGAATATGCCTATGTTCCCGATATCGCCATTCCGGAAGACGCCAAGGACCTGACCTCCATGATCTGGTACACGGCCCGCGGCAAAAACGACACCGGCGGCAACGACTTGTCCACCCTGTGGAGCACCAATGTGGACAACTTCGGCATCTACTATGTCCCGGCCGGCACGGTCATTGACGACAGCTCCTTGATGGAAGCTGGCGATGCGGCCTACGAAATCGTAACAAAAGAAGATTTTGAAACCAAGTACACGCAGGAATCCAGAGATGCTCTGAAGGTTGCGTACAACCTGGGTTATTTTATCGATTTCGACCTGTCTCTGCAGGCGGATTACGACTACGTTGCCGAACAGATCAACCTGGCGCTGGCCAACCTTCAGCTTGATTTCTCCAAGGTAACGGTGGAAACGGACAAGGATTCTTATGTACCCAATGAGACCATCACCGTGACCGCGGTTCTGCCTGGCGACGTGGTTAAGCCCTACCTGGTCAGCGAGTCCGGCAGCGGCTTGGCTTCCACCCGCGAAGGGAAGGACAATGGCGACGGCACCAAGACCTGGACTCTGACCTTCGCGTTGGGTACCAAGGGCGACCGTACCTTGAAGCTGTTCGCAGACGGCGTGGACACCGGCAAAACAGTGGCCTTTACGGTTGGAAATCCCCCGGTGGATCCCGCTGACCCGGCACCTGCGGTGCTTTCCGTTACCGGTCCTACCGATCCGGTCAAACGCAACGAGAACTTCACGGTGACGATCGTGACCAACAAGAGCGCCAAGATTGTGCGTCTCTTTAATGAGAGCAACATGGGTCTGGCGCCCACCTCTTGCACCAGCGTGGAAAACCCGGACGGCACCATCACTTGGACCTACGAGCTGAGCGTTGGCTCTCTCGGCAACCGTGTGTTTACGGTCAAGGCGGCCAATTACGATCGCGTCTTCTACGGCGACCAGACGCTGGAAGTAAAGGTCCGCTAACCCTCTTTTATTCTTTCTCCTATTCGGGCGGCGGTTCCCTTTTTCGGGAACCGCCGCCTTTATTTGTACAGTTTTTTTGTTTTTTTGCCATAGTTGTTCTAACATTCATCAATTTTCTATGTAAATATGGCGAAATTGTCTTGATTTCTTTGTGAACCTTCGCTACAATTAGTACATCCCAATGCGGGAGAATTAGAAAAAAAGGGAGATGTACAAACATGAGAGCAAAAAAAGTCCTCGCACTGCTGCTTAGCGCACTGCTCATTCTTGGCGTAATGCCGATGGCTGTGTTCGCTGCCCAGCAGGACTATTTTCCGTTGGAAAATTTTGAAGGGGACAACGTAGGCGACTGGGGATTCAAAACCGATGGCAAAGTCGCCGGCGCTGGTTATTCCTTCTCAACGGTAGAGGAAAACAGCAACCACTATCTGAAAGCAAATTTGGGCAGCTCCGGTGGTAACCGCGGCAACCTGAAAACCTTCGAGCCGAAGGAAGGGACCAAAGCGGTTATCAATTTTGATTATCTGCCCGGAACCGTTCCCAACGAACACAACGTGGCGGAACTGCGCTTTTACAGCGCCGCCGGCCAGACCTTTACCTTCAATACCTCCAAAGACGGCAAGCTTGCCTTCTATGCCGGTGACGCCCCCGCTCTGTTCACCGGAAATATCGTAAGCCGCGGTCTTGCCACCGACACCGGCTTTAAAGCCGGCACCTGGGTGCGCATCAGCCTGACGCTGGACTTCTCCGCCCATACGGCGACCCTGTCCATCAAGGCCAGAGACTCCCAGGATGCACCTACCGTTTTTTCGAACATTGCCATCCGTGAGGACGCAGTGGATCTGACGGAAATGTGGATCTTCGCCGCCCGCGGCCGCAACGCCGATGACACCAAGAACGGCGGCAACGTCAGCAACACCATGGGCTTTGATAACTTTGAAGTGACCAGCGAAGCCTATGCGGACAATGCGATTCTTTCCATCACGAATCCGGACGACGTAACCATCGGCTACGGCGACGAATTCCCGAAGCCCACCACCGTCAAAGCGACGCTGGGCAACTACTCCATTGTGGATATCCCGGTGGGCGAATGGACCTGCACGCCTGCCTTCAATCCGGATGCAAACGGTGTGTACACCATGACCGCACCGTTGATTGCCGGTGAGTACGACAACATCCGCAACCTGCAGGCTTCCTTTACGGTGACCTACAAGCGGTATCCGGACGTGGCCTCCGTCTCCAACCCGAAGAACATCGGCGTTGACTTCGGCGAGCCGATGCCCACCCTTCCCACCGAGACCAAGGTCTTTTTGGACGACGGCACCACTGCCACTGCCCAACTGGGCGAGTGGACCTCCGACCGTCCCTTCAACCCGGAGCAGGAAGGCACGTATTTCTATACCGCTCCTGTTCTGCCCAAGGACGGCGCGTTCGGCAACGGCAACAACCTGACGGCGAAAATCGCGGTCATCTACACCAAACCCTCCTCCAACTACAACGGTTATGAGCGTTCGATGGAGTGGCTGGACCGCGGTGTGGTCGCGCTCAACAACGGCAACGGCATGTTTATCAGCTGGCGCCTGCTGGCTTCCGAATACGGCTCGAACATTGCCTTCAACGTCTACCGCAATGACGTAAAGATCAATGCTCAGCCCATCACCAATGTGACCAACTTTACCGACGACGCCGGCAAGCCGGGCGACGTCTATGTGATCGAATCCATCCTGGACGGGAAATCCTCCATGTCCGAGCCCTTTACCGCTCTGGAACACAACTACATGAACATCCCGGTCCAAAAGCCTGCTCCCAAGGCGGCGATCAACGGCCAGACGGCCGAATATACCCTCAATGACGCCAGTGTGGCCGACGTAGACGGCGACGGCGAATACGAGATCGTGGTCAAGTGGTATCCGGCCAACGCCATCGACTCTTCCGGACGCACGCCCACCAGCCCGACCCTGTTCGACTGCTACAAGCTCGACGGCACCATCCTCTGGCGCATCAACATGGGCACGAACACCATGTCCGGCGCCCATACCAATCAGTTCCTGCTCTTTGACTTTGAGCAAAACGGCAAGGCGGACTTCATCATCCGTACTGCCAACGGTGCCACCGTTTACGCGCCCAACGCCGAGGGAATCATGGATGAGACTGTGGTTCTGGGCGTAGTCGGTGATCCGACCAGCATGGACGTGGATCCCAGCACCGGTAAAGAAACCAAGGTCGGCGTGGACGAGTTCCTCACCGCGTTTGACGGCGAGACCGGCGCGATCCTGGATACGGTGGATTATCCCACTCGTTACGATTCCTACACCGAAGGCCAGTGGGGCGACAACTACGGCAACCGTTCCACCCGCTTTAACGCCGGCGTGGCTTACCTGCCGGTCTCGGAAGGCTCTTCTGAAATCCGTCCGGCTGCTATCCAGCAGCGCGGCTACTACACCGTTTCCGGCTACGCCGCCTACTTCCTGGTGGACGGTAAGCTGCAAAAGCAGTGGAGCTGGATGACCGATCCCAGCAGCGACGTGCGCAACGGCCGCGGCAACCATTCTATGTCCACCGGTGACGTGGATGGCGACGGCTACGATGAGATCATCGTGGGCGCGATGGCCATTGATCACGACGGTTCCACCCTCTGGATTGCGGACGGTAAGGAAGGCAGAGAAAACCTGGGCCACGGCGATGCGCTGCATGTGGCGGCCATGCTTCCCGACCGGGATGGCCTGCAGGTTTTCACTCCCTTTGAAGACAAGAAATCTCCCTACAACTTCGCTCTCTTTGACGGCGCCACCGGCTTTACCCTGATGGGCATCCGCTTTATGGCGGGCGACTTTGACTGCGGCCGCGGCATGGCCGCCAACATTACTCCGCAGCCCGGCTACGAGGCTTGGGGCCAGCGTCCGAACAATGAGACGCCCGGTGAGGTTCCGGTAGGCCCGATCTTCAACGCCTACGGCGAAACCATCGCTACCGAAAAGCCGGTGAACTTCACTTGTAACTGGAACATGTACTGGGACGGCGACCTGCTCCATGAGCTGCCCGACGGCGCAAAGATCGACGCGGTTGCAGATGAGACTCCCACCGCCCAGGCCATCTACAAGTACAACTGGGAAGAAAACACTCTGGAAACCCTCGAAGTATTCGAAGGCACTTACACCAACAACTCTACCAAGAACAACCCCAACCTGACCGCCGACATCTTCGGCGACTGGCGTGAGGAAATGGTGTCTCGCAACACCGATTCCACCGCCCTGCGCATCTACTCCACCACCATCCCGACCGACTACATGATCTACACCCTCATGCACGATCCGGTCTACCGCACGGCGATCGCCAACCAGAACACTTCCTACAACCAGCCGCCGCATATCGGCTTCTATCTGGGCGAGGACAACAAGGATCAGGTCCTGAACATGGAGCTGCCCACCTCCCCGATGTACTACACCAATGCACCGGTTTCGGCTGCGGTTGATAAGGAAATCTACGCGCCCAACGACACGATCACCGTAACCGTGAACACCGGCGCAAACGTGTCGAAGGTTTACCTGGTCAGCGAGTCGGGCATGGGCCTGGCGAGCAACCGTTCCTTCCGGTATAACGACGACGGATCGGTCACCTGGACTTTGACCTTCTCTCTGGCCACCAAGGGCGACCGTAACCTGAGCGTCTATGCAGACGGCGTGGACACCGGTATTGACGTCAGCTTCAAGATCGGCGAAGCTTCTGCGGCGCCGGGCGGCGAAGTCAAGCTCATCAGCGCGACCATGGAGGAGACCGGTAAGGTCAACGAACCGATCACGGCGACCATTCAGACCTCCACCAGCGTCGCCAAGGTCCGTCTCTTCAACGAAAACGGCATGGGCCTGGCTCCCACCAGCTGCACCTATGTGGACAAGGACGGCGTACGTACTTGGACGTATCAGGTGAGCGTCGGTTCCATCGGCGCCCGCACCTTTACGGTTAAGGTTGCTGGCAGCGATCTTGAGTGGGCGCAGGATACCGAAACCTTACAGGTTCGTGTCACCCGATAACCCTTTGCCTTCTTCTTTCTTATTTCAATAAAGCATCCATTAAAAGGAAACTCCGGCCTGCTGGATAGCAGACCGGAGTTTCCTTTTATTTCTATTTCTTATTGTTTTTTTTGAAATCGATTGGAAATATATGATAAAAATCACTGATTTTTATCATATATAAATCGTTTTTTTGCTTTTTAATTTGGCCATATCTACTATAATAATTCTATGAGATTGGTACGGTTATGGTCACATTGGAAGAATGGCATTCCTGCAGAAATCAGAAAACAAGGAGGGAACAAGGTAAAAAAGCCATCTTCTGCGATTTTATGACCAGAGTCTCTTGCCCAGAGGCGCTTTTTTCCCTGCTTTGCTCGGAAAGAAATGCCCGATGGGCATACTGTTGCGAAACGCGGGATCTGCAACCTATCGGGGAAGCGTTGGGACAGTGTTGGATATCGGCCAGAACCCAATCTCAGCAATCGAGAAACCAATAAGAAAGAAGAGAGGGAAACACGCATGAAAACACGCAAATTACTTGCAGTCTTACTTACCTTCGCACTCCTGTTCGGATGCATGCAGGGCGTTGTGTCCGCGGCGGACGCCCAGGCCAGCTTGCAGCTGAGTGCAACCCAGATCACCATGCTCGAGGGCGGAGACCTTGCACAGCTGGAAGCCCTGGATGCACAGGGCTCCGACATCACCTGGTCTTCGGACGATGTGAAGGTCGCTCGGGTATCGCCTGACGGTATCGTCACTTCGGTTGGTATCGGTACGGCGCTTATTACCGCCACAGCTGAGAACGGCGCAAGCGCTTCCTGCTATGTGGACGTCATCACTGGCGACGATATGATCACCAACGATGTATTCTATCGCGATACCGATGGCAATCCGATTCAGTCCCAGGCGGGTAATATCCAGAAATTCGGCGATAAGTACTATTGGTACGGCGCGAGATATGGCTCTGGAACCACGTATTATGAAACCAACGGCGCCAAAACCGGCGGTTCCAACTTCCAGGCGGTCACCTGCTACTCCTCCACCGACCTGGTCAACTGGGATTATGAAGGCGACGTCATGACCAGCAAAGACCTGAACGCCCGGATGACCTGGTGGGTTGGCCGCATGGGCGTTATGTATAACGCGAAGAACGACAATTACGTTCTGGCCACTCAATTCTCCGGTATGCTCAACAGCGGCGAGCAACCCGACAACGGTGTTCTTTACGCTGTGTCTGACAGCCCTACAGGTCCCTTCAAGTATGCCAGCTGTGACGCGGATCTGAGGGAGCTTGGCTGCTTCAGCAAAGGCTCCGGCGACCAGACCATATTCGTTGACGACGATGGCACTCCTTATCTGATCTTCTGCTCCAATGGCGTGACCGTTCCTCCGTATCAGCAGGATCCGGACAACACCCTGCGGGAACGCGACATCATCTATGTAGGCGAATTCAACGAAGATTATACCCATCTTGAGAAGATCACCAAGGTTTACGAAGGCAACGAGGAATATGGACGTTCCGGCGGCCGGGAAGCCAACTCCATGTTCACCATCAACGGCAAGTATTACCTGGTTTCCTCCGACCTGCGCGGCTGGAACTCTTCCCCCAGCTTCGTTATGATCGGTGACAGCCCCACAGGCCCCTTTACCGACATGAACGGCAAGCCGAACAGCTCTCTTCCGATGGAAGGCGGCGTATCCACCTTCAGCCATGTTTCTCAGGTGAGCAACTTTGTGAAGGTCCAGGGCACGGAAGACACCCTGATTCTCTTCCTGGGTGACCGCTGGTCTGACATGGCCGGCAACGGCATCGGCTACAATGCCTGGTGCCCGGTTACCTTTGCGGAAGACGGCGTTACCCCGATTTTCAACGACGTTTCCCAGTTTGAGATCGACATGGAAAAGGGTACCTGGTCGGTAGGCGAAAACAACAACTACATCCATAACCCCTCCTTTGAGTGCGACCGCGTTGCGGGTGCTCTCGGCGCTATCCAAAGTTACGTCAATACTCCCAACGGCTGGGAAGTTGAGAACATCGCCGGCCAGGTTGCACAGATCAACTACGGTGGCAACCGCGGCACCTCTGCAGCAGAGAAGGAGTTCCAGCTGCTCATCGACGGCAAGGCTTATTGCAGCCCGATCTTTGGTAACTATTCTTGGTATCACGGATACACCAAGCGCAACGAAGGCACGGACGCTTACAAGACCAAAACCAAGCAGACCATCACCAATCTTGAGGACGGCTCTTACACCATGTACGGCTGGGTCAGAAGCAGCGGCGGTCAGTCCACCTGCGATATGTACCTTAAGTCCGGCGATCAGGAGTACAAGGCCTCTTTGGCCAACAAAATGGACGATTGGACGCAGATCGTTCTCTCTGATGTTCAGGTTACCGGCGGTCAGTGTGAAATCGGCGTTTACTCTGACGCTGCGGCGGATCAGTGGGTTATGTTCGATGATCTGGCCCTGATTAAGAACGCTCCGCTTTCCGTGGAATCCAACCAGACCGCCTGCAAGGTTGGGGAGACCATCTCCATCGACGTTACCACCAGCAAATACGTGCAGAAGCCCTACCTGGTCAGCGAAGCGGGCAGCGGCCTTGTTTCCACCCGCGAAGTGAAGGACAATGGCGACGGCACGGCTACCTGGACTCTGACCCTGGCCCTGGGCACGAAGGGCGACCGCACTCTGAGCGTTTATGTGGACGGTATTGACACCGGTCTGGATGTAAAGATTGCCGTGGGCACCACGTCCGTATCGGTTGATCCCGACAATGAGGTCAAGCTCATCAGCGCGAAGGCCGATAAGACCGCAAAGGTCAACGAGCCCTTCACGGCTACCATCCAGACCTCTACCAGCGTGGCAAAGGTCCGCCTCTTTAACGAAAGCGGCATGGGCCTGGCTCCCACCAGCTGCACCTATGTGGACAAGGACGGCGTACGTACCTGGACGTACACCCTCAGCGTAGGGACCCCCGGCATCCGTACCTTTAACGTGAAGGTCGCTGGCTCCGATCTGGAGTGGGCGCAGGATACCGAAGCCCTGCAAGTCCGCATTACCCGATAACATTTTTCTTCTTCCTTCTTATCAATAGAAAGCCCCCGCGCACCGGTTTCGGATGCGCGGGGGCTTTTCCCCTTTTCTCTCCTTTCCTGTAAAGACCAATCTGGACCCATCTAGTAGGGAAAATAAAAAAATTTGTATGTCTAGTTGCACAATATCTATCATCAAAAAATGACATAATTCCGAAATTTACCCTGTACTGATAAAATAATGAGGAAACAAATTGACTATTTTAGCGAAATCGTATATGATGATGGTACCATCTGGTAATGCAGATGAGTAAAGAAAAGGGAGATGTATGAAAGCAATGAAAACCAGGAAACTCCTTGCATTGCTGCTCTGCCTGAGCATGGTAATGAGTGTTTTCACCGTTACTGCGTTCGCGGCTCCTCCTGCTGACTTCGAGGTCAATGATTCCACCGATTTCGAAGACGGCGATTTGTGGGGCTTTGACGGCAATGCCAACCCTTCCATTGCAGAGGAAGCCAATGGTAATCACTATCTGCAGTTCTCGATTACCAATCAGTCGGGCGGCCGTGCCGCCAGCAAGAGCTTTGCCACGCCGTACGACGCCGACGAGCTCCAGTTTTCTTTTGACTGGCTACCCGGCACCAGTACGGGCGGCAACAATTCCACCGAGTTCGCCCTGTATTCGGCGGCCGGACAAGTCTTTGCTTTACAGTCCAAAGGCTCTGCCAACACAGCGGGCAGCCTAGGCTACTACACGGGCAACAGCACCGGCACGTCCAGCGCGCCTACCGCTGCCACTCCCATCTCCTTCACTGATCAGACGGCCTGGTACAGCGTGACACTCGATCTGAATCTGGCCGCTAAGACCGCCTCTCTCACCATCGCCAAGCGGGGCGAACCGGAGTCGGCCGTGACCTATGCGGACATTGCCCTGGTGGACGAAACCGTCGGCCCCATTACCCGGATGGCCATGGGCGGCGTGCGCCTGAGTGGCATCAACCACACCTTTACAAATGGCATCGATAACGTTTCCATTGGTGTGAAGTCCCCGTTGTCCCTGAGCCAGTCGGCCGACTTTGAGGACGGCGGCGTGTGGGGCTTTGACGGCAATGCCAATCCCACGAACGTTACCGAAGCAAATGGTAATCATTACGTACAGTTTTCCATCACCAACCAGTCTGGCGGACGTGCCGCCAGCAAGAGCTTTGACTCCCCCATCGAAGGCGATCTTCTGTACTTCACTTTTGACTGGCTGCCCGGTTCCAACGTGTCTGGAGACAACTCCAACGAGTTCGCCTTCTTCTCGCAGAACGGACAGGTTTTCGCCCTCCAGTCGAGAAATTCCAACGGTCAGCTTGGTTACTATACGGGCAACCAAAACGGTTCTCCCACTGAAGCTGCCAAGATTGGCTTTACCGAGCAGAACGTCTGGTACAGCGTAGAATTGACCTTCAACTTTAAGTCTAACACTGCTACTTTGGTGATTTCCAAGCGGGGCGAGCCAGATTCTGCCCTTACGTATGCGGACATCCCGCTCAACGAGGAAACTGCCGGTGGCATTACTCGCCTTGCTATGCAGGGCATCCGCTTAAGCGGCAAAAATCATACCTTTACCAGCGGTATCGACAATTTCTGTGTTTACACGAAGCTCTATTCCGCGAATGCGATTATGTCCATTACCCAGCCGAGCAACATTTATGCGTATCTGGGCGACCCGATCACCCTGCCCACTACCGTCACTGCTTCCATGGGTGATAAGACGATGAAGGACATTCCAGTGGAATGGACCAGCACCCCCACCTTTGATGAAACGAAGGCGGGCCAGTACGTATTCACTGGCACCTTCCCTTCGGAATACAACAACTTCCGCGACATCGTCCCCACCTTCACGGTGTTCATCAATCCGCCTCCCGCCGGCTATAACGCCATCGCGCGTTCCACCGAATGGCTGGACCGGGGTGTTGTGGCCATGCAGTCGGCGGATGGTGTGTTCGTCAGCTGGCGCCTGCTCTCTACGGAGTATAACACCGGCATTTCCTTTAATGTGTACCGCAACGATCAAAAGATCAACGCAGAGCCCATCACCACCAAGACCAACTTTGTAGACGCGGCCGGCAAGGCTGGCGACGTATACGTCATCGAATCCATTCAGGGTGGCAAGTCTACGATGAGTCAGCCCTTTACGGCGCTGGGCCAGAACTATCTGGGCATTTCGGTTCAAAAGCCTGCCGACCGGCCCACCCATGACGGGTCCGGCACCATCGGCAGCTACTCCCTCAACGACGCATCGGTTGCCGATGTGGACGGGGATGGAGAATATGAAATCGTGGTCAAGTGGTATCCCAGCAACTCCATGGATTCCGGTAAGACCGGTATGACCAGCCCCACCTATTTTGACTGCTACAAAATGGACGGCACCATCCTGTGGCGTGTGGACATCGGCTACAACGAGCCCTCCGGCGCCCATTACAACCAGTTCCTCTTCTACGACTTCGACGAAAACGGCAAGGCAGAATTCGTCGTCAAGGCTGCCGACGGAACGAAGATCTATGTGCCCAATGAAGAGGGCATCATGACCATGGAAGACAAGTACTGCGTCGCCACCATCGGTGACCCGACAGCAGACTGGGTCGCTTCCAACGGCCATGTGATCGACCCGCGTCAGGGCGAGTTCCTCATCCTGGTAGACGGCGAAACTGGCGCTTTGATGGACTGCGTCGACTACCCCAACAAGATCGTGGACGCCTCCCTGTGGGGCGATGATTGGGGTAACCGCTCCGACCGCTTCAATAACACCATGTTCTACGCGCCCGATCCCCAAGACGCCACCAAGACCCGTCCGGCAATCTTAGAGCAGCGCGGCTACTACACCAAGGTAACCATGGGGGCGTACTTTGTGGTGGACGGCAAGTTCAAGCCGTACTGGAGCTTTGATTCCAGCAAACTTCCCAACGCCAGCGACTATAACGGCAAGGGTGCCCACTACACAACCGCCGGAGACTTGGACGGCGACGGTTTTGATGAGATTACCACCGGCCCGCTGGCCATCAACTATGACGGTTCCCTTCTGTGGAGCCAGAACGGCAAAGGCGCCTCCTCCTATAACCTGGGCCACGGCGACGCCTTGCATGTGGGCCGCTTCTTCCCGGACCGCCAGGGCCTGCAGATTATGATGCCCTATGAGGATTCCGGCAGCCCCATGAACTTTACGGTCGTGGATGCTTCCAACGGCTCATTCATCTTCGGTAGAAAGTTTGCGGAGCAGGATATTGGCCGCGGACTTGCCGCTAACATCACCCCCAATCCCGGCTTCGAAGTTTGGGCCTCCAAGCCCAACAGCGAATCCGCACAGGTAGCGGATTCGCTGTACAACGTCTACGGGGATGTCATCGCTGCCGACAAGCCCAGCGGAATGGTGTGCAACTGGGCTTCTTACTGGGACGGCGACCTGCTCAGCGAACTGCCCGACGGCAAAAACCCGGGTGCTTCCAACGGCGGCACCGAACAGAGCATTTATAAGTACAACTGGGAAAAGAATACGCTGGATCGGATTGCAGTTCTGGAAGGCACCGTTACCAACAACGGCACCAAAAACACGCCCAACCTGACTGCCGATATTTTTGGCGACTGGCGTGAGGAAATCGTAGCCCGCAACACCGACTCCACCGAGCTGCGTATTTATTCCACCACCATTCCCACTGATTACATGATTTATACTCTGATGCATGACTCTGGCTACCGTCTCGGCGTCGCTAGCCAGAACACCTCCTACAATCAGCCTCCTCATATTGGCGGCTTCTACCTGGGCGAGGATGTGAAGGATACGGTCCTCAACATGGAACTGCCCACCTACCCGGTCACGTACACCAACGGTTTTGACCCGGATGTGCCTCCCACTCCGGTGGAGACTACCGCTTGGGCTGATAAGGAAATCTACGCGGCCAACGAGACCATCACGGTTACCATCACCACAGCCGATACCGTGGCGAAGGCATACCTGGTGGGCGAAAACGGCAATGGCCTGGCAACCGTACGTGACAGCAAGGACAACGGCGACGGTTCCATCACCTGGACCCTGACCTTCTCTCTGGCTACCAAGGGCGACCGTACTCTGCGTGTATATGCAGACGGTGTGGACACGGGTGTGTCCGTACGCTTCCACATTGGTGACGCATCGGTTACCCCGGGCGGTGAAGTTAAGCTCATTGAGGCGACGATGGATTCCACCGGCAAGGTCAACGAACCCGTCACCGCCACCATCAAGACTTCTACTAATGTTGCCAAGGTCCGCCTCTTTAATGAAAACGGCATGGGTCTTGCACCAACCACGTGCACATATGTGGACGAGGACGGTGTGCGCACCTGGACGTATACCTTGAGCGTGGGCACTCCCGGCACCCGTAACTTTACGGTAAAGGTTGCCGGTGCGGACCTTACGTGGGCGGAAGATACGCTGCCGCTTTCCACTCGCATTGCCAGATAGTGTTTCCTTCTTCTTTCATAAAATAAAATGTCTCTGCATCCCGGCCTGCAAAAATTTGCAGGCCGGGATTTCTCTTACAAGTGTGATATGTAAAAATCATTCACATATCTTTTCTTCCTGTTATCTATACTCCGAAGGAGGTTTTGTCTTTCTATTTTCAAAATACCTTGTCAAAATAAAATACCGTATGGTTCTTTTTTCCAAAGCAAGATTCACGAAAATTACCTTTTTTATTCGAAATATTGACCTATATTTTTCAAAAACAGGGATCAAAATGATATATGAATTAAAAGAGTATGAATTTTTCGAGTATTTCGCTTCTTTTTTCCACTTGACTTTGATCAATAAGAAAACTATAATTACAGTATAGCATCAGCAATATGAATATAACATTTTTGTTTTTCATTTGTTATCTATTTATTTTGCTCACACTTTTCTTTTGTTATATTCATCGTGTTTTTGTTCGTTCCCTGGATTCTTCTTGATTTCGGCATAGGGGTATGCCGAAATTTGCAATCCAAGTGTGGCGTTCAAGCGCGGTGTATATATACCATGGAAGAAGGAGAAAGAAAAGAGGAGAAAAAGTTTTAGCGGCACATGCAGGGATTTGGTCTCTTATTGGTTGGAATAGACGCTGTTTTCGGTGCTGACTGGATTTCGCGTCTTCCACAAACCGGTTCGGAGGAAAAAGATGTGCATGTGTAGAAGGAAAGCGCCGGGCGAAGGCTGGCTGTCGTTATTTACGGCGGTATTGTCCGGAGATGGGCTTGATTGCCGGTTCCTTTTCGATTCGGCAATGGAGTTGTAATTGTGGTTTTTTATAAGACAATCGACATGGATTCCCGCAAAAGCAAACACTTAAGTCAGGAAATGCTTCCGGTGGCCGGTTATCGTTTTTTGTTCCGGTTGCAGGTGGCGAGACGCGTTACCTCACTGTACTAATCAAAAGCAAGATCTCGCATTTCCTTGCTTTGATAGTCATCTCCTTTATGTACCCCGTCCTCTTCACTCTGGGAGGACGGGGTGCTTTTTTGTTTGGCTCTTTTCGCGGGCGGAAAAAAGTTGTATAATAGAAGCGATCCCATGAATGGAAAGGCGGTTTGACCATGGAGCAAAACGTATTTATCAACGGGGTGGCTCCCGGAGGCCTGACCAGCCGCAGCCAGGTGCTTCTCCTCGTCTGTTACCTACTCAAAAGCGTGGGCGTGCCCCTCTCCAGGAACAGCATCATTCAGGTCATCCAGGCAAACGGGCTGGCAAACTATTTCGAGGTGACCGACGCAATCGGAGAGCTTCTGGAACGGGGACATATCCAACCCACCCAAGGGGACGACATGCTCACCGTCACCGAGACCGGCTGCCGGATTGCGCAGACGCTGGAATCGGATTTGCCCATTTCCGTGCGGGAAAAAGCAGTACACGCGGCAATGAAGCTGATGACCCGAATCAAGCTGGAACAGGAAAATCAGGTGGAGATCAACAAGACGTCGGATGGTTTTACGGTGGTATGCCACGTTTCCGACGGCAAGCGGGAGCTGATGCAGCTTTCCCTGCTGGTGGCAGACCGCATTCAGGCTGAGGTGATCCGGGAGGACTTTTTGAGGGACCCGGGCCGGGTATATGCAGGTGTGCTCGCCTTGCAGACTGGGGATATGGAGGCTTTTCGCCGGATGATCGGCGTATAAAAAGAGGGGCAAAGCGATCGCTTTGCCCCTCTTCTTGTTATCCTGCCATCACTATGTTCATCATCAGCATTCCGATGATCCCTGGGATGCCGCCCAATGCCGCTACGCCCAGGCTCGCCGCGTTGACGCAAAGCGTCACCCCGGTCAACGCCCCAGTGAGGTTTACCACCGCCAGGGCCAAAATTCCCTGCACCGCCGAGCTCAAAAGACTGCGCACGGGTTTTCCGGACCGGACCATGAAGCCGATGATGACCAAGCCGCCGGTTACCAAAACTGCAACCGCGGCTACCGCACCTATCCCACCTGTTCTCCCCCCTTGTTTTCTCTGGCCTGGACCGGCGTGCAGGTAATCCCTACCTCCCGTGCTCGTTTGATGAGAAAACGGTAACGGGCATTGAGCGCTTCCATTTCGTAAATGCACGCGTCTACCAGGTCATTGTCATTTTCGTTTGCAAACCGGGAGTTGGCACTCTGCATCTGCCGGCATACCTCCCGAATCTCTGCGAGCAGCTCCTGGGTGTAAACTTCCTGTGCGTCGGGTTTCTTTTGGAACAGCTGGTTTTTCCAATCTTTGAGTCCGCTCATGTCTTTCACGCCTTTCGGTAGAGTACCTGTAGTATTTATATGCCACTAGGATGGGCGGACATGACAGGGTTTATACGGCGATCCCCAACTTTTTCCTTTTGTTTTGGCAGAAGATGTATAACTTTCTCCATACAGCAAAGACTATGGACAAAATGATAGCGAGGAGGCCGTCACATTGGCACAGAAAAAGAAAAAGGAACCGACGCCGCGAGACCTGGAAAAAATCCGAATTGCCCAGAGCCTGGGGCTTGGCGAACGCCTGCAGGCGGAAGGCTGGGGCGGTCTGACCGCCCGGGAAACCGGCCGGATCGGGGCGCTGATGAGCAGAAAAAAGCCGTAATGGATTTATAGAATATAGAAAATGGGAATTCTAGTATTTTTTCTCTTTACAGATTTGTCGGGTTGTGGTATAGTATTTGGGCAAACCAGTATCCGCCCGTAGCTCAGCTGGATAGAGTGACAGATTCCGATTCTGGAGGCCGGGGGTTCGAATCCCTCCGGGCGGGCCACCAGACTGAGTCTGGACGCGATTCGCGTTCGGACTCTTTCCTTTTCTCTGACGTGCATGCGTGAAAAGATGGGTTCTTTTTCGCTGCGCAAACACTCAGAGCATTCGCGCACCTCACTTAGGTTGAGGTGCGTTTTGCGTTGATGCATCTTTTCGGGGCCAGCCTTTTGTCCCGCATGTCCATCGGCGGCGGGGCTTTTTGGGCCCTGCCGTTTTTCATGTTAGGCGAAGAGATCCAAAGCGCCCGGTTTCGGTCAGCAGAGCGCAACAGGGAGAAGTCGCCCTTTCTTCGGCGGACGAAGATTCGATACGCGCAGAGAGATGCGCGGGAAATGGAGAAGCATATGAATGTCATGATTGTTGGGTGTGACAAAATCGGGGTACGCCTGGCCAAAGCACTCAACCGGTACGGGCATTATGTGGCGGTGGTGGACCGGGACCCGGGAAAGCTCGAACAGCTGGGACTCAATTTTTCCGGAGTTACAGTAGTGGGCATCCCGGTGGACCAGGAAGTTTTGCAGAATGCCGGGATCGAAAGCTGTGACGCGCTGGTAGCGGTCACCAACGACGACAATGTGAACATTATGGTATCCCAGATGGCGCTGGAGGTGTTCAAGGTGCCGCGGGTGGTGGCCAGCATTGTGGATCCTTCCAGAGAAACGGTTTTCAGCCACTTCGGCATCCGCACCATCTGTCCAACCCGCTTGACGGTGGACACGCTTTACTCGGTAATGATCGACGAGGACGATCCGCGTACCATTTCCTTCGATAACTGTACGGTGGGCTTCGCGGTCAAGCATCCGGACAAGTCTATCCGCGGAAAGACGCTTTTGCATGTACCGCTGCGGGATAACGAAGAAATTTTCGGCGTACAGAAGGACTCGGGAGAAATCATTCTGGCGGCGAAGCTGCCGCCGGAGTACACCATTGACGAAGGTGACAAGGTGATCTGCTGCCGGGTGGTCGACTGACCAGCCGGGACAGAAGGGAGAAGCATCCATGAAAATCATCATCATCGGCGGCGGCAAGGTGGGGTATTATCTATGCAAATCCCTGCTGGAAAACGGCCATGACATCCGCCTGATTGAAACCAATAAAGAGGCCTGCACACGAATCGCAAACGAGCTGGATATCCCGGTGGTCTGTGGGGACGGTACAACCATCGAATCGCTGGACTCCGCTGGAGCCAGTGACTGTGACGCGCTGGTGGCGGTTACCGGCAAGGATGAAAACAATCTGATTGCCTGCCAGCTGGGACGGGTACGGTTTCGCGCGAAAAAGACCATTGCCCGCTCCAACAATCCGAAGAATCTGGAAATCATGCGCAAGCTGGGGGTGGATATCCCGGTGTCCTCCACCGGCCTGATCACCAGCCTGATTGAACAGACGGTGGACACGATGGGGATTCGGCTGCTGGCTTCCATCCACGGCGAAGGTCTCATTTGTGAAATTAAGGTGCCGGAGAATGCTGCGGTAAGCAATATGCGCATCAGCAAAATTCCTTTGCCGGAGGAGTGCATTATCGTTTCGGTGGTGCGCCGGGGCGAGTTTTTTATCCCACGCGGCAACACCATCATCCAGCCGGGTGACGAGCTGGTGGCGGTATCTACGAGTAAGGACCGCAAGCAGCTGGTTAAGACGCTGACGGCAGTGAAGAAATAAGGGCAGCAACCGAATAATAAGTTCGATAAACAGAAAAAGAGGGTCTGCGTATGAACGCAGGCCCTCTTTTTCACCTTTTGTTTTCCATAAAAGATGTCCCCAAAAGCGCTGCAATACGTCATGGGACACACATTTCAACCCACGCCCTCTCGCGAAGGGCGACAAATCGCCCTTATGCAAAGCAGGGAGCAATTATAAATGAATTGCTTTTGCAAGAGTCCCTTTGCTGTCATCCTCGACAATCTCCCAACGGCCGCCGGGAGAAGAGCCGTCCAACGGTGCAGGTTTATATGCGGAATAGAGGTAATCCTCTCCGCTGTCGTCGATAACGCGGAGAAAATCATATTCAACTCCTAAACATTCATAGACCTTTCCGTTGGTTAGGCTATCCACCCCAAAACTTTCCCCAATATACCGTACTTTCATCTTTCTTTCACCCCTTTGGTTTGCACCGTTTGTCATTATACTCATGTCTATAGACATGAGTATAATCCACGTCCCTCTCGCGAGGGGCGACATAGGCGGCGAGGAATCCGATCCCAATGGCTTTCGATTTCAATCCACGCCCCTCTCGCGAGGAGCGACTCTCGCACGATTTGCTCTCGTGCGGATAAATACCGATTTCAATCCACGCCCCTCTCACGAGGAGCGACGACCGATTTCTTGACGAAACCGGCGGTTTTTAAAATTTCAATCCACGCCCCTCTCACGAGGGGCGACCAATAGGCGCGGTGCTCGACTTGTAGCAGGTCGAATTTCAATCCACGCCCCTCTCACGAGGGGCGACTTTACCCACTCAAACAACCCGTTTGATAACCCTTATTTCAATCCACGCCCCTCTCGCGAGGAGCGACCGCGGCGGCAACCGCAATCGAGCGCAAAAGCAAATATTTCAATCCACGCCCCTCTCGCGAGGAGCGACCGTCTTTTTCCCGCCAGCCCATTTGCGCATAATGTATTTCAATCCACGCCCCTCTCGCGAGGAGCGACTGGAGTACGTCCGGGCGAAGGCACTAGAAATCAAAAATTTCAATCCACGCCCCTCTCGCGAGGAGCGACAGCAAAATCGTACAAAACCATTGCCCGTTTTTCGTCATTCTACATAAAAACGAGCGATTTATTCTGCTTTTGTACCTTTGCCGGCACGAAGAAATTTTCAAAACAAGTCCTATCCGGGTGCGAACCGTCAAACAAACGCTGACTGATTTTGCTTCGCACCTAAACCATGAAAATGCCTTCCGGTTCATATCCGGATTTCGCACCGAAGTGTTCGATCTTAGTTTGATAGTGATTGCCAAGGTAATAAAACCGCAGACTGTCCTTTTCCTCCTCTATAATCGCACACAGCTTGCTTTGCAGCATCCGGCACTGGGCAGGGTCGAGCAGGCACTCGAACACGGAATTCTGCACCCGCTGCCCATAGTTAACACACTGCTTGGCAACCTGGCGCAACCGTTTGCGTCCAGCGGCATCCTCGGTATTGACATCGTAGGTGATGAGCACCAGCATTCCTTTCGCCTCACTTCCATAAAAACGGCGGGTACGCATCCAAATCACCCCGCAGCGTTCTCGCCAGCAGCAGGGCCTGTACATAAGGAACCAGCCCCCAGGGAAGTTTCTCCTTTAAATAGGGATGGGTAAGCGTTTCCCCAAGCCGCTTCTGCCAGGCAGAAAGGACCGCCTTGCGTCCTTCGTCTGTGAGCCAGACGGCGCCGTTTTCCCGCGTCACAAAGTGGTTGGGACGAATCACGCGGTTGTTGATGAGGGTGACCACGAACCGGTCGGCAAACAGCGGACGCAGTTCCTCCATTAAATCGAGCGCCAAGGAGGAGCGTCCAGGCCGGTCCCGGTGGAGAAACCCCACGTAAGCGTCCAGACCCACGCTTTCCAGCGCGCCGGCGCAGGCACTTGTCAGCAGGGTATAGGAAAACGACAGCAGAGCATTGACCGGGTCGAGAGGCGGACGGCGGGAACGGTCGGAAAAAGAAAAGGTTTCCCGCTGGTTGAGAATCAGGCGGTCAAACGCACCGAAATAGACGGCGGCAGCCTGCCCTTCCAGCCCGCGCAAGGCGCCAAAGTCTGTCTCGCATAAAATTGCGGGCAGCGCGTTTGCAAGCAAAGAACAGGCGTGGGAAAGCGCCTCTTCATCCACGCGCAGGGCATGGTCGCGGCGGGTGCGCTCTAAGCTCCACCGGCAGTTATATACCTTGCCGAACAGAAAGCAGCGCGCCAGACGACAGCTTTGCCCTTCGTCGTCGGAAACACGGTACTGCGCCTTGCGCAACAGGACATTGCCAGGGTTTTCGCCGCTGACGCGGGCGAGGAACCGGCCCTTGGGGCTTAAAAAGCACAGGTTGACGCCCCGCTGGACACAGGCGCCCATCAGCGCGGGGCTTGCCCCTTTGTAGGAAAAGCACAGGATGGATTCCAGGGTGTGCAGCGGGAACTGGCCCCGCTTTTCTTCGCCGGCCAAAATCAGCACCGTTTCCCCTTCCAGCGCCAGATAGCTGTCTTCCGACAGGACAAACAAGGTATTGAGCCATTTTCTCATGGGGCATCCTCCTGATCCGGCAGATGCTGACGCAGATAGTCCGAAGCGGCCGGAATACGGGCGAGCCTCGGCAGGCAAAGGTCCTTGAGGGAGCAGGCGTTACAGGACTTGCTGGGCGTCGCCTTTGGCGTATGGCTGCGGGCCATAAGCGTGCGCATCTCCCCGAGCATGGCGAGGACCTTTTCCCGCAGGGCATCGTCAAAGAGCACGGGAGTGCGCCGGTGGGGTTCCCCATAGAAAAGAGCGCCCTCCGAAATGCTACACAGCAGCATTTCCTCTAGACAGATGGCCTGGGCGCACAGCTGCAGTTCGTCCGCCCCGTAGGGATTGGGCTTTCCCTTTTTGTACTCCACTGGGTATGGAACCCATCGGCCTTCCCGGCCGGCGAGAGAAACGCCGGCCGCATCCCGGTGAAACTCCACCACATCGCACACGCCCTGCACGCAGAGGGTATGGGAAACCACCGGAAGGCCGCGGACAAGCAGGGTGTCTCCCCGGCTTTCGGTCTGCGCCGCGTCGTGGGCACGCTGGTGAAGGAGCTGTCCGTCCACGGTGCGCAGGTTTTCCGCCCATTGGCGTTCCAGATGGATCAGCGCCCACTGACGGCGGCAAAAGGCGAAATGCTGGATGCCGGAGACGGCCAGGTACTCTTCTTCCCGAACCCCGGTCACACCATCTGCGTGCAGGTCACGCCCTCCGGCAGGGAAGCGGTGTCGATCATCACTTCATAATCCCGATAGGAACGGGGGCTTGTCACCCCGTCGCGGCACCGGACGGTAACCGTGTCGAACAGCTTGTAAGCGGGGGCGTTGCCAAGCTCGCTGTCATGCCGGAAGACGATGAGCTGGCGCACGGCCATCTTGCCCCGGGCGGCAGAGCGGTCGTTTTCAAACATGTTAAGGATCGCCTGCCAGAGAAGAGCCAGGTCCTCTTCGGAAAACCCGGTGGTCTTGCGGGCTAAGTTGGCGGAAACATATCCTTCGCACCGGTAAAGGGCATAAGGGACAATGTATTTGCGACCCATTTCGGTGACTTTATCCTGGGCGGCGTCCTCGGTGGTGATGGCGACGCGGGTGATGGTGACCTCCTGCGGAACGATAGGGTCCACCGACCGGGCGAAGCCCAGCTGCACTGGGCCGCGCACCTGCCCGCAGTTGAGGTTGTTTTTCATGAAGGTGGTCATGACTGCGCCGAAGGTTCGGATGTCGTAAAATTCACGGCACATCCAGTCCCGGACCTTTGCATCCAGCTGGTCGTCCTTCTTTTTAAGGTCCTTGATAGTCTTGGGGTCGATCCCAAGGCCGGTAAACGCCTCGGCATCGGAGCGGTTGAGCGGGACACCGCCCTTGATGTAAATGCGGTAGCCGGGTTCTCCTTCTTTGACGGTTTCCACATAATTGCGGATTTTGCGTTTTAGGCACACGTCGGTCACCAGTCCGTAACCGGTTTCTGGGTCTAGCCGGGGCAGGTTGCCCGCGTCAGGGTCCCCGTTGGGGTTGCCGTTTTCCACGTCGAACAGAATCACGAATTCATAACGGTTTTTAATCGGCTCCAGCATCTTCTTTTTCCTCCTTTTGTTTCTTGGTATAAAGCCTTTGAACCTGATGGTAGTATCCCAGGTCAAAGGCGCCCTGTTCCACCAAGGACAGGCGTGCGGGCAGGGTTTCCCCTATGCGGCCCTTTAAGTCGGTAATGATTCGTTCGTAGTAAATACGGCGGGGACCTTCCAGCTTGCGCAGATGACTTTGGGAGAGCTTAGTCAAAAGTGGAAAAATTCCCGCCGGCATCGCCATGGCACTGTTGAAATATTTATCCTTGATGGTCGCGTTGATGCCCGGATTGGCATCCTGCTGTATCTTCTCCAGCACGGCAAAAAGCCGGCCGAGCACGTAAGGCAGATAGGTGCTTTCCTCGTTTAGCTTCACGTCTAATACCTCCTCTGGGATGGAAAAAATCCGATTGCGCAGAAAAAACGCTTTGAGAATCGCCGCGCGCCTGGGGGACACCTCCCGCTCGGCGCGAATGCGCATCATGGTATTCTCAAACAGGGAAACCGGGTACATCCCGCCGGTCAGCACCGCCCGGACCATAGCGCCCGCCATGGGCGGGGAGGCTTTTTTATCCCGGCTGTTTGGGTTGACGGTGGCGCTGAGCAGCTGCCAGATGGACGGGGGATACAGCCCAACCGGCTCAATGCGCAGCCGCTCGTGATGCTCGTGCAGATGGGTCAGAATGCGGCCGAGGGTATCCATATAAAAGAACCGCACACTGACTCTGGCCGCGCTTGGCGCAAGGCCGAGCACATAAAAATGGTTGTCCGGGTTTAGCAGGGCATCGTTTACCTTCACTGGCTTGCCCTTTGCCAGCGCTTTGATGGCCCGGTTTAAATCGTTTTGGGTAATCTGGCTGCTGGGCATGCCGAACATGCCTGCACCGAAGAGATCCTGACACAGAGGTTCCCCATCCTCAGCCCAGTAGACGATGGTGGTGTCCCCCACCACTTGCACATGCTCCCGGTCCCGCAGCAGCTGGTTGAGAGCCGTCCCGTAGGCAAAGGCCGCACGCTTGCCCACCGGCGAATTGAAGCCCTGGCCGGTCTTGTCCCGCTGCTCCTTGCCGTAAGACTCGAAGGCATCGGCATTAAACGAGACAAGAGACGCTCCGCTGGAGCGAGCATCCTTCACCCCCTTGATGGAGGGATGCAGCACGGCAATGGGGGCTCGTTCCCCTGTAACCAGGCACCGGCCGCAGCGTGCCTCCTCTTCGCCCCGGAAGTCCTCCCACGCAGCGCAAACAGCAGGGTCCTGCTGGGCGTATCCACCGTTTACCCAAAAACCAGGTTGGCCCCTTTAATGATGTCGGACAGGGTTTCCTGCAAAGCGGGGTGAGCTGCGGCCTTATCCGGTTCCCAACGGGCGAAATAGGTCAAGACTGCCCGGGCGGCAGGCGAATCCACATTCGCCAGCACCGCTTCATGCAGGGCGCGGGCCGCTGTAAAGCATTTTGCGGTGCGAGCTGGTTTTCCCTTGGTGTCGATTCCAAGAAAATAAGAACTATTACAACATAAGAAATTGGATGCTATATTCGAAGCCTTTTTCACCTGCTCGGGCACCCGGAGAATCTGCGGTACCTCCCGCTTGCCGTCGGGAGAGGGCTGCTTGAGGGAAAACACGTCCAGCAGTTCCCCATTGTCCCCAATGTGCAGCGCATAGGAAACCTTCGCGTCGCACCAGCCGGGCGGCGAAATGGCGCCTTGTGTGAGCAACGCGTCGTAATATTTGGTTAACGCTTGGAGAATCATCGCAGCACCTCCTGCCCCGCCACTTCCAGCACCCCTTTTTCCAGTTTTGCACGGAAAAAGGTAGGCTGAATGTCCCTGGGATTCCGATAATCCATGTCGTACAGCATCAGCCCCAGGTCACGGGTCTCGTCGATGGCGGGTACGGGTCCTCCCTCCCACGCTCGGAAGGAAGCGGGAAACTCCCGGCAACCAAAGCAGGGCGAATGAAAGCACTGCCCTCGGGTAAGACGGCGGCGGGCGATGTCGATGAATTTGCCCTCGTTGTCAGAAGGCGCCGCCTTGTCCGTCAGCTCAAAATGGGCGTCGATAACGTAATGGACATCGGTAAGCACCATGGACGCGCGCTGTTGGATGTCCTCCCCGGTATAGAGGGCGGGCATCTTACCGGTTCCCATCATCGCGCTGCGCGCGGTGGAAGCGCTCAGCTTGCTTTTGACCTCGTTGCGGCGGATGTTGGTAAACGCGATGGGGCTGAGCAGATGAATGCGGTCAATGTGCCACCGCAGCCCCGGATGCCAGTAGATAGCCTCTATTAGTCCCCGGGCTGCGCTTGGGGTAATGATGTCATAGCTTACCCGCTCTACCTTTAGCTCCGGGCGAGTAAACAGGGCATAGGGGCCCCAGACCTCCACTTGAATTCCTTTGCTCATAGGATTCACCTCACTTTTATAAAAAAGCAACAAATGCAGTAGGTATTGGAATTCCAAACATAACGCGATGTACGCCTTCACCTCTTTTTTCTTAACCTGCCTCGGCAACCATAGCCGCACCTGTCACGGTGGCGTCAGGTGCTTGTCCGGCACCCGTAACCACAAAGGTGTAATCCCGTCTGCATGGGTGTCAGACACCCGTAGTCGTAAAGGGAGGCAACGGTTATCCTCGCAAGAGGGGCGTAGATTAAGATATGTGAATATGGACGTTTTGCACCAGCAAACCTCTGCTGCTTCGCTTTATACAAAGAGCGCTTCCCCGCACCCTTCCGGCATTCGCAGCCCGGTTTTCCCGTCGTAAAGCGTCAGGTCCCGCAGAATGGCAACCTGCTCGTCGAGAAATTCCAGCGCGCCCCGGCCCGCCAGAGCCTCAAACTGCCGCTCGTAGACATTGACCGTAAAGGCCCCCAGCCTGCGAAACAATGCTCTCGACCGCTCCCCGCTTCGCAGCCGTTCCTCCAGCTTGCGGTAGGACACTCCTTTGGGGATGATGACGGCGCGGGTATTTGTTTCGATCAAACGAAAGTCCCCCGCTACGGTGGCAAAGGGATAGCTTCCCTGAGCCTTCTCGAACCGGGATACCACGTTCTTCTGGTCCAGAAGCGATCCGCTGAGCTGATAAAGCTGGGTAAAATACCGCTCGATGGTTTCGGGCGCATCGAGCTCTCTGCAGCCGCGAACCACATTCCGGGCGGTTTCCATAGGCCGGCGGAGCATATGCGGCAAATGGGCGGTATAGGCGTCCTCCGGCGTAAAAAGATAGACGAAGCTTTCCTCTATTGGGCGGTTTCCTTCTCGGTTGCAGCGCCCGGCGGCCTGAATTTCCGAGTCAAGCCCCGCTTCGGCCCGGTAAACCACCGGGAAGTCCACGTCCACCCCCGCCTCAATGAGACTGGTGGAAACCACCCGGCAGGTCCTACCCCTTTTGAGCCGCCTGCGGATGAGCCGAAGCATGATGCGGCGGTGCCGCGGGGTCATCAGAGTGGATAGGTGCACGCTTCCCTTCTGCTCAAGAAGCGCGAAAACTGTTTGTGCATGCTTGCGCAAACCGACCACGCAGAGCACCTGGGTATGCCTGTTGAGCCGGGCCGCCAGCTCCTCGTCGCAAAGCTTGCCTAAATTCGCATACTGCACCCGGCGAAATACATCGTAGTTGAGCGGCGGGCACAGCTCCCGGCTTTGGAGGGCAGGGTAAATTTCGGCAAACGAGGGACCTAACGCCGGCTGGGTGGCGGTACACAGCACGCAGGACGCGCGGTAGTTGACGGTTAGCTCCGCGATGGCACGCACGCAGGGCTTTAGGTATGGCAGCGGAATGGTCTGGGCCTCGTCAAAGATGATCACACTCTGGGCGATGTTATGAAGCTTGCGGCAGCGGGAAGTCTTATTGGAAAAGAGGGACTCGAAAAACTGCACTGCCGTGGTGACAACCACGGGCATGTCCCAGTTTTCCGCCGCTAGCTTTTTGCGGGACTGGTCGGAATCGTTTCCTTCCCCGTCCTCATATTCCACGCCGGAATGATGGGCCAGCACATTCTCTTTCCCCAGAATCTCTTCAAACCCGCTCACCGTCTGATCGATAATCGAGGTAAACGGAATGACGTAAATCACGCGCTTAAGGTGATGTCTCTTCGCGTGCTCGAGCGCAAAGGCCAGGGAGGACACGGTTTTCCCTCCGCCGGTGGGCACAGTCAAGGTAAAAAGCCCGGGGCTTTGCTGCCTACCCGCATCTATGCATGCCTGCAAAATGGCACACCGCTCCCGGTTGAGATCACCTTTTGGGTTTTTAAAGTTTTTTTCCATGTACCGGTACAGGCGGGCAAGCAGCTCCTCAATGGAAGCGTATTCTCCCCTAGGCGGCTTTTTTCCCTGCATGAAGGCCTCGGTATCCAGATAGTCTGCGTCCACCAGGCAGGAAAAGAGCATTCGAATCCAAAAGGCGGCGGTAAAGCCCCCACTGCCTAAGATGGTTGGGGGAGCAAACGCCGCCGGTTCGAGCGTCACCTCCCGCCAAAACCCATCGTAAGGTTCCACCGGCTTTTCTTTGCGGGCAGACAGGGTGGGCTGCGCCTGGTCACACTGTCCGCCGCCGTCGGGCAGACCTCCGTGGTGGCCGGCGATGCAGTAGGCGGCGGGGGCGTTTCTCCGCTCCATCATCAGCTGCGCGCCTGCGGTGGAATGGTCTACCTGCACGGCTGCACCGCGAATGCGGCGCTGAAACTTGTCCGAATACTTACCGGCGTCGTGGGCAAGGCCGATTTGGTACGCAAGCGCACCGGCGCCAAAGGAATCGGCGAAGGCCTGTGCATACCGGGCGACGCCGGTCAAATGGTCCAAAAGCAGCTGCTCCCGGCCATCTTCGGCGCGGTGCCCCAAATAGATGGTCATAGGCAATCCCCCTTTTTATTAGTAAATCGCGGTTTTTCTGGATTTGGCGACTAAGAGTACGAAAATATGAGCATATAATAACACAATATTGGTGAAAAAACAATAATTTAGAAATTATATGTGAATATAATTAAGCAACCTTCCACAATCCGCTTTTGATATCCTGTTTTTTGCCGCAAATAGAACAACCGGCCCGCCGAAAATTTCAGCGGGCCGGTTGCGTATCTTATTGACCTTTTAAGAGACGACCGAGGTATTCTCCTGAATTTCCTGCACCTTCAGAATGCTGATGCACCCCACTGGGCATACCTCGTTGCATTTGCCGCAGCCGGTGCACTTGTCATAGTCCACCGTTGCCAGGAAGTTTTTCACATGCACCGCGTCAAATTCACACGCCTTCACGCACCGCATGCAGCCGATGCAGCCGGCGGAGCATTGCTTGCGGGTCTCGCCGCCCTTGTCCTGGTTGCGGCAGCGCACCACCGACGCCGCCTTGGCGCTGACCAGCTCGATGATGTGCTTGGGACAGACGGTGACGCATTTGTTGCAGCCTTTGCACCGGGCCGGGTTGATAACCGCTACCCCGTTGCAAATTTGGATGGCTCCGTACTCACAGGCTGCCACGCAGTCTCCATAGCCGATGCAGCCGTAGGAGCATTTGCCGGTGCCGCCGTAAAACATGCTGGCCGCCGCGCAGCTTCTCAGGCCGTCGTACTCCATCTTCACCCCGGTGTTCTGGGTGGTGCCGTTGCAGCGCACCAGCGCGGTCTTATACTCCACCTGGGCCGGAGCGGTCCCCAGAATGGAAGCGATCTCTTCGGCCACCTGCGCGCCGCCCGGGGAACACAATCCCGCCGGGGCCGAGCCTTCCGACAAGGCCTTAGCGTACCCTTCGCAGCCGGAATAGCCGCAGGCGCCGCAGTTGGCCCCAGGAAGCGCCTCTTTGATGGCCTGGGCCTTGCGGTCCACCGGTACAGCCATGACGATGGCTGCCACCGCCAAACCCACGCCTGCCAGCAGGCCGATGATCCCGACGATCATGACCGGAAACAAAATGTCTTCAAACACGGAAAAAGCGCCTCCTTTCTACTTGAATAGCCCTTCCGCCAGGCCCTGAAAGCCCAGGAAGGAGATGGACACCAGCGACGCGGCGATGAGGGTGATGGGCAGGCCCTTGAGGGACTCGGGAATGTCGCACCCCTCCAGCTTCTCCCGCACGCCTGCAAAAAGAATCATCGCCAGCAAAAAGCCCACGCCTGCGCCGAAGGCGTTGAGGATGGCCTCGCCGTAAGTATAGTTGTTGTCGAAATTGAGGATGGTCACGCCCAGCACCGCGCAGTTGGTGGTGATGAGGGGCAGGTAGATGCCCAACGAATTGTATAACGGTGGTAAGAATTTACGTAAGGTAATTTCCACCAGCTGCACCAGTGCCGCGATGACCAGGATGAACACGATGGTTTGCAGATAGTCTAAGCCGTTGGGAACCAGCAGCCAGGCATATACCGGATAGGTCACCAAAGTGGCGATGAGCATGACGAAGATAACGGCCGCGCTCATGCCGGCGGCAGTATTGGTCTTCTTGGATACGCCCAAAAACGGGCAGATCCCTAAAAACTTGGACAACACGAAGTTATCGGTCAAAATTCCGGAAATCAGGATGGTTATGGCCATTTGCATTACTGCTCACCCTCCTTCTTTTCCTCACAGCCGCCCGTCTGAGCATTGGGGCAGTGGGCGGCGGAGGGGCATCCGGCGCAGCCGAGCACGGCCTTTTTGCCGTCGCTGGAGAGCTTGTTGGCCAGCACGATGAGAATGGCGAACACAAAGAAGCCGCCGGCCGGAAGAATCATGACGATCATGGGATCGATGAAGTTGCTGGTGATGGGAACGCCGAAAAGGCTGCCGCTGCCCAAAAGCTCTCGGATGGAGCCCATAAGCACCAAGGCCGCGGTAAAACCGACTCCCATGCCCAGCGCATCTAAAATGCTGGGAAGCACCTTGTTTTTGCTGGCGAACATTTCCGCCCGGGCCAGAATGATGCAGTTGACCACGATCAGGGGCAGGAAAATGCCCAGCTTATCGTTGACCTCGGGGGCATACGCCTTTACAAGCATCTGTACCAGAGTGACAAAGCCGGCGATGATGGTAATAAAGGCCGGAATGCGCACCTTATCGGGAATGACCTTGCGGGTAAGGGAAATGACCACGTTGGACCCCAAAAGGACGAGGGTGGCCGCCATCCCCATCCACAGGCCGTTTTCCGCCATGGTGGTGACCGCCAGGGTCGGGCAGGTGCCCAGCACCAGGCGAAGCACCGGGTTTTCCTTCACAATGCCCTTGGTAAAGGTAGAAAGAAGCTTGCCCTTTGCCATTACGCACCGCCTCCTTTCCCATAGGTTTCATAGAGCTCGATGGCTTCGTTGACTGCGGTGGTGACCGCCTTGGAAGTGATGGTAGCCCCGGTGACCGCCTGCACCTGGTTGTCGGCGGTAGGTGCATTCTTGGTCACCGCAAAGCCGCCCTGGGGGGCAGCGCCCTGGTACTGGGAGATAAAAGCGTCGTTGCCCGCCTTGGCGCCTAAGCCTGGGGTTTCGCTGTGGGAAACCAGTGTCACAGCGGTGATTTCCCCGTCCTTGGTCATGCCGGTCATCACATTGACCGCGCCGCCATAGCCCTTGCCGGAGGTTTCGAACACGTAGCCGACCACCTCGCCCGCCGCATCAAGCCCGGCATACATACCGTTCTCCTCTTCGGCGATGGTCACCTCCTCAAAGGAAGTGGCCGCCGGGAGCACTTGCTTGCGGGAAGCCTCCGCTGTAGCGGCGGCACGCTGGGCCACAATGTCTTTCGTAATATAGTTCGTGCCTGCCAGCAACGCCGTCACCACCACGCAGATAATGGTCAGCGCGGCGGCTGGACCAATGATTTTCTTCATCATTGCCGCGCTCCCTCCTCTCCAAACGGAACCGGACGGGTCAGCCGGTCGATATAGGGCACCAGGATATTCATCAGCACAATGGAGAAGGACACGCCTTCCGGCAGGCTGCCGAACTGGCGGATGATCATGGTAAGCACGCCGCAGCCGATGCCGAAGATCACCTTGCCCCAGTTGGTCAGCGGAGAGGTGGCATAATCGGTCGCCATGAAAATGGCACCCAAAAGCAGGCCGCCGGACAGGATCTGTACCAGCGGGTCCAGCCCGAAGGCCAGGGACAACAGAGCCGCCGTGCCTACATAACAGATGGGGATAATGGGGTTAATCACCTTGCGGGCCACCAAGTATACCCCGCCCAAAAGCAACGCCACCGCACAGGTTTCTCCCAGGCAGCCGCCTCGCACGCCGAAGAACATGTCTAGAAGAGGAGGCATGGCCTGCTCTCCACCCTCGCTGAGAATGCCCAGAGGGGTGGCGGTGGTCACCGCGTCCACTCCGCCAAAGGAGCCGGTCAACGGCATGGTCCACTTGGTCATCTGTGCCGGGAAGGACACCATCAGGATGATGCGCCCGGCCAGGGCGGGATTGACAAAGTTCTGCCCGATGCCGCCGAAGAACTGCTTGACCACCACAATGGCGATGGCCGAGCCCAGCGCGGCAATCCACAGGGGGATGGACACGGGCAGGTTAAAGGCCAGCAGCATACCGGTGACCACGGCGCTCAAATCCCCGATGGAATTGGGGCGCTTCATGATTTTCCGGGAAAGGTATTCCGCCAGCACCGCCGCGGCAACCGATACCGCCGTCACCAGCAGCGCCCGCAAGCCGAACAAAATCACCGAGGCGATTAGGGCAGGAGTCAGGGCGATGATCACGTCGAGCATGATGGAGCGCACACCCGTCCCGCTGCGCAGGTGGGGGGACGAGGATACAAACAGCTTTTCCATTATCCCTTCGCCTCCTTCTTGGGTGCGTTTTTGATGAGGGCCTTTGACAGACGCATAGACTGCACCAGCCGCCGCCCTGCGGGACATACGAACGCGCAGCAGCCGCATTCCATGCAGGTCATAGCGCCCGCCTTCTGCAAGCCCTCCACGTCCTTCGCCTTATAGAGCTGCTCGATGGAGGTGGGCATTAGCTTCATCGGGCATGCCTGCACGCATTTGCCGCACCGGATACAGGGCAGCGGCTCCATAAGCTTGGCCTCCTTTTCATCGAAGGCTAAAATGGCGTTGTTCTGCTTCAAAACCGGAAGGGAATCGTCCACCATGGCAAGGCCCATCATCGGGCCCCCCATGATGATTTTCCTGGGGTCCTCCTTATAGCCCCCGGCAAACGCGATCACGTCCTTAATGGGGGTACCGATGGGAACGATCACGTTCTTCGGCGACCAGATGGCAGACCCGTCGATGGTCAGCCGCTTGGTAGTAAGGGGCATCCCGGTTTTCATATACCGGGACAAAAAGGCGATGGAAGTGATGTTCATCACCACCACGCCCACGTCGCTGGGAAGCTTGCCGGTGGGGACCACCCGCCCGGTGGTTGCCTGGATGAGCACCTTCTCCGCCCCCTGGGGGTACCGGGAGGGCAGGACCTTGATGTTCACCTGGTTATCGGGGTCGTTGGAGTTATTGGCGATGGCGCTTAGGACCTTGATGCCGTCGGGCTTATTGCTCTCAATGGCAATGATCACGTTTTCTACGCCCAAAAGGTCCTTGACCGCATAAACGCCCGACAGGATGTCCCAGCTGTTCTCCATGATTTCCCGGTAGTCTGCGGTGATGTAAGGCTCGCACTCGGCGCCGTTGACAATCAGCGTATCGATCTTCGCGTCCTTAGGGGGATTTAACTTCACATGGGCCGGAAATCCCGCGCCGCCCAGGCCCACAAGCCCCGACGCGCGCACCGCCGCCGCAAATTCCTCCCTGGATTGAATGACCGGGGGCTGTACGCTTTCGTGCACCCGTTGCTCCCCGTCGCTCTCGATGACCACCGCCTTGGTTTTCTGCCCGCCGGGCAGCTGGATTTCGGTGATTGCCTGAACGGTACCCGAGACGCTGGCATGGATGGGCGCGGATACGAACGCCTTCGTGTCCCCCACCACCTGGCCCACCGCCACCGGGTCGCCCGGCTTCACCGTCGGCTCGCAGGGCGCGCCGATGTGCTGCTGCATGGCAATGATCACCCGTTCGGGCGGCGGCATGACCACCGACTCGCTGTCCGCGGTGTTCTTCCGGTGGGGCACCGACGCGCCGCCGTGCGGCCGGGACGTCCCAAAGGAAAAGAACCGCCTGAGGGTTTTGTTTTCCATTGTGTTTCCTCCATCATCTATCTTGTCCGGTATAATTTCGTTTCCATTATACCATAAGGATAACCAAACGTTACCTTTCTCCCCGAAGCCGGGAGAAGGCCGGCAGTAAAATATGCAAGGTAAGCCCGGTGACCGCCCCTGCCGGCAAAGCGAACAGCAGCAAAAAGGGCAGGTAGGCAAAAACGGCGGCGTTTGTCAGCAAAAAGGAAACCAAAAGCTGCCCCAAGTTGTGACAGACCGCTCCCGCAATCCCAATGCCGATATAACCCAGCGGGCACCTTTTCCACCAAAGGAGAAGGCAGACCACGCCTGTGCTGAGAAGGCCGCCGGAAAGGCTCATGAGCCCTGCGGTAAGGCCCCGGGTCAAACCCGCGAAGAGGCCCTTTAAAAGCGCAATGGCCATAGCGCTGCCGGGTCCCATGGTGGAAGCCGCCAGCATGGTCGCCACGTTGGAAAGCCCCAGCTTGGCACCCGGCGGAAGCCCGGGCACTGGGCCGAGCATCCCTTCCAGCCAGGACAGCACGATGGCCACCGCTCCAAGCATTCCAAGCAGCGCCACCTGTTTGGCCCGGCTTTTCCTTTCCACTCGCTTGCACCTCCGCCTTGTTATCGGACCACCGCGTCCACCCCGCCGGCTCCCTCGATGCGCACGGAAGCGCGGGCGGGCAGGCAGACCGCCGTCTGGCCGGGGGAGGTCAGCCACCCGGTGTTGACACAGACTTGGTCGGGGCACCCGGCTTCTTGGAAGCAGACGCGCCCGGGCTCCACCCGAAGGATCACCTGCGGGTCGGTGTGAAGCGGCAGGTCATACCCTGCGGTCACACCACTGAGCCTCACGCGGCCTACCTCTTCCCCGCCTACCGCAATGACCGCCACCGCGTCGCCACCGGTGGGAACCCAAAGGAGGACCGCCGTGATCACTGCAGCGGCAAGCACCACCGCAACCAGCGCCAGATCGGCCATCCGCCAAAGCTTGCGTGCTTTCAAAAGCTGCCTCCTGCCCATGTGCCGCTCCAGAGAAAAGAACGCGGCAAATTTCTTACCCAATACCCAAATATTTTACCATCCCTCCCTCTTGATTGCAACAAAACCTCCCCAGAACCCAAAAAATATTGTATAATACCACATATTATGCACACATGAGAATCCGGCAGAAGAAAAGCGGTTCGATTTCTCCCTTCTATATGCGCCCGGGCAGCTTGCTATACCTAGGCCGGCTTTTTGCCTAGAGGCAGCGCAGCCGCGAAACGGGAGCGGTGCAGTCCGGCGGCGGTTTTTCCTTGCTCGGTCGATTTTCTTGCTGTGCCTTATGAATATGGATAGGATCAGGAGGCTTTGACCATGTTCGACTTGGATGGACTTGTCCGGCAAATGGAAGAGGACGGGATGGCGGCGGTGGGATTCTCCCGGCTGGACGGGCGGCTGCCCTCATCTCTGGCCCATCTTCCCTACGGAATCACGCTGGTCTTTGCCCTCTCGTCCCCAATTGTAGCCCCGGTCGCAGACGGGCCCACCTATCCTTATTTCCAGCATTACCGGGCCGCCAACGCTTTTTTGGACTCTTGGGCGCTGCGGGCGGCGGCGCGGCTGGAGCGGACCGGTTATCAAGCGATGCCCATCGCCGCCTCCCAGTCCATCCCGCCACGAGAGGAATACCGGGGCCTCTTTCCCCACAAGACCGCAGCGGTGGCGGCGGGGCTGGGGTGGATCGGCAAGTCCGCCTTGCTTATTACCCCTCAGTGGGGGCCCCGGGTGCGGCTTGCCACCGTGCTGACCGACTGTCCCCTTCCGGTAACCGAGCCGCCCGTTTATCCCGGCTGCGGGGCCTGCACCGTCTGCCAGGACTGCTGCCCGGCAGGGGCTATTGCGGGAGTTTCCTTCCGTCCCGGCATGGACCGGGAGTCCTATTACGACCCGGACAAGTGCTCGAAACACATGAAAACCTACCAGCACATCGGCCGCGGTGCGGTATGCGGCATCTGCATGGCCAACTGCCCGGTGGGGAAGCGGTAAAAACCGGGCGTTTTTGACACAAAACCGTTTCTTTTTCATATAATGAGAAAGAACGCCTTCTTTTTTGATCACGCCGATGGAGGAATGAATATGTCCGCTTCTCCTTTGTTAAACGCACTCGAACAGCATCTTGCCCTGGGCCGCGTCCCCATGCACATGCCCGGCCACAAGGGAATCGCCTCTCCCCTTGATCGGATGGGCGACCTTTTGCGGCTGGATACCACGGAAATTCCCGATACCGACAGCCTTTACGAGGCCGCCGGCCCTATCGCGGAAGCCATGGAGCGGGCGAGTGCTCTGTACAAAACCAAACGCACCTTGTTTTCCGCTGGCGGCTGTTCTCTTTGCATCCAGACCATGCTGCGCCTGGCGGTTCCTCAGGGGGGAAAGATCGTAGCCGGACGCACCATCCACCGCTCGGCGGTTAACGCCATGGCTCTTTTGGACATTACGCCTGTATGGGTCCTTCCCAGGCCCGACGCGGGGGACGGCCTTCCCGGCCGGATTTACCCGCAGGACATCGAGGCCGCCCTGACCAAGAACCCGGACGCCTGCGCGGTTTATGTAACTACGCCCGATTATTATGGGGTGCTGTGCGACCTAAAGGGCATTTCCGCGGTTTGCCGGGCCCACGGGGTGCCGCTCCTGGTAGACAACGCCCACGGCGCCCACCTGAAATTCGCAGCGCCTGGCGCCCATCCTTTGGAGCGCGGCGCCTCCATCACCTGCGATTCTGCCCACAAGACCCTGCCGGTGATGACCGGCGGCGCCTGGCTGCACATTGCCGAGGATGCCTATTGCGCGGAGGCCCCCTCCGCCATGGCCCTGTTCGGCTCCACAAGCCCTTCCTATCCCATCATGGTGTCTTTGGACCTTTGCCGGGCCTGGCTTGAGGAGGAAGGCACCGCAGCCTTTTCGAGGCTCAAGGAGCAGGTGGAGGACGTACGCCGGCACGCGCTGGCTCTGGGGATGACACTGCCCCAGGGGGAATGGGACCCGGTACGCATCACCATCGGCACCGGCCCGTTGGGGCTTACCGGACATACGGCGGCGGAACTTCTGCGCCAGCAGGGGGTGGAGCCGGAATACGCCGACGGGCTGCATGTGGTTCTCATTCCGTCCCCGTTTAACCCGGAAAAAGACTACGTGCGGCTGAAAAACGCCCTGTCCGCCCTGCCAGGGTGCCGCACGCCCCTGCCGAAGGCCGGAACGGTGACGGCGCTGCCTAAGGTAGCCGCCTCGCCCAGGCAGGCGCTGTTGGCTCCGGGGGAACGCATCGCAATCGACGACAGCGTCGGACGGATTGCGGCGGAGGCCTCTTGCCCCTGCCCGCCTGGCGTGCCGGTGGTGGCGCCGGGGGAAATCATCGACCAAGAGGCGGCGAAAATTCTCAAAAGCTATGGCATTTGTGAGATCAAAGTGATAAAATAGAAAGAGGATATCCG
This sequence comes from Clostridiales bacterium, assembly GCA_018364155.1. GTDB lineage: Bacteria > Bacillota > Clostridia > Oscillospirales > Acutalibacteraceae > Solibaculum_A. Next base: position 117,265 of record JAGZMM010000004.1, read on the forward strand.
CCCCTTTTGAAACACAATGTACAAAGCCGGGCGGTTCCATGACCTATTAAAGGGGGTACCCTCTATGAAGTTGATTCTTGCAGTCGTCAACAACGACGACAGCTCCATGCTCTCCTCCACCCTGACCACTTCGGGTTACTCGGCCACCAAGCTCGCCACCACCGGCGGCTTTCTGCGGGCGGGCAACACCACTTTGCTCGTGGGCGTGGACGACGAAAAGGTAGACGATGTGCTGGATATTATCTCAAAATGCTGCAAAAAGCGCACACAGATCGCTCCGGCCAGTTCCGCCTACGGCATGGAGGTATACGCCTCCTATCCGGTGGAGGTCACGGTGGGCGGCGCTACGGTGTTCGTGGTCAATGTGGACCAGTTTATCAAGCTGTAAGGACGTTTTATGAAATTTGGGACCTTTCTTGGAAACGAAACGGCAAAGGAGCAGCTTTCCCGGGTGTTTCTCTCGGGAAGGCTGCCCCATGCTTATCTGCTCACCGGCCCGGCCGGCTGCGGGCGGCGCACCTTGGCGCGCCTGATTGCCGCCGCCTACCAGTGCGAAGGGGCCGGGGACGTCCCCTGCGGGGAATGCTCCGCCTGCCGCAAGTCATTAGCCGGCATTCATCCGGACATCCGGGAATACGGGTCGGACGGCGGGGCCCGGTCTTTTCACTTAGACGTGATCCGCGCCATCAAGGCGGACGTATTCATTACCCCGAACGAGGGGAAATACAAAATGTATCTTCTGGAAAACGCCCAGACGATGACCGTACAGGCGCAAAATGCTCTTTTAAAGATTCTGGAGGAGCCGCCTTCCTACGCGGTCTTTCTGCTTACTGCCGAAAGCCGGGAATCCATGCTTCCCACCATTCTCTCCCGATGTGTGACCATTCCCTTATTCCCGGTGAGCGAGGAGGAAACGGTTACGGCTTTGCGCGCGGCCTTTCCTGACCGGCCGGAGGAGGATCTGCGCCGGGCGGCGGGCCTGTGCGGCGGCGTCATCGGCCGGGCGATGGAGGCTTTGGAGGACGGGAAGCTTTCCGAAGCGGCTCAACTTGCGGGAAAAATGGCCCGAGCCCTCTGTGCTCCGGCAGAGCTGTCCCTTTTAAAGCTCACGGGCAAGCTGGAACGGGACAAGCCTTTGACCAGGGCCACCTTGTCAGAGCTATTGCTGCTTTTGCGGGACGGGCTGTCTGTGCGCCTGGGAGGCGGCAAGCCCCTTTCCCCCGACCCGGCGGCCGCGGCGGTTCTCGCCCAGACGATGACCAGCGAACGCCTTCTCTCTTTGATCGGCAGGGTGGAGGAGCTGATGCACCTACTGGACGGGAATATAAACCAGACCCTGCTCATCACTCTGTTGTGCGCCCGTCTGCGGGGATAGCCTTTGTTTTCCGGCAAAATCCTCCTTGTAAAAAGCGGAGGAATCCGGTATAATAAGACGCGGCCCAAAACGGGCGGTTTTTTCGCTTTCAAGTGCGCGTTTTTTGTAAACGCGATGGATAAACAGTCTGGAGGAACAAATGGCTGAAGTGATCGGTGTCCGGTTCAAAACCGTCGGCAAGATTTATTATTTCGATCCCAACGGGGAAACGTTTTCCCTGTCCCAGCGGGTGATTGTGGAAACTGCCCGGGGAGTGGAGTGCGGCGAGGTGGCCATGCCCAACCGGCAGGTGGACGACGCCACCATTGTCAAACCCTTAAAGCCTGTGATGCGGGCCGCCACGGAGGAGGACCTCAAACGGGTGGCGGAGAATTCCCGCAAGGAAAAGGAAGCGTTTCGCATCTGCCTGAAAAAAATCGCAGACCACAAGCTGGGCATGAAGCTCATCGACGTGGAATACACCTTTGACAATTCGAAAATTCTGTTCTATTTTACCGCGGACGGCCGGGTGGACTTCCGGGAACTGGTAAAGGATTTGGCTTCGGTTTTCCGCACCCGCATTGAGCTGCGCCAGATCGGCGTACGCGACGAGTCGAAAATGCTCGGCGGCATGGGTATCTGCGGGCGGCCTTTCTGCTGCTCCTCCTTTTTGGGAGAGTTTCAGCCGGTATCCATCAAGATGGCCAAGGAGCAGGGATTGAGCCTCAATCCGGTAAAAATTTCGGGGACTTGCGGGCGGCTGATGTGCTGCCTAAAGTACGAGCAGAACGCCTACGACGATCTGCTGCGCATTACCCCTCGGGTGGGCGCTATCGTCACTACGCCGGACGGCAGGGGGATGGTGGAGGAGGTCAGCCTTCTCACTGGCCAGCTGAAGGTACGTCTGGACCAGCAGCGGGAAGCACTGCCCCGCGTGTATTCTCGTAAGGATGTGAAAATCATCAAAGACGGGCGGGGGAAAATCCGCAGGGAAGAACCGGAGCCCGCTGCGCAAAAGGAATAAGGCACCGCTGAAAAAAGCAAAGACAAAAACTGCATAATTTTATCAAAAGGTGTTGACAAAGGCGCGCTTGTTATGCTATATTATGACACGTCGCCATTGTGCTGGTGTAGCTCAGTTGGTAGAGCAGCTGATTTGTAATCAGCAGGTCGGGGGTTCAAGTCCGTCCACCAGCTCCACCTGCTTTCCAAATCCGGACAGGCGGAACAATTGAATATGGGGAGATTCCCGAGTGGCCAAAGGGGGCAGACTGTAAATCTGTTGTCAGTGACTTCGATGGTTCGAATCCATCTCTCCCCACCAGACTGAGTCTGGACGCAATTTGCGTTCGGACTCTTTTCTTTTATATTCGGGCGGGCTACTCGCGCCAAAACGGCATCGAAAGTGTCCGCCCCTTCCAAAACAAAAGAAGCGGATTGCTGCAGAGCAATCCGCTTCTTTTGACTCAACTTCTTGTTTTGTAAGTATCCGTTTGCGTATGGTTGTCATTCCCTGTTTGATTGACCATAGTGCGGATAACCCGATCCAATATAATTGCGATACACTCTTCCACTTTCTTTTTCTTTATTTTCGCAATATCTTCGTAAATATAGGATAATTTATCGGGTAATTCCATTATATAGCGTTTCATCCATACACCTCCATGGATTTGAATTTCTTAGACTGCAATCTCTACAAGAGAAAACGTGTTAACAGCTTTTGTAAAACTATTTTAATATAGGATTTGGTATTGTAGATATTAAAGCAAATATCAAGTAGCCGAAGTATTTTTTACATTCAACCTTCCATAATGTTATCAGATCAACCAAGTAGCAATGGAAGGGTGGATTCCATGCAATTAAATGAAGCGGTTGCAAAGCGTATCGTCGGGCTTTGCAAAGAGCGCAATCTGACGCAATATCAGTTATATAAGAAGAGCGGCGTTCCTCAATCCACGTTGAGCACCATCCTCAGCTGCACCTATCCGAGTATGAAGCTGCGCGTTATCTATGAAATCTGCGAAGGTTTTGACATCAGCCTTGAAGAATTTTTTCATTCTGCATTGTTTATGCGGGAAAATCTTGACGATTAGCTGCATTCTTCCGGTCCTCAGCGAGCCGCCGGTAAATGAACCACGATCATGCTTGGGGCATTTCTCTGCGTGCAGTAGGCGAAAAAAAAGCCCTGCTTGTTTTGAAACAGGCAGGGCTTTTTCGTATCTTCCAATGCGCTTATTTTTGCCTTCCATTCCATCCTGACTTTTCTTTGATCTTATGATAAAATAAGGATATCTTATAGACGTTTCGATTGGAGGGTCGCTTTATGAAACACAACCGTTCCCTTGTTCCTTCGCACGCAACGCTTTTGGCAATACGGGAGCATGCACTGCGGCTGAGCCTCATTGTCTTAGCTTCCGTCATCATGGCTGTCAACATCAAAAGCTTTGTAGATGCAGGCGGTCTGTTCCCGGGCGGGTTCAACGGCCTGACCCTCCTCATCCAGAGAAGCGCGCAGCAGTATCTAAGCTTGTCCCTTCCCTTTTCGCTGATCAACTTCCTGCTAAACGTCATTCCCGCTGTCATCAGCTTTCGTTTCATCGGCAAGCGGTTCACCTTGTACTCCTGTCTGATGATCGTGCTGACAAGCGTCCTTACCGACCTACTCCCCTCCATGCCGCTGACCAACGACGTGCTGCTCATCTGCATCTTCGGCGGCATCATCAATGGGTTTGCCATCAGTCTGTGCCTGTGGGGGCACGCCACCAGCGGCGGCACTGACTTTATCGCCGTGGCCCTATCGCAGCGGCTGAATGTGGACTCCTGGAACTATATTTTCCTGGGCAATGCGGCGATGCTGGTGGTGGCGGGCCTTTTGTTCGGATGGGACAAGGCTCTTTACTCCATCGTCTTCCAGTTTGCATCCACGCAGATTGTAAAGATGCTCGATCCCCGTTACAAACGCACCACACTATTTATTATTTCCGACCAGGCGGAGAAAATCTACGAGCACATCCGGGAATCCACCCATCACGGCGCCACGCTGTTTCGGGGGACCGGACTCTATAATGGAGAGGACCGGTCGATGATCTATTCCGTCATTTCCGGCGACCAGGTCAAAAAGGTGACCAAAGAGGTGCGCAAGGTGGACCCGAAGGCTTTCATCAACATTCTAAAGACAGACCAGGTGGCGGGAAACTTTTATCAGAAGCCTCGCGACTAAGCGGTACATCCGATTTTCTTCGCGGTTTTTGCACGGTCTGCTTTGAAAAAGCTGCTTCTCCTTTAAAAAACACGGAAAAGGTGAAGACATATTTTCGAAAATCATGTATAATTGTAACGAATCATGCATGTTTATGCAGATAAAAGAAACGCCGGTCTTTCTTTGCCCTAGTAAACGGCCGGTTTGAATCGGGGGAGATTTTTTGAATAAAGCCCAGTCCAATTTTTGTCTTCTCTGTGTGACGCTATGCTGGTCAACGGAAGTCATCTTACTCAAAAACATTCCGGCCGAGATTCCGTCCATTGCCATCACCGCCATGACCAATTTTATCGGCTGTGTGATTCTGATCGCCATCTTCTTTAAAAAGATCTTCCAGTCGCTTGCAAAACGCCAGTTGTTGCGGGTGGCGGGGCTGGGCGTGCTGAATATGGCCTATAACCTGTTGATGCTGTTTGGGCTTCAGTATCTCAACGTCTCTACCGGTATTTTCACCCTATCGATGACGACGGTGGTGCTCCCGGTTCTCCTCCTTCTCAAACGCCAGAAAATCCGCGTCCATACCTGGGTGGGAGTGGGCCTGATTTTAACCGGGATTTTGCTGGCGGTCAACCTGCATGCCGACTGGTCTCAGCTGCCGGGAGTTGGAATCATGCTGGTGGTGTGTCTGCTTCGGGCCTGGTATATCATCAAGCTCAATGAAGCCGCGAAGGAAATGGAGCCCATTCAGCTGTCCGCCCTTATTTTGGGGGTGGTAGCGGTTCTTTCCTTTGTTATTTGGCTGTTTATCGAACCGAGAACTGTGTTCGCTCTCCCCTACTCCACAGAGATGCTCTCGAGCATTTTCGTTTACAGCTATTTTATCTGCGCGTTTGCCACCGTCATCAACATCTTCGCCCAAAAGCAGGCGTCCGCCCGGACCGCTTCGGTTATTTATTCGCTGGAGATCGTCTTTTCCACCATCTTCTCCGCCACCCTTCCGGCCATTTTGGTGGATCGCATTACTCTGACGCCCACTCTGATCATCGGCTGCGGCCTGGTGGCGTTGGGCGCGCTTTTATCGGAATTTGACGTGACCGGTCTGGTGTCCAGTTGGAAACGGAGGCGGTGCGCATGAGAACAGGGAGCAAGAGAACGGTTTGGCGAAAAATCGGGCAGTTTCTGTTTTTGGTGCTCATCCATATGGTCCTCTCTCTCCCCTTCAAGGTCATGATCATGATCCCCGGGTTTACCGATATCCGGCCGGTCACCTGCGTGCAGCCGATCTTCGGCCTGTTTTACGGGCAGACGGGAGCGCTCGCCTTTGCGGTGGGCAACCTGATCTCCGACGTGCTGTCCGACAGCCTGCAGTGGTCCTGTATTGCGGGGTTTATCGCCAACTATTTGTATGTGGTGATGGTTTACAAGCTGTGGCATCGGATTCGCAAAAAGGCCTTTGCTCTGCGGGAAGGGCGCGACTTTTTTGCGTATATTGTCATTATCCTTCTGTCCGCCGCGGTGCTGACCGCCATCATTACCCTTGGGGTTTACGCCGTCCAGCCGCAGGTGGATCTGGCCACTCTGATCGGCACGATTTTCTGCAACAACACGATTTTCCCCATCGTTCTGGGAGCGCCGATCATGATGATGATGCAGGAGGAATTTCATATTCCCGACCTGTGGACCAGGCGAGAAAAGGAGGCGGCTGCGGCGGCAACAGCCACACAGGCCGTAAAACGGGACGGTGGCATGCAAAAAAATAGCTTTGGTGAAGGCGCAAACAGAGACGACGCCGTATAACCTGCCAGACGGAATTTGTATGCCTTTGCTCCTTGCCAATGGGCCCAAAGGCCAGTATAATAAAAGAAAATAAAATTTGGAGGTGCGTTTCGTTGAAAAAACAGATTGTTGCGGTGCTGACCTGCGCCGCGCTCTTCTTTGGCGGCGCAGTTTCCGCTGCGGCTGCGCCGGACGGTGGATCCGACTCTAGGACCACCATCCAGATCGTACATACCAACGACATCCACGGCTATTACGAGCAGCCGGATTCCGGCAGCCAGGCGCCTACTACCGTAGGGTTCGAAAAGCTCAAAACCATCGTGGACCAGGCGGATGCGGACCTGGTTTTGGATGCGGGCGACACGTTTCACGGCCAAGCCTTCGCCACGGTGGAGAAAGGCCAGAGCATCCTGGAGCTGATGGAAGCGGTGGGGTACGACGCGATGACCCCAGGCAATCATGACTGGAGCTACGGCAAGGACGCTCTCAAGAGCCTGGGAGACGCCATGCAGGCAGAGACCGGCGGCGTAATCCTAGCCGCCAATGTAGCAAAGGAGGACGGCTCCGCCTTTTTCGACACTCCGTATCGAATCAAGGAAATCCCGGCTGAGGACGGGAGCACCATCCGGGTGGGCGTGTTCGGCATATACGATCCCAGGCTTTCTTCCTCTACGGCGCCCAAAAACGTAGAAGGCTTGGTTTTTCTCGACGACGTACAGACAGCAAACGACCTGGCCGCGCGGCTGAAAACCCAGGAGGGCTGCGACTTAGTGATCCTGCTCTCCCATCATCTCGACTGCGCTGCCTTTGTCGCCCAGACCCGGGGCATTGATCTTTTGATTGCCGGCCATGAGCACAAGGTGATCAACGAGGATGCCGCCGATTTGGACGGAAAGCCGGTGCGCATAGTGGAAACCGGCTCGCATTTTGCGAATGTGGGTGTGCTCTCCCTGGTGTATGACACCCAGAAGGATCAGCTGGTCCCGGAACTGACTCAGGAACAGCTCATTTCCGCCGCCGACAGTGAGGCCTTGCCCGACGACCCGGTGGTACAGGCGAAAATCGACGAAATCACGGCTCGCCAGGCCGGAATTCTCAAGCAGGTGGTGGGGTACAGCGAGGAGGCCATGCCCTATTCCTGGGAGGACATCCGGGTGGCAGAACAGAAGGTGGGCCGGGTGGTGACCGCCTCCTATCTGGCCCAGACCGGGGCGGACGTGGCCATTGAGAACGCGGGCGGCATCCGCGGCGGCATTGACGAGGGCGACATTCTCTATCAGAACATCATCAGCATTTCCCCTTACGGCAACTACATTGTGGTCAAGGAAGTAACCGGCGCTACGCTGCTGAAAACGCTGGAAACCTCCATTGAAATCGGGCTGCAGAACAAGGCTGTGTACGACAAGCAGCTGACGGCGGTGGAAGCCGGAGAGGATCCCATGCAGTACACCTGGCCGGACAATTCCGGCAGCTATCTGCAGTTTGGCGGCATCACGGTGGAATACGATCCGGCCAAAGAGGCGGGAAGCCGGGTGCTGTCGGCAACCATTGGCGGTAAGGAGCTGGACCCGAACGCTCTTTACCGGGTAGCTACCAACAACTATGTGGCAACTAGCTCTGATTATCCCGATTTGGCGGCATCACGGTCGGTCAACGAGTACGGCACCTGTGAGGAGGCCATTCTGGCCTTTGTAAAGGATCATGACGCCTTAGCGGCGGCAGCCAACACTCCCAATCTGACGGCTAAAACAGCGCAGATCCCCGTTACCCCCGACGAGGAACCTTCTCCCGACACCGGCCTTGCCCAGACCGCGCCGGTTGTGGCAGTGCTGTTCTTCGGGGCCGCGGCCTTCGGCCTTCTCAGCCGGCGCCGCCGCCGGGCATAAGCCCTTTTCTTTCATAGGAACTCTGCTCTTTTCCCATACGGATTCGTTTGTCCGTATGGGAAAAGGCTTTTCTTTGACAAAATATCCGTATATAATAGAAACGGTGGGCGGTACGCCCGGACATAACAACAAGATCAACACAAAATTAAGATAACAGGAGTGGACGCTATGCCAGCCCGCCATCCGGCTAATAAGAAAAAGGAACGCAGCGTTTTCGGAAACATCGCTTTGTTCACCGCCACGCTGCTGATCATATGCGTGGCGCTCGTCGCCATTGCCGGGGTTTATTTTCTGGTGATCGCGCCGCCCAAGCAGCCCGACCGGCTCAACACCTCGGAGCTGTCCGATGAGTTGGTTTTTTCCGCACAGGACTGCACCAATATCTTTCTGGTCGGCACCAGCGACGATAAAGCTTCGGCGGGCCTGTTTGCCCTGATCCGGCTGGACCCGGAACGGGGAGCGGTATATGTAACTTCCCTGCCCCCCATCGCCCAGGTGACGCTGGAGGACCGCACCGATACCCTAGCGGGATACTTCTCCTACGGCGGGGTGCTTTTGGCGAAGGACGCTACCGAACAGCTTCTGGGTGTGGAGATCGACAAGTATGTTTCCATGCCTGCTTCCGGCGCTCAGACGGTGATCAACAAGTTCGGCGGGGCCACGCTAGACCTGCCGGAATCGGTTAACTTCACGGATAACGACGGCGAGACGGTCAATGTGGTAAAGGGCAAGCAGTCGCTAAATGGGCGGCAGCTCATAAGCCTTTCCAAGTATGGGGGATGGGCGGAATTTCACGGCAGCTGGGACTTTACTGGTTACGCGCTGTGCTCCATGCTCAACGAATACATGACGGAAAACAACCTGGAAAACAAGGACGCGCTGTTTTCCCTGGCGTTCAACGAAAGCCGCACCGACATCAGCGCGCTGGATCTTTTAAAGATGACCCCCGCTCTGGAGCGGCTGGTGTCTCTCAACGCGGAAGGGACGGTGGCCCAGCAGATCAAGGTGACTGGCGAAATCACGGCGCAGCAGGTGTTTATTCTGTCGGATGAAACGGTGCACGCCATCGCCGACGCTTATGGAAGAACCTTAGGATAAGAACGGAGGACCGGATTTTTGAAGAGACGATATACTGCTACGCTTGCTTTGCTGCTGGCTTTATCGCTTACGGCCTGTTCCACCGGGAGCGGCCCCTCCCAAAGTGGGAGCTCGGCCCTTGGTTCCCAGTCCCTCCCCGCCGATCCGGCCACGCTGGAGGCGGAGATCGCTGTGGACACGGCGGACCAGTACCGGGGCCTTGACGAACTGGGCCAAACCATTTACCGGCGTATCGTTTACGCGGCCAACTCCCTGAATCGCTCGGCGGTGGTGCTGCCGGGCGATGCGGTGATGGAGGACATCGACGGCGCGTTTAACGCCGTGATGGCGGATATGCCGGAGCTTTTCTGGCTGCAGAAATCCTTGAAGATGATCACCGACAACGGGGAAGTGCGCATTTATCTGGACTATTCGGTGGATTCGGAAGAGGAACTACAGGAAATGCAGCGAAAGCTGGAAAGCGCAGTAGAGGAGGCTATGTCGGTTTTGCCGGAAGGGGCGGATGAATTTAACCGGGAGCTTCTTCTGCACGACTGGGTGGTGCGCCGAGTGGAGTACGACAGCGCAGCAGCAGCCGACCAGACCGGCGAGTATCCCCAGGCCTACACGGTATACGGGGCACTGGTGGAAGGCAAGGCGGTGTGCGAAGGGTACGCCAGAGCCATGCAGCTGCTGCTGCGCAAGGCGGGGATGGGGTGCAGCCTCATTTCCGGCAAGGCGGGCGGCGACGAGCATATGTGGAACCTGGTGACGGTAGACGGAGTCTTGTACCATCTGGACGCCACCTGGGACGATTCCATCATGACCGAGGGTGGCCAGGAAATCAGCCATCTCTATTTTAACCTGACCGACGGCGAAATCGCCTCCACCCATTCGGACTTTGCCTCTCCTGGCTGCACGGTAGGGGACAACAATTATTTTGTGCGCATGGGGCGGATGTTCGACGCGTTTGACGACAATACCAGGGCGGCCATCGTTTCCGCCATTGCCATGAGCGCCATGAGCGGAGAATCCACTCTGGAATTTCGCTTTTCCTCGGCAGAAGCGGCAAACGCCGCATATGACTCTCTCGTGCGCAATAATGAGATCTTTTCTCTGCTGACCCAGGCGAACGCGTCACTGGAGAGCCCGCTTTTGGACGACACCAACGTGGGCTTTGGAACGGCGGACGAGAGCCTGCATGTGATCACCATTCTGCTGCATTTTGCAAGCGCTGGATAAAAGGAGGGGGGTTCGTTGGACGTTTGGGATATCGTTTGGGTCGTGGTGCGGATTTTGTTGGCGATTTACCTGGTATTCGGTTTTTTCTTCTATCTCAAGGCCCAGTCGGCTGCGGCCCAGGAGCAGGTGGACGGCAAACCGGGCAGCGTTTCGCTTGGTACGGCGGTGTTCATCATCCTGCTGTGGCCCGCGTATTTGCTGCAAAAGAAAAAGAGGTAAGCTTGTGCCGGCGCCGTTTTTGAAATAACGGCGCTCCTTGGCGTTGTTATAAAGTCCGCATCCTCCCAGCGGCGGAGGCGGAACGTGTGTCAAGCCGCTGGAGAAACGGCGGTGACGATCAAATTGGTGGATAAGAAACGAATCGAAGCGGCGGTGCGGGAAATCCTGCTGGCCGTGGGCGAGAACCCGGACCGGGAGGGCCTTGTGGAGACTCCTCAGCGGGTGGCCCGGATGTACGAGGAGATTTTCTCCGGCTTAAACGACGATCCTAAGCGGCACCTGAAGGTGTTTACCGACACGCAGCACGACGAGATGGTGCTGGTGCGGGACATTCCTCTATATTCCGTATGCGAGCATCACCTGCTCCCATTTATCGGCAAGGCGAACATTGCTTACATTCCCCGAGGCGGAAACGTGCTGGGGCTTTCCAAGCTTGCGCGGATTGTGGACAGCTTTGCCCGCCGCCCCCAGCTGCAGGAGCGGCTTACTTCCCAGATTGCCAACTTCCTGATGGACGAGCTGGACCCTTATGGGGTGGCGGTGGTAATCAACGCCGAGCATCTGTGTATGACCATGCGGGGCGCCCGGGCTGCCGGAGCCAGCACCCAGACCTCTGCTCTGCGGGGGCTGATGCGGTCGGACGCGCGGGCCAGGGCGGAGGTTATGGCGCTGCTCAGCGGCAAATAATAGGAGGGACGCGCATGCAGTTTTCCGGCAACGGGTTTTCTTTTCCCTTGGGGGAAAAGACCTATATCATGGGCATTGTAAACGTGACCCCCGATTCCTTTTCGGACGGGGGCCGGTATCTTGACCCCGAACGGGCGGTGGCCCACGCCCTGCGCCTGCAACAGGAAGGGGCGGATCTGATCGACATCGGCGCCCAGTCCACCCGGCCGGGGTTTACACCGGTGTCTTCTTCCGAGGAATGGGAACGGCTGCGCCCGGTGCTCGAAGGGCTTGCGGGTGAGCTTTCCGTCCCCATCTCCATCGATACCTTTTACCCCGATGTGGCCGAGCGGGCCCTCAAGGCCGGGGCGCACATCATAAACGACATCACCGGCGGCAAAGAGGAAGCTATGTTCTCGATCGCGGCTCGCTACCAGGCGGGCCTTATTCTGATGCACCCGGGCGACGCGGCCGACACGGCCCAGTACGCCGGCTCTGGGGACATCGGGCAGGCGGTGCATGACTTCCTGCTTGCCGCGGCAGAAAAGGCGCTGGCTGCGGGGGTAAAGACACAGCAGATTTGTCTGGACCCGGGGATTGGGTTTGGCAAAACCATGGAACAAAACCGGGCGCTCCTTCTCTCCAAAAACGCCCGGGTGGAGGGCTACGCATATCTGGTGGGAGCCTCCCGCAAACGGGTGACGGTAGACGCCTGCCCAGCCCCGCCCGATCAGCGTGTGGGCGGCACGGTGGCGGCTCATACGCTCGCCCAGCTTTCCGGGGCGGACATTCTGCGGGTGCACGACGTGTTCGAAGCGGTGCAGGCGGCACGGCTGACCGACGCGGTGTTACGGGAGACGGGTTTCCCCCGGTAACGCCTCCTGGGATGAGGCGACATTTTCGCCGCTTAAAATTTCGTTTGAATGTTTACTTGGAGGAACCTATGGATAAAATTATACTAAAAGGACTTCGCGTTTTCGCCAACCACGGGGTTTTTCACAGCGAAAAGCAGGCGGGGCAGCCCTTTGTGCTGGACCTTACACTGAAGGTGAACCTTTCCAAGCCCTGCCGCAGTGACAACGTGGAGGACACCATCAATTACGCTGAGGTGGCGAAGGTGGTGGTGCGCACCATGCAGGGAAGCTGTTTTAACCTGCTGGAACGGGCGGGACAAGCGGTGTGCGACGCGCTGCTGGAACGCTTCCCGGAAATCCGGGAAGTGGGTTTGACTCTTTATAAGCCACGGGCCCCCATCGCAGCGGACTTTGAGACGGTGGCGGTACAGCTCAAACGCAAACGGACGGGAGTGTGAGAGAATGGCGGACGCAGTCATCGGCCTGGGCGCCAACTTAGGCGACCGGCTGGCCGCCCTGCAAGGGGCGGTGGATGCGCTTTCCCTTCTGCCCGGCACGAAGGTAACGAAGGTTTCGGCGGTGTACGAAACCGACCCGGTGGGCTATGCCGCACAGCCGAACTTCTATAACGGCGCGGCCGTACTGTCTACTGCCCTGTCTCCTCATGCGCTTTTGGGTGCGCTTTTGGGGATTGAGGCGGCGGCGGGCCGGGTGCGGCGGATGCAAAACGGGCCGCGCACGCTGGATTTGGACCTGCTTTTGTACGATGGGGCCAAGTGTGACGACGCAGAGCTGACCCTTCCTCATCCGCGGATGCTGGAGAGGGGCTTTGTGCTCGTCCCGCTTTTGGAGCTTTATCCGAAAGGAACTGCCCTGTCTCTTCCTTTCCGGGAAGCGCTCGACAAAATGGGGCAAAGCGGGGTGCGCAAAACCGGGCACAGGCTGGTTTTTTCAGAGCTGCTGCCCGAGTCATCTCACGCTGGGAGGGAAAAGCATGAACTGTGACAAAGCCGAAGTACTGGGCGATTTGCGCTATCTAAAGCTGCTGGCCAAGGAATATCCTTCCATCCAGTCGGCCTCCACGGAGATCATCAACCTGCAGGCCATTTTGGGCCTTCCCAAGGGCACCGAGCATTTCATGAGCGACCTGCACGGGGAATACGAAGCCTTTGAGCATATTCTCAACAACTGCTCCGGGGTAATCCGGGAAAAGGTAGACATTCTCTACGGCAACTCCATGTCAAAGCAGGACCGGGCGGTGCTGTCCACTTTGATTTATTACCCCCATCAAAAGCTCGAAGAGGTCAAAAAGACCGTGACCGACATGAACGAATGGTACCGGCTGACCCTCCACCGGATGATCGAAGTGTGCCGGCTGGTGGCGTCCAAATACACTCGTTCCAAGGTCCGAAAGCTACTGCCGGCGGACTTTCAGTTTATCATTGACGAGCTTTTGCATACGAACTACGAAATCAAGAACAAAGAGCAATATTACGAGAGTATCATTCAAAGCATTGTGGATTTGGACCGGGCGGACGCCTTTATCGAGGCGCTGGCCGGGCTCATCAAGCGCTTGGTGGTGGACCGGCTGCACATTGTCGGCGATATCTACGACCGGGGTCCCCGGCCGGACATCATCATGGAACGGCTGATGAGCCACCACTGCGTGGACATCCAGTGGGGCAACCACGACATTCTCTGGATGGGCGCGGCGGCAGGAAGCCCCGCCTGCATTGCAAACGTGCTCAACAATTCCATGCAGTACAGCAACTTAGATGTGATCGAGAACGCTTACGGCATCAACCTGCGGCCGCTGGCGGTGTTCGCCCAGGAGACCTATCATTATTCCTCCTGCTTTGCACCCAAGAACGCCAAGGACGAGAAGAAATACGGGCCCAAGGATTTGCGGCTGGTAAGCAAAATGCACAAGGCAATTTTGGTCATCCAGTTCAAGCTGGAAGGGCAGATCATCAAGCGGCATCCGGAATTTCAGATGGAGGAGCGGCTTTTGCTCGACAAGGTGGATTACCAGAACGGCACGGTGACCATCGGGGAAAAGACGTATCCGCTTAAGGACTTCCAGTTCCCCACCATCGACCCCAAGGATCCTTATACGCTGACCGAGGAAGAGGAAAGCGTGGTCGAGCAGCTCATTTCCTCCTTCAAGGGCAGCGAAAAGCTCCAGCGGCACACCCGGTTCCTCTATTCCGAGGGCGGGCTTTACAAATGCTTCAACGGAAACCTGCTCTACCATGGCTGCATCCCCTTTCAGGAGGACGGCAGCTTTATGGAGTTCTCCTTCGGAGGGGAACGCCTTTGTGGCAAGCGGCTGGTAGACTATGCGGAGGAAGTGGCCCGGCAGGGGTATTATAGCCGCCCAGGCAGTCCTCAGAAGCAGTACGGGGAGGATTTTCTCTGGTTTTTATGGTGCGGGAAGAACTCGCCTTTGTTCGGCCGGCTACGTATGGCGACCTTTGAGCGGATGCTGATTGAGGACGAGTCCACCTGGGTGGAGCCGAAAAACGCATACTACACCTTAACCCAGCACAAAGAAACCTGTGAAAAGATTTTGAGCGAGTTCGGCCTGGGAGATAAGCCTTATTCCCACATCATCAACGGCCACATCCCGGTGCGTTCCCGGGACGGAGAGGACCCGGTACGGGCGGACGGCAAGCTTATTGTCATCGACGGCGGCTTCTGCAAGGCTTACCAGAAGGCCACCGGCATCGCCGGATATACGCTCTTTTACAATTCCTACGGCATTCGTCTTGCTTCCCACGAGCCTTTTGATTCCACCGTGTCCGCCATCCAGCAAAATAAGGACATTATCTCCACCTCGGTGGTTTATGAAACCGCCCAGCACCGCATTCTGGTGCGTCAAACGGATACTGGTGCCCAGCTTCTGGCGAAGATTGCGGATTTAAAGCGGTTGCTGGCCGCGTATATGCTCGGCGTCATCAAGGAAGACTAAAGCGTGTAAATTTCCATTTGAGCTCTTTACTTTTGTAAACACCGATGCTATAATGAGACGGTTACTTTTGACCCATTTCGCAGCCGTTGGGTTTTGCGCCCCGTTTTCGGGGAATTTCACCTGCCGCGCGCTTCGATTTCGGGCGAATTTTAGAAAGAGGTGTATCTGCGCTATGATGCTCAAAGAAGAAAAGCAAGCCGTGATTGTCAACAATGCCCGCCACGAAGGGGACACTGGTTCTCCCGAGGTCCAGATCGCCATTCTCACCAAGAGAATCAACGATCTGACTGAACACCTGAAGGTGCACAAGAAGGACCATCATTCCCGCCGCGGCCTTCTGAAGATGGTCGGCCATCGCCGCAACCTGCTCAACTACTTGATGAAGAAGGATATCGAACGCTACCGCGCTGTCATCGAAAAGTTGGGCATCCGCAAGTAAAGTAGCTTTGGGAGGCAGGCGCGAATTGCGCCTGCCTCATGTTGCTTTTGTTCTTTCCCTCGTCCGCCTGTTCACCGGAGTACGGAAGCGATTTTAGCAGTAAAACGAGCGCTCGAAATTTTGCCGAACGCTGGTTTCATTGCTAAATGCGCGCCGGCCTCCACGACTAAAATTCTTACTTTGGAGGAATTGCATCTATGTTTGAAAACTTCCGCGTATTTGAAACCGAGCTTGCCGGCCGTCCGCTTAAAATCGAGACGGGCAAAATGGCGTGCCTGGCAAACGGCGCTTGCCTGGTCCGCTATGGTGACACCGCCGTCCACTGTGCGGTCACCATGTCCGCAAAGCCCCGGGACGGCATCGACTTCTTCCCACTCTCGGTTGACTTTGAGGAAAAGCTCTATTCGGTGGGCAAGATTCCCGGCTCTTTCCTGAAAAGAGAAGGCCGCCCGTCCGACAAGGCGATTCTCGCCTCTCGGCTGATTGACCGTCCGGTACGCCCCTTGTTTAACAAGGACATGCGAAATGACGTGTCTGTAGTCGCCACCGTCATGTCGGTGGACCAGGACTGCTCTCCGGAGATCGCCGCCATGATCGGCGTTTCCACTGCCATCACCATTTCCGACATTCCTTGGAACGGCCCGATTTCCGGCGTATCCGTGGGCTATGTGGACGGGGAATACGTCATCAACCCCACCGCCGAACAGAAGGCCAAGTCCCAGATGGCGGTAACGGTGGCTTCCACCGAGAAAAAGGTGGCCATGATTGAGGCGGGCGCCAATGAAATCCCCGAGGACGTGATGCTCGAAGGCATCCTCTTCGGTCATAAGACCAATCTTAAAATCGTCCAGTTTATTAAGGACATCCAGGCCGAGATCGGCAAGGAAAAGGTGGTCGTGCCCTCTTTGGAGCCCGATCCCGAGTTGCTGGAGGCCGTCAAGGCGTTTGCCATCGAGGACGTGAAGGCAGCGCTGGACACCGATGACAAGAAGGTGCGCGACGAGCGCTTAAAGCCGGTGTACACGGCGGTGCATGAAAAGTTCGACGAGCTGTACCCCGACCAGGCGGCTGCCATTGACGAGTGCCTTTACCGCACCCAGAAATACGTGGTGCGCCGCTGGCTTTTGGACGAGCAAAAGCGCGTGGACGGCCGCGGCATGGATGAAATCCGTCCCTTAGCGGCGGAGGTTGGTCTGCTGCCCCGGGTACACGGTTCGGGTATGTTTACCCGTGGCCAGACCCAGGTGCTCACCGTGGCGACCTTGGGTCCGGTCAGCGACCAGCAGATGCTCGACGGCATCGATCCCCAGGAATTCAAGCGCTATATGCATCAGTATAATTTCCCGTCCTACTCGGTGGGTGAAACCCGGCCCAGCCGCGGACCCGGCCGCCGGGAAATCGGCCACGGCGCTCTCGCCGAGCGCGCCCTTGAGCCGGTCATCCCGGACGTGGACGAATTCCCCTACGCCCTGCGCCTGGTCAGCGAGGTGCTTTCCTCCAACGGCTCCACCTCCCAGGGCTCCATCTGCGGCTCTACGCTGGCGCTGATGGACGCAGGCGTTCCGATCAAGGCACCGGTGGCGGGTATCTCCTGCGGCCTCATCACCGAAGGCGAGCGCTGGATGACCATGGTGGATATCCAGGGTCTTGAAGACTTCTTTGGCGACATGGACTTTAAAGTAGCCGGTACCCATAAGGGCATCACCGCTATCCAGATGGACTTGAAGATCGACGGTTTGACCCCGGAAATCATCAAGGAAGCCCTGGAAAAGACCCGCAAGGCCCGCCTTTACATCCTCGACGAGGTAATGCTCAAGGTCATCCCCGAGCCCCGCAAGGAGCTGTCCAAATACGCGCCCAAGATGCTTTCCACCACCATTCCGGTGGATAAGATCCGTGACATCATCGGCCCCGGCGGCAAGATCATCCAGAAAATGTGCGCCGAGTGCGACTGCAAGATCGACGTGGAGGAAGACGGCCGGGTGTTCATCGCCTCGGTCAATACCGAGGGCGCTGAGCGGGCGCTCAACATGATCAAGACCATCACCAGCGATCCGGAAATCGGCGCCATTTACAAGGGCAAGGTTACCCGCTTGATGACTTTCGGCGCCTTTGTGGAAATCGCCCCAGGCAAGGAAGGCTTGGTGCACATTTCCCGCCTGGACGTCAAACGCGTGGAAAAGGTGGAGGACGTGGTCAACGTGGGCGACGAGGTGATCGTCAAGGTCACGGAGATCGACTCCCAGGGCCGTTTGAATTTGTCCCGCCGGGATGCGCTCATCGAAGTGGAAGGCTTGGTTCCGGAGAACGATGTGCCTCCCACCCGGCCCCAGCGCAGCGGCCGGCCTCCCATGGGCGGGCATCGTCCTCCCAGAAGGAACTAAGGATTCGGTTTGTATCTGTTACAAAGGGCCGGATGTCAGAAACGCTTCTGGCATCCGGCCCTTTTTTGTTGTATGTCTGCCCTTGGCGGCGGGAAGGCTAGAAGCAGAGCGTATCGGCAAGGGCCGACCGGTGACGGCCAGCGCTCTCAGTTGATCACCGGAGAAACGGCGGATAACAATGGAACAAAAGACCTTGCAAAATGGACTGACGGTGGTATTCGAGCCCATTTCCTTTTTCCGTTCGGCCTCCTTCGGCATCTGGGTGCGCTGCGGCTCCCAGTACGAGACGGAGGGGGAGAACGGGGCCTCCCACTTCATCGAGCATATGGCGTTTAAGGGGACGGAGCGCCTGTCCGCCATGGACATTGCGGTGAAAACCGATTTGTTCGGCGGCCAGGTCAATGCCTACACCACCAAAGAATACACCTGCTTTTACGCCCACACGTTGAGCACCCATGCGCCTGAAGCCTTCGAAATGCTGTGTGACATGGTGGCCAATCCCCGCTTTGACGAAAAGGACGTAGAAACCGAACGGGGCGTCATTCTCGACGAGATCGCCATGTATGAGGACAGTGCCGACGACGTGGCAGCGGATCTATTGTATGCGGGCATATGGCCTGGGAAGCCGCTGAGCCGCCCGATTCTCGGCACCGCCGAGACGGTGGGGGCGCTGACCGCCGAAAGCCTGCGTGCCTTTCACGCCCGGCATTATACCCCCAACAACCTGGTCATCTCCGTGTGCGGCAATTTTGACAAGGACGCGTTGCGGGACATCATCGACCGGTATTTCGGGGACGCGCTTCGGGGCCAGGAGGCGAAGGTGCCGGAATGCGGCCTGTGGACCCCCTGCCTTTCCCTG
Source organism: Clostridiales bacterium (assembly GCA_018364155.1). Classification (GTDB taxonomy): domain Bacteria; phylum Bacillota; class Clostridia; order Oscillospirales; family Acutalibacteraceae; genus Solibaculum_A. The sequence continues at coordinate 136,191 of JAGZMM010000004.1, forward strand.
CGGGAGAAGGACTTTGAGCAGACGGCCCTGCTTTTGGGCCTGCCCGGTCTGCCTTCGCAAGACGAACGGCGTTATGCCTTAGCCGTGTTTTCCAACATGGCGGGCGCCAACGCTTCTTCCCGGCTTTTTCAGCGGCTGCGGGAAGAGCTGGGGCTTGTTTACTCGGTGTATTCCTACCACGTGGCCCACGCGAAGGCGGGGCTTTTCGGGGTGGCGCTGACGGTGACGCCCGACTGCGAGGAACAGGCGCTAGAAGAGACGTTTCGCGTGCTTCGGTCCATGCGGGCTTCTATGACCCAGGAAGAACTGACCCGCAGCAAGGAGCAGCTCAAGGCGGGGCTCGTGATGAACGGAGAAGGCATTTCCGCCAGGTGCGGCAACGCGGCCAGGGGGATTCTCCTGGAAGGCCGCATTCGCACGGAGGATGAGCTTTTGGACATTGTGGACCGGATGACTCTCGAACAGGTGACGGACGCGGCCGCGTACGTGCTCAACTTTGAAAAGCTGGCGCTGGCGGCGGCCGGGCGGGTAAAAGCAAGGGACACTTACCAAAGGCTGATTGACGCGGGAGAACAGGAAGGGTATACTAAACAACAATAGAATTTTTTTGGAAGGGAACGGAACCAGAGCATGGGACAGGATTTACAGGACGCGCGGCGCATTGTGGTGAAGGTGGGGACCTCCACCCTCACCCACGAAAGCGGAAAGCTCAACTTCCGCCAGATTGAACGGATTGTGCGGGTGCTGTCCGACCTAAAGAACGCAGACCGGGAAATTATTCTGGTCACTTCGGGTGCCATCGGCGTCGGCGTCGGAAAGCTGGGGCTATCGAGGCGCCCCTCCGACGTGGGCGGCCGGCAGGCGGCTGCGGCGGTGGGCCAATGCGAGCTGATGTTTACATACGATAAGCTGTTTTCGGAATACGGGCAGATCGTGTCCCAGGTGCTTTTGACCCGGGACGATATTGACGACAAGGAACGCTGCCACAATGTGGTCAACACCTTTGCAAGACTTTTGGACATGGGTGCGGTTCCGATCGTCAACGAAAACGACACGGTGGCGGTGGACGAACTCATCGGCATCAATTTCGGGGACAACGATTCGTTGTCCGCCATCGTCGCCAAGCTGATGAAGGCGGATGCGCTGGTCATCCTCACCGACATCGACGGGCTTTACACCGCTGATCCCCACAAGCATCCGGACGCAAAACGCATTCCCCGGGTGGAGCACATCGACGATTCGGTCAAAGCGCTGGCCGGCGGGGTAGGCTCATCCCGCGGCACAGGCGGGATGATCACCAAAATCAGCGCCGCCGAAATCGCCACAGGGGCCGGCATTCCCACGGTGATTATCGCCGGGGAAACGCCTCAGCTTTTGTACGACCTGTTTGAAGGAAAAGAAGTGGGGACGATTTTTTGTGCCCAGTAACTTGTACTAATTTTTAGGGGGGAACCATATGTATGATTTGAACACCTTAGGAAAAAAAGCCAAGTCCGCTTCCCGCATTCTGGCGGTAACCGGGACGGCGGCGAAAAATGCCGCCCTGCTCGCTGCCGCCGACGCCTTGCTCGCCCATACGGATGAAATCCTTGCCGCGAATAACCGGGACCTGGAAGCGGGAAAGGCCGCCGGGCTGCGGGAATCGCTTTTAGACCGGTTGGCGCTGAGCCCTGAGCGGATCGCCGGCATGGCCGGGGGAATCCGAAAGGTAGCGGCGCTGCCCGACCCGGTGGGTCAGTTGGTGGAAGGCCATACCCTGCCAAACGGCATTCAGCTTTCCAAGGTGCGGGTTCCCATGGGAGTCATCGGCATCATCTACGAGGCGCGGCCCAACGTGACCTCCGACGCGGCGGCTCTCTGCTTAAAGGCGGGCAACGCGGTCATCCTGCGAGGCGGCAAGGAGGCCTTCGAGTCCAACAAGGCGGTCACCAAGGTCATGCGGGAAGCGCTGGCCGGGGCGGGGCTGCCGGAGGACTGCGTGGCGCTCGTAGAGGACACTTCCAGGGAAACGGCCACCGCCCTGATGCGGTTAAACGCATACTTAGACGTGCTCATCCCCAGAGGAGGCGGCGGACTGATCCGCTCGGTGGTGGAGAACGCCACGGTGCCGGTCATTGAAACGGGTGTGGGCAACTGCCACGTGTACGTGGAGCAAAGCGCCAACGTGCAAATGGCGGCGGACATCGTCTTTAACGCGAAAACCCAGCGCCCCTCCGTGTGCAACGCCGCAGAAAGCCTGCTGGTGGACGCGGCCATTGCAGAAAAAGCCCTGCCGGTGATTGCCGAAAGGCTTTCCGCGAAGAAGGTCGAGTTGCGCGGCTGCCCGGAAACCTGCCGGATTTTGCCGGGCGCGGTTCCCGCTTGCGAAGAAGACTACGACACCGAGTTTCTCGATTATATCCTGTCGGTTAAGGTGGTGTCCGGCGTGGAGGAAGCGGTGGCGCACATCAACGCCCACGGCACCGGCCACAGCGAATGCATCGTCACCGGCAGCTACGAGGCCGCCCAGCGGTTCACCGACGGGGTGGATGCGGCGGCGGTGTATGTAAACGCCTCCACCCGGTTTACCGACGGGGAGGAATTCGGCCTGGGCGCCGAAATCGGCATCTCTACCCAGAAGCTACACGCCAGAGGGCCCATGGGCCTTTTGGAGCTGACCTCAACCAAATACATTTTACGGGGCAACGGGCAAATCCGCTGACCCCTACCTTTCTCAGTTAGGAGGGATCCACATGGCGGCGCATCCTTTCATGCGCTGCGGCCTTCCGAAACCAAGACGTTCAAAAGCTCCGCGGATCGCGGGGCTTTTTCTCTTGCTTTCGGCAGCTGCGGCGCTGCTATATGTTCTTTCGCCGGTCTTTTCCGGCATGAGCGGGCTCTTTGACCAATCTGAACAGCGCGCTCAGATCGAAGCCCTGCTTGCCCCTGCCGTTATGGTGGACCCTGCGCCTTTTTCCGACCTGTCCCAGGCGGACCCGGTACAATTGACGGAAATTGCCCTGCGGGCTGCTCTGCTTTCCTCCTATGAATCCGTCTCCTCTCCCCTGACCGACGACAGCGGCCGGATCATCGTGTCCTTTGAATTGGTTCGGCAAAAAGGCGCAGCCTTATTCGGGGACAGCGTGATGCTGACGCCCGCCACCATTCAAAGCGGCTCCACTACCTTTGAATATGTGGAAACGGAAAACTGCTACCATGTCCCCCATGTGGCCCAGACGGGTTATTTTATTCCAAAGGTCACCCGGATCACGTCCAAAAACGGCGTGATGACAGCCCAGGTCGCCTGTATCTCCACCGCCGCGGGCGGGTACCAGCGGGACAGCGAGGGAAACACCATTCCTCCAAGCCCGCAAAAAACCGTCAGCTACACCCTGGCCGCCCAAGGCGGGTCCTACCGCATTACGGGGCTTGCGGCGGCATAGGGGTTCTTCCGGCAAAGCTGCTGGAAAATGCGCAGAGCGGTTCCCATCTGGGCGCGGGTGTGGTATACTTAAAAATATTGTGCGCACGGCGGTTTTCATCTGCGCTGTCCGTCTTTTTGCAGGGCTCGGCCCTTCCTGGCGGAACGGCTCGAGACCCCTCGACTTTTGCAAGGATGTGAAGGAAATGGAACAGATTCAACGGTTTTGCTTTGGCGCGCCCCGGGAGGGCTTTGTTCTCGTGGAGGCCAACCATTTGATTGAGGCGGACGCATACGGCTTTCGCCTGTTCTTGGACGCGGACAACCGTCCTTTGTCCCAAATCCAGGCAGGCTCCACCGGCGTTTGTTCCAGCCGGGTGGACGTGCCTTTGCAGTTTGAAGCGCTGGTGAAGGAACCGGGGATATACCGGGTGACAGTAACGCTGCAAGGGGGCAACGCAGACGGCAAGGTGACCCTCTTCTCCACCCACCGGCGGTTTCATCTCATCGACTGCCCGGTAAAGCAGGGCGAACAAAAGACGGCTTCCTTCTCGGTAAACGTCTGCGACGTGCAGCCAAACGAGCTCCCTTTGGTAAAGGGAGACCGGGTGTGCATTGGCATTCTGGGTGAAAACGCGGTGCTGTCGGCAGTAGAGATCGAAAAAGCGGCGGGGGTAACCGTCTTTGTGGCGGGGGATTCCACCGTGACCGACCAGAGCGCCAACTATCCCTATTGCCCCAAAACCAGCTACTGCGGCTGGGGACAGATGCTGTCTCAGTGGTTTTTGCCCGGCGTGGCCATCTCCAACCATGCCCAGTCCGGTCTGACCACCGACACCTTCCGAAACGACTTGCACTGGAAGGTGGCGCTTGCAAACATGAAGCCCGGGGACTTCTGTCTCTTCCAGTTCGGCCATAACGACCAAAAATGCGACGAGCTGCAAGCCTTTGGCGGATATTTGGACAACCTGCGCCGGTACGTAGGCGAATGCCGGGAGCACGGGGTGCATCCCATCCTCTGCTCTCCCATCAATCGTATCCTGTTTGAGGAAAACGGCGCTTTGCGCGATCTGCTGGGCGAGTACGGCGAAGCGGTGCAAACGGTAGCCCAGGAGGAAGGAATCCCGTTTATCGACCTGCTTTCGCAGACCACCGCCATTTTCACCGATTTCGGCCCTGAAAAGGCGCCCTCCTACTTCTGGAACGACGGCAACTCGGTGGACCGCACCCATCCCAATGATTTGGGCGGCGCGCTGATTTCCCGTCTGGTGGCAAGCGAAATTGTCCGGCAAGGCATTGCGCCTTTGTGCGGTCTGATCCGGGAGGACTTCGTGCCCTATGAGGTGCCCGCATGCAAAATCCGGCCGGTCCCGCGTGCAAAAGGCGCCACCAGCTTTTTGCTCAACGACCAAATCAAAATCAACACCGCTACCGTCACCGATCTGACCGGCTGCCCGCAGAAAGCGGCTGTACTTGAGCTTCTGGCAAAAGGCATCCTAAACCCGGCTTCCCCCGGCGTCTTCTCTCCGGATACCCCGTTTTCCCTCCAAGATGCCGCCACCGCCATGCTTCGTTCCCTGGGCCTTCCCGGCGAAGGCGCAGACGACGCGAAGGCCCAGGGCCTTCTTCCCTTTGACGGGGAAAATTCCGACTCGGTTACCCGCGAACAGCTGGCGGCTCTGTTGGTGTCCGCTTATAACTTGCGTGCCCCGGACAAGGCCATCATCGGCAGCGTAACCCATTATCCGGACCGGGCGCAGATTTCACCCTGGGCGCTCGATTTTGTGCGGGCAGCGGATGAAATGAAGTTTATGGGCCCGGCGGACGAATCGGGCGCATTTGCGCCGAAAAGTCCCGTCACACGGGCGCAGGCAGCGGGGTACCTGCGCAAAATGATGGCGACCCGCTGACCAAACACAGGAATTAGAACAAGGAGGACGCGCTGCATTGAAACAGACCACCGAAAAAAAGCCGTTCAAGAAGTGGATGCTGGGCCTTCTGATCTTTTTGATCGGCTTTACGCTGAACACCTGTATGAACCTGTTTCTCAGGGATCCGATCGTATCTTTGATCTCCATTGTCGGCTACGGGCTTTTGGCTTTTGTGCTGGAGGTTGTGAGCTTCACCGGAATTTTGATCTTCGGCCTTTCCTTTCGGGGAAAGCACCCTTGGGTCTGCATCGGCCTGGTGGGCCTGGCCCTTTTCTTGTATCTGATCTCCGGCGGCGCCTTGATCCAGATGCTCACCACTCAGCTGTAACCGCCTTCTTTAAAAAAGAACACAACGCCGGACTGCGACAACAAGCCGCGGTCCGGCGCTGTGTTTCGTTTGCTTAAAAATCCTCTGCTCGGCGCTGCTTTCTCAACTGGTTGCGGCGTTTACCCGCTTCCCATTCCGCCTTTTCCTCATCCGTTTCCAGAATCAAGCGGGGCACGGGAACGGCTTTTTCCTCCTTGTCTAGCGCTACCAGCACCAGATACGCCCGGTTGATCATTTTGCGCTCGCCCGTCAGCTTCTCCACATAGGTATCCACCCGCACTTCCATGGAGGTGTTGCCCACGTACGTGATCTGCCCCATAAGAAACAGGGTGCTGTTAACATGGGCCGCCGCCTTAAACTGCAGGTTGTCGATGGAGGCGGTGGTCACATTGCAGCCGGAATGCCGCCGGGCGACAACTGCGGCCACCACGTCAATCCATTCCATCAGCCGGCCGCCGAACAGCCGGTCATACCCGTTGATATGCTCGGGCATCAAAATCTGAATCTGCTCGGTGCGCGATTCGCTCACCCGTTTAGCTCTGCGTTCTTCCATAAAAACCGGCCTCCTCTTTATACAATGGTTTTTTCACATTATACTAGTATGCGCCTCAAAAGGGAATGGCTTGCATGCATTTTCATCGTTTTTCTGAGAATCGGCCTTTTCCCGCCGTTTCTTTCTAGGCAAGGCGGCGATTTTAGTTTTGTGCGTATGCAGAGAAACGCGCCGCAAAACGGCGCGTTTCTTATCTCCAATATTTGCGGTCCAGGCTTCGAAACTGCACCGCCTCGGCGATGTGAGGCGACTGGATTTGCTCGGCCGCATCCAAGTCGGCAATGGTGCGCGCTACTTTGATCAACCGGTCGTAAGCCCGGGCCGACAGGCCCATCTGTACAAACGCCCGTTCTAACAGGCGCTTCGCGTCCAGCGTCATATGGCAGTGCTCCTGCACCAGAGCGGGAGTCAGCCGGGCATTGCAGGACACACCAGACCCCTCATACCGCTCCAGCTGACGCCGCCTTGCTGCGTTGACCCGGCGGCGGATATCCGCAGAGCATTCGGATTTTTCTTCGGACGAAAGCTCGGAAAACTCCACCGGCGGCACCTCCACATGCAGGTCCAACCGGTCCAGCAGCGGACCGGACACTTTTGCCAGGTAATTGGCTGCCGCCCCTTTCTTGCAGGTACACGGCCGGGTGGGATGGCCGTAATAGCCGCAGGGACACGGGTTCATGGCGCACACCAGCATCACCGAGCAGGGATAGGTAAGCGTACCGCTGACCCGGGAAATGGTGGCCTGCCCGTCCTCGATGGGCTGGCGCAGCACCTCTAAGGTGTTGCGGGGAAATTCGGGCAGCTCGTCCAAAAAAAGAACCCCGTTGTGGGCCAAGGACAGCTCTCCCGGATGGGGCAGGGAACCGCCGCCCGCCAGCGCTGCAGGCGATACGGTATGATGAGGCGCGCGGAAGGGCCGGATGGTGATGAGCGGCGTATCCTGGGGCAGGCATCCGGCGATGGAATGTACCTTCGTCACCTCCAACTCCTCTTCAAAGGTCATTTCCGGAAGGATGGAAGGCAGGCGCTTGGCGAGCATGGACTTGCCGGACCCGGGCGGGCCGATCAACAAAACATTGTGTCCCCCGGCGGCGGCGATTTCCATGGCGCGCCTTGCCTCCAGCTGTCCTTTTACGTCGGCAAAGTCCGGCACGCCGAAAAAGGACGCCTGGGGCAGCTTCTCCATATGCACCGGTGTGATCAGCTCCCTCCCCTTGAGATGAGAAAGCAGCTGGGTAACCGACTTGACCGGATAAACCTCGATGCCGTCCACCACCGAGCCTTCCGCTGCGTTGTCGGCGGGAATGAAAATGCTTTGAAAGCCCGCACGCCTAGCCTCCATCACCATGGGGAGTACGCCGTTTACATGCCGTACCTCTCCGGTCAAGGAAAGCTCGCCGGCAAACGCCATGCCGGTAGGATCAAAGTCCAGCTGGTTGGAAGCCAGGGCGATGGACAAAAACAAAGGCAAATCGTACAAAGGGCCTTCCTTGCGGATGTCACAGGGGGCTAGGTTCGCCACAATCCGCCCCAGCGGCACTTCCATGCCGCAGTTTCGCAAAGAGGAACGCACCCGTTCCCGCGCTTCCTTCACCGCTGCGTCAGGAAGGCCCACCACATCAAAGCCGGGCAGGCCCGTGGAAATATCCGCTTCCACTTCTACCTCGAAGGCCTGCATACCGAAAAGGCCCATGCTGGAAAGCCGTGCAAACATACCTGCCCCTTTCTGCGTCCCTTTTTGGACGCGCGCTTTTCTCGACAAAAAGGCGGCAGATGTCACCATCTGCCGCCTTTCATTATAATACCATTCTTCGATAAAATCAAATCAATTATCAACCTGTTCCTTCCCAAACTCCGTCTTTTTGCCCTTCTTTGCCACCAGCCCCGCGCCCACCGCTGCAAGAACGCCCAGCGTCAGCACCGCAATGGACAAAAGCAGCAGCAGGAACAGTGCATTTTGTACGAACTCCCGGGCAAAAATCGAGAAGTAGTCCATAGAAAAGAAAAATTTATTGACCAGATGGGAGGTAATCAGGAAGACAGTAGGAATCAGGACAAAAAAGCCGCTTGCAAAAAGGGTTCGGGAAAGCCAGGGCAAAAACCGCCGTTTGCCCGCTGCGAAAAACAGCCCCACCAAAAGCAGAACCGCCGCGCCTACTCCAATGCCGAACACCATCGGCACCTTTAGATGGAAGCTGCGGATTACCGCCGCCAGGTTGTCAAAGGATATCAGCGGAAGGACGTTGGAGGCATAGGTATTCATAATTCGCCGTTTAAACGCAGCGGTGTTTTCCACTATCCCTTGGGAATTCTCCAGCCCGTTCGCCGCAATCGACGCGTCAATGCGCTCTTGCAGCTTTTGCTGCAAAACCGGCGAAGGGACCTCCATATCTACTTCATCGGCTTCTCCGCGGATATAGGCATAGAACCCGTCGATGAATGCGGACAGGTCCTGCTCCACCATTTGAGGCGTAGCTAGATCCTCGAACAAATCCTCTTCAAAGCCGGACTGCACAATATAATCCCCAAAGTCCTCCTGGGCCTTCTGCGCCGCCTGCTCAAAATAGTTCATTTCCGCAAAGGAATGCAGGATCGCATCTTTGTTCTCCACCGTAAGCAGATAGGTGCACCCCAATTGGATTCCCGCCACCAGCAGCATCAGCAGAAGAGCCAGCAAGTAACAAACCACACTGCGTATGTAATGTATCTTGTTCATATCAACCCTCCTGCCCGCCGTTTGACGCTTCCACCGGGTCGCAGTGGACCAAATAGCGGGTACGGGGAAGGCCAGCCGCATTAAAGGGATAGCAGGTATACATAATCAGCTCTTCCCGTTCCCGGTTGATGGAAGGTTGATCGACAATATCCACTACTTCTCCTAAAGTTACCTGATAGGTAAAGGTGCCATAGTTGGTCGTGATAATCACTTCATCGCCCGGCTGCAATTCCCCTAACCGCCCGAAAATCTTGCGGGCGTTGTGGCCGGCGTACAAAATAGTACCGCCTTCTCCAGGCATATAGCTGCCGGTAAACTGGCCCACGTTATTCTTAATGAGCTTTAGGTCGTCCCCAAAGGTAACGTCCAACGTCAGCCCCAGTGCTGGCAGTTCCAAAGTGGCATAGATCTCGCCATAGTCCGGGTACTCCATCCCGTTGGCGGTCACCTGGCCTTCCCCCTCGGCTGCACCGGATGAAGGCGTGGAAGTAGACGTAGCAGGGTTCTCATCTGAAGAGAGCACTTGATCGGGCTCCGTCAGAAAGTAATCCGCGGAAGAATAGAGGGGGATCAGGATGTTGCCGCCCATCCCGACCAACAAAAAACCGATGAGAAAAAGGGAAGCAGTAATCGCAACATTTCTTGCAATTACTGCCGCCGCTTTCTTTTTGTTCAAATTCATGCTTATGCAAGCGCCTTTTTACGCTTGTAAAGAGCTGCGCCGCCAAAGCCAGCCGCGAGAAGCAGAAGACCGGCTAGACCAAAACCAGTCAGCATAGTGAAGAGATCCGCTGACGGATCGGCAGCCGTCACAGCGAACACAGTTGCAGGATCGACTTTGTCGTAAACCTTGCCGTCCTTATAGAAAATAAAAAGCCCATAGGTGCCGGCCGTGCGGTCAATCACGACCTCCAGGCCGACTGCCTTTGCACTCGCTTCAATCGCGGAAATAATATCCGTCTTGTCCTGCGTGCTCAGGGTCTGCAGATTGGTGGAACCATTCTTTTCAAAGATGGCCTTGATCTTGTGGAAGTTTGCCATTACAATATCACAGGCCTCGTCGCTAACGTCGTATGTGCTGAGGTAACGCTCCACCCGGACAATCTGGTCATCCTTAAAGCGGAGGACCTCACTGCCTACTGTATACTCGCCTTTGACAAAATTGAGAATATCCTGTTCGTTGTAAGCCGCCGCGCTGAAGGACGCCGTTGCAAACAGCATGACCGCCAATAAGGCGGCGAAGCATTTCCCATGTTTTCTCATAATACACCTCTCACAATTAAAATTCGTTTGCTTATTTTCTAAGTATAACGAATCCATCCCGTTTGTCAACCAAATGCGTTGAAGGAACCCCTTTTTTCCCATAATTTATATCCTTTTCTGCGTCTCTTCGCACCTCTTTCTTTTCTACTCCTTTTTTCTACGCAAGAGCAAGTGAATTTGTAACCGTTTTGATACAGATTTCCCCTGCGCGCAATGATACAATAGAAGCGGTAGAAAGCAAACCAAAGGAGCCAAAAACGAATGAAATACCCAAGGAAATGGAAGCTTCTCCTCTCGCTTTTCGCGGCCGTTTCGGTAATGCTGACCGGCTGCTCAGGGGGCGGCTTGTTCGCCGGCTTTGATATGAACAATTTGATGAAACCGCCCAAGCTGACCGGAAACCAGTCCGGCATTCAACAGGCACTGGAGCAATCTCTCAACAACAAAAGCTATACGCTCAAATATCCAAAAAGCGGAAAGGAACGGTCCGCCTTCATCCCGGTGGATTTTGGTCAAAAGGGTGCGGCAGTGCTGGCCCTTTATAAACAGGACGGGGCAAAAATCCACATTAATGTCATCGTAGAGCAGGACGGAGACTACCGCTCCATCGATGACATCGAAGGGGCGGACAGCGAGGTTTACGCGGTGCAGACCGCTGACCTGGACCGTGACGGAAGCGTGGAGGTCATCATCAGCTGGCTGACCACCAGTTCCTCAGACAAATGGCTTACCGTCTACAGCTTTGAAGGCGAGGAGAGCGAACACGCCCTTTCCCTGAAGATGGAGGCGGGCTTTACCGGTATGCAGATTGTGGACCTGGATGGGGATTCCCAAGACGAGCTGCTGCTGATGCAGGTAGATTCCACCAACAAGACCGCCATGGCCACTTTATACCGGCTGACCCAGGACGGGATCGACAACGAGCACATGTACAAAGCGAAAATGGACGGAAATGTCTCTCCCCGCTCCACCGGCGCTTCCCCTTATCTGGACATCAAAACCGCCCAACTGCGCAGCGGCATCAACGCGGTTTTTGTAGACGGCGCGAAGGGAAGCGAGTATACCATTACGGAGGTCCTCTATTGGAACGGGTCAGGTCTTAGCAATCTGTTTTATGATTACGCCACCGACAGCGTAGTGGAAACCATGCGTCCCAGCTCCATGCTGTCTATGGACATCAATAAGGACGGCTGGATTGAAATTCCGCAGGTGTCGGAGCTGCCCGGCTATTATGACAAAAAAGCGTCGGAAAAGCTGTGGCTGACCACCTGGTACCGGTATGACGGACGGGCGGACGAAGGCGGGAAGGATGCACAGAAGGTGCTCTCGTGCAACATCAACAGCACCGACGGGTACTATTTCAGTTTCCCGGACGAGTGGGTGTCCAATCAGTCGGTCACCATGGAACGCAACGCCACCGACCGGACCTCCAGCTTTTACGCGTACGAATGGAACGGGGAAAGCTACCGCCGTACCGACCTGCTGATGACCCTGCGCGCCTTTACCAGCGCCGTATGGGAAAAAAGCGGCTCGAATGAAGGCTACGAATATCTGGGCGAGCACGGCAGTGTTGTGTATGCGGTAAAAATATCGCGCAGCGGAGCCGATTTCGGCATTGACCTGTCGTTTGTCAAAGAAAATTTCGTCATTATGGCGGACCTTTGATAACGGCCGTATTACCACTTGGAAATGAGGGAACGGGATGAAAAGCATATTGGTAGCGGAGGACGAAAGCGCCATCCGCGAATTTGTAGTCATCAATTTGAAGCGGGCGGGCTATACCGTCTATGAAGCGGAAAACGGAAAGAAAGCGCTGGAGCTGTTCGACAGCCTCCAGGGCGATGTGGACATTGCCCTTTTGGACATTATGATGCCGGAGATGGATGGGCTGGCCGCCTGCCGGGAGCTTCGGCAGAAAAGCCCCAACTTGGGAATCATCATGCTCACCGCCCGATCCCAGGAAATGGACCGGGTAAGCGGTTTGATGATCGGGGCGGACGACTATGTGACAAAACCTTTTTCCCCCTCCGAGCTGGTGGCACGGGTGGACGCCCTCTACCGCCGGGTGGAAATGAACGGCAACAAGCCCAAAAAGGCCGCGTCGGAGGAAATCGTGTCGGGGGATTTTGTCCTAAACGTGCGCAATCGGACCCTTTCCCATAAGGGAAAGATGATCGAGCTGACCCATGTGGAATACCAGTTCATGGAATGCTTTATGACCAATCCCGGCAAGGCTCTGGGCCGCACCGATATTCTTAACAAGGTTTGGGGCGAAGGGTACTTTGGAGAAGAAAAAATCGTGGACGTCAATGTGCGGCGGCTGCGAATGAAGATCGAGGAGGAGCCATCGGCCCCCAAGCACATCATTACCGTGTGGGGCTTGGGGTATAAATGGCAGGCATAACCATGCGAAAGAAACTATCGTTGCCGGGTGTGGAGCATATGTCCTCCAAAGGCATCACCCAGCGGTGGCTTTTCAATAGCCTGGGGCTGATTCTGGCCATTCTGATCGTCATTGAGCTGGCCATGGCCTTTATTGTGCAGGACTATTACTACAGCGGCATCCGCTGGCAGCTGGGAAACATCATGACCACCACCCAGGAGAGCTTTTCCCGTTACGCCAACCAAAGCCAATCGGAATTTGCGTCCCGCTCCATCAACGCGGTGGAAAATTTCAGCCTCAAAGAACAGGTGGAATTGCAGGTTTTTGATCAAAACGGCGACTTTATTCTTTCTTCCACCGGCTTTACTCCGGAGCTCGACCAGCGTCCGGATTATGACATGGCGCTGAAGGTGCTCAATGAGAAATCGGGGCAGCCCATCGGGGTTTCCTCCTATCACCTTTCCAGCGGCGAAAACGTTATGGCGTATACCTATATCCTAACGAACGCCGAGGTAATGACGGGCGCCGTACGGCTGGTGGTGTCCCTTTCGGGGGCGGACCGGCAAATTTTCATCATTGTCTCGGTGCTGCTTGTGATCGGAATTGCGGTGATTTTATTTGTCATCATGTCCGGCTCCTATTTTATTAACTCCATTGTCATTCCTGTCAAGGAGATCGGCGTGACGGCCCGCAAAATCGCCTTGGGCGACTTTAACGCCCGGCTGGAAAAGAAGTATAACGACGAAATCGGCGACCTGTGCGACACCATCAATTATATGGCGGGAGAGCTGGGCGCCACAGAAAAAATGAAAAACGATTTTATTTCCTCCGTTTCTCACGAGCTGCGCACCCCTCTAACCGCCATCAAAGGTTGGGGGGAGACGCTGATGGACCTTGACCCGGTCAAGGACCGGGAGATGATGGAGAAGGGCATGGAGGTCATTATCGGGGAATCGGAACGGTTGTCCGGAATCGTGGAGGAGCTTTTGGATTTCTCCCGGCTGCAAAGCGGACGGCTGACCATGAAGATGGAGAAAATCGATATCCTGGCAGAGCTGGGCGAGGCGGTGTTCATGTTCCGGGAACGCTCCAAGCGGGAAAACATCGAACTGATCTATTACGAGCCCGAGCTGCTCCCGCCTGTTTTGGGAGACCGCAACCGGCTCAAGCAGGTGTTTGTGAATATTCTGGACAATGCTTTTAAGTATTCCGACGCGGGAGGCCGGGTCCGGGTGGAGGCAGAGGAAGGCGACGGAGAAATCCGTGTGGTCATCAGCGATACCGGATGCGGCATTTCCGCAGAAGACTTATCTAAGGTAAAGGAGAAATTCTATAAGGCAAACCATACCCGCCGCGGCTCTGGAATCGGGCTGGCGGTGGCGGATGAAATTATCCGCATGCACGGCGGCAGTCTGGAGCTCCGATCGGTGGAAAACTCCGGCACCGATGTCATTATCACCTTGCCTGTCGCCAGCACAGCGGAGGGCGGCGAAGAAGATCCCCCTCAGCAATTGCAATAGAAAATGCCTGGACAGCCGCCTTCCTACAGGGCGGTTGTCCAGGCTTCTTTTTTTGGTGATAAATATTCATATTTTCGCCTTATATCATCAAAGGCGGTTGACTCGCCGCTCCTTTACAACGGTTTCTTCTGTGCAGCAGGTGCCAGGGGCGACTGCAAGAAGGTTCTAACGAGGCTTGGAGGAAAGTTTCGCTCATTTGAAAGTTGGACAGAATTTAAGGAAATCCGCGCCGCTTCTTTTTAGGGCCGGCGTGCAAACAAAAAGGAGGGAATTTTTCATGAAATCCGATTGCAAACAGGTGCAACAACTGCTGCCCCACTATGTACAGGGCCTTTATAGCGAGGAAGAGCGCAGAGCAGTGGAAGAACACGTGCGCGGATGTGAGGAATGCCGGGAGCTTCTCGATGCGATAGAGGCAAACGAAGTGGAGCTTACCGATGATCCGCCTGCCGCTAGGGAGAAAGCGGCGCCCAAGAAGCGGCGGCGCAGGCGAATTTTCGCATTGGTCACGGCGGTGGCACTGGTTTTCACAACCGCAGCCGTCACCCTTGTCTATAACCCTAACCTATATTACCAATACCTTTATTGGGGCGACCGGATGCACATAACCCTCACCGTTGACGGGTTGTCCCCTTCTTTTCCTACCGACGAATGCCTGAAGCTGAGTTATCTCTATGTGGGGGAGGATACCACGACCTACAGTGCCGTAAAAAACTATGACTGGATTTATCCCATTCCGGGTACCTTTGACGCCTCGGCACTGGATTGGGTTCCTCTGGAATTGGAAAGCCATCTAGAGAGCGATTCTCTTACCACCGGGTTTCCGGGCGGGCAGCCCGGGTACTATATTCTAAAAATTGAGGTAACTCCTTCGCTCTATAATTCGCTGTATCCCGGCCTGTCTACACAGGAGCCCGAATTGGGACGGGTTTATGTCTTTGATTTTTACAATGCAAACGGGTGGGATACCTGGAAAATGGACCTCGACCTAAAGACCTCTTTTTCCACAGATGGATACCGCACTATGCTGGCTAGAAGGATGCGCTGTCTCACGCAGCCGGTATCTGCGAATGAGGAATGGCACTATTATTATGGCTGACAAAGCCGCCGTGTTCTTCTGTGTCAAGTGAAAACGCAGACAAGACTGCTATGAAAAGTATCGATTAGGGAAGTGAAGCTATGCAAGCAAATTGCCGGGAACTGCAACAACTGCTGCCCCACTATGTACAGGGCCTTTGCAGCGAGGAAGAGCGCAGAGCAGTGGAAGAACATGTGCGCGGATGTGAAGAATGCCGGGAGCTTCTCGATGCGATGGAGGCAAACGAAGTGGAGCTTACCGATGATCCGCCTGCCGCTAGGGAGAAAGTATCGCCCAAGAAGCGGCGGCGCAACCGGATTTTCGCATTGGTCACGGCGGTGGCACTGGTTTTTGCTTTCATTGCCGTCGCCTTTGTCTATCAGCCGAACCTGTATTATCAATATCTTTACCGGGGTGATCGGATTTTTGTGAACCTCCATCTTCATAACCTGGATCCCTCTTTTCCCATTGAAGACTATATTCAGATAAACGCCTACTATGTGGGTGAAGACCAGGCGAAATACAGTGAAGTCTCGAGCACGTTGTATGCTCTTTCTCCTTCTTCTCAAGACTTTCCTCCCGTCAGTGACGGGATTCCCTTGTCCTGGAAACGCACCGAACAGGGAAGCACCTTAACCGCCAGCCTCCCGGGCGGGCAGAAGGGGTATTACCTCTTGGATTTGCAGGTAAAGCAGGAACTCTATGACCAATTGTCTCCAGGCCAGGACTTCAGTGCCTATCAAGTCGGAGGAACCTATCCCATCTATAACCTGGAGGCCTGGGACATTTGGGACCTGAACTTTGACCTTACGGTTCTAAGTCAAGCGCAGGAATTCCCGCTCCAGATGCACGCTTCCGCCATTTGTCGAACGCAGGAAGGGACGGATCTTTTTGTGGCGACTTAACTGGTTTTTCGCGTTGATCGGATACCCAAACGGTGTTTTAAAATGACACCGTGGGATAAAGGAGGATTGCCCGGACTGTGGTCAATCAAACGACCTGGTCCGGGCATTTTTTGCTATCATACCTGCTTACAAATCCATACACTTGTAACACTTCGTATCTTTTGGGTACTTATGATCGAAAAAGGGGGGAATGGGATGGGGCGGATGGATGACATTGCACAGCAATACTATTCACAGGTTTATCACTATCTGGTCTCCTTGACCAAAAACGCCGCGCTGGCCGAAGACCTGACCCAGGAAACCTTTTGTCAGGCAGTGGTGTCCATCGACCGGTTTCGCGGCGAATGCACGATGTATGTTTGGCTGTGCCAAATTGCAAAGCATCAGTTTTATAAATATCTGCGCAAAAAGAAACGGCATGCGGAAGTGGCCTTTCCGGAGGACGAGCTTCTTTCCTCTTCGGTTGTGGACGAAGAGTTTCTGGCAGCACAGGGAGCCATGGAAATTTACCGGGCCATCCACCGGCTTACACAGCCTTACAATGAAGTGGCAAACCTGCGCCTTTTCGGCAACCTGAAATTCGCGCAGATCGGGGAACTTTTCGGCAAAAGCGAAAACTGGGCCCGGACCACCTTTTACCGGGCGAAACTGAAAATTCAAGCGAATCTAAAGGAGGGAACAAACGAATGAGTTATCCATGCAACATCATTCAGGATTTGCTGCCAAGCTATGTGGACGGTCTTTGCAGTGCGCAAAGCCAGCAAGCCGTGGAAGAGCATGTGCGCGGGTGCGAGCCTTGCCGGCAGATGCTCGACGCCATGCAGGCAAAGGAGTATGAGCTGCCAGACCCGGCCCAAAACCTCAAAAAGAAACGGCCCTTTCAAAAGCTACGCAACCGGGTGCTGTCTTTGATTATGGCGGTGGTGCTGGTCTGCGGGAGCGTGTCGGTCTTCTTCCTTTATAACCAGAACTTCTATTATCAGTATCTTCACTGGGGTGACCGAATTCATATCAATTTGACGGTAAACGATATTGATGCGTCGGTTCCCATTGAGGAATGCGTCGCATTCAGCTATGCGTATATCGGCGACGATCTGGATGCGCCAATCAAGATCAGAGAGATACTCAGACGGTATACAAGCAACCTTTCAGACGCTCTTCCGATGGATTATACCTCTACGTATGGATATGAGTGGGTCCCTCTTACGCTTGACCGTACGGGAGATCATTCTTTTAGTACCAGCTTTCCAGGTGGGGAAAAGGGCTATTATATGATTCGTGTGGATGTAAAGCCGCCCTTGTATGACTATATCTTTCCCAATCTTCCGAACCCCGATCCAAATTGGAAAGGTGTTATCTTTACATATGATATTTTTAATCTGGACGGCTGGGAGACATGGGATTATGATCTCATCATGCAAATGGAGTACTACGAAACGAATTGCTCGGTCCAGATCAGCGATCAATTTACAACCTGTTCCAGTTCCGGCACTTACACATCGAAATGGAAGCATACTATCACATAAGAAAGAAGGAGGCCCGATGGCCTCCTTCTTTCTTATCTATCCGCCTCTTCTTTCACAGCTTCTTCAAAAAGCGCCCGAAGCCGTGCCCCGTCCCCTTTCAGGTAGAGCCAGCCAAACAGGCATTCCAGTGCCGTTGCCTGGTGGTACTCCTCCACCGATGCGTTCTGCGGCACCCGCCTGGCCGGGTGAGCGTTGCGCCCCCGGCGGAAAATTGTCTGTTCCTCTTCGGTGAGCAGGGGAAGGATCCGAGCGGCAGCGGCGGCCTGAGCGGGCGCCTTCGCCAGAGCTACCGCCGCCGTGTGCAGCTTTTTGGGCGGACAGTTTCCCGCCCCGATCAGCCGCTCCCGGATCATCAGCTCATAAACCCCGTCGCCCACATAGGCCAGAGACAGGGGGCTGATGGTTTTCAAGTCTCCTGCAAAGGGGAAAAACTGCTGCATTCCCTTTCTTCCCCTTCCTTAGTTGACAAAATCAAACTCCAGATCGTAGATACATACGGTATCTCCCTCCTGGATGCCTTCCTTTCGAAGCGCTTCAATGATTCCACTTTGGATTAAAACGCGCTGAAAATACTGCATGGATTCATAATCATCAAAGTTCACCCCGGACATGACCTTCAGCAGCCATTCGCCCTCCACAAACCAGACCCCATCCTGATGGCGGATGGTGAAGGGACGGCCGCCCTTTTCAAACTCTTCCTGAGGCGCAGGTTCCGGCTCGTAGGTAACGATGGGAGGCAGCTTGGAAAGCTCCTCGGTAATCTTTTTAATAAGCGGGTCCACCCCGTAATGAATGGCCGCCATGATGGGGAAAAACGAGTACCCCTTTTCTTTGACATAGGCTTCAAATTTAGCCACCTGCTCGTCGCTTGCAAGGTCGCACTTATTCCCAGCCACCAGCATGGGGCGCCCTGCCAGTTCCTCACTATAGGCGGCAAGCTCCTTATTAATGGCCTCAAAATCCGCAATGGGGTCCCGGCCTTCGCTCCCCGCCACGTCCACAATGTGAACCAGCAGCCGGCAGCGGTCGATGTGGCGCAGAAAGGCATGCCCTAAGCCCACGCCTTCGCTGGCTCCCTCGATGATGCCCGGAATGTCCGCCATGACAAAGGAAACACCTTCAGCGATGCGCACCACGCCCAGCACCGGGGTCAGGGTGGTAAAATGATAGTCGGCAATCACGGGCTTTGCCTCGCTGACCACCGAAATCAGGGTGGATTTTCCCACGTTTGGAAAGCCCACCAGCCCCACGTCGGCCAAGAGCTTGAGCTCCAGCTTCAGCTCCATGCTTTCTCCCGGCGTCCCCGGTTTGGCAAAACGGGGCACCTGCCGGGTAGCGGTGGCGAAATGGGTGTTTCCCCAGCCGCCCCGGCCGCCCTTGGCAATGACCACCGGTTCGTCGTCGGACAGGTCCGCAAGCAGCCGGCCCGTCTGCGCGTCCCGCACGACGGTACCCCGCGGAACCCGGATGACGGTATCCTCCCCGCTCTTGCCGAAGCAGCGGTTCGCACGTCCCGCCTCGCCCGTCTGGGCGGTATACTTGCGTTTGTACCGAAAGTCGGACAGGGTGGTGAGATTGTCGTCCACTTGGAAGACAATGTCGCCTCCCTTGCCGCCGTCTCCGCCGTCCGGCCCGCCTGCGGCGATGTATTTCTCCCGGCGGAAGGAAACGCACCCGTTTCCTCCATCGCCGGCGCGTACGGTAATTTTTGCGCTGTCTACAAACATGCTGTTCTCCTATTCTGTGGGACGTCCTTTTTTGCAGGCCGCATGTCCGGCGCGGCCTAGCACCCTACGCTTCTTAGTATAAACCGGTCCTGCCGCTTTTATCGCGCCGCATGGTCCCGGGTCAGCCGGTATTCGAAGGAATCCACCAAGGCAAGCCAGCTTGCCTGGATGACGTCGGTGGAGACGCCCACCGTAGTCCACACGTCCTTGCCGTCGGTGGAGGTGATGAGAACCCGGACGTTGGCGGCGGTGGCCTGCTTGGAGTCCATCACGCGCACCTTATAGTCAATCAGCCGGCACCGGCCCATGGAACGGTAAAAACGGGACAACGCTTCCCGCAGCGCCAGGTCCAGCGCGTGAACCGGGCCATCCCCTTCCGCCGCCGCGATGCAAAGCTCGCCGCCCACCCGAATTTTGATGGTGGCGGTGGCGGAATTGCCGGTGTCGTCCCTGGGCTCTTCGTCGAGCACCTTATAGCTGACCAGTTCAAAAAAGGGCTCGTACATCCCCAAGGCTTTGCGCACCACCAGTTCAAAGCTGGGCTCCGCCCCTTCGAACTGATAGCCGTCGTGCTCGAGCTGCTTTAACCGGTCGAGAATCACCTGGGTCTCCCGCGATTCCCTGGTAAGCTCCGGGCAGACCCGCTGCACCCGCTGCAAAACAGCCGCCCGGCCCGTCTGCTCAGACATGAGAAACCGCCGCTCGTTGCCTACCGATTCCGGGCTTACCTGCTCAAAGGACCGGGATAATTTCAGCACCCCGTCCGCGTGCATCCCCGCCTTGTGAGCAAAAGCGGAAGCGCCGATAAAGGGCTGGGTATGGGGAATGCGAACGTTGGCGATTTCCGCGATTTCCCTGGAAACCGGCGTCAGGCTTGCGAGGTTCTCCGGCGGGATGCACAAAATTCCCCGCTTGAGCTGCAAATTGGCCGCAATGGTGGAAAGATTCGCATTGCCGCACCGCTCGCCAAAGCCAAGCCAAGTGCCCTGCACCTGCCCAGCCCCCGCCTGCACCGCGGCCATCGTCCCCGCGACCGCCATGCCGCAGTCGTTGTGGCAGTGAATTCCCACCGTCCCTTCCGGGAACCGCTTTACCACCTCGCCGGTAATTTTTCCAATCTCATCGGGGAAGGTTCCGCCGTTGGTGTCGCACAAGATCAGGCGTTTGGCGCCTGCGTCCGCTGCTGCCTGCAGCGCTGCCAAGGCAAACGCCGGATCGTCCTTATAGCCGTCGAAGAAATGCTCCGCGTCAAAAAAAACCTGTTTCCCGTTCTCCTTGAGGTAACGAACCGTGTCCCCGATCATGGCAAAGTTTTCTTGAGGGGTGGTCCCCAGGATTTCCGTCACATGCAGCTTCCAGCTCTTTCCGAAAATACAGCACACTGGCGCGTTCGCCTGCAAAAGGGCCTGCACGTTCGCGTCCTGCGCCGCTTTTATCCCTTTTCGCCGGGTGGAACCGAAGGCGACGATGGTCGCGTGGGCAAGCGTCATCGTTTCAATCTGCTGGAAATATTCCATGTCCTTTGGATTGGAGGCCGGGTTGCCCGCTTCAATGTAGGCGACACCCAAGGAATCCAGCAATCTGGTAATCGCCAGCTTATCCTCCACCGATAGGGAGATTCCTTCTCCCTGCGCACCGTCGCGCAAGGTGGAATCGAACAGTTCAATTGCGCGCTGCATAACCGACACCCCCAAATTTTGATTTGCCTTTCATTATGGAGGAAATTTCCCCGCTTGTCAACCGCCGGACCTTGGTTTTCCTTGTAATTTTCGGGGCAAGCGAGTAGAATAAGAATAGAAATAGGAAAAGGGGGTTTTGGCCATGCTGGTGCGCAATTTCTTGGAATGCGACCGGGAATGGAACCAATCGCACGGAAGCCAGGCAAAGAGCTTTTCCGGCTTTGTTTTTAAAGAGTCGGACTTTGAGGTGCCTATTCGTTTTGTCCGCTTCTCCACCTATCCGCCCGGCTCCGGCGTAGGGCTGCACACCCACGGCAACGACCAAGAGCTGTACATCATCCTGGAGGGCAGCGGGGTTTGTGAAGTCAATGGGGAAAAGAGGGAGGTCACAGTGGGAGATATCATCGTCAACCCGCCCTACGGCACCCACGCGCTTTACAACACCGGAGAAACCAATCTGACCATGCTTCTTTTGGAGGTATCCAACAAAGCCTAATTTCGCTCTTGCGTTCTTGGGGAAAATCCAGTAAAATAAGGAGGCTGCCGGAGCAGTCTCCTTATCAATCGGCGGGTATGGCGGAATTGGCAGACGCGCAGGATTTAGGATCCTGTGAAGTGATTCGTGCAGGTTCGACCCCTGTTACCCGCACCAGACAGCACCCCGGAAATCCTTGTAACATCAAGGTTTCCCGGGGTGCTGTCTTTTCGTTTTCTCCGATTTGGTCGTTATTTGGTCTTTATTCCGTTTTTACATGGCTGCAAGCGTCTAATTACCATTATTTTCTTTGTCCATCGCCCTATGGATGATGATAATCTTGATTGTATTTTGGGAGATACATGCAATGAAATAAATCAAGGAGGATATTAGCCAAAGGGGTATGGGTCATGAATCAACAGTCTGTTATGCGTATGATAAAATCATTTATTCCGATTACTCGTTTCAATAAGTGTGAAGCAGCTAAAATTTTTGAAGAGGTAGAAGCCGCTGAAATGAAAATTGTGATGAAAAACAGTCAACCTGTCTGCGTTCTTTTATCCCCTTCCCAGTATGAATCTTTGATGGAAATGTTGTCCAATTTTGTGTTGCACGATGAGGCTGAGAAGAGAATGGAACAAAATGATGGCAGTGAGAATATTTTGCACAAAGATATGATGAAAGAGCTTGGCGTTTCACAAATAGAGCTTGATGACCTCGATATAGAGATTGAATAATAGGACGGGAGACATCAGATTTCAAGAAAATAGATATACGTGATTTTGAAAGCATAAAAACACATGGCGCCAGCGGTAAAAGTGGAGCAAAAAGTGGGGGATTGATAAATCCGGTGTTCTTCTTCTTTGCCTGAACCTTTCCGTTACCAATGACAAAGAAAATGATAATCCTTCCGTTATGACAAGAGGAAAATCCCCCTGCTTCCGAAATGAGGGAGCAGGGTTAGTCATAGAAGAGGGAAGTCATGCCGAAAGGGCGCCCCTCGTCTCATACCGAAAAGAGGCCTTTCGTCATAGCGAAAGGAACGCCATAAATCTAAAACAAATCCAATCCTCTTTTTGAAATGAAGGTCATCTGATTTTCTTTCGAAAAGCGTTTCATCCACTGTCATTCCGAAATGATCTGTCATCTATATAGCGAAGAGCATGTCATGAAAAATGGGGAGCGGGTGGTTTGAAAAAGTTCAGTCATTTAGAAATGGCAGTCGCCCGCGATTCCAGATAGGAACAGGTAGGCTCTGGACAGCGGGGCGGGTTTGATTTTTTCTTGAAAAGAGAAGTGTCGTGCTGCCGTATTTTACCCTGCAGGAGAAAGTAATTATTAAAGAACTATGCGGCATGCGGCGCCATGCTGTAACTGCTCACCAAGCCCTATGAATGCCACATGATCGACTTTCTCTGCGATGCGGGAAATTATTTCGAGATGACGCAGGATGATTTTGCCCCATGGAAAGGACGGGGACTGTTGATCCTGTCGGAGGACGATGCCGTTTTTTCCCAGACGTGCAAGGATGCCCTAAGAGCCATCATGCAGCACCCTGCCATTGTCACAAACCTGACTGGTGGGCATCTGGCGATGTTTGAATAAAAAACGCAGGGGAGAGGCTGTTCCTCTGACCTGCGTTTTTTATTCAAACATCCTTTTGGATATACAACGCCTGTGCTGTATACGGGATTTATACCAGCTTCCAGTTGGCGCTTTGCCGCTGCAGCTCCACCATCCGGCGGAACAGGCTGTCCTTTTCCATCAGCTCCGTTGGAGAGCCCTGTTCTGCTACTTTGCTGTCCGCCAGGACAACGATCTTGTCCGCCGCCTCCACGGTGCGCATCCGATGGGCGATGACCAGCACGGTCTTTCCCGCCAGCAGGCGGGAAAGCGCGCCCTGTACCCTGGTTTCGTTTTCTACATCGAGGCTTGCGGTTGCCTCGTCCAGCAGGACAATAGGCGCGTCTTTTAAGAGCGCCCGGGCGATAGAAATGCGCTGGCGCTCCCCGCCGGAGAGCTTGGCCCCGTTTTCCCCGATGGGGGTGTCGTAGCCCTTGGGCAGCCTGCGGACAAACTCATCGCAGTTGGCGGCTTTGGCGGCGGCAAGCACTTCCTCGTCGGTGGCGCCATGTTTGCCGAGACGGATGTTTTCCATCACCGTGTCGTCAAACAGCACCACGTCCTGAAACACCATCGAGTAATCACTGAGCAACACTTCCGGATCCACGGTGGAAATATCCACGCCGCCCACCTTAATAGAACCCCTGGTGACGTCCCACAATCTGGCGGCAAGCCGGGCACAGGTGCTTTTGCCAGAGCCGGAGGGACCGACCAGCGCCGTGATCTCGCCCTCCCTGGCGGTAAAGCTGACGTCTTGCAGGACGTCCTTTTTGTCATAGGCAAAGCCCACTTGGTCGAATACGATATCGTGGCCTTTCGGCTTAAAGGTTTCCGACCCCTCCGCCGCAGGCGTATCGTAGATCTCGTTCATGCGGTCGGCTGATACCTGGGAGACGAACATCTCCGCAATCAGGGCAAGGCTCTGGTCGAAGGGGGCGTAGATGCGGGTGATGACCAATAGGAACAGGAACAAAAGCATAAAGTCGATCTGTCCGGAGAGAATCAGGTCTGCGCCCACAAGAATGGTCGTCGCCACACCCAGGCGCATGATGACGCTGGCGGCGTTGACAAACAGGCCGGTGGAAAGCTCGCCTTTGATCATGACCTTTTCATGGTCGTCAATTTTCTTGTTGAGCCCTTCCAGATACCGTTCCTCCTGATTGGTGGCGCGGATCTCCCGCACATTCTCCAGCGCCTCCTGGATGCCGTCGGAGACACGGACGGCTGCTTTTTTCGTCCGTTCGGAGGCGCGGGCGGCCATCCTCCGGCTGCCGAACAGCAGCCCGAAGGCTACAGGCACGCCCCACAGGCAGCCGATCGCCAGCCGCCAGTCATAGATAAGCAGGCAGACGGCGATGATCGCCGTGGAGATGTATGCGCCGTACAGATACCCCAGCACATGGCTCCAGACGTGCTCCATGCGGTTGACGTCCCCCATAAGTGTCTCGGTAAGATCGGCTAGGTCGCGCTTGCCAAAGTAGCCCAGCGGCAGCTTGCGGAGCCGCTCCGCCAGACGCAGGCGGGTCGTTTTGACCTCGCCGTACACCAGCCCGTAGGTGGCCCTGTACTGCTGCAAATGGGTAATAAAGGAGAGCAGGACAAATAAAACGGTAAGGCCGATGGGAAGCCAGACGCCGGGTAGCGGGCTGCCGCCGGTCAGCGTCCCCATAAAGCCGGACATCATCAGGTACAAAACACCGATGCCGACCATGACGACCAGATTGACGGCCACTGTCCAGAAGGCGCCTTTTTTGGTGTTTTTCAGGCCCTGATCAGTCAGGGCATATTTCCGCTGGAATTTTTTGCTGAACATTTACTCCCCCTCCTTTTCACCGGTGGAACCGCCTGTCAGCTTCCACTGCACCGCCCGGTTGTAATCTGCCCACATCCGGGCATACAGGCTGCCTGCAGCCGTGAGTTCTTTGTGCGTCCCCTGCTCGGCGACGCGGCCTTCCTCCAGAACGATGATCTTATCCGCCCCGACCACGGTAGACAGGCGGTGGGCAATCATGATGACGGTGCGGCCTTTGGTCAGCACAGCGAAGGCTTTCTGGATTAAGACCTCGTTTTCCGGGTCGGCAAAGGCTGTAGCTTCGTCCAGCACCACGATGGGCGCATCCTTCAGGATCGCCCGGGCTAAAGCAATGCGCTGCTGCTCGCCGCCGGAGAGGTAGGTGCCCTCCGTGCCGATCTGGGTATCGACGCCGTCCGGCAGCTTTTCGAGGACATCCCCGCACTGGGCGGCTTGCAGCGCCTCCAGCACCTGCTCCCTTGTGGCGTCCGGACGGGAAGCCCGGACATTTTCCAGAATGGAAGCCTTAAACAGACGGCTGTTCTGAAAGACGAAAGCCACCTGATCCATCAGCACATGGGGATCGATCTGCTTTACATCCACGCCGCCGACTTCCACTGTACCGGAGGTGGTGTCCCAGAACCGGGGAATGAGGCTGGCAGCGGTGGTCTTGCCGCCGCCGGAGGGCCCGACCAGCGCCACCGTCTGCCCCGGCTCCGCTGTGAAGGAAATGTGGGAGAGGGCGGGGACGTCCGAACCGTCATAGGTAAAGCTTACATCCCTGAACTCCACCCGGTTGTCACGGGGCTTCTGCGGGTGGGCAGGCGCTTTTAAAACCGGGGCGTCCATCACCTGATTGATGCGCCCCAAAGCGGTATGCGCCAGCATCGTCCCGGCGGAGGCAAACATGATGCGGGCCAGCGCCGTGGAGATGATAGCAGAAAATACCGCATAGAAAACAAAATTTGCGATGAACCCGGCGAAATCTCCGTCGGCCAGCGCGCCGGGGGCAAGGAACAAAACGACCGGAACCAGGAAGACAAAGGCCCCCTCCGTAAAGGTCAGATTGACAGACTGCGGCACCCGGCACACCTTGTCCTGATAGTATCCGGCCTTGCTGCTGTAATCCTCAATGGCCTCTTTGAACGCCTTGAAGGAATAGACCGTCTGCTGGAAGATCTTTACCACCGGGATACCGCGGACATACTCGGTGCCCGCCTTGGTCATCCGGTCCTGGGCCGCCTGATACTCCGCCATCAGCGCAGCGTTTTTGCCGCCCATCATGGAGAACATGGCAATCATCGAAATCACCGCCGCCAGCAGGCAGGCCGCGCCCATCCGCCAGTCAAAGAGGAACATCAGCACCAACATCGCAAGGAACATGACGACTGTGCCGACGATGTCCGCTAGGTTGTGGGCCAGCAGCGTTTCCGTATCGGCCGCCGCTGCGTCCAGTCGTCCCCGGATGAGGCCGGAGGCGTTGGCGTCAAAATAGCCTAACGGGGCTTTCATCACACGGGCGACGCCCTGCTTGCGGATATTGGATGCCGTGCGGAAGGCCGCCAGATGGGTGCAAATCAGCCCCAGAAAGTAGATCACAATGCCGCCCACCGCAAAGGCAAAGGCCAGCCATCCGTACTGCGCGACATTCTCCGCCTGCGTCCAGTCCGGCGCCACGGCGATCAGATCCCGCGCCGCCAGCCAGATGCAGATGTAGGGCGCCATGCTCAGCAGCATGGCGATCCCCGACAGGGCCAGGCCCAGGAAGGTCAGCCCCTTGTGGCCGCCCGCATAATTGAGCAGAGCCGCCACATCGTTCCTTTTTCGTTTTTCCACAAAAATAACCTCCTTATTAAAGGTTAGCTATAACTAACTAACGTGCGAAAAAAGACGGGACTATTGTCCCATCAATTCAAGCCATCCGGCTGTATAGAAAGTGCGGAACTGTATCACGTCCCGGTGCGCCTGCTCCCGGGGCATATCGTGGATCACGATCTCAAACAGGCCGTTGAACATGCCGCTGGCAATGATATGGCAGAGGGATTGATCCAGCTGCGGGATTTCTTTTCCCAGCCGGCGCAGCACCTCCATGTATTTAAGGGTATACTCCACCTCTACCTCCACCATGTTGTGGACAAAATGCTCGTAGGAGGTTCCCTCCGCTCGGCAGAGAAGCAGCTTGACCGGCTCCCGGTGCTCGCAGATGTAGTCCACCATCCAGTCCACATAATCGCCGGAGGCTTCGCCCATGTGCGCCGGCTGCTCTTTTTCCGGCAGCTCGGCAAAGCCGGTCTGGGCTTCCATGAACCGACCCATCAGGGCGGCGGCGTGAGGCTCTACCAGAGAGGCAAACAGCGCCTCCTTGCTGGAAAAATAGCCGTAGAATGCCCCGGTGGTCACCCCGGCGTTCTTGACAATCTGCCGCAGGGAAGCGCCGAGGAAGCCCTTCTCGGAAAATTCCTCCAAAGCGGCCTGCTGTATTTTTTCTAAGGTATCGGATGACTTTTCTTCCATGGCGGCCTCCATATAACAGTGATATGTAACAATGTTATAATATATCTTGACAAAGGTTTTGTCAAGAAGAAATTATGATGATGGGGGAAATATATGCGGCTCCCCGTCTTTGCATATCATGATCGTTTTTCCGATTTTGTTTCTATTTCTTTGCAGGGAAGAGACGTCATGCTGTGCAGGCTGATCCCCAGCGTGGAAAGGTTGTGCAAAGTCGCCGATGCGGAGGGCGGCAGCAGCCCGGCAACCCCCAGGGCGATCAGCCCTCCGTTGAATCCGAGGACAAAGCGGTAAATATTGCGGATACGGCTGTTTAACGCCATGGTAAGCTGCCGCAGCCGCACCAGCTCCCACAGGCTTTCCGCCGCAATGGTGACGTCGGCAATTTCCTGCGCGATAGCGGCGCCGTCGCTGACAGCGATCCCGGCGTCCGCCTCGGACAGAGCCGGGGAATCGTTGATGCCGTCTCCCACCATGATGACGGTGTGCCCCTGCGCCCGCAGCGCCGCTACATAATTTGCCTTATCCTCCGGCAGCACCTCAGCGCAGAGATCATCCACCCCGATATGGGAAGCGACCGCTTCGGCTGTGCGCCGACTGTCGCCGGTCAGCATAACGGCCTTTTGTATCCCAAGTCTGCGCAGGGCGGCAAGAACGTCCGGCGCTTCCTCACGCAGAGGATCGGCGATGCAGATGACAGCCGCCAGCTGCCCGTCGATTGCCAGATACAGATGGGAGTATTCCAAAGGCAGGGCGTCGAATTGCTCCTGTTCTCCGGCGGGAACCGTACAGCCTTCGTCCTCAAAAATAAAGTGGGCGCTACCGATTAGCACACGCTCCTGCCCGACGGAACTGGAAATCCCGTGCGCCACCAGATAATCGACCTTGGAGTGGAGTTCCTCGTGCTTGAGCCCCCGGCGCTTTGCCTCTTCCACAACGGCGTTGGCCATGGAGTGGGGAAAATGCTCCTCCAGACAGGCCGCCAGCCGCAGCATCTCCGTTTCCCTGTGTCCGCCGAAAGGGATTACCTGCACCACCTTGGGGCAGGCACGGGTGAGGGTGCCGGTCTTATCAAACACAATAGCATCTGCCCGGGCAATCGTTTCCAGAAACTTCCCGCCCTTCACCGTGATATGCTCCCGGCCGGCCTCACGCATGGCAGACAGTACGGCAAGCGGCATGGCAAGCTTTAAGGCACAGGAGAAATCCACCATCAGCACCGATAAGGCGCGGGTGACGTTCCGGGTCAGGATAAGGCTGAGCAGGCTGCCCGCAAAGGTGTACGGCACCAGCTTATCCGCCAGATTGGCGGCCTTGCTTTCCGCCGATGACTTCATCTGCTCCGAGCGCTCGATCATGGCCACGATCTGTTCGTAGCGGCTCTGGCCGGAATTCTGCCGGACTTCTATCGTGCAGGCTCCTTCCGCGATGGTGGTTCCCGCATAGACAAGGCTGCCCGGCCGTTTGGCTGCCGGCATGGATTCCCCTGTCAACGAAGCTTGGTTGACCATCGCTTCGCCGTCTGTCACCATACCGTCCACCGGGATAACGCCGCCGACGCGGACTGCGATCCGGTCTCCCGGCCGGATTTGGGATACCGGCGTCAGGACTTCGCCTTCCGGTGTGTTCAGCCATACCCTGTCCACATTTAAGGACATACACTGCGCCAGATCCTGCACTGATTTCTTCCTGGTCCATTCCTCCAGAAGTTCCCCCAGCTCCAGCAGGAACATGACCGAACCGGCCGTGGCAAAATCCTTGCGGGCAATAGACAGGCCGATGGAAATGGCGTCCAGCAGTTCCACTTTGATTTTATTCTGCCTCAAGCAGCGCATGCCTTTGCGCAGAAAAGGGAGGGCATGCCACAGCACCCGGGCGATTCTCAAAGGTGTAGGCAGAAACAGGGTGCTTACGAGTTTTAATGCCGCCTTGCCCATCAGCTTTTCCTCGAATTGACGGTTGAGCATACGGCTGCTGTGCGTCGGCAGGGATACGCTCTGCTCCGCCTGCTTCCAGGAAAACTGCCGTACAGCCTGCAAAACCGTCTCCCTTGCTCCGGTATAGTACAGGATGACGCAGCCAGTGCGTTCATGCACCATTACCCGGCTGGTCCAGCTCTGCTTCTGGAACCACGCTTCCAGCAGATTCGCCTGACGCAGGCTCATTTCCTTCTGCTTCATCCTGCATTGCAGCCGCATCCGTCCGCGGCTCTCGTGTATGATTACTGCATTCATTGAAAAACCTCCATGGAAAAGGGAGCCGCAGTCACGGCTCCCTTTGCTGCGGACGATTCATTCTTCCGGCTTTTTGTTTTCCTCATCATTTTCGTCAGCGATTTCAGCCGCGGCTTCTTCCTCCGCTTCTTTCGCAGCCCGCTTTTCGTTGATATCCTTGGCGGAGGCCAGGATATCCCCGGCGTTTTCCTGCACCGTGGCGACGGTCTTCATCGCCGAATCCTTCATGCGCAGTCCTGCTGCGGTAATATGGGTATACGCCTTTTTGGCGTCCTTGCTCGAAAGCAGCTTGATCCCCACGGAACCGAACAATACGCCGCTGATAAAGCAGGCCAGTTTTGAATAAATACGCATCACAAATCCATCCCTTCTTTTCTTTACTTATGCCTGTAGCCTGTAATGAGTACCATAACCATGCAGATCACAGCGCTCCATGCCCAAAAACGATGTTGTTTCACAGTAAAGCCTCCCTGCAATTTTCTTCTGTTTTACATAGCCCGCAGGCTTGTCCTCTCAATCCTCCGCTGCGGTTTCTTCAACAGACGCCTGATGGGGCGTATGGTGGTGTATGCCATACAAGCACTTCCTTTCAAGCAACAATGGTTAGTGTTAACTAACCAAAGTGTACTCCATATTTCCCCATTTGTCAATCACGAAAAATAGTTTACTTGACAAAACGGCAAGGGCATGATATATTATTAATAGTTAGCAATAACTAACCACATTCCCTAAAGCCTGAACGTGTATATGCAAGACAAACGCCGGTCCGCTGCGAGAAAGCGTACAGGCTTTGTTCTGTGTACGTTATAACAGGAGGAAGGGATTTTTTTATGCCTGAAAATCTGAACGGCATCCAGATCCAGCTGCTCTTGTATTTTCTGGAGGCGGAGCCGAAAAAACGGACGGTGACCGACGCCGCCCGATATTTGAATAAGCCGAAATCCACCCTGACGCATATCCTTGACAGCCTGGACGAGCTGGCGCTGATGGAGCGTGTGGAGAGCAGAAAGTCGGTGCTGACCGCTGCGGGGAAAAGAACCGCGCAGGAGCTGCTGCACCAGCGGAAAATCCTGGAGCAATATATGCAGTATCAGGACATTCCGCCTGCGCAGGTAAAAGAGAACGCCTTGCGGGCGCTGTCGGCGGGTTTTTCCGACGAGTTTATGGATCGCCTTACCGAGCAGGAGGGACGGATGCGTCTCAAGGAGATTTTTGCCGGGCACCGGGATTTTCACGGTGGGGATATCTGCAATTATCTCAAGGACGGCAGCTATTACTTCCCGTTTATCATTTACCGGGAGCAGATCAAGAACCACAACAACCTCTCTATGGCAAACCGTGGGTTTGAAAACCCCTGCGAGCTGATCGTGAAGGACCACGAGGGGCTGGTGTATCTGGCGGTGAAAACGGTGTCTGCCGAATCCATGTCCAGCGGCAAGAAGATGGAAGGTCGGGTCAACAAGATGCAATACCTGTACGACGGCGAGTTCCGGGACGGCGGAATCGACGGGAGATATGTGTATTTTCCGGTGACGGCGCTGAATTTCATCGCCATGGGGAAAGGCCGGGACACCCTGCTGCACGGCAGCGTATGCCTGAGAATGCAGTGCAGCGTGGGAGATATGCATATGCCGGAGAGCACGGCGGTTTTTACCATGTTCATCCACTGAAACAGGGCTGTCAAGGGTAAAATAAAATTTTTTGAACCAGGTTTGGTACAAGTGCGGTTTTTCTTTTGCCATGCGGATGCCGGGGCTTTTTTGGGCCGAAAAAAGGCCATTTGAACCGGGCTTGGTACAGAAAATCGATTGACAAGGAAAAGTCAACTGGTTATACTGAAACTGCTTTAGGGAATCTGTGGAATAAACTGGAAAAGAAAAACCGGTTTATGAAGCAGAAAAATCCAACTATTTACGTGCTGAGGGAGAAAGCTGGAAACAACAGTTCCCTTCGGGACAAAGGAAGGCTTTTGAGATATGGGTCATCTCCATGGGACAAAGCCAAAAAAGAACAGGTGAAGCAGGCTGCCTCGAAAAAAACTCCGGAAGGGGTATT
Source organism: Clostridiales bacterium (assembly GCA_018364155.1). Taxonomy (GTDB): domain Bacteria; phylum Bacillota; class Clostridia; order Oscillospirales; family Acutalibacteraceae; genus Solibaculum_A. The sequence continues at coordinate 167,890 of JAGZMM010000004.1, forward strand.
TTTTCAGGGGTTTAGTTAGTTGATGCTAACTTTGGGTAGGCGGTCTCCTGCACAAAATAAATATACCGGGAGGGCGAGTTCACAGCTCGGCCTCCTAACTAGAAACAATAGAAGGAGGAGCCCATGAGCCGTATCAAAGATTCGCCGTAGAAACGACAAAATTTTTTCATTGCAGGTTAGCAAATTCTAACCGAAAATTTACGATCTCCCCTGCGTGGAAAAAAACGAAATGGAGGTAATCAAAACATGACAACGACAAAACAGTCGTGGTTCAAACGGAGCCTGGCAGTTCTGCTGGCCGTGATGCTGGTCATGAGCATGGGCGTTGCCAATGTGTTTGCTGCGGGAACACTTCCGGACAATGCCACGAAAGCGATCCATTTGGATGCACCAGTAGAAGACGGTGTGTACCGAGGCACGGTAAATCTGGTGAATGCTTCGAATCCAAACCAGTATTCCATGGGGAACAGTGCTCTGCGCGGAAGCGATTCATATAATACGAAGAATCCGTCCGATGCAGGTTACCAATCTCTTATCATCGTTAAAGACGGAAAGGCAACCGCTGTTTTGCAAATGATGCCGATGGGATATTTAGGTACATATGGCTTTCTTATGGAGTTGGACAGCGTATATCCTGAATATTTTCAATATGGCCCCATAGAAGAATACACTACCTATACCCCGGCGGAAATACTTGCGACGCATAAGACAAAGAATGGCGACGTAGTGTATGACGACTACAATAATCCAGATTCGAAAATGGTTTATGACGGCTATCACGCGGATAATCCTAATAAAAACAAACGCCCAGGAGGCTTTGGAAAGGAAGAATCCTATGTAGATATTGACGGTGAGGCATATCCGTGGATTCTGGCGGTGGATGTAACTCCGGTAGCCTGGGATTTAGAAGACAAGGAACTTCCAACCACGGCGGAAGAATTTACGGCAGATGAAGCTGCGTACTGCCATGTTTTTGTACCGGTTATGTTCTCAATCTCACAATCTTCCGGCGATCAGTATGCGCGATTGAATGTAGATTGGACTGGTCTGACAAAAATAGAGGATCCGTCTTTAGATTTGGAGTATCAATTATATCAGGCGAAACAGATCGAACAGGGATCATATTCGGACGAAACCTATCAGAATCTTCAGGATTGTATCAGCGAAATCATCATGCAGCTGAGCAATCGCTGGCCCTCCCAGACACTGGAGATGAGCGGGGAGAGCATCTCAGCAGCTCCTGTTATCAATTTCGAGGAATTGACGGCAGAAAAAACAGCGGAGATTCTGTTGAAACTGAAAACCGCAGTAGATTCCTTGGCGGAGCCGGTAGATACGTCTGCTCTTACAGATGCGCTGAATAAGGCGAAAGAAGTAAGCAAGATCCTTTACACAGACGAAAGCTACGCCATACTGGAAGAAGCGATGGAGGCGGGAGAAGCCTTGTTGAACGGCACTCCAACTGAGCTGGAGGTTGCTGAAAGGGCACAGGCAATCCTTGATGCCATCAAAGGATTGGTTCCAATTTCCTCTAGCGAAGGGTGGGACGGAACTACTGTAAAACAGCCGGTGGTAAGCTATGGAACAGCTTCTGTTGAAACGGCGGAAGAACTCGCCTGGGTAGCTCAGCAAATCAATTCAGGAAGCGAAGAAATCAATGCCATTTTCCTTCAGGGGGATATTGACCTTAACGGAAAAGAATGGACTCCTATCGGAACAAAAAGCAATCCTTTTACAGGTAGATTTTATGGAAACGGCCATACCGTTTCCAATCTGCTCATCACCTCAGACAATGATTATCTTGGTCTGTTTGGTTATGTGCAGGGAGCAGACGGAGATTCTGCAAGTATCAGCGATATTACGGTGGTCGGTAATATTGAAACCACTGGAAAACAAGTTGGCGGTGTCGTAGGATATGCACAGTATGCAGACCTCTCTTATGTTCGCAATGAAGTCGATATTACGGTCAATAAGGCGAATTCTTCGGATATGCTGTCTTATACCGGCGGCGTTGTCGGTGAAGCCTCTCTCTGCGATATAGATCATGCATCTAACAGCGGAGAAATAACGGTTGCGTCCGGTCAGGACAATACCGGCGGGATCGTTGGTTATACCAGCAAAAGCTATATCCGCCACAGCAGTAATTCAGGCAAGATAACAGCAGGCGGATATACGGGCGGGATCGTTGGGCATTACAATGTCCGCAGCGGCGCCTATGGAGTGACTGACTGCTATAACACGGGCAATATCAACGGAAGGGGCGGTATTGTCGGAGGAATTGCCGGCTACGTAAGCTGCAGCAATGGTGCTCTTGGTGTGCTAGCTGGTCTGTATAACCGCGGCAATATCACTGGCCAGAACAATGTCGGAGGTATCGTAGGATATTTTAGCGGTGGCAATATGTCTTCTGTGACAGGCGTATATTCAACCGGAGCCGTGACGGCTACTACCAGTTCCACAATGGGTAATGGCGTGATTGGCAGAATGCAAGGCGGTTTGGTCTACAATGTTTATGCTCTGGAGGGAACAGGCAGTATGATTGTCACCACCACCGGGAGCTCGGAGGTGGAGATCGTCAGGGATGCAGAATTCCGGAGCGAGGCGTGGTTCCAATCTGAAGATTTCTTTACAGATATGGGAAGTTACGCAAAATACTTCAGCATAGACACTGAATCCATAAACGGCGGTTATCCAGTATTGGCTTCTCAGATGGAAGACATCCTCAAGAAAACCAAAGAGGATGCGCTGACACAGCTCAATGCATATAAAAATGCGGACGACTATAAGGGGTTGTCTCAGACAGCGATCTCACAGATAAAAGAAGATGCAGCTGAGGCCATCGGCAATGCGGCAACCATTGCTCAGGTCGAAGAGCTTCTTGCAAAAGCAAAGTCCAATCTGGACGCTATCCCGAACGATGCGAACTATGGCCTTGATCTCACGGAACTAAAAGAAAAGCTTGCCGAGGCAAAAGAGCTCGAAGCCAAAGGCGGGGAACTGTATACCGCTGAAAGCTGGAACAGCCTGACGGCGACCATTGCAGGCGTTGAATATCTGCTAGAAAGCGGCTTTGGAACGCAGGATAAGGTGACGGAATACACTGGTCACCTGACTACAAATATGAAGGGCTTGACTTATAAGGGGGCAGATTACTCCGCTGTGGATGCAGCGTTGGAACTGGTTCCTGAAGACTTATCGAGTTATACCGAAGAAAGCGTCAAAGTCGTTGAAGATGCGGTTGCCGCAGTGATCAGGGGATTTGATATCACCAAACAGGACGAAGTCAATGCCATGGCAGCAGCCATCAGCGATGCAGTGAAAAATCTCGTTAAAACAGGAAGTCCTGATAAAACTAACCTGAAGGACGGCGTGTATTCCGTTTACGGCGAGATGATTAAGACCAACCGCACAGAAAAATCCATGAGCAACGACGCTATTAACCACACCATTAAGCTCACAGTTGGAGATGGAAAATATTACCTAACAATAGATTTCCACGGTCTGGCCTATCTCAACAAATTCGGCTATCTGGCGGAACTGTCCTATTATGACAACGGCTATACCTACGGCCAGTACGGCACTGTCGAAGGTACTTTGATTCCCGCTACTGTCCTTTCTACCCAGAAGAACGCCGACGGCAGCAACCTGTATGACGAATTCAATCAGGCGGGCGGATCCTATGAAGGCAAGCTGTACCCCGACCAGATCGAGTTCCCACTGGTAGCGGACGCTTTAGCAGACGAAGACGGTTATGTACCGCTGCATGTATTCGTACCGGTCATGGAGGATATTTCCGCAGGCACCGGCGATCAGGATGTGCTCTTAAAGCTCGACTGGTCCACCTTGAAGGAAACCACCGAAGACGATCCGGCTTTTGAGCCGGAAGAGCCGGTAGAGCAGTCCCCGGCTGTGGACTTCACCGATTCCGCCACGGGCGTAAAGGTGAATGCGGACAAGGGTGTGTTTGACGAAGGCATTCAGATTGTGGTTTCGGAAATCACTTCCAGGGCAGCCTATGACAGTGCCGCTTCCTCCCTCAGTGATGTGGGCAAGAAATTCAAGCTGTACGATATCAAATTCCTGGATGCGGACGGCAATGAAGTGGCCCCCAACGGCACGGTGAGCATCAGCTTCCCGGTTGCGGCAGGCTATGATTCCGCGAATCTGGCGGTCTACCGTATGGCAGACGGCGGCAAGGTGCTGGTAAGAGGCACGGTGGAGAACGGCTATTACACCGTTATCACCAAGACCGCCGGAACCTACGCTCTGGTGGAAAAGGGCAGCACCATCACTGATGCGGAAAACACCGAGAACGCAGGAAACCAGAATCAGGGCAATACCAACATCCCGCAGACTGGCGGCAGCTCCAACATGGCGGTATATGCGCTGCTGGCTCTGGCTGCTGGCATGATGGGCGTCACCCTGGTTACCAGAAAGCGCAAGTCTGACGAAGTTTAATCGAAGGAGATCACAACATGACGAATACTGCGACAAAGCTCAAGCGGGCGCTGTGCAGTATGGTGTTAATGCCCGCCCTCATGGCGGGCATTACTTCCATACCGGTGTTAGCAGCATCTAACGGTATCTATACCGCTACCGCAACCTCCCACTATAAACACCCCACCACCGGGATCATTGAAGATTCCGGCGGCGAAGGCTCGTATGTCCTGGGCCAGTCCATGACCGACAGTGCCCTCAATAAAGCGGCGCTGGTGGAAGTGGATACCCAGGGAAATACCTATGTCACCGTGCGGCTCAACCTTATGGACAATATCCAGGATCCGCAGTTTCAGGTGGACGGCAACCGGAACGGGAATTTTTCAGCGGTTTCCGCTACGGTCATGCAGGAGGATTTCACCGAGAACACCACCGACTTTCGGATGCAGGTGCCAGACGAAAACGCCATCATCCGATGCAATATGTATGTCATTCCTATGGGTCGGGACGTCATTTTTTATATCACGGTTGGTGATTTGAAATCCGGTTCCGGGGATTTCATCGCCAGCGTAAAGGTGGAACAGCCTGCACAGGAACCCGAGCCGGAGCAGTCTGACACCAGTGCATCTGCTGTCCAAACGCCCGCTTCCAGTACGTCGGACAGCCAAATGTCTTCCAGTGTCCCCCCTGCTTCGGAAGCGTCTTCCTCCACACCGGAGACTTCTTCCAGCGATACCGGCAGCGCATCTTCCGATGAAGACGAAGACGCGGTAATTGGTCTCGAAGAGTTCGATGCCTCCGGCAACAAGGTGAGCGATACTTTCACCGAAGCAGAGCAGGTCGGCACCGGCAATCCCATCGTTTGGTGGGTCATCGGCGGCATTATCGTCGTAGCCATTGCAGGCGGCTGCGTATGGTACTTCTGTTTCTTCCGGAAAAAGAAGTAAGGGAGGCGGAGGCATGAAACTCAAAAAAATCCTATCCCTTGTTTTAGCTGGTGCGATGGCGCTGTCCGTCACCGGCTGTGTCAACCAGCACCCGGAGGAAACCAGCAGTACAAATGAAAGCGGGGAAGTCCGCCTGGTGGCGACCTCCCCGGCAGTGGTGCAGATCTGTAACCGGCTGAATCTTGACTTGGTGGGCATCTGCGAATCCAGCAGCGAACTGCCGGAACGGTATGACGGCGTTACCACCGTGGGCATGGCGATGAACCCGGATCTGGAAATCATCAAACCCCTTGACCCGGACTACATCCTGTCCCCCAGCTCCCTACAAAATGATTTACAGCCTAAATACGCCTCGATAGGCGTCAGCTCCCTGTTTTTAAACCTCAAAAGCGTGGAAGGAATGTATGCCTCTATTAAAGGCTTAGGCGAGAAATTCAGCCGGGAGGAAGAAGCCGCCGTTATGCTGGAGGAATTCGATTCCTTTATGACGGAATTTGCGGAAAAAAATGCCGGTAAGGAATCCCCCAAGGTGCTGGTGCTCATGGGCCTACCCGGTTCGTACATCATCGCGACTGATGACAGCTATGTGGGCAGCCTTGTGAAGCTGGCGGGCGGCACGAATGTCTACGGCGACGGGGACGGGCAGGAATTCCTGTTCGCCAACACCGAGGATATGAAAACCAAGGAGCCAGACGTGATCCTCCGGGCGGCTCACGGCCTGCCGGATGAGGCACGGAAGATGTTTGCGGAGGAATTTGCCACCAACGACATCTGGCAGCATTTTAAGGCGGTGCAGGAGGGCCGGGTGTACGACCTGGATTCCAGCCTCTTTAACATGAGCGCCAATTTCAGCTATGAGGAGGCGCTGAAGGCGCTGCAGCCCATGCTTTACGGCGAGGAATAACCTGTAAAACAAAAAACGAAGCGGCCGGGTTTTCCTGTCGGGAGAATCCCGGCCGTTTTTCCAAAAGGAGATTTTGCTTATGGTAAGCAGCCGAAAGAAAATCCTCTCCTTTGTCATCACCGCCTTGGGGCTGCTGGCGCTGTTCCTGGTTGCCGTCAACACCGGCAGCTTGAAGGTGACGCCCCTGGAGCTGTTCAAAGGACTCTTTATTGAATACAACGAAAACGTGGCGACCATTTACGACCTGCGGTTTCCCCGCATCCTCATCGCCATCTTCGGCGGCGCGGCGACCGCCGTATCCGGCGTGCTTTTGCAGGCCGTGATGAAAAACCCGCTGGCCGACCCCGGTATCATCGGGATTAGTTCCGGCGCCAGCCTGACGGCGGTGCTGATTACCGCCTTTGTGCCGACACTCTACCTTTTTACGCCCCTGTTCGCCTTTCTCGGCGGTATGGTGGCGTTCCTGCTGGTATACAGTCTTTCCTGGAAGGGCGGCCTGTCGCCCCTGCGCATTATCCTCGTTGGCGTGGCGGTCAACGCCATGTTTACCGGGCTCATGAGCGCCTTCAACTCCGGCACAGGGAGCAACTATTCCGGCGTCGCCAGCATTGTCAACGCTAACATTACCATGAAGACCTGGGACGATTTCCAAACCCTGCTTTTGTATGTAGTGATCGGCCTGATCGCCTCCGTCTTTGTGCTGGGGCAGTGCAATCTGCTGGCGCTGGAGGATAAAACGGCCAGGAGCCTTGGCGTGAACGTTACCCGCAGCCGCATTGTCATTTCGGTGATCGCGGTGCTGCTGGCTTCCATCAGTACCGCTGTCATCGGCCCCATCAGCTTCCTGGGGCTGATTGTCCCCCATATCGCACGGCTGCTGGTGGGAAGCAATCATAAAGTGCTGGTGCCCTATTCCATCCTGCTGGGTGCGTTCACCCTGCTGCTGGCGGACACCCTGGGACGCACCATTGCGGCGCCCTATGAGATCAGCGCGGCCATCATCATGTCGGTGGTGGGCGGCCCGTTCTTTATCCTGCTGTTGAGGAGGTCGAAGCAAAGCTATGGACAATAACGTGTTTACCGTCAAAAATCTTTCTTTCGCCTACGGCAAACAGCAGGTACTGAAAGGGCTTGACTTGGAATTGCACGAAGGGAAAATCACTACTTTGATTGGCGCCAACGGCTGCGGAAAGAGTACGCTGTTCAATTTGATGACCAAAAACCTGAAGCCGGACGAAGGGGAAATCCTCCTGCGGGGCGGGGATATTGCCGATATGCGGTTAAAAGATTTTGCCAGGGAGGTTTCCATCGTCCACCAGTACAATACGGCGCCGGCGGATCTGAGTGTGGAAAAGCTGGTGAGTTACGGCCGGACGCCCTACCACACCATGGGGCTTTCCCCTGACCCCAAAGAAGACGAGGAAAAAATCCGCCGGGCGCTGGAGATCACCCATACATATAAGCATAGGGACAAGCCGGTGTCCGAACTGTCCGGCGGCCAGAAACAGCGGGTATGGATCGCCATGGCGCTGGTGCAGGATACTAAGGTGCTGTTTCTCGACGAGCCCACCACCTATCTGGATATCCGTTACCAGCTGCAAATTCTGAAGCTGATCCGGCAGTTAAACCGGGAATACGGCATCACCATCGTCATGGTGCTCCACGACATCAACCAGTCGCTCTATTACAGTGATGAGATCGTCGCCATGAAGGACGGCAGGATGATCGCCCACGGCCTGCCGGAAGAAATCCTCACAGGCGAGCTGGTCCGTGAAGTCTACGACGTGGAACTGGATATCCGAAGCGTGGGCGGCAAACCGTTTGTCATTCCAGTGTAAGCGGAAAGGAAGAAGGAGGCGGCTTCGATGAAGCTCAGACGCACAACGGAAGATTACCTGAAAACCATTTACTTGCTGTCCCAAAAGACGGAAGTCCACGGCGCATATATCGCGGAAGAGCTGGGCGTATCCAAGCCGACAGTCTCCGTTTCTCTCAAGGCGCTGGAACGGGAGGGCTACCTGACGCGGGACGAAAACCACGCCATCTGCCTGACGGAAGCGGGATTGAAAATCGCAAAGGCCACCTACGAACGGCACCAGACCTTCCAGACGCTGCTGGAGGATCTGGGGGTAGATGGGGAAACAGCGGCGGCGGACGCCTGCCTGATGGAACACGCGGTCAGCCCGGAAAGCTACAAAGCCCTTCGGGAACTGGCGGGAAGAAAGAAGGCGGATGGGGATGAATAACGCGATGCAGTCCCTGTTATACGGTTTGGGCGTCTATTGCATTTGCGGCTGCCATCATAGCCCTGTGCTCCAGCGTGAAAGCGGCGATGAAAAAATTATTAAAAGGCGGTCGAAACCATGATGATCAACAAACGGCTCATCGGCACGGTAGCTGAGAGCAAAAAATACATCGCCGGGAACGTTGTTTTGCAGTGGTGTTCCCTGGCGGCGAACATCGCGATGATGTTCAGCATCACCAACCTGTTTGCCGGGCTTTATTACGGCAATACCAATTTCCATACTTTGTGGACAACGGCGGCCGTGGCCGTTCTGGCTTTGGTGATACGCTTTCTTTGCACCACGGGGGCCAGCCGGATGGGATACTTGTCTTCCAAAGCAGTAAAGAAAACCCTGCGGGAGAAAATCTATGAAAAGCTGCTGCGATTGGGCGCCTCCTACAACGAACAGGTGAAAACCAGCGAAGTGGTACAGGTGGCGGTGGAGGGCGTGGACCAGCTGGAAACCTACTTCGGCGCCTACCTGCCTCAGTTTTTCTACGCCATGCTGGCTCCGCTGACCCTGTTCGCAGTACTCTGCTTTGTAAACGTCCCGGCGGCCATTGTACTGCTCATCTGTGTACCTCTGATTCCGGTTGCTATCGCGGCAGTACAGACCTGGGCCAAAAAGTTGCTCTCGAAATACTGGGGGCAGTACACGGCGTTGGGCGACACTTTCCTGGAAAACCTGCAGGGGCTTACTACCCTAAAAATCTATCAGGCGGACGAGTTCAAAAACAAAGAGATGAACGTGGAGGCCGAGAAGTTCCGCAAAATCACCATGAAGGTGCTGACCATGCAGCTCAATTCCATCACGATTATGGATTTGATCGCCTACGGCGGGGCGGCGCTGGGCGTCATCATGGCGGTGACGCAGTACGTGAATAACCGCGTTTCTCTCGCCGGGTGCCTGCTGATCATCCTGCTGGCGGCGGATTTCTTCCTTCCCATGCGGCAGCTCGGCTCCTTTTTCCACATCGCCATGAACGGCATGGCGGCCAGCGACAAGATTTTCCGCCTGCTGGACCTGCCGGAACATAAACAGGAGGTTTCCGAGAGCTTCCCGTTACAGCATGACATCGTCTGCTCCGGCCTGCGGTTTTCCTACGAAGCTGACCGGGAAATCCTCCATGGCGTGGATTTGCAGTTTCCCCAGGGCAGCTTTACCGCGATAGTCGGCGAGAGCGGTTGTGGGAAATCCACCATCGCCGCTATCCTCATGGAGCGGAACAGGGGCTATACCGGTTCTGTTTCCGTCGGCGGCGTGGAACTGCGGGAAATAAACGAAAGCTCTCTGCTGCGGAATATCACCTATGTCAGCCATCAGAGCTATCTGTTCAAAGGAACCGTGCGGGACAATCTGCTCATGGGTAAGCCGTCCGCATCCGACAAAGAATTATGGGCGGCGCTGGAACGGGTGAACTTAGCCGCATTTCTGAAGGCAGAGCAAGGCTTGGATACCCCACTGCTCGAAAAGGCGGGGAATCTTTCCGGCGGGCAATGTCAGCGGCTGGCGCTGGCAAGGGCGCTGCTCCACGACAGCCCGGTCTATATCTTTGACGAGGCCACCTCCAACATCGATGTGGAAAGCGAAAACGACATCATGGCCGAGATACATAAGCTGGCCAAGCACAAAACGGTGCTTCTTATTTCCCATCGGCTGGCGAATGTGGTGCAGGCGGACAACATCTATGTGCTGGAAAACGGCCGCGTTGCGGAAAGCGGCAGCCATGATGATTTACTCAAAAAACACGGCCTGTATGAACGTCTGTGGAATGCGCAGCAATCTCTGGAGAATTACGGAAAGGAAGGTGACGCACAATGAAAAAACGAAGCGGATTTCAGGTCATGGCCCGGCTGATCGGGTTGGTGAAGCCCTTGGCCGGATATATGTTTCTTGCGATATTTATGGGGCTGGTAGGCCACCTGTGCGCCGCCTTTATCACGATCTTTGGTGGATATGCAGTACTTGCCGCACTGGGGTTCGATATTCCCCTTACTCTCACCGCCCTGTTCATCTGTGTGGTGGTCTTTGCCGTTGTGCGGGGATTCCTGCGGTATGCGGAACAGGCTTGCAACCATTTTATCGCTTTTAAGCTGCTGGCGCTTCTGCGGGACAAGGTGTTCCGGGCATTGCGGCGGCTCTGCCCCGCCAAACTGGAGGGCCGGGACAAGGGCGATCTGATCTCGGTCATCACCTCCGACATCGAGCTGTTGGAGGTGTTCTACGCCCATACCATTTCCCCGGCGGCCATTGCGTTCCTGTTCACCATTATGATGTGTTTGTTCATTGGCTCCTATCACTGGCTGCTGGGGCTCATCGCGCTGGCGGCATATCTCGTGGTTGGAATCGTCATTCCCCTTGCCACCTCCAGGCTCAGCGGAGACGACGGAATTCGGTTCCGCACGAAATCCGGGGAACTTTCCGGCTTTGTGCTGGACAACCTGCGGGGCCTGTCGGAAACCCTGCAATATGGGCAGGGCAAAAAGCGGTTGGCACAGATGAATGAGAAAACCGACGGCCTTGCCAAAGACGAGGAACGGATGAAACGCACCTCCGGCCGCAATTCGGCAGTGACCGACACGGTGGTACTTGCCTTTGACTTAATTATGCTGTTTGTCTCCGCCCTGCTCTGTCAAAGCGGAGCGGTAGGCTTTGACGGGGTATTGATTCCCACCATCGCCCTGTTCTCCTCCTTTGGCCCGGTGATTGCCCTGGCGGCGCTGGGCAGCACCTTACAGAACACCTTTGCGGCGGGCAACCGGGTGCTGGATATTCTGGACGAAATCCCGGTCGTGGAGGAAGTGACCGGTAAGCCGGAGATTACTTTCACCGGCGCGGCGGCGGAACATGTCACCTTTGCCTACGGGAGCGAAACCATCCTCTCCGATGTGTCGGTGGAGATACCGGAACACGGTGTCGTGGGCATTGTGGGACGCAGCGGCAGCGGAAAATCCACGCTGCTCAAGCTCCTGATGCGGTTCTGGGATGTGCAGCAGGGCAGCGTAACGCTTTCCGGCACAAGAGTCGCGGACATCAATACGAAGAATCTGCGGGAGATGGAAAGCTTCGTCACCCAGGAAACCTATTTGTTCCACGAGAGCATCAAAAACAACCTGCGGATTGCCAAACTGGACGCCACCGATGAGGAAATCGAGGCCGCCTGCAAAAAGGCGTCGGTGCATGACTTCATTATGTGCCTTCCAAAGGGCTATGATACCACGGTGGGCGAACTGGGAGACACTCTCTCCGGCGGGGAACGGCAGCGGCTGGGGCTGGCAAGAGCTTTCCTGCACGACGCGCCCTTTTTACTGCTGGACGAACCCACCAGCAATCTGGACAGCCTGAACGAGGCGGTCATCTTAAAATCCCTCCGCGAGGAACGGGAGGGCAAAACGGTGGTGCTGGTTTCCCACCGCCAGTCCACTATGCGGATTGCGGACACCGTCTATTCCGTTGAGCACGGGAGAATGAGTTAAAGAAAGAGGTACATAAATGAAATTAAAACGGTTGATCTTTTTGATTTTGGGATTCCTTTGCCTGGGTCTGGGCTGCGTCGGTGTCGTGCTTCCCATCCTGCCCACGGTGCCCTTTTTCCTGCTGACGGTGTTTTTCTTTGCAAACTCCTCCCAGAAGCTCCACGACTGGTTTGTGAGCACCAAGCTTTACAAAAAACACCTGGAGTCTTTTGTGAAGAAAAAGGGCATGACGGTGCGGACCAAGGTGGGCATCATTATCCCGGTAACGCTGCTGATGAGCTTCGGCTTTTTTATGATGATGCGGGCGAACGTGGTAGTTCCCAGCGTCATCCTCGCCGTCGTTTGGGTATGCCATATTATTTATTTTGTGTTTGGGGTGAAAACAATCCGTAAAAAGGTATGACAAAGAATATATATATTCGGTTACCAAAAGAGAAATCAGCCCGGATATCTGTGTAATAAACAGGAATTATCGCGCTGAAACAACCACAATGTAGCTGTACTGTGATAACTGCGAACACATATTTAAGCGAGAGGAGCGAACTTATATAAAGTTTGGTGCCAACGTAACATCTCAGTATGTAACTGATATCGAACTGAAAGCATTTTCGGAACTGTTTTGCGTAAGTGCGGATTTTTTATTGGAATAACAAACCAATTCGGTTTTTGATGCAATCCATGCACCAGCGTAACGCTGGACGCAGTCGGATTGCAGGATGCTTCTGCCAAACGGACATGGGGATTATATCCCCTTAATCATTGAGATTATAACCCCCATAATAGCAAATGTTACGGTGGGGGGTGTCCTATGATCGTTTTTAATAAGCTGTGGGATGTAATGAAGGAAAAGAACGTTTCCACTTATCAGCTGCGTGAAAAATGCGGGATTGACAGCAAAACCGTCCGGCGGCTGAAAGCCAATGAAAATGTGGAAACCAAAACTTTGAATAAAATCTGCGTTGTTTTGGATTGCAAGCTGGAAGATATCGCCGAGTTTATCCCGGAACCTTGATGAGGAATCATCGGTTTTCGGGATACTTTTTTTAATGAATTCGTTTTACAGCCCTGATATAAAGTTGCAGTTTCTTTTATGGTATTGTATAATAAAGAAAAAAGGAGACGCAAGGCATGAAAAAGGCGGCTTTGTTGATTGGCTTATGGATCGTATGTCTTGTCTTCAGCGCCTGTGACCCTTCGTCCTATCAATTTGATTACCATGACCTGGCAGACAATGTAGTTCGCATTGAACTGATTCGTTATGACAATCCTGATCAAAGGCAATTTATTTCATGGGTACCGGATCATTCGTCTCATCTTATGCCGTTTCAAGATTCCCGAATGACCGTTCTTGAAACCTTAGACGACGCTAAAAAATCTGATTTTTTAAAGCAACTCTCCGAAGCAGACATTTTGAGCGAATATTATGTCTATGATTCTCCCAAGGGAATTTGCATAAAGCTTTCCTATTCCAACGGTGATTTTTTAATCATTACCTGTAACTATGAGGAAAAAGGGTTTGGCGGATATATTGGCAGATATTCCGAAAACGGGGATGTATCGGAATTCATCGGATCCTTTAGCAGCTATTACTCTTTTGAATCTCTTGTTAACGATTTCTTCGAGATAAAGATATAATACCTTATTGTATTACAACAGATATTCCCTGTAAAAAGAGTCCGGTCATTTGACCGGACTCTTTTTACGCATATTTGAACGAAAAACGGCCTTTTTTGCCCCAATAGCGAAATTAGGCTTATTCCTTCTCTACTTCCATGTGCAGTTCAGACGTACAGTGGGGGCAGCGCGTCGCTTCGATGGCAATTTCGCTCATGCAATACGGACATTTTTTGGTGACCGGGGCCGCCGCCTCTTCCTTTTTCCGGCCCAGCTTCATAAGCTTATTGATGACCTTGAGCAGGCAGAAGAGCACCAAAGCCATAATAAAGAAATTGACCAAGGCAGACACAAATGACGAGGCGAAACCCGCCACATCCTGCAAATCATAGGTTTCCGCTCCGGTAATGAACTTCAAAATCGGCGTGATGAAATTATCGGTCAAGGACGTGACAATCCCGGAAAAAGCGCCGCCGATGAGAATGCCCACCGCCATGTCCATCATGTTGCCGCGTAAGGCGAACGTCTTAAATTCTTCGATAAACTTCTTCATACCATTCTCTCCTTTTTCTGATGTCCTGTATTCCCAACATAGCACACTTTTCCTGGTGTTACAACAAACAATACGCGTTTTTTTGGCAGAAATCCTTTGTTTGTTCCACGAAAAGAACCGCGAAATTTCGTGTACAGACGCAACGCCAACCTGGAAATGGCATCGCACCTGGGCTTGACCGCCGCCTTCCCTCCTTTTATACTGAAAGGGACCCAATGAAATGGAGATGAAGCCATGCTGCAACCGGTCGAAATGCGGATTATCGCCCGCATTCACAGTGACTTTCCCTCGAAATTCGGCATTCCCCGCCAAAGCGGTTTGGTTGACGCGTTAACATCCACCATCGTATTTGAGCCGGACTACCGCAACCCCGACGCTCTGCGCGGCCTAGAGGGGTACTCCCACATTTGGCTGCTGTGGCAGTTTTCTCAAGCGGTACGGGAGGGTTGGTCCCCTACTGTGCGGCCGCCCCGCCTGGGCGGCAACACACGCATGGGCGTATTCGCCACCCGTTCGCCCTTCCGCCCGAACTCCATCGGCCTATCCTCGGTACGGCTTCGGGAAATCGCGATGGATAAAAAGCTGGGCCCTGTCCTGCACGTATCGGGCGCAGATTTGATGGACGGCACCCCCATTTTCGACATCAAGCCCTATCTTGCCTACACCGACGCCCATCCCCAGGCCACGGGCGGCTTTTCCTTTTCCTCCAAAGAGGATGTGCTGAAGGTGGATGTCCCGCCGGAGCTGCTCGAACGCATTCCTCCGAACCGCCGGGACGCCCTCTTGCGTGTGCTGGCGCAGGACCCTCGTCCCGGCTATCAGGATACGCCCGGGCGGGTGTATAAAATGGAATTCGCCGGGGTAGAGGTGCATTTTACCGCAGCGGATGGACGGCTTACCGTCTGTGACGTTCTTTTCGCAAAAGACGGGCCTTTGGGAACGGCTGGACCGCAATAGCGGCGCACTTTTCTTTTTACCCGCCCTGCAAAATCGGATGTATAGAAAGGATGGAACCCATGACCGACTATCAACCCAGCGCTCTTGCCAAAGAGATGATCCGGTACTTAGACTGCCCTTGCACGGTATTCGCCCCCATGGAGGACGACGACCCTCTTCTGGCCGCCTACGAAAAGGCCCGGCAGGAGGGGCTACGGGAAGGGTTTACCCCAGTGCTTGTAAAGGTCGACGATACGCTGATGGAGTGCCTGGCCATGAATGCAGACGAGGAAAACGAACCGGACTTTACCCTGTCCGCCGTGCGTGCCTATCGGACCCGGCTTTTGAGCGGGGCGCTGCCCGACGGGAAGGACTGCCTGGGGGAATGGGAGGCGCAACGCCGAGAGGAGGCCGAAGACGACGGATTCTCTTGGGACGACATTCTCGGTGAGAGGATGGGAGGAGAACCAAACGACCGGTTCGCCGTCTATTGGAATTACGAGACTTCTTATACCGACGAGGTGATTCTGGCAAAGGTTCCCACGGACAAGGCCTGGCAGGTCTTCGCCTGGCTGCCCATGGGCAATTGGAACGACTGCCCCGACACGCCCCAGCTGATGGCGGTGGCCAAACGGTGGCAAGAGGTCTACGGGGCGGTGCCCGCCTGTATTAGCCACGACGAGCTGGAATTCCTGCTGCCCGCGCCGGTATCCGACCCAAATGCCGCACAGGAGCTGGCACTGGAGCAGTACGCTTTCTGCCCGGACCGGGTAGAGCAGTGCGAAGAGGACAGCAGCGTGGGAAAGCTGGCTGATTCTTTAACTAAGTCCACCGTTTGGTACTTCTGGTGGGATTGATTTTTGCGCAAAGGCGCGCGAAAGGAGCGAGCACGTTTATGATCGATTTTGATGAAATCATCGACCGCGCGGGTACCGACAGCCTCAAATACGACGGCGGCCCGGTAATGAACCCGTATCTTCCGGAGAAATACCTGCCCATGTGGGTGGCGGACATGGATTTTGCCTGTCCGCAGCCGGTGCTCGACGCCATGAAGGAGCGGCTGGACCGGCGGATTCTGGGGTACAGCATGCTGCTGGACCCGGGATATTTTGAGATTGTGACTGGATGGCTTTGGCGGCGGCACGGATGGCGGGTGGACGCGGACAGCATTGTGTTCAGCTCCGGAGTGGTAAGCGCCATGCACACGGCGGTGGAACGGCTGACAAAGCCCGGCGACGGCGTCCTTCTCAACACCCCGGCCTACCACCCCTTTGACGACACCATCAAGCGCTTCGGCCGCACCCCGGTCTACTCCCCCCTTCTCTACCGGAATGGGACCTATATCATCGACTACGAGGACTTGGAGCAAAAGGCAAAAGACCCGCGCAACACCCTTTTCTTTTTCTGCAGCCCCCACAACCCCACCGGCCGGGTCTGGCGGGAGGAAGAGCTGCGGCGGGTGGCGCAGCTGTGCTTTGCAAACGGGGTGTTCCTGGTGTGCGACGAGATTCACAGCGACATTCTGCGCAAGGGGGAAACCCACATTCCCTTGGCAAAGCTTTTCCCCGAGGAAACGCAGATCATCACCTGCACCTCTCCCAGCAAAACCTTTAACTTGGCAGGCAATCAGCTGGCAAACCTAGTCGTGGCGGATAAAGCTCTCGCCAGGGAATGGCGGGGCATGCAGGCCTGCGGGTTTCCAAACCCGCTGTCCATCGCCGCCTGCAAGGCGGCGTATACGCAGTGCGACGAGTGGGTGGCACAGATGAACGGGTATGTGGATGAAAATTTTGCCCTCGTCCAGCGGCGCTTGCGCGACGATCTTCCAAAGGCGCAATTTTCCATCAGCCAGGGGACTTATCTTGCCTGGATTGACCTGCGCGGGTTTGGCCTTACCGACCGGCAGCTCAAGGAACGCATTTCCAGGGCAGGACTCTTTATCGAGTTTGGGGACGAATTCGTGGCAAATGGCGAAGGCTTTGTGCGCATCAATCTGGCCTGCCCCCGAACGCTTGTGGAAAAGGCCATGGATATTCTGGCCGGCTGCCTGGGAGAAACCCATTCTTAGTTCGAAAACAAACGATGCCGAAAAGGCCGGGAACCAAATGGTTCCCGGCCTTCTTTCTGCTCTAAATGAGCGGCGGTATGCTAAAACTTTCCGCCTCCGCCGCCATGGCTGCGGCCGCTGCTGGCGGTATGGGTCGTGCTCCCGCCGGAACCGCCGCCCGAGGAGGGAGGCGGCGGCGGGGAATACCGCCGGTTGATGGTTTCGTTGAGAAAGATATCCTCTTTGCTGGTAAGGCGCAGGGTACCGTTTTCCCGGAAGGGATACTGGTACGCCTTGCCGTGAAACCGGTACTTTGCCAGCACAATCAGGCAGACGATCACGCCTACGCCCAAGCCGATGGCGGTATAGATCAGAAGGCGGACCGGGCTTACCGGATTGGGCCGGGATTCTTCTCCGCCGGCGGCATAGCCGTGTATCCGGGTCAAAAACACATCCGCCGCGCCCGCATAATCCTGATCGGACAGTCGGTTCTGCACCTGCGCGCGCAGGTCGTTTAGGCGCCGGTCTGTAACCGCGTCAATCATGGCGCCCTGGGTATAAATGTAGTATTCCCGGTTGTCCATGTCAATCAATAGCAGCGCGCCGCGTTGGTCGGTACCGAAGCCGATCCCATGGTCGTAATAAAATTCGTCCGCGCAGTCTTCAGCCGATTTGGGATTGGTATCGGTGGTGACGATGGCCAGGTCCATATCGATCTCGCCGCTGATTTCGGCGATACGCTGCTCAAGCGCGTTTACCTGGGACGAGGTCAGAAGCCCGGCCTCGTCAAAAACCCGCTGTTGGCCGTCCGCTCCTTGCACAACTACGCAGGGAAGCAGGGCCAAAAGAAGCACCAGCAAAAATGAGCAGCGCAATCCCCCTTTCCTCATAGCCAAAACCCTCCCAACAGCGCAAGCAAAAACACCGGCACCGCCACCGCAGCCAAGAGGATGCCCAGCTTTGCATAAGAAATTGGCAGCTTGCCGCACACATTTCCGGTCTGCCCGTTAAGGGCGTAATAATAAACATCTCCCTTTGCGCTGCGGTAGGTCAAGGTCCAGACCGGGAACAGCGCGTAACGCATATGCGAATCGGTCAGGTGCAGGGAATTGGACACGGTCTGTACGGTGCTGTATCCCACGATGGTATCCCGCATCAAAGCCTGCGCCCCTTCCCTGGCCTCACGTTCCACCTCGGGCATCACCTGCGCCGCGTCAATGTCTCGCGCTTGTGCCTGAAACCCGGCGAGATACGGCAGGGAGAACACCTGCGTTTTCCCGATTTCAAAGGGCTGGACCCCTTCGATCAGCTGCCGGTTGGCCTTTTTGAGGGCGTTTTTCACCAGATTGTCAAACTGCACCGCTCCCGCCCGGTGAACTGAGAAATACTGGGTTTTTGTGTACACGTAATCCCCTGACCGCCAGCTGCTGACCTTGGTGGCGTTGGCGTGAAGCTCCCCTTCCACCTTGCAGTCCGCCAGCCAGTATGGAAAATACACACCGCGAAGCTCTTCCACCCGGCTTTCCCGCCGAAACGCGGTGGGAATGAACCATTTCTTTTTGAGCCATTTGGTGAAGCTCTCCTGGGCCTCTTCCTTTTCAATGGCAAAGGGAATCACCAGATCCGGCTCCATCTCCCCTTGAAGCCTTCCTGACAGGATGACAGGATTGTGGCAGTAGTAACAGGAGGTGGCGGCGGTAGTTTCATCGGTGACGATCTGGGCGCCGCAGCTGGGGCAGGAATAGCACACCGCGTGCCCCCCGTCTTCCTTGGGCGCGGTGGTTTCTGACTGGGTCTCGGTGCCTGCTTTGCTGTCCAGCTCCTCCTTGGTAAAGGCGCTTTTGCAGAAGTCACAGTAGAAGCCCTGGGTACCGGGCGTAAACACAAGAGGGGCGTCGCAGTTGGGGCATTTGTAGGTAACCGATGGCATGAAGGATCCTCCTTATGGAGTGAAATGGTTAAAATTTAAGCCCGGTCTTCCTCGTTAAAAGGGTCTCCGCATTCCGGGCAGAACTTAGGGAGCGGTTTTCCAGGATCCGGCTCATAACCGCATTTATCACAGCGGAATTTCCCGCTCACCGGGCGGGGCTTGCCACATTCCGAGCAAAACTTTCCCGTATTTTTCGTGCCGCAGGCACACATCCATTCTTCCCGCTCCGGCTTCGGCTTGCCGCACTGGGGACAGAATTTCCCGGTATTTTTCGCCCCGCAGGAACAGGTCCATCCGTTGCCCGCCGCTTCTTTGGCCGCCTGCTGCTGCGCGGCCTGCTGGGCCTGCATCTGCTGCAGGTTCGTCTGGGACGCGGCACTCATAAAGCCGCCGGCGCCCTGCATGC
Organism: Clostridiales bacterium; assembly: GCA_018364155.1. GTDB lineage: Bacteria > Bacillota > Clostridia > Oscillospirales > Acutalibacteraceae > Solibaculum_A. The sequence continues at coordinate 187,425 of JAGZMM010000004.1, forward strand.
CCATACCCATGCCCATAAAGCCCGCCATGCTTCCGTTGGCGTTGGAGCCGGCCGCTTCCAGACCCCGGGCAATGGAACCCTGGACATAGCCCTCCCGCACGGTGGCGTCGCCCAGCATGGCGCCCTGGTTTCGCATGTTGATGAGCTTCTGGGATTCCTCGTCATAGGAAATGCTGGCGATGCCCACCGACTGAATTTCCATTCCGCGCATCCGGTTCCAATCCTCGTCGAGAATGGCGGACATGTATTTGCTCAGCTCCCGCCCTTTCGAGGAAACAAAGGAAATACGCACCCCGTCCACCGACATCTGGTTGATGGCGGACTGGAGGGCCTCCAAAAATTCGGCGAGATACTGCTCGTTGATGTCGTCGATCTTCACCCGGTCCTTGTTGCGGGGGATGGCCTCGGCGTAGAACTGCAGCGGGTCGGTAATTTTAATGGAATAGGTGCCGTGGGCCCGCAGAAAAAGCTCCGCGTTATAAAAGGTATCAAAGTAATTGATGGGCGAACGGGTACCAAACCGGATGCCCTTGATCTCCTGCAGGTTGATGTAATAGACCTTCTGTGCTGTGGGGTTGACGCCGCCAAAACGGATGCGGTCAAAGGAATCCTTGAGCGCGTCCCCAAACGAGCCGCTGAACAAAGAGGGCATGGAGGAATTGTCCACCTGGTAATAACCTTCCTCGGCGGTGAAATCCACCACCTTGCCCCCGTCCACCAGCAGCATGAACTGATTGGGGTAGACGTGCACAACAGAGCCGTTGGAAACGGTGTCCGCCGTGCCCTTTCGGTTTTGCCCCCGCTTGTCGTTTTTACGTACCGTGACCCCGCGGGTAAAGACGGTGGAATCGTCCATTTCATCCGGTTCGAACACCTCCAGCCACTGGTCGGCCAGCGCGCCGCCCACGGCATGGATTGCAGCTTTGATAATACCCATCGATTCGCCCTCCGTTTCTGTCTTTCCGGTTTCATCCACCCGGTCCTGTATCACCCTTGCATTGGCCGGGCCGGTTTTGTATAGATAAAGATAGTATACTCTATTTACCCTTTCTTCGTAAAGCCTTTTCCCCATACAATACCAATTCCTCCTCTATGCGAATTCATGAAAAATTTTTCTTGACAAACGTATCTGTTACACATATAATAACAGATAGAAACTGAGACAAAATAAATTACAGTATGTTTCTCTTTCTGTTTCGGTAGGAATGCCGGCCCATCGAAACCAAATCCGAAGGAGGTCCTTTCGTGAACAGCGATTTCTGCGTGGCGGTCCATGCTCTGGTCTTTCTCAATCACAAGGCGTCCACCTTGTCCAGCGAGGTCCTGGCGCAAAACATCTGCACCCATCCTGCCCGGGTACGACGGGTGATGGCCCGGCTTAAAAAAGCGGGGCTGGTACACACCAAGGAAGGGGTGGACGGCGGCTATCAGTTTCCCCTTTCCCCGGACGGCGTTACTCTGCGGCAGGTGGCCGACGCGCTGGGCATCTCCTTTGTCAGCGCCTCGTGGCACAGCGGAAACGCTGAAAAGGAATGTTTGGTGGCCTCAGGTATGGGAGGGATTATGGACGATATTTTCGCAAGGCTAGACACGCGGTGCAGGGAAACGCTGGAGGAAATCACCATCGGCGACATCGATCGGCGGATTTTTCACCGGCAAGACGGGAAAACGGTTCCTCCCTGTGTCTAACCGAGCGATTTTCCGCCGAAAAAGCAGCCGGCTCCCCGTAAAGCCGTTTGGCAGCGTCTGGGTAAACGGCTTCGATTGTTTCAAACAGCGTTTTTTGCCTATCACACTCGAGTACATTTTAAGCAGGAGGTTTTTTGTATGGCAGTTTTGGAATTGACGACAGCAAATTTCGACAAGGAAGCATTGCAGGCCAAGGAAACGGTCCTCATTGACTTCTGGGCATCCTGGTGCGTCCCCTGCCAGATGCTCTCCCCCACAGTGGACGAAATCGCCGAGGAAGGGCGGCCGGGGCTGAAGGTCTGCAAGGTAAACATCGACGAGCAGCCGGCGCTGGCGGACCGGTTCGGCGTCATGAGCATTCCCACGCTGGTGGTGCTCAAAAACGGCGAAGCAGTGGCTTCTAGCGTAGGCGTTCGTCCCAAAAGCGCGATTTTGCAGCTGCTCGAAAACGCATAAGAACGATACCTCAACAGCTCCGCGGCGGCATCCGGTCCTGCGGAGCTGTTACTTTTTTCACAATAGTTGACAATCCAACCTTTTCGCGTTATACTCCCATTAGTTGATCGCTCAATCGATTGGAGGAAACCTTCTTGCGCTCGTCCGCCTATTTTTTCACTAAGTTTACGTCCATCATTTACCGATTGGGGAACCGGTATTACGATCGGGAGCTGGCCCGCCACCAAATCGGCTGCGGCCAGCAGTTCTTTTTGCTGCGCATTTATGAAAACGAGGGCATCAGCATGTACGACCTGGCCAAGACCGGGTATTACGACAAGGGGACGGTGACCCGGGCGATCCAGAAGCTGGAGGAGCTTTCTCTCATCCGCTGTCAGGTGGACGAGGCCGACCGGCGCATCCGGCATTTGTACACCACGCCGGCGGCCCGGCCGATTGTGGAGAATCTATATGAGACCCGGCAAAAATGGAACCGGATCTTGACTTCCGGCATGACCGAGCAGGAGGCCGACGAAGCCCAGCGGCTGCTTGGAAAAATGGCGGAGAACGCTTACAATTATGTCAATGGTCAGGAGGAGCATGTCCATGAATGAACCCGCAGTCGCGCAAAGAGGGAATCCCTTGGGATATCAGCCGGTGGGAAAACTGCTGCTTTCTTTTTCCGTGCCGTCCATCATATCCTGTCTGGTGAACTCCATCTATAACATCGTCGACCAGATCTTCATCGGCCAGGGTGTGGGTTACCTGGGAAACGCCGCGACTACGGTGGCCTTCCCAGTGATGACCATTGTCATGGCTTTCGCCACTCTGATCGGCTCAGGCGGCAGTGCCTATGCGGCCATCAAGCTGGGGGAAAAGCAGGACGGCGAAGCAAAGCTCACCCTGAACAACTTGTTGACGCTGTCGGTGGTAGTGGGGGTAGGGATTCTGGCGCTGGGGCTTATTTTTTTAGAGCCGCTCCTTTCCCTGTTCGGCGCCACCGGCGCAGTAATGCCCTATGCGAAGGACTATACCTCCATCATACTGTTGGGTGTCCCGTTCAGCATTCTGGGCGTCTCTCTTTCCAACATGGCCCGCACCGACGGCAGCCCTCGCCTGTCCATGTACGGCATTTTAATCGGCGCAGTGCTCAATACCATTCTGGATCCTATTTACATCTTTACTCTAGGCTGGGGAGTAAAAGGAGCGGCGCTGGCCACCATCACCTCCCAGATTATCTCTGCTGTTATCCTGCTGCTTTACTTCTGGAAGCGGGGCCACATGCGGTTTGACCGCCAGGCGATGAAGCCGGTGGGCCGGGTGGTGGGCAAAACGGTGGCGCTGGGCGCTTCGGCCGGCATTACGCAGGTAGTGGCCTGTATTATGCAGGTGGTTATGAACAATTCTCTGGTACATTACGGGAACTTAAGCGACGTGGGCGGCGAGGTAGCTCTGAGCGCCATGGGAATCGTCATGAAGATCGCCATGATTCTCGGCTCGGTGTGCATCGGCATCGGAGTGGGAGCCCAGCCCATTCTGGGCTTCAACTACGGTGCCCAGCACAATGTACGCATTCGCAGAACTTATCGGATGGCGGTGATTTGGGCCACCGTCGCTATCCTGGCGGGCTGGGTTTTCTGCCAAACCTGCCCGAATCTGATATTGCAGCTCTTCGGCGGCGGCAGCGACACCTTTAACGCCTTTGCGGTACGCTGTATGCGCATCTTCCTAGGCGGAATCTTCTGCGCTGGATTTCAGATCGTGTCCACGAACTATTTTCAGGCCACCGGGCAGCCGCTTAAAGCATCCATTCTTTCCATGCTGCGCCAGCTGCTGCTCTTGATTCCGCTGCTCCTGATTCTCCCCTTGTTCTTCGGGCTCGACGGAGTGCTCTATGCCGGGCCAGCGGCGGACATTGGATCGGCGGTGATCGTGTTTTTGTTCGTGGTGCCGGAGATGAAGAAGCTGGACCGTCGCATCAAGCTCGAACAAAAAAAGGAATTCGTTGCGGAGACGCAAGTCCAGGAACTGGCGGAGCAAAACAGATAACATCAAAATAAAAAAGGACAGGGACGGCTTATTAGCAAGCCGTCCCTGTCCTTTTTTTGCGTATGCTGCTCAGTTCTTTTTTCTCGGGCACCCTTTGCGCGCCTGAGAGGAAGAGGACGCCGGTTATGGAGCCAACACGGACCATCGCCTTTTTCCGCTTTTTTCAAACGAAACAGGCACCTTTTCTCCTCCTTTTGCATAGCCTGAAAGGAACATACCGGACGCTCATCCCGTCTTGGTATCCATCCCCGTGACAAATGGGAGGCTTGCCGATGATTACCGTCAGCTTATGCATGATCGTCAAAAACGAAGAGGACGTTTTGGCCCGCTGCCTGGAAAGCGCCAAGCCAGTGGCGGACGAAATCATCATCGTGGACACCGGTTCCACCGACCGCACCCGGGAAATCGCCCGGGAATTTACCGACAAGGTGTATGACTTCCCGTGGATAGACGACTTTGCCGCCGCCCGTAACTTTTCCTTTTCCAAGGCAACCATGGAGTACTGCATGTGGCTGGATGCCGACGACGTCCTGCTGCCCGCCGATCGGGACGCCTTTCTCGCGCTCAAGGAAACCCTCTCCCCGCAGACCGATGTGGTAATGATGAAATACCATACTGGGTTTGACTCAGCGGGGAAGCCCACCTTCTCCTATTATCGGGAGCGGCTGCTGCGCAACCACGCCGGGTACCGGTGGGAAGGGGCGGTACACGAGGTTATTTCACCCACCGGTACCCTACTCTATTCCGACATTGCCGTCACCCATCAAAAAACCCGGCCAAGCGATCCGGACCGGAATCTGCGAATCTTCGAAAAGCTGGTCAAAAATGGCGTTCCCTTGGACCCGCGCCAGCAATTCTATTTCGCCCGGGAGCTTTTCTACCACGGGCGGTACGAAGAGGCGGCGGCGCGGCTGACCAGGTTCCTCGACGACGGCCAGGGCTGGGTGGAAAACCAGATTGAAGGCTGCAGGCAGCTTTCTCTATGCTACTATGCTCTGGGAAAGCCGGAAGCGGCTCTGCAGGCCCTCTTTCGCAGCTTTGCCTACGATGAGCCCCGGGCGGAGCTTTGCTGTGACATCGGCAAGCATTTTCTGGACCGGGAGCGATACCGTCCGGCCATGTTCTGGTATGCCCTTGCCGCCAGCCGGACTCGCAACGACACGTCGGGCGGCTTCGTCCAGCCAGACTGCTACGACTACATTCCCTACCTACAGCTGTGCATCTGCCTGGACCGGATGGGAAACTACCAAGCCGCCTGCGCCTACAACGAAAAGGCTGCCGCCTGCAAACCGGATTCCGCCGCCTGCCTTGCAAACCGGCGCTATTTCGCCGAAACACGGCATTTGTCCTGCTGTGACGCCTCCTCCAGCCAGGCGTGAGCGCTGCTCGTTGTTTTTCTCATAAGGCTCCCGAGCACCTGGAGTTTTCTCAGGGTTCCCTTTCGCTGGCAAGAAAAAAGCCCGCTGCTTTTTGGCAGCGGGCCTTCGTTTTTGTATTTTTTATTTCTCGACGGCGGTCTTATTCATGCGGTAAATGGTGTACCCGTCGCTCTGGTTGACAAAGTAAACATAGTCGCCGTTTACCACCGGAGAAACGCCGTTATACTCGGTAATCTTCTTTGCATTCGAGCCGTCCAGGTTGATGCGGAAGAGCGCCTGGGACTGGCTGCGGTTGAGGGACGCGATAATGTAATTGTCCATAATACAGAAGGAATGGATGTTGCCCTCGTAAACAAGGGTGCCCGTGGATTCCTCGGAGCCCGCATTTCTCTTGTAAATGCCCGACTTGGTAGCGCCCTGTTCAAACTCGGTCATGAAATAATACACCATGCCGTCCGGGCCGGTAATGTCGTCCACATAGTAGTCAATCAGCTGGCGGTTGTTGTCCACCTTGCCGGTACCGTCGGTATTCATGGTATAATAGGCGCCGCCGGACTCAATGTTGGTGGCATAATCCAGCTTGCCGCTTTCATTGAGCCGCATCCAGCTCACCTTGTCGTCGGTCAGCTTCTGTTCGCCGGAGCCGTCGTGCTTGACCCGGTAAATGTGCTCGTCGCTGTCGCTGATGTAATAGATATAATCGTTATCTACCGCCACATACAAGGTGGAAACCGGCAGCACCTTCTCAATGGTGGGGTTGATGGTAGGCTGGCCTTCGTCCTCGGGGGCTACGATGATTTCGCCGGAGATTTCCCCGCCGCCGGCAATGCCGCCGCTATTGGAGGTATCCTGTCCGCCTGAGGTCGTCCCGTCGCCTGTGCCCGAGCTGCCCGAAGCCGTCCCGTCACCTGTGCTGTCCCCGGTTCCCGACGAGTTGGATACCGCGCTGTTCAAAACGCCCGATCCATCCGTTCCAGAGCTGCTCGATTCTGTATTACATGCCGTCAAAACTGCGGTGGCCATTGCGAGGACACACAGCAATGTGATTACTTTTTTCATGTTGTTTTTTCCTCCTTGAACGCGTTTTTTCATTCTCCCCGGTGGGATTACTACGGCATTATAGCATGACAAAGTAAACAAAACAAGTCATAAAACCTGGTTGATATATGAACATTCTATAAACGATAACCGGAGTATTTTCCAGTTCTCTGGGTAATCCAGTCTCTTATTCCCTTGGCACGGATCACGCCGCGCACCAGTGCGTAAGCCGCGCCGATTCGACCCTTTTGCAACAATTTTGCCTGTTTACGGTAAATTCCCGTGCCGGGCAGACGTCCGGCGTGCTCGAGAGCATCCTGTACCCGTCCGTCCAGCGCTACCGCCCAAAAGAGTGCCTTGCGGTTGGGGTTGCGGTCGTTGACCGCCACCCCATCGAGCAGAATCAGTGCCGCGCGCACCAGCTTCTCCCACACCAGCTGCCGATTTTGGGGCGTGTCCACATCCCAGTCGTACAGCTTGTCAAACAGGCCGAACTGGATGTCCATCGACGCGCGAACATGCCGCTCGTCCATGCGCCGTACTGCGCTTTTGGGATTGAGCAGGTACCGGTACAGGGGCTTTTGCAGAAACTGGGCGTAGGAGGCCGCGGCGAATACGTCGCAGACAAAGGCAAAGTCCTCGTCAAGCGCCATTCCCTGCGGAAAGCGGATGCCGTTTTCCTGCAAAAGCCGGGTCTCGTACCCATTGTTCCAGCAGGCGTTGAGGCTCCAGCCGGACAAAAGCAGGGGCAGCACCGTTCGGCGGATTTCCTCCCGCCCGAGCACCCCTTCGTCGTTTACTGGAGAGGGCACTACCTGGGACAGCGCCCCTTTTTGCCGGATGTAGGCAAAATGAATCACCTGGGCCCCACCCCTCGCCGCAAGAAGCAGGGTTTCCACCGCGTCTTTGCACAACCGGTCGTCCGCGTCCACAAAGAGAAGGTACCTTCCTTTCGCCGCGTCGATGCCCGCGTTGCGCGCGGCACTGACCCCGCGGTTCTCCTGGGAAAGCAGGCGTACCCGCGGGTCTCTTTGCACATATCCGGCAGCAATTTCAGGGACTCGGTCCGGCGACCCGTCGTTGATGAGCAGCAGCTCGAAATCCGGACAGGTCTGGGCAAGAACCGAGTCTACACAGCGCTCCAGCGTGTCCTCACAGCGGTACATGGGGACAACGATGCTGACCTTCGGCGTTTTTCGCTCCATGCCGGTCAGCCCTGTACTTCTTCTTGGAGGCAGGCGCTGTCAATTTCCTTGTACTGCGCCACAAACGGGTAGAGCTTGCCGGCAATGTGCTTGACCCCGCCCTGGGCGTTGGACTCGATGTTCAGTGGAATAATGGGATCATGAAGGGACAATCGCAGCAAGAACCAGCCGTCCCCATCCCCTTGGGCAAACTTCACTCGGATGCCCTCGTAGTTGTTGGGTTCCACCTGCCAGCCCGGCTGCTTTTGGGCATATTCCTTGAGCGCTTCAATAAGCCGATTGCCGTATTCCTTAAAGTCCTCCGCCAGGATCTTCATGCGGTATTCCTTGGCTTCCAGAGGCTCCTGAAGGTCGGCGATGAGCTGGTCGATGGTCTTGCCTTCCTTTTTGAGCCGGGCCATCTGCACAAGGATTTTGGCAATCAAGTAAGCTCCGTCATCCAAAAAGTAATTCTCCTTGAGCGCCCCGTGGCCGGAGGTCTCAATGGCCACCTGGCAGTCGGTTCCCTCTGTGTTCAAGCGGATGGCCTCATTGATGACGTTTTTATAACCGCGCTTAAACCGGTGATGAATGCCGCCTTTCTCTTCAATGAAAGTTTTCAAGCCGCTGGAAGTGATCGAGTCGGTTACGATGGCGGTGCCCGGGTGCTCGTGGAGCAGGATGGCGGAAATCAGGGCAATAATGCGATTGCGGTTGATTTCCCGGCCGTTTTTGTCCACCGCGCCCGCCCGGTCCACATCGGTGTCGAAGATGATGCCGAGATCCGCCTGATTTTCCAAAACCGCACTGCGGATGGATTCCATGGCCGTTTTGTCCTCGGGGTTTGGAATGTGGTTGGGGAAGGAGCCGTCCGGCTCTAAAAACTGGCTGCCGGAGGTGTCCGCTCCCAGAGGGGCAAGCACTTTGTCCACAAAGAAGCCGCCGCCGCCGTTGCCGGCGTCCACGATGATGTGAAACCCTTCCAAGGGCTTCTCGCTGCCGCAAGCCCTGCGGATTTTCTCCACTAAGCCTTTCGCGTACACGGAGATAAAGTCGCAGGCGTCCATTTTTCCGGAGGTTTGAGGCTTTAAAAAGTTTCCCGCTTCGGCAAGAGCGAGGATTTCGGCGATGTCCGCCTTTTCCAGGCCCCCAGACGGGACAAAGAACTTCATACCGTTGCGGTTAAAAGGCAGGTGGCTGGCGGTAATCATGATCGAGCCGTCAAAGGAGAAGCCGTCGGTTACCAGCGTCATAAACATGGCAGGGGTGGATGCCAGGCCGCAATCGGTCACCGAAACGCCGGCCGCGCACAGGCCCTTGGCCGCCGCTGCCAGCAGGGCGGGCCCGGAAATGCGGGAATCCCGGCCGATGGCCACCTTTAACTGTCCGGCGTCCTTGCCGGTCTTCTTGGAAAGCCAGGCGCCGAAAGCCTTGGCAATGGTGGTAACCGCTTCTTCGGTCAGATTGACCGGCTGGCCCTCGATCCCCTCCAGGGCGACTCCGCGAATGTCACTGCCGTTTTGCAGCTTTTTGAATGCAATTGCTGCCATGTTTGTTTCCTCCTTCAAGACGATCGGCAACGATGCGTCCGTTTTTTAGCAATATATCTAAGATTATAGCAGGGTTTTCCGTCTTCTTCAAGCAAAATAGATATCTTCTCTGTGTTTTGCCGCCGGCTTTGTGTCACCAGTCGGGCCGCCGATACAAGAAGGGCCGGTGCCAAAAGCACCGGCCCTTTGCATTTTTAGGATTGCACCTTATGGGTTTGTCGTTTTTCCTTACCCTGGGCGACAGCCTTGAGCAGCTCGTCGGACACCGAGCTACCCTTTCCTTTTAAGGAGGCCTCCACCAGAGAAGAAATAATTGCGTCGTAAGCATCGTCCCGCTTCTTCTCGCTCATGCGCTCCACCAGCTCCACCGCGCTCATCAGCTTCGCGTCTCCCAGTACCCGCTGGTAATACCGGTTGACCTGACGGGCAGTTTTCAGCCGCATCCAATAAAACAGCACCGCCGCCAGCTCCATCACCAGCCCGCAGACCATCGAACAGATTCCCACCGTCAGCCCATCGGGACCGATTACCGACCAGATGACCCCGAAAGCCAGAAAGCAGATGCCGCAGAAGCAGGAAATGGCGGCCATAAGCATGATGTCCTTGGATTGCTTGCGGTTTTGCTCGTAAAACTCCTTCATGTCCTCCACGTTCACCAGCAAATCGGCAAAAACAGAAGGACCGGTTCCCTGGGGGGTAGAAGGCTGAGGCTCCTCGTCGAGCACCCGATAGGGATATTCCTCCTGGGACAGGGTAATGCTGTTGTCATAGGTATCCACGCCCATATAATCCACATCGTCCTGTTCGCTGTGGTGGGTAAGTACAGGCGGGTTCATCTGCACATCGTTGATACGCCTTCCCCGGCTGTCGGCGGAGGCGCGGGTCAGAATCCGGATGAAGGCCGCAAGGGCGACCACGGCCACCAGCACCGGCAGGGCAATGGCCAAAACGTTAGCGATGGAATCGAACATGTTTCATTTCCCCTATTCCAGCCGAGTTTTACAAAACCCAGCGCACATTTTCGTTTTTCTATCTTAGCATAGTTTTTGCCAATTTGGAAAGGGAAAAACCAATTTTTTTGCATTTGCACCGCCTTGCCGTGATGGAGGGTTTTCTTTCGTCTCTTTTTCAGACGTTTCTTGTATCCAAATTGAAAATTATACGAAAAACAACTTGCGGTACCAAGAAAAATACGGTATGATAAAATTAATTTTTTCATTCCTTCGGCCATGGGGGCTTGTCGGGATTCCTTTGTGGACAAGGATGCATTCTTTTCGATTGAGGTGATCGGTGTTTGGATGGTATCGTAGAGAACCTAATCCAATTTTTAGACCAGTATCTGTCCAGGGAGCTTGTGGTGTTCGTCATCTCCCTGATGCCGATTTTGGAGCTGCGGGGCGGGCTGCTGGCTGCCTATCTGCTGCAGATTCCCTGGCAAAGCGCATTTTTGATCTGTTTTCTTGCAAACATCATTCCGGTTCCCTTCATCCTGATTTTCGGGCGTAAAATCATCAACTGGATGAAGTCCACCAAGCTGTTTCACAAGCTGGGGCATAAGTTCGAGGACCGGGCAAAGAAAAAAAGCCAGGCAAAATCCATGCAGAAGTACAAGATGCTGGGTCTGTTTCTGTTCGTGGCCATTCCTTTACCGGGGACCGGTGCTTGGACGGGTTCTTTGGTGGCGGCGATCATGGACATGCGGCTGAAAAATGCGCTGCCGGTGGTGGCGGCCGGAGTTCTGGTGGCCGGGTTTATTATGACTCTGCTCAGCTATGGGCTTCTTAAGTCCATTGGAATCGGATAAACAAAAGGACGGCGTTTTAAAAAACGCCGTCCTTTTCTCTCATGCGGATTGGGAGCCGGAGCGCACGCCCGGCTCCTTTTTTGTTTACTGATGAGACTAGCAGCCGCAGCCATTGCCGCAACCGCAGCCGTCGTTGCAGCCGCAGTTCCCGTTGTTGCCGAAGAACAGCAGGATGATGATCAGAATGATGATCCAAGAGCAGCCGCCGAAGCCGTAATTGTTACCACAACACATGAACGTTTCCTCCTTGTCCGTACGTGATCAAAAGCGCTTTTGGCGCATGAGCTTAAGAAAACCTTTGGTGCCGGCGGGGCACAGAAGACAACCTGCGCCCCGCCCATGACGACTTACGTGCTATGTGTGTAAAACTAGCAACCGCAGCCGTTGTTGCAACCACAGCCATCGTTGCAGCCGCAGCCACAGCCGTTGCCGCCCCAGCCATTGCCGCAGCAGAGGAAGAGGATAATCAGAATGATGATCCAAGAGCAGCCGCCACCAAAACCATTACCACAACACATACAAATTTCCTCCTTGAGCAGGCTAAGCCTGCGTAATGTCGGCGCTCCGCGCCGGTGATAAGCCCGCCACGAGGATGGCTCAAAGCGTTGATTTCTTGCCCTTTGCCGTTCCGTGTTGGCTTTCAACCCATACTATGGCGGGGGCGGGGAGTTGGTTACAAAATTCGCCTCGATTTTCTTCTTTGCGCCCTTAAGCCGGGTGCAGGACGGATTTTTACAGGCGGGATTTCGCTTTTAAGGCCCTCTTTGTATAAGCGTCCCATTTCCTGCATACACTATCCATATCAGCAAATGAGGAGGGCTATTTGTGTCGCGTACAAGCTATGGCGGGAGACCCCATTACCATGCGGATTTTGAGCTGGCGGACGATTTGACGCCCGATCCCTTTTCCGAGGAGCCTCTGCCTCACTCCGCGCCTCACGCAAAACGAACCGGTTTGCGCGCAGATCGGTCAAAAAACGTCAATAAAGTGAGAAATCAGGAGAAAACCGAAGAAAATCTCTGGTAATTTGAAACAGTTTATATTATTTGACTTTAACTGACCTTGATCTTTCCTGATCATTGGGTATAATAAAAGACAAAAGCGGATGGTTCCGCTCGAAAGGTCAGAAAAAGACAAATTGTTGCATGCGGAGGTGATACCATGCGATTGAGCGACCGGATTGCCCAGCAGATTCTTTCCATGCTGGAGGCGGCGCAGGGGGTGGCGGAAATTCAGAGAAACGAGCTGGCGGGTTCCATTGGGTGCGTACCCAGCCAGATCAATTACGTGCTGACTTCCCGCTTTACCCCGGAGCAGGGGTATCTGGTGGAGAGCCGGCGGGGCGGCGGCGGATACATCCGCATCACCCGCATCAACTCCGGACGAGGCGCTGCGATCATGCATGTGGTCAACAGCATCGGCGATACCTTGGACGCCTCCACCGCCCGCATTATCCTGGAAAACCTGACGCACAACCGGCAGCTGGCTCCAAAGGCGGCCAAGTTGATGCGGGCGGCCGTGTCCGACAACTGCTACCACAGCGTACCGCCTCAAAGCCGAGATGCGGTGCGTGCATCCGTGCTCAAAAGCATGCTGCTGCAGGCGGCCATGTTTGATTAGCAGCCAGGTTTTTCCTGCAAACTACCGATGGGAGTGAACGCTATGCTCTGTGAAAAATGCCATAAAAACGAAGCTACTACCCACATCAAGCGGGTAATCAACGGACAGGCGTCCGAATTATACTTATGCGCTGACTGCGCGGCCAAAGCCGGGTTCGGCTCCATCCATTCTCCCTTTTCCCTGGGGTTAAATGATCTGTTGGGCAGCGTGTTTGGCGAGGCCGCCCATCCAAAGGCGATCCCCACAGGCGGCGACGAGGTACGTTGTTCCGGCTGCGGCTCCACCTTCCAGGACATTGCCGCAACGGGGCGGGCCGGCTGCGCGAAATGCTACGACACCTTCTACGACCAGTTGCTTCCCAGCCTGCAGCGCCTGCACGGTAAAACGCGCCACGCAGGTAAGCTTCCGGCTTCCGCCGGGATAGAGGCAAAGCAGCGCCGTCAGCTCGACGAGCTGCGAAAGTCCTTGTCGCTGGCCGTTGAGAAGCAAGAATTCGAAAAAGCGGCCGCTCTTCGCGACGAAATCAAGGCCCTTGAGCAGGAGCTCAAGCAATAACGCCATGCGGTGAAAAAAAGGTGGGATAACGTATGACAGATTCGAATAAATGGTACACCCAGTCGGGTCCGGACGGAGACGTGGTTCTTTCCACTCGCATCCGGCTGGCCCGCAACTTTTCCGACATTCCCTTTGTCGGGCGCATGACTGACGCCCAGAAGGCGCAGGTAGAGGAGCGAGTACGCGACGCGGTTTTGAACGGAAACTCTACCCTGGCGGGCAGCTTCCATTACATAGACATGGAGCATTGCCCTCACGTGCAGGCGGTATCCTTAGCCGAACGGCACCTGATCAGCCCGGAGTTTTCACAAGGAGCGGCAGGCACGGCGCTGCTGTTGTTGGAGGATGAGTCGGTTTCCATCATGGTCAACGAAGAGGACCACCTACGCATTCAGGTAATGCGTCCGGGGCTTGACTTAAACGAAGCCTATGACACGGCAGATAAGATCGACACCCTGCTCGACGAAAAGCTCAATTTCGCTTTTCACGACCGGCTGGGGTATCTCACCCAGTGCCCCACAAACCTGGGCACCGGCATGCGGGCTTCGGTGATGCTCCATCTGCCGGCTTTGCAGGAGCTTGGGAGCATGAACCAGCTTGCGAACACCGTGGCAAAGCTGGGGCTTACCATCCGGGGCACCTATGGAGAGGGCAGCGACGCCAAGGGCGCCGTCTACCAGCTTTCCAACCAAGTGACCTTAGGCATCTCCGAACAGGCGGCCATTGAAAACCTGCGTTCCATTGCCCAGCAAGTCATCACCCAGGAACGAAACGCCCGCAAGCAGCTGTGCGCGGACGTGCGGGTACAGGACCGGATCTGGCGCTCCTATGGAATTCTGACCACGGCAAGGACGCTGACCGTCAAGGAGTTTACCGGGCTTATTTCCAACGTTCGCTTAGGCGCGGCCACCGGGATTCTAGACATTCCCATGGACGTGATCAGCCGGCTGCTCATTGACGCCATGCCCGGTACGATGATCAGCCAAAGCAAGCAGGAGCTGGACGCGGCCAAAGCCGATCTGGAGCGGGCGCGTCTGGTACGGGAGGCGCTTTTAGCAAACCGGCCCTCCTAACAAAAAGAGAAAAACCACACCTTCATCCCAACCACAAAGGAGGGGTTTCTATGTTCAAATTCAACGGATTCACCGAAAAGGCCAACAAGGTGCTCAACCTGGCGGTAGCCTCGGCCCAGCAGCTGGGGCACACCTACATCGGCAGCGAGCATCTGCTCCTGGGCATTTTGGAGGAAGGCACCGGCGTGGCCGCCTCTGTGCTCAATGAGAAAGGCATCACCGCCGAGCAGGTGGTGGAGCGGCTGCAGGCCGTCATCGGCCAGGGCCAGCCTACCTCCCTTTCCCCCAACGACTTTACCCCCCGCTGCAAGCGAATTCTGGAAATGGCCATTGCGGCTGCTCGGAGCATGGGCCACAATTACGTGGGCACCGAGCACATCCTGATGGCCATCATCCAGGAGGGAGACAGCTATGCGGTGCGGTTCTTGTCCGACCTGGGCGCCGATCCGCAGGCTATTTTCAACGATACCGCCCGCGCAGTGGGCGCAGAGCCGCCCGAACCGGCCACCAGAGCGCCCCGTGGTTCGGGAGCGACCCGTCCGGGCAGCGGCAATAAGAACAGCAAAACGCCCACCCTCGATCAGTTCGGCCGGGATTTGACCAAGATCGCCAAAGACGGCGGGATGGATCCCATCATCGGCCGCGCAAAGGAAATCGAGCGGGTCATTCAGATTCTGTCGCGGCGCACCAAGAATAACCCGGTCCTCATCGGTGAGCCGGGCGTGGGCAAGACGGCGGTAGCCGAAGGCCTAGCCCAGAAGATTGCCGCCGGCGAGGTTCCCGAAACCCTGACCGGCAAGCGGGTGGTCGCTCTCGACCTGACCGGCATGGTGGCGGGCACCAAGTACCGCGGGGACTTTGAAGAGCGCATCAAGAACGCCATCGACGAGGTCATCAAGTCGGGCGATGTGATTTTGTTCATCGACGAACTGCACACCCTCATCGGCGCAGGCGCCGCGGAGGGCGCGGTAGACGCGGCGAACATCCTAAAGCCTTCCCTGGCAAGAGGTGAACTGCAGGTCATCGGCGCCACTACCCTGGAGGAATACCGCAAGCACATTGAGAAGGACGCGGCTTTGGAGCGCCGGTTCCAGCCGGTAATGGTGGGCGAGCCCACCCAGGAAGAAGCCGTTCAGATTCTTACGGGGCTGCGGGACAAGTACGAGGCCCATCACAAGGTGAAGATCACCGACGAGGCCATCGAAGCGGCGGTCAAGCTGTCGGTGCGCTATATCCCCGACCGGTACCTGCCCGACAAGGCCATTGACTTAATCGACGAGGCGGCCTCCAAGGTTCGCCTGCGCGCCTTTACCGCACCCCCGGATCTCAAGGAGCTGGAGAACCGGCTCAAGGAGCTGGGCGAGGAAAAGCAGGCGGCGGTCAACTCCCAGGATTTTGAACGAGCCGCCCATCTGCGGGACGAGGAAAAGGAACTCTCCGCCAAGCTGGAAGAGGAAAAGCAGCACTGGAGCGAGAAAAACGCCCATATTGACGGCCAGGTGACCGAAAAGGAGATCGCGGAGATCGTGTCCTCCTGGACTGGCGTGCCGGTGGCCCAGCTGACCGAGGAGGAAAGCAAGCGGCTTTTGAACATGGAACAGATTCTGCATGAGCGAATCGTGGGCCAGGACGAAGCGGTTTCCTCTATCGCCAGAGCCATCCGCCGGGGCCGTGTGGGGTTGAAAGACCCACGCCGTCCCATTGGTTCCTTCATCTTCTTAGGCCCCACGGGCGTGGGCAAGACGGAGCTTTGCAAGGCGCTGGCCCAGGCTATGTTCGGCGATGAGAACAACATGATCCGTCTGGACATGTCCGAATACATGGAAAAGCACACGGTTTCCCGCCTGGTGGGGTCTCCTCCCGGCTACGTGGGCTATGACGAAGGCGGCCAGTTGACCGAAAAGGTCCGCCGCCACCCGTACAGCGTGGTCCTCTTCGACGAGATCGAGAAGGCCCATCCGGACGTGTTCAACATGCTTTTGCAGATTTTGGAGGACGGCATCCTCACCGACGCCCAGGGACGGCGGGTGGATTTTAAAAACTGCGTGATCATCATGACCTCCAACGTGGGCGCCCGCAAGATTACCGACAAGCAGCGCTCTCTGGGCTTCTCCGACGGGACGGCCGAAGCAGCCCAAAACGCCGAGCGTATCCGCGAGGACGTGATGGCGGAGCTCAAAAAAGCCTTTAAGCCGGAGTTTTTAAACCGGGTGGACGACATCATCGTCTTCAATCAGTTGACCAATGACGACATCCACGAAATCGCCAAGCGGATGCTCAAAAATCTGCAGGCCCGCGTCAAAGGGATGGATATTTCCATCGAATTCACCGACGCGGCGGTGGATGAAATCTCCAAGGAAGGCTTCGACCCGGTCTACGGCGCGCGTCCTCTGCGCCGGGCCATTGTCAGCCGCATCGAGGACCCGCTTTCCGAACACATTCTGGAAGGCAAGTTCAAGGCGGGACAGACGGTGGTGTGCGACTACCGGGAGGAGAAGTTCCAGTTTGACGCCAAGGCGGATGCTGCGGTATAATTAGGCAAGACGGTCATAAAAGCGCCCGGGAACGGAGTCGTATCCGTTCCCGGGCGCTGCTTTTTCATTGGGGCGCGGAAAAAAACCAGCCGTGCCCCTCCACCTGTGCCGGAAAGACGGATAAAGCCATCCGCACCCGGGCAGGCTACCGATACCGAACCGACCCACCAAAGGAGGAACCCGCTTCATGCAAAGCCGCATCCGAACCTTAACCGCGTGCGCCCTGATGATCGCGCTGGCCACCGCTTTGTCCTTTTTCACTCTGCGCCTGGTGCCAAACGGCGGATCGGTGACGCTGGCGAGCATGGCGCCCATCCTGTTTTTATCCTTTCGTTACCCGCTCAAATGGTCGCTGCTGGCGGCGGTGGCCTTTGCGGGCATCCAGATGCTCACGGATTTTCACGTGCCGCCCGTGCAGGACTTTCTTTCCTTTGTGCTGGTCATCGGGCTTGACTATGTGCTGGCTTTCGGCGTGCTGGGCCTGGCCGGGACAATCGCAAAGCCCATCCGCAACCAGTACGTGGCCGCGGCGGCAGGGACCGGTTTGGTCCTTTTGCTTCGCTATGCCTGCCATGTGGCTTCCGGTATCCTCATTTGGGACAGCTACGCGCCGCCGGGCCAGCCGGTGTGGCTCTACTCGGTGGTGTATAACGCCACCTATATGGTGCCTGAGCTTCTTATAACCACGGCGGTCATGCTGCTGCTTACCAAGTACGTAAAGCCCCGGCAATTGGGTGCTTAACCGTTTTCCTGTTCCTCTTCCCGCCACCCCTTGCACACGTCCACCCATTCGAGCGCGTTTGAATAGGCCTCCAGTTCGCTGCAGGTGAGCTCAATGGCGGAGTTGGACGAGCCGCAGGCGGGAAACACCGTCTCAAATCGTTTCAAAGACACGTCCAGAAACACCCGCACCTGCGGGTTCTCGATGGCGAAGGGGCAAACCCCGCCCACCGCGTGGCCGGTGAAGCTTAGCGCCTCGGCCGGGGTGAGCATCTTCGCCTTTTTCTGAAACTGGGCCTTGAAGCGGGCATTGTCCACCTTGGCGTCCCCCGCCGCCACCAGAAGAATCGCTCCGTCCCCATCCGCAAAGGAGAGAGTTTTGGCGATGCGGGCGGGCGCAACGCCCAGGGCCTCGGCAGCCAGGGCCACGGTGGCGCTGGACACGGGGAACTCCCGCACATCCCCGTCCCGGCCGAATTGCTTGAGATATTCTTTTACTATTTGGATAGACATTTGTGTTTTCTCCTTATTGTATTCTCATTAGCCGCCGTCTCCCCGCTTCCCATCCAGGGAAATCAAGTCGTTGGGGGAACACGCGAGAATCTGGCATAAAGCCTCTATGTTCTCCTTGCTGATGGATTTCGTCTCGTTTTCCAGCATACGGCGGTAGCTTTGGTAGCTCATGTTCAGTTGCCCAAACAGCCAATACCGGGATTTTCCTTGTTCCTGTAGAAGCTCTTGGATTCGCAGCCGTGCCACAAGCATCCTCTTCTTTGTAACCATCTTAACCGATTACAAAGGGGATTGCGGGGTCATTCGGCCTCAGACACCTGACTTTTTTTATTTCAAACGGGCTCCCCTGTTTCACGACAGGGGAGCCCGTTTGCGCTTACACCCGGCTCCAGGTAACGCCCTGGGGGGTATCTTTAAGCGCGATGCCCATCTCTTTGAGTTGGTCACGGATGCGGTCGGCCTCGGCCCAATTTTTGCTGGCCCTGGCCTCGTTTCTGGCGGCAATCAGCGCCTCCACCTCGTCATCCAAGGACTTCTCCTCGTTACGTGCATAGAGAAGGCCTAGCACGCCGGTAAGCTCCTCCAAGGCGCCGAGGCCGGCCTTGGCGGCCGCCGGCGACGGGTTTTCCCCGTCCATGGCGGTGTTTAGCTCCCGCACCAGCTCGAAGATGACGCCGATGGCGTCGGCGGTGTTGAGGTCGTCGTCCATAGCGGTGACAAACCGGGCGCGGTACCCGTCCAAAGCGGCGAGGAACGCCGCGTCCGCCTCGCCCTCGCCGGACGCGGCTACCTGCCCGAGCCGCTCCCGGCAGTTATAGAGCCGGTCGAGAGCGGCTTTGCACTGCTCGATGATCTCCACGCTATAGTTGATGGGGGTGCGGTAGTGGGACGCTACCATCAGGTAGCGGATGGGCTCGTAGCCGAACTTTTCCGCCACCTCCCGCACGGTAAAGAAGTTTCCAAGGGACTTGGACATTTTCCGCCGGTCCACGTTGATAAAGCCGTTGTGCATCCAGTAGCGGGCAAAGGGTACGCCGTTTGCGCATTCGCTCTGGGCAATCTCGTTTTCATGGTGGGGGAACACCAGGTCTTCCCCGCCGCAGTGAATGTCGATGGTTTCCCCCAGGTACCGCCGCGCCATGGCCGAGCACTCAATGTGCCACCCCGGCCGGCCGGGGCCCCAAGGGGAATCCCACGCCGGCTCGCCCGGCTTTGCGCCTTTCCAGAGGGCGAAATCCAACGGGTCCTCCTTGGCATCCCCCACCTCGATGCGGGCGCCCGATTCCAGGTCCTCGATGGGCTGGTGGGAGAGCTTGCCGTAGCCGGGGTCCTTGCGGGTGCGGAAGTACACGTCCCCGCCGCTGGGATAGGCAAAGCCCTTGTCCACCAGCGCGCCGATGATGGAGAGAATCTCGTCGATGTTCTCGGTGGCCCGGGGATGGACGGTGGCTTCCCTCACACCCAGGCCCTTCGCATCGGTCCAAAACTCGTCGATATACCGGGCGGCCACTTCCTTAACGGTGATGCCCTCCTCGTTTGCCTTGCGGATGAGCTTGTCGTCAATATCGGTGAAGTTCTGCGCAAAGGTCACTTTGTAGCCCCGGTATTCCAGGTACCGGCGCAGCACGTCGAACACGCACAGGGGCCGGGCGTTTCCAATATGGATGAAGTTATAGACCGTAGGGCCGCAGGCGTAGATTTTAGCCTCGCCTTCCTGTAAGGGGACGAACTCTTCCTTCTGGCGGGTAAGGGTGTTGTAAATTTTCATGTCCTGGTTCCTCCGTCATGCAATGGATTTCTTAGGTTTGAGCTTTCTATGTGCGCGCCCCGGCCAGTGATCGGCCGGGGCTGTTTTGCTAGGCAAATGCATAGCAAAACGCTAAGATGCGCCAAACTTTCATACGCAGGTGGCATTTGCCTATGCTCGTGGTGCGCAGAAAGCTTTATTCCGAACGGGTCTGACTGAGCACCTGCACCGCATCCCGCAGCCGCTCGATCTCCGCCTCCAAGCGGCAGAGGGTCTGGCTGACGGGGTCGGGGATGTGCACCTGGTCGAGGGGATCCACCTTCTGCCCGTTTCGCCGCACCACCCGGGCGGGCACGCCCACGGCGGTGGAATCGTCGGGCAGGTCGGTGAGCACTACGGCGTTGGCCGCCACCTTGCAGTTGTTCCCCACCTTGATGGGGCCTAAAATTTTCGCGCCCGCACCGATCATGCAGTTGTCCCCAATGGTGGGGTGGCGCTTTCCGGTATCCTTGCCGGTACCGCCCAGGGTGACGCCCTGGTAGATGGTGCAGTTGTTCCCCACCTCGGCGGTCTCCCCGATGACCACACCCATGCCGTGGTCGATCATCAACCCCGTGCCGATGGTGGCGCCCGGATGGATTTCAATGCCGGTCTTTTTGCGGCTCCTCTGGGAGATGAGCCGGGCTAAAAACAAAAAGTTATGCCGAAAAAGCCAATTGGCCCGGCGGTGGGACCGCACCGCCTTGATCCCCTGGTAGAGGACCCTTACTTCAAAGTTGCTTCTTGCCGCAGGGTCCCGCTCCCGGATTGCGGCAACGTCCGCTTTTGCCCTGCCAAACATACTATGACCTCCAACCAATCTGTTATACCGCGAAGCCCAAAAGAAACCGCCCCTGTCCCCCTGCGGTCAGGAGGACAGAGGCGGTTGGTTCCCGCGGTTCCACTCTGCTTTTTCACTCTTCACTCTGCCTTGTAACGTAGGCGGTACGCGGGGCGTTACCCCCGGCGCTGGCGGGCGCACCTTCGCCGATTTTCCCGCGAAACGGCTTACAGCCGGCGGCCGTTTCTCTCTGGGCGGTTTCCTCGGTTACTCTTCCCGCTTTCTCGCGCATCCGGTTATTCTTCTGTGCGAAAGCGGCGCCCGGCCGCTCGTACCTATACCAGTATAGTATAGTTTGCCGGCAAATGCAACACTTATTTGCACCCGGCCCGCCCGGCTTTTTCGTGCGGGTTCCGGGTTTCTCGCCCTGTTTCGAAAACCTACGCACAAAAACGGCAAGACGCATGCCGAAGCCGGCAAAGGCGTCCTGCCATGTTCTCATACAAATCCGATAAGGAGACGACCAGGTCTGTAAGCCGGGTTCTGTCTTGAACAGCCATCTATCTTGGCCGCAGGTCGCCCTGCGGCTCCAGCCACCATGGGGGCATCCGCCGGGCCGGCGTTGGCATCCCCGCAGCGGTGTTGCTCCGGATAGGGTTTACATGGCCGCGCAGTCCCCTGCGCGCCGGTGAGCTCTTACCTCGCCTTTCCACCCTTACCGCGCAAAAAGCGCGGCGGTATCTCTCTGTTGCACTTTCCCTAAGGTCGCCCTCGGCGGTCGTTAGCCGCTATCCCGCCCTGTGAAGCCCGGACTTTCCTCAGGATACAGGCTTTCGCCCCGCGTATCCCGCGGCTGCTCGGCCTGCTCGTCCCTTATCAGAAGTCTGATTATACCACATTCTTTGCACCATGACAAACCATTTGCGCAAAGGCCGTCTCCTTTTCTCTTGGCTTCGTCTCCAAAAGGAGCAAGACCTTTGCCCTACCATTCCACCGTGACGATGAAGCCGTCCACATTGTTGCCCGAAAGAGTATAGGCCCGGCCGGTGGGAACAGGCACCTGGGTATCCCCCTCCTCTGCTTTTACATAGTAGATTTCGTACCGTTTGCCGTCGGTATCCTCGATTTGCAGGTGCTGCCGGCCGAAGGGAAACTGCTTTAGATAATCGATGTATTCTTCCATGCAGATGCCCTGCTGGGTCATGATGTAAGCGTGGGGCTTTCCTACGAAGCGAAAATGCCACGGCTCGTAGGATACGCCGGTCAGGTCGCTCTTTGCCTGGTCGTAACGGACGACAAAGCCGTACTTGTAGCAGCTAAGATTAATCCAGGAATAGACCCCTTCGCCGGTGTAGTCTTCGAGCCGTCCGAACTGGTTAAGCACCCCCAAGTCCATGGCATAGCCGGTGTGGTGTTCGCTGCCGCCGGGAGGGGCCACCCATTTGGACGCTTCCACCGCCCCCACCTGGTTTACCTTGTTGGCGAGAAGGGTCTTCTGATAGTCGTAGGTGCGAAAGCCGCTCAGAGCCAGAACCTCTCCGTTGCCGGTGGCCTCATAAAAATCGTGGAGCATGGCGTCCAGAGGACCCATCACGTCCTCGTCTACCTGCACATTGCGGTCCTTGACTTTGTAGCCGTCGGATTTGTTGTCGTACACGCCGACGAGGCGGCTGGTCTCGGGAAACCGATAGGGAACCTGGGCGTTGACCAGGATGAGATGCCCTTCATAAACCGCGTCGTGGGATAGGGTCTTTTGGGTATAGCCACTGGGGTCCACCGCGGAGGCGATGGAGGGCTGGTTGGAAAGCACCTCGCCCACCATGGAGGGTTCCTTTCCCGCATCGTCGGCCCAGTAGAAGGCGCAGCCCGCCACCACCGCCACGCAGAGAAGAAATACGGTTGCAACCAGCAGGCCATAGGGCACGTAATTATGTTTTTGTCTGAAAGCAGACATAGTTGATTCCTCCTTGTTCGCCGCTTTGTATTTAGTATACCCGTTGCAGGCGGCGTCTGTCTTTCGCGGGGCTTATGGCTTTCTTACGGATTTCTTAATATTTGGGCCCGGCAAGGCCCTTGGAGCGGTTGCTTTTAAAAGGAAAAAACGATATAATGATTCTAATTTGAACCATTTTACGTCCTTATAGACGCATGGAGGGATAAAACCATGGCATTGCTGACAAAAGCGCCCCGGGGCACCCAGGATATCCTGCCAAAGGACAGCGGGAAGCTGCAGTTTGTGGAAGGAAGCCTGCTTGACACGGCCAAGCGGTATGGCTTTCAGGAAATCCGCACCCCGGTGTTTGAGCATACCGAGCTGTTTTTGCGGTCGGTGGGGGAAACCACCGACGTGGTGCAAAAGGAAATGTATACCTTCCAGGACAAGGGCAACCGCTCCATCACCCTGCGCCCGGAAGGGACCGCGGGAGCGGCCCGGGCGGTGCTGGAGCATTCGCTGCACAACGACGCGCTGCCGGTGAAGGTGTCCTACCTGACCGGGTGCTACCGGTACGAAAAACCCCAGGCCGGGCGGCTGAGGGAGTTTCACCAGTTCGGCATTGAGATATTCGGCGCCGAAAAGCCGGCGGCGGACGCGGAGATCATCTGCGTGGCAAACGAGGCGCTGACTCATTTGGGGGTCAAAAACCTGCAATTGCAGTTAAACTCCATTGGCTGCCCTACCTGCCGGGCGGAGTATCACAAGGCGCTGCGGGCCTTCTTTGAGGCAAGACAGGAGGACCTGTGCGACACCTGCAAGGGCCGCCTGGAGCGAAACCCCATGCGCATTCTCGACTGCAAAAGTCCCGTCTGCCAGGAGATCGCCAAGGACGCACCCAACATGCTCGACTATCTGTGTGACGATTGCAAGGAGCATTTCGAAGGGGTCAAGGGCTTTCTGGACGCGGCAGGTCTTAGCTATGTGATCAATCCCCGCATCGTCAGAGGGTTGGACTATTATACGCGCACGGTCTTTGAGTTCGTATCGCAGGACATCGGGTCCCAGGGCACCGTCTGCGGCGGCGGCCGGTACGACGGCCTGATGGAAGAGCTGGGCGGGCCGCACCTGCCTTCTCTGGGCTTCGGTATGGGAATCGAGAGGCTGATGCTCGTGCTTAAAAACCAGGGGGCCGAGCTGCCAGAGGACCCGCCCTGCAACGTGTACATCGCCTCCATGGGAGACGCGGCGGCAAAAGAGGCCTTTCGCATCGCTGAGCTTCTTAGGGAAGAAGGGTTCTCCGCCCAGTGCGACTTGGTGGGCCGCAGCCTGAAGGCCCAGATGAAATACGCCGACAAGATCGGCGCCCAGCACACCATGGTGCTGGGGGACAATGAGCTTGCCGCGGGCAAGGCGAACCTAAAGGACATGGCCACCGGCGAGCAGGTGGAGGTGGACCTGGGCGAGGGGCTCATCGACGTGATCTACCGCACCCAGCTGGAAAAAGAGCTTGCGAACATTTCCCAGGCGGGCGGCGAGGCGGACATTGCCTCGCTGCTGGCCGGGATTCAGAATAGGGAAGAATAATCGAGTGGAAATGGAGCCGATTGCTATGAACGATACCCTTCAGGGAATCAAACGCACCGACTACTGCGGTACGCTGCGGGAGACGGACATTGGAAGAGAAGTGACGGTTTGCGGCTGGGTGCAGCGGCAGCGGGACTTGGGAGGCCTCATTTTTGTGGACCTGCGGGACCGCACGGGCCTTTTGCAGCTGGCCTTTGACGACAATACCGACCGGGCTGTTTTTGAGAAGGCGGGAGAGCTGCGCTCGGAGTTCGTGGCGGCGGCCCGGGGCGTCATCCGCCGCCGGGCGGCGGTCAACAAGGACATTCCCACCGGGCTTGTGGAGGTGGAAGTCTCTGAGCTTCGCATCCTGTCCCGCGCCCAGACCCCGCCCTTTGACATTTCGGACGACTGCAACGCCAGAGAAGAGCTGCGCCTCAAGTACCGCTATCTGGACCTGCGCCGCCCCAAGCTTCAGCAAAACCTGATGCTGCGCCACCGGGTGGTCAAGGCGACCAGGGACTATTTCGATTCCAAGGGGTTTTTGGAGATCGAGACTCCGGTGCTCATCAAGTCCACCCCGGAGGGGGCAAGAGACTATTTAGTTCCCAGCCGGCTGCACCACGGGGAATTTTACGCGCTGCCCCAGTCCCCCCAGATCTATAAGCAGCTGCTGATGGTGTCCGGGTACGACCGGTATATGCAGATCGCCCGGTGCTTTCGGGACGAGGACCTGCGGGCCGACCGGCAGCCGGAGTTCACCCAGATTGACTGCGAGCTGTCCTTTGTGGACATGGAGGACATTTTGGAAATCGGGGAAGGCTTTGTGCAGTACCTGTTCAAGGAAACCTTGGGCGTGGACGTGCCCCTGCCTCTCCCCCGCATCACCTATGCGGACGCTATGAACCGGTTCGGCTCGGATAAGCCGGACACCCGCTTTGGCATGGAAATCTGCGACGTGTCTGAACTTGTGAAGGATTCCTCTTTCTCGGTGTTCTCCTCTCCCATCAAGGAGGGAGGCAGCGTGCGGGGAATCGTGGCCAAGGACGCGGCCAAAGCCCTCACCCGCAAGGAGATCGACAAGCTGACCGAATACGTCCGGGGCATCGGCGCGAAGGGTCTTGCCTGGGTACGCTGGGTGGAGGAAAAGCCGGCCTGCTCCTTCGGCAAGTTCATGGCCGAGGGCGAGCTGGAAGCGATCCTCTCCCACATGGGCGCAAAACAGGGAGACGTGGTGCTGCTGGTGGCGGACAAGGACAAGGTGGCCCTCCCCACCCTGGGCGCTTTGCGCCTGGAGGTGGCTCGGAAACTGGACATTATCCCCGACCAGTACCATTTCCTCTGGGTGACGGAGTTCCCCTTCTTCGAATGGGACGAGGACGCCAACACCTGGGTGGCCATGCACCATCCCTTCACCGCACCCATGGACGAATGCATCCAGTACCTGGATTCGGACAAGGGCAAAGTCCGGGCCAAGGCTTATGACCTGGTGCTAAACGGGGTGGAGCTCTCTTCCGGTTCTATCCGGATCACCGACCCGACTTTGCAGGCGCGGATGTTCGCGGCTCTCGGCTTGTCCGACGAGGAGGCCGCGCGCAAGTTCGGCTTCTTAACGGGCGCCTTCCAGTACGGCGCGCCGCCTCACGGGGGCTTCGGCATTGGGCTTGACCGGCTGGTGATGCTCATGGCCGGGGCGGATTCCATTCGCGAGGTCATCGCCTTCCCGAAGGTGCAAAACGCCAGCGAACTCATGAGCGAATGCCCCTCTCCGGTGGACGAGGTGCAGCTCAGGGAGCTGGGCATCCAAACCATCGCGGAAGAGTAACGATCCCTCTTCTTCTCGTAGCAAAGCCCCCTGGCAACGCCGGGGGGCTTTTTCATGTCATCTATCCTTCACCCTTGGCGTCCTCGCCGATGGAAAAGAGATCGTTCGGCGTACATGACAGAATCAGACAAAGCGCCTCGATGTTTTCCTTGCTGATGGACTTCGTTTCGTTGTCGAGCATTCTGCGAAAACTCTGATAGCTCATATTGAGCTGTTGAAAAAGCCAGTACCTGGATTTCCCCTTCTGGGTTAGGATTTCTTGCACGCGAAGCGTCATATTATCATCTCCCGGATTTGAGTGGATTGATTATACTGCTTTTTATCTGCTTTGTGTGGGAGGTGAGCTCATAATATAGCCAAAGTATATCCATTTTACCGGAGGAATACGCAAGGCCCGCCGTCCCTTTCGGGGAACCGGCGGGCCTTGCGCTTTATGAGAAATGGATAGAGGAATTGGCTTATCGGCGTTCGCGGATCATGGTCTTGCAGCCGAAGTAGGTGGCCAGGAAATAGCCGCCGTAAATCAGGATGATGATGCCGGCGGTAAAAATGGTATTGGCCACCATGTCCAGATTTCCGAACTGCTGGACAATCTGGTTTGCCACCGTCAGCCCCACCACTGAATGGACGATGGCCAGAGCTAAGGGCATCATGAAATAGATGAAAATCTGAGTAAAGAGGGCCCGATTGACCATTTTTTCCTCCGCGCCTAGCTTTTTGAGCAGGCGGTAGCGCTGGACGTTGTCGGCCGATTCGGAAAGCTGCTGCAAAGCAAGCACCGCGGCGGAGGTAATCAGGAAGACGATGCCGATG
Source organism: Clostridiales bacterium (assembly GCA_018364155.1). Taxonomy (GTDB): domain Bacteria; phylum Bacillota; class Clostridia; order Oscillospirales; family Acutalibacteraceae; genus Solibaculum_A. The sequence continues at coordinate 214,272 of JAGZMM010000004.1, forward strand.
TAGATCGCCAGGTAAGAAATGATGGTTTTCAGGCCGGCGCCCGCGTCGAGCACTTCCTGGCGGGAGTAATAGCTGCTGTAGGGCCGGGCGAGGGACTCGTTGGTTCCCACCTTATAGGCTTCGTCCACCGCTTTAAAGAAGGCGGCCTCTGCGTCGGGAGAATAGAAGTTCACGTTGGCGATGGTGCGCCGGGGCAAAAACCCTTCCATCTCAAAGGCTGCGTCGGGCAGGATCAGGGTGCCCGTATCCATGAACATCTGGGTGGTTTCCACGATGTTGGGCAGGGCTTCCTGGCTGGCGGCGGTGTAGGTTGCGCCGCCGATTTCGATGCGCCCATCCTTCTGGAGGAAGTCGTTTATAATGGGGATCATGTTGGTATAATTGCAGTTGATGACAAACTGGTTTTCGGACAGCTCCACCGGTTCCTTGCCCTGCATGACCATGGCCGCATTATAGTCGGACAGGGGGATGGCTTCGATGGCCGTCCCGATCATGGACTCGAGGGTGTAGCCGTTTGGAACCATAGACTCCCGGGAGGTGAGGATAGCCTTGTAGGTGATGGGAGAGGTGTAAATCCGCACCTCCTGCTCCTCCTTGGAATAGTCGGACAGGTTGACTCCGTTCTTTTGCAGCTCGCCCTGAAACGGGGGACGCTCATGCTCCGGGTCATCGGGATAGTGGTACTGGGTGAAGGAAACATCGTAGGGGGTAGTCTTTTGCAGGTCCTTGGTGAGCACGTCTGCAAGCCCCAGGCCGCTGGAAAGAGTACCGATGGTGATGAGCAGCATGATGCAGATCAGGGTCATGGAGACGAAGGTGGTGTTGATCTTGGAGTTGATCTGCCGCAGCACAAACATGTTGAGGTTTTTCAGGTACAGCCGCTTATTGGACTTGACCACCCGCAGCAGAAAGCCGGACAGGGACAGGAAGAAGAGAAGGGTGCCTAAGGAGCCGAAGACCAGAGCGGCGGTAAATTCCCAGTCCAGGGTCATCATGCCGTTGTCGAGAATGCAGTAGTAAGCGAAGGCCAGGCAGCCCACCGCGATGATAAAAATCACCACCGAAACCCAAAGCTTGCGGATTTTCAGGCTTTCGTTCTTCTTGCCGGCAGTGAGCAGGTCGATGAGCTTATACTTGGAGATGGAGATGGTGTTGAAAATCATCACCAAAAGGAAAATCAGGCCAAAGTATAGGATGGAGCGGATGAGCGCATCCATGGAAAAGGTAAACTCAAACTGTTTAAGATTGACGGCGAACATCTTGGCCGTCACCACCGCCAGCCCCTGAGAAGCAAAGACGCCGATCACCAGGCCCACCACCAGGGAAATGACGCCGATGAAGAAGGTTTCCAGGATGACGAGGCGGGAGATCTTCCCCTTGGGCATGCCCAGGATCATGTATAGGCCCAGTTCCTTTTTGCGCCGCTTGATAAGGAAGCGGTTGGCATAGATGATGAGGAAGGCCAAAAGCACCGAGATGAACACGGAGACGTATCCCATCATCTGGGTGAGCAATTTGAGCATATCCTCCTGGCGGGAGGACACATCGAGCATGGCCTGCTGGGAGTCGATGGAGTTAAAGACGTAGAAAAGGCAGACGCCGAAGGTCAACGTCAGAAAATAGACGGTGTAGTCCTTCATGCTTTTCTTGACGTTTTGAAAGGCCAGCTTAGAGAACATTGCTGTTGTCACCTCCAAGCAGGGTCACGACTTCGATGATCTTGTTGAAGAACTGCTTGCGGGTATCGCTTCCCCTCACAAGCTCGTTGAAGATCTTGCCGTCCTTGATGAAGAGAATGCGGTGGCAGTAGCTGGCGGTGAAGGCGTCGTGGGTAACCATGAGGATGGTGGCGTGCAGATCCCGGTTGAGGGTCTCGAAGCTCTCTAGGAGCATCCGGGCGGACTTGGAATCCAGGTTGCCGGTGGGCTCATCCGCCAGGATCAGGGACGGGTTCGTAATAATGGCCCGCGCGCAGGCTACCCGCTGCTTCTGGCCGCCGGACATCTGGTACGGGTACTTATTAAGCACGTCCCCGATTTCCAGCTTGGCAGCCACGTTTTTGACCCGCTCGATGATCTCGGCGGAGGGGGTCTTGATGATGGTCAGAGCCAGGGCGATGTTTTCAAAGGCGGTAAGGGTATCCAACAGGTTAAAGTCCTGAAAAATAAAGCCTAGCTGCTCCCGGCGGAAGCGGGAAAGGCTTTTGGAATTGAGGGTTGTAATGTCGCTTGCGCCGATGTAGATGTGGCCGGAGGTAACGGTGTCGATGGTGGAGATGCAGTTTAAGAGGGTGGTCTTGCCGGAGCCGGAGGCACCCATGATGCCCACGTACTCCCCTTCGCTTACGTCGAAGCTGATTTGGTCCACCGCCTTGGTGACGTTTCCTTTGTTTCCGTAATATTTCTCGATGTTCTGAACCGATAAAATCGTACTCATCGTTTTTCCTCCTGTTTCTCGTGATGGCTTTATCTTACCACCCGGGCCGGCCGGCAACCATCGTTTTTCCTTACGTTTGGCTTACAGTTTTGTCAGTTTCCCCGGGCAAACTTTGTAGATGCCCTTGTTTTGGGAAACACGGTCCGGTCATTCAGACGCAGAAACCGCCTCCTTCCCTGCACTTGATGTTTGTTTTTCTAAGAAGAGGAAAAAGAAGAAGCCCCGCGCGAATGAACCCGCGGGGGCAAAAAAACCAAGTTATTCTGCATTTGCCGGTCCTATTTTCGAGGCAGGGCCCGGAGACAAACCAATGCGTTGCGGCAAAAGGTCCGCTTTGCGCCGAGGTATCGGAGAGGTTCTTCTCTTTTACAGCTCAAAGCAGATGCATGGTGCCCTTGGGAAAGACGATACGCACCGTCGTTCCGCTGCCTGGACAGGAGGTCAACGTAATGGAAAGGCCCAGCTTGTCACAAAGCTTTCTGCACAAGTAGAGCCCCATACCGGTGGACTTGGCGTAGCGCCGGCCGTTCTCCCCGGTAAAGCCCTTTTCGAAGGCGCGGGCCGCGTCCGCCTCGCTCATGCCGATGCCGTTGTCCGCGATGTACAGAGCGATGCGGTTGTCCCACTCCTGGGCATAAATGCGGATGCGGGCCGGGTCCTTCTTATACTTGATAGCGTTGACAAACAGCTGGCCCAGAATAAAGTCTATCCATTTTACATCGGTGTACACCGTGAAATCCACCTCTTCCACCGATACCGTGACCTTATTCTCAATAAATCCGCAGGCATGGCGGCGCACCGCCCCGTACACCATCTCTTTGAGGGAGGACTTTTTCACCAGATAGTCCTTTTCCACACTGTTGGAACGGGAATAGTAAAGCGCCTGCTCCACAAACCCGTCGATTTTTCCGATTTCCTCCCCAATGGAGCGGGTCACCTCATCCGGATGATTTTCAATCAAAAGAAGGCTGGAGGCAATGGGGGTTTTCACCTCATGCACCCAGGTCTCAATAAACTCCCGGTACTCGGCGGACTGGCGCTTATAAAGCGCGATCTCATCGTTCATGGCCTTGCCGGTCCGGCGCAGAGTGTCGTAAAGGATTTCCCCTTCTGCAAAGGAGGGGCGCTCCAAAAGCTCCATAAGCAGGAACTTCTTGTCCAAAGCCTCCAGGTGCTTTTCCACCTGCCGGTAATAAGCCCGCTTGTACAGGTATTCCGCCAGAAGACCCGCCAGTATGGCCAAAAGCAGCACCCCAGCAATAAACCCGATGGAATAGCCAGGCACCCGCAATACCGAAAGAAAGATCAACACAAAGACGAACGCCAAAAAGAACGCCGTCAGCAGCACCGCCTTGTCCCGCAGGAAGGAACGAAATTTCATACCATATACCCCTGTCCCCGTTTGGTGATCAGATATTCATGCACGCCGATGGTTTCCAGCCGCTTGCGCAGACGGGTAATGTTCACCGTCAGCGTATTGTCGTCTACAAACTCGTCCGACTGCCACAGGTCGTTCATGATGGCATCCCGGGAAACAATGGCGCAAGGATGCTTCATCAAAAGATGGAGGATGCGCACCTCATTTTTGGACAGCTCCACTTCCTGCCCCTCATGGCTGGCCACGCTTCTGGAAAGGTCCAGGGTAACGCCTTTATGGGAAATGGTCTTCGACCCGCTGCCCTGGTAGGTTCTTTTGAGTACCGAGGAGATGCGCGCCAAAAGAATCTGTGTATTGTAGGGCTTTGTAATAAAATCGTCGGCGCCCAGGTTCATGCTCATCAGCTCGTCCACATCGCTGTCCCGGCTGGTGACCATAATGATGGGCATGTCGGAGCGCTTGCGGATTTCCCGGCAGATGTGGTAGCCATCGAGGACGGGCAGGTTGATGTCCAGCAAAAGAAGCTGCGCCCCGTCGTCCAAAACCGCGTCCACGACCCCCTCAAAGCTGTCCGACGCCCGGCATTCATAGCCGTATTTGGTCAGCAGCAGGGAAAGCTCGGTGCGGATCTTGGGATCGTCCTCAATGATATAGATTTTCGCCATGTCCGTCATCCTTTCGCGTTTTCGTATACAATCGTGGTTCCTAAAAAAGCAAGGGAAACCCCTGCAGAAATATTCTGGTTATTCACAGATGCTACAAACTGGGAGAAAATTGTATAAAAATTGGGAAACCTCTTTACTTTTCTATAATAGTAAATTACAATTACATTGTCAATACAACTCTTTCACTGGTGTAGGATTATAGCTCGATATATTCGCTTTTCCGACGAAATCTTGAGCACTTTCTTCCATTTTTGTTCAATATTATTTACCAACTGAACCCCGGTTCCGTCAAAGAGACGTATCCGGCGACAAAATCCCTGCACACATGGCTTTGAAAGGAGGGCTTTCGTATGAAGTGGTTGAAATCGGTTTCCCTGTGGGTGGCGGGGATCGTCTTGGCGGTTTCCCTGTCCGCCTGCGCAGCGGGGCTGCCGGCTGACCCTCTCGACCGCACGGAGCTGGCCATCCAAAACCAGCAGGCGCTGGACGCGTACGCGTTCGAGGGGAACCTATCGGTTCATCCCTACAAGGAGGACGGGCAGGAGGGGAAAAGCGATTCTGTCCACATCAAGGGCAAGTGCAAACGGGAAGAGGGCGGCGAAGTCCAGTTGCTGGACGTATCCAGGTACGATATGGACACCGGGCGAACCCTGCACACCATTATGCGCCGGCAGATCCCGCAAGAGCGTTTCCCAAGGGATGTGGACGTGCTGGGATGGCTCCCCAACTTCTCTATACGGGACGATCCTCTTGACAGCCAGTTTCACGATGGGCTTGGCGGGTCCAGCTACGACATGACAGTAAAAGGGGACCGGATCAAAAACGCCTTGGTGGAGGAACTGTGCGAAGAAGAGGACCTGGTACTCGACGAGGCGAAAGTCACCTATGGCATGATTGACGACCGTTTGTCCAGCCAGCTTGTGCAATATTTCTTTTATGCGAAAAGTCCGGCTACCGGCCAATACGATTTGCTGGCGAAAAAAATAGCGGTGACGGTAGAATACGACCGGTCGCCGTATGGGTCGAGCAACTCGTCGAAAATTGAGATTCCGGATCTGACCAGCGACGTAACCTATGAGTAAAGGACGGTAAACATCCCATACGTTAGAGATGCGCAGCGGCGAGGCCCTAGAGGCACCAAGTTTTGGAAGGAGGCCTTTTGGATGAAAAATTTTCGACAGCTTGGTCTTTGCATTCTGGTATTGTCCTTAATGGTTTCCCTGTCTGCCTGCGCAGGGCAGCCGGCCAGCCCCCTTGAGCAGGTGGAGCAGGCCATCCAAAGCCAGCAGGCGCTGGACGCGTACACGTTTGATGGGAGCCTGTCTTTCCATACGTATGAAAAAAACGGACAGCAGACCGATATGGAATCCGGGGATATCAAAGGCAGCTGCAAACGCATCGAAACTGGCTGGCTCTATTTGTGGAATTTTACCAAGTACGATTTTGACACCGGAAAATCAGTGCAAACCATTATGCGCCGGCAGTACCCGGAAGAAACCTTTCCAAGAGAAGCAGATATACTGGGATGGCTCCCCTCCTTCTCCCTGCGGGAGGACGTGCTTGACAGCCAGGGAAGTGAAACCCTTAATGGTGTAGAATACGAGGTAACGGTGAAAGGGGACCGGATCAAAAACGCCATGATGGACGAACTGTGTAAAGAGGAGGACCTGTTGCTGGACAAAGCAAAGGTCACTTATCGGATGGACAGCCACGGCTTTACCGAACGTGTGCAATATTCGTTAAACGGAAAAAATCCGGTCACCGGCCAGTATGACTTTCTGGCAAAGGAAATATCCCTGCTGATTACCTATGAAGAGCCGTCGGAGGAATCCAGCATTGAGATTCCGGATCTGACCAGCGACGTAACCTACGAGTAAAGGACGGTAAACATCCCATACGTTAGAGATGCGCAGCGGCGAAACCCCTGGAGACACCAAGTTTCGGAAGGAGGTCTTTTGTATGAAAAAATTTCGGTGGTTTAGTCTTTGTGTTCTGGTATTGTCCTTAATGGTTTCCCTGACCGCCTGCGCAGGGCAGCCGGCCAGCCCCCTTGAGCAGGTGGAGCAGGCAATCCAAAGCCAACAGGCGCTGGACGCGTACACGTTCGACGGAAATCTTTCCTTCGAAACGTATGATGAAGAAGGACAGAGGACGCATGTGGATTCGGCGGAGATCGACGGCAGCTGCGTGCGCAAGGAAGCCGGTTGGCTCTATTTGTGGAGCGTTACCACGCTCAATACCGATACCGGGAAAACGGTGCAGACCATTATGCGCCGGCAGTATCCGGAAGAAACCTTTCCGAAGGAAGTGGATGTGCTGGGATGGCTCCCCTCCTTCTCTCTACGGGAGGACGTGCTCGACAGCTACGGCGGGGAAAGCGAGCTCGGCGTAGAATACGAGGTAACGGTGAAAGGGGACCGGATTAAAAACGCCATGATGGATGAACTGTGTGAGGAAGAAGATCTGGTGCTGGATCAAGCAAAGGTTCTCTATCGGATGGAAGATCATCGATTCAATGAGATTGTCGAATATACGTTAAATGGAAAGAACCCGTCCACCGGCCAGTACGACTTACTGGCAAAGAAAATACTCCTGAGAGTCACCTACGACGAGCCGTCAGAGGAATCCAGCATTGAAATTCCGGACATGAGCAGCGACGTGACCTATGAGTGAAACACGGAGGAGCTCCAGTGAGAAAAAAACAAACAACGGCAATTTTGGCGGTGCTGATGTTCGCGGTGTTTCTTTTGTCCTCCTGTGAGAGTACGTCCTCCCTTGCGGACATTTCCGCCGTTATCGACCGGATGAAGGCGCTCGACAGCTATTCCCTGACCACACAGGTTTTCTATTCCAACGATCCGAAATACTGCGACGATCTTCCTTCAGAGGAATCCCCCTCCGGCTACGAAACCAGCCGCTGGTCCTTCGAAGAATCCTTTGAACAAGAGGACGGAGCCCCCACATACCGCTCCCACGTGGAAGGGGAGTTCGCGCTACGCAACTCGCTGGAACAAAGCGCTCCTCTCTGGCGGGCGGCCGCCTCTTATCAGCTTTGCTACCGGGACGGGCTTGCGGGCATGCAGGGAGAGGTCACCCAGATTAACGCAGGAACCGGGGAAGAGCGCCATCAGAAGGTGCCGCCCTTAAAACGGGAAGTCTCCTTTGAAGCCTTTCTGCGGCAAAACGGAGTCCAATGCTGGTTTCCTACCTATATCAGCCAATCCCTGTCCCAGTCCTGGCAGGTCAGCCGCCTTTCCGGCGGCAAGCTCCGCTATCGGATGGACCTTCCAGGAGCTAAGCTGAAAATGCCTTATTTAGACTCGCTGAAAGGCATCCGGATCGAAAACGCCAGACTGGAGCTTGTGGTAAAGGATGGGTATGTGGTGCAGGCGAGCGCCACCTATCTGTGTATGGAAGAGGGGGAATCCGGGGAAACGCCGCATATCCTGCAGGTAGACGCCGCCTATTCCGATCTCAACAAGCCCATTCATTTGCTGCTTCCGAACCTGGATGGATACGACCTGGCGACCGGGCCGGAAGCGACCGCCGTTTTGGGAAGGTTCTTTTGACCAAACGGGGAAAGGGGAGTTTGTGATGAAAAAGCATATGACGTTCTGCGAGAAAAAGTGGGAGCGGTTCGGCCGCTGGGCCGCCTCAGTATTCGCCACCAGTCAATACCACAGCCCATGGACCTATCCGGGCGGAATTCAGGAAAAAGTGGACACCCGCCCTTCCCTCGACCTGGAAATGGATAAAATGCCGAAAAAGAAGAAAGCGCGGTTTGACTAGGCGCAAATAAAAGAGGAAACGGAAAAGAGCGGCGAGAGCATTCTCGCCGCTCTTTTGTATTCGAAACCATCTCCCGCCTGACTCCCGCTTTTCTTCCGCCCGGTAAATCCGTTGTTTAAAAGACGGTATTGCGAAAAGCCGTCGGCGTTAAAAGGGTGCGCTTCTTAAAGGTGCTGACAAAGTGCGCCTCGCTGTGAAACCCGGCGGCATAGGTAATTTCCTTGATGGAAAGCCCGGTGGTCTTCAATAGGGTTTTCGCCGCATCGATGCGCACGGTCAGCACATATTCATGCGGGGAAAATCCGGTTTCCTGCTTAAACATCCGGCTGAAATGATAGGGGCTCAGGCTGACCAACGCCGCAATCCGCTCCAGCGATAAGTCTTCCTTATAGTTTTCCTCAATGTATTCCATCGCCGTCTGCACCGGCGCACGGCCGGCCCCTCCCGGCCCCTCATAGGAAGCGGTCAGCAGGTCCGCCAAAAGGCAGTGGATGCGGCAGGAAACATTGGGCTCCGGAATGGGCGTGCGGTTTTGAAATCCTGACAAAATCGGCAGAATCCGGGACAAAAACAGCCCTGTGTTCCTTGGTGCCACCACTGCGCCGTACCGGCTGAAAATCTCCTCAAACAGCCCTCGGCTTTCATTTCCGTTAAAATGGATCCAGTATATTTCAGACGGTTCCACCGCCCAGTATTCATGAGGACGATGGCAGTCCAGCAAAAGCGCTTCTCCCGGCTCAATCGTGTAAGTGCGTCCTTCATACCGGGCCATGCACTTTCCCGTGTGCACATAAAACAGCAGGAAAGACTGATGAGCGTCCCGGCGCACGTAGTAATGGTGGTCACAATAGAAATGGCCCGCGCTATCCAAATAGAACAAGAGCGACTGCGCAAAGCTGCTCGCCGTATGAAAATAGAATACCGATTTTTCCAGTATGCCGTCGCCGGTCGCTTTCATTTGCTTCTCTCCTTACCGGGGCCGATTGGGTCGAGCGCCGTACTGATTATAGTACTTTCAATATACACAGAAAACGGAAGAAATTCAATGGAATTTATGAAATAAAATCAATTTTCCGAGTTTTATCAGTTAAATTGGAAAGCAGGCGGAGAGAACCAGCCGATTTCTTGCTATCGAAGGGGCTTTGTGTTATGATAATTCTATCAAAATCCGCGTCAAATGCGGCATGAGAACCCTTGAAAAAGAATCCAAATAGGGTGGCTACGAACGTGAAGAAGCAATATGACGTTATCATCGCCGGCGCCGGCGTGGCAGGGCTTTACGCGGCGCTCAACCTGCCTGGTTCCCTGCGGGTGCTTATGGTGTGCAAACGGGAACTGACCTTGTCCAACAGTGCGCTGGCCCAGGGGGGCGTGGCCGCAGTGGTGGACACGACCCATGACAATTATAAGCTGCACATTGCCGACACGCTGATTGCGGGAGGCTATAAGAACAATCTGGCGGCGCTGGAGGTTCTCGTAAAGGAAGGTCCCAGCGACGTGCTCCATCTTTTGAACCTAGGGGTGGACTTTGACGAGGATTCCTCCGGCAACATCCAGATGACCCTGGAAGGCGGCCACTCCCGCCGGCGCATCCTCCACCATAAGGATAACACCGGCTGGGAAATCGTCAACAAGCTCATCGAGCGGGTCAAGGCCTTGCCGAACGTGGACATCCATGAAAATGCCCAGCTTTGTTCTTTGCAGAAGGCGGCGGATGGATTCTGGGGCTTTCTGTTTGAAAAAGGCGAAATGGCTCCGGTATTTGCGCCCTATGTGATTTTGGCTACCGGCGGCATCGGCCGGGTGTATCAGTACACCACCAATTCCGCCATCGCCACCGGAGACGGCATCACCTTCGCAAGCGATATGGGCGCGCGGATCAAAAACCTGAGCCTGGTGCAGTTTCATCCTACTGTGTTTGCCACCGCGCCGGGAGGCGAACGGTTTCTCATCTCCGAGGCGGTGCGGGGCGAGGGCGCGGTGCTTCTCAACTGCGACGGAGAGCGGTTTATGCACCGCTATGACGAACGCGAGGAACTGGCTCCCCGGGACGTGGTGTCCGGCGCTATCATGCAGGAGGCCAGACGCACCGGCAGCGACAAATTCTATCTGAACATTTCCTTTAAAGACACCGATTATTTGAAAAACCGGTTTCCGAACATCTACGCCCGCTGCCTGCAGGAAGGGGTAGACATCACCCGGGACAAAATTCCAATCTTCCCCTGCCAGCATTACCTGATGGGCGGCATTGACGTGGACCTGCATTCCAAGACCACCATCGACGGGCTGTACGCTTGCGGGGAATGCTCCCACACGGGCGTTCACGGGCTCAATCGGCTGGCGTCCAACTCCCTGCTGGAAGCGCTGGTCTTTTCCCGCCGGGCCGCGGCGGACATTGCCCGCCAGGCTAAACCCGGTTATCAGCCGATGGCCGAACCCTCTCCCATCCGCACCGAGGGCATCCCCATCCCTTCGGGGCTTCGCACCGAAATCCGAGACATTATGCAAAGCTCCCATTTTGTGGTCCCCAATCCGGCCGCCGCACGGGAGGGCTTGGGACGGGTAGAGCGCATCCGGGGTATGCTTTCCTCCGGCAGCTTTGCGGTGACGCCGGAATACGTAGAGGTCAAAAGTTTGGCGACGGTGGCCTCCATTATCCTGCGCGAGGCGAGCGGGCAAGAAGAAAGCCGTTCGTGACCTTCCTCCCATTCATCACTAAATTTTCCGGCCTTGTATGCCGGTTTTCAACAAAGGAGCGATCAAGTTATGCGCCTGCCTCTCTTTTCGGTCGACGACGTGATCAAGCGCGCCCTGGCCGAGGACATTACGTATCTGGACACCACTACCGACTATCTGATTGAAGACGACGAGAGAGGCGACGCCTATCTCCTTTCCAAAGCGGACGGGGTCCTGTGTGGCTTGGAAGTCGCCATGCGGGTCTTTCAGTTTATCGATCCCTATTTCTCCTACCAGGCAAACAAGACAGATGGAGAGCCTATCAAAAAAGGCGAACGAATCGCCTCCCTGTGTGGGCACACCCGGGCGCTGCTAAAAGGCGAGCGCACGGCGCTCAACCTGTTGCAGCATATGTCCGGCATTGCCACGGCCACGGCCCAGGCAGTGGCGCTGGTGGAAGGGACGAACGCCACCATCGTGGACACCCGCAAGACCCTGCCGGGGCTTCGCAGCCTGCAAAAGTACGCGGTGACAGTGGGCGGCGGGCGCAACCATCGGTATAACCTGTCTGATGCGGCCATGCTCAAGGACAACCACATCGACGCGGCAGGCGGGATTACGCCCGCCATCGAAAAGCTGCGCGGCAAGGTAGGGCACATGGTCAACATTGAGGTGGAAACCCGCAATCTCGACGAGGTGAAGGAAGCGCTAAAGGCCAAGGCCGACATCATCATGCTCGACAACATGGACTGTGACACTATGCGCCAGGCGGTGGCACTGACTGCGGGGCGGGCGGTTTTAGAAGCGTCGGGCGGGATTACCGCCGCCACGTTGCGGGCGGTGGCCGAGACCGGGGTGGACATCATTTCGATCGGAGCGCTGACCCATTCGGTGCAGGCGTTTGACATCTCGATGAAGTACGGCGCTTGATTTTTGGGAAACCTGACTGGATAAGCCCGGCTTTTCTGTGAAATTTCTGTGAAATGGTTGAAACGCACGCAAGAATGTATTATAGTATACATAACCGGTATACAAAATCCGGCAATTGGCCGTATTTATGGGTACGGCCGGATTACGGGGGAACGCAATGGCAAAAGAAAAGCGGAAAAAGAAACAATATACCTCCATCGGCGGGCAGGCTCTGATTGAAGGAATTATGATGCGCGGCCCGGGGCATTCTTCCATCTCGGTGCGCCGCACCGATGGGGAAATCGTCACCGAATACCTGGAGGCGGCCTCCCTTCGGGACCGTCATCCGATTTTAAAAATCCCGCTGCTGCGCGGGGTGGCGGCTTTCATCGAGTCGCTGATGGTCGGATTCAAGGCGCTGACCAAGTCCATGGAGCTTTCCGGCTTGGCGGACTTAGAGGAGGACGACGAAGAGCCCTCTAAGTTTGAAGCCTGGATTACCAACACGTTTGGGGATAAACTGTTTGGTGTTTTGACGGGAATCGCCACCGTGCTGGCGGTGATCTTAGGGGTGGGCCTGTTCTTCTTTGTGCCCAGCCTGCTCTTTAACGGGCTGCAATCGCTGGTGGGAGCGGATATCTCCGGATGGCGGGCGCTATTCGAAGGCGTCCTCAAAATCGTGATTTTCCTCACCTATGTCATCCTCATATCCCAGATGAAGGAAATCCGCCGGGTATTCGAATACCACGGAGCAGAGCACAAGACCATCTTTTGTTTTGAGGCAAATGAGGAACTGACGGTGGAAAACGTGCGCAAGCAGCGCCGGTTTCATCCCCGCTGCGGCACCAGCTTCCTGCTGACCATGCTGCTGGTGGGTATTTTGGTGTCCTATATCCTGGCGGCCACCACCACCCTTGACGACAACATCTGGCTGTGGACGCCCATGAAAATCCTTCTGGTGCCGGTGATTATGGCGCTGGGCTTTGAATGCATCAAGCTCGCGGGCAAGTACGACAACCTGTTTACCCGTATCATTGCCGCGCCCGGCCTTTGGATGCAGCGCATCACCACCAAGGAGCCCCACGACGATCAGATCGAAGTGGCGATCATGGCTTTAAAAGCGGTTCTTCCGGGCGGGGAAGCTTATCTGACCAAGAAGCCGGAGGAGGATACCGCGTCTGAAGAAGGCGGTTCGGCCCGGAAGGAAGAGGCGGCGCCGGAACCCCCGGTTTCGCCCCAGGAGGAAGCGGTACAATGAGCAGTTACCGGCAGGAATATGCCTGGGCAAAAAAGCTGCTGACGAAGGCAGGGTGTGAAAGCCCTGCCTTCGATGCGCTTTGCCTGTTTTCCCACGCCTTCGGTATGGACCGGACGGGCCTTGCCCTTTCTGGGGAAAGGGAGGCTCAGAAGGAAAAAGTCCTTCCCTTCCGCGACCGGGTACGCCGCCGGGCGACAGGATATCCCTTACAGTACCTGCTGGGGGAATGGGAGTTCATGGGTCTCTCCTTCTCGGTGGGAGAGGGGGTACTCATCCCCCGGGCAGACACGGAGCTTTTGTGTGAAACCGGGCTTTCCTTTTTACAGGGACGGCAGTCCAAACGGGTGCTGGAGCTTTGCGCGGGGTCGGGCGCGGTGGCGGTTTCTCTGGCCCATTTTGACCCGGACGCCCAGGTAACGGCCATCGAAAAATCCCCCCAGGCTCTTTCCTATCTCCGGCAAAATGCCGCCCGGTACCAAAACCGGGTGACGGTGATGGAAGGGGATGTGCTCATGAAACCGGTACAGGATGCGGTTTACGACCTGATTTTGTCAAATCCCCCTTACATCCCGGCAGGGGAAATCGAGGGGCTGATGAAAGAGGTGTCCTTCGAGCCGCGCATGGCGCTTGACGGAGGAGAGGACGGCCTATTGTTCTATCGGGCCATTGTGACCCATTATCCGCCCCTTCTCTGCCCGGGCGGGATGCTGGCGGTGGAGATTGGCGCAGAGCAAGGTGAGCAAGTGCGGCGTCTCTTTGAAGAGGCCGGGTTTTCCCAGGTTGCGGTGGGCCGGGATTTGGCCGGGCTTGACCGGGTGGTAAGCGGGATTTGGCCGGGCGGCGAACGGACGGGCCGGGTTTGCAATTTCGATAGGAATACAGTATAATAAATTCTGTATGAATCGAATTTGGCTCCTGCAGCTTTTTGCTGGTTCTGGAGCCTGTAACGACTACCGAAAGCCCCTTTTTCCTTCTGCGCAACATAAGGGGCGTTTTTCTGATTGGAATTTTACAGCCGGGCGCGCAGCGGCGGAATGGGGCGAAATATATGGCAGCAGAGAAAAGCAGCAAGAGTTCGGTCACCCCGGCGTCCGACCGGAAAAAGGCGCTGGAAACGGCCCTTTTGAGCATTGAACGGCAGTTCGGCAAGGGCGCAGTCATGAAGCTGGGACAGAACAGCGGCATGCAGGTAGAAAGCATTTCCACCGGTTCTTTGGGTCTGGACCTGGCCCTAGGTATCGGCGGCGTTCCGCGGGGACGGATCGTGGAAATTTACGGTCCGGAATCCTCGGGTAAAACCACCCTGGCGCTGCATGTGGTAGCCCAGGCCCAGAAAGCGGGGGGCGAAGCGGCGTTTATCGACGTGGAGCACGCGCTGGACCCGGTTTACGCCAAGGCCTTGGGGGTGGACATTGATTCCCTTCTGGTATCCCAGCCGGACACGGGTGAGCAGGCGCTGGAAATTACGGAGGCGCTGGTGCGCTCGGGCGCTTTGGACGTGGTTGTGGTGGACTCGGTGGCAGCCCTGGTTCCCCGGGCGGAAATCGACGGGGAAATGGGCGACTCCCACGTGGGGCTTCAGGCCCGATTAATGTCCCAGGCGCTGCGCAAGCTGGCGGGTGCCATCGCCAAGTCCAACTGTGTGGCCATTTTTATCAACCAGCTGCGCGAAAAGGTGGGCGTGGTATACGGAAACCCGGAGGTGACGCCGGGCGGACGGGCGCTCAAGTTCTATTCCAGCGTACGCATCGACGTGCGCCGCATCGAAACGCTCAAAAGCGGTACGGAAATGATCGGGTCGCGCACCCGGGCGAAGGTGGTCAAGAACAAGGTGGCCCCTCCCTTCCGGGACGCGGAGTTTGACGTGATGTACGGCCAGGGCATTTCCAAGGTGGGCGAAATTCTGGACCTGGGGGTCAAGCTGGACGTGTGCCAGAAGAGCGGCTCCTGGTTTTACTATAATGACATGCGCCTGGGCCAGGGCCGGGACAATGCGAAGATTTTCTTAACCGACAACCCAGACCTTGCCGATGAGATCGAAGAAAAGATTCGCCAGAACGCGGATAAGCTTTCTCCTTCCCGCGCCAAGGCCAAGGCGGCAGAGGAAAAGAAAGCGGCGGCAGCCGGTTCCCCTGCGGCAACCGTCCAGGCGCCTTCGGCCGCTCCTTCCCCGGCTTCCACGCCGGCCCGGGCTTCCAAAAAGCCCAGCGTGGACATTCTGGTGGACGACGACGAGTAAGCAAAACAGACCATAAGGACCCACGGCCCTCTCGCGGGCAGGAAAAACGCGCGGGCCTTCGAAGCGTAAGGAATGGCGATTCGCATGAAAATTACTTCCATCAAAAAACGAAAGAACCGGATGTACTCCGTTTGGTCCTACCCGGATCTGGTGGCGATGCTCGACGCCGACACCATTGCAAAGGCCGGGCTGCAAGAGGGCATGGAAATCAGCGAAGAGGAGCTGGATGATCTTAAGGAAAAATCCCTGTTTCACTGCGCGAAGGAACGTGCCCTTGGTCTTCTTTCTCGCCGGGAGCATTCCCGCTATGAGATCGTCAACAAGCTGAAAAACTATTATGAGCTCGAGCTTGCCCAGGCGGTGGCCGATCATCTGACCCAGGCCGGCCTGCTTGACGACAGCCGTTTTGCCCAGCTTTATGCTCAGGAGCTCATTGAAAAGAAATACTATGCCCCCGCCCGGGTGGAGCGGGAGCTTCGTACCCGGGGCATTGACCGGGAAACGGCCGGGGCGGTGCTCGACGCCATCGAGATAGACCCCGAAGAGCGCATCACGGCTTACTTAGACCGGCGGTGCTACGGAAAGCTGAACACCGACCGGGAAGTAAAGCATGCCTTCTCCACCCTTTATAGGCTCGGCTGGCGGTCGGACCAGCTCAAGCACGTTCTGCACGCGTACATGGAGAAAAACGGGACCATGACCTATATAGGAGGATCGGATGAATCATAAGGTTGGAATGATTTCGCTGGGATGTCCCAAAAACCTGGTGGATGGGGAAATGATGCTGGCAAAGCTCAGACAGGCAGGGTTTCAAATCGTCACCGATGTGGACGAGGCGGATGCCATCATTGTCAACACCTGCGGCTTTATTGAAGACGCCAAAAAGGAAGCCATTGACAACATTTTGGAAATGGCCCAACTCAAGCAGGAGGGAACCATCCGCGCGGTGGTGGTGGCCGGCTGCCTGGCCGAGCGTTATCAGGAGGAAGTCAAAAAGGAAATCCCGGAGGTGGACGCGGTCATCGGCATCGGCAAGAACAGGGACATTGTCCAGGTGGTGACGGACGCTTTGGCGGGAACCGAGACGCAAGCCTTTCCGCCGAAGGACTGCCTTTGCCTAAACGGCGAGCGGATTTTGGCCACACCGCCCTTCTGGGCCTACCTGCGCATTGCCGACGGGTGCGACAATTGCTGCTCCTACTGCGCGATTCCCATGATCCGGGGACGGTTTCGCAGCCGGCCTATGGAGGAAATTCTGGAAGAGGCCGAAACCCTTGTGAAAAACGGGGCGAAGGAGCTCATCCTCATCGCCCAGGATACCACCCGCTACGGGGAGGATCTGTATGGGGAGCTGCGCCTGCCTGCACTTCTTCGGGAACTGTGCAAAATCGACGGCCTTTCCTGGCTGCGTCTGCTATACTGTTACCCGGACCGGATCACCGACGAGCTTCTTTCGGTGATGAAGCAGGAAGAAAAGGTGCTGCCTTACTTGGATCTTCCCTTGCAACATGCGGACGCGACCATTCTGCGGGCGATGAACCGCAGCGGCGACCGCCGGTCCTTGACGAAGCTGGTTAAGCATATCCGGGAAATGGTCCCGGACGTGACGCTGCGCACCACGCTGATCGTGGGCTTCCCCGGCGAGGGTGGCAAAGAGTTCGCTGCACTTGCGGAGTTTATCAAGGACGTACGCTTCGATCACCTGGGCTGCTTTGCCTATTCGCCGGAGGAGGGAACCCCTGCCGCGACAATGGGCTCCCAGGTTCCAGAGGATGTGAAACAACGCCGCCAAGAGATCATGATGGAGGAACAGTCCCGGATTGTAGAGCGGCGGCTGAAATCCAAAAAAGGAAAGACCCTGCCGGTTCTGGTGGAAGGGTTCGACGCCTACGCCGAGTGCTGGTACGGCCGCACGGCGGCAGATGCGCCGGATATTGACGGCAAGGTGTTTTTCCACGTGAAGGCCCCGGTTTCTCCCGGCGATCTTCTGCCTGTCACCATCACTGGGTACCTGGATTATGACCTGGTGGGCGAAGAAGCGGAGGACGGCCCGTGCAAATCGTAAGTAAAGGATGGCCAGCCGATGAATACACCTAACAAACTAACCATTGTGCGCATGGCAATGTCACCGGTTTTTTTGTTTTTCCTTTTGATGCCTGCAATCCCCCATCATTTTCTGATTACTGCGGCGGTGTTTGCCCTGGCCTCGCTGACCGACATGATCGACGGAAAGCTGGCGCGGCGTAACAACCAGATCACTTCCTTTGGGAAGTTTTTAGACCCGCTGGCGGATAAAATCATGATCACCTGCGCGCTCATCGGGTTCGTGTCGCTGGATTTGATCAGTCCCTGGTTTGCGGTGATCATCCTGGTACGGGAATTTTTAGTGACCTCCCTGCGGCTGGTGGCTTCCGGCCAGGGAAAGGTGATTGCGGCGAACTTTTGGGGAAAGATGAAGACCGTCAGCCAGATTACGGCGATCCTGGTGATTTTGCTGGTGGAAGAGGCCGTGTCATTGCACCTGCTTGAGCCCGGCTTCCTGCCAACCCTGATCAACACCATCGCCATCTCCATCGCCACGCTCTTTACTATCGTCTCCGGTATTCAATACCTGATTCTCTACAAAGAGTACATTGATTATAAAAACTAATGTGACTTTAAAAGAGCCGCCCAGTAAAATGGGCGGCTTTTTTAGCCATATTCTCTTCTAAGCAAGGCAACGGACGGCTGCAATCGCAAAAGAGAACATCCGGCTGCGAAACGAGTTTCGCAGCCGGATGTTCTTATCTTACAAAAGCTTTCGATTCCCCCTGAGTCATCTCATCCCCAGGAAGGGGCATGGGATGAGTTCCCTAGCCTTCCGCCTGGGAAGAGCCGCGCTCTGCAACTCCTCTCCGATTTCCTGGTTCAACACCTGCGCGAGAGGGACAAATTCCTCGGGCAGCTCGCTCAGCCATCCCACCGAATAAGCGGTAAACTCCTCCACCCGGCGGCTGTACAGGTTCGAGGAGATGGAAAGCATGATGTCGTCTTCACATACGCTCTGGGCCACCTCCTTGACGGCGGCGTTCTGGCCGTCCGGGTCGTAAAGGTCCCTAGCGCCGAACAGATGCAAAAGCTCGTGGGCATAGGCTGCCGGGCAGATGTAATAAGGATGGGAGGCGTCCTCGTTAAAGAACATCACCAAATGCTCCGCCTGGTACTTTTCTTCGTTTCCCCCATGGAAGGGAAGCGCGTAGCTGCGCCCCGGCTTATTGAGATGGACGATGGCCGCCACATTGTCGTACGGTTCTCCGGCCTGCTTGACGGCGTCCTCCAGCAGCGCGGTAAAATCTGCAAACCCATTCTGGGGAAGCATCTCATCGGTCCACTGGTAATACTCCAGATTGTCCTCTACCGTTTGGTCAAAGGTCAGGTAATAGGATGCCAGCTTATCGGTCTGAGTCAGCCGAATTTCCTGCCCATAGCGGGCGGCTTCCTCGGTCAAAAAGGCGAAGGCCTCTTCCAGCATCTCCATAGCGTCGGTGCGGGACTGGCTGTCCCACTGACTCTCCGCGTCGGACAGGAAAAGGTTGACCACCAGAGTGCTGCCGGTCAGAGTCTTAGCGCTGCCGGCTTCTTCCCAGGTTTCGGACAGGGAGGTCTTTCTTTCCGGCGCCAAGGAGGAGGGCGCCGAAGAGGAAGCTGCCGGCGGGGACGGCGCATGGTCCGGCGGGGCAGAGGAAGGGACACACCCGCCCAGTACCAAAAGGCAGGCAAGAAGCAAGCCGGCAAGCTTTCGTTTTTTCATGGTGTGTTCCCTCCATTCCGGAATTATATTCACAGAGATTTCAACAGACTGTTGAAAACAGCCTCCTCTTTACAGCTCGTCCCCTTTTCTCTCCGGCGCTTCGTCTTTTGGTTCCTCCGGCCGGCCGTACGCCCGGTCCGCCGCCTCTCTGGCCACGTCCAGAATGATCTTCTGCTCGTCCGTCCGCTGGGGACCGTAGCCCAAGGGAAGCATCTGATAGGCCTCCACCACTTGGCCGCTCATCCACAGGCTGGGGGTTACCCGCAGGCTGTAGCCGTGGCCATTTTGGCACATCCAGTCGAAAAAGTTGGCCCGTGGAAGACCGAAGGCTGCTAGGATGGACATGATGGTTCCTCCGTGGGCCACCACCACCGCAGAAGTGGTGCCGGTTTTCATCAGCTCCTGCACCAGCTCGATAAACGCATTGCAGCAGCGAATCTGAAAGTCCACCCCGCTTTCCCCTTCGGGGGGCGCGCCGGTCCCCCCTTCCTCCATCCAGTGGACAAACCGGGGATCCTGTTCCAGTTCCTGGGCGCTCTTTCCCTCGAACACCCCGAAGCTGCACTCGGAAAAACCAGGCACCGGGATGGGGTCAGCCTCCGGATAGAGTACCTTCATGGTCTGCTTGCAGCGCAGAAGCGGGCTGCAATAATACCGCTGGGCCTGGGGATACTGATAGCGCTTCTTTAACTCCAAAAGCTGGCGCACCCCTTCGGGAGCCAGAGGCTGGTCGGTGACGCCGATGTACTGGCCCTTTAAATTGCCGTCGATGATGCCGTGACGGATGAGATGAATCTGGTATGTTTTCATTCTATGCGGTTTCCTTTCGCAATGTGTCTTTTTGCCTGCATGTTGCCGGTATTTATGCGTATAACAACATTATATCTGAAAAGGACCGATTTGCAAAGGACGGGATTTATTCAATCCTTCTATTGTAACCGGGTGGGGATTGTGCTAGAATTTATAAGTTAAAGGCAAGGAAAAGAAAACCGCGTCCCCAGGGGCGAAGCCGCACGGCCGCAGCGCCCCCTTTGAGGAAAACCGGACGCGTCTTGGAAACCGACGGAGGGAACAAAGAACATGGCAAAACGGGAAGACATTCGCAACGTGGCGATCATCGCCCACGTTGACCACGGAAAGACCACGCTGGTGGACCAGCTGCTCAAGCAGAGCGGTATTTTCCGGGAAAACGAAGCCGTGCAGGAGCGCGTGATGGACAACGGCGACCTGGAACGCGAGCGCGGCATTACGATTTTAAGTAAGAACACCGCCGTCAAGTACGGCGACGTGAAGATCAATATTGTGGACACCCCCGGCCACGCCGATTTCGGCGGCGAGGTGGAGCGCATCCTGATGATGGTGGACGGGGTTTTGTTGCTGGTGGACGCCTTCGAGGGCTGTATGCCCCAGACCCGGTTCGTGCTCAAAAAGGCGCTGGGCCTGGGCAAGAAGCCGGTGGTAGTGGTCAACAAGATCGACCGGCCGGGCGCACGGCCTCTGGAAGTGGTGGACGAGGTGCTCGACCTGTTCATCGAGCTGGGAGCGGACGACGACCAGCTGGAATTCCCGGTGATCTACGCCTCCGGGCGGGACGGGTACGCCACCTTAGACCCGGCGGTGCCGGGCACGAACATGGTGCCGCTGTTCGAAGAAATCCTCAAGCACGTTCCGGCCCCGGAGGGAGACCCGGACGGCCCGCTGCAGATTTTGTTCTCCTCCATTGAGGCGGACGATTATGTGGGCCGCATCGGGGTGGGCCGCGTGGAGCGGGGCAAGGCGAAATACGGCCAGGCAGCGGTTTTGTGCCGGCAGGACGGGACCACCCAGGCCTGTAAGATCACCCGGCTTTACCAGTTCGAGGGGTTAAAGCGGGTGGAGGTGGAGGAAGCGAGCCTGGGCGACCTGGTGTGCGTGGCGGGCATCCCTACCCTCAACATCGGCGAAACCCTCTGCGCGCCCGACTGCCCGGAGGCTCTGCCCTTTGTAAAGATCGACGAGCCTACCGTCTCGATGAACTTTTTGGTGAACAACTCTCCTTTTGCCGGACGGGAGGGCAAGTACGTCACCTCCCGCAACCTGCGCGACCGGCTCTTTAAAGAGGTGGAGACCAATGTTTCCATGCGGGTAGAGGAGACCGACTCGGCGGACACCTTCAAGGTTTCCGGCCGGGGCGAGCTGCACCTGTCCATCCTCATCGAAACCATGCGCCGGCAGAACTTTGAGTTCGCGGTGTCGCCCCCGAAGGTCATCATGAAGGAGATCGACGGGCATTTGTGCGAACCGATGGAGCTGCTGATGATCGAGGTGCCGGAAAACTATGTGGGCGCGGTGATGGAAAAGCTGGGTTCGCGCAAGGCGGAGCTTCTCAACATGGGCACCCGGGAAACCGGCGTGACCCACCTGGAATTCCGCATCCCCTCCCGGGGCCTGATGGGTTACCGGCAGCAATTTCTGTCCGACACCAACGGAAACGGCATTTTAAACCACATCTTCGACGGGTATGAGCGGTTCAAAGGGGAAATCCCCCGCCGCATGCAGGGCTCTCTCATCGCTCACGAATCGGGCACCTCCACCGGCTACGGCCTGTTTAACGCCCAAGACCGGGGCACGCTGTTCATTGGCCCGGGCGTGGAGGTGTACGAAGGGATGATCGTGGGCGAGTCCCCCAAGAACGAGGACATTGTGGTAAACGTGTGCAAGAAAAAGCACGTGACCAACATGCGCGCCGCCGGCTCGGACGACGCGCTCAAGCTGACCCCGCCCACCACGCTGAGCCTGGAGCAGTCGCTGGAGTTTATCAACGACGATGAACTGGTGGAGGTCACGCCTAAGAGCATCCGCCTGCGCAAGGCGATCTTGTCGAAGGAGCTGCGGATGAAGTCCGCCAGCAAGGCGAAGTAAGGCGGGGAATGATGGAAAAGAAGTGGATTGCCCCCAATGGGGACATTGCCGACGCGCTGGCGGTGCGCTTCGCCGTCTTCTGTGACGAACAGGGTTACACCCGGGAGCAGGAGGTAGACGAAGCGGACAAGACCGCCTGGCACGTGGTCTTCTATGGAAAGGACGGGGCGCCGGCGGCCACCGGCCGGGTGCTCGACGAAGGAAACAGCGTTTTCTATATCGGGCGCATCTGCGTATCGCGCTCTCTGCGGGGAACCGGTGAAGGACGGGCGCTGGTGGAGGCGCTTATGGAAAAATGCCGGGCGCTGGGCGCAAAGGAAATCAAGCTGGACGCACAGGTGCGGGTGAAGGGCTTTTACGAAAAGCTGGGCTTCACGGTGTGCGGCGAAGAGCACATGGACGGCCACGTCCCTCACATTTATATGAATAAACGGCTCACATAACGCAAAAGCGCCCGGGACGGCTTCATCCCGGGCGCTTTTCTTCGTCTTTCCCGCCAGGTTCTTCTTTGCGGGGCACAATATCCTCGTCGGTGAACTCAAAAATGTCCGCCGGGGTGCACTGGAAGATCTGGCAGAGGGCCTCGATGTTTTCCCTGCTGATGGACTTGACCTGATTGTCGATCATCCGGCGAAAGCTCTGGTAGCTCATGTTGAGCTGCTTGTAAAGCCAGTATTTGCTTTTGCCTTCCTTTTCTAAGAGTTCATGAACCCGAAGCTTGACCATATTTCGATTCCCCCGCTTATCTGATGATAATAAAATTATACAAACCTGGTAATGCTTTCCTCTAGACGATTGCATTCGTTATTGCAATCGTCTTGGTTTTTTGTGGCAATTGGGGCGATGATAAGGAAAACAGGAAAAAAAGGAAGGATACCCCATACCAACGGATTTGTACACCGCGATCTGCGGCTGCTTTCCGGTTCTGGATGGCTGGCTGCCTGAAAAACGGCGCAGGCGGCTGGCGCAAATGAGCCCCACCGCCTTGCAAGCGCAGTACAAGGGCCTGCTTAGGCGCATCCGCACGTCCCTGCTGGGGCCGCTTGGGCCGCTCTACCGGGCCTTTATCGACGATGGGATTCGGGAGCCTGAGGACATGGCCCTGCTCATCCTGCTGGAATACCACGCCTACCGGCTGGACTTGCTGGAGGCGGAGCAGCGGCGGGAAAAGAGCTCTGATATGTGAATCAAATTCACATATCAGTTCTACATACCAGGAAGCGAAGCTGTGGCGAGCGTGTGAATAAAATTCACAAACTGCGGTTCATCCGGCAAAAACACGTTATACTAACCTTGGTGATGTGTATATGAAAGAGTATCGGCAGGTCATTCGCGAAAACCGGATCGAACGTGGCATGAACCAGGCGCAGCTGGCAAAAGCAGCCGGCATTTCCCAGCCATTTGTCAATGAAATTGAGATGAGAAAGAAGAATCCTTCCGTCGAGGTCCTGATTCGCATTTGCCGTGCTTTGGACATCCCGTTCCTTGGAGAAAAAGACGAGGATGGCTAATGAGCCTTTGCCTGTTCTTAGCATAGCACATTCTTGATTGTTTGTAAATTTATAGCTTTTAGCGATATCCCTTGTAGACGCGGCAAAAGAGGCTGCTTTCCTTTGTGCATATTCCCGCCTGTTTCGCGCATACTACATCCGCCCCATTGCGCGCCGGCGGCGCAGCGGGGCGGACAAACCACTTTTTGCCGGGGAAATGGCGGCGAAACGAATGGACAGCAACATCGAATTCTTAAACACCCTCTACCAGACCGCGAAGATGGGCGAGGACAACATCAAAACCATTCTCAAAACCGTGAACGCCCAGGACATCAAAAGCGACCTGCAGACCCAGATGAACGGCTACAACACCTTCGGCTACCGGGCTCAGCAGTTGATGACCAAGTACGACGACGTTCCCAAGGAAAACGGTCCCATGCAAAAGATGATGGCCTATGCGGGCGTGCGCATGAACACCATGAAAGACGCGTCGCCCTCCCACATCGCGGAAATGATGATCCAGGGCAGCACCATGGGGATCATTGAAGAAACCGAATCCCTCAAAAAGCACCCCGAGGCAGACGAACCCATTCAGCAGATCGCCCGGGATATGATCCAGTTCGAGCAGGACAGCATCGAGCGGCTCAAGCAATACCTGTAACCCTTAGGTGCTCCAAATGCGGGTGCGGCGGCCCGGTTCTCTAAACGCCGAAACAGGGACGGCAATTTAAAATTGCCGTCCCTGTTTTTATGTCTTTCTTTTTTGAATTTTCGGCGCGGTCCGGTCAAAGCTGACGTCCAGCGCCATTTTGACCGTTTCTTCCTTTACACTGCCGTCCAACGAAATGGAGACCCAGTTGGCCTTGTTCATATGGTACGCCGGGTAAACGCCGGGCTCCGCCCGCAGGGATCCCTGCAAAAGCGGATCGCATTTGACGTTTACAATGTCCAGCGTTCCCTCCTCCCCAATGCCCAGCTTTTCTTTTAAAACCGTCATCAGCACCGCGAACCACTTGCGGTTGTTCGGATGGCGGAACACCACATTGGTAGGATACCTCTCCCACGGACGCTCCCCATCCACGCCATAGGTTTGCGCTATATATTCTTCCCATTCCTCCCGGTTCATACGCCCCATCCTTCCCATCGCTCGGGCCCGTTTTCCTTCCGTATCATCAGGGCCCCTCCTCGTTTTCATGGTTTGCCGGCCGCCTTTTCCAGCCAAACAGGCCCGGCGGCGAACCCTAAGTTGGTTCGCCGCCGGGCTTTTTGTCAAGCCGGACGTTTGCCCAGCCTTTGCTTATTTGCTTTGGCCGCGGATCTCCACGCGGCGGATCTTGCCGCTGATGGTCTTTGGCAGCTCGTCAACGAACTCCACCACCCGCGGGTACTTATAAGGCGCGGTGTGGTCCTTGACATAGGTCTGGATTTCCTTTTTCAGCTCCTCCGAGGGCACGTTGCCCTTCGTCAGCACAATGGTAGCCTTGACCACCTGGCCGCGGATGGGATCGGGCACGCCGGTGATGGCGCACTCGAGCACATAGGGCAGCTCCATGATGACGCTTTCGATCTCGAACGGGCCGATGCGGTAGCCGGAGGATTTGATCAGGTCGTCGGTGCGGCCTACATACCAGAAGTAGCCGTCCTCATCCCGCCAGGCCATGTCGCCGGTGTGGTAGGCCCCGTCGTGCCAGGCGGCCTTGGTCAGACCCTCGTCCCGGTAATAGCCTTTGTAGAGCCCGCAGGGAACCTCCGTGTCGGTGCGCACTACGATCTCCCCTACCTCGCCGGGCTTGGCGAAAGACCCATCGCCGGTGACCAGGTCGATGTGGTACTGAGGATTGGGCTTGCCCATAGAACCGGGCTTGGGCTCCATGCCGATGAGGTTTGCGATGGCGAGGGTGGTCTCGGTCTGGCCGAAGCCCTCCATGAGCTTCAGGCCGGTGGCGTTATACCACTGCTGGTACACCTCGGGGTTGAGCGCCTCGCCCGCGATGGTGCAATAGGTCAAAGAACTCAAATCGTACTTCGACAGGTCCTCCTTGATGAAGAACCGGTACATAGTGGGCGGCGCGCAGAAGGTGGTGATGTGGTACTTGGCGAACATGGGGAGAATATCCTCCGCATGGAACCGGTCAAAGTCATAGGTAAAGACCGCCGCCTCGCACAGCCACTGGCCGTAGAGCTTGCCCCAGACCGCCTTGCCCCAGCCAGTGTCGGAGATGGTAAAGTGCAGCCCGTCGGGCTTGACGTTGTGCCACCAGCGGGCGGTGACAATGTGGCCGATGGCATAGGTGTAGGCGTGGGTGGCGATTTTCGGATAGCCGGTGGTGCCGGAGGTAAAATACATGAGCATGGGGTCGGTGGCAAGAGTGGCGGCTTCGCCGGCGGGGCGCTCGAACACGTCCGAGCTGCCTTCCAGGCCCTCGTCAAAATTGAGCCAGCCCTCTCTCGTGCCGTTGACCACGCACTTGATCTCCAGCGTGGGGGATTCGGCCTGGGCCTCGTCCACATAATGGGTCACGTCCCCGTCGCTGGTGCACACCACCGCTTTGACGCCGGCGGCGTTGAACCGATAGGAGAAATCATGGGTGACCAGCTGGTTGGTGGCGGGAATGGCGATGGCGCCCAGCTTATGCAGGCCTACGATGGCGAACCAGAACTGGTAATGCCGTTTGAGCACCAGCATAACCCGGTCGCCCTTCTTGATCCCCAGAGAACGGAAGTAATTGGCGGCCTTGGCGGAATACCGAGCCATATCGCCGAAGGTAAAGTCCCGCTCCTGCTTGTCGTTGGAGACCCAGAGCATGGCCCGCTTATGGGGGCATTTTTTACCCAGCGCGTCCACCACGTCGAAGCCGAAGTTGAAGTTCTCCGGGATTTTAAAATGGATGTCCTTTAAGTGGCCGTTTTCATCGAGGGTTTCGTCCACAAACTGCTTGTAAAGAAGCTCCTTGGGCGCCGCAGGCGTAACCGCCTTCTCCTGCTCGGCGACCACCTCCACCGGCTGGGTGTCCGCTCCCTCTCTGCCCTTCATCACAAAGGCCAGGAATTCGCAGTCTTCCCCGCCGACCGCCACCATGCCGTGGTGATGGCTCGCATCGTAGAAGATGCAGTCGCCCTCCTTGAGGACCTCCACATGGCCGTTTACCTGCACCTTCAACTGGCCCTTGAGCACATAGTCCATCTCCTGGCCCTCGTGGAAGGACAGATGGATGGGGCTCTCCTCCTCTTCCTTCGAATACTTGGCCTTGACCACAAAGGGTTCGGCCAGGCGGTCCTTAAAGAGATAGGCCAGATGCTGGTAGTCGAACTCCCGGCGGCGGCGGATGGGCATGCCCTCTCCTTTGCGCGCCATGGAGTACACCTGCAAATGGGGCTCCTCACCGGAGACGATGGCGGAAATGTCAATCCCGAACCGGGTGGCGCACTTGAACAGGAAGGTGAAGGAAAAATCCTGTTCCCCGTTCTCCTTGGCCAGGTATTCGTCCAAAGTTACATCGGTGACCTGCGCCATTTCCTCCGGCGTGATGTCCATCATCTGCCGCAGGCCCTTGAGGCGTTCTGCGATTTTCTTGACCTGTGTTTCCATCTGGAAAACCTCCTTATTGCATTGGTTCAACGCTTCTTTACAAAAGAAAAAGCCCCATCTCCACTGAAGAGATGAAGCTCAATACACTCCACGTTACCACTCTACTTGCCGGTCTCTCTCCGGCCACCTTTGCCGTATCCAATAATACGCTCTCCTGTAACGGGAAGAACCCGGTCTCGCTTACTTCACGCCTGACGGCGGGTTGGGCGGACTGCTTGGGGGTGATAAACAGCTGCCACACGTTACCGCCTTGCACCAACCGGCGGCTCTCTGAAAACGGAGATGGCCCTGCCCGTGTCCCCTTCATCGCATTGAACCTATAAATTTCTTACAGAATACACCCAAGCGTCTCCCTTGTCAAGAGGGAATTTGTTTTTTCTTTTTGAGGGCTGCCTGAATCGGGGAGGCTCTTCCATCCGCTTTGCTCACGCCTATGCGCGCCGTGCCATGAGCGGCCTGTCAGCCCCTCTTAGCCGGCCGGGGCCTATACCGCCACTAAGGAGCGCACCGCTTCGATGTGGACAAAACGCACGGCGGTAAACGAATAGCTGGAAAGAGGGCGGCAGTCCGCGTCGCCGGTGTGGGCGGCTAGCAGGATGTTGTCGAGCGTGGGTTTTCCGCGAATCATGACGATAAAGAGCGTGTGGGAAAAGTCGCGCCCCTCAAAGGCCAGCTGGACCAGGTCCCCTGCAAGCACCCCCTGCCGGTCGGTGGAATAGCCGTAAGGACCGGCCCCGTCGTTGGACACGAGGAAGTGATACAGGCCGGCCGCTCCCGCCCAGGAGGCGGAGCGGTCGCTGGGAGAAATGTAAAACCATCCGTAGGCGGAGCTATAGTTCATAACGTCGCTGCCCGCATAGACGCACTGGGAGGCAAAATTGGCACTGTCGCCCCCGGCTCCCCGGCAAACGCAATAATCGGGATTGCGAAAATAGGCCCAGCGGTGGGCATAGGCTACCGCCTTGTTGCGGCTGTAAGGCAATTCCTGCAAAGCCATGGCGAATCTGCCGCCTCCTTTTCCTAGAAAATCGATTCTCCCTTTATTCTATGAAATTGTGTCCGGCTGGTGCCTGGCCAGAAAATTTTTCAAGTCCAACCCTTGACAAAATGGAACAAAATCGGTATAATAGCACTCGCACCGAAAAATGCGGACTTAGCTCATCTGGTAGAGCGCCACCTTGCCAAGGTGGAGGTAGCGAGTTCGAGCCTCGTAGTCCGCTCCAAAAAACCACCCCAGACGTTTGTCTGGGGTGGTTTTCGTTTATCCACCAAATTTCTGCTCATGTAAAACGGCGTTTCTCTCTTTGTCCGGCAAACGCTATCGGAAAAGCCGTCTTTTCGAACATCAAAAAGGGGCTGTGTGCAACTCGTTGCGCACAGCCCCTTTTGCCGGCCCGTTTTATTCGATTTCCTGTGCGCCGGCCTCCGCCGCTTTCCGGACTGGTTTTCTCTCGTCCTGCACCAGCGATTTGTTCGCCCACTTGCCCGAGCGGTACCGCAGAAAAGAAATGATCAGGCCCACGCCCCAGCCCATGGGGATGGACCACCAGATGGAGCTCGCTCCCATGAGACTTGCAAACGCATAGGCGCAGGTCACCCGGCACACGAAGTTGCACAGGGTGCTGGTCATAAAGGCCTTCACATCCCCCGACCCTCTGAGCAGGCCGTTGGTACTGAACATGCCGCCCATAAGGATGTAGAACACGGACACCACCCGCAGGTACTCCACGCCTACATCGATGACGCCCTGGCTCAGGTTCGCGTCCACAAACAGGCTCATAAAGTTGGCGCCGAACAGATAAAGGCATCCGGTGATCACAAGGGCGATGACCGCCGTCATCACCAGCGCCGCCCGGTATCCCTTGCGAACCCGCTCCGGCCTGCCGGCGCCGATGTTCTGAGCGGTAAAGCTGGAAACGGCGTTGGAAATGTTGAGCATGGGCAGCATGGCGATGGAGTCGATCTTGGTGGCGGCGGTGTACCCGGCAACCACGACACTGCCGAAGCTGTTGACCAGCGCCTGGACAAAAAGCATGCCCATGGAAACGATGGACTGCTGGATCATGGAGGGCACCGCAATGCGAAGCATCCGGGTAAGCATGTGTACGTCATACAGGCGGTGGGAATCCGTGGTTTCCATCCGGCGAAGCCGGCGCAGCAGGAAGGTCAGGGACAACACGGAGGATAGCCCCTGGGCAATCAGAGTCGCCCAGGCGACCCCCGCCACCCCCATCTGGAACTGGATGACAAAGAGCAGGTCCAGCCCGATGTTGACCACCGACGCGATGGCCAAAAACACCAGCGGCGACTTGGAGTCACCCAGGGCGTTGAAGATGGCGGTCAGGGTATTGTACAAAAACAAAAAGCCCGCACCCAGAAAATAAATGTTCAGATAGGTGGCGGAATCGGCAAAGATGTTCTCCGGCGTGCCCAGCAGGTGCAGGATGGGCGTGCTGATGAGCAGGCCCACGGCCATGAGCACCACACCCAGACCGCCGATGGAGAATAGGGAGGTATAAATAGCCGTCTTCATCTCCCCGTACCGTCTCGCGCCGAAGAGCTGGGAGATGACCACCGAGCAGCCTGTACTCGCCCCGATGGCGATGGCCACAAACAGGAAGGTAATCGGGTAGGAAGCGCCCACGGCCGCCAGGGCGTCTGCACCTACAAAGTTCCCCACTACCACCGAGTCTACAATATTATAAAGCTGCTGAAACAGGTTGCCGAGGATCATCGGCATCGCGAAGAAAAACAGGATTCTCGACGGCGAACCCACCGTCATGTCCTTTACCATAAGCCTTCTCTCCCTTTCCGGCCCCTTCCAAAGGCAAGAAGGACAGTTGGCGGCGAAGGCAGAACCCTTCGCTCCCAACTGTCCTACCCGTTTTACCTGACCGGGATCGTTCTTTTCCTTGCCTTCCACCCACGCTGGCGGATGGAAAACCTTTGTTATTCTTATTGTAACACGCTTGCTTCAAATGTCAACCGAATTGCTTTTTTGACGGATCCCTCTCTTTTTAGGATAAAATAAGCCACATTCCGCAGTGTTTTTTCTTCTTCGGCGTTCTTTCCCCTTCGCTTCTCTTGTTTTCCTTGCGGGCATTGCTTGTGAAAAAGCGATGCTTGGCAGAAAGAACGCTGTCCGAAGGCAGAACCATGGGTTGACAAGGAGAGCGCAAGAAGCTACACTAAAACTGTGGATATTCCGTTCCCCCGACAGGGACCGCGATCCATGGAACACTTTTAGACAAAGGAGTTACAACCAATGGCACTTCGTGAAATCGTATTATACGACGACCCGGTACTGCGCAAGAAAAGCCGCCCGGTCGCCGAGGTCAACGATAAAATCCGTCAATTGCTCGACGACATGGCCGAAACGATGTACCATTCTCAGATCGGCGCAGGGCTGGCCGCTCCCCAGGTAGGCATTCTCAAGCGGCTGGTGGTCATTGACATGGGAGATGGTTTGATCAAGCTGGTTAACCCCGAAATCGTGGAAGCCGAGGGAGAGCAGGAGGTCATCGAAGGCTGCCTGAGCTTCCCCAACCGCTGGGGCAAGCTCAAGCGCCCTTACCGAGTAAAGGTGAGCGCCCTCAACGAAAAGGGCGAACCGGTTACCTTCCACGTAGCCGGGGAAAAGGCAAAATGCTTCTGCCATGAAGTGGACCATTTGGATGGCATTTTATTCGTCGATAAGGTGACCGAATTCGTAGAGCTGTAAAAACGGGACAAAAAGAGGCTGGGGCGGCGTGATGCCGTCCAGCCTCTTTTTTTATCCCGCCACGGTGTCCTCTGCTTCCGGCTGCCCTAAGCGCAGCGCCGCGTAATGGCGGATGAGCTCCCGCTCGCAGAAGGGAACCCGTTGCCCGCGGATGAGCTGATAGTCCTCATGCCCCTTGCCGGCAAAGAGGAGGATATCCCCTTCTTCGGCCATGTCCACTGCGTACTTGACGGCCGCCGCCCGGTCGGGGATGGTCACGTACCGCCCCTTGGCCTCTCCCATCCCCTTCTCCATGTCGGACAGGATGGACATAGGATCTTCGTTGCCGGGGTTGTCGCTGGTGAGGATGCAATAGTCGCACAAGTGAGCCGCCGTCTGAGCCATGGCCGCCCTGCGCAGCTGGGACCGGTCCCCTACCGACCCGAACAGGCAGATGAGCCGCTTCGGGTTATATTCCCGCAGGGTCTCCAGAATGGCATGCATGCTCACCTCGTTGTGGGCAAAGTCCAGCACCACCGTGCAAAAGGGCAGCGCATCCACCAGCTCCACCCGCCCAGGGATGGCCGCCTTCGAAAGCGCCCGGGCCGCTGTGGGCAGGGATATCCCCAGATGCTGGCCCACCGCGATGGCGACCAACGCGTTATACACCGAGAACCGTCCCGGCTGGTTTAACCGGAAGCCCTGGGTTCCCAGCGGGGTTTCGCCCGCAAAGTCCACCCCCAGAAAGCCTGGCTCCCGAACCAGCCGAATGTCCCGCCCCCGGTAGGCGCAGCCCTCTGAAAGGCCGTAGCCGATGAGTTCGCAGGTGGCGGAGGCGGTGATTTCCTTTCCATGAGGGTCGTCAAAGTTCACAAGCCCCAGGTCGCACTGCCTGAAAAGCTGGGCCTTCCAGTGGAGATAGTCGGCAAAGTCCTTGTGTTCGGTGGGGCCGATGTGGTCGGGGGACAGGTTGGTAAACACCCCGATTTGAAACTGAATGCCGGCCACCCGCCCGGTCATCAGCCCCTGGCTGGACACCTCCATGCACACGCACTCGCATCCAGCCTTCACCATCTCCCGGAAGGTCTTCTGGATTTCATAGGATTCGGGGGTGGTGTTGACGGTCTTATAATGGATTTCCCCGAAATGCACGCCGTTGGTGCCGATGATGCCGGTCTTGACTCCGCCCGCCTCCAGCACGCTTTTGATGAGGTGGGTGACGGTGGTCTTACCCTTGGTTCCGGTGACGCCGATGACGGTCAGCTCCTTGGCCGGGTCCCCAAACAGGTTGCGGGACATGATGGCCAGAGCCGCCCGGCTGTTTTTTACCAGAGCCACCGCCGCGTCCTCGGGCAGGGACAAAGGCCGCTCGGCCACGAAAAGGCGGCAGCCCCGGTCATAGGCGGCCTTGGCGTAGGCGTGGCCGTCCGCCGCCGCGCCGGGCAGGCAGACGAACACGTCCCCAGGCTCGGCGATGCGCGAGTCGTACACCAAGTCCTGGGCAACGAAGTCGGAAGAAAAGTCGCCGGCGTAGCCGGTACCTTGTAGCAGTTGAGCAAATAGCATGGGCAGCACTCCTATCGGGGAATTCCCTTGTGGTTTTAGTATACCGCGCGCAGGCGGCGATGAGAGGTCGCAATCGGTCGAAGGCAGGAATTGTTCAAATATTCCGAAACTTCATATCCGCTCCCGCTTGTCCGACAAGCCCAAAAGATAATCGGTGGAAACGGAAAAGAACCGGGCCAGCAGAATCAGCTTTTCGATGGAGGTAGATCGTTGGCCGCCTTCGATGGTGCTGATGGCCTTATGCGAAAGGCCCACCACCTGGCCCAGTTCCTTCTGGCTCATGCCCTTCTCCTGGCGCAGCTGCCGAACCCTTTCTCCAAATAAAACTTCTTCTGTCACACGATTCCCTCCTTGACATTTACCTTAAAGTAGATTATACTGATTGTGTTATCTACTTTAAGGTAAATATGTGCTTCTGTAACGAATTTGTATTATAGCAGATAAAAGCGGTTTTTCTCCTTAAAATGTACTTTCCCAAAGCTCTTTTGTTGTTCATTTCTTTCGCGTCGCCAAAAGAAATGGCAATCTAAAAGGCCATTTGAAAAGTGGGTTTTAAGGAGAAAAGCCAGACCTGGGATTTGCCTACTCTTCTTTGCTGGGTTTTGAAAAAATCCGGTTTCAGCTTTGCCGCAATCGGCCTTTTTCGTCCGTTTTTTCACCTGACATCGTGTTCATTTCTTTCGCGTCGCCGAAAGAAACGAACCAAAGAAAGGGCGACTTAAGGGAGAAAAACGGCGTAAAAATCGGGGGCAAGGTTTTTCTCCCCCCCTGCCCTCCTCCTTTGAGAGGGGGATTTTCAAGGGGGAAAAATAAGTGTCCCCGTTCCTAGCGTCTTTTTCCCCCTTGAACTGCCTTTTCTTTGGTTCGTTTCTTTTGGCAGCGCAAAAGAAATGAACACGAAATCAGGTAGAAATCGAACGGAAAGGACCGACTGCCGCGAGGCTAAGAACAGATTTGTGAAAGATCAGAATATTCTGATCTTTCACATCCGCTCCCGCTTATCCGACAAGCCCAGGAGGTAATCGGTGGAGACGCCATAGAACTCCGCGATTCTGGCGAGCATTTCAAGGGAGGGCTGACGTTCGCCATTTTCCCAACGGCAAGGGGTTTGCTTGCTGACCTCCAATTGCGCTCCAAATCGCTCCAGCGTTAACTTTTGCTGCTTTCTCAACTGCTTTAATCTCTCAGAAAACACTTCTGGCGAAAACACGGAAACTCTCTCCTTACTTGCGTTGATCGGTACGGCCAACCAGATAGTCTAGGGTAACTTCATAGAAATCCGCCAATGCCCAAAGCGTCCTAAGCATGGGTTCCCGTTCCCCTTTTTCCCACCGTCCTACAGCTTGCTTGGATACGCCAATTTCGTTGCCCAGTTTTTCTAAGGTAAGATTACGCTCTTTTCGCAGTATTTTTAATCGGGCAGCAAAAATTTCTTGTGAAAACATGGAATACCCCCTTGATTTTCTACATATAGGTGACTATAATATTTAGTATACTGATGGGTGACTTTAACTGATATTTATTAGCTTATTATTATATCATAAATCAGGGGGAATTCCTATGAAAAACATTCTCGAGGACCTGTTCGAAGGGGACCTGGCGGGACGAAAGGAAACCTTTTCCGACGACCCCGCTTACCAGGAAGCCATCGACTGGGTGGTGCGCACCGAGGACGCCCTGCGCGCCGCCCTTCCCGCGCCCAAGCTTCCCTTGGCCGCGGCCTTTGCCGACGCGCAAATGGAGCTCACATGTCTCACCGAGCGGCGGGCTTTTGTGACCGGCGTGAGACTCGGCGTGCGGCTGCTGCGGGCCATGGAAGAGGATCCCTTTGCCATCGCCTGATAAAAACGCCTGCGGGTAGAATCCGCAGGCGTTTTTCCATTCTGTTAACCCTTTTTCCCCACCGAACGCAGCTTTTTCATGGCCGATCGGGCGGTCGGCAGCCCCTTGTCAAAGAGCTGGTACTTGAGGGGGCTCACCACCAGGTCGAACTCCCCGATAAACTCCAGCACCTCCGGGGCGAACTTCTGCTTGAATTCCGACAAGGCATCGTCCAGCGTTCCTTCCACGCCGCCCAGGTTTAAGTAGTCCACCCGGTCCTCCATGCAGTCGAGCATGACCTGGTAAAGCATGCCGTTGGGCGTGGAAAGGTTGGGAAGCAGGCTTAGGTCCGACCCGCCGTAGAGATACTCCGCCACCCGGATGCCCTCCCCCTTGGGCGGCATCACGAACAGCCCCCCGCACAGGGAAACCACGTCTCCCCGCTCCCTTTGGGCTTCCTTTGCCTGGTTTAAATGGCGGGTGTTGCTTTCCACGTTCTGCCCCTTGTCAATGCAGCCCTGGGTGTAGGCGATGAACTGAGGCAGGTTTACCTTGCCGTAGTACACCACCGTGTCTTCCCCGAAGGCGTCCCGGATGGAACGAAAATAGTCCGCGCTGCGCAAAAGCACGTTTTGGCGCTTCTCGGTGCAGCCGATGAGGCGGGCAAACTCGCTCAAATCGTCCTCCGGCCCGGCCTTTTCGAAGAACACGCCCCGGTTTTTGTGGTAATTGCCGATGTAACTGCGGGCCCCTTTCTTGAAGGACTTGAGGAGGGCCTTGGGGTCTAAGGGATTATGCTCCTCGTCGGTCAGGCGCACCGCCATGTTGAACCGGGGGTTAAAATAATCGTGCAGGCTTTTTCCGAAACCCTTGTGGACAAAGCCGGCGGCCTGCAGATTGGATAGGGCCGCCTGGGGGTCCATCCCCCACCGGTCGGAGTTTAACACAAAGGGGTCGAGCTTCACCGCGAAAGCCCCCTGGCTTTTTGCGTAGTCCTTTATCCCCTTGGCAAACTGCGCCACCGCCTCCTTGTCCTCATAGTCAAGCAGGAAGCCGCGGGGGGAATAGCAGAGCTTTAAGCCCATAGGCATGGTCCTTGTGAGGATGAGGGCGGCGGCAATCACCGTATCGTCCCGATACAGGCCGCAGAAGGCGTGGCCCCAGTTGCTTTTTACCGTTTCCCAGCCGGGGCGCTGGGTCAGAGGGACCAGGGAGGCTTTTTGCAAAAAGGCCTCGTATTCTTCCCGGGGCAGGTCTGTGACAAACCGGTATGCCATGATTTACCCCTCCTGGTGGTCTTTTTGTTTTGCGCGGCTGAGCTTGCGGGAGGTGCGGCGCACCTTCTGCATCACCTTGCGCATGGCGGGCAGGTATTTGGTGAACAGGTGGTACTGCACGGGGCGGACCACCAAATCGAATTCCCCGATAAGCTCGAGCATTTCCGGGGAAAATTTCTGCTTGAATTCGTAAAGAGGCGTGTCCATACTGCCCTCCACGCCGCCTAGGTTGCAGTAGTCGTACCCGGCCTCAATAAAGTCGCACATGGCCGCGTAAAGCATGCCGTTGGAGGTGGAAAGGCGGGGGAACAAAGACAGGTCGTTGCCTGCATAGAGGTACTCGGCGAACCGGTACCCCTCCCCTTTGGGCGGCAGCAGGAAAAGGCCGCCGCACAGGGTGACGATTTGCCCCCGCTCCGCCTTGGCCTTCTTCGCTTCCTCTAAATTGGCGGTGTTCTTCTCCACGTTCTGGCCCTTGTCGATGGCGGCCTGGGTGAAGGCAATGTATTGGTCCAGATCGAGCCGGCCGTAATAGACCTCCATCTTATCTCCGAACGCCTTCTTGATGCCCCTAAAGTATTCCGCGTTTCGCAGCACCACGTTCTGGCGCTCCTCGGTGCAGGCCACCATCCGGGCAAACTCGCTCAAGTCGTCCTCCGGCCCGGCCTTTTCGAAGAACACGCCCCGGTTTTTCTGATAATTGCCGATGGTGGAGCGGGCGTCCTTGCGAAAGCTCTTTAAGAGGGCTTTGGGGTCTAACGGCTGGCGGTTTTCATCGGTCAGGCGCACCGCCATCTGAAAGCGGGGCATGAAATAGTCGTACAACGTGACGCCGAAGCCCTGGTGAAGGTACCCTTCTGCCTTGAGGTTTTCGAAGATGGGGGCGGGGTCCACGCCCCAGTGGTCGTTGTTGAGGATAAAGGGGTCGATCTTGATGCAGAAGGCTTTCTGGCTTTTGGCGTATTCCCGGGCGCCCTCGGTGAAGCGGTGGAGCACCTCTTTGTCGGTATAGTCGAGCAAAAAGCCGCGGGTGGCGTAGATAATCTTAAAGCCCATGGGCAGGTCTCTGGTCAGAAGCTGGGACGCAGCCACCAGCTTCTCGTCCCGGTACAGCCCGCACAGGGCCGGACGCCAGAAGCTCTTGGCCACGCCCCATTCCGGGCGCTGGCCGTAGGGCACCATGGGTACATGCATCAAAAACTCGTCGTATTCTTCCTTGGGAACCTTGGTGGAAAATCGGTAGTTCATCATTGCCTCCCTATATGATTCCGGCCGGATTGGGCCGGTTCTTTTCACACTTAGCCGTCAAAGGCGGAAGCCTCTGCCGCGCATATTGCTATATTCTTCTTTATTATACCGGCTGGCAAACGGGAACGCAATGGATGTTCTGAGACAAATTCGCCCCATTTCCCCCGTCTTTTTGTTTTGATTGCGGTCAGCCGCCTTTTTCCGACCGGTTGAGCCTTCCTGGAAGTTGCCGTGATTCCCTTGACCCAACCGCCTTTTGTAGGGTAAAATAAAAACAATCAAACGCATTTCTTTGCCCGCCGGTTTTCGGGCAAATTCATTGAAATTTGGAGGTCGTCAACATGAAAATAGGCGTCAGAGCGCACGATTACGGCTGCCACACGCCCAAGGAGCTGGCCCGGATTCTCAAGGAGGCTGGGTTCGAATGCTTGCAGCTGGCCCTCAACAAGGCGCTGACCGGCATGCAGCCGGTGCCCGGGCAGCTAAATCCCGGCCTTTGCTATGACATCCGCCGTGCCTTTGAGCGGGAGGATTTACAGATCGCAGTGGTGGGGTGCTACATTGAGCCCTCCCTTTCCGACCCCGAGGAGCGGGAGCGTCAGCTGGCCCGGTATTTGGAGTGCCTCGCTTACTGCCGGCAGTTGGGCAGCTTTGTCGTCGCCACCGAAACCACCTGCTATTCGGGCAGCCTGGAAGGGCGGATGAAGCAGTTCGACATTCTGACCGACAGCGTCTGCCGCCTGGCAGAGCAGGCGGAGAAGTTCGGCGTATTCGCGGCGGTGGAGCCGGTGCATGTGCACACCATGAATTCCCCGGAGCTGACCTATGAGCTCATCCGCCGGGTGGCCTCCCCCAACCTGAAGATCATCTACGATCCGGTCAATCTCCTCACCCCGGAGAACATCTCCCGGCAGGAAAAGGTGATGGACGCCTGCTTTGACGCGTTCGGTGACCGGATCGTGGGCATTCACGCCAAGGACGTGGTGATTGAGGACGGACAGTTTAAACCCATTGTAATCGGAGAAGGCCTTGTCAACGTTCAGTATTATCTCAACTGGCTGGCCATTCACAAGCCGGGCATCTCGGTGCTGCGCGAAGAGGCCAACCCCGCCACCGGCCACAAGGACATTGCGAACCTGCGCCGGATGATCGACCTGGCTGAGGCAAACGCGCCGGTTAAGCTCTAACCGATAGTTTGCCCCGTTTTGCACGCGGTCACACAAACGCCGCCGGAGAAAGATGTTTCTCCGGCGGCGTTTTTTTGGTACGGGTAAACGGACGCATTTCGCTTGGACGTAGGACGGGAATTCCTTATAAAATCCCTGCTTTTATGGACGGTGCAAAAAAGAAGGAGACGGCCGTTCCCATTCTGATTTTTTACGCTGGTTTTCGTCACAATCGGACGGCAGATTCGTTTGGTTGATGGAGAGAGGAGGGAGGCCATGGAGAAGGAGGACTTGGAGGATGTATACGAACGGTATTACACGGAGGTGTATCTGTACGCCCTATCCCTTTGCCGAAACCGGACGGATGCGGAGGATCTAACGGGAGAATCCTTTTTAAAAGCGTTGATCTGCTTAGAGAAGAGTGGAGGAAGCATAAAATTTTGGCTGATGAAAGTCTGCCGCAACCTGTGGCTGGACCGGTTGCGAAAAGAGCGGCGGCTCACCTCCCTTCTTGATGAGGAGATAGAGCGGCTGCCGGACGGTCAGGACCTGTTGGGGGAACTGGTGGAAAACGAACGAAATCGACAACTTTACGACGCGGTTCTAAGGTTGCCACCCGGATATCGAGAACCTGTGATTCTCTTTTATTATGGGGGCTTGCCCACAAGGGACGTGGCAAAGGTGCTTGGAATTACAGATACTGCAGTACGCACCCGACTTTACCGGGCGCGGATGTATCTCGGCAAACAATTGGAAAAGGAGGATTTGTAATGAGTTTTAGAGAGATATTTGAGCGCTATCTGAAAAATGAGGCAACTGCGGAGGAAATCGCCCTTGTAGAGGATGAGTTGGAACGAGCGCAGGTGCTGAATGACTACTTTCTGGATAAAGTAGATGAGGCCACTTCGCTACAGCTGAAAATTCCCGAAGAAACGATAAAAAAGGAAACCAAGAAGATAAAAAAGAAAATCAATAAAAAGTTTCGTCGGACGGTCTTGAAAGTACTTGCATCCATTCTTGGGCTGGTGCTTTGCGCCATCCTCATCATATCCCCGATTCTTGACGCCTGTTTTTATAGTCCTTATGCGCCAAGCGAATACCAAAACGGCAAGGGAGAAAACTATACCATAAATGATACCAATCTATTTAGTGAAAATTTACGTGCCCTGTCGGAACTTCTTCTTCCTGGTATCGATGGTATTTATGCAGAGAACGTCAAGAAAATCGGCGCATCTTACTATTCTATGCAAATAAATCAATATTTTTTTGATGATTCTTCCAATATTTTTGATGCCTCTCTCTTCTTGGATCAATTTTCGTCGCTCAGTTCTTTCAACCGCTATCCTAGCAGGGGAACCCGCTATATGCTTTCGGATGGGAGTTGGAACCACGAAAAGATCGTCTACTATACTCTGAGCGAAAAATATCCGTATGACGGCGCCCATAACCCGGACCCGCATGCCGTCGATTTTGAGACGGTTCCCGATTTACCTGCTACTGCCCAGCTCACCGGCTATCTCACCTTTCGAGAACCTCTGAGTATGGATGCACTAATGGACAAAATGATTCAGTATAATTCTACAGAGCACAATGTAACCTTTCAATGGATCGAAGTCGTCACCAGTGATCCGACGTTACGCCTTGGTGAACCAAGAGCATATTCCTACACCAATCTCGGCTTTACGTATCAAAAGTTCCGCGTGTATTCCCTTATCAATGCTGATGCAGGGCCTCAGTATTTTTCAATGGGATCTCCATGGCCTCTGTACTATGAAGACGGTCCAATATTGATGGATTTTCACAGTGGTGAGGCTATGGAGCATCATTTTACATCTTTGCTCAATCAAATGATCGAAAACCCCGAATTTTGCAACGTGTTTACCGGCGGAACAGGAAAGTTTCAAGAGGCGCTTTCCTATGTGCAGCAAAACGGTATAAAATCACCCTGCGTTTTAATTACCGCCTCCAGAGACGACGTTCTCGCCCTGCGTGATGACCCGGATGTGGACCGGTTTGCCATCGACAATGTAACCCTTTCCGAATATTCCAAATAGTTTTTCGTCTTGCGGATGTTTCCTCACAATTAGTACACAAATTTGATACAAAAAAGAAATCGAAATTTTAGGTTTCTGCCATTGTTAAAAAAATAATTATGCGGTATACTGACGACAGTGGTTTGATAATTAAATAACAATACCAAACATACAGGAGGTAACCACAGTCATGGCAAACAGAATCATTCTCAACGAAACGTCCTATTTCGGCGCGGGCGCCATCTCCGTCATCGCGGACGAGGCGAAGAAGCGCGGCTACAAGAAGGCCCTCGTTGTGACCGACAAGAGCCTGATGAAGTTCGAGGTCGCCACCAAGGTGCTCAAGGTGCTCGACGACGCCGGCCTTGCCTATGAAGTGTTCGACGACTGTAAGCCCAACCCCACCATCCAGAACGTGCAGGATGGCGTGGCTGCCTGCAAGAAGGCGGGTGCGGATTACCTGGTTGCCATCGGCGGCGGTTCCTCCATGGACACCGCGAAGGCCGTCGGCATCATCATGAATAACCCGGAGCATGCCGACGTCAGAAGCCTGGAAGGCGCGGTTGACACCAAGAATAAGTGCATGCCGATCATTGCTGTCCCCACCACCGCCGGTACTGCCGCGGAGGTCACCATCAACTATGTCATTACCGACGTGGAGAAGAGCCGCAAGTTCGTCTGCGTCGACCCGCATGACATTCCGCTGGTCGCCGTCATCGATTCGGATATGATGTCCAGCATGCCCAAGGGCCTGACTGCCGCCACCGGTATGGACGCGCTGACCCACGCCATTGAAGGTTACATCACCAAGGGCGCCTGGGAAATGACCGACATGTTCCACCTCAAGGCCATCGAGCTGATCTCCCGCTCGCTGCGCAAGGCCTGCGAGAACGACCCACAGGGCAGAGAAGACATGGCTCTGGGCCAGTATATCGCCGGCATGGGCTTCTCCAATGTGGGTCTTGGCATCGTTCACTCCATGGCGCACCCGCTGGGCGCTGTGTATGACACGCCCCACGGCGTAGCCAACGCCATCATCCTGCCCACCGTTATGGAATATAACGCCGAGGCTACCGG
The DNA here is from genome assembly GCA_018364155.1 of Clostridiales bacterium. GTDB lineage: Bacteria > Bacillota > Clostridia > Oscillospirales > Acutalibacteraceae > Solibaculum_A. Next base: position 255,280 of record JAGZMM010000004.1, read on the forward strand.
TGAGAAGTACCGCGACATCGCTAAGGCTATGGGCGTTCCCGGCACGGAGAACATGACTCAGGAAGAGTACCGCAAGGCCGCCATTGATGCGGTTAAGAAGCTCTCTGAGGACGTGGGAATCCCGAAGAAGGTTTCCGAAGTGGGCGTGAAGGAAGAAGACATCCCGATGCTCGCTCAGCAGGCCATGGACGATGCCTGCCGTCCCGGCAACCCGAAGGATCCGACCAAGGAAGACATCATCGCGCTTTACAAATCTATGATGTAATCACCGGTTTTCCTGCTTATCAAAGGGCAAGGACCTGGAGTCCAAATGGACTCCAGGTCCTTTTTTGTTTGTCGCCTAGTGATTTGACCGATCATGTTCAGCCCAAGCATTACAGGCCGTTGATGAATCCGACCTCATGCTTATGCAGGGCGGTGACCACCTTACGGATGCGCATTTTGACTTCGTCACCGGTTTTCGGCGCCTGGATATACTGGATAATCTGTTCCTTCCCTTCCCGGGACAGCTTTCCAAACTCGGACATAGCGTCCATATCCAAAGCCAACTCCATCCCCAATCCCAGGGGCATATCTGGCGTATTGTCCGGATGCCGGGTTCCTTCTCCTACAAAGGGGTTTTGCTCCATACCGATTCCTCCTTTTTAAAGACAGGATTAGTATTTGTGCAGGCACCCGCAGCTATGCATTTTATTAAAAAATCTTGAGGTCATCCGGTATGGATATCCAGTCCGGACATAGAATTGGGCGATTAAATTTCCTGCTTTTCCCATCGAATCAATCAAGGTAAAAAATAAAGTAGATTTTCGTCAAAAAAAGTATATTTCCGTCTTTTTTTGCTTGACTTTTGATCCAGAAAAGCGTATGATTTCCTTAACAAATTGGACGCATTTTCGGTAAATAATGGATATTATTTTCTATTTTTGCGGTCTGTTGGTGCGCTATACTTATAGGAGAGGAACGCGTACTACAAATACTTATTTAAAAGGAGCGAGATCATGAAGTTATTTCTCAAAAAGCGCGGCAAGAAAGGCTTTACCTTAGTAGAACTGGTCATCGTCATCGCCATTCTGGCCATCCTGGCGGCTGTCGCCATCCCCACCGTCATCGGCGTTATTAACAGCGCCAACCAAAGCACCGACGCGGCCAACGCCCGCGCCATTGAAGCGGCGGTCAAGCTGTATGTGGCTGACCAGGAAAAACAGGGCAACGAAATCACGGACTTTACTACCCTCACGGCAGACAACTACCAAACGGCCCTTAACGACTCCGGCATTACCTCTATGGAAATCAAACAAGGCGGTAAGGTGTTCTATTTCAACACTACCACCGAACGCTGCACCGTGGAAGATGCAGATGCTCTTACCGGAACAAAAGTGACAGGATATGATTCGATCCTCTTTGGCGCCGGCGGAGCTGCGCCTGCCCCCTGAGCCAGTTAAGAAAGTTTTCTTTCCTATACAACAAAAGCCCGATATAATCGGGCTTTTGTTGTATGATTCCTTTCATAAGCCTCTCCCTGCTCCAATTGGTGAAACGAGGTGAACCATCGTCTTGAGCATCCTGCTGATTGAACTGACCCAGAAATACCTGCGCCTGATGGAGGGAACTTTTGGATTTGGAAAATTTAAACTGACCCAATCCGGAGTCTTTTATCTTCCCGAGCAGCTGCGCAAGGAGGGTCTGTTCGCAGACATATCCATCCTGATCCATTTTATCAACGACTGCATTGCCGAGCATCATTTCCATAAATACCGGGCGATCCTTGTTTTGGAGGACGAAATCGTTGTCTCCAAGGAATTCATGCACCAGACGCCCAAGAAAAAGGCCGCCGAGTCCCTTCACGCGTTGGCAACCCTGGAAGCGGAATCGGTGTTTCACGGCAACCCCACCGAGATGACGGTGGAAACCTTCCGCTACGGCGACCGGGATTTTTTGAGTGGCGAACGCAAAAGCGTACTCTACTCCATTCCCACTCGCCTGTGCAACCGGCTTTCCCACGAATTCTCGACCAAAGGCATTCATCTGATCAAAATTACCCCCAAGGCCCACGCATTTTTACAGGCGGTTTCCACGGCCTGCAAAAAGCCAAGCTTTCTTCACCAGTTAAAGCCGGGCGCAACGGCTTTTTTGGACTTCAGTACCACGAAAACCACTCTCGCGCTCTTTGAAAGCGGTACGCCAGTGTACGAGCGCGAGTTTCTTGGGATATATAAGGATATTGTAGACAACCTACGGCGCACTCTGCACGTCACTCGGGATATTGCACTGGATCTACTGACAAAAAACGGCTTTCAGGCAGAAAATCCGGAATACGAGACCTATCCGGACGCGTACCGCCGAATTTGCCTGGTGATCGATACGCTGATGGACGAAATGATGCGTTCCGTTCGTATCGTGCTTTCCTCCCAGCGGCTGGAACTAGGGCAGATCGTGGTTTCCGGAAAGTTGTCCTCTTTCCCCTACCTGGACGGGTACCTTGCCCGCTCTACCGACATTCCTTGTACCTCCATCGGCTCTCTGACTGGATTTCTGGCGCCGGAATTTACCATTGATTCCCGGTTGGACAGCGGAGCGGGGCTAGCGGCAGACTGCTTTGCCACGGCGGGCGCCGCCTATGAGACCAAAGGCAATGACGTGAATTTTCTGCGCGGCTTTATCGACCGTCGGCGCAACCTTACCTTCAATACCATCGCGTTCTCGGCCATTTCCCTGGTGACGCTGCTGCTCTTTTGCATAGAACCCATACTTCATGGAGTGGTACAGGGACAGGTGGAGCAGGACAACCGCACGCTGGCCACTCTCCCTTATGTGCAGACCCAGGAGAAGCTCGACGACATCGAACGGCTGGGCCGCCAGATTGCCGCCTGCGAGAAGGATAAAGAGACGCTTCCTTTTCATCAATCCTCGGCTAACGATGCGGTGACCAAGCTTCTGAGCCAGTTTTCCGCCCAGTCCACCATTACCAGCTTTCATCTCAACAATCAGCAAGGCACCATCGCCCTGTATTTTGAGACTCCCACCTTCAACGATTACATTACATTAAAGGACGAGGTATACCAAAACGATGAATTCGACATCGCCATTCCCTTTTCCTGTACGGTGAACGACAAAACCGGGGCCGCCACCTGCCAGGTAACGCTGGCTATTGTGGATTTCGTCCCCTATGAGGCGGCGGGGGGTGGCAAAGAATGAAAAGGTCAAAGGTATGCTCTCCGTTTTTCCTTTTCTTTTTGATTTACGCGGCTGTATGCGCGCTGTACATCAATTTTGCCTTTCTTCCCTTACTCGACCAGACGGCCGGGTTGACCGTCCAGCACCAAGCCCTCCAGCAGAAGATTACCGATCTGGACCGCCAGATGCACAACCTCAAAGGCCTTGACCAGAAAATCGCAGACCTGAAAAATCAACTGGTGGAAAAAATGGGGCAAAATGTGATTGTCAACGGCATTATGGTCAGCAACGACGTCTACGACGCGGTAGAGGCCTACGGCATCACTCTCAAGAGCATCCACGTGGGCACACCTTCTCCCACCAAGGTGGCATCCAACATGGAGAACGGAGACGTGATGCATTCGCTGCCCATTCAGGTGACCTTTTCGGCCAGTTACGACCAGGCGGTTGGCTTTCTACGGTATTTTGAAAACCACAAGGATGGGGCTTATTACGTCCAGTCCTTTGAAGCGGCGTCGGAGAAAAAACAGGAGAATCCCACAGGAGAGCACAATTTCAGCCTTTCCCTGTCTCTTTTCTATTTCGCGCCGGACACCACTTCTACAGGTTCCAAGTGAGTATGGGTACGGATATGACGATCATGGCGGGACTGACATGTGCAGGATTAGCGGTTTTTGGTGGTGGGCTGGGGCTTCTCCTTGTCCGGCTTTTTGACCGGATTCCAGCCGGGTGGCTGTGTGATTACGGGGAAGCGCCGGGGGACGCCCAGCTTTCTTTTCCCCGGCTTTCCAGAAAACGATATGGGCTTTTGTTCGCTCTACTGCTGGGCGCTTCCTATCCCCTTTTGTTTTTGCAGTATGGGTTTTCGCTGCCGGGCACCTTCTTTTTCTTCGGGGCGGCCCTTCCGGTTTTGCTTTTGCTGGCGGCGGCGGACGCGACCTACACCATCCTCCCCGATCAGCTGACGGGCCTTCTCGCCCTGCTGGGACTATTCTACGGTGTCGCGTGCGGCGTGCATGCAGCAGCGACTGGATCCTTTACGGTCCTGGGCGGCCTCTCCCCTCTTTTCGGGGCGCTGGCGGCGGGCGGTGTACCGGCTGTTTTGCTGGGGATCGGTGCTCTTTTGTTCAAACGGGAAATCATGGGCTTTGGCGACGTAAAACTGATGGCGGCCATCGGGCTTTTCTGTGGGCTGAAGGGAAGCATTCTGGTGTTGCTTTTGACGGTGCTCCTTTCCGGGCTTACCTTTGCGCTTCTGATGGCGGCAGGCCGGCTCAAACGGGGTGACATGCGTCCGCTGGGCCCCTTTATTGCTGCCGCGGCATTGGCATACCTTTTCTTTTCACCGCAGCTTCACGCGCTTGCAGACCTTTATCTGTCCCTGTTTTCGTAAATTCGACTTCTTTGACCTTCTTGGGAGGATACAATGAAATATACAACCATGAAACTGGGTCAGATCCTGGTGAATTCCGGCGTTCTCTCTCAACAGGCGCTGGAAAAGGCTCTGTCCGAACAAAAGGGCACCACCAAACGTCTGGGTGAAATCCTCATTGAATATAGGCATATCACCGAGCGCCAGCTTATCGATTCCCTCTCTCATCAGCTGGACATTCCCTATCTGGACCTGGATGGGATGACGGTGGACGAGAGCATCGCCGCCATCATCCCGGAAACCATGGCGCGCATCAACAGCCTGATTCCGGTCAAGCTGGAGGGAAATACTCTCACGGTGGCCATTGCCGATCCCCTTGATTACAACGTCATCCGCAATGTGGAAGTGTACACCGGACATGTGGTCAACGTCGTGATTGCGGAGAAAAAGAAAATCCTCGATCAAATTCATCAGGCCTATACCTCTCAAAAGGCCTTCGACGCGGCGAGGGAGCTGAGTAAGGACGCAGAGGAGGAGGAGCTGGAGGAGCTTCCCGAGGAGTCGGACGAGCCGATCATCCGCTTTGTCAACAATATGATTGACCAGGCGGTTATCCTCAAGGCCAGCGACATCCACATCGAGCCCCAGGAAAAGGCGCTGCGCATTCGGTTTCGCATCGACGGCAAGCTGACCGTTTATATGGAAACCGGGGCAGACTTGATCGCACCGGTAGTGTCCCGCATCAAGTTCATCAGCAACATGAACATCGCGGAAAAACGGGTGCCTCAGGACGGGCGCATTTCCTACAAAAGTGCAGGCAGGGATGTGGACCTGCGTATTTCCGTTTTGCCGTCGGTCTTTGGAGAAAAGGTGGTCATTCGGATCACCACCGCTCTGGGCTTGGAGATGACCAAGGAGGGCATCGGCTTTTTGCAGGAGAATCTAGAAAAGTTCAATACCCTCATCAAAAATCCCCACGGGATCATTTTGGTTTGCGGACCCACGGGTTCTGGAAAAACCACCACCCTGTACACGGCGCTGCGGGAAATCAAACGGGAGGACATTAACATCGTCACTGTGGAAAATCCGGTGGAAATGATCATCGAAGGCATCACGCAGGTGGAGGTCAACGCCAAGGCGGGCCTTACCTTTGCGGCGGCCCTGCGCTCCATTCTGCGCCAGGACCCGGATGTGGTCATGGTGGGGGAAATCCGGGACCCGGAAACGGCGGAGATCGCCATTTCGGCGGCCATCACCGGCCATTTGGTGTTCTCAACGCTCCACACCTTCGACGCGCCCAGTGCCATCATCCGCCTGCTGGATATGGGAGTGGTGCCCTATATGGTTTCCTCTTCCGTGGCGGGAGTCATTTCTCAGCGGCTGGTGCGCAAGCTTTGCCCTGTGTGCAAAGAAGCCTATACGGCGACGGAAAGCGACCGCAGGCTGTTAGGACGTTCCGAGGGCCAAATAAACTCCCTTTACCGGCCGGTGGGCTGCGAAAAATGCCATTTTACCGGCTACCAGGGCCGCACGGCGGTGCACGAAGTGATGATGATCGACCATGGGATCCGCCACATCATCAATCAAAGCAGAGGGGCGGATGAAATCCGTGAGGAGGCCCTGAAAAACGGCATGCAGACGCTGGAGGACAATGTGCGGCGGCTGGTGCTTGAAGGGAATACTTCCATTTCCGAATATGTGGAGCTGTTGTCCTTCAACGCGTAAGGATGACGGTATCCAAAAAAGCGAGGGTCGTTTCATGCGGGAATACTTTGAAACCATTGTGCGGCAGGGTGTTTCATGCCGCGCTTCTGACATTCATTTGTCCTCCGGGAATCCACCCGCCTACCGCATCGACGGGGCGGTTGAGCCTGTTTTTGGGGAACCGGTCCTGACCCACGAAGTGGTAGAGCAGATCATGGCCGAATGCATGCCAAAGGACAAGTACGAGGAATACCGGCAAATCGGCGATGCCGACTGCGCCCTGCAGATCGAAGGATGCGGGCGGTTTCGTGTGAACCTGTTCCGCCAAATCCGGGGCGCGTGCATCGTCATGCGTATCGTCAACGAGGTAGTCCCCACCATGGCGGATTTGGGGCTTCCCTCCTCTTTGCAGCGGATTCTAGAATTAAAGGAAGGCCTGGTGCTGGTAACCGGTCCCACCGGGAGCGGCAAGTCCACCACCCTGGCCGCCATCATTCATGAGCTCAACAAATCCCGGTCCTCGCACATCATTACCATTGAGGACCCGATTGAATACGTTCATCAGCCCATCCGGTGCCTTCTCAACCAGAGAGAAGTGGGGAACGACTCGGTCAGCTACGAAAAGGCCCTGCGCGCTACCTTGCGGGAGGATCCGGACATCATCCTGGTGGGCGAAATGCGGGACCTGGAATCCATGCGCGCCGCCATCACCGCGGCGGAGACCGGCCATCTGGTCTTCTCCACCCTGCATACCATCGGCGCGGCCAACACCATCGACCGGCTGTTGGACGTATTTCCTCCTGAACAGCAGCAGCAAATCCGCATGCAGCTCTCCACCGCGTTAAAGGCGGTCATTTCCCAGCGGCTTTTGCCGCGGGCAGGCGGAAAAGGGCGCATCGGTGCCTTCGAGATCATGTTCGTCAACTCCGCCATCTCCAACCTCATCCGGGAAAACAAAGTGGCCAACATCAACCAGATGATCGAGACCGGTCGAAACGACGGGATGATCACGCTGGACAAATACATTGCCGAGCTGCTGCAGGCGGGAAGCATTGCTTTTGAAACCGCCCAGGAATACAGCCCTGTCCCTTTGAAGGCCCAGACCCAGCCGGGCAGCGCTGTTTCCCGGCGGTACGATTTTTAACCGATCTATAGCACCCCAAGCCTGAATGGAGGGAGCTTTCTTGACCTATACGTATACGGCCGCCGGCGTGGACGGCAAACCCGTGACCGGCGAGCTTTCCGCTGCCGATAAGTCGGCTGCCATCGCCCGGCTCAAAGAACGGGACCTGATCCCCCTTTCCCTGACTGCCAAAGACAAAGGGAACAGGGGCAACGAGAGCATCTGGGAGAAGGAACTGTTCGAAGGGGATATTTATAAGGCAAAGATTAAGAAAAAACGCATCATGGTCATGGCTCATCAGATGGCCATCATGATGCGTTCCGGTGTTTCGCTGTCGCTGGCTATGGAAGTCCTCATCGACGGGGAAAAGGATAAGAAGTTCAAGAAGATTCTCAAGGAAATCGACGAGAACCTCTATCTTGGCGTGCCTATCTCGGAATCTATGGGGCGGTTTGCCGCCTTTTCTAGCGTGGTGGTGAGTTTGGTGGCGGTGGGCGAGGTCAACGGCCGGCTGGACGAGGCCTTTGAAAGCGTAGCGCTGATTTTGGAGAAAGAAGTGACTCTTTCCTCCAAAATCCGGGGCGCGCTGGTGTATCCCGCTTTTCTTCTCTTTTTGACGCTGCTGCTCCTTCTTGTGATGAACGTCATGGTGGTCCCCAATTTCAAGATGCTTTTTGAAAGCTTTCACGCCGAGCTTCCCATGATTACCCAGGTGGTTATGGGCTTTTCCGACTTTATTATATACCAGTGGTATTTCATTGTGGGCGTCGTGGCGGCGCTCTGGCTTACCTATGTCCTGCTCAAACGGTTTTCCCCGGCATTCTGCATGGGAGTAGATGGGGCAAAGTTCAAGGTGCCAGTCATCGGTAAGCTGCTGCTGCAATCTTACCTAGCGCGATTTTGCCGGGTTATGTCCACTCTGGTCAGCGCCGGTGTGGAAATCGTCAATTCCCTGGAAATCGCACGGGACGTACTCCCTAACCGCAAGCTCAAAAAACACATCACCGATATGGTCGCGGACGTGAAGCTTGGCATTCCGATCAACCAGTCCATGCAAAAGTCTCCCCTCTTTGAACCGCTGATCGTCTCGATGTTCCGAGTGGGCGAAGAATCGGGTATGCTCAGCGACACCATCAGCAAACTGGCTGAACTCTATGAGTCGAAAACCGATGACACCACCAAACAACTCACCGCCATGATGGAGCCGACAATGACCATTCTAATTGCGGTGATCGTGGGCACGGTGGTAATCTCAATTGTGGTACCCATGTTCGGAATCTATAGCGTGATCGGATGAGCAAAAGACAAAAGGGGGATTGCCGATGAACGAATATACCTTAAGCGATGGGCTGCGTGCCATCCAAAGGGCCTTCGATCTGGTGGATCCGCGCCTAAAGGGGCATGGGGAGCAGACCGCCTTTTTGATGTGGCGGCTGCTTGAGCGATTGGGTTGTACCCGGGCACGGATGGTTTCGCTGACCACCGCGGCTCTCTTTCACGACGTGGGCGCCTATAAAACAGATGCCGATCACTCCCTTTCGGAGTTTGAACGTCTCCACACCGCGAGCCATTGCGTCTATGGTTATCTCTACGCCCGGTTTTATTCCCCTTTTCCTTCTTTTGCTCCGGTGATCCTTTATCATCACACGGGATATTTATACAAAAAGTATATTGATCCTAGTTTTTTAACCGATTCTCTGCTTCTAAACCTGTCCGACCGTGTCTCCTTTGTGTTTCTCACCCAGCCAAACCCGGATTTCTCCTTTTTGACGGCCTGGGCAGGCATTGAGTTTGATCCGAAGCATGTAGCCGCCTTCCTGGAGGCAGACCAGGAGGAGGGATTAGTACAGGCACTGAAGGACGGCAGCTATCACAAAAAGATACACGCTTTCTGGCGGGAAACCATCCTGTCCCGCTCGGAGGTCATGAAGTATGCGCGGATGCTGATGTATTCCATTGACTTTCGCAGCGAGCAGACGGTTACCCATTCCATTTCGGTCATGAGTCTGAGTAAGCTCTTATGCGGCCTGCTGGGGCTCGACCATGCAGACACCTCCATTGTGACCGCGTCTGCTATGCTCCACGACCTTGGTAAGATTACCACGCCAGTGCACATTCTCGAAAAGAAAGGGCCGCTGACCACCGAAGAAAGGAACATTATGAAAAGGCACGCGAGCGCCACCTACGAGATTCTCACCGAACTGGGCTTTGACCACATTGCGCTCATTGCCTCTTCCCACCACGAGAAGCTGGACGGGTCCGGGTATCCCAGGGGTCTCAAGGGAGATGAGATCCCTTATTATTCCCGCATTTTGGCGGTGGCGGACATTTTGAGTGCACTCATCGGTGAACGCAGCTACAAAGGGCCCATGCCCAAAAGCCAAGTGACTGCTATTCTGGGTGCAATGGCCGACCGCAACCAGCTCGATTCCATTGTCACCTCGGTGGCGCTGGAGCATTACGACCAGTTGATTACTTTTTCTGCAGAAGACTGCGCCCAAACTATGGAGGACTATCTTTCCATCAAGTCGGACTATCGGCGGTTGATGAAACAGTTCGAAGCCATTGAGGATGCGCAGCAAGAGGCCCCTATTCCGGTATCACCGAAACGTCCATAGCGTATTTTCCTTTCCTTGTAGGAAACGGCATTTTCATCGGCTCTATAAAAAGAGACAGGCTTTCCTTTGAAAGCCTGTCTCTTTTTTGCTGATTTATACTGAAACCAGCAAAATCATATACAATTAGGATTAGATAATCACAATTCTACAAAGCTCAATACCGTTTCGGATTGACAATGTTGCGCCAATCCAGATCGCCACGTTCCAACCCGTGGATAAGAACCTCCGCTGTGGCGATGTTGGTCGCCAGCGGGATGTTGTGCATGTCACAAAGCCGTAACAGGTTCATTTCGTTGGGCTCATGGGGCTTGGGGGTCAGCGGGTCCCGGAAAAACAAGAGCAGGTCAATCTCATTGTACGAGATGCGGGAAGCAATCTGCTGATCGCCTCCTTGCGATCCGCTCAAAAACTTCTGGATGGACAGGCCCGTCGCCTCCGAAACCATCTTTCCCGTAGTGCCGGTGGCACACAGGGAATGGCGGCTCAAAACGCCGCAATATGCAATACAAAACTGCACCATGAGTTCTTTTTTGGAATCGTGTGCAATCAAAGCAATATTCATACTTTTTCTCCCTTCAGATAACTCCTCTTTTCCTTCTGCTCCCCTACTTTTCGATCACCAGCGCGACCTCCTGGCCCATCAGCCGCCTTGCCAGCCGCTCCATGGCCTTCGCTGCCGAAGACCCGCCTCTCAGCGGTTCTCCGTTTGCCGCATACCGCTGCACCTGTTCATCCTCTGGGACGACGCCGATCAGCTGTAATCCCACCGCATCAATCACCGCGTCCAGATCTTCCACCAGGCCCAGTTTCAATGCCCCAGGTCGATACCGGTTGATCACCAGACGGCGGTCCGCGATGCCTTCCTGCTGCAAAAGGCGCGCCACCCGTTCCCCGCTGCGTATACAAACCGGGTCAGGCGTAATCACCACAAGAGCGCGCCCAGCGGCCGCGGCGGCAATCTGGAATCCCTTCCCGATGCCGGCCGGCGCATCGATGAGCAGGTAGTCATAATAGTTGGAAAGCCCCCTGCAAAGACGGCGCATGTCGTCCGGCCCGGCCAGCGCCTGCAGCGATTGTGGCGCCGGCATCAGCGCAAGCCCTTCACAACGCCCAATCTCCCGGATGGCGCGTACCGGTTCGCAGTTGCCCGCCAACACGTCCCCCAGGTCGAAGACCGCATCGTTCACCGCGCCCAGCATCAGATCCAGGCTTCGAAGCCCTGCGTCTGCATCTAACAACAGGACTCTGTTCCCGGCCCTCGCCAGCGCGGCAGCGCATCCGGCCGAAACCGAGGATTTCCCCGTTCCGCCTTTTCCGGAAGCCACTACAATGACCTCACCCATCCGCGCTTGTTCTCTCCTTTTCCCTTCCGAAGTGGGACGGAAGGATTCCTTCGCATTGGACGAGCAGCACAATTTTTCTTACCTTGACGAAGAAAAGAAAAAATTGTATGCTTTTCCAAATAAGCGACATTAAAATATAGTATAAGTATACAAATTTCATTGTAACACAGAAGCGGCAAGAAGTCAAAATTCAATCCATTTCCATGTTGCCTAAAATTTTTGACCATATTTGTATACTTTGTCTGATCAGGATGTCTTATACCGCCGGACCCTGCACAAGAAACATGACGATTACTACCAACAGCAGAACCACCATTACCGCCAGAAAAGCCAACAGCTTGTGTATTTTCTGAAGCAGCTCGTAAAGCTTGGACAAATCGGCATTCTCCAGGCCGACCGGCTCCTTTTGCTTTTCTTCCACACGCTTACGACGGATTTGGGCCTTTTTGATCTCCGAGGGCGCGGTCAGTTCCTGTTCCTTGGGCGGCAAGCCCTGCTTTTCGCGCACAATTTCCTCGTAGCATTCCATACAGACCTCGCCGCCTAGCTCTTCGATCCAGATGGGGCCGGGGAACATCCCGATCTCTTCCCCGCACCGCACGCATTTCTTTAATATCGGAATCACCCGCCTTTGGCGTTACTTAATTACGTCCACTCCCATAAAGGGACGCAGCACCTCCGGCACGGTCACCGATCCATCCCCGTTTTGGAAGTTTTCCAGGATTGCCGCCACTGTACGACCGATGGCTACACCGGAGCCGTTGAGGGTATGCACCAGCTGGGCTTTTTCCTTGGGGCTGTTCTTATACCGGATGGCCGCACGGCGAGCCTGGAAATCCTCAAAGTTGGAACAGGAGGAAATTTCCACATACCGGCCGTAGGAAGGCATCCACACTTCGATGTCATAGGTTTTCGCGGAGGAAAAGCCGATGTCTCCGGTGGACAAGACCACTACCCGGTAGGGAAGACCCAGAAGCTGAAGCACACGCTCGGCGTCGTTGGTCAGGCTTTCCAGCTCCTGATAACTGTCCTCCGGTTTTACAAATTTCACCAGCTCCACCTTATTGAACTGATGCTGGCGGATCAGACCGCGGGTATCCCGCCCGGCAGAACCGGCTTCCGCACGAAAACACGCGGAATAGGCGCAGTACTTGATGGGAAGCTTTGCACCGTCGAGAATGTCCCCCCGGTACATGTTGGTCACCGGTACCTCGGCCGTGGGGATCATAAAGTAATCCATGTTGGCCAGGCGGAAGGCATCCTCTTCAAACTTGGGCAGCTGGCCGGTGCCGGTCATGGAGGCCCGGTTGACCATGAAGGGCGGGAATACCTCCTGGTAGCCATGTTCGGTATGGGTATTGAGGAAGAAATTAATAATAGACCGCTCTAACCGGGCGCCTAAGCCCTTGTAAAAATGGAACCGGGCGCCGGTTACCTTTGCGGCCGTTTCCGGGTCGAGAATGTCCAGGTCCGCCCCGATGTCCCAATGAGGCTTTGGCTCATAGTCGAACTTGGTGGGTTCGCCCCAGCGGCGTACCTCCACATTCTCGCTGTCGTCCTTACCCACGGGGACGCTTTCGTGAGGCATGTTGGGAAAGCCCAGCAGCAGGTCGCTCTGTGCCTTTTCCAGCTCGGAAAGCTTCGCGTCGCATTCTTTAACCTGTTCGGACAGCGCCTTCATCTCAGCCATGATGGCGGAAACATCGCCGCCCTCTTTCTTGATCTTTGGAATCTGCTTGGAGGCGGCGTTCTGCTGAGCCTTCATGCCGTCTGCCTTGGCCAGGATTTCCCGGCGCTGGGCGTCAATTTTCAACACCTCGTCCACAGCCGCGTCCATATTCTTATTGCGGGTCTTCATAGCCTGCTTGACCCGGTCCGGGTCACTACGAATCAAACGAATATCAAACATGATGAATCACTCTCTCCTTATGGCTTTTACGATTCCTTTTCACCGGCGATCGCATTGGCGAGGGCCTGCAAATCTTCCTTAGAATAAAACTCAATCTCTATTCTTCCCTTTTTGGGTCCCTCATAAACAGTGACCCTCCGGCCCAAATGCTCGGTCAGCGCCAGCTGCGCCTCGTCATACAAAGGGTCACGGGACCGGGAGGCGCTGCTCCCAGGCGCTTTTTTTCCCTTACCGGAGGCCTTCGCCCTCCGTTCCAGCTCCCGCACCGAGATGCCTTTGTGCACCGCCAGCTCCGCCGCCTCCTGCAGCGCCTCTTCATCCTGGAAGGACAGCAGGGTGCGCGCATGGCCGGGGGACAAAAAGCCTTCCCGCACGTACTGGCGCACGTTATCGGGAAGCCCCAGCAGCCGCACGGCGTTGGCAATGGCGGGACGGGATTTTCCCACCCGCTTGGCCACTTCTTCCTGGGTCATCTGGTGCTGCTCCATCAGCGCCTTGTACCCCTCCGCCTCTTCCATGGCGTTGAGGTCCTCCCGCTGCAGGTTTTCAATTAGCGCCAGCTCCATCATTTCGGCGTCGGTCATCTCCCGGATGACCACCGGCACCTCGGTAAGCCCGGCGATCCGGGAGGCCCGCCAGCGGCGTTCTCCCGCCACCAGCTGGTACCCGCCGCCCGCCATGGGCCGCACCAGAAGTGGCTGAATCACCCCGTGCTCGGCGATGGAGTCAGCCAGCTCCTGCAAGGCGTCCTCGTCAAATTCCTTGCGGGGCTGATCCCGGTTGGGTTCGATCTCACTTAAGGGAAGTTTCACCGTTTTTCCCTGCTCTTCGGTGGCATTGTCCACAAAGAGCGCGTCCAGGCCTTTGCCAAGGCCTCCTTTTCGCGCCGCCATGTTCTCACCCTCTCTTTGCAAACACTTCGAATTCCTCCGCCAAATCGGCGTAGGCGGTGGCTCCTTTGGATCCCTTGTCAAAATACTGAATGGGTTGGCCAAAGCTGGGCGCTTCCGACAGCCGCACGTTGCGCGGAATGACAGTCGAATAGACCTTGCGGGGGAAAAATCGCTTGACCTCCTCCACCACCTGTTGTGTCAGGTTGAGCCTCCCGTCATACATGGTCAACAGTACCCCTTCGATCTCAATGTGGGGGTTGTAGAGCCTTTTGACCTGCCGGACGGTGGCCATCAGCTGGCTCAATCCCTCCAACGCATAAAACTCGCACTGGATGGGAACCATCAGGCTGTCCGACGCGCACAAGGCGTTGAGGGTAATGATACCCAGCGAGGGCGGGCAGTCGATAAAGATATAGTCATACGCCTCCAGCACGGGGGCTAGGCCGGTTTTCAGCCGGGATTCCCGGTGTTCCATATCTACCAGCTCGATTTCCGCTCCAGCCAGCCCAATGTTGGACGGGAGCACCCAGACCTGATCAAACTCGGTCTTTAGAATGGTTTCCCCGGCGGTTGCGGAACCGGTGAGCAGGTCGTAACTGGAGGCCTTGACTCCCCGTTTGTTGATTCCTAAGCCGCTGGTGGAGTTTCCCTGGGGATCAATGTCCACCAGCAGCGTCTTTTTGCCGCGAAGGCCCAGCGCCGCCGCCAGATTGACCGCTGTGGTGGTTTTCCCCACACCGCCTTTCTGGTTGACGATGGAAATGATTCGCGCCATTTGGCTTCCCCCTTTGTTGCTTTTGCCTCAACACCAGTCGAAAAACGCTGTCTGCCAGGCAAACAGCGCACGTCCATTGCTTTTTCAGCAAGAGATTTCCAGCACAAAATCGGCTTATTCCTCTCATTTTTGCGCCGAACTTGTCCATTTTCTCCGGGTTTGTTTTTATTTTACCACAACTCTCCCATAAAAAAAAGCCATTTTCGTGAATGGCAGTACTTTTCCCGCAATTTTTTCATAAAGTTTGCCGATTGTTCTCCTGTTTTGTTTCACATGAAACAAGAAGGGACCACAACTTTGTGGTCCCTTCTTGTTCTGTGGTGAAATTGTATATTAAAGGTGCGCAGGGGGGAAGCGCCCTTTAATAACCAAAATGGTCAGATGGCCTTCTTTGTTTCATGTGAAACACTAGCAAAATTCCGAGCAGCCGTCACCTTCGGAATCCGTACGGTTACCTCAATGTACTGATCTGTCTCCTGTTTTTTCGTCTGGGCATTGATTCCGGAGCTGCGCATGGTGTCCACCGCGTGGGCGATGGTATTGACGAAAAGGCGGATGTCTTTGACAATCGGCGTAAAGGAGCGCTTGTCCTCTGCCTTTGGAGAAAGAATCCCATCAATCAGCCGCTCTGCATCTGCCACTTTGAGTCTACGGCGAATGATTTGGTCGAGCACCTCTTCCCTCTGCCTCACCTCCGGCAGCCGCAAAAGAGCCCGGGCATGACGTTCGGTCAGGCCGGCCTTCAGAATCCGCTCTCGCAGCATCGGCTGAAGCCGAAGTAGACGAAGCTTATTGGCCAGGGCGGACTGAGATTTCCCCAGCCGGGCGGCCGCCGCTTCTTGGGAGATTTCCCATTCTTCAATAAGGGCGGCAATGGCTTCCGCTTCCTCAAAGAAGTTCAGGTCCTGGCGCTGCAAATTCTCTAAAAGCGACAGCACTGCCGCCCGTTCGTCGTCCGCATGGATTTCAATACAGGGCACCTTGGAGAGTCCCGCCAGTTTAGCTGCTCGCAGTCTCCGTTCCCCGGCGATCAGCTGATAGCCGCCGCTGCGGGAACGCCGCACAGTCAGCGGCTGGATGATTCCGTTTGCACGAATGGATTCGGCCAGACCCTGCAGCTCTCCTTCGTCAAAGCTGCGGCGGGGCTGCCAGGGGCAAGGCTGGATTTTCGAAACTTCCAGCTGCCACACCTTTCCCTGTGCGCCCAATGATTTGGTTGCGGCAAACATATTTTTTCACCTCCGGCACAAAGGGTTTTGATCTTCCTGCCGGAATGAAACAGGTCTGAAAATACTTCCCTCTCAACCGGCAGATTTATTCTACCACAGTTTGGGATTAATTTCCAGACCTTTTTGTAATATATTTTCCAAATTTTTGATTTTTGTTCGACGGGATTCTCTTTTCCTCGTGATTTCCTCTTTTGCCCTCTTCTCCACCAGAATGGGGACACCCATTTGCATGTATGTCCAGTTTTCCGGTCTTTTTCCCCTTTGAGGAACAAGCAGCCCTTCCAATGAGATTTACCGGGTATCCTTCTCCTGTTTGCTTTTTATAGGGGCGCTTTTTGGATTTTCGCCGCTGTTCTGGGGTATTTCTGCGGCGTGGCGTCCTTCTTTTTCATCATAAGAATGGTCCGCTTGCTGCCGTCGGATAAGACAAAGTCTTTCTTTCCTTCCAGCGTGCCGCCGAGCTCGTGGATGGCCTTCGCTGCGCTCGCCGCCTCTTCCCCGGCCTCCGGCCCTTTCATGGCGGCAAACCTGCCTCCTGGCTTCACATAAGGGAGGCACCATTCACACAATACGTTCAGCGGCGCCACCGCACGGGCTGTGGCCAGATCAAACTGATCGCGCAATGTAGGCCTGCGTCCTCCGTCTTCCGCCCGCAGATGGAGCAAATCCACGTCCAGTCCCAACTGGGTTTTCAACGCATCCAGAAAAATAAGGCGCTTGTTGAGACTGTCCAGCAGAGTCAGTTTCAAATCCGGCCGGACAATTTTCAAAACCATCCCTGGAAATCCCGCACCGGTACCCACATCGATCACGCAGGCGCCCTTGGGGAGATCCACCGCCGCCAGCAGAGAAAGGCTGTCTGCAAAATGCCGCACCGCTACCCCTTCCGGCTCTTTTATGGCCGTCAGGTTCATGCGGGTGTTCCAGTCCAGCAAAAGGGAGGCGTATTCCTCCAACTGGTCGAGCATGGAAGCGGTCAAGGTCAGCTGCCAGGCCGCCGCATCCCGTTGTACGATTTCACGAATGATTCCCATGGTTTTCTCCTTTTCCAGCCAGCCAAATCAACAACACCGACACGTCCGCCGGGCTGACTCCCGAAATCCGCGAGGCCTGCCCCACCGACCGGGGCCCCACCTTGTTGAGCTTCTCCTGCGCCTCCAACCGTAAGCCGGTAATGGTCCGATAATCCAAATCCGGCGGCAACTTCTTTCCTTCCAGCCGGAGCATTTCTTCGATCTGCGCTTTTTGCCGTTTGATATACCCCTCGTATTTGACCTCCACTTCGCACAGCTCGAAAATCTCCGAAGGCAGATCTGGCCGTTCCCGATCCACCGGGGTTAACACTGCATAGCTTAACTGGGGGCGGCGCAACAGGTCGGACAGCCGGACCCCGGTAACCACCGGCGATGTTTCATGTGAAACAAGCAAGGCATTGAGCTCTTCGCTGGGTGGAAGAATGGTGTTTGAGATTCGTTTGAGTTCCTGCGCCTTTTTCTCCTGTTTCTCTAGAAAATTGGTCCACCGCCGGTCGGAAATCAGGCCAATTTCCCGACCCAGCGGCGTTAAACGCTCGTCTGCATTGTCCTGCCGCAGCACCAGGCGGTATTCCGACCGGGAGGTCATCATCCGGTAGGGGTCGGAGCAGCCCTTGGTGACCAAGTCGTCAATGAGGGTGCCGATATAGGAGGAGGCCCGATCCAACAAAAACGGCGGTTTTCCCTGCACCCGCCGGGCGGCGTTGATACCGGCGATCAAACCCTGGGCCGCTGCTTCCTCATAGCCGGAGGAGCCATTGAACTGCCCGGCTCCAAAGAGGCCCGGCCATTTCTTGCATTCCAACGTGGCGTCCAGCTGCTGGGGATCGCAGCAATCGTACTCAATGGCATAGGCGGTGCGCATGATCTGCACCTGTTCCAGACCCGGAATGGTCCGCAAAAATTGCAGCTGCACCTCCTCCGGCAGAGAGGAGGACATTCCCTGCAAATAAAGCTCCTCCGTTTCCAGCCCGCAGGGCTCTATAAACAGCTGATGCCGCTCCTTGTCTGCGAACCGGACGATCTTATCCTCAATAGAAGGACAGTATCGGGGCCCTATCCCTTCAATCTTTCCGGAATACAGGGGAGAACGATGCAGGTTTTCCAAAATCACCTGTTTGGTTCTCTCGTTGGTCCAGCTGATGTGGCAAACCGCCCGATTGGGCCCCGGGTGCTGGGTCTCAAACGAAAAGGGAATAACCGGGTCGTCCCCCTCCTGAACTTCCAATTTATTCAAGTTCACACTGCCGCGGTGGACTCGGGCAGGCGTCCCGGTTTTGAACCGGCGCAGGATAAGGCCCAACCGGCGGATGGCGTCGCTCAGCTGCGTGGCGGCAAACATGCCGTCCGGCCCGCCTTCGTAGCTGACCTCCCCTACGTAAATCCGGCCTCCTAAGAAGGTACCCGTGGCCAGAATCACCGTCTTGGCGGGATAGACTGCGCCCAGCCGGGTGACCACCTCCCAGCCTTCTTTTACAGGGCGCAGGTCCACCAGCTCCGCCTGGCGCAAGTCCAGGTTTTCCTGCTGCTCCAACGTCTTCTTCATCCGGCCTGCATAAGCGCGCCGGTCAATCTGGGCCCGCAGGCTGTGAACCGCCGGGCCCTTTCCCCGGTTGAGCATCCGGCTTTGGATGAAGCAGTCGTCCGCCGCTTTTCCCATCTCGCCGCCCAACGCGTCAATTTCCCGCACCAGGTGGCCTTTCGCCGTGCCGCCGATGGATGGGTTGCAGGGAAGGTTGCCCACCCAGTCCATATTGATGGTGAAAACGGCGGTTTTCACTCCCAGGCGTGCCGCCGCAAGGCCTGCTTCGATTCCCGCGTGGCCGGCGCCCACCACCACCACATCATAGCTCTGTGCAATGTATTCCTGCATGGATTTCTCTTCTCCGTTCCGCCGCAGAGAATTTCCACGGCTTTCGTCCTGATCCAAAAGGGAAGTCATATATTCCTCCCTATTTCCTAACGTTATATTTTAGCACATCTGCCCTTTTCCCTGCAACCACCCCTTTTTCGTCCTTCCATTGGGGTATTGAACCAACGCTTTCTTTTTAAAGCTCTCTTTGACACCAGCTACGTTTTCCACAAACCTGCTTCATTGTGTGGAAAACTGTGTTTCTCCAGCCGTAAAAAGCAAAGGTAGGACCATTTCGTCCTGCCTTTGCTTTTTTCCTTATTTGTTTTCTTCTACGCAGAAAAACCGCCTGCGCAGCGGCGCTTTTTCGGGAACGCTATAGGCTTCCCACACCACCTTTTGTACCTTCTCAGGCGGTTGTTCCCCGCAGTACATCAAGTGCATCGGCTGGCCCACCAGCCAGTACTTTACCGGCAGGCGCACATAGCCCGCCCGCTCATAAAAACGGATACGCCGTTCCCGGATATCCCGGTCGTCCTCGGTTTTGGCCGCCGCCGGGTCCTCAACCTCGATGATCAGACCCTTGGTATCCCCATAACGCTCCTTGAGCTTTTCGAGCATCTGCGTGCCGGTTCCTTTTCCGCGCCCGGCCGCATCTACCGCTAAATATAACAAAAAGGAATACCCGCTGGGAAGATTCACCGATAGAACTGCATAGGCCATCAGCGTTTCTCCCTCAAAAAGGCCCACGCACTCCCATTTTCCCGCGTAAAGCCGTTTGCGGAAGGTGCCCCGGCCAGGGCGCTCGTTGCGAGGGAAGTCTTTGGTGATCCGCTCAAAAACGGGGTTAAAATCCGACAGGTTAATCATTCGCAAATCCATAGGTACTCTCCTTTTCCACGAAGATCATTTTTGTTGTGGAAAACTCATTTTCCCACGCAAAATCGGGCAAATACCTGATCGAGGACCGCATCGGTCACCCGCTCGCCCGTCAGCTCCAGCAAAGCGGCGGCCGCGTCGTCCAGCGCGACCGACACCGCGTCCAGCGTCATTCCCGCCTTCAAGGCTTCCCGCGCTTCGAAAATCGCGTCCTTCGCCCGTATGGCGCACTGCTTTTGCCGTTCGGTTGCCAGCATTCCAGCCGCCGGGTCGACTTGGGCGGTCCCGAGGGCTTCCTCCACCGCCTTTGCAAGAGCCTCATATCCCTGCCCCGAAGCGGCGGACAGTTCCACCACTTGCGGGATCGCAGCCTGGATCTCGTTCCTCTCAATCCGGGCGGGCAGGTCGGTTTTGTTGATGACCGCCACCGCCCTGCTTTCCTTTACGTTTTCAAGAAGGCTGCGGTCCTCCTCGTCAAGAGGCTCGGAGGCATCGAACACCGCCAGCACCAGGCCCGCCGTTTTCAGCCGCTCCCGGGTGCGGGCCACGCCCGCCGCCTCCACGGGGTTTTGGGTATCCCGCAGCCCGGCCGTATCCGCCAGGCGAAGCACCACGTCCCCCAGCCGCACCGTTTCCTCCACCACATCCCGGGTGGTTCCCGGAATGTTGGTGACGATGGAGCGTTCACAGCCGGAAAGCAGGTTCATCAGGGTGGATTTGCCTACGTTGGGCCGACCCGCCAACACCGTTTCCACCCCTTCCCGGATGACCTTCCCCCGGTCAAACCCGGAAAGAAGCCCTTCCAGCTCCCTTTGAGCATCCGCCAGGTCCTGCAGGAACGCTTCCGGCTTTAGAGCCGGGATGTCGTCCTCCGGGTAATCCACCCAGGCAGCCAAGTGCGCCGAGAGGGCGAGAATGGTCTCCTTGACGCTGTGGATTCGTTTTCCCAGCGCCCCGTCCTTGGCGGCCAGTGCCGCCGCGGCCGCCTGTTTGCCCTGGGCGCCGATTAAGTCCATCACCGCTTCCGCCCCGGTCAGCGACAGCTTTCCATTTAGAAACGCCCGCCGGGTAAATTCGCCAGGTCCCGCTGGCCTAGCTCCGGCCGCAAGCACCGCAGCCAGCAGCCGCTTTACAAGAAAAAGGCCCCCATGGCAGGAAAGCTCCACCACATCCTCGCCAGTATAGCTTTTGGGTGCGGCGAATACCAGCGCCACCGCCTCGTCGAACTCCCCGTCCTGGTCCGCTACCCGGCCGAACAGGGCGGTATATCCTTTCGCCGCCAGGATCGACTTTCCGGATGCCGCATGAAATACCCGCTGCGCCACCTGCCGCGCATCCGCCCCGGAAATGCGCACAATACCGATACCGCCCGCCGCCTGGGGAGTGGAAATCGCCGCGATGGTATTTTCACTTCCCGCCATGTTCTCTTCACTCCTTTTTAAAAAGGGCGGCAAAGGATCGCTCCTCTGCCGCCCGCATTGCTTACTTTTTCGGTTCGATCTTCCCGTAGAGGGGAACCTCCGGCTTTTCATTCTGAGGCGCCACAATCTCCTTGTCCACCGGAACACCAGCAGACCTTTGGCCCCCTTCTGCCCTGGCAGGAGGACGTTTTCCCCGGGGCTTGCCGCCGCCCCGGTATCCATCCCGGCGGGGAGGTCGTCCCTGGCTGGTTCCCTCCCGCTTGGGAGCGGACGAACCGCCCTTTTCCGGGCCGATGATTACATGCCGGGCTGCCTCGTCCCCCTCGCTCCAGGAGGTCGCGCCACGGATTCCCTGCACCGCCGTATGAATGATCCGGCGCTCATAGGGATTCATGGGCTCCAAAGACACATTGCGGCCAGTTTTCACTGCCTGAATCGCCATGCGCCGGGCCAGCGCCGTCAGCGTCTGTTCCCGTTTCTCCCGGTAGTTGCCGGAATTGATGGTAATGCGGTAGTAGCTGTCGGTGTTGCGGTTGGCCACCAGACCCGCCAGGTACTGCAGCGCGTCCAGCGTCTCTCCCCGGCGGCCGATCAAAAATCCGATGTCGTCCCCGGAAATGGTGAACACCGCTCCGTTCTCGTTCTCTTCCACCTTTAAGTCCGGCTCGAGAACGCCCATCTGCTCAAAAATGCTGGTCAAATAGTTCTGCGCGATGGTCAGCGGAGTTTCCTCCACGTAGATGCGCACCCGCGCCGGCGCGCCGCCGAAAAGGCCCAGCGTCTTTTTCACCGGTAGATTGAGAATTTCCGTTTTCACATCGTCCCGGCTCATACCGAGCTGCCGGCACCCGTCCTCAATTGCCGCATCGACGGAAGGGCCCGTGCCAATTGCTTCTTTAATCAACATATACACCTCCCGGGCGTGTTATTCCTCAACCCGCCCGTCTTTGATTTGCTTTTCTTTGTTGAGCCGCCCCTTGGCCAGCCGGAATTCATTTCGCGCGTTGATCCGGCCGGGGCTGTAGATGGTGGAGGTCACACAGGTCTGCAAAATCGCCACCAAGCTACCGCATGCCCAGTAGAAGCCGACGCCGCCGGGCACCGAGAAGGCAAAGAAGAAGAAGATTAACGGCATCACGACAATCATCAAAAAGCTCTTCGTCACAGGCATACCGTTGCGCTTGTTGAAGAAGTTCATGACGAAAACCTGAAGGATCTGGAAGACCACCGACGCAATCGGGATCAGCCACAGCCAGCTGGGATTGCTAAAGCTGGGAGTCTCGCCCAGGTTGATGATGCCGAACAAATTCATGTCCATGTTCTGCACGCCGTAATTCGCAAGTTCCGGGACCTGCTTGACGACGGTATCGTACTGGCCGATCACGTCGATCTGGGCGTACATGCTGTTGGCCGGGACGTTGCTCAAAGCGGCAACCGCCCGGTCGATGATTTCCTGCGGGACATGCAGAATGTAGGTCAGCGGCTTATAGATGACATAGAACAGACCGTACATAATGGGAAGCTGGATGAGAAGGGGAAGGCAGCCTCCCATGGGATTCACCTTTTCCTCCGCATAAAGCTTTTGCAGCTCTTCCGTCTGCCTCTGCTTGTCCGACGCATATTTCTGCTGGATTTCCTTTACCTTGCCCTGCATGGCCGAGGTCTTGACCATGGACCGCTGCTGCTTGATGTTGAGAGGAAAGAGGAGCAGACGGGTAAGAATCGTAAAAAGAAACAGGGCAAAGGGGAAGCTCCGCACAATCATGTAGCAGAACTCCATTACATAGCCGAGCGGCGTGGAGATAATTGTTTCCAAGAAATTCAATGGCGTTTCCTCCAAAATCTAAGGCGTCATTTTCGCGGCGGAACCGGATCGTATCCGCCCTCATGGAACGGGTGGCATTTGCAGATGCGTTTGATGGCAAGCCATCCGCCCTTGAAGAATCCAAACCGCTCGATTGCCGTCAGCGCGTACTGCGAACAGGTTGGGGAAAACCGGCACGCCGGCGGCAAATAGGGAGAAATGAATTTTCGATAAAATTTAATCGGATAAATCAGCAAGTACTTCATTGGATCACACCCAAGGCTTTGAGCTGCCTTTTCATGACCGGCAGGATGTCCGTCGTTTTTACATAAGGGGTCTTTCCACGGGCGACAAAAATCACGTCCACGTTTTTTTCCACCGGCGCGCCCAGCAGCCGGTAGGCTTCTTTGATCACCCGGCGTGCCCGGTTTCGCCGGACCGCCTTGCCCACTTTTTTGCTGACCGTGATGCCGACGCGGGGCCTGCCCGCCCGGTTTTTACACACATAGGTCACCAAGATCGGCCCTGCCTGGACCTTTCCTCTGGCGTAAATGCGCCGAAAATCATTGTTTCGGTTGAGGACTTCGTACTGCAATGGTGTTCATACCTTTCCGACGGGGAAACCGGTATGAAAAAGAAAGGCCACTCGCCGTGGCCTTTTCCGCTTCTTTCGCGAGCTGCCAAAAGCGAACTCCCCGTTGTCTTTTGTTTTTCACTCCGGTGTTCCCAAGTGCTCGCCGGCAGCTGCGCGCCGGGCTCCTCCCTTTTGAAAGAAACCCCTTCGGCCCGCGCCGCAATCGGCGCACCCGACCGCATGCTTTCTTCACAAAAGCACACACAGCACAAAAGCGATTCGCCCCATTTAGTGGGTCAAACGCTTTCTTCCTTTTGCTCTGCGGCGGGCCAGGACTTTGCGGCCATTGCGGTCGGCCATTCTCTTACGGAAACCATGCTCTTTTTTGCGATGGAGTTTCTTCGGCTGATAGGTTCGAAGCATATGAAAAACCTCCTTTCAAGGTATAACTTGCAGTTTCTCATTATAGCTTAGAAACGCGCGCTGTGTCAACACCTTTTTGGCTTTGAGCCGCTGAAAACACTGGTTTTTTCCCCTTTTCCCCTTGTGTTTTCTCCGCCCGCGGGACAGCCTGAAACATTCCCCTGTTTTTCTCTGAAATTTTCTCTCTTTTTCCTATACATTATTATAGGGTTTTCTTAGGCGAATTGATTGCTATAAAGCGCCGATTGTGTTATAATGAACGGTAACTAAAAATCCAATTTGGGAGCGTATCGGAGGCACATGCATGGAATCATTTAACGACGCTTGGAGCAGTGTTTCAGACTACTGCCGACGCAATATGCACGAGGTTGCGTTCAACGTCTGGATCAAAAAAATCAAACCCGTGGGGTTTCAGGACGGCAACGTAGTGGTTTCCGTGCGCACCCCTTTTCAAAAGGAAATCATTGAGAAGAATTACCTCAATCTTCTCAACACTGCTTTTGAAGATACGCTGGGCTTCTGTCCGCCCATCGTCATCGTCACCGAGCAGGAGAGCGACCAGCCCGAGCAGGTGGCCCCTTCGGTGGTCAACCCTGTTTCGGTGGACAAGCCGCTGAAAACCTTTGAATATTCCTTTGACGACTTTATCGTCGGCTCCTCCAACAAGTTTGCTTTTGCCGCCTGCCAGGCGGTGGCGTCCAACCCGGCGGGAAGCGAAGGGTCGTCGGGCACCATTTATAACCCGCTTTTCATCTACGGCCCGTCGGGGCTGGGCAAAACCCATCTGCTTTACGCCATCTGCAACGAAATCCGGAAGTCCCGTCCGCAGCTTAGCATGATTTACATCAAGGGCGACGATTTTACCAACCAGCTGGTCAACGCTATCAAAGAGCGCAGCACTGCGGCGTTTCAAAACAAATACCGCAATGTGGATGTGCTGCTGATGGACGACATTCAGTTTATCGGCGGAAAAACCCAGACCCAGGAGGAGTTTTTTCACACCTTCGATACCCTCTATCGAAACGGCAAGCAAATCGTGCTGGCGAGCGACCGGCCTCCCAAGGAAATCCATCCGTTGGAGGAGCGGCTGCGCACCCGGTTTGAATGGGGCCTTTTGGCGGATATTCAGCCCCCGGACCTGGAAACCCGCATCGCCATCGTGAAAACCAAGGCGGACCTGCTGGAATTCCAGATTCCTGACGAGGTGTCCATGTACATTGCCAACCGCCTGAAAACCAACATCCGCCAGCTGGAAGGGGTCGTCAAAAAAATGAAGGCCTATCACCAGCTGACCGGGGAAGGTCCTTCCATGATGATGGCCCAAAGCGCCATCCGGGACGTGCTCAACGACGACCAGCCCTTGCCGGTGACCATCAGCCGGATCATCGAGGAGGTTTCCCGTTCCTTTATGGTGACGCCGGAGGAAATCAAGTCCAACAAGCGGTCGGCCCAGATTTCCAACGCCCGGCAGACAGCTATCTACATCGTACGCAAGATTACCCAGATGTCCCAGTCTCAAATCGGCGAGGAATTCGGCGGACGGGACCATTCCACCATCAACTATGCCATCAAAACGGTGGAAGAAAACCTGCAAAGAGACCCTTCCTACCGCAATACCATTGAAGACATCATGAAAAACGTCAAGGAACGGTGACGACAACCTTCCACATTTTCCCCCAAGTTTTCCACTTTCCACAGACGGTTCTCCACCGTTTGCACAATGGAAATTTCTGTAACAGTCTTTTCCACTCTTTCTCACCGATCCCGATTTGCAAAACTTTCCGCAATTTTCCCGCTTGTTTCCTTCTCTTTTGCAAACTTTCCACACTTTTCGCACCCCCTACTACTACTACTATCTAATAAATCCCTTCTTCCCTTCTAAACCACAAAACCAGGGGGCCCGCCCCCCTTTTTCCTCCTTTGCTCAAAAGAAATCCAAAAATGGAGTTGATCCCATGAAATTCACCTGTTCCCGCCAAGACCTGTTAGACGCCGCCACCAATGTACAAAGGGCTGTCTCCACAAAGTCCAACATTCCCGCTTTAGAAGGCATTTTAATCAAAGCCCAAGGAGAAACCCTTTCCCTTTCCGGCTATGACCTGGAAATCGGCATCACCACCTCCATCCCCGCTACCATTGAAGAAAATGACGAGCTGATCGTCTCCGCCCGGCTGTTTGGAGACATTATCCGCAAACTCAATTCAGAAACCGTTTGCTTATCGGGAGATGCCACCAACGTCATCACCATTCAAGGCGGCAACGCGGAGTTTTCCATTCCGGTCTCTCCTGCCTCCGAATTTCCAGAAATTCCGGCGGTCACCGACGGCAAGTCCCTGACTCTGCCCCGTGACCTCCTTTCTTCCATGATCCGCCAAACCTTATTCGCAGTGGCTCAAAATGAAAACAAGCCCATCCACACCGGAAGCCTGTTTGAAACCGGGGAAGGAATGCTTCGCATCGTCTCTCTGGACGGATACCGGCTGGCACTGCGCCAGGAACCCATCCAAGCGCAAGAGGATTTTCATTTTGTAGTCCCCGGTAAAACGCTGGGCGAGGTACTCAAGCTCTTATCTGCAAACGACGAAGAGGAAGAGGTTTCCTTGTCGGTGGGAAACCGGCACATTAT
Source organism: Clostridiales bacterium (assembly GCA_018364155.1). Taxonomy (GTDB): domain Bacteria; phylum Bacillota; class Clostridia; order Oscillospirales; family Acutalibacteraceae; genus Solibaculum_A. The sequence goes on from JAGZMM010000004.1 coordinate 282,033, forward strand.
CTTCACCATCGGCACCTATTCGGTAATTTCCCGGCTGTTAGACGGGGAATTTCTCAATTACCGCCAGTCCATCCCCAAGGGGAATACCACCCTTGTCAATGTAAAGGTCCGGGAGTTTATCGACAGCTTGGACCGAGCTTCTCTGCTCATCAACGACCGGCTAAAAAGCCCGGTGCGCTGTGTGTTTGAAAACGACGAGATCAAAATCAGCTGCGCCACCACCATCGGCCGCATCCGCGACGAGATTGGGGCCCAATTGACCGGTGACAGTGTGGAAATGGGCTTTAACAACAAGTATTTGATGGACGCGCTGCGGGCAGCGGAAAGCGACGAAGTGCGCATTGAACTAAATGGCCCCGTATCGCCCATGAAAATTTATCCGCCCCAAGGAGAGGATTTCCTGTTCCTGGTGCTTCCGGTGAGGCTGAAAAATGAAATCTGAGAAAATTGCAATTGAAACCGAATTTATCAAGCTGGATAATCTGCTAAAGCTGGCGGGCGCTGCACCCACCGGTGGGCAGATCAAGCTGCTCATTCAAAACGGTGAGGTACGGGTCAATGGAGAAATCTGCACCCAGAGGGGCAAAAAGATGCGCCCCGGCGACCGGGCTTCCTACCAAGATCTCGTGGCGGAAGTTGTTGCAAAATGAAGGTAGATTCCCTTTCCTTTCACCATTTTCGCAATCTGTGCGACGGGGAGCTGAAAGCCAGCGACGGGGTCAACGTCATCTGGGGGGATAACGCCCAGGGAAAGACCAACCTGTTGGAAGCCATCTGGCTGTTTACCGGTTCGCGCAGCTTTCGCGGTGCCAAGGACGCGGAGCTTTTGTCCTTTTCCAAGAAGGACGCGGCCTTAACCCTTTCTTTTACCGCACAGGACCGGGAACAGATGGCCAAGCTTTCCATTGCTCCCAATAAGCAGCTTTCGTTAAACGGGGTATCCATGGGATCGGCGTCAGCCATGGCGGGGATTTTCTGCGCAGTGGTGTTTGCCCCGTGCCACTTGTCTTTGATTCAGGACGGGCCGGCCGAACGGCGGCGGTTCCTGGATGCGGCCATTTGTCAGGTAAAGCCCTCTTATCACGGGCTATTAACCGAATATAACCGCACTCTTTTGCAGCGAAATACGCTGCTCAAGGACATGGCGTATCACTCGGAGCTTAGCTCTACCATGGAAATCTGGGAAGAGCACCTTTCCCGCATCGGCGGGCGGATTCAGGAAATAAGGCGCCGGTACCTGTTTCGGTTAAACCCGGCGGTAAAAGAAGTGTACGAGGGTTTGGCGGGCGGCAATGAGCAGTTGACCCTTTCCTACCTGCCGGGAGGGCAGAGCGAATCCGTTTCCCTAGAGGAGGAAGAGGCGCCTGCGTTTAAGGAGCTTTTGCTTCAGAACCTGCGGCTGCGCCGCCGGGAAGACATGCTGGCGGGAAGCACCAGCGTGGGCCCACACCGGGACGACCTTCTTTTTTTCATCAACGGCTTTTCCGCTAGAACCTACGGGTCTCAGGGACAGCAGCGGTCAGTGGTGCTGGCATGCAAGCTGTCAGAAGCGTCCTTGCTGCGGGAAATCACCGGGGAACAGCCGGTGGCGCTGCTCGACGACGTGCTCAGCGAGCTGGACCCGAGACGGCAGGATTTCGTGTTAAACCACATCAAGGGCTGGCAGGTGTTTATCACCTGCTGCGACCCTAAGCAGACCGAACGGTTGGCAGCGGGCCGGTCTTTCGAAATGAAGAACGGCGTGCTGCGGCAGGCCGAATAACGATACAGGAGATGGGCTATGTATCTGCATTTGGGGCAGGACACGGTGGTGCACACCGATGAAATCGTGGGGATCTTTGATTTGGATACCTCTACGGTGTCCAAACGCACCCGGGAATTTCTGACCAAGGCCGAGAAGGCGGGCCGGGTGGTCAACGTGTCCATGGAGCTGCCGAAATCCTTTGTACTTTGCGCAAAAAAAGGAGAAAAGGGATCCCACACTTTGTATATTTCCCAGATTTCTTCCTCCACCCTTCTCAAACGCACCGGATTTATGGAAGAAATCTCTTTGAAATAAAGAACGCCACATGAGTTTTACTGATACTGGAGGTATTGTCTTGGACATCAATCCCGAAAAGAACCCGACGGTGGTTACAGAGGAATACGACGCGGATGAAATTCAGGTTCTGGAGGGCCTGGAAGCCGTCCGCAAGCGCCCGGGTATGTACATCGGCTCCACCGGCGAACGGGGCCTTCATCATTTGGTCTACGAAATTGTCGACAATTCCATTGACGAGGCGTTGGCCGGCCACTGCGATAAAATCAAGGTGGACATCCTGCCCGGAGACGTGATCCGTGTAGCGGACGACGGCCGCGGCATCCCGGTGGGCATCCAGTCAAAAATGGGGATTCCCGCGGTCACGGTGGTATTTACCGTGCTGCACGCGGGCGGCAAGTTCGGCGGCAGCGGGTACAAGGTGTCCGGCGGCCTGCACGGCGTGGGCGCCTCGGTGGTAAATGCCCTGAGCGAATGGCTGGAAGTGGAGGTCCGGGACGGGGAGCATATCTATCGGCAGCGGTTTGAGCGGGGAAACGCCATGTATGATCTGAAGGTATGCGGGGATACCACCGAAACCGGTACCACCGTCACCTTCAAGCCGGATGGGGAAATCTTCAAGGATACGCTGGTATTCCAGTACAATACGCTGCTTCGCCGGCTGCGGGAGCAGGCTTTCCTGAACGCTGGGGTGCATATCGTTCTGACCGATCAGAGAGACCCGGAGAACGTGGTGAGCGACATCCTTTGCTACGAGGGAGGCATCCGTTCCTTTGTGGAGTACATCCATTCCCGCACCACTGCCAATCCCATTCATCCAGATGTGGTGTACCTGTCGGCAGCGGATGGGGATTCCATTGCGGAAATCGCCTTTCAGTATAACGACAGCTTTGAAGAAACCATTCTTTCCTTTGCCAACAACATTCATACCACCGACGGCGGTACCCATGAAACCGGCTTTAAAACCGCGCTGACTCGAGTATTCAACGAATACGGGCACCGGTTTAAGCTGATTAAGGAGGACGAAAAGCTTTCTGCCGAGGACGTGCGGGAGGGTTTGACCGCTATCATCAGCGTCAAGCTCAAGGACGCGCAGTTTGAAGGCCAGACCAAGGCGAAATTAGGCAATACGGAAATCCAGTCCATGGTCAGCCGGCTTGTGTACGACAAGCTGATGACCTACTTTGAAGAAAATCCCACGGTGGCGGGCGCCATCTTTGAAAAAGCGGTGGCCGCATCGGTGGCAAGAGAAGCGGCACGGCGGGCAAGAGAGCTTGCCAGGCGGAAAACCGCCATGTCCTCCGGCGGATTGCCCGGAAAGCTGGCCGACTGTCAGTCCAGAAACCCGGAGGAAACGGAAATCTACATCGTAGAGGGAGACTCGGCAGGCGGCTCGGCCAAATCCGGCCGGGACCGGCGGTTCCAGGCCATCCTTCCCTTGTGGGGCAAGATGCTCAACGTGGAACGGGCGCGGTTGGATAAGGTCTATAACAACGATAAGCTTATGCCGGTGGTGCTGGCGTTGGGCTGCGGGATTGGGGATGAGTTTGATATTAACAAGCTGCGGTACGGCAAGGTCATCATCATGGCGGATGCCGACGTGGACGGATCCCACATCCGCACCCTGCTTTTGACCTTTTTCTTTCGCTTTATGCGCCCTCTCATTGAGAACGGCAATATTTGCATCGCCCAACCCCCTCTTTTCGAGGTGAAAAAGGGAAAGAAGGTGCGCTATGCCTATTCCGACCCTCAGCGCGACCAATATATCGAGGAGCTTGGAGGCAACGCCAGTGTCCAGCGGTACAAGGGCCTTGGTGAGATGGACCCGGAGCAGCTTTGGGAGACCACCATGAACCCGGAAAACCGCATCATTTTACAGGTGACCATGGAGGATGCGGTGGCGGCCAACGAGGCCTTTACCATCCTCATGGGCGATAAGGTAGAGCCCAGACGGCAGTTTATCGAAGAAAACGCCAAGTACGTCAACAACCTGGACGTGTAATCTATTTTGCAAAAGGAGAAACGGTATGGACAAAGAAGAGCGGATGGACCCGGCGGCACAGGAGCTAAAAGAGGAAACGATGACGGCCGAACCCATGGACGAGGAAACGAGAAGGGCAATGGGCATTCTGGAGGAGCCGGTTCCTATTGAAGACGAAGAGGAAGAAGTTTTTCCGCAGGAGCCTGCCTTGATCGAAGTCAGCTATGTGCTCACGGAGGAAGAACTGGCCCAGGCTTTTCGGGCGGTGGGTATGTATAAGATCAAGGGAAAGCGCCAGTGGATTTATTCGGCGCTGATGGTGATTGTCATGGCCATCACCGTTTATAACATTGTGCTGGACCCCAGCTATTTGACCATGGGCTGCATTCTCATCGCGGTGTGCGTAGCGCTGACGGCGATGGTGTGGCTGGTTCCCAATTTGGGGCTTAAAAAGCAGGCCAAGCGCGCCTTTGATCCGGACCCGAAGGTGGTGCGGTTTTACAAAGGGCGCATTGAATCCGGCAAGGAGGGCAACCGCCATTTTGGCAACATCAAGCTCGGCGGAAAGAACAAGGTGGATTTGTACGACGGGCTTTATGTGATTCAGATGGAAAACCATCGGCTGATTGCCATTCCGGAACGAGCGATTCCGTCCGAGGAGAGAGAAAAGGCAAAGGCGTTGCTGTTCGGCTGGGAATACGACGAGCATTAAGTTTGCGTTTTGTTAGGAAGGAGGGGACTCTTTATGGATTATCAGCCGGAGGGGCAGATTCCGGTGGCGCAGGCATCCTATACGCTCACCAAGGAAGAGTACCAAAAAGGAAGGCTTCTGGTGGAAAAGCGGCACGCAAGCCTATTGAGCGCCCCGGTTTTTATCCTGTTGGGCCTTGCCCTGTTTGCTTTGGGCGTCACCTCCTTCTTTTATGAGCAGTTGTCGGTTTCTTCTATTCTGCTGGCTGCGGTCTTGCTGGTTCTGGGCACGGTTACGGTGGCGTATTTCGCATCCGTCAAGCCGGCGAACATCAAAGGAGAGGCGCAGCGGCAATACGACGGCAGCATTCTTCTCAAAAGTCCCAAAAAGGTCGTCATCAGCCGGGACGTGTTTTCCATTCAGGACGAGTTTGAGAATATAAAGCCGTTTTATTCCGAGCAGAGGGCCTGTATGGAAACGGACGATTTCTTTTTGATCGTGGCGGACCGGTCTGGCAAGGCTTATCTAATACCGAAACGGGCGTTTGGAGAACAGGCCGAGCAGGTATCCGGCGTGCTTTCGGCCGCTTTTGGAAACCGGTACCGCAGGACCAAATAAGTATGTCAATCGGATAGACAAAGAAACGGAGGGGGATTATGGACGAGCAGAAAAACGGGGCGCTGTTCTCGGTGAGCTTTCTGCCGACCCCGGAGGATTTCATCGAAGCAAGGCTTCTGCGCGCGCAGCTTCGTTACAGCGGGACCATGTCCCGGATAACAAAGCTGGCAGGGGCGGTTCTGCTGGTGGGCGGATTTGCCGTGCTGCTGTTTTTGGCGAAAACCTCCACGGCAGCCTTCATCCTGGCTGACTTTTTGATTTTACTGGGAATGGCCCTTTTCTTCCTTACCGACGCGGTCCTTCCCATGCTGGAGCGCAGGCGGGCGAAGAAAAGCTACGATACCTCCAATGTTTTAAAAGACAGCAGGCTTATGGAAGTGTTCCCCGCCTGTTTCACGGTAAAAACTGCCACTCTGGAAGGGACTTATCCCTTTACAGGGCTTCAGGAAATCATCGAAGGAGAGCATACCTTCGTTTTGAGTATGGATGAAAACTGCATCTGGTATCTTCCCAAGCGCTTTTTGGAGGAAACGCAGATGAAAATGCTGCGCCAGCTTCTGATGGAGGCACGTGGGGACTGCTATACGCGGGTTTATCTCTCCGCGCAGGAAAAGAAGCCGAAGAACTGACAAGATAGTATCCACCGCAATGGTTATAAGCAATGCGAAATGAGGTTTTTAAGGAATGGAACTGGAAGGGAAGAGAATCATACAAGTGGATATTGAGAAGGAAATGAAAAAATCCTATCTCGATTATTCCATGTCGGTCATTGTGGGGCGCGCCCTGCCTGACGTGCGCGACGGGTTAAAGCCGGTGCACCGGCGTATACTATATACCATGCATGAAAACGGGCTTACGCCGGAAAAGGCGTACCGCAAATGCGCCGATACCGTCGGTTCGGTGCTGGGCCGGTATCATCCCCACGGCGACGCGTCGGTCTACGATGCGCTGGTGCGCATGGCGCAGGACTTTTCGTTGCGCTATATGCTGGTGGACGGCCACGGAAACTTTGGTTCCGTAGACGGCGACCCCCCTGCTGCCTACCGTTACACCGAGGCGCGTATGGGAAAGCTGGCCATCCCCATGCTTACCGACATTGAGAAGGAAACTGTCAATTTTCTTCCCAACTACGACGACCGCTTAAAGGAACCGGAGGTTCTCCCCTCCCGGTTCCCCAACCTATTGGCAAACGGCTCCACCGGCATCGCCGTGGGCATGGCGACCAACATTCCGCCCCACAATCTGGGCGAAGTGATCGACGCTATGTGCCTGCTCATCGATAACCCGGGGGCAAATCTCAACGATTTGATGGATTGCATCCAAGGACCCGACTTCCCTACCGGCGGCGTAATTATGGGCCGGTCCGGCATCCGGGCGGCTTACGGCACCGGCCGGGGCCGGATTCTGGTGCGGGCAAAGGCGGAAATCGCCCAGACCCATACGGGCCGGTATCAGATCATCGTCACCGAGCTGCCTTACCAGGTCAACAAAGCGCGCCTAATTGAGAGCATCGCGGACCTGGTTAAGGAAAAGCGCATCGAGGGTATTTCCAATATCGACGACCATTCCGACCGAGAAGGCATGCGCATCGTCATCGACCTGAAACGAGAAGCCAATCCCCAGGTGGTGCTAAACCAGCTCTACCGCTTTACCCAGATGCAGGCTACCTTTGGAGCCATTATGCTGGCGCTGGCAGACGGGCAGCCGAAGGTCATGACCCTCAAGGAGATGCTGGAGCACTACATCAAGTTCCAGGTGGAGATCATCACCCGGCGCACCCAGTTCGACTTAAGGAAGGCCCAGGAACGGGCCCATATTTTAGAAGCCCTCTGCAAGGCGCTGGATTTTATTGACGAAGTGGTGGACATTCTGAAAACCTCACCCAACATTGCCGAAGGAAAGCAGCGGCTGATGGACCGGTTTGCATTCGACGATGTGCAGGCCTCCGCCATCGTACAGATGACACTGGGACGGCTGACCGGCCTGGAGCGGCAGAAGTTGGAGGATGAGCTTGAAGAGCTGCACGCAAAGATCGACGAGTTCCATGCGATCCTCTCTTCTGAGGAGCGCCGTCGCTCCATTGTCAAGGAAGAGGCGATGCAGCTCAAAGAGAAGTTTGCCGATCCCCGCCGCACGGAAATCTGCGCGGTGAGCGGAGAAGTGGACATTGAGGATTTAATTGAGGAAGAAGAATGCGTGCTGACCATCACCCGCTTCGGCTACATCAAACGCCTTCCAGTGGATACTTATAAGGCACAAAAGCGGGGCGGCAAAGGAATTTCCGGCATGACCCGCCGGGAAGAGGACTATGCCGAGGAAATGTTCACCTGCTCGACCCACGATTACGTGCTGTTCCTGACCAATACGGGCCGTCTCTACCGGCTCAAAGGATACGAGGTCCCCGAAGGAACCAGGACCTCCAAGGGGGTTAACATGGCAAATGTTTTGCCGTTAACGCCGGAGGAACGGGTCAACGCTATGATTCAGGTGGGCAAGGATACCAGGGACGGATACCTGGTGATGGTGACCCGCAAGGGGCTCATTAAACGCTGTGCTCTCAAGCTGTTTGAGAACGTGCGCAAGTCTGGCGTGCGGGCCATTGAGTTAAACGAAGGGGACGATCTGGCCTGGGTGCGCCTGACCAGCGGTAGCGATAAGCTAATTATCGCCACCCGCAAGGGTATGGCCATTCGGATTGACGAAAACGACGTGCGTCCCATGGGCAGGAGCGCCCGCGGCGTAAAAGCCATCCACCTGGCCGCCGGGGACGAGGTAGCCGGTATGGCGCGAACCCGTCCGGGCGGCACGCTGCTGACGGTGACGGAAACCGGATACGGCCGGCGCAGCGAGATCAGCGATTACCGGCTCCAGTCAAGAGGCGGAAAGGGCCTGATCAATTACCGCACCGCCCTTTACGGCGATGTGGCCGCCATTAAAGTGGTGGACGATGACGACGATGTGATGATGATTTCCTCTGATGGAGTGGTCATCCGGGTGGCGGTGAAGGATCTGCGGGTTCTGGCCCGCCCAGCCAAGGGCGTGCGGGTCATGCGTATCGACCCGGACAGCGAAACAAAGCTGGTGTCCATCGCCCGGACTCCTCACGAGGACGACGAGGAGCATGAAGCTGTCATCGTGGAAGGAGACGCAGAAGAAGGCGCCGGGGTAGCCGAAGGCGAAGAGCTCGAGGAGCAGACGGGGCCGGAAGAGAACAAAGTTTTAAACGCCGAGGAATGATTTCTTCACAAACGCAATGTGGAAAACCAGAGAAAACCGATTCTTATCAAAAAAGAAAACGGCATAGACGCAGGATTTGGTGGATACGGTCGAACAAGTCCACAGCATGCGGTAGGCAGAGAAAAAAATAAGAGAAACAGCCTGTGGAAAAGTTATCAACATGGTTTTCCACAGGCTGTTGATAAATTCGGAGGAAAATCCGTCGCGTATAAGAAAAAGGCCCGGAATGAAAATTCCGGGCCTCGTTTTATGATCAAAACAAGCATATTCTCATTTTAAGGGAGTGACATGCCAAATGTCCCGCGCGTAATCGGCAATGGCCCGGTCAGCAGAGAAAATGCCTGCTCCCGCCACATTGCGAAGGGACATGCGGTTGAATTTGGCCGGGTCGGCATACACCGCGTCGATGGCCGACTGGGCCCGGCAATAATCCTCAAAGTCTGCCATGACCATGTACTGGTCGGCTCCCAGCAGAGCGTGAACCACCTCGTCGAAGGTAGAACCGGCAAAGCCCTGGCGCACCGCGTCCACCGCCCGGCGAAGGCGGTGATTGTTGTTGTAATACACCTGGGGGTTATATCCGCTGCGCTGCAGGTTTTCCACCTCCGGCGTGCGCATCCCGAAGAGAAACATGTTCTCTTCCCCCACCGCGTCGCAGATTTCCACATTCGCTCCGTCCAGAGTACCCAACGTTACCGCACCATTGATCATCATCTTCATGTTGCCGGTGCCGGAGGCCTCCGTACCCGCCAGGGAAATCTGTTCGCTGATTTCGGATGCCGGCATCAGAAGCTCGGCTAAAGTCACCCGGTAGTCTTCCAGATAGACGATGCGAAGCTTATCCCGCACGGCCGGGTCGTTCTCCAGCACCTCCGAGAGCTTACAGATCATGCGGATGATCTGCTTGGCAAGGAAGTACCCAGGCGCGGCCTTGGCGCCGAAAAGAAAGGTCCTGGGCTGGATGTCCAGGTTGGGATTGTCTTTGAGGTCCTGATAAAGGGAAAGAATGTGCAGGGCGTTGAGATGCTGGCGCTTGTATTCATGCAGCCGTTTTACCTGCACGTCGAAAATGGAATCGGGGTTTAAAATGACCCCGTTGTGCTTTTTGACATAAGCGGCAAGGCGTTCCTTGTTCTCCCGCTTGACCTTCTCGAGCCGCTCTAATACAGTGGCGTCCTTTTCGAACGCCTTGAGCTTTGAAAGCTGAGAGGCGTCTTTGATAAACCCATCCCCAATGAGCTCTTTGATCAGGTTGGTAAGCCCGGGATTGCTCTGGCACAGCCAGCGCCGGTGGGCGATGCCATTGGTCACGTTTTTAAACTTCTCGGGCGTCACCACATAAAAGTTATGAAACACCGTGTCCTTCACAATTTGGCTGTGAAGCTTGGATACGCCGTTGACCGACCCGCTTCCCAGCACGCATAGGTTCGCCATCTTTACCATCTGATAGCTGATGACCGCCATATCGCTGACCATCTGGGTATTTCCCCCAGTGGCCGCCATCATCTGGGCACCTGCCCGGTTGTTGATCTCCTGCACGATCTGATGGATGCGGGGCAGAAGCTGGGCGAACAAATCCTCCGGCCAAACCTCCAGCGCTTCCTTCATAACGGTGTGATTGGTGTAGTTGACGGTCTTGGTCACAATGTCCCAAGCCTCATCCCAACCAAAACCGCATTCGTCGAGCATGATGCGCATCAACTCCGGAATGGCCAGAGCCGGATGGGTATCGTTTAGCTGGATGGCCGCTTTTTCCGGCAGGTTATGCAAAGAGGAGTACTCCGACAGATGGCGGTAAATAATATCCTGAATGGAGGCGGACACCAGGAAATACTGCTGCCGAAGCCGTAAACTCTTCCCTTCCCGGTGGTTGTCAGAAGGATAGAGCACCTTGGTGATGGCCTCCGCCATGGAATTTTGCTCCATGGCCCGCAGGTAATCGCCCTGGTTAAACAGGTTCATGTCAAGCCCCGGGGCTCTGGCTTCCCACAGCCGCAGCACCGATACCCCTTCCCCGTCCTTGCCGGGAACGTACATGTCGTAGGGAACCGCCTCCACTGAGGTGTAGTTAATATGCTCCACCTGGTGATAGGTCCCGTCCCACCAGTCCTTTACCTGGCCTTCGAACTTGATGATGCGGGTCTGCTCAGGGCGGGGAATCAGCCACACGTCGCCTCCCGGCAGCCAATTGTCCGGAAGCTCCGTCTGCCAGCCGTCCACGATTTTCTGGCGGAAAATGCCGAATTCGTACCGCAACGAATACCCCATCGCCGGATACCCGCCGGTGGCCAGCGCATCAAGAAAACAAGCCGCCAAACGGCCCAGTCCACCGTTTCCAAGGCCCGCGTCCGGTTCCATCTCGTAAAGGGTTTCGGTTTTCACGTCAAAGTGTTTAAGCGCCTCGTCTACCACGTGACATAGCCCCAGGTTATAAATGTTGTTCTTCAAAGACCGGCCCATGAGAAACTCCATGCACAGGTAATACACCTGCTTGCCCTGCTTTTTGCGCACGTCCTCTTCAAAGTCCCGGCGCAGATTCTGCACCAAGTCGCGCACCACCAGGGCTAGGGCCAAATAAATATGTTCATTGGTTGCTTCCTGCGGCGTGACGCCGAAATTGTGCGACAGTTTCGCCGTAATGATCTCGGTCATCTGCGCGGCAGAAATTGGGTTTTTCATAGGTAAACCTCCAAACAAAAGAGTGATCCACAAAAAGATTGCCAAGTCGTCTGCTCATTATACACCAAAGCAGGCATAATTACAACTTATTTGGTAAAAAACAGCAAAAGCAATTTCAACTGTATAGAAATTCTATCATTTTGATACAAATATTGGGGGATTTGCTGTGTGTAATGGAATTTGTGAATATTTCGCAAATTCCACGCTTCTTTTTGCAAAAAAGGCTTTAAAGCCGCACGCGGTTATATTATAATAAGAATAATTTGAAAAAATGTTTACGCCCCGTCAGAAGACGGTACGATAGAAGGATAGTTTGTGTAAAAAATCGGAGGAATTGCCCATGAACGCCAAACGCAAGGTGCGGCTTCGCATTGCGGGAGCCGATTATTTGATAGCTACGGAAGAAAGCGAAAGCTATGTGATTGCCCTGGGCCAGGAGCTGGACAACCGGGTGGAAGAGCTGATGCGTGAAAACCCCCATGTGTCCACCACCGGGGCGCTGGTGTTGATTGCACTGGACTTGTGCGACGAGGCTAAGCGGTCGGTGGAAACCAGCGACCATCTGCGCACGCAGCTGCAGGAATACCTGGCGGACGCGGCCAAGGCCCGCAACGAGGCGGATGAGCTCAAGCGGGAGCGGGACCGTTTGCAGCGGGAAGTCCAGTTTTTGCGCGCAAAGTTTCCGCCGGAGAAATGACGAAAAACAAAATGCAAAAGCGCCTGGAGATTTTGGCTCCCGCCGGGTCTATGGAATCGGTGCTCGCGGCGGTGCGTACCGGGGCAGACGCGGTGTACTTGGGGGCCGGGCAGTTTAACGCCAGGCAGAACGCGAAAAACTTTGACGCAGACGCTCTCTCTGAGGCGGTCGCTTACTGCCACGGCCGGGACGCAAAGGTATATCTGACGCTCAACACCTTGGTGGGAGACCAGGAGCTGGCCGCAGCCATGCGGACGGCTTTTTTGGCCTGCGATTTATCCATAGACGGCGTGATTGTGCAGGACCTGGGGCTTGCCTCCCTGCTTCACAAAAAGGCCCCCTCCCTGCCGCTGCACGGGTCCACGCAAATGTCAGTGTCCTCCCTGGACGGGCTGAGAACGCTTAAGGAACTGGGCTTTTGCCGCGCGGTGCTGCCCAGAGAGCTTTCCCGGGAGGAGCTTTCCTACCTGGCAAAGCACTCCCCCATCGAGCTGGAAGTGTTCGTCCACGGGGCGCTGTGCATGTCGGTGTCCGGCCAGTGCTACCTAAGCGCCATGCTGGGCTCCCGCAGTGGGAACCGTGGCCTGTGCGCACAGCCCTGCCGGCTGCCCTTTCAGGCGGAGGACGGGACGGGTCATGTCCTGTCTCTAAAAGACCTGTCGTTAATCGACGCGCTGCCAGAGCTCATGCGCATGGGCATTGCGTCGGCCAAGATCGAAGGCCGGATGAAACGGCCCGAATACGTGGCGGCGGCGGTGCGGGCCTGCCGGGCTTCTCTTTCGCAGGGAGAGGTGCCGTCCGCGTGGAAGCAGGATCTACAATCTGTATTTTCCCGCAGCGGATTTACGAATGGGTATTACGAAAACCGGCGGGGCCGGGAGATGCTGGGAGTACGGGGTAAGGAGGACGTGACCGCGGCCAAGGACGTTCTCTCATCCCTGGAAGCCCTTTGCGCTAAGGAGAGGCCGAAGGTGCCGGTGGTTCTCCATTTGTCCGTCAAGGGAGGACAGCCGGTTTCCCTTACCATAAGAGATCAGAAAGGAAACCAGATTACAGAATATGCCCCGCCGCCCCAGCCGGTGCAAACAAAGCCGTTGTCCAGAGAGCGGTGTGAGGAGCAGCTGCGCAAAACCGGGGGAACGCCCTTTTTGGTGGAGGATGTAACCCTTTCGCTGGAGGAAGGGATGACCCTGCCGGTGTCAGCTATAAATGGGCTGCGCCGGGAGGGGCTTCAAAAGTTGCTGGAAGCGCGGGCAAAAAGGAACCCCATTCCCTATGAGAAAGGGGAATTTCCCCAAGAACTCCCAAAAAGAAAACCGGAGCACCCAGGTTTGGTGGCTTCCTTCTCTTCTCTCGAGCAGCTGCCGGACCGGGAAACGATATCCCGGCTGCAAGGAGCGTTTGTGCCCTTGGAGCTGCCCAAGGAGCAGCTTATCGCGGCTGCCCAGAGCTTTAAAGCTGCAGGGGTGCCGCTGGGCGTGCGGATTCCGCGGCCTTTCGGCTTTTACCCGAAAGAGAAAAAGGAGCGGCTTCTGGCGGCGGTCAAAGACGCGGGGATTTCCCTTGTCCTAGCGGAGAACCTGGGGGACGTAAAAACCGGTCAGGACGCGGGTTTCTCGGTTGCAGGCGGGCCTTTTCTCAACCTGTTTAATTCAAAGGCGGCAGAAAAAGCCCGGGAGCTTGGCTGCCAGTTCGCGGTCCTTTCGCCGGAGTTGACTCTGTCTCAGGCGAAGGCGGTCACAGCGGGGATTCCCACGGGAATTTTCGCTTACGGCAGGCTGCCTTTGATGCTCATGCGAAACTGCCCGGCCTCCGGCCGGTGCGGCGCATGCAAAAAAGATACGTCCTTAGTGGACCGCAAGGGCGTCCGCTTCCCGGTGCGCTGCGCAGGCGGCGGATTCGGGGAGCTTTATAACAGCGTCCCCACCTTCCTGGCCGACCGGCTTTCGGAATGCACCGGGGTTTCCTTTCTCTACCTGTCCTTTTTTGAGGAGAGCAAGGAAGAGGTCCGTGCGCTTATAAACAGGTACCAAACCGGGAGCGGTACGCCGCAGAAGGGAACCTTCACCAGAGGGTTTGCTTACCGCGGCGTGGAATAACGAAAGAAAAAGGAGAAAACGAACATGCAGCCTTTACAGATTAAGAAAATGCGGGAACATGCGGTGGTGCCGGTGCGGTCCACTGCCGGGTCGGCAGGGTTGGACCTGGCCGCCTGCCTGGAGGAACCGGTCACCATTGCGCCCGGGGAACGGGCCCTGATCCCCTCCGGCATCGCCGTGGGCCTTTTGGAGAATACAGTGGGGTTGGTATTTGCCCGCAGCGGCCTGTCGGTGAAAAAAGGCATCGCGCTGGCAAACGGCGTAGGCGTCATCGACAGCGATTACACCGGAGAAATCCTGGTGGGCCTTCTCAACACCTCCAAGGAAGCCTATACCGTGATGCCCTCAGAGCGGATTGCCCAGCTGGTGGTTATGCCGGTATTGCCCTTGCCGGTGGAAGAGGTGGAGGAGCTGAAAGCGACGCAGCGCGGCGCCGGCGGGTTTGGTTCCACCGGCCGGATCTAAGAGAAAATTCATAGGGAATTCATGGTTTATTCTGTGAATTGTGCTAGAATAAATGGAAATATGCGGCCTTTTGCAAAGTGGCCGCGGCAGGGTATCAAAAGAAGTTTTGAGAGGATGGATTGGGTTGGCTCAAACGGCGCAAAATAGAGATCAGGTGACGGTGGAGCAGGAAAGCAACACGAAAAAAAAACCTTGGAGCAAAACAAAAATCGTAGTTACAGTCGTGGTGTGCCTGCTGGTGGCGCTGGGCGGCTTCGCGATCTATTTCTTTTCTTCCGACCTGCCGGCGCAGACCTTTACGGCAGTTACGGTAGGCGATCATAAGCTGACTGCCGCTCAGTACAGTTACTATTTTTCCGTGGCCTACAACGATTTTCTCCTGGAAAATGAGGACAAGCTCAGCGCCTACGGCCTGGATACCTCCAAAACGCTGGCCGAGCAGAAGATTTCCGACGAGATGACCTGGGAGGATTATTTCAAGAACAAGGCCATGACTAACATCGTCAGCACCTATGCCACTTACGACGAGGCAGTGAAAAACGGCGTCACCCTTTCGGAGGAGGACCAGAAGAGCATCGACGCGTATCTTTCCTCCATCGAAGAGAACGCCAAGGCAAACAACGCCCGCTTGAGTTCCTATCTGTACGCCCAGTTTGGCAAGGGCGTGACTTTGGATGTGGTCCGGGGCGAGGTGGAGCGCCAGCGGCTTTCCCGCAAGTACCAGCAACAGCTGACCGAGTCTTACACCTTCACCGAGACCCAGATGCTCGACGAATATAACAAAAACAAGGACTCCCTGGACATGATCACCTATTATTCCTTCTTCGTTCCCATCGACAATGCGGGAGATCCTACCCAAAGCGCCCAGGAGGAACGGCAGAAAGCGGAAGAAATGTGTGCCGCCGTGACGGACGCGCAGAGCTTTGCCGCATTGGCCCGGGAATATGCACAGGATGGCGAAAAGGAAGCCTATGCCGATGACAATGCTACCCGCAAGGTGGAATATCTGGATAAGCTGACCGTATCGGCTGCAAAAACCTGGCTGCAGGATGCTTCCCGCCTGCCTGGAGACAAAACGGTGCTCGATGGGCTGGACGGGTATTACGTAATGTACTACGAGAACCGGGAGCGCCCGGAAACCAAAACCGTCAACGTACGCCAAATTCTTCTTACGCCCGAAGGCAATGTCTCGGAAGAAACCGGCATGACCCAGGAACAGAAGGATGCGGTTTTACAAAAGGCTGAGGACATTCTCAAGGAATACCAGAGTGGCGAACAGACAGAGTCCGCCTTTGGGGCGCTGGCTGCGAAATACAGCGCGGATACCGGCACCGCGGCCAACGGCGGCCTTTATGAAAACATCTACCAGTACCAGCAGTCGAAGAATCTCAACGACTGGTGCTTTGATGCGTCCCGCAAGCCGGGGGATACCGGCATCGTTCTTTCCGACAAGGGCGCCCACCTGCTTTACTTTGTTAGGGACGGGGAACCTATGTGGCGCATCCAGGTGCGCACCAGCCTAACGGCGGTAAAAATTTCCGCCTATCAGGAGGAATTGTACGCAAAGTACCCTTATGAGGAAAATGCCTTGGGCATGCAGTACTTTGTGTCCATCTGATTTAGGCGCAGGGAACCGAGCATTCGATTCGTCAAATGAGGAAGGGATTATCGTTGGCATTGATTTTAGCGTCCGCCTCCCCCAGGCGCAAAGAGCTTCTCGAACGAGCGGGGCTTTCCTTTGCCTGCATTCCGGCAAGAGGCGAGGAAGTGATCGAGGAAGGGACGCCGCCCGAGCAGGCGGCGCTGACCCTGGCCCAGCAAAAGGCGCTGGAGGTAGCGAAGGCCCGGCCGCTGGACACTGTCATTGGAGCGGATACCATTGTGGTAATCGACGGGATGATTTTGGGAAAGCCTAAAAAGGAAGCGGATGCGGTGCGCATGCTCACCCTTCTTTCCGGGCGGGAGCATTTGGTGCTTACCGGCGTCTGCGTGGTGCACAAAGGCCACGCCCACTCCTTTGTCCAGCAGACGAAGGTGAAGTTTTATCCACTGACACCGGCCAAGATCCGCGCCTATGTGAAGACAGGGGAACCCATGGACAAGGCGGGAGCCTATGGCATCCAGGAAAAAGGAATGGCGCTGGTGGAAGGAATCCAGGGCGATTTCTTTAACGTGATGGGTCTGCCGATCGCGCGGCTGCTGCGCTTGCTGGAAGGGCTGGAATAAACGCTTTTGGCAAGGAAAATAGACGCAAAAGCAGGGAAAAAAGCAAGCGGAAGAAAAAACATGCAAATTGGTTGAAAAAGTGGCGGGAATGTCCTGCAAATTTGTTGACATAATTCTGAAAAAAGTGTTGTGTAATCAAAACCCCGCCGTTATAATATTATATGTATCGCCTACATGCGGAAAACCGGGGAATGCCGGGGCTCCCGGGCAAGTGAAAGGATGAGAAAGCAATCATGTTCAACCACGACATTGGGATTGATCTGGGTACGGCGAACACGCTGGTATTCATGAAGGGCAAGGGTATCGTCATGCGCGAGCCGTCCGTCGTTGCGATAGATGTGCGAACCGATGCGGTCAAGGCCGTCGGCGCGGAAGCGAAGCAAATGATCGGCAGAACGCCGGGTTCCATTCACGCGGTGCGTCCTTTGAAGGACGGCGTCATCGCGGACTTTGAGATCACCGAGGCCATGCTGCGCCATTTTATCCACAAGGCGGCGAAAAATAGCCCCTTTTCCCGTCCGCGGGTGGTGATCTGCATTCCGTCGGGTGTTACCGAGGTGGAGCGCCGGGCGGTGGAGGACGCCTCCTATAACGCGGGCGCCAAGGAAGTGGAGCTGATCGAGGAACCCATGGCGGCGGCGATGGGCGCGGGCCTTCCGGTAGAGGAAGCGACCGGCTCGATGGTCGTGGACATCGGGGGCGGCACGTCGGAGGTGGCGGTCATCTCTCTGGGTGACATTGTGACCTCCTGTTCGGTGCGGGTAGCCGGCGATAAGCTGGACGAAGCGATTATTTCCTATGTGAAGAAAAAGTACAACCTCCTCATCGGCGAGCGTACGGCGGAGGACATCAAGATCCGCATTGGCTCTGCCTTCCCCTACGAGGAAGAGAGCACCATGGACATCAAGGGCCGCAACCTGATGGACGGGCTGCCCAAGAACATTCAGATTTCTTCTGCGGAAATCCGCGAGGCACTGGCAGACCCGCTGGCGGCCATTGTGGATGCCATCCGCTCGACTTTGGAGAACACGCCGCCTGAGCTTTCGGCGGACATCATTGATCACGGCATCATGCTCACCGGCGGCGGCGCGCTGCTGCGTGGTCTTGACCAGTTGATTTCCAAGGAAACCGGTATGCCGGTGCACATTGCGGAAAGTCCACTTGACTGTGTGGCCGACGGAACGGGCAAGCGTCTGGAAGGCCCGCCCCCGTCGAGCAAAAACAATTACCGCCGCCGGTAAGAGGCGAACGGAAAAGGAATACGCAAAGACTGCCGCAAACGAATTTTTCGGCAGCCTTTGCGTATTGATGTTCTTACCAGGCTTGGCGGAAAGGGAAAAAGGGCGCGGGGGGCCTGCCCGCTTTTTTCATAAGAGGCAGCTTAAGAAGGGTGTTTTTTATGAAAAGAGCGGACCGGATGCGAAGAGGATTGCCGGTTCCAATGAGAAGGAGGCCCAAACGCCTTGAAAAGCTTTTTTAAAACCAAACGATTCAAAGCCCTGCTGGCCATTGTGCTGGTTTTGTCGGGGTTTGTGGTATATTCGGTTACCACCCATGGAATGGGAACCATCCCCTCTTCCCTGGTCAGCGCTGTCACAAAGCCGTTTGAGCAGCTGGCTTCCTGGGTTTCCGGATTGGCTGACGATGTGTTCGGCGGATTTGTGCTCACTTCCCAGCTCAAGGAACAGGTGGCGAGCATGGAAGAGGAAATCCGCACCCTGCGCGAGCAGCAGGTGGATTATGCAGAAATCAAAAGTGAAAACGAAGAGCTACGCCAGTATCTGGATTTGAAAAAGGAAAACCCGGATTTTGTGCTTCAGGACGCTCAGGTCATCAAGCGGGATGCAAGCGATCCCTTTGGCTCCTTTACCATCAGCGTGGGGTCTCTCCACGGGATAGAACGGGGAGACCCGGTTATTACTCCAGACGGGCTGGTGGGCTGTGTGGACGTGGTGGAGGAAACCCAGTGCACCGTGCGCACGGTGCTGGACAATTCCATCGGCATCGGCGCCATTGACAGCCACACCGAGACAAGCGGCCAGATCAGCTCCAACACGCTCACGCTTGCCAAGGATGACAAATGCCGCATGAACAATATCAGAAGAGAAAATTCCATCAGTCGGGGGGATATCATCATTACCTCGGGCGTTGGCAAGGGATATCCCCGTGGTCTGATTATCGGGACGGTGGAGGAAGTCCTCCAGGAAAGCGACGGCATCTCCAATTACGCCATTGTGAAGCCGGCCGCGGATGTGCGCAATGTGCGAAACGTGATGGTCATTAAGGAATTTACCGCGACTCCCATTCCCGATGAATCGGTGACCGGCGACGGGGGTGGAGCCCAATGAAACCCGAGCAGAAAAAACAGATTGTAAAATGGGTCTGTTATGTGCTCTACCTGCTTTTGTTGTTCCTGCTGCAGGTGACGCCCGGGGTATTTCCCGCCATCTTCGGCGTCAAACCGGTCTTTTTGCTGCCGGCAGTCATCTGTGCGGCTATGTTTGAAGGGGAATTCCGGGGAAGCATTCTGGCAGTGGTGGCCGGCCTGTTGTGGGACACGAGCCGCCTTCGCCCCTTTGGGTATTCGGCAATTTTGCTGCTGATATTTGCCTGTTTGTGTGGGCTTTTGATCGTTTACTTTATGCGCAATAATGTCCTGACTGCGCTTTTATATTGTTTTGGCGGCTTTATGGTGTATGAACTTATCGACTGGCTTATTTTCTTTGTCCCCTATTCCAACGGGGACGCCATCCAGGCCCTTTACCAGGTGGTGCTGCCACGGATTGTTTATTCCATGCTGTTCGTTCCGTTGTTTTACTGGCTCTCCTCCAAGCTTGCCAAAAGGTTGGCGGTAGAGCCGCAATAACCGTACCGCAGGTACAGAAAGGCAGGCGGAAATGGAAGAAAAGAGACATCTGGCGCGAAGAATCATTATGCTTGTTTGTGTGCTGACCATTGCGGTGGTTTATGTGGTGCGTCTGGCGGAATATCAGCTGGTCAAGGGCGAGCAGTTCGTACAGCAGACCACCTCTCAGACCCAGACCACCATTCCCGCCAATGCCGCCCGAGGAGAGATTTACGACGCCAACGGCCGGCCGCTGGTGGTCAACCACATTGGCTATTCGGTTTTGTTTTTGCGTCAGTACATGACCAAGGACACCCAGAACCAGACCATCCTGACGCTGACTGGCCATTTGCGGGAGAACGGGGAAACCTGGAACGATTCTCTGCCTCTGGTATGGGCGGATCAGACTCAGGCGGAGGTTGCCGCCAATTCCCAGCCGCAGATCGAGTTTGCCGAAGGCCGGGACAGCGACATTGAAAAGCTCAAAAGCGCCAACGAACTGCAAACCTACGCCACGGCACAGAACTGCTACGATGCATTGGTGAAGAAATACGAAATTGACAAAATGGAGGGACTGACCCCTTCCCAAGTACGCGACATCATGGGAGTACGGTACGAAATGGAGCTCAAGCAGTTCTCCTACCGCAATCCCTTTACCTTCGCCACTGACATTTCGGAAGAAACCATGACGTATATCACCGAGAACACGCTGGAGATTCCGGGCGTATCCATCCAAAGCGAGGCGGTGCGCTCCTACGAGAGCGGAGAGATTGCCCCTCACGTCATCGGCACTATGGGAAAGCTTGATGCGGATGAATATAAGGAGCTGAAAAACGAGGGCTATACCTATGATGATGTCATTGGTAAGAGTGGGATCGAGTTGGCGATGGAATCCCAGCTGCGGGGCCAGCGGGGTGAAAAGACCTTGACTCTGAATGAGCTGGGAAAAGTGGTGGACAATGAGGTCACCAAAGCGCCCCAGGCAGGAAATACCGTGTTTTTGACCATTGACTCGCGCATTCAGTTGGCTGCCCAGGACGCCTTGGCTAACATCATCGACGAGCTGCGGCAGACAGCGGCGCCCGGCAAGGGCGGCGACGTGAAGTCCGGGGCCGCCATCGTGGTGGACGTAAAAACCGGCGGAATCGTAGCCATGGCCAATTATCCCAACTATGATATTAACGATTACGCAAGCCTTCTTGCCCAGAATGACCCCGCAATTTATAACCGTTCCACCCAGGGCCGATTCCAGCCCGGTTCCACCATGAAGCCGGCGGTTGCCCTGGCAGCGCTGGAGGAAGGGGTTATTACCCCCGATACCAGTATTTATTGCTCAAAGGTTTACACCTTTTATGATGATTATCAGCCTTCTTGCCTAGGTTACCACGGGCCTCAGACAGTCACCGATGCGCTGAAGAATTCCTGCAACTATTTTTTCTTTGATGTGGGACGTATTCTTAGAATTGATCGGATGAACGAATACCAAAAGAGACTGGGTTTGGGAGAATTAACCGGCATTGAAATTGGAGAAAAGCAAGGCATTCTTGCCAGTCCTGCATATGCGGAATCCGAAGGATTGGCCTGGAATGCCGGCGATACCCTGCAATCGGCCATCGGCCAGCTTTACAATTCCTTTACCCCAATTGAGATGGCCATGTACGCCGCTACCATCGCCAATAACGGAAACCGCAACCAAGCGCATTTGGTCAAAGAAGTCAAGTCGTATGACCTGTCTCAGACGGTGCAGCCCGAGCAGGTGAATCTGCTCAATACCATTGGTGTAAAGCAGGAGCATATCGACACGGTGAAACTGGGCATGTACCGCGCTGCTTCGGAGCAGGGCGGGAACACCTGGTCTTACTTTAAGGATTTTCCCATTAAAATCGCTTGTAAGACGGGTACGGCTCAGACCGGTGGAAATGAAGCCACCGTTTCCCCTCATACCCTGTTTATTTCGTTTGGTCCTTATGAGGATCCCCAGTATGCGGTGACAGTCATTCTAGAAAACGGTGCCAACGCTCCAACCTACAATTCCAACATCCGAGTTGCCCGGGCGATTTACGACGCGCTGTTCCTATATGAAGATTCGCAGCAGCAGATTACCCCGGAAAATGAACTGCTTCCGTAAGAAATGAAAATGTGCAGAAACCAGATGGTTTCTGCACATTTTTCTATGGAAAGAGGCATCGAGGTTTTGATGGCGACTTTTTTCACCACCATAAGGAAAGCACATATATGATGTAAATCCATAAGGGCCTGAGAAAAGAAAGACGAAAAGCCCCGCCCAATTTCGGGCGGGGCTTTTATCAGCGATAGATTTCCTTATTGCGCCGATAAACCAGGACAGCGCGGACCAGGATCATCAGCAGATAACTGACCAAGGCGATATAGAGGAAGGAACGGAAGATATCGACAAAGGAAGAACGCGTGCCGGAAACCAGCACAATTACCAGAGAAATCAGCTCCACGCAAAGCAGCTCCGGCTTTTCTCTCCAATTGCTGCGGTGTACAAGAGTGAACACCCAGCCCAAAAGCATACCGTATACCAGCATGGCGAAAACACCGCCCCAGCCAAAGTTGATATAGCCTTCCGCAACCATGGAATAACCGGGACCATAGTTAAGATTCATCACGTCCATCAGCCATTGGGCCAGATGCGCATTTTCCACGGCCGGGTGGACGGCCCAGAAGCCCAGGTTGGGGATGATGGTGGTCAGAGAATACAGATAGGACATACCATGGCGAAAGGGATACGTGGCTGGGACCAAGCGCATGGTATCGATCAATACCCGCATGGTTCCGCCCAACTCCCCGACGAGGCGGAAAATCGGGTTATCCATACTGAAAAGATTGACGAAGAAATCGGAAAGGGACCGTCCGGTCTGCCCGCGGATCTGTGCGATGCTGGCAAAAAGACCGGCCACAAAGTAGCCGCCTGCCGCCAATGGAATCGCCCGCCGGGCGTTGAGAGGACGGACGGTATAGTGCCATACACAGATCAAACACAAAAGGAGCATCGCCGTGTCACCGCGACCGCCCAAATACAGTTCCGCTGCGGATTTGAGCACAACGGCAATCAGAAGCAGACCTCTCTGCCAGCGTTTCTTCGATACCACAAACAAGCACAGCAGAGCCGGAATCAAAAATTCCCCAAACGCACGAAACATCTTTTGCGATTTCGAGAGAGTGAGAAGATATTCCGAGTAGAGTCCTTTGTATCCATATTGGGCGGCGGCCTGTACGGCGGCAACCAAGTCCATGATATAAGGAACGATGCTGATTGCCAGAAGAATGAGCGCCGCAATCCGAATCACCCGCTCATGGGAGGGGTACCCTGGCCGAATGGAAGGAGCGGCGGAAGAAAGGCTGGGCTTTACCCGCTTGGAGGTAAGCAGCCCGCCGATATGGAACAGGTTTAAAGAGATCAGGGTAAATACCTGCCCTTCTACCAACTCCGTGGCAAGGAAGGTGCGGCTGATGTCGTACCCCTCCGCAGTAATGCCGAAGGCCCATAGAAAACACTGCCCATAGCAGAACAGATAGAATACGCAGATAAAAATGATATAAGGGCAGAGAATCTCCCGCCTCACCAGCCACCAGGAAAAGATCGCCCAGAGCACACTCACCCATCCAAGCCAGTTGAACACGGACAAAGGCGTGTTTGGGTCCAGATACATCCCATCCTGAATCACCGTGTAGCCATAAATCGAGATGCCGATGGTATACAGGATGGAAAGCAGCAGCGCCACCGGTTTTTTTGACAGGGTATGGCTATTGATCGCAGCCACCTCCTCTGCTTTGCGGAGATAGCCGATAAAGCGCATAGAGACGTGCCGCGTTTTCTTTTACTTCAAAGCCCCGGCGGGCAAAGGCGGCGCGTACCTGCTCCAAAGAAGGCCTTGGCTGTCTTTTGCAGTCGGATACCGCTTTGAACCAATCCTTTTTATGAGGAGAATCCGTCGGCAAAAATCGCACCAGAGAAAGGCCCAGATCGGCTTCTTTGGAAACGCCGTCGGAAACCACACAGGGGAGCCCTGCCGCCTGCGCTTCCACCAGTGCCACTGGAAGCCCTTCCATCAAGGACGGCATGGCAAAGCCGTCCAGCGCCTGCAAAAGATCGCTTACATCCTCACGAAGGCCAGTAAAGGTCACCATATCTCCAAGCCCGTAGAGGGCAACCTTCTGCATAAGGGATGCGCGCAAAGGCCCGTCCCCAATGAGAAGAAACCGGCAGTCTACTCCATGCTCTTTCAGTAAACGGGCCAGCTCCAGCAGAAAAATGTGATTTTTTTCCGGGATCATCCGTCCCACCTGGCCGATTACAAGGGTCTCCTCCCCTGCGCCAAACTGTGCGCGCAGCCTAGCTCTGGTTTGGGGGTTGCAAACGAAGGCATCCACATCTACGGCATTTGCAAAAAGCTCCACCTGCCCGCACCCGACCGCTTTTTCGCCATAGAGATAGATTCCCGCCTGTTTGGAACAGGCCAGCAGGCAGGTGGCGTTTTTGAGCAGCAGGCGGCGCATGAAGGATGCGTAGACTTTCCCCTTGAGTGAATGGTATTTGAGCAGGCTGGAAGCGTGGGAGTGGCTGATGCGGATGGGGATTCCCGCGCGCTTGGCAGCCAGAAGGACAAAACCGTTAAAAAAGAGAAGATGGGCATGCACCGCCGCAAAAGGTCCTTCTTCCTCCATTACCTTGCGCATTTCTTCCAGAATCCGTTTGGATCCCGCCTGTTTGGGCAGAGAGGTGTGAAAAATCCGGCCGCCAAGGGCGAGAATTTCCTCGTCGAAGTCTGCGCTTCCCGGTTTTGTACACAAAAAGTCAAACTGAAGGCGGTTTCGGTCGATGCACCGGTACAGGTTCATCAGCATGGTTTCCATTCCGCCTCGGTCCATCTTCCCTACCGCCATCAGAACGCGTGCGGGACGGCTGCTTTTATCCAAGGATGCCACCTCCTGCATACCGGGCGAAGGCCTGGTAGAATTCCAAGCGCGCGCCGTCGAGTGTTTCACGTGAAAAGGAACGTGCCTTCTGAAAATTTTGTTCGGCAGCCCTTCTCATATGAGTTTCGTCCAAAAGCAGGCGTTCTAAACACCGGGCGAGACCTTTTGCATCCCGCCGCCGGTGCAGATATCGTTCCTCCAGCAGCTCCGGCACGCCGCCCACCGCGCTGGCTACCGCCGGGCAGCCCCGGCTCATGGCTTCGATTAAGGCCCGGGGAAGCGCCTCCTGGTCGCTGGGCAGTAGGAAGACATCAAGCGAGTCCATCCAAGCGGCAACCGCATCTCCCGCCGGCAGCGTCCCGCAGAATTCCACCTGGGACGCGATCCCCAAACGCTCGGCAATGCTTTGAAAATGCGCGGGGTTTCCCGGCCCTAACAGCTTTAGACGAAAGCCGGGTAGCTGCTTTTTGAGAAGGCTTAAAGCCTCCATGGCGGTTTTCTGCCCCTTATACCGCACGTTGAGAGAACCGATGAGACCGAAGGTGAGAGGCGTAGATTTAGCAAAGTGTTCCGCAATGCGTGCCAGGCGCTTTTTCAGCACCTGAGGGTCCGGACTGTCCAGACATACGTCGGAAATGGCTGCCGTGTGTCCCCGGGAAGGATAGAGGCGCTGCAGATACCCGTCGGTGACGTAAAGGACATAGTCTGCCGCAGAGGTGTATTTTTTTGCCTGGCGCCAGAAAAAAGGAGCCAGCGCCTTTCCGCCCGGCTTTCCCACATACCACAGCGAGCCGAAGCCGCTTGCCACCAACTCTACCGCATAGGGCTTTTTCAGGTGAAGAGCCTCCTGACAAGCAAAAAAGCCGAGCATGCTCGGCAAACGGATGACCGCACAATCGGCGTCCTCCAAGATATCCCGGACCTGGGCGCGGATGGCCCCCCGGTGAAACAGCGCATCGGCCATCGAACGATAAGCGGTAACCGGGCGCATCACCACCCGTTCCCCGCTGGACTTGACAAATCCCCTGCGCTTATCCTCCGGGAAGGAAGACATGGGCCTTACCCGGGTAGATACGCTGATTTCCTCAAAGCAGGGCAGGTACCGCTCTTTCCATAAGGAATAGGGAAAGATGATGGAATATTGTTCTCCCTGTTCGTCGCTGAGCATCACATTGTCATGAAAAAATGCCATTCTCATAGAGATCCCTCTTGCTTTAACCCAAGAATCGAGAGCATGTCCTTGTTGACGATGGAAACGTCAAACCGCTCCCGGCAGTACCGCAGGCTTTCCCGGCCCATTTGTTCGCGCAGCTCGGCATCCGCACACAGCCGGCCAAACGCGTTTGTCAAATCCTCTACATTTTTTGGGCGCACCAAGATTCCGTTGGCCCCATTGCGCACCGTTTCCCGGCAGCCGGGGCAGTCGGTGGTGACGATGGGACGGCCCACCGCCATGGCCTCCAGGATGGAATGGGGAATCCCCTCCCGGTAGTAGGAAGGCAACACATAGGTAGTGCACCCGTCCAGGTAAGGAACCACATTTTCCAGTTTTCCTAAGTATTCCACGTCGCCGCTGTCTAAATAAGGACGCAGGTCGGACATGGTAAGTTCTCCCGGATGCTCGTCGAAGAAGCCGCCGATCTGAAACCGTGCCTGGGGGTATTGCTTGTGGGTGCGGCGGGCGGCTTCACAGAATTCCATAATGCCTTTTTCCCGCAAAAGCCGGGAAATAATGAGAAAAACCGGACTTTTGGGCAAAGGAGCCGGGGCAAATTTCTCTAAACTGACACCCGAACCGCTGACCAGACGGCATTTGTCTTGCGGCAGCAGGCCCCGCTCGACCAGCTCCTTCAAGTCGTCCTGGTTTTGAAAAATCACCTGCCTGCACGCAGAAAAACCCTTTTTCAAAAGGGTATCGGTGACCGTGCGCAGCAGCCGGCTTTTCACAGAGGAGCCGCCATACACCTTTCCAAGCCCGGAAATCATAGAATAAATCTGCGGCACCTTTGCCATCCTAGCGGCAATCGACCCATAGGCCACCGGCTTGAGCGCATAAGAAAACACCAGGTCCGGCGCTTCCTCCGCAATCACCTGTTTGAGGTTGTGAATGACAAAGAAATCAGCAAAGGGGTTTTTGGAGGTGCGGCTGAAGGAGACCCGCCGGTACCTCGCCTTGTAAGAAGAGAGGTCCACTTCCTGCTCCGGCTCCGGTCCCACAGCCACCACCGTGTGGCCCAGATCGGTGATGGCCTTTAGCAGTTCTCCACGCAGGTGGTAGATGGAGTATACCGTTGGATTGACAATAAGAATCTTCATTTCTGGCATCCCTTTTGTGCCGAGCACGTGTTATTTCCGGCGGCTTCTGGAATGGTCCGCGGATTTGTCCGAAGGCTGCTCATATTTATAGCCGTATCCGTTGGCACCGCCGTAGCGGGAATATCCGTAGCGCTTAGAGCCGTATCCATAACGGCTGTAACCGAGAACGCCGTGGCTCTTCTGGGTCTTGTTGAAGACGCAGCCCACCACCGGCTTATTCTGGGACTGGATGTCCTCAATGGTGCGGTTGATGATCTCCATGTTGCAGAAGTCCTGCTTGATGACCAGAATGGCAGCATCTACATATTTGCAAAGGGTGGCCGCGTCGGAAACCACATGGGCCGGCGGCGTGTCGAACAAAATATAGTCAAACCGCTCTTCCATGGCGGCTACAAAGGCATGCATCGCGTCCGAATCCAGAAGCTCCGCCGCGTCGTCCACACACGGGCCGCTGGTCACCAGAGAAACGCCGAATTTCTCGCTGCGGCGGATGACATCCTGGGCCTGGCATTCTCCGCGCAAAAGATTGGAAAGACCCGTTACATCTTTGCCCGGCAGAGAGAAAAGGGTTTGGATGGTGGGCTTGCGCATGTCGCAGTCCACAATCAGGACGCTTTTTTCCTTCTGCGCCAGAACAATGGCCAGATTGGAAATAACGGTGGATTTGCCTTCGTCCGCTACGGCGCTGGTAATCAGGAATTTCTTATACCCACGCGAGGAGGCGAGGTTTTCCACCTTTACGCGCAGGGATTTATACGCTTCCATATAGGCAAAATCGGAGGCCGGGGTAATCAGCATCGTGCTGTCTCCCTTCCTGCGGTGGCGCCGCTTGCGCTCCTCATAAGGGATGGAAGCAAAGAGCTTGGCGGAAATACCGGTGTAAATATCCGTCTCGCTCTGTACGGTACGGGAAAAGAGCATGGACAGCCAGATCACAAGCGCCCCAAGACCCAGGCCCAACAGCATCCCCAGCAGCGGGTACAAAAGCTTGTTGTCCGAGGGGTTGCGCAGAGTGGGATATTCCGGCCGGTCGATGACATTGACCTGAATATTGGGAAAATTCTGCTTCATTTCAGGCTGCCCCACCACATCCGCCAGTGCGTCCGCAATGCGGAAGGAATGGTTGGGATTTTCCGTGGTGACGATCAGTTCAATCATATTGGTAGACCCCTTCTGCCGAAGGGAAATGGAGTCCTTGATGTCCTGCCGTTCCAGAACCAGGTTTTCCTCCTGCAGAGAGTCGCGCACCTTGTCGGCAATGGTGTTACTGGTGATGAACACCCGGTAGCATTCCCCATACCATTGCACCAGCGCCGTATCGCTGTTGGTGGAGATGCCGTTTTGAGAGATGGTTAGATTGATGGACATAAGCATCTTGGACGTATAGGTAGGGCTGTCGGTAATGGAAGCCAGAAGGAAGCCCACAATCCCCATTAAAAAGGTCAAGGCAACCGGAATCCACCAGAACTTTTTCGTCTGGCGGAAAAACTTAATCAGCCCTGTTGCGCTGTTTTGCGAGGCTGAGGCGGTGGAACTATGTGTCTGTTCGTACATGAAAGAACCTCCAAAGATGCGCAAAGTCGCGCCCGAAAATCAAGATATGGATAGGTTTTCCTCATTTTCCCCAATTATAAGCAGCAAAAAAATCTGCATATTTTTCCTGGTTTTGCGGGCAAGCAGGCCGCCGGCAAAAGCATGCGCCGGACAGGGAAAAATTGTATACAAATAATAATATAACTACCCAATATGATAGTATCGATCGTATAGTTTGTCAATCATCTTTCTCATGCCCGGGACCGTTTTCCCTTTAGCACCGCCTCATGAACGCACACGAGCCATGGTCCATCCTGGCCATGGCTCGTGAAAAAGAAAACGCAGACAAAAATCAACTGGACGATTGCACATCGCTGCCTGGCTGGAGTATAATAAAAAACAACGCGTCCAAAAACAGGCCGTGGAAACGCTCAATCCTCCGACAAGCCGTACATAGCCACGGTAAAATCCCGCAAGGCCGTGTTGTGGCGGTAATAGATGCTGCGCCGTTCATAACCCAGCTCATCCATCAAATCGTCCAGGTAATGATCGGTGCGGTGGATGTAGAACCGGTCGAGAATGGTGCGCTGCTCGGGTGTTAGTACGGCGAGGCCCCGGTCGATGCGTTCCTTTCCGGAGCGGCGGTAGGCCAGGATGGACTCCAGGTGCGCCCGCTGGGCGCAAAGGGAGATGCGCTCCTCCAGGTGCTCCTTCTGGGAAAGCTCCTGGGAGGCCAGGCGGCGGTCGATGTCCCCGATGCTCTGGGTTAAGTTTTCGATAGCGGCGCTCAGAACCCGGTACCCGCTCAGGCTCTCCTTTGCCAGCAATTTATAATCCAAAAAGAATCCCTCCACTCTTTTTTCACAGGAATTTCATTGAAGAACAAAGAAATTTAAGTGAATAATAATCACATTTCCAAACAGAGTTTACCATATCTTTCTGAGAAAATCAAACATTTGTTCTAATTTTTTTCCTGCATTCGAATGTAAGTACCTTTTTTTGGACTGGCGTTTTGTTTTGCGGGCGAAAGAGGAGGCGGAAAATCCATGACAGCATGGCTCATTCGGCTCTTTGTCAAGAACGCGGACCAGGTAAAGGACCCGGCGGTGCGCCGCAGGTACGGGATACTGGGAGGCGCGGTGGGCATTGCGTGCAACCTGCTGTTGTTTTTGATGAAGTTCTTCACCGGTATGATTACCGGCTCGGTGGCGATTTCGGCGGACGCGTTTAACAACCTGTCCGATGCAGGGTCTTCCGTGGTGACGGTGGCGGGTTTTCAGCTCAGCGGCAAAAAACCGGACAAAAAGCATCCCTTCGGCTATGGCCGCATTGAATATGTGGCGGGCCTGTGCATCTCTATGGTGATTGTGCTGGTGGGCTTTGAGTTTTTGCGCACCTCCATAGACAAGGTGGCGCATCCTGAGACAGCCGCCTTTTCCTGGGTATCGGTCTTGGTGCTGGGTGCCTCTATTTTGGTAAAGCTGTGGATGGGCCTCTTTAACGGAAAGATCGGCAAGGCCATCGGCTCGGCTACGGTAGGGGCAGCCGCTATGGACAGCCTCAGCGACGTGGCGGCCACCTCGGTGGTACTGGTTTCGGTCTTTCTTTCCCAGATTACCGACTTTCCTGTGGACGGGGTAGCTGGAATCGTGGTGGCTCTCTTTATCCTCTGGGCAGGGATCACCACCGCGAGGGATACCCTTTCCCCGCTTCTGGGCCAGCCGCCCGATCCAAAGCTTGTCAAAGACATTGAAGAAAGCTTGCTTTCCTATGAGGGCATCGGCGGGGTGCACGACTTGATTGTTCACAGCTACGGTCCCGGCCGCATCATCGCTTCGGTGCACGCGGAGGTTCCCGCCGACGCGGACATACTGAAAATGCACGAGACCATTGACCTGGCGGAAAAGGAGATTTCCGCTAAGCTTGGAATCATGCTCATCGTTCATTTTGATCCCATCCTCACCGACGATGCGCGCGTCAACCATCTGCACCAGACCGCTTTGGACATGGTTCATCAAATTGACCCGGCCTTGTCTTTGCACGACTTTCGGGTGGTGGACGGAGAAAACCGCATCAACCTGATTTTCGATGTGGTGGTGCCCTATCATTACCCGGTTTGCGACGAAAAGCTGGAAGAGAGGATAGATGCGGCGCTGAAACAGGTGGACCCGCGGTTTTTCGCCGTGGTGAACTTTGACCGAAGCTTTCTGGGAGAGTGACCGGGTAAAAAAATACGCCTGCCCCAATCGGGGCAGGCGTAGGACGGAAGCTTCGCTTAGCTGTTGCCTTCGATGAACTTCACCAGATTGCCGACGGTACGAATGTTGTCGACTTCGCTGTCCGGGATTTCCACATCGAATTCATCCTCAAGCGTCATGAGCAGGTCCACGACGTCTAAGGAATCCGCGCCCAGATCCTCGGCAATGTTCGTCTCCAGAGTGATTTTATCCTCCTCTACGTCGAACTGCTCCGCGAGGATTGCCTTAATCTTCTCAAAGACCATGTTGGACACCTCCTATTCTATCCGGTTGTACTGAAAACAGAGTGGACAGGTTTTGCCTTACCACTTATTATACTTCCGGTTGATCGGCGTTATGACACGCGTGTTGCAGGAAAACGGCTGCTGTGAAGAAACACAGCAGACATTAGGTAAAATATTATTCATATCCAGTTGGTTTGTCAATAGACAATTTGGATAGCTTTCGAAGAAAATATTCAGCACCCTGGCCAAACGGAAAGATTGTCGGTCAAGGCCGCTTGTTTTTTGGTGGTTTTGGCAGAATCTTCGGATATTTCCAGGATCGATTTTAGATGGGAGCGTTCGCCTATGAACCGAAAATTTGTTGTGATCGGGTCCCCACTGGGCCATTCCATGTCCCCTTTTATTCATGAAAAGCTGTTTGCGAAAAAAGGAATTTTGGCAACATACGGGATGAAGGAGATCCCGCCCGGGCATCTGATGGAGCAGAAAGAGGCTCTCGCCGCGCTGGACGGGTTTAACATCACCATTCCCCATAAGGAAGCCGTTATTCCCCTGCTCGACGGGCTTGACAGCCGGGCCGCCCTTTATGGGGCGGTTAACACCGTGCGCTGCGAAAACGGACGGATGACCGGGTATAACACCGACTGCGCCGGATTTTTGCGCGCGTTGGCGGGAGCCTCTATTTCCCTGAAAGGCCGGGTGGCGGTGCTGGGAGCCGGAGGCGCCGCGCGGATGATGGTGTTCGAAGCGGCGGCAGCCGGCGCAAAGGTAACCATCGCGGCCCGTCCTTCCGGCCTTGCCCGGGCGCAGGCGGTCAAGCGGGAGGCAGAAGAAAAGCTTTGCGGCGCCTGCGTGGAGGTGACAACTCTGCAGCAGCTCCAGGGAGACTTTGACCTTCTCTGCAACGGCACGCCGGTGGGCATGTTCCCCCACCCCGACGCCTGCCCGGTGGACCCGGCGGTTCTCGACCGGGTGGGCGCCGTGTTCGACGCGGTCTATAACCCGGCGCAAACGGTGCTGCTAAGGGAAGCGGAAAAGAGGGGAATTCCCGCAGTGGGCGGGATGCCGATGCTGGTATGGCAGGCGGCAGCGGCCCAGGAGATTTGGTTCCCGGTGTCCTTCACCCAGGAGGAAGCGGCGGATGTGATCGAGGAAGCGGGCGAAGAGCTTCGCCGCAAAAGTGGAAAATAGATCAGACCAATCCCCAAACAGGAAGGCGGGCACCCATTCGAATGGGTGCCCGCCTTCCTGTTTGCAGTCCCGATAATGGGACAGAATAAAAATTTTCGGTGAAAAATAGCTACCAAAGGGATGTAATTTACGAACATATGTGCTATACTCCAATTAGAACATACATTCGCAATCAGGAGGGATTTCCATGTTGTTTGCATCCATCTTTTTTGATATCGCAGCCGTCATTCTGCTGATCCTGGGGTTCGTGTTTGAGGACCGGCTGGCAAAAGCGGAGCGCAGGCTCTTTCGCCGTATCCGGCGTGCTTTTACGGTAGGCGGGCGCCGGGCGAAGGAGTCAAATGTCCGCCGTCTCGCTGCTCTCCCGCCTCGCCGCGTAGTTGCCCAGGAAGGTGAATTCCGGCAGGTCGCCGGAAAGCGCGCATAGGAGGGACAGGGTGTCATGCGCCCGGGCCGAACCGGTGAAGTCCAGATAAAACAGGTATTCAAACCGGCTGTTCTCCATGGGGCGGGATTCGATTTTCGTTAAGTTGAGCCCGCAGGCGGCAAACCGGGACAGAATCCGATGCAGCGAACCGGTTACATGGGGCAGGGAAAAGGAGAGGCTGATTTTGTCCGCTTCCGGCTCAATGATAAGGGTGCGGGAGATGACGATGAAGCGGGTGGTATTGCCCCCGATGTCCTGCGCCGGCTTTTTGAGGATCACAAGGCCGTTTTTTTGGGCGGCCTGGGCCGAGCAGATGGCGGCGTTGGCAGGGTCCCCCTCCTTTGCCACGAAATCGGCGGCGATGGCGGTGTTGTCGCAGGCGACCGCCTCGGCAGAGCACGCGTCAATGATTCCCCGGCACTGGTTTAGCCCCTGGGGATGGGAGTAAATGCGCCGGATGGAGGAGAGGGTTGCTCCGGGCACACCGCACAGGCAGTGGTCAATGGGGAGCATCTCTTCCCCGGCAATGAAAAACCGGTGTTTTAGCAGCAGGTCGTACACCTCTTCCACCGACCCGGCGGTGGAATTCTCCACCGGGACCACCCCGAAGGTGGCCTCGCCCTTTTTTACCGCGTCGAACACGTCGTAAAACCGGGGATAGAACGCGAGGGTGCTGTCTGGAAAGAGATTCTTCGCCGCCAGGGAGGAAAAGCTTCCCTTGGTTCCCGGGCAGGCGATGACCGCGTCCACCCGTTCGCGCAGGGGTGCTGCGTCGGCGTGCTCGATCCGTTCACGCAGCTCCTTCCCGCCGCCCAGCAGATTATGCTGCAAAGCGCGGGATACGTCCATCATGGTTTGAAACAGAATCTTGGCCGGCGCCGCATAGGCGCCGGCTTTTTTGGTTACGTCGTTTAAAATCTCCTGCTCGCGCTGCTGGTTATAGATAGGCTGCCCGGTTTGCGCCTTGATGCGGGCTACCTGAGCCGCCGCATCCATCCGACGCAAAAATAGACTCAGCATCTGTTCGTCAATTTGGTCAATCTCCTTGCGGACTTCTTCTAGCTTCATGGATGTCTCTCCTTACTGGCAGTCGGTCATCAGGTCAAGCAGGGCGATGGCGGCCGCGGCCTCCACCACCGGCAGCGCCCTGGGGACGATACACGGGTCATGCCGGCCCACCACAGTTAAAGGAACCTGCAAAACCTCTGGGTTTTGCAGATCCACCGTGGCCTGCTCCTTGGAAATGGAGGGGGTAGGCTTGAACGCCACTCGGAACAAAAGGGGCATACCCGAGGTGATGCCTCCAAGTACCCCGCCGTGGCGGTTGGTGACGGTGCGTACTTGTCCATTTTCCCGGACAAAGGCGTCGTTGTGTTCACTTCCCCGCAGGGAAGCGGCGGCAAAACCCGCGCCGAATTCCACCCCGCGCACCGCCGGGATGCCAAAGAGAATGGAGGCGAGCCGGTTTTCCACCCCGTCGAACATGGGCGAGCCGATGCCTGCCGGAAGGCCTATTGCTGCGCATTCCACGATGCCGCCCACGCTGTCGCAGGAAAGCCTGGCCTTTTCGATTTCCACGCGCATCTTGTCCTCCGCCTTGGGATCGATCACCGGGAAGGAACGCTTGGACAGGTCGCAAAGCTGCTCCTTGGACACGGTCACCGGGTCCAAAGGCACGTCCGCCACTCCGGCAATCGCATAGGCGTGGGAGCCGATGACGATCCCTTTACGGGCGAGAATCTGCCGGCAGACCGCTCCGGCAAAAACCAGCGGCGCCGTCAGCCGGCCGGAAAAGTGGCCGCCGCCCCTGGGGTCGTTGGCGCCGTGGTAGCGTACATTGCCGGTAAAGTCCGCATGGCCCGGCCGGGGCTTTGCAAGCAGGTTGGCGTAGTCCCCGGACCGGGTGTTATGGTTCTCAATGACAGCGGCCAGAGGGGCACCGGTGGTGCGCCCCTCGAGCATGCCGGACAGGATACGCGGCACGTCCCCTTCCTTGCGGGGGGTGGAGGACCGGTCCTGCCCCGGGGCCCGGCGCTTCATTTGCAGCAGCACCTCCTCCAAGTCAATGGCCTCCCCTGCCGGCAGCCCGTCGAGTACCGCGCCAATGGCGGGCCCGTGGCTTTCCCCGAAAATCGAAAGCTTGATGTGATTACCCCAGGTGGATGCCATGTGCATGCCCTCCCAACCGATTGTATTCGTGAAAAAAGGATGGATACGATTTGTTAATTGCCTGCGCGTCCTGAATGGTGACTTCTCCCTGGGCCGCCAGCGCGGCCATCGCCGCCGCCATGACGATGCGGTGGTCGTTGGCTCCGTCCACCGTCCCGCCCGTGAAGCGCTTTACCCCGTGAATGAGCAGGCCGTCCTGTGTTTCTTCGCATTGCCCTCCCAGCGCCTGAATGAGAGCGGCGGTGGTTTTGAGCCGGTCGCTTTCCTTGATGCGAAGGCGCTGGGCATTATAGATGCGGCTGTCCCCGTCGGCCAGAGCGGCGGTCACCGCTAAAATGGGAACCAGGTCCGGAATCTGGGCCGCGTCGATGTCCTGTGCCCGGATCCGGCCGGAGGGAGGCGTGCAGCGAAGCGAGCCGTCCGCCCGTTTCTCCACCTCGATCCCGAACCCTTCAAATAAGGGAAGCGCCGCCTTGTCCCCCTGCACCGAGTCAAAACGAAGCCCGGTCAGAGTCAAATCGCTTCCAAAGGCGGCCCCGGCCAGAAAGAAAGCAGCCTGGGACCAATCGGACTCCACCGTGCAGGCTTTCGCCCGGTACCGCTGCCCGCCCGGTACCCGCCAGCCGCCGGCGATAGGCTCTACCTGCACGCCGAACTCCTTTAGGATTTGCAGCGTCAGGTCGATATACCCGGCCGACTGCAAGGGCGTGGTCAGGCGGATTTCGCTGTCCCCGCAAAGGAGGGGAAGGGCGAAAAGGAGCCCCGTGATAAACTGGGAGCTTATATCCCCTGGCAAGGAAAACACCCCGGGCTTTAGCTGCCCGTCGATGGCCAGAGGCAGCCCGCCCTTTGTCCGGCAGGTCACCCCTGCTTTGGGCAGGCAGTCCAGATACACCCCGATGGGCCGGGTGGGAAGCTTTCCTTCCCCGGTAAACACCGCGCTTCGCCCCAGCGCCGCCGCCACCGGGATAAAAAACCGCAGGGTGGACCCCGATTCTCCACAGGGCAGGGCCAAGGTGCCCCCTTCCCGTCGGTCTGGATGGATGCCCGACACGGTCAGCACCTCCCCGCACAAGCGGATGGAGGCGCCCAGCGCCTCGGCGACGCCGATGGTGGCTTTAATGTCGTCGGACAGGGCCACCGGGGATAAGACACTCTCCCCCTGAGCCAGCGCCGCGCATAGGATGGCCCGGTGGGCCGCGGACTTGGATGGGGGCGGCTTAATGTCTCCCGAAAGCCTGCCCGGCGAAAGGACTGCGGTGGACATGGGCGTTCCTCCTCAATTCCAATTTGTTATATTTCAATGAAAAATTCCAGTTCGTTTAGCTCGATTGGGCGGATAAAAGAATCCCCGATGGCATGGAGCAAAACAAAGTTCACCCCGCTTGCGCTGCGCTTTTTGTCGGTGAAGGCCGCTTTGGCCAGCTCTTCGCAGGAAAAGCGGGTCTCGGTGGGCAAGGAGAACTTCTGGGCCACCTTCTCAATGCGCGCGGCGGTGCCCGGCTTAGTCAGGCCCGCCTTTTCCCCGGCTAGGGCCGCCCTTACCATGCCGATGGCAACCGCTTCGCCGTGAGCGATTCCTTCATAATGATGAAGCCGCTCGATGGCATGGCCCAGGGTGTGGCCAAAGTTTAAAAGCATCCGCTCGCCCTGTTCCTTTTCGTCGTTCTCCACCACCTGGCGCTTGATGTCGATGCAGCGGGCGATCATGTCCTCCAGAAAATCGTGAACGTCTTCGGTCTCCATGCGGGCAAACAAATCCTTGTCCTTGATGCATCCGGCCTTGATGGCCTCCGCCATGCCGTCGGAGAAGTACCGCCCCGGCAGGGTGGAGAGCACCCCCGTGTCACACAGCACCAAAGAGGGCTGCCAGAAAGCGCCCACCAGGTTCTTTCCCACCTCCAGGTCCACCCCGGTTTTGCCGCCTACGGAGCTGTCCACCTGGGCGAGCAGAGAGGTGGGGATCTGTACAAAGGGGATACCCCGCAGGTAGGTGGCGCTGGCAAAGCCGCACATGTCCCCAGTGACCCCGCCGCCCAAGGCGACCGCCAGGTCCCCCCGGGTAAGCCCCGTGGCCGCGAACACCTCATACATTTGCGCAATGGTGGAAAGGCGCTTTTGCGCCTCTCCCGCCGGGAAGGTGAAGACAGCCGCCTGAATGCCCCTGGTCTGCAGGGAGCGCTTGACCGCAGCCGCGTACAAGGGTCCCACGTTCGAATCGGTGACGATGACCGCCTTTGCCGGATGCAGCCGCTTTTGGACCTCGTCTCCCGCCCGGTCCAAAAGCCCCTTGCCGATGAGCACATCGTATTCCTTGGAGGTGTGTACCGTCAACGTTTTCATATGGCGGTCACCCCCGTATCCAGACCCTCGGCGGAAAGAACCGCCTTGGCCTTTCTAAGCCGCTTGGCGATGACGTCGAACTGGTCGGGCGTAATGGACTGGGCCCCGTCGGACAACGCGCGGGCGGGGTCGTTGTGCACCTCGATGATCAAACCGTCTGCTCCTGCGGCGATGGCCGCCATGCTCAACGGCTCCACCAGCCACGTGATGCCCGCCGCGTGGCTCGGGTCCACCACCACCGGCAGGTGGGAACGGTTTTTGAGGATCGGGATGGCCGAAATGTCCAGAGTATTGCGGGTGAAGGTCTCGAAGGTGCGAATGCCCCGCTCGCAGAGGATGACCTTTTCATTCCCGCCGCTCATGATGTATTCCGCGCTCATGAGGAACTCGCTTAAGGTGTTGGCGAGGCCGCGCTTGAGCAGGATGGGCTTGTCGAGCTTGCCCAGCTCCTTTAAGAGCTCGAAGTTTTGCATGTTCCGGGCGCCCACCTGAATGATATCCACATCCTCGAACAAGTCTAAGTGGGAGGCGGACATGATTTCCGTCACGATGGGAAGCCCCGTTTTTTTCCGTGCCTCCTGCAAAAGCTCCAGCCCTTCCGCCCGCAGGCCCTGGAAGGCGTAGGGCGAGGTGCGGGGCTTGAAGGCGCCGCCGCGCAGGAAATTGGCGCCCGCCGCCTTCACCCGCTCGGCCACGCCGCAGATCTGTTCCTCGCTTTCCACCGAGCAGGGGCCCGCGATCAGGGTCAGCGACCCGTCGCCGATGACCTGCCCGCCCGGCAGGGTGATCACCGTATTGTCCGGATGAAACTTGCGGTTGGCCTTCTTGTAAGGCTCCTGCACCCGCTTGACGGAAGCCACAATGGGCTGTGCCTTGACAAAGTCAATGTCGATGGAGGCGGTGTCCCCTAAAAGGCCTAGGACGGTTTCGTGGGTGCCGTGCCAGGCGTTGACCGAAACGCCCATTTTGTTAAAAATCCGGCTGAGCTCCTCAACTTTTTCCGGGCTGGCGCCTTGCTTTAATACGATAATCATACAGATACTCCCTTTCTTGCGTCAAGTGGACGGATGCTTCAAAACAAACAAAAAACGGAGCCCATGTCACCATGAGCTCCGCGCAGGATCAAACGGATACCATTCCCGTTCTCTCAATCCAGGGCTTCTCGCTTCACAGCAGACAGATAGGCACGGCAAAACAGACGGCCGTCATAAAAACGGACGCCATAAAAGCCGGTAAATCGTCTGCTAAGCTGCGACATGAAGCGAACCCTCCGATCCTTTTTCGTTGCATTCATCATAACGCCCCAGGTTTTGATTGTCAAGCCGAAGATTTAAAAACGGGAGATTTGGAAATTGTGCATATTGTTGCTTTAAAGAATAAAAGCGTTAAATCATCAAAGAAACAGGCTGATTTTTGAGCGGGATGCACAAAATAATAACTTATTTTTTGGCAGCCAGCTCTGCAAATCGGTCCTGGAGCCAGTTCTGGCACAGGCCCAGCCACTGGGCCACCCGAGGCTTTACATACCGGGCCTCCCCGCCGCTGGTTTCCTCGGTGGCCAGGGAAATGCCATGCTGCCCTTCGGGGAAAATGTGCAGCTCATAGGGGATGTTCTGCTCGCGCAGGGCCCAGGCCATCAAAAGGGTATTTTGCATGGGAACCGCGTCGTCCTCAAAGGTGGTCCACAAAAAGGTGGGCGGAAAATCCGCCGGGACGTGCTTTTCCAGAGAGAGCAGGTCCAAAGCCGCGGGGTCCTCCCGCTTGTCTCCCAGAGTGCGGTCGAAAGAGCCCCGGTGAGCAAAAGGCCCCGAGGTGATGACCGGGTAGCTAAGCACCATCAGGTCGGGCCGGGCGGAGCCAGGGACGATACCGGGGGCCGCGGCAAAGTCCGCGCTGTGAAATTCGCCCAGGGCGGCCGCCAGATGCGAGCCTGCCGAGAAGCCCAAGGCCGCTACCCGGTTCGGGTCAATAAACCAGTCCGCCGCTTTTTCCCGGATCAGCGAAAAGGCCCGGGCCGCGTCCTTTAAGGGAGCGGGATGCAGGTGGGGCTCGCAGGAGTACCACAGCACAAAGGCGTGATAGCCCGCCGCGTTAAACTGGAGCGCCACCGCTTCCGCCTCTCTGGGGGAGCATTCCAAGTAACCGCTGCCGGGAAAGACCACTACTGCCGGGCGGGGCGCCTCGCTTTTGAGCAGGTATGCGTCCAGAGTGGGCCGAAAGCCGTCTCCCGTGTCCCCGGGGTAGGGGAATTCGCCCCATAAGTCAAGGGTTTTCGCAATCATGTTATGAAGTCTCCTTCCATATGTGGTTCGTTTGCCGGGTTTTTCTTTATTTTACACCACCCGGTACGGCCTTTCAATGAAATTTCGGTTGTACAATTTGAAAAAACGTGCTACTATTTTTGCCAGAATGAATGCACCATGCAAAGGAGTGGATC
This sequence comes from Clostridiales bacterium, assembly GCA_018364155.1. GTDB lineage: Bacteria > Bacillota > Clostridia > Oscillospirales > Acutalibacteraceae > Solibaculum_A. Next base: position 321,451 of record JAGZMM010000004.1, read on the forward strand.
CCCTTGAGCGAATTCGGATTTGACACCAAATGCGTGCAGGAGGGCTGGAAGCCGAAAAACGGCGAGCCTCGTGTCCTGCCTATTTACCAAAGCACCACTTATAAGTACGAGTCCTCCGAGCAGATGGGACGGCTCTTCGATTTGGAAGAGGACGGTTTCTTCTATACCCGCCTGGCAAATCCCACCTTGGCGGCGGTGGAGAATAAAATTGCGGCGCTGGAAGGCGGCGTGGGCGCCATGCTCACCTCCTCCGGCCAGGCGGCCAGCTTTCTCTCCTTGTTCAACATCGTCAGCGCCGGGGAACACATTGTTTCCTCCTCGGCCATCTACGGCGGCACCTTTAATCTCCTGAACGTCACCATGCGCCGCATGGGGATCGATGTGACCTTTGTGGACCCTGACGACGATGTGGAGACCATCCGGGGGGCGTTTCAGGAGAATACCCGGGCGGTTTTCGTCGAGTCCATCGCGAACCCGGCCCTGATCGTGACCGATATCCGTAAGTTCGCGGACCTGGCCCATGCCCACGGCGTGCCCCTGATTGTGGACAACACCTTCCCCACCCCTGCAAATTTCCGGCCCCTTGAGCACGGGGCGGACATCGTCACCCATTCCACCACCAAGTACATGGACGGCCACGCCACCTCGGTGGGCGGTGTGATTGTGGACGGGGGCAAGTTTGACTGGACCAACGGGAAATTCCCCTCCCTGTGTGAGCCGGACGAATCCTATCACGGGGTTACCTACACCGAGCGCTTTGGCCCCGCCGCCTATCTGGTCAAGGCCCGGGCCCAGCTCATGCGGGATTTGGGCTGCATTCCCGGCCCGCAGAACGCGTTCCTTCTCAACCTGGGGCTGGAAACCCTTCCCCTGCGCATGAAGAAGCACTGCGAAAATGCCCAGAAGGTGGCCGAATACTTAGAGAAAAACGAGAAGGTTTCTTGGGTCAATTACCCCGGCCTTGCGTCCAACGCCTATTATGATCTGGCCAAGCGTATCATGCCAAACGGCACCTGCGGGGTTGTTTCCTTCGGCGTCAAGGGCGGCCGGGAGGCGGCCACGAAGTTTATGGACCATCTGAAGCTGGCGGCCATCGTCACTCACGTGGCCGACGCGCGCACCTGTGTGCTCCACCCGGCTTCCACCACCCACCGCCAGTTAAGCGACGAGCAGCTCAAGGAATGCGGCGTGTCCCCGGACCTGATTCGTCTTTCGGTCGGCATCGAGGATGTAAACGACATCATTGCGGACATTGAGCAAGCCCTCAACGCGTAAAAAAACAAAAAAAGCCCCGGCCGGGCCCTAATCCCAGCCGGGGCTTTTTGCTGATTTTTAGAGAAGAGCCGCGCGCAGGTTGGCTGTAAGGAGCGAACGAACCAGGCGGTTACTCAAGGGGAAGGCCGCCCGGCCCTAGCGAGACCGGCAAGCCGAAGGGAAAAACCGTTCCTTCTGGCACCTCTATTCCCCCGGGGTCTGCGGGTCCCGGTCCTCCGGAAGGAACAGGCAATAGAGCGGGACATGTAGGCCCTCTGCCAGCGCAATGAGCATATCCAGGGAACAAAACCGGTCGTAGTTCTTCGCTTCGATCTGGCTGAGGTACCCCGGGCTCATATGGGCACGCATGGCCAGACCCTGCTGGGTCAGCCCTTGGCGCTTGCGGTATTTCTTTAAATTGTCGATAATCTGGTCGTAAATCGGCTTGTTTTTCTCATTCATATTCTCACCGATTTCAGTGTATCCGCTTTCATTGCAACAAATACTAGCAAAAAGCTAGTAAATATGGTAAGATAAAAGAAAACTTGACAAGGTGAGAAGAAAATGAGCATAATACTCTGCAAAAATATTTTCTGTGTCTTCTGGGATAATGGATTCTGTAAGAGGAAGGAAATTCGGCATGATTTATACGGCTTATGTGAAACTTCTCTACTAAAAGGAATAGGAGAGATAGACACTACAAAAGAGACGATGGGACAAAAAACAAGCCCCTCTTCTGCAAATAAACAAGCATCCCGACACTCGCTTCTTTATCCTTTTGGAAAAACCAAATAAAAAGAAAGCCCCATGGATTCATAAAAACAGCCGGGATGAATAGAATAGGAAAGAAAGCGATTTGCAGAAGGGAGAGAAGGCGGATGAAACGAAAATGGATCAGCCTGATCGTTGCGTTGGTGATCCCGGTCGGCTTGGTGGGAGGGCTGTCCGCCCTGATTGCCGGCAATTCCATGGAGGTGTACGAATCCTTTATTAAACCGCCCTTGTCCCCGCCCGGCTGGCTTTTCCCAGTGATGTGGACCATCCTTTTCATCCTGATGGGCGTGGCCTCCTGGCTTGTCTACCGCAGCGATTCGCCGCTCAAGTCCCCCGCCCTCTTTCTCTACGGCGCGCAGCTGGCGGTGAACTTCTTCTGGACCCTCACCTTCTTTGGTGAACGGTACTATTCCGGCGCCTTTCTGGTGCTCGTGCTCTTGTGGGCTATGATCCTCATCACCATCCGCCAGTTCGGCCGCATCGACAAGCGGGCCGCCTGGCTGCTGGTGCCCTATGTGTTGTGGGTCACCTTTGCCGGATATCTGAACTTTTTCATCGCCCTGTATAATTAATCGGAGCATAACAAAAGCCCTGTGTGCCGCAAACGCATACAGGGCTTTTTGGTTATTTTGTTTCCCGGTCTTTCTTCAGGGCTTCAAAGCTGCGGTCGTAGGTGGCTTCCCCCTCCTTGGAGAAAAAGCAGCCCGGAAAACCGCCCTCGTGGTCCCGGTGGTGGGCCACACAGGCACAGCACTTGCCGTGACGGGGACAGTCATAGGTGCATGGACATGGACGAGTATTGCTGCATGCGTTCATGCTTCGTCACCTCCCTTTGCCCTCATTATACCCAAGGCAAACGGGGAAAGGCAAGGCTAACTTCGACCCGCTTCCCGCTTTTTCGCCTGCTTGTAGGAAAAGCGGATTTCCTATCTGAGCGGGGAAGCAGCGTGCGCAATTATTCCGCCAGCAGCCGGGCCAGGATCTCGTTTGACACCAAAAACCCGTCCCGGGTCAGCCGCAGGCCCCTATTGTCCTCTTCCATCAGCCCCGCCGCCGAAAGGGGCTTTGCCCGCCTTCGCAGCCGCTCCGGAATGGGATGGCCGAACCGGGCGAGGACTCCTTCCTCGGTAAGCCCTTCGGCCAGCCGCAGCCGCAGCAGGACGTATTCCTCGAAATCGCCGCCCGCTGCGTCCTCCACCGGAGGTTCTCCCGAAAGGAACCCTTCCAAATCCCGCGGATAGAAAAACCGCCGTCCGTTTAAGAAGGAATGAGCCGCGGGCCCCAGCCCCAGGTATTCCTCCCCGTTCCAGTATTTGAGGTTGTGGCGGGAGGCAAAGCCGGGCTTTGCGAAATTGGAGATTTCATATTGTGCGAGCCCCATCCTCTCCAGTCCCCGGCAGGCGGACTGGTAAAGGGCCACCTGCGCCTCCTCGCCGGGGAACTCGTCCGCCGGGCGCAAAGAGAAGGGGGTGCCCGCTTCGATTTTCAGCAAATAGGCGGACACATGCTCGGGTGACAGCTGTTTTACCAAGGACAGAGTTTTCCCCAAGCTTTCCTCCGTCTGCCCCGGGATGCCCAGCATCAGGTCGAGAGACAGGTTTTCAAAGCCTGCCCGCCGCGCCTCCTTCACCGCCCGGACCGTGTCTATGGCCGTGTGCAGCCGTCCCAACGAGGCAAGATCTTCGTCCACGCCCGTCTGCATCCCGATGGACAGCCGGTTGACACCCGCCGCCCGGTAGCCCTGAAAATCCCCAAACGAAGCGGTAGCGGGGTTGACTTCCAGTGTAATCTCCGCCGCATTCAACCCAAAGTATTTTTCTGCTGCCGCAAGCAGCGTCCCCACCCGCTTAGGCCCCAGCAAAGACGGGGTGCCGCCGCCGAAATAACAGGTATCCGCCTCATAGCCGCCCCCCTCCCCATAGCGGCCCAGGGCGGCAAGCAGAGCGGAAGTATACTTATCGTATAAATCGTTGTTTCCTTTACAGGAATAAAAGTCGCAATAGCTGCATTTGCGCAGGCAAAAAGGAACATGAAGATAGAGGCCGATCCAATGGGGCACGGAAAATGCCCTCCTTTCTGCATCAATCGAATTCATGCATCTATATATGCATGAATTGCCCGGCAAAAAAGCCGCCCAACACGCCTGGGCGGCTTTTGTCGCGTCTTATTCGTCCAGCTTGAGCACCGCCATGAACGCCTCCTGGGGCACTTCCACCGAGCCCAGCTGCCGCATGCGCTTCTTGCCTTCCTTCTGCTTCTCCAGCAGCTTCTTCTTGCGGGTAATGTCGCCCCCGTAGCACTTGGCAAGCACGTCCTTGCGCAGCGCCTTGACCGTTTCCCGGGCAATGATCTTGCCGCCGATGGCCGCCTGGATGGGCACCTCGAAGAGCTGGCGCGGAATGTGTTCCTTGAGCTTTTCGGCGATCTTGCGGGCCCTGGTGTAGGCCTTGTCGCTGTGCACGATGAAGGACAAGGCGTCCACCACCTCGCCGTTTAGCATCACGTCCAGCTTAACGAGATCCGACTTCTGGTAGCCCATCACCTCATAGTCAAAGGAAGCGTAGCCCCGGGTGCGGGACTTGAGGGCGTCGAAAAAGTCGTACACGATTTCGTTGAGCGGGAGCTCATAGTGGATATCTACCCGGCCCGCGTCGATGTACTGCATGTCCTTAAACACGCCCCGCCGCTCCTGGCACAGGTCCATGATGTTGCCCACAAACTCGGTGGGCGAGAAAATATGGGCGTTGGTAATCGGCTCCTCCGCCTGGGCGATGGTGCCCGGGTCGGGGTAGTTGGTGGGGTTGTCGATGTAAACCACGTCGCCGCTGGTCTTGGTGATTTTATAGATGACCGACGGGGCGGTGGTCACCAGATCGAGATTATATTCCCGCTCCAGCCGCTCCTGAATGATCTCCATGTGCAAAAGCCCCAGAAAGCCGCAGCGAAAACCAAAGCCCAGCGCCACCGAGGTTTCCGGCTCAAAGGACAGCGCCGCGTCGTTTAGCTGCAGCTTCTCCAAGGCCTCCCGCAGGTCCGGGTACTTGGCCCCGTCCGCCGGGTAGATGCCGCAGAACACCATGGGGTTCACCTTGCGGTAGCCGGGCAGAGGCTCGGGCGCGGGATTGTCTTTCAAGGTGACCGTGTCGCCCACTCTTGCGTCGGAAATCACCTTGATGGACGCGGCGATGTACCCCACGTCCCCCGCCGCCAGGCAGTCGTCCGGCTCTAAGAAGTTCGGGCGCATGTGCCCGGTTTCCACCACGGTAAACTCCGCGCCGGTGGCCATCATCTTGATGGTGTCCCCCGGGCGCACAGAGCCTTCCTTGACGCGGATATAGACGATGACGCCCTTGTAGGGGTCATAATAGCTGTCGAAAATCAGCGCCTGCAAGGGCTTGTCCGGGTCCCCCACCGGGGGCGGCACGTCCTTGACGATCATTTCCAGAACCGCGTGGATGTTCACCCCGTTTTTCGCGGAAATCTGGGGCGCCTCCTCGGCAGGGATGCCGATGACGTCCTCAATTTCCTTGATGACCCGCTCGGGCTCGGCCGCAGGCAGGTCAATTTTATTGATGACCGGCAGGATTTCCAACCCATGGTCCAGCGCCAGATAGGTGTTTGCAAGGGTCTGGGCCTCGATGCCCTGTGACGCGTCCACCACCAGCACCGCCCCCTCGCAGGCCGCTAAGGACCGGGACACTTCATAATTGAAGTCCACATGGCCGGGGGTGTCGATGAGGTTGAAGGTATAAAGCTGGCCGTCGTCCGCCTTATAGTGGAGCGAAACGGCGTGGGCCTTGATGGTGATGCCCCGCTCCCGCTCCAGGTCCATATTGTCGAGAAGCTGTTCTTCCATGTCCCGCTTGGCGACGGCCTCGGTCAGTTCAAGAATGCGGTCGGCCAGGGTGGACTTGCCGTGGTCAATGTGGGCCACGATGCTGAAATTCCGGATGCGCTGCTGCACATTGCGCAAAACTATCACCTCGTCGAAAGGGTAGGGTCTAATCCTTTCTATTATACAGGCAAGCGCCCGGCTTTGCAATTGATTTGCAGCGAAGAAAATGGTCAGGTCGTGCCGTCGGTAAAAAGAAAGAGGTCGTTGGGGGTGCAGCCGAAGATTTGGCACAGCGCGTCGATGTTTTTCAGGCTGATGGAGCGAACCTGGTTGTCCCGCATGCGCTGAAAGCATTGGTAGCTGACCCCCAGCTGCATATACAGCCAATACCCGGACTTTCCCCGTTCATTCAGCAGCTCCTGGATGCGGATTCTGACCATACCGATTCCTCCCTGTGCGTTCCGGTTTCCCCTGGAAGGATACCAGAAAACCGCAGGCTTGTGTTGGTTTTACTGCAAATCCTTCTAAATAAAAACTTTACCGCATTCCGTTGTAAAACCCAACATAGCGTTTGCTTATCTGGTAAAATAGGCCGGGTGATTCGAGTGAGATTAAAAGAACTTCGGGAAGAATGGGAGCTGACCCAGCGAGAGGTGGCATCGGTCCTTTTTTGCAACCAGCGCACCTATAGTGACTATGAGAGAGGGCGTACCAGCCTTTCCGCCGAACTGCTTGAACAATTAGCCGATTTTTACCGCGTATCCGTGGATTATATTTTGGGCCGCACCGATGTGCGGGAGACGGCCCGATAGCCGGTGATTGTGAATATAATTCACAATCACCGGCTCATTCATCCTTCTGCACGCTCCATCCGCTTTCGTGGATGCGTTGAAGCGTGAAATAGATTCACAAGAAAAGCCTTAAAGCCTCTGCCGATTTCTGTGGATAGCCAAGTGCGTGAACATAGTTTACGTGACTCAGAGCCCTTCCCACTTCAAGCCATCCGCTTGCTTCTATGAGATTGGTGTTGAGTGAATATAGTTCACATCCCTGGGGATGCATCCGCCCGGCCACACAGGCCATTTTGGGTATGTGAATATAGTTCACATTATCGGCTTGTCCTTCCGAAAAGAGCCGTTTGTTGGTAGGGGTGTTCAAATAGGTGAAATATATTCACAAATAGGAAGGACCCATTCCCAGGCTCCGCCGATTTCTGTGGATGACCGGGTGTGTGTGTGAACGCAGTTCACGTGCCCGGGGCCCCCTGCAACAGGCATCTGTCCGGCATCGCGGACCATTTAAGGAAGTGAATTTCATTCACATCCATACAGGCGGTATGGATAAGGGCATTGTGAATTATATTCACAATGCCCCCGTAACCGGTATATCCGTCATGGAAAAGCGATGACAACGGCTTCTTGCCACCCATTTGTCCCCATCCGCAATCTGTATTAGAATTTGTGAATATTGTTCACAATAAGGCAAAAGCGCCCAGCCTCATGAGCCTGGGCGCTTTTTTCCTATTCCTCCCCGTCCGGGAACAGCATGGCGTCTACATAGGCGTCGTTAAAGTCCGCCCGGCCGGACAGCTCCAGGTACTTGGCGTCCCAGGCGATCTGGGTCAGGCGGGCCCTTGCCCCGTCCTCTAGAAGGACTGCCGCGGCCCCCAATCCCGCCGTGTTGCCCCCCGCCTGGGTCTTAGGAAGGAAGGCGGCGGGCAAGAGCCCGATGCGGCAGGCACTCTGGGGGTTTAACGCGCAGCCGAAGGACCCAGCCAGCACCACCCGGTCCACCTGGGCTTCACCCAGGCCCGCTTCCTTTAACAGAAGCTCGATGCCCGCCGCAAAAGCGGCCTTGGCCAATTGCAGCTCCCGGATGTCCTGCTGGGTGATTGCCACGCCCGGTTCCTTGCTTAGCAGGAAAGCGGGCTGGTGGTCAAGCTCGAGGAAACGGTCGGCAAGAGCTGGCGGCAGCTCGTCGTCGTCCATCCGTCCGGTTTCGTCCACCGCCCCGCAGTCTAAAAGCACTGCCGCCGCATCCAAAAGCCCCGAGCCGCAGATGCCCGCCGCCGGTTCCCCGCCGATGGTGGTCACCGAAAGGCCCTCCTTGGTCAGCGTCACTTGGTTGATCGCGCCGGGAACCCCGCCCATCCCGTAGCGGATGCGGGCTCCCTCCAGCGCCGGGCCTGCCGCCACCGAGCAGCAGAAAATATCCCTGCCCCGGCTGAGGGCCATTTCCCCGTTGGTGCCGATGTCGATGAGCAGGGCGTTTTCTCCGGGTTTCCCCAGGCCCGCGGCTAGGATGCCCGCCGTAATGTCCCCGCCTACGTAGGCGGAAAGGCAGCGGATGAGGTGAACGGGGGCATTCGGGTCCATAGAAAGCCCCAGCTCCCCGGCGGGTACGTCCGCCCCGAAGAGGGACTTAGGGGTAAAAGGCGCCTGGGCGATGGAAGCGGGGTCTAAGCCGCGCAGCAGGTGAAGCATGGTGGTGTTGGCCGCGATGACGCCCTTTTGCACCCGCTCCACCGCCGCCCCCGCCTTTCGGCAAGCGGAAGAAAGCATGCCATTGAGAGTACTCACAATGGCCGACTGCAGGGCGGAGAGGGCCCCCTTCCCCGCCGCGTCGATGCGGGCGATCACGTCCGCCCCGAAGGTGCGCTGGGGGTTTAGGGCGCTTTCGGTTAGAAGCAGCCGGCGGCTTTTCAGGCCGAAGAGGGAAAGGGCCACCGTGGTGGTACCGATGTCGGCGGCGAAGCCCAAGGGCTCGGTTTCGTCAGCCGGGGTGCTCGAAACGGCGTCGCACTCCCCGGTTTTGGCTTCGGTAGGGGCCTGCAAAGTCACCGTCACCGTTCCTTCCACCCGGGCAAAGCACGCCAGGCGTACGTCCGCTTCCCGGGCGCTTCCCAGCAGGGCCGCTTCCTGGGCCGATATGGCCGAAAGCGCTCCCGCCGCCTTCACCCTGCATTTGCCGCAGGTGTGGCCCCCGCCGCACGGGGCGTAGAAGGAAACGCCGCACCGGCCGAATAGGTCGAGCAGGGTTTCGCCCGGATGGGCGCTGAGAAGGTCCCTCCGGTCCCCTTGGATCAAAGTAACGTCTGGCATAAGCGCCGCCTGCCTTTCCAAGTTAGAGTACCACGAGTATAGCACGAATCGGCGGGAAAAAACCACCCAGTTCCTGCAAAAAGCGCCTTGCGTGGGGGACTTTGTTCGCGTATACTGAAAGAAAAAACTGGCGTTTTTCGAAAGGAGCGGACCCTATGGAGAAATTTATGGACTGGCTGTGGGCCGTGGTGGTGGAGTACGGGCCGAAGCTGCTCGTTGCGCTGATCGTGTTTCTGGTGGGGCTGTGGCTAGCGAAGCTTGTAACCAAGCTCGTTATGAAGATGCTGCAACGGGGCAAGGTGGACGTGACCCTGCATTCCTTTATCCGCTCCACGGTCTATATCGCCCTGATGATTCTGGTGGTGGTCACCGTCTGCGGCACCCTGGGGGTGAACATGACCTCCATCATCACCGTGATCGGCGCGGCGGGCGCGGCCATCGCCCTGGCGCTGCAAGACAGCTTAAAGAACATTGCCAGCGGCATCCTGATTCTCGTTTCCCATCCCTTTCGGGTAGGGGATTATGTCCAGACCGAGGGCGTGGGCGGAACGGTTACGGAAATCCGCCTGTTTTACACCACCCTGACCACCATCGACAACAGCCGGGTGGTCCTCCCCAACTCCCGCCTGACCGGCAATAACCTGATCAATTACAACGCCGAGGAAACCCGCCGCCTGGATCAGAACTTCTCCATCGGCTATCAGGACGACGTGGCCCTTGCCAAGGAAACCATCCTCATGCTGGCCTGTAAAAACGAGCTTACCATCCCGGAGCCGGAACCCACTGTTCAGATGGTGGAGCACGGGGATTCGGCCATCGTGCTGCAGCTGCGCTGCTGGACCAAAACCGGGGACTATTGGCAGCTCAAATTCGAGCTGCTTGAGCAGGTGAAGGCGGAGTTCGACCGCATCGGCATCTCCATTCCCTTTCACCAGATCGACGTGCATGTGACGAAAGAAAAAGCGGAATAAATGGGGACAAAACCGTAGCAATATAAGCGTAGTTTCCTGCGTCCGAGTCCCTTTTGTGCGCGGGAATGGAAGTTCCTGGCCCGGGCACTTTTGGCGGTTTTGCTGCTGCTTTTAGCGCTCGAAGGGCACCAGGGCAATGCGTTCTACCGGATGGTGAAACGGGACGACCCGGAAATCAAATAAGTTCGGAAAGGCCCGGACGTGCAGCAACCGCGCGTCCGGGCCTTTCTTTCGTTTCGGCGGCGCTGCCTTTCCCCGCCCGTAACCGAAAAGAAGAAATCCCGCCCCACGGTCATAAACCGTATGAGCGGGACCTCGGCTTTTTATACGGGATGGGACAGGGTTGCGCCATCCTGCTTTGTGTGGCGCAGCTGGCCGCAAGCGCCGGTAAAGGGCGGAAGGATTAGCTGGTTTCCCTGTACCTCTACGCCGTGCATGGCCACTTGGGGAACAAAGCCCTGGGGCATGGCGACCGTATGGGTCTGATCCCCGGCGTTGACGGCGGTGAACAAAGACGTGTGCTTACCGGTGCGCAGGTAGGCGGCCACCGGCCCGTCGCAAGCCATGGGGACAAAGTCCCCGTCCGCCAAGCATGGGCAGGACCGTCTGAGCGCCCCCAGCTTCTGGTACCAGCCGATGAGCGACCGGTCCTCATGCCCCCAGGGATAGCAGCCCCGGTTGAAGGGATCCCGATAGCCCTCCATTCCCGCCTCGTCCCCGTAATAGAGGCAGGGAACGCCCGGCAGGGTATACTGCAACAGCGAGGCCAGCCGAAGCAGGGTGAGCCCGTGGGTCCGCTGGCCCTCGGACAGGCTTTTTCCCGCCTGCCACTCTCGGCCGTACCCTTTGTCCGGTTCCCCAGCTAGGTAGGTGATCGCCCGTTCGGTGTCGTGGGTGCCGATGTGGTTCATCAGCACCCGCAGGGCTGGACGTGGATAATTTTCACAGATGGAGAGCACCGCTTCCATCAAAATGCCGCTGTCCCTTGTGCGCAGGTACTCCAGGATTCCCTGGCGGAAGGGATAATTCATCACGCTGTCCAACTGGTCGCCCAGCAGGAACTTGCGGCGTGCCCCGTAGCTTACCTTGTTGGACGCATCCTCCCAGACCTCGCCCAAAATAAAGTTCTGCTCGCTTTCTTCCTTGACCGCGCGCCGAAACTCGTCCAAAAACCCGTCGGGCAGCTCGTCGGCCACGTCCAGCCGCCACCCGGAAGCGCCCAAACGCAGCCATTTTTTCGCAATCCCCTCCTTGCCGCAGATAAACTGGAGAAAATCCGGGGATTCCTCCGTCACCTCCGGCAGGGTGGTAAAGCCCCACCAGCTTTGGTACTGGTCCGGCCACTTCTGAAACTTGTACCAGGGGTAATAGGGGGATTCGGTGGTATTGTACGCGCCGTTGGGCGGGTAGCGTCCTTCCCGGTTGAAATACACCGAGTCCGACCCTGTGTGGCTGAACACGCCGTCGAGCACGATGCGGATACGGTATTGCTGGGCGGTGCTGCACAGGCGGGCGAAATCCGCCTCGCTGCCCAAAAGCGGGTCGATGCGGCTGTAATCCGCTGTATCATAGCGGTGGTTGGAATGGGATTCAAAGATGGGATTGAGGTAAAGGCAGGTGACGCCCAGCGCCTGCAAATAGGGGAGCTTTTGCCGGATGCCTTCCAGGTCCCCGCCAAAAAAGTCGGAATTGGTGATCTTCCCTTCGCCGTTGGGACGCCACTCGGGCTGTCCACCCCAGTCCTGCCGCAGGGTGCGCCCGGCGGGCAGATTCTCATGAGGCTTGCCGGACTTTGCAAACCGGTCGGGAAAGATCTGGTAGAGGATTCCCCCTGCCATCCAGGAGGGAGTCTGGTAATCCGGGTCATAAGCGGTCAGCTGCCAGAATTCCCCGTTCCCAAACTTGCCCTTTCCTCCCCGGTCCCGGTGGATTTCTTCCAGGCCCCTGGCCGTATCGCACTCGAATGAGTACCAGTAAAGGCTGATGCGGCTGGGAGCAAAATCGCATTCCCACCACTCGTAGTCGAACCCTTCCATGCCGCACCAGAACAGGCCGTACACCTGAGCCTGGGCCTGGGAATCCTCCCGGATGACCAGGCGCACCCCGGAACAGTTTTTGCTGCGGGGGATGAGCACCTTGAAATGAACGTTCTGCCCAGCCTTGACCGCGCCAAAGGGAGAACGATGAACAAGGCTGCGGGAATCAAAGGGACACAGCATCCAAACACCCTCCTCAAGTTCATAAAAAGGATCGGCTGGGACAGCTAACGCCGCCCCAGCCCGTCGATGGCACAAAGGGAACGCAGGCTTATTCCTCCTGCCCGGAAAAGGAAACCCCTTGCTGCAGCAGAAGGGTCAGCTTCATGATGCACACTTGGGTTTTCGCGTCGGTGATCTCGCCGGAGAGGCACATCTGCACCGCCTGCTCCAGCGGAACCTTGACCGGCTCGACAAATTCGTCCTGATCGGGGCGGGGCGCGGTGAAATGGGAGATTTTCGCCCCATACATGTAGATGGTTTCCCCGCAGTAGCCCGGAGTGGGGAGCATCTTCCCCAAATCCCGGTAGCAGACGGCTACGCCGCCTGTTTCCTCTAAAAGCTCCCGTTTGCCGCCCTCCAAGGGATCTTCCCCTTTTTCCAGCTTGCCTGCCGGGACCTCCAGCAAAATTTTGCGGTGGGGATAGCGAAACTGGCGCACCAGTAAAATTTCCCCTTCCTTGGTCAGAGCCCCTACGCACACGCCGCCCGTGTGCTCAACCACTTCCCGTTCGGCGGGCTTGCCGTTTGGAAGGAGAACCTGGTCGACCCGAGTGTTGATCACCCGGCCCTTGAACTTATATTCCTGACTGACGGTAGTTTCCATGAATTCCATGACTGCCTCCTACGTATACGCTGGGGCCTTTTGCCCCGAATGATTCTATTATACGCGCAAAATTGGTAAAAACCAAGAGATAGAAGAAGGATTGCGCGAAGGAATCGGTTTTGGGCCGGCAATGGCGTGAGACAGGGGCGCTTTGTGAATAAAATTGTAGGGAATTTGTAACCAGGATGCCGTTGCAATTTCCCCATGGCAATGGTAGTATGGTAGACATAATTGCGAATTGCGATGACTTTTGAGAGTAAAGAGGGAAACAAATGCGAAAACAGGTCTTTAGCGCGCTGCTTGCGGCGATCCTGCTGCTCACCATTCTGGCCGGCTGCAACAAAGACCCGGTGTCTACCCCGGTGGTGGGCCCGGTTTCCTCGCAGGAGGCAAGCAGCTCATCGGCCCCGGGTTCTTCCGTTTTGTCCCAATCCTCTGCTACCCCCCAAATCATCGGAGAGGACGACGGAGTGCGCATTATCCGCTACCGAGAGGAATCGGACGAATGCTACATTTATGTGCTGTACGGCGCGTTCAAGGTCAAAGAGCTGGACGCCATGGTCAAAGATGAGGTCTACCGGCGGATTGACCGGTTCCAGCAGCGCCGATCGTCCGCTCTGAGCGAGACCAGCCGCAACGATACCTATCTGACCATGCAGTACGACCAGGTGCGGTACGATTCCGATACCGTCACACTGGCTTTTGAAAGCAACGAGATGTGCTTGGGGCAGTTTATCCACGATTCCTTTGCCTTCTGTGTAAACACCAGCACCGGCGAGCGCAAATATCTGGGAGACTTTGTGGACTTTGACGCGGCAAAGGAATTTTTGGTGGAGCAGTCGGTGCAGTCGGTCCTCAAACAGATTCCCCAGCTGGAAGAAGGCTATGTAAGGGACAAAATTGACGCGAACCTTAAGGACACCTCTGATTTTACCGTTGAGCCGGACACGCTTACCCTGCTTTTCGACGCAGACCTGTTTGGCATGACCAAATACGGCATGACCATCCGAGTGCCCATCTCCCGCGGGGAGATTGATGCCTATCTCCAAGAAAAAAAGGAGGCGGAGAACACCCAAGACCAGACGCCTCAGGAACCGCCTGCAGAGCAGCCCGCAGAACCACCTGCCAGCACTCCAGCCCCGCCTGCCCAGGGAGATAAGGTGGTGTGCCTGACCTTTGACGACGGCCCTCATCCCACCAACACGCCTGCCCTGCTGGACCTGCTGGGCCAGTACCAGGCGAAGGCCACCTTCTTTGTAGTAGGCAACCGGGCGGAAAAATACGGCCAGGTGCTCAGCCGGGCCGTAGCCGAGGGGCACGCCGTGGGAAATCATTCGTTCAGCCACGCCAATCTGACCAAGCTTTCCCAGGCGGACAAGCTCGCCCAGGTGACGAGCACAGCTCAGGCCATTGAAAACGCCTGCGGGATTTCCCCAAAGCTCATTCGTCCGCCCTACGGCGCCCGGGCGCCGGGGGAAACGGAGATTGCCGGCGAGATGGTCACCCTCTGGGATGTGGATCCGCAGGACTGGAAGTACAAGGACCCTCAGCGGGTGGCTTCCCATATCCTGTCTCACGTACAAAGCGGTTCGATTGTACTGTTGCATGACCTGTACGCCACCTCGGTTGAGGCGGCCGGGATCGTTTTGCAAGAGCTTTCTGCCCAGGGCTACCGTTTTATCACAGTAGAAGAGCTGTGGGGACTGTAACGAGCAAAAGCGCCTGCGACCAAACGGCCCATACAAAGGAAGCCGGTCAAAACGTGTGTTACCACGTTTTGACCGGCTTTTTCTTACCGTCGCCGCTCGGAAGGATCCCCATCGTTCCGGTGGCCCCGTGCCTGTTCTGGAACCTTCTGCCGCTCTATCCCAGCGAGCGGACCAACTGCATGTCGTGCAGAATATCCCAGAAAGTGGTTGGCGTTACCTGACTGCGCGCCAACAAGTGCAAGAATTCCAGCGCGTCGTCGGAAGACATTACCATGTTATGGATTTCCTCCCGTTCCTCGCTTCCGTCGGGATGATACAAAATCACCTCAAAACAGAATTCGCTGGGATGTTCTTCGGTGACCAGGTAGTCCACCCGGATACACCTTTTCTCACAAATGATGCACTGCTTTAACTTGTGATGCATTTTCATCACGCTCCTCCTCCATTTGATAATGTGAAATTGTGTCACATTTCGATATCTATTATACTCTATTTTTGTGAAATTGAAACCATTACGCTTGACTTCTTTTCTGTGGATACAGAAGAATTTGATGGACGGATCGACCAAATCAACAGCAGGTCATTTTCGCGAGTCAAAATTCGATACTTTCAACGTCAAGTATTGAAAACTTCCACCAAAGTTACTTCGTGCGGGTCCAAAGTTAGTACGATTTTTGCCTGTCCATCGAAGTTGACGGTTTTAATCTTGACATCCGGAGCGGATTTGGCACGCAGAATTTGGATGTCACAGGGATGGCAATAGGTGGGTGCGCCCATCTTCAACCATGCATCGTAGCCGGAGCCGAATTCCCGGTTGACCCGGTACCGTTTCATTCGATAGGTGCCGTTGACCCCGTTGAGAAGAAAGGTAAAGGTTTTGGATATCTCGGTCGGGAAGATGCCGTACCGTTCTGTTTTGGTAAAACCGTCCAGCTTCAAAGAAGCAAACGCCGCGTCGTAATGGCAGTAGTTCCAGCAGAGAATCTGGTAACAGCCGTCGTCGCTGGTGGTGATAATATGGTTATCGCTCACGGAAAGAACGGTATCGCCCAGACGGGTAAGCAGCCAGATAGCATTATAGGAACTTTTCTTGATGCCGCTTTCCGAGAGCATACCGCTGCCGCCGTAAAATCCGTCGGGCATGATGCTGGTTCCCAGAATGCGGATGTCGGTAAAGTTGGAAAAGCTGACCGAAGAGGCGAGTTCGCTGAATGCAACCATGTTTTTGACAATAAAGGGTCCCATGTAGCTGATATCATGAAGCAGGTCGTCCGGGAACAGAGTGGTGTTGAAACGGCTGACCTGTACGGGAAGAGCGTTCAGGCCCAGCCGGTCCATTTCCTGGCGGATAGCGGCAACGCAGCGAACCGGTGCGTTCTCATCGCCCAATGCAAACTTGCCGCACTTGCACAGCTCCTTCATGGTGGTGGGCCACAGATTGATGGCCTCTTCCCTGCGCACACCGTCTGCAAGCACCACCTGGGTAACGTTCCATCCCAGGAAATCCAGCATGACATCCTCCCGGCGCATGTAGGAGACGAACCCTTCCAGCCAGCCGTTGTAACAGCTTGCCAGACTAACGCCGCTGCACCCCACCTGAATGTTGCGGTCAAAGGACTTCACTGCATAAAAGGTACGGCAGAACAACTCGTAGAAGCTTTCCCTTGTTCCGGCCCAGTACCGCTTGGAATCGGGCGAGTTCCAAATGGCGAACTGCCATTCGGCCACCCGGCGTTTTCCATACCGGTCGATGAGATGATGCATCAGGCCCCGGATCATATCGATCCAGTAATCCAGGTTTTTCGGAGGGCTGGCGCCGCCCAGCGACGAGTCCGCAGCCAAACGGATGGAGGTTTGCCCCAGCTCAATCACAGGTCTTACACCCATGGGGACCACTGTGTCGAGCAGCTTGTCCACCAGAGTATAATCGAACATGGGCGCACCGCCCGGCGATTCGTTGTATACCCGCATGTAGTAATTGAGCATGTTGCCGCAGTAGATGTAGTCATACTGGATCTCCTGCAAAAGAGAGGCAAACTGCTCTTTCCACGCGTGACCCAACCCGTCGCTGGCGTGCTCGAAGATGCATACCTTGTTCCAGACTTTATGTAAGGGTTTGCCACGGTCGTATACGTTGAGTATAATTTTGTGAGGCGTCTCCACTTGCGGGGTGGACGGTTTGGGATGATAATGGAGCTTTCGCAGAATATCGCTAAGCATATCGGCGTCGAAATAATGCTCTTCGCGCAGCCGGTGCCGGGCCAGCATGTTGACGGAATTCTTCCGGTAATGGGTGGGCGTTTCGCCGTAAATATCACGGAAAGCTTTGTAGTAGGCGGCCACCGTGGTGAACCCATGCTTTTGGGAAATTGCCAGGATGGTGGCCTTGGTGTCCAGCAGGTCGTGCAGGCTCATGCGTACCCGTACACTGTTGATATACTGAGAGATGGGCATTCCGATTCGTTTGTGGAACAGCCGGGACAGGTACTGGGGATTGAGACAGGCCACCGAAGCCAGCGTGTCCAGCGACCATTCGGACAAATAGTTTTTATCGATGTAATCGAGCACTACGCTCAGCGGATCATCCGGTTTTAAAGATAGGGCCGCCGAACGTCTTTCGGCTTCCTGAAAGGATTTTGCTAGCTGCTGAATGAGAAGATTGCATAAATTCAGCAGCGTCAGCGCGTAACCGTCCTTCTGGGTGGAGGCCTCCATCAACATTTCCGCGTAAAGCTGATAAACATTGTCCAAGTCCTCGTCAGTGGCGGTGGGCGCCTGCAGGGAAAAGGTCATGGTTTTTAGTTCCGGCCAAATATCGTAATAGTTTTTCATGTCGATGCGCAGCAAAAGGATGACCGCGTCTCCTTGCCGAACGGTGACGTGATGCATCTGCATGGGATTGACGATTTGCAGCTGCCCCACCTTCATATCAATGGTGTTTTCACTGGTGGTAAGGGTTGTTTCACCGGCCAAGGGCAGGAGAATATTCAATTCGTGATGGCAATGCCATGTTCCGTTAAAGCTCGTGACACAATAGATGCGAAAAGGCAAACGAGAAGAAAAGCGCAGAAGTTCGTGCATGGCGTTCACATCATCACCCCCTTCGATTCGTTGGATCAAAGCCCGCCGGTTCGCAAAAGAACGGCAGGGATCTGGAAACTAGAATTGTAAATTATCTTACAATAAAAGCAGTTATTTATTGAATTTGAAGATTATACCTGCTGAAAGGAAACGAAACCAACCCCCTCTTTCGTAAAAAAAGGTTTCCATGTTGCGGCACCCGGTTTCCATCAGGCGCCTATAGGCCGGATGCCGATTCCGGTCGCATCCGGTAAAACGGCGGGCTTTTTGGAAGGCTGCATGTCAGTCCGTTCTGTTTAACGGACCGGGCAGCCTTCCGCCCACTCAAAACAGTCCAATAATTTTGCCCGAATCGTCCACATCGATGGACTGGGCCGCCGGAACTTTTGGCAGACCCGGCATGGTCATAATATCTCCCGTGAGGACGACGACAAAACCCGCGCCCGCGGACACCTTTGCCCCGCGCACGGTGATGCGAAACCCCTTGGGCCAGCCCAATTTGGCCGGATCGTCGGAGAAGGAATACTGAGTTTTGGCCATACACACCGGGAAGCGGCCGAAGCCTAAGGCTTCTAGGCGGCTTAACTCCTTAGCCGCAGCGGGGGTGAAGTCCACCCCGTCCGCCCCATATACCTGGCAGGCTACCGTCTCCACCTTTTCTTTCAGAGACAAATCGTCTCCATACAAGGGTGCAAACCGGTTCTCTTTTTCATCGATGGCGTTAAGAACGGCTTCTGCCAGCTCCACGCCGCCCTCGGAGCCCTTGGCCCATACCTCCGACAGCGCCACCGACGCGCCAAGCTTCGCGCATTCTTCCCGAATGAGCGCAAGTTCCGCCTCGGTGTCCTGGGGGAAGCGGTTGATAGCCACCACCACCGGCAGCCCATACCGCTTCGTCAGATTCTCCAGATGATGCAGCAGGTTCGGCAGGCCCTTTTTCAGCGCCGGGAGATTTTCCTCCCCTAGGTGCTCCTTCGAGACGCCGCCATGATGCTTTAAAGCCCGCACCGTTGCCACCAGCACGGCGGCGGCGGGCGTCAAGCCGCCGAAGCGGCACTTGATGTCAAGAAACTTTTCCGCCCCCAAGTCCGCGCCGAAGCCGGCTTCCGTCACCACATAGTCCGCCAGTTTCAGGGCGGTCTTGGTAGCGGTGATGGAGTTGCAGCCGTGGGCGATGTTGGCAAAGGGGCCGCCGTGGACAAAGGAAGGGGTATGCTCCAAAGTCTGGACCAGGTTGGGCTTGAGCGCGTCCTTTAACAGCGCAGCCATGGCGCCCTGGGCCTTCAAATCCCCCGCGGTAACGGGGCGGTCCTCCCGGGTATAGCCCACTACGATCCGGCCAAGGCGGGCCTTCAGGTCCGCAAGGCTACTCGATAGGCACAAAATCGCCATGATTTCCGAAGCCACCGTGATGTCAAACCCGTCTTCTCTGGGCATGCCGTTGACCCGGCCGCCTAAGCCGTCGGTAATAACGCGCAGCTGCCGGTCGTTCATATCCACACACCGCTTCCAGGTGATGCGGCGCACGTCGATTTTCAGCTCGTTTCCCTGGAAAATATGGTTGTCGAGCATGGCGGCCAGCAGATTGTTGGCCGCGCCGATGGCGTGCATATCTCCGGTAAAATGCAGGTTGATGTCCTCCATGGGCACCACCTGGGCGTAACCGCCGCCGGCGGCGCCCCCTTTGATGCCGAACACTGGGCCTAAGGAAGGCTCCCGCAGGCACAGCAGAACCTTTTTGCCAATGCGATGCATGGCGTCGGCCAGCCCCACACTGGTGGTAGTTTTTCCTTCCCCGGCAGGCGTCGGGGAAATGGCGGTCACCAGAATCAGCTTGCCGTCTGGTTTATCGGCCAGGGAATCGAGCAGGCTCAAATCCACTTTGGCTTTGTAGCGGCCATAGGGTTCCAGAGCATGGCCGGGGATGCCGGCCGCCTCGGCAACCTGGGATATGGGAAGCATTTTATTTTCCTGCGCGATCGCAATGTCGGTTTTGTAATCCATGGGCCTGCACCGCCTCGTTTGTTTTTGGGAGCAATCCACAAAAGTGGAAAGCGTGTTGAAAAGATTTCACTCGTTGGTTTGTTTATGCAATTTATTATATAGTATTTCCTATATTTTCGCAATCAAATATATGCAGAAGATTCGCACATTTTTGCTACTTTTTGCGAAAGTTTCGGCAAAAATAAGCGATTTATATGAAATTGTATTTTTAGTCGCCAAAAATTAAGTTGAAATGATAGATAAGTTGTACTAATTTTTGGGATTTATCACTGGAAAGGAAAATGACAATTTATCGAAACGGCGCGGATTTCTATGCGAAAGGGGAAGAGAGCCGCCATATTGTTTGTCAATAGAAAAACCGCCCATCCTGTGACAAATACACACAGGCGGGCGGTTTGTTTTTCGCTTATTCCTCCATTTGCTTTCCAAGGAAGCTGGCAGCCACCTGGATGAGCTTGAGCTCGGTGTCTCCAGGGATGGCGCCGTTTTCGGGCATCATCAGGATGACCGCGCCGGTCACGTCGCCGGCGGCAATGATCGGGATGGCGACGGCCGCCGCCCGGTCCACTCCTTCCACCGCCAGAAACCGGCGCTGGTCGCCGGCCTTGGTCACGTGGGTGCGGCGGGACTCCATGATCTCCTCGAGCTGGGTGCTGACCCGGCGGTCCAGTGCTTCCTTCTTAGGGATGCCGGCGCTGGCCACGCAATGGTCCCGGTCGCAGATGAGCACCGGCACCCCGGCCGCGTGGTAGAGCACCTCGGCGTACTGGGTGGCAAAGGGGGAAAGCTCCCCGATGGGGGAATACTTCTTGAAAATGACCTCGCCGTCGTTTTCCGTGTATATTTCAAGCGGGTCTCCTTCGCGGATGCGCATGGTTCTTCTGATTTCCTTGGGGATGACGACCCGTCCCAGGTCATCAATCCGGCGGACAATTCCGGTTGCCTTCATATATGAATTCCTCCAAAACGTATTGAATTTACAACCCTATTATTTTCCGCTATCCCGGTTTTATCCATTGTCTTTCAAAATAACTTTTCTTTTTTCCGGCGGTTTTTTCGGTATGTTTGCCCTTCGCGCTGCGAATACTTTCCATAAGTATGTACCGTGGGAGGGATTGTATGCGTATCAGCCGGGATGTAAACAAAAACATCGACGTCTTCCAAAAGCGGCTTCACTGCGACTTGAATTTCGACATTGTGTTTCGCTCTATCACCATCTGCGGCAGGACCGCCGCCATGTTCTTTGTAGACGGCTTTGCCAAGGACGACATCATCGAAAAGCTGATGGAGTTTTTCTATTCCAACGTAGAGCCCGGCCAACTGGCCGACGCCCACACCTTTTCCAAGGCCTGCGTGCCATACTGTGAGGTGACGCTGCGCGAAGAGGAGGAGGAAATCGCAACCGGTATTCTTTCTGGCGAGCTTGCGCTGTTTGTGGACGGGTTCGACCGGTGCGTGGCCATCGATACGCGCACCTATCCCCAGCGGGGGAACGCCGAGCCGGAAAAGGACCGGGCCTTCCGGGGCTCCAAGGACGCCTTCGTGGAAACCCTCATCTTAAATACCGCCCTCATCCGCCGCCGCATCCGCGACCCCCAGCTTTGTATGGAGAACATGACGGTGGGTACCAAGTCGAAAACCGACCTGTCCCTTTGCTACTTAGATGACAAGGTGGACAAAAAGCTGCTATCGAACATCAAAAAACGCATATCCGCCTCCCAGGTAGAGGCGCTGACCATGAACCAGCAGAGCTTGGCGGATATCCTGGTCAAGAAAAAGTGGTACAATCCCTTTCCAAAGTTTAAGTACTCCGAGCGGCCGGACGTGTGCGCCGCCCAGATTCTGGAGGGGGACATCGTCATTTTGGTGGACAACGCCCCCTACGCCATGATTCTCCCTGCCGCCCTGTTTGACATTACCGACGAAGTCAACGACTACTATTTCCCACCCATCACCGGCACCTACCTGCGCCTGACCCGGTTTGTGGTCACCCTGGCCACTCTGCTGATTACGCCGCTGTGGCTGATGTTTCTCATGACGCCCCAGTGGATTCCCGACTGGCTTTCCTTCATCGTTCCCAAGGAGGAACCCCACATCCCTATCATTGCCCAGCTTCTGATCCTGGAAATCGCCATAGACGGGCTCAAGCTCGCCTCTCTGAGCACGCCGAGCATGCTCACCACTTCCCTGAGTGTCATCAGCGCCATCGTGGTGGGGGACTTTGCGGTCCAGTCCGGCTGGTTCTCGGCGGAAACCATGCTCTATATGGCCCTGGTGGCCATCGCCACCTATACCCAGCCCAATTTCGAGCTGGGATACGCCATCAAGTTCATGCGGATGTTTTTGCTGCTGGTTACCTGGCTGTTCGGAGTATGGGGATTTTTCATCGGGCTGATCCTCATCTTCCTGGTGATGGTCAGCAACCGCACCGTGTCGGGCGGCTGCTACCTCTATCCCCTGATTCCGCTGCATCCCAGGGATTTGATGCGCAAGTTTTTCCGGGTGCGGCTCAAGAGCAAGAACGAGCGGTAAAAGAAAGACCCCGGCCGGATTCTCAATTGGAACCGGTCGGGGCCTTTTCCTGTGCAAATTCAAATAAGTCGTTGGGCGTGCAGTCAAAAATCTGGCAGAGAGCCTCGATGTTCTCGCGGCTGATGGACCTGGTTTTGTTGTTGCGCAGCCGCTGGAAGCTCTGGTAACTCATGTTTAGCTGCTTATATAGCCAGTAAGCGGATTTCCCTTTTTGCTTCAAAAGCGTATTGATACGCATAGTTACCATATCAAATCCCCCTTTTTTATTTTACAAGGGGAAATGGCGAGCGTCCACGAACAATAGGTAGTTTTGTATACGTACTATAGAGGTAGTAGTGTCTGAATGTGAATATTAATCACATAAAAGATCCTTCTATCTGTCGAGGGAAAGCAAGAGGATAAGGGCGCCAAATTTGCTGCCGCCAGGCCGGTCACGAAAGCTTCTGGCCGAATACCTCGCCCAGACAGTCCAGAGGCGACTGGCCCTTTGCCATCTTCACCTGCAAGTAGGGCTTCTGCCCGGCGTTGAGCATCACCCGGCCTTTGAGCCGGGCGGCGATGGCGGAGCCGGCCTGCAAATCCAGCTTGCGCATGTATAAAAGAAGGCTGTCCCCCTTCTGGGAGATTTCGTAGATGCCCTGAGCGGCGGCCAGGCTGCGGGCCAGAGCCACCGACACGAGCCCTTCCACCGCCGGGGGGATTTCCCCAAACCGGTCGATGAGCTCGTCGAACACGTCCGACGCGTCCTCCTGGGAGCGGATGTCCGCAATCCGGCGGTAGACGTAAAGCCGCTGCTGGGAGCTTTGGATGTACCGCTCGGGAATGTGGGCCTCCACCTGCAGGTCCACCAAACACTCGTCCTCCCGTTTCTCGGGAGCCTCGCCCTTTTCTTCCCGGACCGCTTCGTTTAAAAGCTTCAGATACATGTCGTACCCCACCGCTTCCATGTGTCCGTGCTGTTCGGCGCCTAAGATGTTGCCAGCGCCCCGGATTTCCAGGTCCCGCATGGCGATCTTAAACCCGGCGCCGAACTCGGTGAATTCCCGGATCGCGTTTAAGCGTTTGGTGGCAATGTCGGTGAGCACCTTGCCGCGCACAAAGGTCAGGTACGCGAAGGCCCGGCGGGAGGAGCGGCCTACCCGGCCGCGCAGCTGGTGCAGCTGGGACAGGCCCATCCGGTCGGCGTTTTCGATGA
This sequence comes from Clostridiales bacterium, assembly GCA_018364155.1. Classification (GTDB taxonomy): domain Bacteria; phylum Bacillota; class Clostridia; order Oscillospirales; family Acutalibacteraceae; genus Solibaculum_A. The sequence continues at coordinate 344,769 of JAGZMM010000004.1, forward strand.
TCAGGGTGTTGGCGTTTGGCACGTCTACGCCGGTCTCGATGATGGTGGTGCAGACGAGCACGTCAATTTCGTTCTCTAAAAGCTGGCTCCACACCTCGCTCAACTGCTCCTCGGTCATCTTCCCGTGGGCGACCCCCACCCGCGCCTCCGGAATCCGCTGGGAGAGGCGCGCCGCCACCCCTTCGATGGATTCCACGTGGTTGTGCAGGTAATACACCTGCCCGCCCCGGCGAAGCTCCCGTCTTATGGCGTCGTCGAGAACGCCCTGGTCGTGCTCGAGCACATAGGTCTGCACCGGGCGGCGGTCCTGGGGCGCTTCCTCGATAACCGACATGTCCCGGATCCCCGACATGGCCATGTTCAGCGTCCTTGGGATGGGGGTGGCGGACAAGGTCAGGCAGTCCACCCCGGAGAGCGCCTCCTTGAGCCGTTCCTTCTGGGCCACGCCGAAGCGCTGCTCCTCGTCCACAATCACCAGCCCCAGGCGCTTAAACGTTACGTCCTTGGAAATGAGCCGGTGGGTGCCTACGATGATGTCGATTTCTCCCCGGCGCAGCTTTGCGATGATGTTCTCCTGCTGCTTGGGGGTGCGGTACCGGGAGAGCACCTCCGCCTTCACCGGGAACCCTTCAAAGCGGGAGAGGATGGTCTGGTAGTGCTGCCAGGCCAGGATGGTGGTGGGCACCAAAATGGCACACTGCATCCCCCCGTCCACGCACTTGAAGGCGGCGCGCAGGGCCACTTCCGTCTTGCCGAAGCCCACGTCCCCGCACAAAAGCCGGTCCATGGGGACCTCCCGTTCCATATCCCCCTTGATTTCCTCGATGCAGCGAAGCTGGTCCTCGGTTTCCTCGTAAGCGAACCGGCGCTCAAAGTCGTTTTGCAGGTCGGTGTCCGGGTCGAAGGAGTGGCCCTTCACCTGCATGCGCTCGGAATAGAGTTTGATGAGCTCCTTGGCCATGTCCTTGACGGCCTTGCGCACCCGCGACCGGGTTTTCTGCCACTCGGCTCCCCCTAGCCGGTTTAGTTTAATCAGAGAATCCTCTTTTGGCCCGATGTACTTGCTTACCAAGTCCAGCTGGGTCACCGGGACGTAGAGGGTGTCCCCTTTGTCGTACCGGATTTTGATATAATCCTTCACAAGACCCTGGATTTCCAGCTTGTGAATGCCTTCAAAGATGCCGATGCCGTGGGTGATATGTACCACGTAGTCCCCAGGGGTCAGCTCCGCCACACTTTGGATGGCCGCGCCGCCCTTATGGCGGCGCTTGCGGGGCTTTGCGGCCGCACCCGCCCGGCCGTGGGTGATGATCGCCGCGCCCGAAACCTCCATGCCTGCCGACAGCCCGCCGGGCAGGACGGTGACCACCCCCGGCTGCAGCTCGTCGCAGTCGGGTAAAAAGCGGGCGGCAAGCCCCCGGGAAACAAGGTCGTCCGCCAGGTTTTTGGCGGCACGCTCGGTCCCCGCCAGAACCGCCACCGCTTTCTTCTGGTGCAAAAGGGGGTCTAAGTCCTCCAGTAGAATGTCCAGGCTGCCGCCCCACAGGGAAAGCTGCCGCGCCTGCACCGTAACCAGCTCGCCCAGCGGCATGTCGTAGGCCGTGCGGGCGAAGGCGTCTAAGAACAGCACGCCCCGGTTTTGGTATTCGGCAAGAAGCTGGCCGGGGTCCATGGTGAATTCCGTAAGAGAGCGGCACAAGACCCCTTCTTCCAAAAGTCCCTTTATGTCCTCCTGCAGCTGCCATTGGGAAGTGCGCACCCGTTCTTTGACCTTGACCGGGTCGGAGACACAAAAAAGCATCCCGTCCGCGAAGTCAAACAGGGTAGCGGGCGTCTCCCACAGAAGGGGCAGATAAGCGTCCATGGCGGAAAGCTCTACCCCGTCTTTGAGCTTCTGAGCATCCGAGGTAAGACGCCCACGGGCGGTGGCCGCCATCTTGCCGCGCAGGGAGCCGGCCAGCTTCTCCAGCTTTAACGCCAGCGCCCTGGGGTTTCCCACCGGCGTCTCGGTGGCTGGGGTGATGAAGGCAGAGGAGAGAATGTCCACCCGCCGCTGGGACTCGATAGAGAAGGAGGTGATGGTGTCAATCTCGTCCCCCCACAGCTCGAGACGCACCGGCAAGGCCGCGCCGGCTGGAAAAAAGTCAATAATCCCACCCCGGATGGAGAACTGGCCCATGCCGTCAATCTGTTCATACCGGCGGTATCCCGCCGCCAGCAGCGCTTCGGCCGCCTCCTTGACGGGAAAGGTCATGCCGGGTGTAAGCTCCCTTGTGCGCTGTAGAAGCTCTTCGGGAGGCATGGTAAAGAGAATGGCCGCGTCCGGCGTGGTCAAGACCACGTCGTACCGCCCTTTCATCATCCCGCACAGCACCGACAGCCTCTGGTGCTCAAACTCCCGGGAGACCCCTTCCACCGGGCGAAAAGCCAGGTCTCTGGCGGGGAAGACGGCGGCCTTCAGGCCCATGGCCGTCAAGTCCTCCAGAAAGCGGCTGCATTCCCCTTCGTCCCCGCAGAGAAGGAGGGCCGGGTGCTTTGCCGTACGGCACAAAGCGAAGAGAAGCGCCGCTTTGTGAATGTGGGAAAGCCCCGTCACCGCCATGGGGGTACGGGCGGCGGCGCATCGGGTGACCACGCCGAATTCCGGTAGGGATTCGAACACGTCTACGAGAAAATTCATGGAAACCTCCCAGTTAGTCAAACACAAGCAGTCAGGAAAAAGCGCCCGGCGACCATCCGTCGCCGGGCTTTTTGCAACATATATGCAACAAAAGGATCAATAGTCGTTGGTATCGGTAGGCATGCCCTTTTTCTTGAGAAGGCGTTCCACACCGGTGCGCACCAGCGCGTAGATCACCGCCAGGGCTGGCACGCCGATGATCATCCCCGGCACGCCCCACAGGCCGCCGCCGACCAAGATGGCCACAATGACCCAGAAGCCGGAGAGACCCGTGGACTCGCCCAGAATCTTCGGTCCGATGAAGTTGCCGTCCGCCTGCTGCAAAAGGATGATAAACACGGTAAAGATCAGCGCCTGCCAGGGATCTACCAGCAAAATCAGCAGGATGCTGGGAATGGCTCCAATGAAGGGGCCGAACATGGGAATCATGTTAAACACCGTGATGATCACACTGACCAGCGGCGCGTATGGCAGGCCGAACAGGGCCATAAAGAGAAAGCAGATGGAGCCGATGATCAGCGAGTCGAGAATCTTGCCAGACAAAAAGCCGGTGAACACCCGATTGGTCTGCCGGGTCAGCTCAATGATCCGGTCGGCAATGGTTTTCTTGGAGATGGCGTACAGAATCTTCTTAGTCTGCCTAGCAAACAGGTCCTTCGATAATAGCATATAAATGGAGATAAAAGTGCCGAAAAAGAGGTCCTTGATTCCCATGGCTACGCCGAAAGCCGCGTTGCCCAGAACAGGAATGAAGCCCTTGAGCCAGTTGACCAGGTCGTTGATAATCTGATCCCAGTATTCCTGGACCATATGCATCTGATCCTCGGAGATATGAAAGTCGTCCAGAAGCTTGAGCACCCACTTTTCCGCCGTATCGTAGTAGCCGGGAATGTTGACGGCTAAGTCAGAAAGGCTGGTGACCAGCTGCGGCACCAGCAGCGCCACTACGCCCACCACCACGATCAGCAAAACCAGGAAAGCCGCCGCGATGGCAAGGCCCCGGTTGATCCGTGGATGGGGCTTTTTCTTGTCCAGCACCTTGCCGCTGACCCGCTCAAAAAACTTGACCATCGGGTTTAAAATAAACGCCAGCACAAAGCCGTAGATCACTGGCGTCAGGATTCCCATGAAATTCCCCAGGTATCCTAGAAAGACCGGCATGTTGTCCAGCAATGAGGAGAACAGCGTATAGGCCACCAGCACGCCCAGAGCATACAGGCTGATGATAAAATAGCGGCCTTTGAAATTGAATTTCATCGAGACCCTCCTTTTTTCTCTTCCCAGGTATGCCGGATCCGCTCAGCAAGAAAAATGTAGAACGCAAGCCATGCCCCGCCCAGGGAAAAGCCTGCCAGCACGTCGCTGGAGTAGTGGACGCCCAGGTATACCCGGCTGACGCCCACGCATGGGATGACCAGGAAAAGCAAAAGCATCAGCGGATACTTGTACCGTCCCCGGCAGTACCGGGCCACCAGATAGATCAAAAAGCCGTAAAAGCTGATGGCTACAAAGGAATGACCGCTTGGGAAGCTGAAGCCGCCCGCGTCCACCAGTTGATTGATGTCAGGACGGGGCCGGTCGAACACACTTTTGGCAAAGGTGTTGATAACGCTGGAAAGCAACAGGTTCACAGGAATAGCCAGCGCCGGGTAGAGCCTGCGGCGAAAGAGGAAAAAGGCCAGCAGCAGGATGGAAAGGCTGATGAGAAACACAGGCGAGCACAGGTTCGTCAGAAAAAGAAAAACCTGGGTGGTTTGCGGCGTAATCATCAAGGAGAGAACATGATAGATCGCGCTGTCAAACCCAGTAGTCCGGTCGTTGACGATGAGGACCGCCAGCACGGCGAACACAGTAAGAGGGAGACCGAGGCCCAGCAGCACCCGGTATTTCTGAAAGAACAGGCGCACGCCGCGGGTTTTGCCCCCCGTCATTTCGCATCCTCCCTGCCAGCGCCGGCCACAAAGCCGTTGCAGCGGTTCATGGCTTCGTCGGTCTTGCCCTGCACTAAGAGCTCAGCCGCATCGCAGGCGGCGTCAAGCGCTTTGGACAGGGCCTCTCCCTCCTCCTTGGTGAAACCGGAGAGCACCCAGTCAGCCAGGTCGTACTCGGGCCGGGGCTTTGCCCCTACGCCGATTTTCACCCTGGGAAACTGGTCCGAGCCCAGCAGGTAAAGGATGCTTTTGATGCCGTTGTGCCCCCCGTCCGACCCTTTGCGCCGCACCCGCAGCCGGCCAGGAGGAAGGGAGATGTCGTCAAACAGCACCACCACCCGCTGAGGGGGGATCTTATAAAAGGCCGCCGCGTCCCGCACTGCCTCGCCGGAATTGTTCATAAAGGTCTGAGGCTTCATCAGCAGGCAGCGTACGCCGGCAATCTGCACATCGGCGCACACGGCTTTGAACTTGATCCGGTCGATTTTGGCGTGATGGCGCTCGGCCAGCCGGTCCACAGCCAGAAAACCCGCGTTATGGCGGGTGGTTTCATATTTGCGGCCGGGGTTGCCCAGCCCGACAATCAGATATTCGATGGGTCCGGCGGGCTGCGCCGGCCGGCAAAAGGGGTGAAACATCCTGTTGATAACTCCTTTGCTGCCCTTGGCGGATACCATTAGGGTTGGATTTCGAGAGACACTCTATGCAAGCGATTGGTGGTCAAAAGAAAATTCCATCGCGTTCAGGAAAGCCCGGGCGATGGCCATGTGGCCGATGTGGTTGGGATGAACCCGGTCCCAGGCAATATTGGAGGAATGCATGTGGCAAAGAAGCCGGTCGAGTGCGGCCTGGGTGTCTACAAACACCGCGCCGGTTTGCTCGGCTACCTGCTTTACAATCGCCCCGTATTCGTCCATCCTTGCACGCATGGGGTCTTTTTTGTTGGGTTCCATATAATGGGGCGTCATGAGCACCAGACCCTTGACCTGGGGCTTTGCCTTGGCCACCAGCTCGTGTAGGGTGGCCTCGTACACGTCTGGCAGCACCCAAAGCTCGGGCGAAGCGGGAGAGTCAAACTGCCGCCATACGTCATTGACCCCGATCATGATGGAAAGCCAGTCCGGCTTAAGGGCCAGGGCGTCCGATTCAAAGCGGGCCTTCAGGTCCAGGGAAGTATTGCCGTTGATCCCCATGTTCACCACCCGAATGTTACGCTCCGGGTACACGCTCTGCAAAAGGCCCGCCACGTCTCGCACGTAGCCTTGGCCATAGGGATGGTCCAGCCCCTCCCCCACCGGGCGCACCCGGCCGCAATCGGTCACCGAGTCCCCGATAAATACGATCTTTTCGTTCTTTCCGATAAGCATACAAACGCTCCTTTGCTTGCTGTGTGGGATATCCGCCGCCGGTTACAGGAACATGGGGGAAACCGGCGTGTCCGTATAAATGCGCCAGATGGCTTCCGCGAATACGTCCGCCACCGACAGCACCTTGATTTTCTCGCTTTGGTGCTCAGGAGGCAGTGGAATGGTGTCGAGCAGGATGATTTCCTTGATCGGAGAAGCCTCGATGCGCTCCATCGCCTTGCCGGAGAGCACCCCGTGGGTGGCGCAGGCGTAAACCTCCTTGGCCCCGCCCCGCTCGATGACCGCCTTGGCCCCGTTGCACAGAGTCCCGGCGGTGTCGATCATGTCGTCCACCAAAATCACTCGTTTCCCTTTGACGTCGCCGATGATGTTCATCACTTCACTGACGTTTGCCTGCTGGCGGCGCTTGTCGATGATGGCGATGGGAATGCCGCAGCGCTCGGCGAAATTGCGCGCCCGGGTGACCGAACCGAAGTCGGGAGAAACGGCCACCACATCCGAGCCGTCGGCAATAAAGTCCCCAGTAAAGTGGGGCGCTAAAATCGGGACTCCCAGCAGATGATCCACGGGAATGTTGAAAAAGCCTTGAATCTGCGGGGCGTGCAGGTCCATGGTCAGGACCCGGTTGGCGCCCGCGGCGGTAATCAGGTCTGCCACCAGCTTGGCGGAAATGGGATCGTGGGCCTTGGCCTTGCGGTCCTGCCTTGCGTAGCCGAAATAGGGGATGACTGCCGTAATCCGTGCCGCGGAGGCGCGCTTGGCCGCGTCGATCATAATGAGCAACTCCATTAGGTGCTCGTTGACCGGAGCGCAGGTGGACTGGACCAAAAACACCTCTGAGCCGCGCACCGATTCCTGAAAGGAAACCGAAATTTCCCCGTCGCTGAAGGTGGAAACCACGCACTTGCCCAGTGGCACCCCTAGGTGCCTGGCGATCTGTTTGGCCATGTCCGGGCAGGAATTGCCCGCGAAAATTTTAACGTCCTTGCCGTGTATGCTCATGAAGCGTCCCCCTTGCTTTTTCCCCGCCGCGTGGGCGGCGTTTGTCAAACGCAGGAAAAGGGCAGACAAACCGCCTGCCCGCCTCTTGCGTTTATCCTTCGTCCTTTTCGCGCTTGCTGGTTACCCACATGGGTTTGACCACCTGCCGTGCCCGGGCGATGGCCAGGGCGTTTTCCGGCACGTCGTCGGTAATGGTGGACCCGGCCGCCGTATACCCGTATTCCCCAATGCGCACCGGGGCAATCAGGTTGGTGTTGCAGCCGATGAAGGCATGGTCCCCCACCACACAGCGGTTTTTCGACTTGCCGTCGTAGTTGACCGTGACGCAGCCGCAGCCGAAGTTCACGTGTTCGCCCACGTCCGAATCTCCCACATAGGTCAGATGAGGCACCTTCGTGCCGCAGCCAACGACGGAATTCTTGATTTCCACAAAGTCGCCCACCTTCACGCCGGCCTTTAGCTCGCTGTTTGGCCGGATGTGTACAAAAGGCCCGGCGGTGACCCCGTCGTGAACCGTCGATTGGTAGCACTGGACGGCGTTAAGCTTTGCATGGCTGCCCACCGTGCTGTCTTCCAAAAGGGAGTTTGGACCGATGACGCAATCCTCCCCGATGGTCACTCTGCCCCGCAGAATGGTGCCCGGCAGGATCACCGTATCCGGCCCGATGGTCACGTCCGGCCCGATGAGCACCCCGTCGGCGCAGGGGATGGAAACGCCGCTTATCATCTGCTCTCTTAAAATTCTGGCCCGCGCCCGGTCGTTAAGAGCGGCCAGCTGGACCCGATCGTTGGCGCCCAGCACCACGTCCTCCGACGCGGCCGCGAAGGCGCCGGCCTTTTTGCCCTGTTTCAGAAGGAGTTCGATGGTATCGGTCAGGTAATATTCCCCGGTAACCGGGTTTTTGGGCAAAGCGGGCAGCACCGAAAGAAGATCGTCCACCGTGAACCAGTAGCCTCCGGAATTGATTTCCCGGATGGCCTTTTGGCCTTCGTCTGCGTTTTTCTCCTCCACAATGCCCGAGATTCCGCCTTGCGGCGTGCGCAAAATCCGCCCGTACCCGGCAGGCTCGCTTACCACTGCGGAGATCACGGTTACCGCATTTCCTTTTTCTCTATGTTCTTCATAGGCCCCGCGGATGCTCTGGGCATCCATCAGCGGCGCGTCGCCGCAGAGGACCAGCACACTTCCACCCGCGTGGCGGGAAAGAAAGTCCGCTGCCTGCAAAACGGCGTGACCGGTTCCCAGCCGCTCGCCCTGGCGCACGGTTTCGCAGCCGTCTCCCCGGCTTTGCAGATAGCCTTCCACCTCACCGCAGCCATGGCCGGTGACCACGCATCGGTCGGCCGCGCCCGCGGCGGCCGCCGCGTCCAGCACCCAGCCCAGCATGGGCTTAAACAGCACCTCGCACAAAACCTTCGAATGCTTGGATTTCATCCGCTTGCCTTCCCCGGCAGCCAGAATCACCGCACAATTGTTCATAAACCTCGATCGCTCCCTCGCAGTTTCATTGGTCCTCTGGTTTCCTGCTAAACTATATGAAGAAATAACAACTCATTATACAAAGCAAGCAGGAAGGGAAAATGGATAAAAAGTGAATTTCCCGTTACGATTCTATTATCGCAAGTTTTCCCACCGAATTCAATAGGAACTTTCACGAATTCTCCCCGGGAATTGGCCCAATTTCGTTGACGTAGGGCGGGATATCGGTTATCATTTAGGATGAAGTAATATGTGAATGGTCCGCGGCTTTGGCCGGCTTTTCTCAAGGAAAGGCCAAAGCGGACCATCTTCTTTTGGAGGTACGATTCTTATGGATATAAAGATTTCCCCTTCCATCCTTTCGGCGGACTTTGCCCGCCTCTCGGCCGACGTGGACAAGGTCTCTGCCGCCGAGATGCTTCACATTGACGTGATGGACGGCCATTTTGTTCCCAATATCTCCATCGGTACGCCGGTGGTCAAGTCCCTGCGAAAGGCGAGCGGCATGTTTTTCGACGTGCATCTGATGATTTCCGATCCGCTCAAATATGTGGCCCCCTTTGTGGACGGCGGGGCGGACCTGATTACCTTCCACGTGGAGAGCGACTCCGACCCGGACGCGGTGATTGCCGCCATCCGGGAAAAGGGGAAAATCCCGGCCATCTCGGTCAAGCCCAAAACCCCGGCCCAGGCGGTGTATCCGTATCTTGACAAAGTGGGGATGGTGCTGGTTATGACGGTGGAGCCCGGCTTTGGCGGGCAGAGCTTCATGGCCGACATGCTCCCGAAAATAAAAGCCCTCCGGCAAAAGGCCGGAGAGCTTTCCCTCGATCTGGATATTCAGGTGGACGGGGGCATCGACTTGAACACGGCGCCTCTGGCGGCCGCCGCCGGCGCCAACGTACTGGTGGCGGGCAGTTCGGTTTTCGGCAGCGGGGACCCGGCCGCCATGGTAAAAAAGCTGCGCGAAGCGGCAAGGGCCGCCTATGGCCGGGACCTGTAATCAAACCGGTTATGTAAGATGTACGTCCTTGGGCTTTTTCGTTCCGGGCAGGCAAAGCAAACGCTACGTGCCGTACCGGCCGATTTTCATAATGGCGTCCTCTTCGGCCAGAAGCTGGCCGTGCTCGGCGGCATAGGCCGCCGCGGGCGCGCCCTCGCCGGCAAATTCACCGTATTCCTTTAAAAGCGGTTCCAGTATGGAGACTTTTCCTTCCTTTGTATAGACCACCAGCCGGTATCCCCGGCCGAAGCGGTAAGCCGTGCTTTTGGGGACGCTCTCGCGCTGCTCGTGCCACAGGCGCGTGCATACGCACAGCAGTTCCTCCGCGCTTGGAAACTCGTATACATAAGGCCCGCACAGCCGCTTACACTGCAATTTCCCCACCCCCTGCAGGGCTGTAAGGTCCCGCGGCAGCACCGTGAAATACAGGATACAGCCGCCGTCGAGCAGGGGCAGCGCCTCGATTAGCAACCGGCCGCCGGAGCTGTCGAAGCCGGTCTGGCGGCTGGCTTCATCGAGCAGCTCCCAAATGACTCTGCGGGTTTCCATCTCGGCATAGTCCAGGTCGTCGAAGGAAAGGGACAGCGCGCGCAAATCCTCATATTTTAATGTGATTTTCAGACGGTCCTCCGAGCAGAGTTCTATTTTCATCAGCTTCAGCCCCAATCGGTTCAGAATCGGAGGGCACCGGACCCTCTCCTCCCATCATATGCAGGTACCAACACGGATGCAAGAGGTGAAAAACAGGATGACAATAATTTCTAGGCGCGGCATCTATCTGCCGAGCCATAAAAAGGAAACCCTTCGCAAGCCCATAGAATCAGCGGGCCTGCCCGACCGGCTGGCGATTCCGCTTTTTATAGACGGAGAGACGGACAACCCTTGTGTGCCCAGCGTGTCGGAGGACAGCCGGGTACGAAAGTATGAAACGGTGGGGGTGTTCGCCTCCGGGTTTCATGCCATTTCTCCCGTGGACGGGACAGTGCTGGAAATCCGGGAGATGGACGGGTTTCCCTATCTGATTTTGGAACCCGACGAGGAGCAGCAGGAGCCTTCTTTCCTGCCCGCCCTGGATCCCAAAACGGTTTTGGAGGATGAAATTTTCGAGCGGGCCAACCGCGCGGCGGTAACGGCTGGGGGCCGGCCTCTCAGCGAGGTGCTCGATACCTATAAAAAGAAGGGCGTCGTGCAGCTGTGGGCGGACGCCATTTGTGACGAAACCTATTCCACCGCCCGCATCGAGCTGCTGCGCACCCGCGGGGAAGATCTTGTTGCCGGCCTGCAGTTGGCGGCCAGAGCCATCGGGGCCCAGGCGGCGGGGATTTTGGTTTCCGCCTTTTCTTCCCGTGGGTTACCCGAAGGGGTGGACGGCCTGCCGGTGGAAAAGGCGCTGGGCAAATACCCGCTGCGCGACAGGGTCAGGGAAAAGCTGGCCATGACCCAGGGGGCGCTGTTGGACGCGGGAGCCCTGCTTGCCCTTTACGAAGCGGTGACTCTGGGAAAGGGCAGTGTCCAAACCCTCGTCACCGTCAACGGCAACTGCGTGGCCACGCCGAAAAACCTGTGGGTGGCCTGCGGTACGCCGGTTTCCTATCTGTTCGACGTGTGCGGCCTGACCGAGGAGCCTACCTGCTTTCTGCTGGGGGACGCCATGACCGGCCGCCTGGCCGACCGGAAGGACCCGGTGGCGCTGGGGACGGATACGGTCCTGGCCTTTGTCACCGATAAAATCCGCAAGCGTGCCTGTATCAACTGCGGGCGCTGCATCGAGCGCTGTCCGAAAATGCTCTACCCTACGGAAATCGCCCGCGCCCTGGAGGCAAAGGAATACGAGCTGCTTCTGCGGCAAAACGCCGTTGCCTGCAGCGGCTGCGGTGTGTGCTCTTATGTCTGCCCGGTAGGAATCGACCTGACGGTGAAAACCAGGCGGGCCGTAAGGCAGGTACACCGGCTGCTGGAGGAGGAAGAGCTGGCGAAGGCTCAGCGGATGCTGCCAAACGCCGTGCCCGAGGAAGAATCGGAGCCGGTTTTGAGCGGCTTCGGACGGGACGATTTATTGGACCCGGTTTCCTATGAGCCGGAGAAAGAAACGCTTTCTTTTTTCACAAAGTCCTTTACGCCTCCCAAGAAGCAGCCGGCGCAGGAGAACAAGAAGACGCAGAAAATTCCTTCTTCTAACAAAACCAACGGGAAAAAGCCGCCTGCATCCGGAAAACCGGGTCCCAAGGGAAAGCCCGGCGGTAAAAAGACCAAGAAGGGGGCGAAGAAATGACGCGAACGAAAACCGCACCCTTTGTCCGCCAGGGCGTCTCCTCCATGGCCATTTCTATGGACGTGCTTTTGGCCGGGCTGGTGCTTTTGGCCATGTCTTACCTGTACTACGGCTGGCGTCCAGTTTTGCTGGGCCTGATCGGAGGGGTTTCTTCCCTCGCCGCCCAGATTGTTGTGAGTCTTCTTCTTTCCCACCGCCTGCCGGCAAGGCCGGTTTCCGCCGCCGCCTACGGCTTGACGGTGGCGTTGCTGCTCCCTCCCTCGGCTCCCTACTGGATGCCAGTGGCGGGCGGCGTGTTTGCCACGGCGGTGGCATGCGTGCCCTTGGGCGGAGAGGGGCATTCTCCCTTTCATCCTGCTGCGGCGGGCGCTTCCTTCTTAACCATATGCTTCGCAGAGCAAATGTTTGCTTATCCGGCCCCGCGGCCGCCTATGACGAATTTTTTGCCGCTGGGAGACACAGCGTCGGTAACAGCGGGGACCTCCCCTGCTTCGGTGATGAAAAACGGGGTTTCTCCCTTGACCACCCTGACCGAAGCGGTCACCGGCCAGGCGGCTGGAGCCATCGGCGCGGTCTTTGTGCTGATTATCGCCGCTTGTGCGGTGTACCTAATTGCCCGCCGGGCGGTGTACCTTTCTTCCATCCTGTCCTTCTTAGCGGGAATCTACCTCATCGGCTACCTGTGGCCCCGGCTCTCCACCGGCCCGATCACCTCGGGGCTGTGGGAGCTTTTGAGCGGCAGCGCCGTCTTTGTGGCGGTGTTTTTGGTGGGGGACCGGCGGTACGCTTCCAAGCATTTCTGGGTGCGCATCGTTCTGGGGCTGCTGACCGCTGCGGTCTGTATGGCCATGCGGTATTATGGGGTGTACGAGCAGGGCGCCTTCTTCGCAGTGCTGCTTGTCAATGCCGTGGTTCCGCTTTTTGACCGGCGCCTGACCCATCTGTTCGAAAAAGGAGGGGCTTTGCATGCCGAAGAATAAGACGGCCCGGGTCTCCCTGCCCGGTCCCCTGCTGGAGCGGGCGGAGCACTGGCTTAGAAGGCCGATGCTGCTTTTTCTGCTGGCGGCTTTCCCGGCAGTCCTGGCGGCCACCAGCTTTTACGACGCCTTTCTTCTCTCGGTCATTACTCTGCTTCTCACGGTGACCACCCAGACGCTCCTTTCTTTTGTAGGCGAACGTCTGGCCCAGTGGGCGCGGACGCTGTGTGCGGCCTTGGTTTCCACCGCGGTGATGACCGGCCTGTTCTTCCTGGCGAGCATCTGGGTGACCGATTTCTTTGAGCGCAACCTGTTTGTGCTCCCCATGCTGGCCTTACAGCCCATGGTGCTGCCTTTGTCCGACCCGAAGGCCTTCGCCCTGCCCCCCAAAACAGCGGTGTGCGACGCGCTGGTGCGAAGCGGCGCCTTTGCCGCCATTGCGCTGGTGTGCGGGCTCTTGCGAGAGTTCTTGGCTGCCGGAACCTTGTTCGGTATTCCCCTTTTCGGGGAAGGCGCTTCCCTGTTCCCCGTCTTCGCCGGCCCCTTCGGCGGGTTTGCGCTGCTGGGGATCGAAGCGGCCGTGGTGCAGGGCGTTTTGCAGCGCCTGCGTCATAAAAAAGCGGAAGGAGGGCAAGACAAATGACCTTTCCAACCGCCTTTTTGCCGGTAGCCTTGTTTGCCGGCCTCCTTCGCAGCCTGCTTTTCGCGGGTGCCGGGTTGGACACTGCTCTCATCGGAGCGCGTACCCCCCGCCGCATTCCGCTGCTGGCAGGGCTTCTCCTTCTCTTCACCCTTCCGGCCACTCTGCTGGAAGCGGGCCTCATCCGCCCTTATCTGACGGGCCTGGGCAATTACCTACCCATGCTGGAGGCGGCCTTGTTCGTGGCCATCAATGGAGTGCTTTTTACCGCAGGAATGCTCCTTTTAAGCAAAAAACGCCCCGCCCTGTTGGAAAACCTGCGCCCGGAGCTGTGCGCCACCGCATGGAACGCTTTGGTGCTGGGCATATTTATGGGAGGCGAGGCATCCTATACCGCCGACCTTGGTGGCACGGTGCTGACAGTCATTTTCGGTTGCCTGGCCTTTCTGGCAGCCTCCTACCTGCTGGTACCGGTGGAGCGCCTGTCTAACTCCCCGCGGATTCCCAAGGCCTTTCGCGGCCTGCCCGCCCAGTTTCTCTATATCTCGATGATTTGCCTGGCCTTGGCCGGGTTTGCATTCGGCGTCCCAGCACAGTAATGGGACAAACGCCATCCGGTTTTTATGATCGGAGGAATCGACGGAGGTATGCAGATGGAAAAAATCAAACGTAGAAAGTCCTTTCGGCGCAAGCGCAGTCCCTGGAAGATCCTATTGCTGATTCTGGGATGTGTGGTGCTGGTAGTCGGCGGCTTTTTCGCCGCGAGCATGATCGACAATTACATCAATTATAAAAACAGCCAGCCCTCCGACGCGTCCTCGTCCTCTCCCTCGTCCCAGCCCTCCTCCGCCCCGGCCTCCCAGCCGAGCGGGGACGTGTCCTCCCAGGTTTCCAACCCTGGCCAGACCACGCTCAAGGGGACCCGGGCGGTAACAGTACCGGCCGAGTCCTTAAGCAGCCGCGTGACCGAGCTGCTCGCCCTGGCGAAGGACGGGAAGATCAACGCCGTGGTGGTGGACATCAAGACCGAGGACGGTACCCTGCAATACGCCACCGGTCTGGAAGCGGCCACCCGTGCCGGCGCGGTGAAGGCCGACGCGCCCGACCTTTCCAGCGCCTTAAAGCAGCTCAAGGATGGCGGGGTCAAGACCATTGCCCGCATGTCCTGCTTTAAGGATCCCAAAGCCGCCATGAAGCTTTCGGGCGCGGCGGTCATGTACCGCCCCAACCCCTCGCTCATCTGGCTTGACTCCACGAAAAACGGCAAGGCCTGGCTCAACCCCTACGCCGATGCCGCCAAGACCTATTTGATCGACATCGCTTCCGAAGCGGCGGACATGGGCTTTGCCGAAATCCTGCTGGCGAACGTCCAGTTCCCTGACAACAACAGCTCCGCCGGCTACTACGGCTCCGCAGCTTCGGGAATCAGCCAGTCCCAGGCGCTGACCGCCTTCGTCACCCAGATGAGCGACGCCATGCGTGCGAAGGATGTGGAGGTTCGTCTGCAGAGCGGGGCTCTGGCCGCCGGCGGCGGGACCAACACCATCTACGGCGGGGTCAATCCCGTTGCCCTGGGCGGCGAGGGCCTGGTGGTGGACCTGCGCGTAAGCACCCTGGGCAAAAACCTGGCGATTGGGGACGAAACCATTGCCGACCCGGCCGCTGACCCGGTGAACACCGTTGAAACCCTTGCTGCGGCAATGAAAGATGCCGGTGTGCAGCCTGTCTGCATTCTCGACGCGGACAGCGCGAACCTTTCCGGCCAGATTGCCGCCCTGTCCGCCGCGGGCTTTGAGGACATTGTCCTCTACCGGGAAAGCGCAAGCTATACCGCGGCCGACCTGACCACCGACTGACAAAACCACACAAAACAAAAGGGCGGGGCAAAGCCCCGCCCTTTCCATCCTGGAAGGAGGAAATGACCATGTTGAAACGAGAAATTCCGTCGCTGGGTGTGACCACGAGCCGCCTGGGCTTTGGCGCTATGCGTATGCCGGAGAAGGACGGGAAGATCGAGCGGGTGGAGGCCACCCGTATGATCGAGCACATGTTCGAGGCGGGCGTGACCTATTTCGACACCGCCTACCCCTATCACAACGGCGAGTCGGAGGAAATGCTGGCCGGGGCGCTGCGCAAGTTCCCGCGGGACCGCTTCTTTCTGGCCGACAAGCTGCCGTTTCTGGAATATGAGTCCCAAGCGCACTATAAGGCCGTCACCGAAGAGCAGTTCTCCCGTCTGGGGATGGACTATATCGACTTCCACCTGCTCCACGCCATGAACGCCAAGCGCTGGGAATTCTTCAAGGAAATCGGCGTCCCCCAGTACCAGCAGGAGCTCAAGCGCCAGGGCCGCATCCGGTTCGCGGGCTTCTCCTTTCACGACTCCCCCGAGGCCTTAGAGCAGATTCTCAACGACCAGCCGGACTGGGACTTTGTCCAAATCCAGCTTAACTACTTTGACTGGTCTTCTTCCCTGCGCTCCGGCGAGCTTTACAACATGCTGGCCGACCGCGGCATTCCCATCATCGTTATGGAGCCTATGCGGGGCGGGATGCTCGCTTCCCTTCCCCCTTATGCCCAGAACATCATCCGCGAGCGCCTTCCCGGCGTGACCCCCGCCAGCCTTGCGTACCGGTGGGTAGGGTCCCTCCCCCATGTGGACGTGATTTTGACCGGCGCCTCCACCATTGCCCAGGCGAAGGAAAACACCGCCGTGTTTGAGGACTTCACCCCATTGACCCAAAAGGAGTACGACGTGATCGACGAGGTGCTCGCCGCCATCGCCGCCAAGCCCAGTATCCCCTGTACCGGCTGCCGGTACTGCGTGAGCGCCTGCCCCCAGGGGATCAACATTCCCCAGGTATTTTACATATATAATGAGCAGGGCAAGTTTGACTGCGACAGCCATACCCATTGGCGGTATCTCAATGAAATGAAACCCCAGGAGCGGGCGGAAAACTGCATCGAGTGCGGCGCGTGTGTCTCCCAATGTCCCCAGAAGATTGACATCCCCGAGGAGCTTAAGGTGGCCCGGGAAACCATCGGGGCTGCCTGCAAGCGTGCCGCCGCTGCGCAAAACAAATAGACGCCGGATACTTATAAGTGCTAGGCAGGTCTGCCCGAAGCAAGGAGGGCCTGCCCGCACTCGGAAGGAAAGAAGCGGGCTTGCCTGCTAGGTGAGGCCCGTTTGCATCTACGCCCGGTAAGGAATCCCTACCGGGCGTAGATATATGGCGCAACGGGCTCGCCCGCAAGAAGGAAGCGGCTTTGCGCCTGCTTCCTCCTCCGGCCGGAAAGGAAGCGCGCTGGGCGCAGGGCTGCCCGCGCCCGGCTTAGCAAACCGGCTCCGGAAAAAGACAAGCGGCCTGTGTAGTCCCTTTTGCGTCTTTGGACGGAAGGGCGGCCCATCCCAGGGGCCTATCAATCCTCCCGCAGGAGAAGGACGGCCCAGCGCACGCCGGTCAGGAAGGAATGGTAGGCTACGTCCTCAGCGACCAAGTGATACCCGTCAATGACGACAGTCAGCTCCTGGGATTGGGAACGCGGAAGGGTTTCCTGGAGCTGACCGGCTAAGAGGAAGGCCTCCGCTTCCTGGGTGTTGGAGCGGCGCAGCCGGTCGCAGGCTTGCTTGAACAATTCTTTATAGATGCAGGTGCCGAAGTATTCTTCTAAATCGTCAATCATAATGATACCTCTCTTCTCATTCAATTGCGGTTAACCAAGGAGAGCGTATAATGGACGGTGCTTTCTGTCAACAGAAGGAATTTCCATATAATTCTTTATTTATCCAAAATATATCATTGGTGATATTTTCTATATCAAAAGAGTCCAATAAAGTGACTCATTTGATATAGTGAAAGTTTTGAATACGACGCTCTTCAAATCAGTCCCAGAAGTGGTTGGTCGGTTAAGGCCGCCCTTCCATTGAGAAAAATGGGCCGAGAGGAATCAAAGAAAAAGGAGGACAAAGGAATGGGCCTCTCATATAAAATTAAAGAATTGCTTTTGGCAAAAGGAATTACAGTAGCAGATCTGGCTAGGCTGCTAAAGACACCCTCATCTAACATCTATCGGAAATTAAACCAAGATAATTTTCGCGAAAAAGACCTGATCGAAATCGCAGAGGCTTTGGACTGTAAATACGAAGGATTCTTTTTCTTCGAAAACGACGGGAAAATCTGAGCGAGTCCCCTTTCAAAAAGCTTGTACTTTTGCCTATTTGTGATTTCGCACAAAAAACCCGTAACCTAAGGTGGATAAAGCGTGCAACAGTCGGGTGAAAATTTTTCCAATTTCAAAAAGACGCGATTTTCTCGATTTTTTCAAATTTTTTTTGAAAAAACCATTGACAAAGAAGAAGGGATTTGATATTATAGTCAAGCACCGAACGGCGGGGCGACAAAGTGTCCAAAAAGTTTGGTGGATGGACCTTGAAAATTAAACA